>CAVSLG010000031.1:0-57646 GCA_963728665.1 uncultured Actinomycetes bacterium | reverse complement strand
CGACACAGAAGCCGAAGCTTCCCCCGCCCCCGCGTGAGCCATACGCGCGGCGGGTGCGACACCGACAAGGTGGTGACGTGACATGGCGAGCGACAACCAGGTGACCCTGGTCGGCAACCTGACCGACGACCCCGAGCTGCGGTACACGCCCAACGGCGCCGCGGTCTGCAAGTTCCGGATCGCCGTGAACCGCCGCATCCCCGACGGCGCCGGTGGCTGGAAGGACGGCGAAGCGTCGTACTTCTCGGTCAACTGCTGGCGCAGCCTCGGCGAGAACGCGGCCGAGTCGCTCACGCGCGGCACGCGCGTGGTCGTGGCCGGCCGACTCAACTACCGCTCCTGGGAGAACCAGGACGGCGACAAGCGCTCCGCCATCGAGATCGAGGCCGACGAGGTCGGCCCGAGCCTGCGATGGGCCACCGCGCGCGTCGAGCGTCAGTCCCGCTCGAGCAGCAGCTCGTCCGGCGGCGACTGGGGCGAGCGCGTCGCGGCGCCCGTGGGTGGCGGCAGCACCGACCAGGAGGAGACACCGCTGTAATGCCACCGAAGAAGAGGGAAGGCCCCAAGCGCCGGCGCGAGAAGGACGACAAGGGCTGGCAGAAGAAGGGCAAGCGCAAGTTCTGCGTGTTCTGCAAGGACCGTATCGACTACGTCGATTACAAGGACGTCGTCTCGCTGCGCAAGTTCGTGAGCGACCGTGGCAAGATCCGCGCCCGGCGCGTCACCGGCAACTGCGTGCAGCACCAGCGAGACGTCGCCACGGCCGTGAAGAACGCCCGACAGATGGCCCTGCTGCCGTACTCGAGCCGATGAAGGTCGTCCTCCAGAAGCCCGTCGACAAGCTCGGAGACCCCGGTGACGTGGTCGAGGTTGCCGACGGCTACGCGCGCAACTTCCTGATCCCGCGGTCGATGGCCGTGCGGGCGCACAAAGGAGCGGCCCAGCAGGCCGAGAACCTTCGGCGTGCCCACGAGCGACGACAGTACGCTCGCAAGGGCGAGTACGAGGCGATCGCCTCCAAGCTCATCTCGGGCGGCCCGATCCGCGTCGCGGCCCGCGCCGGCGAAGAGGGCAAGCTCTTCGGCTCCGTCACGGCCGAGCACATCGCAGAGGCGATCGCCGCGCAGCACGGCGGTGTGACGGTCGACAAGCGCGACGTGCACCTCGATGAGCCGATCCGCTCGCTCGGCGCTCACGAGGTTCGGGTGCACCTGTTCCATCAGGTCGACCCCGTCGTGACCGTCGAGGTCGTGCCCGAGGGCTGACACGAACCCTCCATGCACCGCAGGAAGGCCGGGCCTTCGGGCCCGGCCTTCCGTCGTTTGCGGCCATGATTCGAGCGTTCGAATGTCACACGTGTGATTCACACTCTTCCACATGGTTGTCCACATGTGGAAAGCGCAGGTCAGAGGCGGAGTGACAAGGAATCTCGCTCCGCGACCTGCACCGGAACAATCCACAGGGGTTGTCCACTGTCGCCTCGTCGCCGCCGGGCGTAGCGTCCCCGGGTTGAGGAGCGGGTCCGGCGGCGACGTGGGCCCCGAGGGGGAGGGGTAGATGGCGCGTACGGCCGACGATGTTCGACGCTTGCCCGCGGGCGAAGGTGCATCGGCTGCCCCCGCAGAACCTCGAGGCCGAGGCCTCGGTGCTCGGCGCGATGCTCCTGTCGAACGAGGCCGTCGCCGACGTCGTCGAGATCCTCGAGCCCGACGACTTCTACCGCTCGGCGCACGGGCGCATCTACACCGCGCTTCGTGGACTGTTCGCTCGCGGCGAGCCGGTCGACATCGTCTCGGCCGCCGTCGCCCTCGAGCGCGACGGCTCGCTCGAGGAGATCGGCGGCCGCATCTACCTGGCCGACCTGGCCAACGAGGTCCCGACGCCGGCCTCGGCCGCCTACTACGCCGAGATCGTCTCCAAGGCCGCGCTGCGGCGCCGGCTGATCTCGGCCGCCGCCGACATCATGGACCGTGCCTACGCCTCGACCGACGACGCCGAGGAGGTCGCCGACGACGCGGAGCAACGCATCTACGAGGTGGCGCGTCGCGAGGACCGCGACGAGATGGCCGTGCTGCGCGACCTGGTCGACCAGGCGATGCTCGACCTCGAGTCGATCCAGACGCGCGAGTCCGCCTACACCGGCCTGCCGACCGGCTTCATCGACATCGACAACCTCACGTCGGGGTTGCAGCCGGGCAACCTGATCGTGCTCGCGGCCCGTCCGGGCATCGGCAAGAGCTCGCTCGCGGTGAACATGGCCCGCAACATCGCCGTCGCGGGCAACACGGTCGCGATCTTCTCCCTCGAGATGTCGCGGTGGGAGATCGGCATGCGTCTGCTCTGCGCCGAGGCGCGTGTGCCGTGGGACCGCATCCGCAACAAGCGGGTCGGCCCGAATGACTGGCAGGCGGTCGTGCAGGCGGCCGAGGTGCTCCACGACGCCCCGCTGTCGATCGTCGACTCCGGGAACACCAACATCGTCGACATCCGGGCCAAGGCGCGCCGCATGCGCACCGGCAGGAAGGGCCTCTCCCTGATCATCGTCGACTACCTGCAGCTGATGGGGCACCCCGAGCATGGGAGGGCGCCGCCCTGACTCCCGCCAGCAGGAGATCGCCGAGATCAGCCGGTCGCTGAAGATGCTCGCGAAGGAGCTCGAGATCCCGGTGATCGCGATCAGCCAGCTGAACCGCAACCCCGAGGCGCGGGCCGACAAGCGCCCGCAGCTCTCCGACCTGCGCGAGTCGGGCGCGATCGAGCAGGACGCCGACATCGTGATGTTCATCCACCGCGACGACGCCGACCCCGAGAAGAAGAAGCTCGCCGAGCTGATCGTGTCCAAGCACCGCAACGGGCCGACCGACAACATCCCGCTGGGGTTCGAGCCCTCGCTCACGCAGTTCCGCAACGGCGCCCGCGGCCAGCAGTGAGCACGGCACGGCGACCGGCACTCGAGCCGTGGGCGCCGCCGGACCGGCGTCGCATCCGCGCGATCGCAGCGCGGCTCGAGAAGCGGTTCGGGCCGCTCGAGCCACCCCGTGCCGTCGATCCCCTCGATGAGCTCGTGCTCACGGTGCTCAGCCAGCACACGAGCGACCTGAACGCCGAGCGGGCGTTCGCCGACCTGCGACGCGCATTCCCGGGCGGCTGGCACGCGGTCGTCGAGGTCGCCGGACGACGGCCGTGGCCGACGCGATCCGCAGCGGCGGACTCGCGAACTCGAAGGCGCCGCGCATCCAGGCGATCCTGCGGGAGGTGCGCGAGCGCGAGGGTGCGTTCGACCTCTCGAGGCTGCGCGACGATACCCGACGCCGACGCGCGTGACTACCTGGTCTCACTGCCCGGCATCGGGCCGAAGACCGCCGCGGTTGTGCTGAGCTTCGCGCTCGGCCGAGACGCGATGCCGGTCGACACGCACGTGCACCGCGTGACGAAGCGGCTGGGCTGATCCCGCCGAAGACGAGCGCGGAACGCGCCGATCGCCTCCTGCACGAGCTGATCCCCGACGGCCTTCGCACGCCCATGCATGTGGGCTTCATCCGACTTGGTCGGGAGATATGCAAGGCGCCGACGCCGCGCTGCCGGCAGTGCCCGCTCAAGGATCTCTGCCCGACGGCACCGCGCTACCTCGTCGCCTGAAGTTGTGAACGGCGCCGCGTGGCAGCGTCTCCGATGAGAGCGGGTGAGGGGAATCGAACCCCCGTCTCGAGCTTGGGAAGCTCACGTTCTGCCATTGAACCACACCCGCGTGTCCCCGCCGGACGGGCCGGCGGAGCCCCAGTGTAGCGACCCGATGCAGGGCGAGGCGACCCGCTTCCGGCACCGGCGCACCACCTGCTAGCGTCGGTCGCCATGACGGAACAGCCTCGCGAGCCCGACATCGATCCGGACTTCTGGCCCCACGTCCTCACGCGGCTCGTACGGCACGAGGACCTCGACGCCGACGAGGCCGCTGAGGCGATGCGCCGGGTCATGGCTGGCGAGGCCACCCCCGGGCAGGTTGGCGGCTTCCTGATGGCATTGCGATACGAAGGGCGAGACGGCCGACGAGGTCGAGGGTCTCGCGCGCACCATGCTGGGGTTCGCGAACCCCGTGCACGCGCCGGCTCCCGCGGTCGACGTCGTGGGCACGGGCGGCGACCGCAGCGGCACGTTCAACATCTCGACCGTCAGCGCGATCGTGGTCGCAGGCGCCGGCGTGCTCGTCGCCAAGCACGGGAACCGCGCCGCGAGCTCGCACTGCGGCTCCGCAGACGTGCTCGAGGCGCTCGGCGTCACGATCGACCTCGATGCCGGCGGGCGTCGAGCGATGTCTCGCGGAGGCCGGCATCGGGTTCCTGTTCGCCCCGATGTTCCACCCGGCGATGGCGCACGCCGGTCCGGTGCGTCGCGAGCTGCGGGTGCCGACGGTGTTCAACTTCCTCGGCCCGCTGACGAACCCGGCGCGGCCCTTCGCGCAGGCGGTCGGGTGCTCCGATGCACGCATGCTTCCGCTCATGGCCGAGGTGCTCGCTCGGCGCGGCACCCGAGCCGTGCTCTTCCGCGGGCGAGGACGGGCTCGACGAGCTCACGACCACCGGGCCCTCGACGGTGTTCGAGGTGCGCGATGGGCTGGCGACAGAGACCACCATCGACCCGGCCGACCTCGGGTTCGAGCGTGTGACGGTCGACGACCTTCTCGGCGGCGACGCGGATGCGTCGGCGGCGATCGTGCGGACGGTGCTGGCAGGTGAGGGCGGCCCGAGACGCGACGTCGTGCTGCTGAACGCCGGCGCGGTGCTCGAGGTCGCCGGGCGCGCCGCCACGCTCGCCGACGGCGTCGCACTCGCGGCCGAGACGATCGACTCGGGGGCCGCCGCGGCCGCTCTGGACCGCTGGGTCGAGGCCAGCGGGACCCGGTAGCATCAGCGCCCGATGATCCTGTCCGATCGCACGATCCGCGAGGAGATCGACGCCGGGCGCATCGTGATCGATCCGTTCGACGAGCGATGCATCCAGCCGTCGTCGATCGACCTGCACGTCGACTCGCAGTTCCGGGTGTTCGCGAACAACCGCTACCCCTACATCGACGTGAAGCAGGAACAGCCCGACCTCACTGAGCTGGTCGAGACGAAGCCCGACGAGGCCTTCATCCTGCACCCGGGAGAGTTCGTGCTCGGATCGACGCTCGAACGCGTGGCCCTCCCGAACGACCTGGTGGCCAGGCTCGAGGGCAAGTCATCGCTCGGGCGCCTCGGCCTGCTGATCCACTCGACCGCGGGTTACGTCGACCCCGGGTGGGACGGCTACCTCACGCTCGAGCTGAGCAACGTCGCAAACCTGCCGATCACGTTGTACCCGGGCATGAAGATCGGGCAGATCAGCTTCTTCCGGCTGACGACCGAGGCCGAGACCCCTTACGGCTCGGCCGGCAACAAGTACCAGGGCCAGCGTGGCCCCACGCCCAGCCGGTTCTTCCGCGACTTCGGCCAGGGCGCCTAGCTAGTCGTTCATCGCGAGGGCGCCGGGGATCGGGCCGACACCCATCTGCACGGCCATCATCGCGGCCTGCGTGCGGTTCGTGACCCCGAGCTTGCGGAAGATCGCCGCCAGGTGGGCCTTCACGGTCTTTTCCGACAGGAACAGCGACTGTGCGATCTCGCGGTTGGAACGGCCCTCGGCCAGCTGCGCGAGGATGTCGTTCTCGCGCTGGGTCAGGCTGTACTCGTTGCGCCGCCCGCCCTCGCTCGTGCCGCCGCCCTGCTGCTCGTCGAACAGGTTCTGGATGACGCGAGGGCTGAGCACGTTGCCGCTGCCCGACATCGCGACGTTGATCGCCTGGGACAGGTCCTCGGACGTCGCGTCCTTCAGCAGGTACCCGGAGGCGCCGTCGGCGAGCGCACGCTTCACGTACGGCGCGTTCTCGTAAGTGGAGAGCATGATCACCGGCAACTCGGCCCATTCGGCCTTGATCGCCCGGAGCAGCTCGAGGCCGTCGAGGTCCGGCATGCGCACGTCGACGAGTGCGAGGTCGACCTTCGTGCCTGTGTGCAACACCTCGAGGGCGACGGCTGAGCTCTCTGCCTCGACGACGTCGGCCTCGGGGAAGCCTTCCTTCACCACGTAGCTCATGCCACGACGCACCAGCGCGTGGTCATCCACGACCATGATCCTCATCAGCTGTCTCCTTGCCCTCCGACGGGGAGCACGGCGATCACGCGAACGCCGCGTCCGGGGGTCGACTCGATCTCGAGCGAGCCGTCGATCTCGTGTACACGGGTACGAAGCAGGCGGAGCCCGAAATGGGGATCGTCATCGGTCACGGCTGCGATGCCGCGGCCGCGGTCGATGACCTCGATCCGAAGCGAATCCGGTGCGGCGACGACCTTCACGCTCACGTCCTTCGAGCCGGAGTGCTTGGCGGCGTTGGTGAGCGCTTCCCCGACGACGCTGTGTGCCGTCTCCAGCACGGCGGCGGGCACGGCCTCGAGGTCGCCCTCGATCGTGACGCGCGCCGGCAGCTTCCAGCGCTCGACCAGCTCGTGCACGAATGTCGCGAATGACGGGTCCTTGCGCAGCCGGCCCTCGTCGAGCTGGAAGAGCACCTCGCGGATATCGCTCAGGTCGTGGCGGATCGAGTCCTCGATCTCGTGCAGGGCTCCGATCGCGCCGGCGGGGTCGGTCTCGATGCGGTGGCGGAGCACCTGCAGCTCCAGGATCGCGCTCGTCACGGACTGGGTCAGTCCGTCGTGGATCGTCATCGCCCAGCGTGTGCGCTCCTCGAGCATCAGCGATTCGACCGTCGTCAAGGCGGCAGCTGGCACGGGCGTCTCCACGCCTTCGATGGCGTGCGCACGCTCTCGGGGAACGCTCACTGGTGGATCCGTCCCTTTCGGTCGGGGCCGTTCGTTCTAGTCCCTTTTCGGCACGGAACCCCCGGGCCTTGACCTCCGGGACGGTCGCGGATGGAAACGACCCACGGCCGGAAGGCCGGGGGTCGTGTTCCAGAGAAGTGGCGTATGGCGATCCGGCCGGTCGGGGTCCGGAGCATCCCGAGGGTACGCCGTGCCCGCGGTCGCCCATGAACCGTTGCAGCGCATCGATAGACGACGGTGATATCTCGACAACTGACAACGAACTTGTCAATGGAATACTCAAGTTCTATCCTCGGTTCAGACTTAGGTACCGGGAGCCCGGATCCCAGTGATCCGGCCGAACAGGAGGAGATGCCTTCATGGCACGAGCGGTGGGGATCGACCTCGGCACGACGAACTCGGTGGTCGCCGTCCTGGAAGCCGGCGAGCCCGTCGTCGTTCCGAACGCAGAAGGGAGCCGCACGACCCCGTCGGTCGTCGGCTTCTCGAAGAACAACGAGATCTTGGTGGGCGAGGTCGCCAAACGCCAGGCCATCACGAATCCCGACCGCACCATGCGGTCGGTGAAGCGTCAGATGGGTGACAAGGACTGGTCGCTCGACGTCGACGGCAAGGGGTGGACCGCGCAGGAGGTCAGCGCGCAGATCCTGCTGAAGCTGAAGCGCGATGCGGAGGCCTACCTCGGCGACACCGTCACCCAGGCGGTCGTCACCGTTCCGGCCTACTTCGACGACGCCCAGCGTCAGGCCACGAAGGAAGCCGGCCAGATCGCCGGACTCGAGGTGCTCCGCATCATCAACGAGCCGACGGCGGCGGCGCTCGCCTACGGGCTCGACAAGCAGGACACCGAGCAGACCGTGCTCGTCTTCGACCTGGGCGGCGGCACGTTCGACGTCTCGCTGATGGAGATCGGTGAAGGCGTCTTCGAGGTGAAGGCCACCCACGGCGACACGCAGTTGGGCGGCGACGACTGGGATCAGCGGGTGATCGACTGGCTCGTCACCGAGTTCAAGAACGCGCACGGAGTGGACCTCGGCAAGGACCGCATGGCCCTGCAGAGGCTGAAGGAGGCGGCCGAGAAGGCGAAGATCGAGCTCAGCCAGGTGGCCGAGACCACGATCAACCTGCCGTTCATCACCGCCACGGCCGAGGGTCCGCTGCACATGGAGCAGAAGCTCACACGCAGCGAATTCGAGCGCATGACCGAAGACCTGGTGGCCCGGTGCTCGACCCCGTTCGAGCAGGCGATCGCCGACTGGGGCAAGCCCGCGGAGCAGATCGATCACATCATCCTGGTCGGCGGATCCACGCGCATGCCGATGATCCAGGAGCTGGTCAAGAAGCTCACCGGAGGCAAGGAGCCGCACAAGGGTGTGAATCCCGACGAAGTCGTGGCCGTGGGCGCCGCGATCCAGGCGGGCGTGCTGAAGGGCGACGTGAAGGACATCCTGCTCCTCGACGTGACCCCGCTGACGCTGGGCGTCGAGACCAAGGGCGGCATCTTCACGAAGCTGATCGAGCGCAACACCACGATCCCGACCCGCAAGTCCGAGATCTTCACCACCGCCGACGACAACCAGACGACGGTCGAGATCCACGTGCTGCAGGGGGAAGCCGAGACCGTGATGAATCCTGCGGTGAAGTCGCTCGGGCGCTTCCACCTGATGGGCATCCCGCCAGCGCCACGAGGCATGCCGCAGATCGAGGTGGCGTTCGACATCGACGCGAACGGCATCGTGAACGTGAGCGCCAAGGACCTCGCCACCGGCAAGGAGCAGGCGATGACGATCACGGGCGGCACGAGTCTGTCGAAGGACGAGATCGACCGCATGGTGGGCGACGCCGAGAAGTTCGCAGCCGAGGACCATTCGCGCCGCGAGACCGCCGAAGCGCGCAACACCGCCGACCAGCTGCACTACCAGGTGGCGAAGTTCGTGGAGGAGAACCCCGAGACGATCCCGGCCGCCGACAAGGACGAGCTGGTCGCGAAGAACGCGGAGCTCAAGAAGGTGCTGGACGACGAGTCGTCAGACGCCGCCGCGCTCACCGCCGCCAACGACGCGGTGATGCAGGTCTACCAGCGGGTCGGGCAGGAGATGGTCCAGAACCAGCAGGCGTCGGCTGCCGCCGGCGAGCCGACCGGCGACGGTGCTGAGGCCGGCGCCGAACCGTCAGAGCCCGAGGGCGACGACGACGTCGTCGAGGGCGAGATCGTCGAGGAAGGAGGTGCGTCGTGATGCTCACCAGATGGGATCCGTTCCGCGATCTCAAGGGTGCGGAAGCCGAGTTCGACCGCATGGTCGGCCAGGCGTTCTCGAAGAACGCCTGGGTTCCGGCGCTCGACATCCGTGAGACCGAAGACCGTTTCGAGGTGACCGTCGACCTTCCGGGCATGCGCTCGGAGGACGTCGAGGTCACGTTCGAGGATGGCACGCTCACGATCCGGGGTCAACGCGAGTTCTCCCGCGGTGAAGACGAGGGTCAGTACCACCGGATCGAGCGCAGCTTCGGCTCGTTCGCTCGGTCGGTGCGGCTGCCCCGCGTGGCCGATCCCGAGCGAATCGAGGCGTCGTTCGACAACGGCGTGTTGACCGTGCTCGTGCCGAAGCGCGAAGAGGCGAAGGCACGCACGATCGAGGTCACGGCCAAGTGACCGACGAGCGGGAGCGGGACGAGGAACAGCCACGGGTCCGTATCACGGACCGCCGGCGGTTCGCGAACCTGCCCGACGACGAGGGCGCCCCGGCTACACAGGCCGGGGCCGCCCTCGACGCCGAGGTCCAGACAGCCGGCGTAGAGACCGAGACGACCGAGGCGGAAGCCGCCGAAGTCGCCGGCGATCTGCAAGCCGCCCAGGGAGAGGCCCAGCAGTACCTCGATCACCTGCGCCGGCTGCAGGCCGAATTCGACAACTACCGCAAGCGAGTCATGAAGGAGCAGACGGAGCTGGCGGAGCTGGGCGCGATGCCGGTGGCGCGACGGCTGCTCGAGGTGCTCGACGATTTCGAGCTGGCGCTGATGTCGGCGAGCGACCAACCCGACTTCGACCGGTTCCTCAAGGGGATCGAGCTCGTGTACGCGAAGCTCGTCGACGCTCTGAAGGCGGAGGGCCTGGAGCGCATGCAGGCGGAGGGCACGCCCTTCGACCCCGAGCTGCACGAGGCGCTGTTGCAGACCGGCGACGGCGAGGGCGACCCGATCGTGGCCGATGTGCTGCGACCGGGGTACACGCTGAAGGGTCGAGTGCTGCGGCCCGCCGGGGTGCGTGTGGAGCGCGAGGACTGAGCCGGAAGCTCGATCCCGGTGACGGAAGGACGGAGGCAGACGATTGGCAGACGAGGTTCGCCGCGAGTGGTTCGAGAAGGACTACTACGGTGTGCTCGGTGTGCCCAAGAACGCCTCGGCGTCCGAGATCAAGAAGGCCTACCGCAAGCTCGCCCAGCAGTTCCACCCCGACGCGAACCCGGGCAACGCCGACGCCGAGGACCGCTTCAAGGAGATCTCGGCCGCCTACGACGTGATCGGCGACGAGGAGAAGCGGAAGTCCTACGACCAGGTGCGGGAGATGGGCGCCTCCGGATTCGGCGGCTTCGGCCCGGGCGGCGCGGCGGCGCAGGGCGCGGGCGGCTGGTCCGGCGGACCGGGCGGCGCGCAGTACGTGAACGTGGGGGACATCGGCGACCTCTTCGGCGGACTCTTCGGCGGCGGCGGTCGCGGAGGGGCCCGCGCCCAGGCACGGCCGCAGCGCGGCGCCGACCTCGAGACCGACGTGCGCGTCTCGTTCGACGAGGCGATGCGCGGCACGACGGTGCCGGTGAAGATCACCGGACCCGCGGTCTGCCAGACGTGTCACGGCTCGGGCGCCGCGCCCGGCACCAGTCCGATCGCCTGCTCCGAATGCAGCGGAACCGGCGAGATCGCGGTGAACCAGGGGTTCTTCTCCATGGCGCAGCCGTGCCCTCGGTGTCGGGCGACGGGGCGGATCATCGAGACGCCGTGCCCGATCTGCAAGGGGAGCGGATCGGTGCGCCGCACGCGCACGTTCCAGGTGAAGATCCCGGCCGGGGTGAAGAACGGTGCCCGCATCAAGGTGGCGGGGCGGGGCGAGCCGGGGCCGGCCGGCGGCAAGCCGGGCGACCTGTACGTGCGGGTGAACGTCGCGCGGCACGACCTGTTCGGACGCAAGGGCGACAACCTCACGCTGACGCTGCCGGTGACGTTCCCCGAGGCTGCCCTGGGTGCGAACGTGCAGGTGCCCACCATGAACGGGCCGGTCACCCTGAAGGTGCCCTCGGGCACGCCCAACGGCAAGACGTTCCGCATCAAGGGGAAGGGCGCCCCCAGGGCCAGGGGCGGCCACGGTGACCTGTTGGTGACGACGCAGGTCGACGTGCCGGGCAAGCTCTCGAAGCAACAGAAGGAGTTGCTGCGCCAGTTGCAGGAGGAGCAGAACGAGTCGCCGAGGAAGTCGCTCGGGGTGGCATGACATGACGATCGAACGAGAGGACGCGACGATGGCCGGCCAACAGCGGGAGCTCGATGAGCGCGCCGTGTTCATCATCAGCGTGGCGGCCGAGCTCGCCGGCGTGCACCCGCAGACCCTTCGGATCTACGAACGCAAGGGCCTGCTGCGCCCCCAGCGCACATCGGGCAACACGCGGCGCTACTCACAGGCTGACATCGACCGGCTGCTCGCGATCCAGGAGCTCACGGATGCGGGCGTGAACCTCGCCGGGGTCAAGCGCATCCTCGAGCTCCGGGCCGAGGTCGATCGGCTGCATCGCCAGCTCGACGAGGTGCGCTCGCAGCTCGCGCATCGTCGAGCGATCGCGATGCCCGGCCGTCGGTCGAGCGAGATCGTGCCCCTGCGGAGCGTATTCCCGGCGCCGTGGGAGGGCGGGCAGTGACGCGGCTCGCCGGCGGCCGTGTCACACTCCGCGCCTACCACGACGACGAGGTACCGATCCTCGTGTCGACCTGGGCCGATGCGGAGTGGTTCGCCCCGAAGGGCACGGGACCGCGAGAGCTTGCCGAACGGGTGCGCGAACGCGTCAGGCGGTCAGGCTCGTTCACCGAGGGCGTGATCATCCTCGCGATCGAGAGCGACGGGCGGCTCGTCGGCGAGGTGCAGGCGCGGCAGCCGATCAACGGCCTGCCGCCGGGCGTCTTCGAGCTCGGCATCGAAGTCTTCGAGCACGGCGACCGTGGACAGGGGCTGGGGGCCGACGCGGTGATCGCGATCGCGCGGCATCTCTTCGACGACGAGGGCGCCCACCGGGTGCAGCTCACGACCGACGTCGAGAACGCCCCGATGCGGCGCGTGGCCGAGCGACTCGGCTTCACGTTCGAGGGTGTGCTGCGCTCGTTCATGCCCGAGTCCGACGGCCCGCACGACTACGCGATGTACGGCATCACGAGGCTCGACTACGAGGAACGGAACACACCATGGACCTGAACAAGCTGACGATGAAGTCGCAGGCCGCTTTGCAGGAAGGCCACCAGCAGGCGACCGTGCGGAACCACCAACAGATCGAGCCCGAGCACGTGCTCTTCGCGTTGCTCACCGACGCCGAAGGGGTCGTCTTCCCGCTGCTGCACCACGTCGGGGCGAACCCGGCGCAGCTGCGGGCCAAGGTCGACGAGTCGCTCGACGCGATGCCGAAGGTCTACGCACAGGGCGTCGAGGTACGCATCTCGCCGGCCACCGCCAAGCTGCTCGAGTCGGCGGGCACCGAGGCCGAGGCGCTCACCGACGAGTACATCTCCACCGAGCATCTGCTCCTCGCGATCCTGGCCACACCCGGCTCGAAGGCCGCGGGCATCCTGCTCGAGGCCGGGCTCACGCGTGACGCCGCCCTTGCGGCGCTCGCGGAGGTGCGCGGGCGTCAGCGCGTGACCAGCCAGAACCCGGAGGACACCTTCCAGTCGCTCGAGAAGTACGGGCGGGACCTGACCGAGGCGGCGCGCGCCGGCAAGCTCGACCCCGTGATCGGTCGCGACGAGGAGATCCGCCGCACGATCCAGGTGCTCTCGAGGCGTACGAAGAACAACCCGGTCCTGATCGGAGAGCCTGGGGTGGGCAAGACCGCGATCGTCGAGGGGCTCGCCCAACGGATCGTCGACGGCGACGTGCCGACCTCGCTGCAGGACAAGCGGCTGATCGCCCTCGACCTCGGCGCGATGGTGGCCGGCGCGAAGTATCGGGGCGAGTTCGAGGAGCGCCTCAAGGCGGTGTTGAAGGAGATCGCCGACTCCGAGGGTGAGATCATCACGTTCATCGACGAGCTGCATACGATCGTCGGCGCCGGTGCGGCCGAGGGCGCGATGGACGCCGGCAACATGCTGAAGCCTATGCTCGCTCGCGGCGAGCTGCGTGCGATCGGCGCCACCACGCTCGACGAGTATCGCCAGCACATCGAGAAGGACCCGGCGCTCGAGCGGCGCTTCCAGCCGGTGCTCGTGGAAGAGCCGAGCGTCGAGGACACCATCGGCATCCTTCGGGGGTTGAAGGAGCGCTACGAGGTGCACCACGGGGTGCGCATCCAGGACCCGGCGCTCGTCGGCGCCGCCGTGATGAGTGACCGCTACGTCACCGGGCGGTTCCTGCCCGACAAGGCGATCGACTTGATCGACGAGAGCGCGTCGCGGCTGCGGATCGAGATCGACTCGATGCCGGTCGAGATCGACGAGGTCGAGCGGCGCATCCGCCAGCTCGAGATCGAGAAGGCCGCGCTGGGCAAGGAGACCGACCAGGCGTCGAAGGACCGCCTCGCCCGCCTCGAGGAAGAGCTCGCGAACCTCGAGGAAGAGCGGAACTCGATGACCGCGCACTGGCAGCAGGAGAAGGAGCGGATCGACCGCATCCGCGAGCTGAAGGCGCGCATCGAGGAGACGCGCGCCGACGCCGAGCGAGCGGAGCGTGACGCCGACCTGCAGCGAGCGGCCGAGCTCCGCTACGGCACGCTCGTTCAGCTCGATCGTGAGCTCGAGGCCGAGAACGCCGCGCTCACCGAGCTCCAGCGCGACCGGAAGTTCCTGAACGAGGAGGTCACCGAGGAAGACGTCGCCGAGGTGGTCTCGAAGTGGACCGGCATCCCCGTCTCGAGGCTGATGGAAGGCGAGATGCAGAAGCTCGTGCACCTGGAGCAGGCGTTACACGAGCGCGTCGTCGACCAGGTGGAGGCCGTGGAAGCCGTCGCGAACGCGATCCGTCGTTCGCGCGCGGGGCTCGCGGACCCGAACCGGCCGATCGGCTCGTTCCTGTTCCTCGGACCGACGGGCGTGGGCAAGACCGAGCTCGCTCGCGCGCTCGCCGACTACCTGTTCGACGACGAGCGCGCGATCGTGCGCGTCGACATGAGCGAGTACCAGGAGCGACACTCGGTCTCACGGCTCGTGGGTGCGCCTCCCGGGTACGTCGGCTATGAGGAGGGTGGCCAGCTCACCGAGGCGGTCCGCCGCCGTCCTTACAGCGTCGTGCTGCTCGACGAGATGGAGAAGGCGCACGCCGACGTGTTCAACATCCTGCTGCAGCTGCTCGACGACGGGCGACTCACCGACGGGCAGGGTCGCACGGTCGACTTCCGGAACTCGATCGTGATCATGACGTCGAACCTCGGCTCCGCGATCTTCAACGACCCCTCACTCGACCGAGGCAAGCAGAAGGAAGCCGTGCTCGACGACGTGCGCGGCTACTTCCGGCCGGAGTTCGTGAATCGAATCGACGAGATCGTGGTGTTCGACCCGCTCGGACGCGACGAGATCACGTTGATCGTGGACATCCAGCTGCGGTCGCTACGGCGCCGACTCGAGGAGCGCGGTCTCACGATCGAGCTCACCGATGAAGCCCGGGCCTACCTGGCGGACAAGGGCTACGAGCCGGCATTCGGGGCCCGGCCGTTGAAGCGGCTGATCCAGCGCGAGATCCAGGACCCGCTCGCGATGAAGCTGCTCGCGGGGGATATCCGCGACGGCGACGCGGTCTCGATCGACGCGACGGGTGACGGCCTGGCGTTCCGCTCGGGGTAGTCCACCTCGGACGACCGGATCGTCAAGGGCCCGCGAGCGCGGGCCGATGGGTCTTGCATGGACCTCTGGCCCTGGCTCGTGGCCCTCGTCGCAGCATGTGTCGGCACGTGGCGCGCGATCCGCCGGCGCGGTCGCGCTCGGCAGCTGATGCTGTTGTGCCATCGAGCCGACCTCGAGTTCTCGCCGATCGACCCGTTCCCCGACACGCTCTGGCTGCCGTTCCGGTGGCTGGGCGCAGGTCGGTGGACCCGTGCCGAGAACGTGGTGTGGAACCGCGCCGAGGGCGACGACGTGCGCGCCTTCGACCTGCTGATCGAGGAGGTGCCGGCGAACGGGGACGGGCCGCGCACGATCCGCCGTTCCGTATGCGCCGTGGTGAGCCTTCCGTTCGGGTGCCCCCGACTGGAGATCCGGCCACGTGACGGGCTCGACCAGCTCACCGACGCCATCGCCGGTTCCGAGGTGAACCTTGAGCTCGAAGCGTTCAATCGCCGCTTCCGCGTGAGCGCCGGGGACCGGCGCTTCGCCGTGGCCTTCTGCGATCAACGCATGATGGGTGCCCTGATGGGCCTTCCGCCCAGCATCGCGGTCGCGGTGAACGAGGACCGGATGCTCCTGCAAGCCGGCGAGCTGCCTCCGGCGCAGGTGCTGCTGCTGTTCGAGGCGGCCCGCGCGATCGGTCGGACCGTGCCTCCGGTCGTGGCCGACCTGTACCCGCCCCGCCCGGCCAAGGGACGTCACGAGGACCGGTGGCTCCAGGGGCACTGGTCGCCTGAGCCGATCGGCGACGATCCCGGTGGGACGACGCCGGCGGAAACGGGTCGCGTGTGAGGCCGGCAACCGCGATGCGCATCGCCGTGGCGATCGGGATCGTGTGGGCGGCGACGGCGCTCGTCATGTTCGTCTCCGGCGACCCGGAAGCGATCGGATTGATCCGCCAGCTCTTCGCGGTCGCGATCACGGTGGGCGGCATCGTCTGGCTCGGGTACCGGTTCCGGGTGCTGCCTCGCCGCCAGTCGTTCGAGGGCCAGGCCAAGGACGCGGGCCTCCGGGCTCAGGCCGGCGATCCCTTTGGGTTGCTGGCATCAACGTTCGAACTGTTCCATCGTGCCGCGACGGCGCGCGACCTCGAGAACACGGCGTGGGGCCCCCGGCGGGGCCGGGAGATCGTGGTCGCCGACTACTGGTTCACGCCGGACTCGAGCCCGAGCCGTGACGACTACCGGCGGTTCGTCTGCGTGATCGACGCGGCCCGGCCCGAGTGGTCGGACATCTCGGTCGTGCCGGCCAGCGGCGGATCGATCGTGCGCGACGCCGTCGGTCTGGACGACGTTGACCTCGAGTCCGAGCGGTTCAACCGTGCGTTCGAGGCCCGCGCAGCCGATCGGGCGTTCGCGTCGGCTTTCCTGGACGCTCGAATGGTTGAGTGGCTGCTCCTCGAGCCGCCCGGCGTGGGGTTCGAGGTGGTGGCCGGTCGCCTGATGGTGTTCGGCCCCCGCCCGCAGACGAGCATCGATGATGTTTCCCGCGGACTCCAGCGGTTCGACGCGTTCCTCGACCACGTGCCGCCGGTGCTCTCGTCGCTGTTCCCGGCTCCAGGGCTCGTGTCCACAGCGATCCCTCCGGATCGGCCGGATCGGTGAACGAACGGGCCGTGCTCGGCTCGCCGCCCGACGTTCCGAGCAGCCGGGTGTGACGTCGCGGCACGACCTCACCGGGGTAGGCTGAGCTGACCTCAGACCGAAGGGGAACGCCGTGGAGATCTTGGTCGTGCTGCTCGTGGTGGTCGTGCTCGTCGCGATCGCCGCCGTCGTCTCGTACAACCGATTCGTCTCGCAGAAGACCCTGATCAAGGACTCGTGGGCGAATATCGACACCGAGCTCCGTCGTCGCTACGACCTGATCCCGAACCTGGTCGAGACGGTGAAGGGCTACGCCTCCCACGAGAAGGAGGTGCTCGAGAACGTCACGCGCGCTCGCGCGGCGGCTGCTGGCGCGACCGGTTCCCCCGCAGAGCAGGCGGCCGCCGAAGGGCCGCTGGTCGCGGCCCTGCGCCAATTGATGGTCGTGGTCGAGAACTACCCCAACCTGAAGGCCGACCAGAACTTCCTGCAGCTGCAGGGCGAGCTCACGAACACCGAGGACCGCCTGCAGACCGCTCGACGCTTCTACAACGCGAACGTTCGCGACTACAACCGGCGCGTGAAGCAGTTCCCGTCGGTGGTGGTGGCGAACCTGTTCAGCTTCAAGGAAGAGGAGTTCTTCGAGGTCGAGGACGCGATCCGGGAAGGAGGCCCGCCCCAGGTGGACTTCGGAGCGCCGAAGGGCACGGGCGCGCCGCTGGCCGGGGAGACGCCCGCGTCCGCTCCGTCGACATCGGACGCAGCGCCGTCCACGCCTCCACCGCCGGCCGACGACGTTCCTGAGCCTCCGGGTCAGCCGGCACCGCCGAAGCCGGCCGGATAGCTAGCCCTCCGCGGAGCCCGGGCGCGAGAACCCCTCCGTCGCCGTCCGGCGTCTGATCGACCGGGTCAGCCAGCTCCACGCGAGCGACCAGACGACGGCCATCGCACCCACGAGCAAGGCGGCGGTGCGAGGCCCCGCGGAGTCGGCGACCACCGCGGCGACCACGGAGGAGATCGCGAGCGACAGCGTGATCATCGCGAAGTCGACGGCGAAGACACGGCCTCGGATGTGGTCGGGCACCAGCACCTGTAAGCCGAACGTCGACAGCACCCACTGCGCCCCACCGCCCAGGTGGGCGGCGAAGATCACGAGCGCTGCCACCCAGAGGGACGGGGCCAAGCCGAGCGCCATGTAGGAGAGGCCGAACACGGCGAGCGCGACGCCGATGGCCCCGAACAGGTGGCGGTGCCCTTCGCCGCTGATGCGATGCCCGAGGAACGGCCCGACGAACGCACCGACACCCCGGGCGGCCATCAGCGCGCCGACGCCGATCTCACCGCGATCGAACACGTCGACGCCGAACACGGGGATCAGGGCGAGCACGCCGGCCGCGAGGCCGAAGCCGGCCTTCACGCCGATCAGGGCGAGCACATCGTGGTCACGGCGAGCGTAATGCAGCACCTCGACCGTGGCGTCGATCATCTTCGGGTGCTCGTGTCCCGGCTCGCGTTCCTCGGAGAACGGCCGGCGGATGCCCACGAGCAGCAGTGCCGAGACGCCGAACGAGACGGCGTCGATCACGAACGCGGTGTCGCGTCCGAACACGGTGGCCACGATGCCGCCGAGCCCGGCTCCCACGGCGAGCATCGTGCCCCACAGCGAGCCGTTCAGCGCGTTCGCGGTCGGCAGGTCGCGCGGTTCCACGAGGTTCGGCGTCGCTGCCGTGGAGGCTGGGTCGAACGGCGCGCCGAAGACGGAGAGCAGCGCGAGCAGCGGGTACGCGAGCCAGATCGTGCCGGCGCCGACGAGCAGGAACGAGGCGCAGACCCCGATGCGGGCTAGGTCGCAGACGATCATCAGCTTGCGGCGATCGAGTCGATCCACGAGCACGCCCGCGGGGGGCGATGCGATGAAGAACGCGAGCTCCTGCGCGAGGATCGCGAGCCCCACATCGATCGCGCGACCCGTCGTCTCCACGATCAGCGACGTGATCGCCACGAAGAGGAACCAGTCGCCGCCGAGCGAGATCACTGACGCCAGGAACAGCCGTCTGAAATCGCGGTTTCGTTGCAGCAAGGAGATGCTGGCCCGGAGCCCGGCGGTCGCCTCGAGCTCCTGCTCCACCGGGTCGGGTTCGCGCTCGTCCATGTCGGTCCGTCAGACTACCGACGACCGAACGCGGGCCCCTTCTTCCTCATCGGCTGATCTCGTCATCGATGCGCGTGGACGCGCCGGGTCGACCGTCAGCCCGGCCGGCGACGCGGAGGTTCGAGCCCCCTGGCGACCACCATGCCTCGCTTCTCGGTTCTTGCCGGAAGGGGCCGGTGTCGTCCATCCGGGGGCGCACGAGGCTGAAGTAGTTGACGATGCCCAAGAGGACCGCGGCACAGCAACAGAGGATGAAGACTTCCATGGACCGTTCCCCTTTCGACACGTGACGTCGACGGTCACGGCCTCCAGGGCGTCTGGTCAGCCTCAGAACCTCCGAGATCCTCGGTGGGCCCGTCGAGAATCGTACACCCCCGACCGGGGTGGCAAGTCTCCGCGTCCGCCGCCCTCACGACCTGGCCGACACGACCTTCGGTCCGTCAGACTGTGACGTCTCGAGGGACAGGAGGCGACGCGTGCTCGAGCACGTCACGTGGTTCCGGCAGGCGGCGCTGCGCTGGCAGGACGCGGAGCGGACCGTCTACATCGATCCGTGGGGGACCGGTGACGATCCTCCGCCCGCCGACCTGATCCTGATCACCCACGCGCACTTCGACCACTTCCGGCCCGAGGAGATCGACGTCCTTCGGCGATCTCGCACGAAGCTGGTCGCGCCCCTCGACGTGGCGGACGAGCTCGGCGGCGACGTCACGGCGGTGCGACCGGGCGAGACGCACGTGGTCGGTGGTGTGTCCATCTCGACCGTGCCGGCCTACAACACGCGCGAGGAGGCGCTCGAGTTCCATCCGAAGAGGAACGGGTGGGTCGGGTACGTGATCGAGCTCGGAGGCACGACGTACTACCACGCCGGCGACACCGACCATGCTCCGGAGCTCGACGACGTCCGAGCCGACGTCGCGTTCCTGCCGATCGGAGGGCACTTCACGATGGACTGGAGGGCTGCCGCCGACCTGGCGAAGGCGATCGAGCCGTCGGTCGCGGTGCCGATCCACTACGGCTTCGTGATCTGCTCGCCGTCTGACGGGTTGCGGTTCCGCGAAGCGGCGGTCCCGGTGCCGGTCGAGCTGATCGCGCCGGTCGACGATTTCGAGCGGGAATGACGACGTCGCGGATGGGTAGCATGCGGGCATCAGGCGGGCGAGGACGCGAGGAGACGACCATGACGCTCGGGTATAGCGGCACGCTCTTCATCCTGGCCTTCGATCATCGGGGGTCGTTCCAGAAGAAGTTCTTCGGTATCGAGGGTGCGCCCGGTCCCGACGAGGCCCAGCGCATCATCGATGCGAAGCGCGTGATCTTCGAAGGCATGCAGCGGGCCCTCGCCGACGGCGTCGACGCGTCGACCGCGGGCGTGTTGGTCGACGAGCAGTTCGGCACGCAGGTCGCCAACGACGCGAAGCAGGCCGGCATGGTGCTCGCGATGCCGGCCGAGAAGTCCGGCCAGAACGACTTCGACTTCGAGTACGGCTCGGAGTTCGGCGCGCACATCGAGGCGTTCGATCCAACCTTCACGAAGGTGCTCGTACGCTACAACCCCGAGGGCGACGGCGCGATGAACGCGGCCCAGTCGGCGCGGCTCAAGCAGCTCTCGGATTGGTTGCACCACACGGATCGCAGGTTCCTCTTCGAGCTGCTGGTGCCGGCCGAGGCACACCAACTCGAGGTGGCCGGCAACGACAGCCTCCGCTACGACCGGGAGCTTCGCCCCGATCTGATGAAGGTCGCGATCGCTGAGCTGCAGGAGACCGGCATCGAGCCCGACATCTGGAAGATCGAGGGCATCGACGACCCCGCCAAGTGCGCCGAGATCGCCGAGCAGTGCCGCATCGGCGGGCGCGACGGCGTCGGGTGCGTCGTGCTCGGCCGGGGCGCGGACGACGCTGCCGTCGATGCGTGGCTGCGGGCCGCCCGAGGCGTGCCCGGCTACCAGGGGTTCGCGATCGGCCGCTCGATCTGGTGGAACCCCCTGAAGTTCTTCGTCGACGGCGCGATGCCCCGGGATGAGGCCGTCGCCCAGATCGCGAACAACTACCGGCGGTTCGTGGCCGTCTACGAGGAGGGCTGAGAGACGATGGCGGTGATCAAGACGATCGATCTCGTGGGTGTGTCCGGCGAATCGTGGCGCGCCGCCGCCCAGGAGGCGCTCACCGAGGCCTCGAAGACGATCCGGGGCATCGAGGGCATGGACGTCCTCGAAACGAGCGCCTCGGTCGCCGACGGGAAGATCGCCGAGTACCACACCCACGTTCGCATCCGCTTCCGGATCGAGCAGTAGGGCGCCTCGGTGCGGCCGCGCGTCAGCCCTCGAGCAACAGGCCTCGTCGTCGCCGCACGCGGCGGTCGAGCCGGTTGAACACGAGGTAGTCGACGAGCACGCCGATGACGGCGATCACCGCGACGACGGCCACGAGTGCGGGCACGTCGTCGGCTTCCTCGGCGAGAAGGTGTCCGAGCCCGACGGCGCCCGCCGCGGCGATGATCAGCTCGGCCGTCATCAGCGCCTTCCAGGCGAAGCCCCAGGCCTGCTGCAACCCTGCGATGAACCCCGGCAACGCGGCGGGCAGGATCACGTCGCGGTAGAGCGTCCATCCGTCGGCGCCGAGGGTGCGGCCGGCGCGTTTGAGGATCGGGGGCACCTGCCGCATCGCCGCCATCGTGGCCAGGGTCACCGACGGGAAGGAGCCGACCACGGTCACGAACACGACCGCGCGCTCGGTCGCCCCGAACCAGATCACCGCGATCGGCACCCAGGCCACGAACGGCACGATCTGCAGCGCCACGACCGGCGGACGAAGCGAGCGTCGCGCGAACTCGTTCAGGGCGAAGGCGACCCCGAGCAGCGTGCCGAACACGACCGCGAACGCGAACGAGAACACGAGCCTGATCAGCGTCTTCAGCGTCGCTTCGGGGATCGTGCCGTCGGCCATGCCCGCGACGAACGCGTTCCATGTCTCGAGCGGCGACGGCACGCCCTCGGTGGTCGTGAGCGCGGCGATGACCGCCCAGACGGCGATCAGACCGGTGATGCCGACAAGCGGCGGACCGACCTCGTGCACGAGGCGCCGCAGGCCGATCCGCGGCGCGTCGGACGCGGTGACGGCGCTCATCGGTCGGACTCCTCGGCGACGATCGGCCGGTCGCTGCCCTCGGCGCGCGCCCGTTCCACCTCTCGCATCAGCAGTTCGTGCACGTCGGAGACGACGCGGGCCACGAGCACGTCGTCGAGCTGGCGCGGCCTGGGCGCGCTGATGCGCACCTCCTCGAGCAGCCTCCCCGGCGCCGCCGACATCACGAGCACGCGATCGGCGAGCAGCGCGGCTTCCCGCACGTTGTGGGTGACGAAGACGAACGTCTTGCGTCCGCCCCGCTCGAGCCACACACGCTGCACCTCGTCCTGCAGCAGCTCGCGCGCCTGGGCGTCGAGCGCGCCGAACGGCTCGTCGCCCAGCAGTACGTCGGGCTCGGTCGCGAGCGCCCTCGCGAGCTGCGCCCGTTGGCGCATGCCGGCGGAGAGTTCGTGCGGCTGCACGCCTGCGAACGGCTCGAGGCCGACGTTCCCGAGCCACGTACGCACGCGGTCGGGTCGCTCCGATGCCGGGGTGCCGGTCAGCTTCAGCGCGAGATCGACGTTGCCGGCGACCGAGAGCCAGGGGAACAGGGCGGGCTCCTGGAACAGCACCGCGCGGTCGGGGCCGGGGCCGGCGATCGGGCGTCCGTCGAGCAGCGCCTCGCCCGAGGTGGGCTCGTCGAGACCGGCCAACACGTTGAGGATGGATGTCTTCCCACAGCCCGACGGGCCCAACAGGCACAGGAATTCCCCGACCCGCACATCGAACGTGACGTGATCGACGGCGGTGACGACGGCCCCGCTCGTCGAGCGCCGCGTCTTCACGAGGTCGTGCACGGCGAGCTTGGGGGGCCCCTCGCCGGGGGTCTCCGCGGGGCGCAGCTCGGTGGTGATCACGTCGCTCATCGATCGACCCTCATCGCAGCCGGAACTTCTCGGCCATCTCGATCTGCACGACCTTGCCGTCCTGGATCACGAGGACGACGGTGCCGTAGTTGATGCGTCGCACGATGTCGGCGACCTTCGCGAGCACCAGACGCTCCTCTTCGGAGAGCTCGAGCGCGGCGAACCGCTCGTCGGCGGTGCCCTGCGGGCCTGCGTCGGTGGTGGTGTCGTCGCTCACGGTCGGAGTGTACGTCGGCCTCTTCGGCCGTCTCGGTCATGAGGTCGCGTAGAAGAATCCCGTCGCGAGCAGCGCGATCGGCGCGAGGAAGAGCGTTCCGACGAACAGCGCGAGGCGCCGGTTGCTCGAGACGAGGTAGTCGTCGAGCCGCAGCACCGACCGCTGCACCGGCTTGTACAGGAAGGCGAGGATCACGAGCGACACGATCGTCACGCCGACCGCCTCTGCCAGCACGACCTGCGCCGCGTCGGGTGTGGGCTGCAGCATCGCGACCACCAGCGTGTCGGCCAGCGTGGTGATGTTCGCGCCCATGATGTACGGAAGCGCTTCCTCCCGCTTGATCAACCCCTTGGCGGCCAGCGGCACCAGCACGGTGAGCGCGACCGAGACCGACAGTGTCAGCGTCGCGACGATGCAGCCGAGGAAGAACATCGTCCACGGGTGCTTCAGCCAGGCCGCTCGCTTCGAGGCGGTGGCGTCGCTGCTCACGTGGGGCAGCACCCGGTCGATCAGGTTGAACGACACGAGGATCACGCCCAGTCCGATCAGGAACAGCGACCACCCCGGTACGTTCGTCGAGATGACGTCGACGATCGGACCCCACAGCTTGCCGAGGATCGCGTCGAGCTTGCCCGACGCGTGTAGATCGAAGCCGTCGAGCCATCCGGCTCGGATGATCGCGTAACCGATCAGCATGCCTGGCAGGTAGACGATCGCGGTCATCGTCATCGCCTGGATGCCGATGCCGATCGAGTCGCTGCGCCCACGCCTGATGTCGGCTTGCGACGCCCCCGCCGCGACCTGGACCTTCGCCTGCTTCGTCGCGTAGAGGAACCCGGTCAAGAGCACGATGAACGATGCGCCGAGGCGCGATCCCGACAACATCGTGAACGCCTGCAGCTTCGTGAGCGTGCCGGCGCCGAAGAGGCTGATCGCGGTCGCGGCGACCGGCGAGCCCGAGAGCACGAAGTAGGCGCCGAGCCAGCCTGCGCCGAGCGTCGAGACGCCGTTGGCGAACGGGAATTGCCCTTCGATCTGCGGGCCGACCGCCGCCGCGCCTTCCTTCATCAGCTGCACGGCGAGGATGAACAGGAACATCGCGGGCACGAAGAGCAGGAGCTTCCTCGCGATATCCCAAGGCGACCGAGGTGCCTCGAACGGCCCCCAGTCGATGAGGTATCGAGCCTGGTTCGCCTCGACCGGCACACAGAACTCGCCGTCGATCTCGACCAGCTGCGCTTCCTTCTCGAGGTCGCGTTCGAGCTCCTTGGAACGTTTGGCCATCGTCAGGCTCTCTCCTGAAACGAAAGCGGCCGCAACGCGATGCGGGAACGTGCGTTCCCCCGATGCGTTGCGGCCTCCGGTCTTTCCGGTCAGCTGCACGACGAGGGTACCGCCGCCATCGGGGGAGGGTCAACGGCCATCAGGCCTATGCGGTATCGGACTTGTGTTGCATTCTCATGGCGGGAAGGACGGAGTCTGCCGGATCTCCTTGACACTCCCGTACCGAGCAAGTACTTCTCTACACGTCACGCCGACCGGAGCACCCGGAGGCGCTGCACTCGAAAGGCCGGCCGATCTGCAGCATCGAGATCGGCCGCACAGACCCTTTCGGTTGACCGGACCACCGGAGGCCGAGCACCCAGGCCCCGGCATCTTGGCCGGTCATCGAAAGGAGCACGGATGTTTTCCCTCTCACGGCGAGGCGCTCACGCGTCTGCCCGTTGGGCGCGTTCCATCGCGCTCACCCTCGTCCCGCTGACGATCCTCGCGGCATGCTCGTCCGACTCGGGCGACGGCGATACCCAGTCGTCGGCCGCGGGCTGCACGCCGGCCGAGACGCCCGTGATCAACTTCGCGGCGTACAGCACGCCCCGCGAGGCTTACGGCAAGATCATCCCGGCCTTCGTGTCGAAGTGGAAGGAAGAGCACGACGACCAAAACGTGATCTTCCAGGAGTCCTACGCGGGCTCGACCACGCAGGCGGCGAACGTGATCGCCGGTTACGAGGCAGACGTGGTCGCCCTCTCGCTCGCTCCCGACGTCGACCAGATCGCCGACGCCGGACTGATCACGAGCGATTGGACCGACGCGCCCGACAAGGGCATGGTGTCCACCTCGGTCGTCGTCTTCGACGTGCGGCCGGGCAACCCACTCGGCATCCAGGACTGGAACGACGTCGCGGCCGATGGCGTCGAGATCCTCACGCCCGACCCCGCATCGAGCGGCGGCGCGCGCTGGAACCTCGTCTCCCTGTGGGGAGCCGCGCTCCGCGGCTACGCCGGCGTGACGAAGGACGACACCGCGGGTGCGACGACGCTGATGCAGGACGTGCTGTCGAACGTGATCGTGTTCGACAAGAACGCCCGCGACTCGATCCAGAACTTCGAGGCCGGCAACGGCGACGTCGCGATCACCTACGAGAACGAGGTGCTCACAGCCCGGGAAGCGGGTCTGGAGGACGAGGCGGTCTACCCGCCGTCGACCGTGCTGATCGAGAACCCGGTCGCGATCGTGGACCAGTGGGTCGACGAGCACTGTGTGCGTGATGTGGCCGAGGCGTTCGTGGAGTACCTGCACTCCGACGAGGCCAAGGAGATCTTCACCGACACCGGCTTCCTGCGCTCGACCGACAAGAAGGAAGCCCAGAAGGGCGGAGGCCAGTTCCCGCCGATCGAGGACCTGTTCACGGTCGACGAGATCGGCGGCTGGGACGCCCTGAACGAGGAACTGTTCAGCGACAGCGGCATCGTCACCCAGGCGATCGCCGGCTGACCGAGACGGTCCACACGGAAAGGACCACCAGACGACGATGAGCAGCGCCGCGCAGATCACGATCGAACGCAGTCGGACCCGGCTCTCTCCGCGGTCAGCTGCACGGCTGCGGCGATACACGCTGCGCGGCGTTGCTCTCGTCTACCTCGGCGCCATGGTGGCCCTGCCCGTGATCGCGGTCATCTCGAAGGGGTTCAGCGAAGGCCTCGAAGGGTTGCGCACCGCCCTCGCGATCCCCGGAGCGACGGCAGCGATCCGCCTCACACTGATCACGTCGACCCTTGCGGCCCTGATCAACGCGGTGATGGGCACGATGCTCGCCTACGTCCTCGTGCGCTTCTCGTTCCCCGGGAAGCGACTCCTGTCGGCGGTCGTCGATCTGCCGCTCGCGATCCCCACGCTCGTCACAGGAGTGATGCTCGTGGCCCTGTACGGTCCCGCGTCGCCGATCGGAGGGTTCCTCGATCGGCTGGGGATCCAAGTGATCTTCACTCCGATCGCGATCATGCTCGCGCTCCTCGTCGTCACGCTGCCGCTCGTGGTTCGGAGCGTGCAACCCGTGCTCCAAGAGCTCGACGATGCGGAGGAAGAGGCTGCTGCGACGCTCGGCGCGAATAGCCTCACCACGTTCCGCAAAGTCGTGTTCCCGGCGATCCGGGTCGCGATCGTGGGCGGCACGCTGCTCACGTTCGCGCGCTGCCTCGGCGAGTTCGGCAGCGTCGTGCTCGTCGCGGGCAACCGGGCCGGAGAGACCCTCACCGCGCCCGTCTTCATCTTCCAGCTCGCGAACCAGTTCCGCCCGATCGAGGCGGCGGCGGTCGCGACGCTGCTGTTCAGCATCTCGTTCGTGCTCGTGCTGGTGACCGCTCGCCTCCTGAAGCGGAAGGAGGACGACGCATGAGGACCCCCTCCCAGCCCCCCCGTCTCCCTTCCGGGCAGCGGTCGCCGGCGCCTCGTGCGCAGCCTGATCGTCGGCGCGTGCATCATGTACGTCGGCGTCCTGCTGCTGCTGCCCCTCGTGGGCATCGTCTACACCGCGCTCGAAGCCGGGCTGGTCGAAGGTCGTCGAGACCTTCTCGAGGCCCGGACGTGCAGCACGCGTTCTTCCTCACCGGGCGTGATCACGGTGATCACCGTGGTGGTGACGACGTTCTTCGGCGTGATCACGGCCTGGGTGCTCGTGCGGCAGCGCTTCGTCGGCAAGTCGCTGCTGAACGCGCTCGTCGACCTGCCGTTCGCGCTGTCGCCGGTCACCGTCGGGCTCGCGGCGGTGATCCTCTTCGGGTTCGGCGGGTGGCTCGAGCCGTTCTTCGAGGCTCGCGGCATCCAGGTGATCTTCGCCGTGCCCTCGATGGTGCTCGTCACGATCTTCATCTGCATCCCGTTCACGATCCGCGAGGTCGTGCCGGTGCTCGAGGAGATCGGCAAGGACGAGGAGGACGCATCGCGCACCCTCGGCGCATCGATCCTGCAGACGTGGCGGAAGGTCACCCTGCCGAACATCCGGTGGGGGATCCTCTACGGCGTCGCCCTCACGATCGCGCGATCGATCGGTGAGATCGGGGCAGTGCTGATCGTGAGCGGCCTGATCAAGGGGAAGACCGAGACGGCCACCCTGTTCATCTTCACGGCGATCGAGGAGCGGCAGGAGGCCGAGGCGTACATCGTCGCCCTCACGCTCGCCGCCGTCTCGATCGTGCTGCTCGTCGGCATCGAGACGGCTCGCCATCGCATCGAAGGAAGGAAGGTACGCACATGAGCACGCCGATCGTGGTGGAGCAGCTCACCAAACGGTTCGGCTCGTTCGAGGCCGTGCGCGACGTGTCGTTCACGGCTCCCGGCGGCGCGATCACCGCGCTGCTCGGGCCGTCGGGCTCGGGCAAGAGCACGGTCCTGCGCATGATCGCGGGCCTCGAGACCCCCAACGAAGGACGCATCTGGCTCGGCGACGTGGAGCTCACGCCCAAGAGCGTGCAGGAGCGTCGCGTCGGGTTCGTGTTCCAGCACTACGCGCTGTTCCGGCACATGACGGTGGCGCAGAACGTGGAGTTCGGGCTCGCCGTGCGCAAGCAGGCGACGATCCGATCGGAAGGCGCGCGTCGACGAGCTGCTCGAGCTCGTGCAGCTCACGCACTTCGCGAAGCGCTACCCCGACCAGCTCTCGGGCGGGCAGCGCCAGCGGGTGGCGCTGGCCCGAGCGCTGGCCCCGCGGCCCGAGGTGCTGCTGCTCGACGAGCCGTTCGGTGCGCTCGACGCGAAGGTCCGCCAGGACCTTCGGCAGTGGCTCGACGAGCTCCATCGCGAGCTCGGCGTGACGAGCCTGCTGGTGACCCACGACCAGGAAGAGGCGCTCGAGCTCGCGAACCAGATCGTCGTGATGCACGAGGGCCGCGTGCAGCAGGTCGGCTCCCCGAGCGAGATCTACGACGATCCGAAGACCCCGTTCGTCGCCGGCTTCGTCGGTTCGGCGAACGTCCTGCACGGCGTGGTCGAGGGTGGCCACGTGCACCTCGGGGCCTCCGGGTCCCCGGGGCAGGAGCACCTCGAGGAAGGGTCGGCAGCGACGGCGTTCGTGCGCCCCCACGACGTTCGGGTGACGCCCAAGGGTGCGAACGGCCACGGAGCCGACGGCGCGCCGCTCGCGATCGGTCGGGTCGAGCGGATCTCGTCGCTCGGTTGGCTCGCGCGACTCACGATCCGTCTCGATGGCGACGGGAACCACACCCTGGTCGCGCACGTTCCGCAATCCGATCTCGCCGGCGCCTCGGAGGGCGACCTCGTCAGCGTCGACCTGCGCAACCCCAAGGCGTTCGATCAGGGCGAGGCCACGGTCGGGGAGTGAGCGCGAGCGTGCCGCTGCGGGTCGTGGACGGCGACGACGGTTCCTCGGATCGGGAGATCCCGACCGAGGTGCTCCGCTTCGCGGGGCTCTCACCCGAGCAGCGCGAGCTGCTGCTGCACGTGCACGACCTGTTGGGCGGGATCGTCTACGGCACCGTGGTGCTCGTGCTGCAGGACGGCAAGGTGATCCAGGTCGAGACGTCGGAGAAGATCAGGCTGAAGTAGGCGCTAAGTCCGTCGCGTGTACCGGATCGCCCAGCGCTCGTGCCATGCGTCGCCGGTCGGTGAGGATTCCCAGCGCCAATCGAAGCCGTCGCGTTCCACGTTCGAGAAGACCATGCGCTTGAACACGTGCTCGGCGTCGACGGGTGTGGGGGTGCCGAACGACAGGCTGCCGTCGCCGAGGGTCGCGCCGACGAGGTGCCAGTAGCTCCCGTTCGAATCGACCCAGGTCTGACGCCACCCTACGTGTTCGTCGTAGACCGAGACGCTCATGCCGCGGAACGCCTCCGGTGCCCGGGCATCGAACCGCTCGAGCACGACCGCGTCGTCGAGCTCGCGGGTGACCGAGTTGGTGCCGTGCCCACCGTCCCAGGCGCAATCCCACTCGCCGAGCCAGAAGTCGAGGGCCATCGCGTCCATGCGGGCGAGCCTAGGTCAGGGCCGGGCGGGACGCTTCCGAAGGCTTGCCCCTCGCCTCGGGAGGGATCAGCCGCCGCAGGCGCAGCCGCCGCCACCGCAGCATCCGCCGCCTGCCGACGGCGCCGGGCCGGCGACGCCACCCGCGGGGGCGGTGCCCGCCGAGAACACAGAGAAGCGGCGTCGCACCCGCTCGCTGCCACACGACGGGCATCCCAGCGCGGTGTCGACCGAGGCGTTCATCGATCGTCGCTGTTCGAACGGCTGCTCGCACCCGAGGCAGATGTACTCGTAGGTCGCCACGGCGCAAGGATACCGTGGGGTGCGACGTCACGCGACACCAGGTCGGCCCGAGCCCGCCGGGTGCGAGCTGGTGCGCCCCGTCATCCGGTGGGCGACCGCGGCGGCGGACTCCATCACGCGACGCCCGAGCCCCGGCAGATCCCGGCCGGGCAGGCGGTATGCGGGGCCTGAGATGCTCACGGCCGCGACGGCTCGCCCGCCCACGAGCACCGGGGCGGCGACCGTGACGAGCCCTTCCTCGAGCTCACCCGAGCTCGACGCGTAGCCTCGTCTTCGGACCTCGTCGAGGGTGCGCTCCAGCCGTCGGGGGTCCGTGATCGTGCGGTCGGTGATTGCCTCGAGGGAGCGTCGGAGCACGCTCCGTCGCGAACGGGGATCTCCCCATGCGAGGAGCACCTTGCCGCTCGAGCTCGCGTGCACGGGGCTGCGGCGCCCGACCCAGCTCGCCATCACGACCGTCACCGCAGGGGTCACCTGGTCGACGTAGACCACGTGGAACCCGTCGCGGATCGCCAGGTTGACGGTCTCCGAGGTCGCCGTCGAGAGCTGTTCGAGCTCGGGCCGAGCCTGGCTGACCACCGGCATGCGGGCGACGGCCGTGGCCGCGAGCCCCACCATGCGAGCGCCGAGCCGGTATCGCTGGCTGATCGCGTCGCGCTCGACCATGCCGTTCGCCGCCAGGGTACCGAGCAGGCGCGAGGCGGTCGAGCGGTGCACGTCGAGCGCGCGTGCGAGGTCGGAGACCCCGAGTCCCTCGGGCGCGCGCCCGAGCGCCTCGAGGACACGCACCACCCGGGCGGCGCCATCGGTCGGTCGCATCGAGATGAACAGTACTCATCTGTTGCCCTGACGGCACGTCCTCCCTTGTGCGACGCCGCACTCCTCCGTAGCGTCCGCGCCGACACCGGCAGAGGAGGAGCGAGCGTGACCGACGGCAACCCGTTCGACGTCGACGGGGAGTGGCTGAAGAGCGCCTTCCACACCCACACATCCCGTTCCGACGGCGAGCTCGATCCGGACGCGCACGTCCGACACCACGAGTGGGCCGGCTTCGACGTCTGCACGATCACCGATCACTGGACGTTGACGCACGAGCCGTCGACGAAGCGGTGCCTCGTGATCACCGGTGCGGAACTCGCCGCCGATCCCTCCGCGGGAGCGCTCACCGACAGCGAGATCCTCGCGATCGGCATCTCCGAGATCCCCGAGGACCCGGGCGGGGACCGCGCGAAGTGGGGGCCGATCGACGCGTACCACTACAAGACGTTCCCCGATCTCAGCGCCGCCGCTCGGTGCATCGCCGAGCAGGGCGGGGTCTCGTTCGTCGCGCATCCGTGCTGGAGCGGCATGCCGCTGGAGACGTTGCTCGCCGTCGAGGGGACCCACGGCCTCGAGCTCTTCAACTCCAGCGCCGAGCGCGAGAACCTGCGCGGGGACTCGAGCTACGTGTGGGATCAGTGCCTGGAGCGCGGCCGGCGCCTGTGGGGGTTCGCGACCGACGACTGTCACTACCCGGGGTTCGACATCAACGATGCCTGGACGATGGTGAGGGCCGCCGAGCGCACCGAGGAGGCGGTGCTCGAGGCGCTGCGCCGCGGGCACCACTACGCCACGAACGGTCCGGTGCTGCTCGACGTGGCGGTGGACGGCGATGCCCTCGAGGTGCGCTGCAGTCCCGCGCGCGCGGTCGTGATGATGTCGCGCTACGAGACGGGCTGGGCGGTGCGTGCCGACGTCCGCAACCGACAGGAGGATGCGAGGGTGCTCGAGCGCGACGACCTCGGTCTCGTGGTGCGCGCCCGCTTCGAGCCACCGATTGGAGTTGCCGTACCGGCGGATCGTGGTCGAGGACGAGCGGGGACGCAGGGCATGGTCGAACCCGATCTGAGCGCGGACCTCGCGTTCGCGTCACGAGCTCGCCGATGCGGCCGCCGAGGTGACCTTGTCGTGGTTCGGGCATCGGCTGCCCGTGGAGCTCAAGGCCGACGAGACGCCGGTGACCGAGGTGGATCGACACGCGGAACAGGCGATCCGAGACGCGATCTCCTCACGCTTCCCCGGTGACGGGGTGCTGGGCGAGGAGGAGGGGCTGCAGGAAGGCACGAACGGGCGCAGGTGGGTGATCGATCCTGTGGACGGCACGAAGCTCTACGCGGAGGGCATCCCTCTGTGGACCACCCTGATCGGGCTCGAGATCGACGGGGTCACCGCGGTGGGAGTCGCCGATGCGCCGGCGATCGGTGATCGCTACCACGCGACCCGGGGTGGCGGGGCGTGGCGGGGCAGCCGTCGCCTGAAGGTCTCCGACGTCGGCAGGCTCACGGACTCGTTCGTGGCGCACTCCGCTGTGGAAGAGTGGATCGCCGGCGGAAAGACCGATGCGCTCGTGCGGGTGGCCGGCCGCGCCCGGCGAACGCGCGGGTTGAGCGACGCCTGGGCACACCTGCTCGTTGCCCAGGGGTCGGTCGAGGCTCTGCTCGAGCACGAGCCATGCCAGAGGTGGGACTGGGCGGCGACCAGCCTGATCGTCGAGGAGGCGGGCGGCTGCATCTCGACGCTGGCCGGCGGCCGCCCGGCCCCGGGCGATGATCTGCTCGTATCCAACGGAGCCGTACACGATGAGGTCCTCCAGGCTTTGAATGAGGGAACATCGACGAACGGAGACCGGAGGTCGGCATGAGGCTCGCATCATCACGACGAAGGGCCAGGGGTAGTGCCGTACCGAGTGCTCGGAGCGCCGGCCTCACTCATGGTCGCGATCGCGATGGTCGGCGCCCTGGCTCCCTCGTTCGCGGGGGCCCAGTCTCCTGCCGACGACGACCTGGTCTTGACGGTCGGCGTCGTCTCCGACCTGATCACCGACAACCCGTGGGCCGTGAGCGCCGGCAGCGACTGGAGCGTCGTGACGGTGCAGTACGACATGATGCTGAAGTTCGCGGCCGAGGACCTCTCGCCCGCTCCGAGCCTCGCGACCGGGTGCGAGCCGAACGACGACTCAACGGAATGGACCTGCACCCTGCGGGAAGGCCTGCGGTGGAGCGACGGCTCGCCGCTCACCTCGCGCGACGTCGCGTTCACCTATCGGTTCGTGATCGACAACAAGATCCCGCAGTACAAGAGCTACTTCCCGTCCGACCCGACGTTCGAGACGCCGGACGAGCGAACCCTGATCTGGAAAGCCGAAGAACCGACGTTCGCCCCGGACATGCCGCCGTGGGTCTACATCGTGCCCGAGGCGGTCTGGGCGCCCTACGACGGCCGGGAGCTGCGCGAGATCCGCGGCGTTCAGAACACGCCGTCGATCGGGAGCGGCCCCTTCGTGCTCACCGAGTGGGCGCCCGGCCAGGGCTGGACGATGGAGCGCAACCCCTACTACTGGGGCGAGGAACCGCAGCTCGACCGCATCGAGTACCGCCTGTACTCGAACCAGGAAGCCATGATCCAAGCGCTCCGCAACGGCGAGATCGACTTCGCCGACGGGATCAAGCCCTCGTTGATCGAATCGGTCGAGGGGATCGACGGCGTCTCCGTCCAACGGGTCGTCTCGGACTGGTGGCTCAACTTCGCCTTCAACTTCGGGGGCCAGGGGCCCGATGCCGACGCCCTGCCCGCGCTCCACGACATCACGGTTCGCCACGCGATCGCGATGGCGATCGACAAGCAGGCGATCGCCGAGAAGGTGTACCGGGGGACCGCGACGCCGGGCGACACGATCATCCGCCCAGCATCGGCCTTCTGGCACCTCGACATCCCGGCCGACGAGGAGATCTCGTTCGACCCGGCCGCTGCGAACGTGATGCTCGATGAGGCGGGGTACACCGACACCGACGGCGACGGCATCCGCGAGGATCCCGAGACGGGCGAGCCGCTCGAGCTCCTCGTGCCCGCGTCGCAGGACACGACCGGCGCCGTGGAGTCCGGCGAGTTGATCGTCGGATACCTGGCGGCGATCGGGGTGCGGGTCGATCTGCGGCCCGTGAGCGACGCGAAGATGGGCGACTACTGGGGAACGGGCAACTTCGACGCGTACATCTGGTACTGGAGCGGCGATCCCGACCCGAACTACCAGCTGTTCGTCTTCACGTCGGAGCAGTGCGGTGCGTGGAGCGACGGCTGCTGGCAGGATCCCACCTTCGATGGGTTGTACGAGGAACAAGGCAACATCTTCGATCGCGAGGAACGTCAGGCAGTGGTGTTCGAGGCGCAGCGCCGTGCGTACGAGCAGGCGCCGAGCGTCGTGCTCGCCTATCCCGGGTGGCTGCAGGCGTACCGGGACGACCGCTTCGCCGGATGGGTGCCCGCGCCGGGCGCCGACGGCTACCTGCTGCCCGGCTACAACTACGACTCGCTGGTCGAGCTCCGGCCCGTTGACGACACGGTCGCGGGCTCATCCGGTGGGGCCGGGGGGCTGCCCGGGTGGGCATGGCTCGCAGCGGCCGTGGTGACGACCGGTCTGATCGTCTCGACGTCGCGGAGGACCCGCCGGCGCGAGCTCGAAGAGATCTGACGGCGGCGACGGGCGGAGAGGTCGATGGGTGCCCGGCGTTACGTCTTCCGGAAGGTGGTCCAGGCGGTCGCCACCCTTGCCTTCGTCCTCACGTTCAACTTCTTCCTCTTCCGCGTGCTGCCCGGCGATCCCGTCGGCTTGCTCGCGAGGAGCCAGCGACTCTCCGAAGCCGATGTCGCGGCCCTCCAGGAACAGCTCGGGCTCGACCAGCCTCTCGGCTCTCAATACGTCACCTACGTGCGGGAGACGCTCACGGGCAACCTCGGGGTGTCGCTGCGCACGGCGCGGGAGGTGACGTCGACGATCTGGTCCCGCGTCTGGCCGACCGTGCTGCTCGTGGGCCTCGGCACGCTCTTGTCCACCGTGATCGGTATCTGGATCGGCATCAAGGGTGGGTGGCGGCGAGGGAGCGCCTTCGACACCACGACGCTGTACGGCTCGCTCGCCCTGTACTCGATCCCTGAAGGATGGCTCGGCATGTTGTTGTTGCTGGTCCTGTCGGGCATGCTCGGGCTGTTCCCGGCCGGCGGCTACGAGTCGGGCGGCGAGACCGGTGTCGCTCGGCTCGTCGACGTGCTCAACCACCTCTTCTTGCCGCTGCTCACGCTCACCCTCGGGTATCTGGGGCAGTACGCGATCATCATGCGCTCGTCGATGATCGACGTGACCCATGAGGACTTCGTCATGAGCGCCCGGGCGAAGGGTGTGCCCGAGTATCAGGTCCGACGGAGACACGTCGTGCCCAACGCCTTCCTGCCCACGTTCACGCTGATCTTCCTCAACTTCGGGTTCGTGCTCGGCGGCGCGATCGTCGTCGAAGCGGTCTTCTCGTGGCCCGGCCTCGGTCTGCTGACGTACGAGGCGATCAACCAGCTCGACTACCCGGTGATCCAGGGCGTGTTCCTGCTTTCGAGCGCCGCCGTGATCGCGTTCAACCTCGCAGCCGACATCACGTACGGCTACCTCGACCCTCGGGTGCGGGAGGCCTGAGGTGGCGACGGGCGAGCACGCACGGGAGCTCCGGTCACCGCGAGCGTTGGTCTGGCAGCGCCGCCGGGATACCGCCGCCGCACACTGGGCCACGTTCCGCCGCAACCCTCAGGGGATGGTCGGGTCTCGCCGTCCTGACGTTCTTCGTCCTGGTCGCGGTGATCGGACCGATGTTCATCGACCCCGCATCGATCGAGCCGGCGACCGCCGACGGCCCGCTGCTCGCCCCCCCGTCGCTCGAGTACCCGATGGGGACCGACAACTACGGCCGCTCCGTGCTGCTGCTGATGGTGCAGGGCGCGCGCATCTCCCTGCTCGTGGGATTCACGGCGGCGCTCGGCACGATGCTGATCGGCTCGGGCATCGGCATCACGGCGGGCTACTTCGGCGGCACGCGGGTCGACTCGATGCTCAACGGCGTGACGAACTGGTTCCTCGTGTTGCCGTGGATCGCGCTCGCGATCGCTCTGACCTCCGTGATCGGACCCACGCTCGTCAACGTGATCATCGTGATCGCGATCACCTCGTGGGCGAGCACGGCGCGCGTCGTGCGGTCGCAGGCACTGTCGGTCAAGGAACGTCCCTTCATCGAGCGTTCACGTGCCCTCGGCGCCGGACATCTGCACCTGATCACGCGTCATGTGCTGCCCAACGTGTTCCCGATCCTGTTCGCGAACGCCGTGCTGATGATCGCGCTCGCGATCCTGTCGGAGACGACGCTGTCGATCCTCGGGCTCGGACCGGCGAACGCGATCTCGTGGGGCCGCATCATCGACGACTCGTTCTCTGCCGGCGCGCTCTCGGCGGGGTGGTGGTGGTGGCTGATCCCGCCCGGCGTCGCGATCATGTTCGTCACGCTGTCGTTCACGATGGTGGGGTTCGCGCTCGACGAGGTGCTCAGTCCGCGGCTCCGCACGCGTTGACGGCGGGGATCGCATGGTGAGGATCCTGATCAGGTGGGCGATCACGGCCGTCGCCGTGTTCGTGGCCGGTGAGCTCGTGTCCGGTATCGAGCTCCGAGAGGGGATCGTCTCGCTGCTGATCGTCGCGGGCATCCTCGGCCTGGTGAACGCGCTGCTCGGCACGGTGCTGCGCATCCTGAGCATCCCGTTCCTGATCGTGACGCTGGGTCTCTTCGCGATCGTGATCAACATGGCGGTGCTCTGGGTGACGACGATGCTGACCGATCGCATCGAGATCGACGGGTTCTGGGCGTACGTCTGGGCGGCGCTGATCATCTCGATCGTGACGTTGGCGCTGCGCATCGCGTTCCCCGACCGCGATGCCGATTGACGCCCGTGGCTGGGCCGAAAGGGGGCAACCGCGTCGCTCGCCGGGTACCCTGGTCGCATGCCGGAGAGCTACGGGAAGCGTCAGCGCCAAGACGTGAAGGCGCGCAAGGCGGCCGCTCGCGAAGAGCGGCGAGTCGCGCGCGCCAAGCGTGACGCCGACCGCGCCGCCGGTCTCGTCGAGTCGGGGACACCGATCGAGGCGACCGACCCCGCGGTGCTCGGCCTGCCCGACGACGAGGTCGAGACGGGCGACGCTCCCGCGACCGGCACCCCCGCCTGATCCGCCATCCGCTCAACGCGAGCGCCCGGCTTCCGTCGTCCCCTGTTTCGCCCTCGGTCGATGGCGGCTCGAGCCGACTAGGCTGGGCCGATGGATCGTCGACGAAGAACGGATCGCGCTGTTCCTCGACTACGAGAACCTCGCGATCGGCGCGCGCGACCGGCTCGAGGGCATGCGGTTCGACCTGCGGCCCGTGCTCGATGCGCTGGCCGAGCGGGGCCGGGTGATCGCCCGCAAGGCGTACGCCGACTGGTCCTACTTCGACGAGGATCGCCGCATGCTCACGCGGAGTCACGTCGAGCTGATCGAGATCCCCCAGCGCATGGGCGCGTCGCGCAAGAACTCCGCCGACATCAAGCTCTGCGTCGACGCGCTCGAGATGGCGTTCGAGCGCGACTACGTGACGACGTTCGTGATCTGCACCGGCGACAGCGACTTCACCCCGCTCGTGCACAAGCTGCGCGAGCTGAACAAGCGGGTGATCGGGGTCGGCATCAAGGAGTCGACCTCGAAGCTGCTGCCGCCCGCCTGCGACGAGTTCCTCTACTACGAGGCGCTGGAAGGCGTCGACGTGCCGGCGGAGCGGCGCCGTCGCGGACGCAAGGGCGGCGGTGGCCGGCCTGCCGTCCGAGGATCGTCCCGCCCAGCCGGAGCCCGAACCCGTCGAGGACGAGGAACAGCCGGAGTCGACGGCGCCCCTCGACGAGAACCAGCTGGCGATCCTGATCGCGCAGACCGTCGCCGGCCTCGAGCAGAGCGCGACGGGGCCCGTGCTGGCGTCCTCGGTGAAGCGCGCGCTGCTGCGCAAGGATCCGACGTTCAGCGAGGCCGATCACGGGTTCCGCGCGTTCGGCGAGCTGCTGCGCCACCTCGCCGAACGCAACGTGATCGAGTTGAGCGAGGGGGCGGCGAAGGGTGACCCCGAGGTCTCGTTGCCGTCGCAGGGAGGCGAGACCGAGGCGTTCGAGCTGCTGCGCGACGTCGTCGCGCGATCTCGGCGCCCAGGGCACGGTGCAGCTGTCGGGTCTCAAGAACCGCGTGCGCAAGGTGCGCCCCGACTTCAGCGAGAAGAAGTACGGGTACCGAGGGTTCCTGCAGTTCTGCCGAGCCGCCGCCACCCAGGGGTTCGTCACGCTCGAGTGGGACGACGACGCCGAGGACTACGTCGTCGCGATCCCCTAGGGCGCGGGTGTGGCGACGACGGTCGACTGCCTGGTCGAGGTCGGCTCGAAGCGCACGTTCGCGTCGGCCGCTGCCTGGCCAGGGTGGTGCCGCCCGGGACGCGACGAGGACGCCGCGATGCAGGCCCTGCGACGCCTATCGACCCAGATACGCCGCGTCGCTGAAGGCTGCCGGCGTCCCGTTCGGTGGAGTCCGCGGCGTCCTCAGGCCCGCCGAGCGGATCGGCGGCAACGCGACGACCGACTTCGGCGCCCCCGACGGCGTGTACGAGCTCGATGCCGGTGACGATCTCGGCTCGGGAGTGGACTCGGCTGCGCCGTGTGCTCGAAGCCTGCTGGGCGGCGTTCGACCGCGCGGCGCACGGCCGCCGACGGGGTGGAGTTGACGAAGGGACCTCGGGGCGGTGGTCGCGAGCTCGAGGCGATCGTCGGCCACGTCGTGGGCGCAGAGGTCAGCTACCTGCGCAAGCTCACCGGGCAGGGGGTGGCCGTCGACGAGGACGATCCCTGGGCCGGGCGCGTACCCGAACGCGCCGCCGTGCTCGCGGGGCTGGACCGCGCGAAGTCGGGCGACCTCCCGGAGCGCGGCCCGCGAGGTGGGGTGATGTGGACGCCTCGACGCTTCCTGCGGCGGGCCGCGTGGCACGTGCTCGACCACGCATGGGAGATCGAGGACCGCTCGGGCGGCTGACTCAGCCCGAGCGGGAAGCCGACCAGGCGAACAGGGCCATCGGCGCCCCGTGGTACTCGAATCCTTCTCGAACCGCATCCCGATCTTCTCGGCCACGCGGATCGTGGCCGCGAGCAGATAGGCGACCTCGATCTCTTCGGCGCCGTCGATGTCGGGCCAGACGATCAGTCCGCACGGGCCGACCGTCTCGCCGGTGTCGCGCAACAGGGTCGCCCACTCGCCATCGCCTCGGTCTCACGCAACTCGCGCAGCGAGGGACGGGGCGTCTCGATGCGAGCGCCGTCGCGGGGCTCATCGGGTCCGGTCATGCGCGGAGTGTCGCACCACGTCCCGAACGGTCCTTGTTGCCGGGGGAAGTTCGGCCCGTCGGCGACCCGCTCGAGAGGCGCACGCTAGAGGGGGAAGGCAGATCCTTCCGGCTGAAGGAGGAGCACGATGAAGGCCGTGGTCGGAGATCGTGCTCCGCATCAAGGGACACCATATCGGCGAGCCCGATCGCGACGCCGAGATCCTCGAGGTGCGCGGCGACGACGGTGGACCCCCGTTCCTCGTGCGGTGGGAGGACGGGCACGATGGGTCTGATGTTCCCCGAGTCCGACGCCGAGGTCGTGCACATCGGGCAGGTCGGGCGCGGCCGACGAGCTAGATGAAGTGGTCCTCGTTGGGGTCGGTGCCCGGTTCCCAGCCCTCGTATCCGTCGGGGAACGCGAACGCTCCGCCGTACGTCGGCGCGGTCGTCTTGCCGAACACCGGGTCGCGCGGCTTCTTCTTGAAGTTGAAGACGTGCTCGAACGAGTGCGTCTTCTCGATGCGCGGCGTCAGGTAGGGGAGCCCCCAGTTGTCGGAGATGAACCGCAAGGGCGTCGAGAACTCCCCGATCTCGGTGTCGATGACGCCGCGCTCGGTGTAGGGGCTGATCGTCAGCAGCGGCACGCGCACGCCGAGGCCGAGATCGTCGACGGCGGGCGGCAGCACGGGGTCGTAGAAGCCGCCCCACTCGTCCCACGTGAGGAAGATCGCCGTGTGCTCCCACATCGGGCTGCGCATGACCGCGTTCACGATCTCGCTCACCCAGTTGTGCGCGTGCCCGTCGAGTACGGCGGGTGGTCGGAGAGCTCGAACCGCGGCGTGATCCACGTGACGGCGGGCAGCTCGGCCGGCCTCGATGTCGGGCACGATGCGATCGACCGGACGCATGTGCTCGTGCCACATGTCGGTGTGGAACACGTCGCCGATGCCGTTGTAGGCGTTCCAGAAGTAGCCGACCTGCCCCGGTGACGCCGAGTAGTACGCCCAGTCGACGCCGATGTCGCTGAGCTGCTGGCCGACCGTGCGGTAGCTGAAGCAGGTGTCGTGCTTCGTGAGGTTGCCCTTGTCGTCCTTCACGAAGACGAAGACGTCGTCGCCGAGGGCGTCGCAGCCCCAGCTCTTGAACCGCTGGCCGCCCTCGACCCGCGTCTCGATGTTCTCGGGGTTGTCGAGCACGCCGCCCGACTGCCCGGCGATGAAGTAGTAGTGGTTCGGGTACGACGGGCCACCGACGCTCGCGAAGAAGTGGTCGGAGAGCGCGTACTCGCGCGCCCACGTGTAGTAGTTCGGGATCTGGTCCTCGTCGAAGATCGAGTAGGCGTACGTCGAGCCGAACTCCCCGTTGCCGAACCCGTCCATCGTGTCGCCGTTGAGGCAGTTGAGGTGCGCGGCTCGGTCGTGCGGGATGTCGCCCGGGCAGCCACTCGGGGCATCGGATCAGCGGCTTCTCCTTGCCCAGCTCGACCCCGACGGTCGTGCCTTCCACGCCGGGGAACTTGCCGAACATGTTGTTGAAGCTGCGGTTCTCGAGCATCACGTAGACGACGCGCTTGATCGGTGTCGCGGTGTCGATCTCGGGCGTGGGGTCGCCGAGCTTCGGGACCACCTTGCCGCCCGTGCACGAGAAGAGCACGCCGCCGGCGAGCGCCATCGCGGAGCCGTGCAGGAACCGGCGGCGGGTGAGGTAGGGGATCGGGTGGCGCGGCGCGCGTTCCTCGTCACGGGGATGCATGTGTTCGGGCATGCTTCCCTTTGTATCAAGCCACTCGGCCCATCGCTATCCTGGGCGGACCGTGCACACAGGTTCGTCACACCGCGCCCCGATACTGTCTGCCGTGCAGGAGCAGGCAGAACGGCCTATCCGATCGCGTCCGCCGATGCGTAGGTTCGTCGTCGTCCTCGCGCTGCTCGCGACGGTGGCGACGGCCTGCGACGACGGCGGCGGCGAGGAGCCCGACGGTGCCTTCCGCGTCGGCACCGTCTGCGGGCTCGCCGACGCCGAGCGAGTCGTTCATGCCGTCGGCCAGTGTCGCCCCCTCGCCGACCCGGCCCGCGGCTCCCGAGCCGGCCCCGTCGACTCGAGGAGCGCCGTCGCCGACCTGCGTCGAGGGGTGGCGGACGCCGCCTCGCGACACCCCGCTGTTCACCGATCCACTCGGCATCGTCCGGCGCACGGCGCCGGTCGAGGGGACTTCGTCGTCGTCGACATGCGCTACTTCACCGGACCGGAGTCACCGCCCTCCGACAAGGGGTACATCCTCGAGATCGACCGTTGGTACATCAAGCTCTACGTGGAGTCCGACTGGAGCTACCAGGGACGGTTCATCGTGGAGCAGCGCACGTTCGGCCGGGGTGTGGCCGCGGTCGCGCCCTACGACACGAAGGGCTTCCGCTCGCCGGACTGGACCGGGTTCCAGTGGGACTCGGCCGACACCACCGCGCGCGAGTATCCGGGCCTGCCGGGGCGGTGGCAGGGCATCCCCTACGACTTCGTGAAGGGCGGCGCGGGGCTCGAGATCGCCGGTCTCCCCGACGAGGTGCGCGGGTGCCTCCAAGGAACCTGAGGACCTCGGCCCTCGGGCTTGCGGCCGTTGCGCCATCCCCCGGCCGAGGGGTTCGATGAGCCCATGAAGGTCGCCGTCGCCACCACATCACATCGAGGGAACCTGCTCGACGTCGTCGCCTTCCTCTGCGGGGTGGCAGGGCCGTCACGACCGCCGTGCTCTGGCTCTACCAGAGTCGCCCGCACTCCCCTGTGCTCGGGCGCTACGGGCACGAGATCGCGAACGGTGGCCCGTTGCGCGACGACCTGATGCTGCTCGCGGTCCTGTTCGGCACGGTCGCCATCGTCGGGGCGATCCTCTCCTCGATGGGCGGGCCCGCCAAGGCATCCGCCCTCGCGGCGATGTGCCTCGGCGCGTTCGCGCTGACCTACCCCGTGATGTCGTGGCTCGACCTGGTGAGCGCGCCGCTCCGGGTGCCGCTGTTCCCGGGCACGTAACCCTCGCTGCCTTTCCATGTCGACCGGGGCGATCACCTTTCCACGCCGATCGAGCCGAGCGCCTGCTGCACCGAGTCGTACATGTCCGCCGCGTGAAGTCCTCCTTGAGCTCGTCGCCGACCAGCAGGTCGCGCACGCTGCCCACCGCTTCGGCCACGACGAGCCGCACGCCTCGGTCGCCGAGCTCCTGCCGCAGCTCGCCGAGCATGCGGGCGGCCGTCACGTCGACGTCGGGGATCGTCGAGGCCTCGAGCACCACGATCCGCACGTCGTCGCGCCGCCCGATGAGCGCTCGCACCCTGGTTCGGAACCGCTCCGCGTTCGCGTAGAACAGCGGCGCGTCGAAGCGATAGACGAGCGCGCCGCGCACCTGTTCGGCCTCGCGGACGCGGGCCACGTCGTGGAACCCGAGCCGCCCCGGCACCACGCCGAGCACGGCATCATGCGGGCGGCTCGTGCGTCGCAGGAAGTCGACGAGCGAGAGGGCCATCGCGATCACGACGCCCTCGAGCACGCCGATCAGGGCCACGCCCGCCATCGCGGCGACCGCGATCGCGAACTCCGCGCGCCGGACCCGCCAGAGCGTTCGGGCGGTGCGGGGCTCGAAGAGGCGCGACACGGCGATCGTGACCACGGCGGCGAGGGCCGCCACCGGCACGTCGCGCAACAGGCCGGTGGCCACCAGCAGCACCAGCGAGATCAGCGCCGCGGCCACGAGACCCGCGACCTGGGAGCGTGAGCCGACCGACTCAGCCACCGCCGTCCGCGCCGCGCTCGCGCTGACCGTGATGCCGCCCGACACGCCCGAGGACAGGTTGGCGGCGCCGAGGCCGATCAGGTCCCGATCCGCGTCGACCTCGTATCCGTTGCGCACGGCGAAGGCCCGGGAGCTCACGAGCGTGTCGGCGGCGGCGACCAGCGCGACCGCGGCCGCGCCGGGCGCGAGGTCGCCGAGGTCCGACAGCCGAGGTCGGGCAGCCCGATCGCCGGGAACCCCGACGGCAGCGGGCCGACGACCGCCACGTCGAGGCCGGCCGCCGCCACGACGAGCGTGGCGCCGACGACGGCGAGCAACGCGCCCGGCAGGCGGGGCCATCGGCGACAGACCAGCATCACGGCCATCGTCCCCACCGCGATCGCCACCGTGGTCGCGTCGATCTCCGCCCAGGATCGGATCGAATCGGCGTAGAGGCCGACGGTCGTGTCGGCGTCGACCGTCACGCCGAGCATGCGCGGGAGCTGGCTCGCGATCACCACGATCGCGAGGCCCGCCTGGTAGCCCAGCAGCACCGGCTCGGACAGGAAGTCCGCGATCACCCCCAGCTTCGCGAGCCCAGCGACCGCCAGCAGCGCCCCGGCCATCAGGGCGAGCCCTGCGACGAGCGCCGCGTACCGGCCCGGGTCGCCGGCGGCGAGCGGGGCGACCGTGGCTGCCACGATCGCGGCGGTCGAGGCATCGAGGGCGATCACGAGCTGCCTCGACGAGCCCAATGCCGCGTAGGCGACGAGCGGCAGCACGCACGAGTAGAGGCCGGCGATCGGCGGCATGCCCGCGACCTCGGCCATGCCCATGCTGAGCGGTATCGCGATCGCGACGATCAGTGCGCCGGCCGTGACGTCGGCGCGCAACGAGCCCGCCGGTACCCGTGCAGCGACTCGAAGATCGGGATCCTCACACGGACATCATGGAGGGTGTGGAAGCCAGATCGGCCGAGCGAACGTCAGCCTGTTCGGGGGCCGATCTACGTCCGTGCCGTCGCCTGGCGCGGAACTCGTTCTTCGACCCGTCGCCTACGCCTCCGTCGGCCACCCCGTGTAGAGGTCCGCGCCCCGCTTCTGCAGCTCGTTGCCGATGACCACCCGCTGGATCTCGGATGTCCCTTCCCAGATGCGGTCGACGCGCAGCTCCCGATACATGCGCTCGACCGGCTGCTCGCGCATGTACCCACGACCGCCGAAGATCTGCACGGCCTTGTCGATCACCCGTCCGGCGGTCTCGCTGCAGACGAGCTTCACGGCGCTCGCCATCGCGTGGGTCTGCTTGCGGTCGGCATCGCCGCGCGAGGCTTCCCAGCACACGCGGTACAGGAGCGACTTCGCCGCCATGATCTCCGCGGCCATGTCGGCGAGCATGAACTCGATCGCCTGGAACCCGACGATCGGCCGGCCGAACTGCCGCCGTTCCTGGGCGAACGCGAGCGAGAGCTCGAGCGCACGGGTGCTCGCGCCCATCGTGCGGGCGCCGATCATGATGCGTTCCTCGACGAACCAGTCCTTCGTGAGCTCGAAGCCCTCGCCGACCTCGCCGAGCACACGGTCGTCGCCGACCCGCACGCCCTCGAACGCGAAGATCGGGTGCTCGAAGACGAACGTGTGCGTGTACTTCGGGGTGCGCACGAGTCGCACGCCCGGCATGTCCTTGTCGACGAGGAAGACGGTCGCCTTCGCCGGGTCGCCGTCGACGTGCGCGTGCACCAGGAAGAAGTCCGCCACATCGCCGCTCGTCACGTGCCACTTCTCGCCGTCGAGCACCCAGGCGTCGCCGTCGCGGCGAGCGGTGGTCGCGACCGCCGTGACGTCGGAGCCCGCGCCTTCCTCGGTGATCGCGTACGCGTCGCGCCGCTCGCCACGGATCGCCGGGCGCAGGAACCGCTCCCTCTGCTCCTCGGTGCCGCGGGCGAGCGGGATCGAGGGACGCCACGGGATGTCCCACAGCGCGCCGGTCGCCCGGCCCCACTGTTCCTCGATCAGCATCTGCTGGAACGTGTCGTAGCCCTGCCCGCCGTCGTCGATCGAGTGGTTGATGCCGTGGAAGCCGGCCTCGAGCACGGCCTGCTTGGCGGCTGCGTGGCTCTCGGGCCGAGAGGCCGTCGTTCGCCTCGCATTCGTCCTCCAGCGGCATCAGCACCTCGTCGGTGAACGCTCGCGCCCGCCGTTGCAGGGCGCCGTCCTCGACCGACAGTCGCATGTCCATCGTTCGCTCACTCCTCGCGAGGGGTAGGGTGCGGCCCGAGTGTAGGTCGCGCGTGCGGAGGAGGCGTGAGTCGGTGGGCAGGACGGTGTTCCACGGGGGACGGTCTTCGACGGGTCGGGGTCGCCGCCTGCGTCCGCCGACGTCGTGATCGAGGACGGTCGCATCGTCGAGGTCGGGCCGGGCCTCGACGGCGACGACGGTATCGACTGCGCCGGCAAGGCCCTGCTGCCCGGCCTCTTCGACTGCCACGTGCACCTGGCGTTCCGCTACGAGGACTTCGACGAGTACGCCCGCATGCAGGAGCCGTTCTCGCTCGGCGTTCTACCGCTCGGTGCAGAACCTCCGGACGACGATCGGGCTCGGCATCACGACGGTGCGCGATGCCTCGGGCGCCGACGCCGGCCTTCGGATCGCGGTCGACGAGGGCACGCTCGTGGGGCCGCGCATGCAGGTCTCCGTGTCGATGCTCTCGATGACGGGCGGCCACAACGATCCGTGGCTGCCGAGCGGCACGCTCGGCGTCTTCGGCGTCGAGTATCCGGGCATGCCCTCAGGTGTCTGCGACGGCGTCGACGGGGTCACCAGGAAGGTGCGCGAGATGGTCCGGGCCGGCGCCGACGTGATCAAGATCGCGTCGAGCGGAGGGTTCCTCTCGCCGGCGGACGACCCGATGGAGCCGAACTTCTCCCAGGAGGAGGTCGACGCGATCGTGCGCGCGGCCGCCGACCTCGGCACGTTCGTGATGTCACACGCGCACGGGCCCGAGGGCATCAAACGGGCGGTCCGCGCCGGCGTTCGATCGATCGACCACGGCACCTACCTCGACGACGAGGGGATCGAGCTCATGCTCGAGCGCGGCACGTGGCTCGTGCCGACGCTCACCGCGGGCGACACGACCGAGGCGATCGCGAACGATCCGAAGGTGCAGCTCGCGGTGCGCGAGAAGCTCGCTGCCCTCGGACGGCCGGAGCTCGACGCGTTCCGCCGCGCCGCCGAGGCCGGGGTCAAGGTCGCGATGGGCACCGACTGCCCGGTCGCGCCGCACGGCACGAACCTGAACGAGCTGCGGCACATGGCGGCCAACGGCTTCACCCCGGCGCAGGCGCTGCACGCGACGACGCTGAGCGCCGCCGAGCTGATGGGCCTCGACGACGAGCTCGGCACGATCGAGCCCGGCAAGCGCGCCGACCTCGTCGTGCTCGACGGCGATCCGCTCGTGTTCGACGACTACGAGTCGCGCATCGAGCAGGTGTGGAAGGACGGCGTCGCGGTCGTGCCGTTCGCCTCGCCGAGCTGACGGATGTTCCCGTTCGGTCTCGCCCTGCTCTCGGGGTTCACGTGGGGCTCCGCGGACTTCGTCGGCGGACTCATGTCGAAGCGGCTCCCGACCGCCACGGTGATGGTCGTGAGCCAGACCGCCGGGTTGATCCTCACGGCGGGCCTCGTGATCGCCCTCGGCGAGCCGCGACCCGAGGCACGCTTCCTCGTGTACGGGGGCCTCGGGGGCATCGCGGGGGCGATCGGGCTCGCCTCCCTGTACAAGGGACTGGCGGTCGGGCGCATGAGCATCGTGGCTCCGACGGCCGCGCTCTCGGGCGCGGTCCCCGTGATCGTCGGCTTCATCCAGGGTGAGCGACCGACCACGGTGCAGCTGGCCGGCATGGCGATCGCGGGAGCCGGGGTGCTGCTCGCCGTCAGGACCCCCGAGCCGCCGGGTTCCTCGCCGACCGACTCCGGCACCAGGGGCATCGGCTTCGCCCTCGTCGCCGCGCTCTTCCTCGGCCTGTTCGTCACCTCGCTCGACGCAGCGGGGGCAAGCGAGTCCGTTGTGGGCATCGCTGATGATCAGGTTCGTGTCGGTCCCGCTGTTCCTGCTCGCGGCCGTGGCGACCGCGAGGCACGCGCGACGGCCGACCGGCCGCGAGGCGGGCATCCTGGCCGGCGTCGGCGCCCTCGACAACGGGGCGAACGTGATGTTCGCGTTCGCGGCCCGGGAGGGGTTGCTCACCCTCGTCTCGGTGCTGGGCTCGCTCTACCCCGTCGCCACCGTGCTGCTCGCTCGCTGGTTCTTGCACGAGCGGCTCGCGCGCTGGCAGGTCGTCGGGGTCGCCGCGGCGTTCGTCGGCGTGGCGATGATCGCCGCGGGCTGAGCGCCCGATCCGGCCTCACGCGCCGGCGAGCAGGCGGAGCACGTCGTCGGCGGCCGCCCGTGCCCGTGCGCACCGCGCCCTCGATCCACCCGGCGCCCTCGGCCGCGATGTCGGAACCGGCGAACGCGACGCGCCCTTCGATGCACGTGCGAGCGGACGGGTCGTCGTCGTACCAGCCGGGCTTGGGACAGAACCAGGTGCTCTTCGAGTACGGATCGGTGACCCAGTCGTGACCGTCCGCCACGGCGACCCGGGCGTCGGGCAGGAAGACGCGGACCGCTCGCTCGACCGCGTCGCGATCGTCGGCGCGGATCGCTCGGGTGCCGGAGAAGCCGGTCACGAGGCGGCCGCCGGGAACCTCCTGCCCGACGATGAGTCCCGTGCAGCGGCGCGGGCCACCCGATCCCGAAGAAGCCCTCGGGCACGTGCTCGGCGATCGCGAGCACCTTGGTGGCGGCACCCGCGTGCCCGCCGACCGCGGCCCGGCGCTTCGCCTCGCCGAGGGGAGGATCGAACGCGACGTCGACCCACACGTGCAGCGGCAGCGCCACGATCGCTGCGGCGCCCCGGACCTCGCCACCCGCGGCGATGTCGGCGACCACGACGTCGTCCGAGGATCTGACCCGCACGACGGGGCTCGACAGCCGGACATCGGCGCCGGCGTCCGCGGCGATCGCGTCGACCAGGCTCGAGGTGCCGTCGGCCAGGCTCGAGCCGAGGTCGCCGAGCACCTGGTCGAACCGGTACCCCTCCTGCGCCGCGTCGAGCACGACGCCGAGCATCGACATGTGGCTCGGCTCGCCGCCGCCCATCATGGCCGTGAACGCGAGCATGAACGCGGTGGCGTCGGCGGGCACGTCGTTGGCCTCGAGCCAGGCCGTCACGGGCACGTCGAGATCTCGATCGGCTTCGATGTCGGGCAGCCGCGTCGTGGTGGCGTCGATCGTCGGCAGCGAGGCGCCGGACCGTCTCGTCGATCACGGTGGCGCGCGCATGGGCGTCGGCGATACCCGTGATCGCGTCGTCACCGGTGCGCAGGACCCCGTCGGCGAGCCACGCGACCGAGCTCGCGGTCGTCGGCCCGTTCACCGGCACGCCGGACCGGCGGATCTCGTCGACGAGCGCCGTCTGGGTCTCCGGGAAGAACCAGGTGCCGCCGTACTCGGCCATCACGTCGGTGCCGGGCATCTCCCGGTACCAGGTGCGTCCGCCGAGGCGGTCGCGGGCCTCGAGCAGCACGACGGAACGGCCCGCGGCCCGCAGATCGCGGGCCGCCACGAGTCCGGCGAACCCCCCGCCGATCACGATCACGTCGGCATCCACGAGGCGAAGCCTACCGGCCGCAGCCCGCGACGTCCGGACCTCGTTGTCCCGCGCTCCCGCCCGCCGATACCCTTCGCCGCATGCCGTTGCACGAGATCGCCGCGTCGGTGCGCCAGGGACAGGTGTCGGCCGAATCCCTCGTCGCCGAGTCGCTCGGGCGCATCGAGCGCCTCGACGGCCCCATCAACGCCGTCGTGCGCACCCGCGGAGACGGGGCGTTCGCAGATGCCGCGGCGATCGACGCCCGGGTCGAGGCAGGCGAGGATCCGGGTCCACTCGCCGGCCTCCCGCTGCTGGTGAAGGACAACGAGGACGCCGCCGGGTTACCGACGACGTTCGGCTCGCTGCTGCGCGAGCATGCCGAGCCCGCCGAGCGAGACTGCGAGGTCGTCTCCCGCTTCCGCGCCGCCGGAGCGATCGTGGTCGGCAAGACCAACCTGCCGGAGTTCGCGTTCGAAGGGTTCACGGCGAACCGGCTCTTCGGCGAGACGCACGACCCTTGGGCCCTCGACTGGTCGCCCGGAGGCTCGAGCGGGGGAAGCGGCGCGGCGCTCGCCGCGGGCATGGCGCCGCTGGCCACCGCCACCGACGGGGGAGGGTCGATCCGCATCCCCGCGGCGTTCTGCGGGCTCGTCGGCCTGAAGCCGACCGGCGGGTTGATCGGGCACGACCCCACGCCGTCGTGGATCGACCTGTCGACGAAGGGACCGCTCGCGTCGAGCGTCGCCGATGCCGCGCTCCTGCTCGAGGTGATGCGAGGACCGATCGCCGGTGCCCCGACGGCCGTACCGGTGTGGTCGCCTCGCCCCGACGCCTGGCCGGCGCGCATCGTGGCGACACCGCGCATGGTCGACTACGGTCCGCTCCCGGCGTCGATCGATCGCTCGTTCGAGGAGGCGCTCGCCGGTCTCGAGGCGGCGACCGGCCTCACGGTCGAGCGCGTCGCCCCGCCGTTCACGGAGCAGATCGACGAGGACTGGTTCACGACGGTTGGCGTGGAGGAGCTCACGTGGCTCGGCCGCGACGTGCTGGTCGACCGGCCGACGACCTGACCCCGTACCTGCGGGTGGCGCTGGAGATCGCGGCCACGATCACGGCCGACGCCTATCTCGAGGCCCGCCGCCGTCGCTTCACGGTCACGCGAACGCTCGACGAGCTCCTCGGCGCCGACACGGTGCTCGTCTCGCCGACGATGTGCGTGGAGGGGTTCTTCGCCGACGGCCGCTCGCCGGGCGAGGACGGGTCGGAGACGCCGCCCTCCGCGTACAACACGCAGGCGGCGAACATCACGGGGCATCCGGCCCTCTCGGTCCCGGCCGGCCGCTCGCCGAACGGCGTGCCGTTCGGCATCCAGATCACCGGTCCCCGGTTCGCCGACGACCTCGTGCTCGCGGTGGGCGCGGCGTGGGAGGCCTCGGCGCCCTGGCCGTTCAGCGGCGCCCGGGTACACGCCGTTCGGCGAGTGAGGCAGGGTCAGCTGGCCAGGTCGCGTCGCTCGAACGCGACGTGCGCGACGACGTAGGAGACGACGGCGATGCCCGCCAGCACCAGCACGTTCCGCAGCTGCAGCCCGCCCGTCGAGCAGGCCGGGGTCCTGGTACCAGCGGAACGGGGAGAGCGGGCGGAGCGGTCGCAGCCACTCCACCGTCGGTCCGATCGCGTGCACGATGAACGTGACCACGGCGAGGCCTCCGGCGACCGCAGTTCGCCAGGGTGCGGCGGCCGGTGGCGGCCCCGACCGCGAACGCGATGCCGCCGAACGAGAGGCCGAGCAGCGCCAGCATCACGCACGCGGCCGCCACGTCGCCGAGTCGGCACCGAGAGGTCGAAGATCGGACCGAAGAGCGATGATCGAGACCGCGGTCACGACGGCGATGCGCGACGGCGGTCGCCGACGATCGCGATCGCCTTCGTCGCGAGCACCTGCCGGCGGCGCACGGGGTCGAGAGCAGGAGGTCGAGGGTGCCGGCTTCCTCCTCGCCCGCGATCGATCGTGCGCCCGCGCCGATCGCGAAGATCAGCACGACCAGCGCCCCCATCGTGTTGAAGAACTCGCTCTCGAGGTAGCCGACCGGCGAGGTGTAGTCCTCCCCGGCGACGATGGCGCGGATCGCCTCGGGCAGGTTGTCCATGTAGGCCTGCAGGTCCGCAGCGCTCTCCTTGATGCTCGGATAGAACGCCGCGTACATCAGGACCACGGCGGCCACGCCGATGCCCCAGCCGACATGCCTCGCCGCTGATCGCGCACGGCTTTCGCGAGCAGGCCGCTCACGCATCGCCCCCTGGCCCTCGTTGCCGGGAGCGTCGCGTCTGCGGCGCCGAGCCGTCGTGCTCCGAAGTACGTCGAGGAACAGATCCTCGAGGCTCGGCTCCTTCGTCTCGATGTTCACGATGGTGAATCGCGCGGCCTGCTTGATCACGGCGTCCACCGGGCCCTCGACCGAGAGCGACAGCGCATCGCCGTTGCGTGCGGATCTCCGCGCACGCTCGGCAGGCCCGCGAACGATTCGGCCGGCGCGGGGCCGTCGAAATGCAGCTCCAGCCGTCGCAGTCGCGTGAGCCTTCAGTCGTCCGATGTCTTCGATCGGCGACGAGCCGCCCTTCACGCACGATCGCGACCCGATCGCACACGCGCTCCACCTCCGGCATCACGTGCGACGACAGGAAGACGGTGAGGCCGCGCCCGCGCTCCTCGTCGAGCAGGCGTAGAAGGTCTGCTGCACGAGCGGGTCGAGACCCTGGGTGGGCTCGTCGAGCACCAACAGATCAGGCCGGTGCATGAACGCCTGCACGAGCCCGACCTTCTGCTTGTTCCCGTGGGAGAGGTCCTTGATGCGCCTCGTCATGTCGAGCAGGAGCCGCTCGGAGATGTCCTCCACGTATGACCACTCCACTCCGTCGCGCAGCGAGGCGAACGTCCGCAGGTACTCCTCCCCGGTCAGCCGCTGATAGAGGGCCAGCTCGCCGGGCAGGTACCCGACCCTGGCGTGCACGCGCACGCCGTCGACGCGGGGGTCCATGCCGAACAGCCGGATCGTGCCCGACGTCGGTCTGATGAAGTCGAGCATCGTCCGGATCGTCGTCGTCTTGCCGGCGCCGTTCGGCCCGAGGAAGCCGAACACCTCGCCCTGGGGCACGTCGAACGTCAGCTCCTCGACGCCGCGCGCCGAGCCGTACCGCTTCGTGAGTGCCGACGCCTCGATGACGGGGGTCACGACGATCACGCTTGGCCGCAGGTACACGAACCAGTAGACGAGCCCTACCAGGACCGCGCCGCCGATCACGTTGCCGATCGTCGCGGCCGCGAGATTCGTGCCGAATCCGGCGAGGTCGAGGCCGGCGAGCGCCGGGTCGGCGGACGCGTCGGACACGTCGCGTTCGAGCAGCAGGCCGACGGGGATGAAGTACATGTTCGCGATCGAGTGTTCGAAGCCCGGCCGCGACGAACGCGCTGATCGGAAAGATGATCGCGAAGATCTTGTCGACGATCGTGCGGCCGCCGGTGGCGAGCCATACCGCCAGGCAGACGAGGGCATTCGCGAGCACGGCGCGCCAGAACACCGTCCAGAACGGCAGCGACGCCTTCGTCGCGGCGATCGTGAGAGCGGTGACGCCGACCGCCCCTTCGCCCTGATCACCCCAGTCGCCGAGCCAGACCATGACCGCGACCGAGAGCGCGCCCGACGAAGTTCCCGCGTAGACGATCGTCCAGTTCCGCAGGAGACGGACGACGGGCACCTTGCCGCTGACCACGCTCATCACGATCAGGTTGTTCCCGGTGAACAGCTCGGCTCCGGCCACCACGACGAGGATCAGGCCGAGCGAGAACCCGATGCCGGCGAGCCATCGGTGATGCCGTAGCCGAGTTCGGAAGCGGTGCCGATCATCGTCGAGAGCACGGCGCCGAGGGCGATGAACGCGCCGGCGAGCACGCCGAGCACGAACGTGGTGACGAACGGCGCGCCGGCCTTCGCGACACCGCGCGTCTCGACGAGGGACGCGATCTCTGCGGGCGCGAACGCGTCCATGCCGGTCATCGGGTGTGCGGGAGCGACTCAGTTTCGAGCTCATCGGAGCCCGTATGCGCGGCCGCTCGGCCCGACGCCTCGGTGCGAACGGCCGCATGTCCTGTGGTCGAAGGGTCGGCACGACCAGCGTGGCCCGCGCGACGGGCCGAGCTCGTGCTCGTGCTACGGGCCGAGGTTGTAGCCGAGGCGGCGCGGCAGCTTCGCGACGAAGTCCACGATCGGGTTCGGCTGTTCGCCTCGGTCCTCGAGCTCGTCCTTGTGTCGGATCGCGTGGTTCGCGATCAGTGCGCCCGGCGATCGGATCGGTTCGGGAGGGAACCGCATCGGCTCGGCATCGACGATCGGCAGCTCGAGCACCTCGTCGTAGCGGCCGAGCGCACGGTGCGCGAGGATGCGCCCACCCAGGTGCGCCGGGCCGACCCCGTTGCCCGTGTAGCCCAGCCCGTAGTGGACCGTGCCGCCTTCCTGGGTGCCGAAGAAGGGGAGATGGGTGCCCGAGACGTCGATCGGGCCGCCCCAGGCAGCCTCGATCGGCACGTCGGCGAAGCTCGGGAACATGCGGTGCAGGTCGGCGATCGCCACCCGGATCGCGGCCTCGTCGTAGGCGAACCTCGGGCCGATCGATCGAGCCAGGTTCGGCTGCATGCCACCGATGCCGAACGCGATGCGGCCGTCGGGGGTGGTGCGCACGTAGTGCAGCGCGGCGCGATAGTCGCTCAGCCCGGCGCCGTTCGTCCACCCGATCTCCTTCAGGCGATCGGGGGCGGCGGCCGTGAGCACGATGTAGCTGCCGCGAACGGTGATCGCGCGGTGGAACCGCTTCCAGTGCGAGGCCCATGCGTTGAGCGCGATCACCGCGGCGCCGGCGCGCACCGTGCCCGACGGTGTCTCCGCGACCGAGGGGGAACCCGCGCCGAACCGGGTCACCGGGCTGCGCTCGTGCACCCGCACGCCCATCTCCATCACGACCCGCCGCAGCCCCCGCACGAGGCGCGCCGGTTGCACGGTCGCCCCGTACCGGCTCGCGACACCACCTCGGAACACCGGCGAATCCACGAGGTTCCGGGTGGCCTCGGCCGAGAGCACTTCGAAGTCCTCGGCGAGCCCGAGCCGCTCGGCGGTGATCACGAGGTCGCCCCACGCGCCCACCTGCACCTCGGATGCGGCGACACCGAGGTCGCCGTCGGCGCGGAACCAGGCGTCGACGTCGTGCTCCTCGCAGAAGGCACCGATCGCCTCGACGCTCGCCTCGCCTGCCCGGCAGAGGCGGAGCGCGGTCGCGTCCCCGAAGACGTGCGCGAGGTGCGGCAAGGTCGCTCCAGTAGCTGTTGACGAACCCACCGTTGCGCCCGCTCGGGCCGCCGCCGCAGATGTCCTGCTCCAGCACGACCACGTCGACGCCCGGGTCGAGCCGCTTCAGCTGGTAGGCGGTCCACAGCCCCGTGTAGCCGCCGCCGAGGATCACGACGTCGGCCGTGACGTCGCCCTGCAGCACGGGCGCGTCGTCGCCGGCGAACTCGGGCAGGGCGAGGGCCTCTCGGAGCCACCAGCTGCGGCCCTCGTCGGGCGGCACGGGCAGCGCGGACGGATCGGTCGCGGCGCTCATCGAGGCCCAAGGTTATCGCTCCGCGCGCGGCAGGGTGACCAGCGTTACATCGCGTCGGCGCATCGGAGCCATGGCCGCTGCCACCCCGCCCGTCGTGAGATGGCCGCCGGTTGCTACGGTGAGGACCCAACGTCTCCGCGCAGGAAGGGGTCACCCGATGGTCGGCGAACGCCCACGCAGCTGGGAGGTCACGGAAGGGCCGCAACGCGCCCCCGCCCGAGCGATGCTGCGCGCCGTCGGGTTCAGCGAGGAGGACTTCGGCAAGCCGCAGGTCGCCGTCGCCTCGAGCTGGAACGAGGTCACCCCCTGCAACTACCACCTCGACAAGCTCGCCGCGCTCGCGAAGGAAGGCGTCCGCCAGGGCGACGCCGTGCCGATCGAGTTCACGACGATCGCCGTGAGCGACGGCATCGCGATGGGTCACGAGGGCATGAAGGCGTCGCTGATGAGCCGCGACCTGATCGCCGACTCGGTCGAGCTCGTGATGCACGCCGAGCGCATGGACGCGCTCGTCGGCATCGCCGGCTGCGACAAGAGCGAGCCCGGCATGTTGATGGCGATGGCCCGCATGAACCTGCCGAGCGTCTACCTCTACGGCGGCACGATCCTGCCGGGCACCTACGAGGGCCGCGACATCACGATCCAGGACGTCTTCGAGGCGGTCGGCGCGCACGCCAAGGGCACGATCGACGACGCAGAGCTCCGCGGCATCGAGCGGGCCGCGTGCCCGGGCACGGGCTCGTGCGCCGGCATGTACACGGCGAACACGATGGCGGCCGTCGGCGAGGCGATCGGCATGTCGCTGCCGGGCGCCGCGTCGCCGCCCGCGGTCGACTACCGGCGCGAGGTCGCCGCACGGGAGTCCGGCATCCAGGCCGCGACGCTGGTCGCCGACGGCGGGCCGCTGCCGCGCGACATCATGACCAAGGAGGCGTTCGAGAACGCGATCGCGGTCGTGATGGCGCTCGCCGGTTCGACGAACGCCGTGCTGCACCTGCTCGCGATCGCGCGCGAGGCCCACGTCGACCTGCAGCTCGACGACTTCGACCGCATCGCGCGCGACGTGCCCCACCTCGTCGACGTGCGCCCGGCCGGCCGGTTCGTGATGAGCGACATCGACCGGGTCGGCGGCGTGCAGGTCGTGATGAAGGAGCTGCTCGACGCCGGCCTGCTGCACGGCGACTGCGTCACCGTCACCGGGAAGACGATCGCCGAGAACCTCGCGGCGATGGACGTCGCGGCGCCCGACGGCGAGGTCATCCATCCGCCGAGCGACCCGATCCACCCGTGGGGCGGCCTCGCGATCCTGCGTGGCAACCTCGCCCCCGACGGCGGCGTGATCAAGGTCGCCGGCGCCGCGAGCACGTCGTTCGAGGGCACGGCGAAGTGCTTCGACTCCGAGCAGGCGGCGTTCGACGCGCTGACGGCGCGGCGTCGATCGCCGCGGGCGACGTGATCGTGATCCGCTACGAGGGCCCGAAGGGCTCGCCCGGCATGCCCGAGATGCTCGCGGTGACCGCGGCGGTCGCCGGCGCCGGCCTCGGCAAGGACGTCGCGCTCATCACCGACGGCCGCTTCAGCGGCGCGACCAAGGGGTTCAGCGTCGGCCACATCGCGCCCGAGGCGTGCGTCGGCGGGCCGATCGCGCTCGTGCGCGACGGCGATCGCATCCGCATCGACGCCGACGCGCGTCTGATCGAGGTGGCTCGTCGACGACGCCGAGCTCGAGCGCCGGCGCGGCGAGTGGACCGAGCCCGAGCCGAAGTACACGCAGGGTGCGCTCGCGAAGTACGCGCGGTCCGTGGGCTCGGCCGACCATGGGGCGGTGACCTGGTGACCGCGCACCCGACGATCACCTCGCCGGCCGCGCTGCAGTGCCGCATCTGCGGCCAGCAGTACCCGGTCGAGGCGCTCACGATCTGCGAGGAGTGCTTCGGGCCGCTCGAGCCCGCCTACGACCTGCAGTCGGTCGACGGGGTCGACTTCCGCAAGCAGGCGGAAGCCGGTCCGCAGACGCTCTGGCGCTACGAGTCGCTGCTGCCGGGCGGGCCCGGCATCGAGCGCGTCGACCTCGGCGCCGGGTTCACGCCGCTGCGCAGGGCCGACAACCTCGCCGCGGCGATCGGCCACGACGGCGTGATCTGGGTCAAGGACGACTCGGTGAACCCGTCGAACTCGCTTCAAGGACCGGGTCGTGAGCGTCGCGACCACGATGGCGCGCGCGTTCGGCTACGAGGCGATCTCGTGCGCCTCGACCGGCAACCTCGCGAACGCGACCGCGGCGCACGCCGCGAAGGCGGGCATCGAGTGCTACGTCTTCGTGCCCGAGGACCTCGAGCGCGCGAAGATCCTCGCGACCGAGGCCTACGGCGCCAAGGTCGTGGCGGTCAAGGGCAACTACGACGAGGTGAACCGCCTCTGCAGCGAGGTCGCCGACGCGCTGCCGTGGGCGTTCGTCAACGTGAACATGCGCCCGTACTACGCCGAGGGCTCGAAGTCGCTCGGGTTCGAGACCGCCGAGCAGCTCGGCTGGCGGCTCCCCGACCACGTGGTGGTGCCGATCGCGAGCGGGGCCCTGCTCACGAAGATCCACCGGGCGTTCGGCGAGCTGATCGCGATCGGCGCGGTCGAGGAGAAGCCCTACCGCGTCTCCGGCGCGCAGCCCGAGGGCTGCCGTCCGGTCGCGCAGGCGTTCCTCGACGGCGCCGACGACGTCACGCCGGTCAAGCCCGACACGATCGCTCGCTCGCTCGCGATCGGCGCGCCGGCCGACGGCTTCTTCGCGCTGAAGGTCTCGCGCGCAGACCGGTGGCCACATCGAGTGGTGCACCGAGCAGGAGATCCGCGAGGGCATCCGGCTGCTCGCGTCGACCGAGGGCGTGTTCACCGAGACCGCCGGCGGGGTCACGATCGCGAACCTCAAGCGCATGGTCGACCAGGGCATCGTGAAGCCGGGTGAGGAGGTCGTCGCCTACGTGACCGGGAACGGCTACAAGACGATCGACGCGCTCGAGGGCTTCCTCGAGCCGAGCGTACCACGTGGCTCCCGACCTCGACGAGTTCCTCGCGGCGCTGGGCTGAGGAGCATTCGATGACCGACTACTGGCACGCCGTCGCGATGCTCCGGCTCGACCGTCCGCTCGGCCTCGCCGAGCTGGAGTCCTGCTTCGCCGAGGGCAAGCCGGCCGAGGGTCTCGTCGGCTTCCGCGAGGGGCGGCTGCTCGCCGACGACGTGCGGCTACGGGCTCGACGGCGCGTTCGAGGGTCTCGGCCGCCTCTGGATGCCGTGGCGCGGCAAGGACTTCTCGCGACAGGCGGCCGAGGGCGTCAACCTGTTCACGAGGGGTGGACGCCGATCGATCAGGGCGGCGTTCCCGCGCTACCGAGGCCTCACCGACGACGAGCAGGGCGCGTCGGCGTTCCGGTTCGTGACGAGCATCGGGCCGAGCGTCACCCACCCCGACCGCACGGTGCTGCGGCTCGACTACCGGAGCGTCGCCGAGAACCCGTCGTTCCCGGTGCGCCGGGTGCTCGACGAGCTCGTGCAGCTCGACGACGGCCTGTTCCTCGGTCAGGCCCTGTCGTGGTGGGGCGGACGCCTCCGCCGGGTCGCCTGGTTCTCGCTCGAGACGAGCACGTAACGGCCGCGCCGCGAGGGTTCGATCTCGCGCCGCGACGCGGCCGTGTGCGTGGAGCGCTACGTGTCGATCGAGTAGATGAAGTCGAACTCCGCTGGATCGTCGCGGAACCCGAGATGCATGACGCCCGTGGCGTTGCGGAACGCGCCCGTGCCGCCCGTGATCGCGAGGTTGCTCTCCTTCGTGTCGTAGAACGGACCCTCGACCGTGACCGATCCGCCGCCGAGCCACGCGGTCCAGCTGCACTGCCA
>CAVSLG010000030.1:0-35248 GCA_963728665.1 uncultured Actinomycetes bacterium | reverse complement strand
GTGAGCCGGGAAGGGTTCCCGGCTCACGGTCCCTCACTGCGCCCTCCGCGTGTCCACGATGAAGACGCTGCACGGCGAGTGACGCAGCACGAGGTTCGGAACGCTGTCCTTCACACGCCACCACGACCCTCGGGTGCCGCGGTTACCCAGCACGATCGTGTCGGCACCGACCTCGGCCGCGACCTCGCAGATGCGCTCGGCCGGCTCGCCCCGCTCGAGACGCGTGGTCGTCGAGACCTCGGGGAACCGCCGCGTCAGATCCGACAGGTAGCGTTCGGGGTCGGGCGCCCGATCGGGATCGACGGCCGCTCGCACGTCGGCGTCCGGACGCACGAGCAGCACGAGCAGCTCGGCGCCTCGATCGCGTGCGAGCCTCGCCGCATCGTCGACCGCGAGGTCCGCTGCGGAGCTGGAATCCGTTCCCACCAGGATCGTCGTCATCGTCGGGCTCCTTCGGTAGTGACGATCCGACCGTAGACCCAGTGGTGTAGGCGGTTCGAGCCGGGGAGCATGCGGATCGTCCAGGGGTGCCACCACCCCGCTCGAGGTGAGGTTCCCGACCGTTCGAGCAGCCTGAGAGCCTCCTTCCCGCGCTGCCGCTTCCGGGAGGAAGATGCCGTCATGCGAGCCGAAGCGACGGAGGACGCATCGTGACACCGGCGCGGGCGCGGATCGTCGGTCTCTCCATCCTCGCGATCTGCGTCGTCTCGACCGCGGCCTCTCTGCCACTGGAAATCGCGAACTCGCGATCACAGTCATCCGATGTCGTCATCGTCGGCGACCACGACGCACCTCGGGTCCAGAGCCTCCTCGAGGAACTCGGTGGCCGGGAGTTCTCGCCGCCGGGGCCGAACCTCCTTGCTGTCGTGGTGCTCGCGCTCTGTCTCCTGTGGATCCTCGTCGGCGTGCTCATCGTCTCTCGGCAGCCCCGCAACTGGGCGGGGTGGACATTCATCGTGGTCGCCGCGCCGTTCCCGCTGGCGATCCTCCTCTCGGCCCTGGTCCTCTACGGCGCCCGCACCGACCCGGGCTCGGTGCCGTTGCTCTCACTCTGGGCGACGCTGGGCGAGTACTCCATCTACCCAGTCGCGCTCTTGCCATTGCTGTTCCTTCTCTATCCGGACGGGCACGTGCCGAGCCCACGGTGGCGGTGGGCAGCACGGGGACTGCTCGGTGGCGTGGCCCTCGCCTTGATCGGCTTCGTCCTGCGACCCGGACCGTTCAACAACTTGGTGGACGCCGGCATCCTGTTCGTGAACCCCACGGGCATCGACGGGTTCGCGCGCGTCTCGGGAGTCATGATCGCGATCGGAGCCACGGTCGCTCTGATCTCGGCGATCTCGACCGTCGTCGCGGTCACGCAGCGGTTCCGCCGATCGACCGGTGAGCTCCGTCAGCAGATGCGTCTGCTGGCGCTCGTCGCGGGCTGCGCCGGGGCGTCGATCATGCTGTTGTTCGTGGTCTCCTTCCTGGCGGCGGTGATGGGCCTCGGGGAGGACTCCGACCTGCCTGTCTTCAACTTCCTGTTCGGATTCACCGCACTCTGGCTCTTCGTCGGGACCCCCGCCGCATACCTCGTGGCGATCTTCCGCCACGGCTTATGGGACCTCGACCTCGTGATCCGCAAGGCCGTGCAGTACGTGGTGCTCCTCGTGGCCCTCATGATGATCGGCATCGTGATCGTCGTGGCGGTCCCGACCTTCTTGTTCGGCGTGAGTGCGAACACGGACCTCGTCCCGACCCTGCTGTTGGCGGGACTCCTGGCAGGAGCCTTCCTCTGGTTGCGACCGCGAGCCGCACGGCTTGCGAACCGACTGGTCTACGGACAGCGGGCCACCCCCTACGAGGTGCTCTCCGAGTTCAGCGAGCGGGTCGGCGAGACCTACTCCACCGACGACGTGCTGCCGCGCATGGCGCAGCTCGTCGCCGAGGCGACCGGAGCGCATGCGCGTCGACGTGTGGCTACGAGCAGGCGGTGTCGTGCGGCCCGAAGCGCGCTGGCCGAGTGATGCGGACGAGCCAGTCGTTCGTCCGCTCACCGCCGACGCCATCCCCGAGCAGCTCGGCGGGTACGCCGCCGAGGTGCGACACCAAGGCGAGCTCCTCGGGGCGATCACGCTCGATCCCGCCCCCGACGACCCGATGGACCCGTCGAAGGAAGCGCTCGTCCATGACCTCGCCACCCAGGCCGGTCTGGTGCTTGCGGAACGTGCGTCTCATCGAGGATCTGCGTGCCTCGCGACAGCGCCTGGTCGCAGCGCAGGACGCCGAACGCCGCAGGCTCGAGCGCAACATCCACGACGGGGCGCAGCAACAGCTCGTCGCACTCAGCGTGCAGCTGCGCCTCGCCGAGCAGCTCACCGAGCGCGACCCGGCCGAAGGCCGCGAGCGATGCTGCGCTCGCTCCAGGAACGTTCCAACGAGGCGCTCGAGGACCTGCGCGACCTCGCCCGCGGGATCTACCCGCCCCTGCTGGCCGACAAGGGGCTCACGGCGGCGCTCGAGGCGCAGGCGCGCAAAGCCGTGGTGCCCACCACGGTGAACAGCGACGGCATCGGGCGCTACCCGCAGGAGGTCGAATCCGCGGTCTACTTCAGCGTGCTCGAGGCGATGAACAACGTGGCGAAGTACGCCGACGCAAGCTCCACCGAGATCTCGCTCGTGCAGCGCAACGGCTCGCTCGAGTTCTCGGTGCGCGACGACGGGACCGGCTTCGACCCGGCCGACGCCGCGCGAGGAACCGGCCTGGTCGGCATCGAGGATCGGCTCGACGCGATCGGCGGCTCGTTGACGGTCGAGACCGCGCCCGACGAGGGCGTCACGGTGGCCGGCACCGTGCCGGTGAAGGGCTCGCCATGAGTCCGCAGACCGCGAGACGGTCAGTTCGCGCCATCGGGGCGCTCGCGATCGCCGCCTTCGCCGTGGCGCTCGGCCTGACGTTCGGCGATACCACGTCCTCCGCCGACGACCTTCCATTCATCGTGCTCATGGCGATCGGGTTGGCGTTGTTCACGAGCATCGGCCTCGCGATCGCCTCCCGGGCCCCGGCGAACCCGATCGGGTGGCTGTACGCGGCGGTCGGCGTCTGCACGCTCACCAATATCGCCATGAACGAGTACGCGATCCGGGCCACGACGAACCTCGACCTGCCCGGGGTCGAGTACGCGCAGTTCGTCAGCAGCCTGATGATCGTTCCTGCCGCCGGCGCCATCATCCTCGCGCTGCTCCTCTTCCCGACCGGTTCGCCTCCGTCACCGCGGTGGCGAGCGGTCGGCTGGCTGGTCGGCGTCGGGTGTGGGGTCGCGGTGATGGCGGGCTCGCTGCAGCCCACCGTCCTTGAGGTCGGGGACAGCATGTCCGTGCGGAACCCCCTCCAGGTGCCCGCGATCGCGTCGTTCACATGGCTGGGCATCGCGGCGCCCCTGCTGCTCGTCGGCGCCGCGATCGGCGCCGCGGGCTCGCTCGCCGTACGGTTCTTGCGCTCGCGCGGTGAGGAGCGCCAGCAGGTCCGGTGGCTGTTGTTCGCGGTGGGCCTGGTGATCGCAACCCTGCTGCTGACCTTCGCCGTCGGAGATTCCGGCTTCGGGAACTTCGTGTTCTTGATGCTCACCGCCTCGATCCTGGTCGGACTGCCCGCTGCGACCGCCGTCGCCGTGCTCCGCTACCGCCTGTACGACCTCGACCTCGTGATCAAGAAGACCGTGATCTTCGCGATCACCGTGGTGCTCGTGATGATCGCCGGGGTCGGAACCCTGCTCGTGATCAGCGGTCCGCTCACAGACCTCGCGCCCGACGAGACCCAGGCGGTCGGTGTCACGGGGCTCGTGATCGGTGTGCTGATCTGGCCGATGTGGCGGTTCGCGCGCCGCATCGGGGATCGGATCGTGTACGGAGGACGCGCCACGCCGTACGAGGCGCTCAGCGAGTTCTCCGAGCGCCTCTCAGAGGCATACGCCACTGACGACGTGCTGCCTCGCATGGCCGCGGTGCTCGGCGAGAACACCCGGGCCGCCGAGGCGAGGGTGTGGCTGCGTGTGGGGAACACGTTCCGACCGGCCGCCGCTTGGCCAGCCGACGCCGCATCGGCCGAGCCCGTGCCGGGCGCCGGCGACGAACTCCCCGCCCTGCCCGGCGATCGTGCGGTCGAGGTTCGGCACCGCGGCGAGCTCCTGGGAGCGCTCTCGGCGGTTTCACGCTCGAACGACCCGATCGACAGCGGTCGAACGAGCCTGATGCGTGACCTCGCCACGCAGGGCGGGCTGGTGCTGCGCAACGTGCGTCTGATCGAGGAACTCCGGGCCTCGCGCCAGCGGCTCGTGGCCGCGCAGGACGAGGAACGGCGCCGCCTCGAGCGCAACATCCACGATGGTGCGCAGCAGCAGCTCGTTGCGCTGGGCGTGAAGCTCCGGCTCGCCGACACGCTCATCGATCGCGATCCCTCGAAGTCGCACGCGTTGATGAGCGACCTGCAGACCGAGACGCAGGCGGCGATCGACGATCTGCGCGACCTGGCACGCGGTATCTATCCCCCACTGCTCGCGGACCGCGGGCTCGAGGCGGCGCTCGAGGCTCAGGCAAGGAAGTCGCCCACCCCGGTTGCCGTCGCGGCGGCGGGGATCGGCCGCTACGACCAGGATGTCGAGGCTGCGGTGTACTTCTCGTGCCTCGAGGCCCTGCAGAACGTCGTCGAAGTATGCGACCGCGTCACACGCGATGATCCAGCTCGCCCAACGCAACGGCTCGCTCGAGTTCGTCGTCGCCGACGACGGGACGGGATTCGATCCTGCGAGCGTGACGCATGGTTCCGGCCTGCAGGGCATGACCGACCGCATCGATGCGATCGGGGGTTCCCTCGCGATCGAGAGCGAGCCGGGCGCCGGCACGACGGTTCGCGGTTCGGTGCCGGTCTGATCGGCGTCGGCTACACCCCAGAGGCGGCGGCCCAGGCGTCCTCGAGGCGGTCAGGTCCGAAGACCGCCTTCGGGATGTACGCCGCGGCGCCGCACTCGGCGGCACGAGGCGCGTACTCCTCTTCCTCGTAGGTCGAGAGCAGGAGCACGACCACCGCGCCCTCGCCGGCCGCGAGGATCTGGCGGGTGGCGTCGAGGCCGTTGATGCCGGGCAGGTTCACGTCCATCAGCACGAGGTCGGGCGTGAGGCCGGCCGCCATCGTGACGGAGTCCTCGCCGGTCTCGGCCTCGCCCACGACCTCGAAGCCGTCGGTCGCATCGACGACCATGCGCGCCGCCAAGCGGAACGGCTCCTGGTCGTCGACGATGAGGACTCGGACAGTCATGGTCATGTGCCTCCATGAGGAAGCGTCCCACGGGAGACCTCGTTCGCCAGTGATGCCAGCACCACTTTCCCGGTTCGCGTCTCCGGGGTTGCCCTCGGGTGGTACGGTCCTGCGGACGAACCGAAGGGAGCCGGCGATGCCGTTCCGTACGCGTGCGACGCGTCCTCGCTTGCATCGCCGCCGTCAGCTCCATGGTCGGCGCCCCGTCGCTGCGGGCGGCCGTGCGCCCGGCGCTGCCCGGCGCCCCAGCCGACCGATGGACCTCAGGACCGGAGAGGCCAGCGGTGCGGATCGACGTCCGTGGGGCGACCCGTCAGGCGACCCCGTCCTCACTCGAGGCCCGGGCGCGGCTGGCCGAGGAACTCGGCGCTCAGGGCATCGTGCAGATCGATCCATCGCTGGGCACCGTCCGCTCGGTGCTCCGCCTCGACGGCACCCTCACACCGCCGAGCACCGACGGCCCACGCGCGATCGCGCTCGGCTTCGTGCGGAGCCATCTCGATGCGCTGGGACTCACGCGAGCCGACCTCGACACCCTGGTCTTCCGCCGGGACTACGTCGATGTGCTCGGCACCCATCACCTGTCGTGGACGCAACGGGTCGGAGGGCTCGACACGTTCCAGGCGGGGCTCGAGGCGTCGGTCACCACCGACGGCCGGCTCGCCGCGGTGCACGGGCCGATCGCGCGCGGACTCGCCGACGTGTCGACCCGATTCGCGCTCGAGCGTGACGATGCGTTCGCGGCAGCCCGTGCCGCTGCCGACGCTCCGACCCGGATGCCACCGACCGCGGATCGACCATGCCGAGCGGGTCCTCTTCCCGACGTCGAACGGCGCACGTCCCGCGTGGAAGGTGCGGGCGGTCACGGGCCCGGCTCGTATCGACCGGACGATCGTCGACGGCCGCACGGGTCGCGTGCTCTGGAGCGCGAACACGGTCGTGCACGATCAGGTCGGGTCGGGACTGGCGTGGCCCGCCTACCCCAGCGACACGATCCCCAACGGCGGTGGCACACAGACACCGGTGACCTTCCCGGTGTTGGACGGGTCGGCCCTCTCCGGCAACAACGCCCACGTCTTCACCGACGTGCGCGGCGAGTGGTCCTGGGACCCGCGACCGACCGACGAGGTGCCTGCCGTCGTTCCGGCCGCGTTGTCGTGGGCATCCCCGGCGGTGCTCGAGAACGACCGGCCCCGGCAGAACTGCACACCTGACTGGAACTGCACCTGGGATTCGAAGGAGCCGTTGAGCTGGCGCACGAACAGGGTCGAGAGCGCGACGAACAGCTATTGGCTGATGAACCACTACCACGACTACCTGGAGGCAGCGCCGATCGGCTTCACCGAGGACGCGGGAAACTTCCAACTCGTCAACGACGACGGCGCCGGCGGCCTCGACGGTGACCCGATGCTGGTGGCGGGCATGCTCGGGGCCAAGGGCCGCAACGGTCTCCCCGACTACGTGAACAATGCGTTCATCGGCCCTGCTCCCGACGGCGAATCGCCCGTCGTCGGGCTGCTGCTGTTCCGCAAGGAGAACTACGGTCGGAGGGTCCCCTTCGGACCGGGCATCCCCTCGACCGATGCCGGTGTCGACGCCATGGTCGTGTACCACGAGTACACCCACGGCCTCTCACATCGCCTGGTGACCTACCCGGATGGGGAAGCCGCCCTGAACTCACTCGAATCGGCATCGATGGGAGAGGCGTGGAGCGATTGGTACGCCCTGGACCTCCTCGAGGCCGAGGGATTCCTCGTCGACTCCCCGACCGTCGACATGCCGGTCGGGATGCACCTCACCGGCGGGGACGGCATCCGGTTCCAGTTCGCGGACTGTCTCGTCGACAGCCCGGCCGATGAATGCCCGGAGCCGGTCCCGGCCGACCCGCGGGTGGGCCCCGGTGGGTACACGTACGGCGATCTGAGCCATATCGCCGGCTTCCCCGAGGTGCACTCCGATGGAGAGATCTGGCTGCAGACCTTGTGGGAGTTGCGCGACGCGATCGGACGTGTTCCCACGGTGAGGTTGGTGACGCGCGCGATGGAGCTGTCACCCGCCGATCCGTCGTTCCTCGACATGCGCAACGCGATCCTGCTCGCCGACACGATCGTCTCGGGGGGGGCCGACCACGACGACATCTGGCGGGTGTTCGCAGGTCGAGGCATGGGCTTCTTCGCGGAGTCGGCCGGCCAGTGGCGCCCCGAGGTGCAGGAGGACTTCGCGCTGCCGATCACGTGCCCAGGCGTCGGCTGCGGTCGCGTGGAGGGCGTGGTCACCGATGCCGGCAGTGGGGACCCGGTCGCGGGCGCGACCGTGACGGTCGACGGTTCGTTCACGGGCATCCCGGTCGAGCTCAGCGCCGTCACAGGCGCCGACGGCTCGTACAGGATCGACGACGTGCCGAACCACGAGTACCGGCGAGTGGTCGCGGGCGCTCCCGGGTTCCTGAGGGAGCGCGCGACGGGTGTGCGCGTGGCGGGGACGGCAGACCTCGATCTCGAGCTGACCCGGAACTGGGCGCAACTCGATGGCGGCGCCGTGATCACCCGTCAGATCGGACCCGGGCTCCCCGGCGAAGCGTGCGGGGCCGATCTTTCGCTCGACGGTGATCTCGCGACCGGGTGGACGACGAGGCGCATCGGCGGGCAGCGACCGTCGATCACGATCCGGCTCCCGCAACCCGTCGACATCGACCGGATCGTGATCGGTCGAAGCCCGTGCGCCAGCCGCAGGTTCATCAGCGTCGAGGACTTCTCGGTGTTCACCCGTCGGGACGGTGCACCGTGGGTGAAGGCGCTGGTGAACCGAGCGCCGCTTGGGAAGCACCACTCTGTGGTGAGCTTTTCGCTCGACCGAGGGGACACCGACGTGGCGCAGGTGCGGCTGGTGCTCGTCGGTGCAGAAGGGCCTGGACCGCACGTCTCGCTCGCTGAGTTCCGCGTGCGCGGCCTGGGCGCGGCCTGACCGCCGATGAGACTTCAGGCGGCGATCTCGGCCAGGCAGAGGAAGGCTCGCTCGAGCACGAGCCGGGTGTTCAGGTTCAGGTCCTCCGCGAGCTCGGCACGAGCTGCTTCGACACCGGCGAGTCCTCGCGATGCCCTGACGACCGTGAGGTCGGCGTCGGGTGCCAGGTCGGGGTTCAGCAGCTCGTCGCGCCGTGCCCCGACCTGCGCGGCGACCCGGTCGCGCAGCAACGCGGAGACCGCGAGCAGCACCCAGTCGACGTAGTCGCGTTCGGCCCGGCGCTCACGTCGCTGGAACCGGACCTCGATTCGGCGGATGGCGCCCCGGTACACGTCCTCCGGTCGGCCCTTCTCGTCGAGGAAGGGGGCGAGCTCCTCCTCGAGCTCAGCCTTCATCGCCTTCTTGTACCCCGAAGCCGCCGTGAGCACCGTGTCGGCCGCCTCGAGCGCGCCGGCGGGACCTCGGGCTGCCTGGTCGAGTGCCTCGATCGCGGCGTCGCGGAACGCGAGCCCGTCGTCGGTGACAGCGAGACGCCGGGCCCGGCCGAGGTTGCCGCCCGTGAGCCGGGCGGCGAGCCGGGCGTGAGTCTCGTCGACCCCTTCGGCGATGAGCACGTCGACCACGAACGCCTCCGAGAGCGCGGTGAACACCACCGTGTGGCACCGGGAGCGGATCGTGTCGGGCAGCTCGTGTGCCCGCGCCGACAGCAGCAGGAACACCGCATCGGCGGGGGGTTCCTCGAGCACCTTGAGTAGCGTGTCGGCGGCGGCCGGTGAGAGCCGATCGGCCTCGCGGATCATGAAGATCTTCCGCCCCGGCTCGGGCGCGGTGCGCGACACCGGGGTCCAGACCTCTTCGCGGATCGTGTTCACGTGGATGTCGCGCCCCTCGGGCTCGACCAGGAACTCGTTGGGGTGCTGGTCCTTCAGGGCGAGCCGGCAGTCGCGGCACTCGCCGCACCCACCCTGACGGCAGAGCAACGCGGCCGCGAACGCCCGAGCGGCGAGCGACTTTCCGCTCCCCTCGGGGCCGGCGAAGACGTAGGCGTGATGGGGCCGCTCGGCAGCGCCCTGCAGGAACGTCATCGCGTGTCCCTGTCCGGGCACCTGGTCGAGCACCGGGAACGTCATGGCGCGAGTGTACCGACGGCCGAGGACGGACCCTGCCTACGCGTCCGGCTCGTCGCCGTTCGTGCGGTCGTACTCCTCGAGCGCCTTGTCGAGCGCCGCGCGCACGTCGTCGAAGACCTCCGCAGGGGACTGATCGGCGTCGATCAGCACGAACCGCTCGGGATGCTCCTCCGCGATCTTCAGGTAGGCGTCGGCGACCTTGGCGTGGAAGTCCTGCCCTTCGAGTTCCATGCGGTCGGGCGCCTCGGTCGACCGGAGCAGCCCGCGTTCCGGCTCGACGTGCAGCAGGATGACGAGGTCCGGGAACAGACCCTGGGTCGCCCACACGTTCAACGTGAGGACGTCGGTCTCACCGAGACCTCGACCCCACCCTTGATAGGCGAGGGAAGAGTCGACGTAGCGGTCGCAGATCACGATCTTCCCTTCGGCCAGCGCGGGACGGATCACGCTCGTGACGGTCTGCGCGCGGGCCGCGGCGAACAACAGTGCCTCGCTGCGTGCGTCGAGCTTGCCGGTCTGCGGATCGAGCAGGACCTCGCGGATCTTCTCCCCAAGCTCGGTGCCTCCCGGCTCCCGAGTGATGAGCACGTCCTGTGATACTTGACCGCGCAAGTATTCCTCGGCGAGGCGGATCTGTGTGCCCTTGCCCGCGCCTTCCACGCCCTCGAAGGCGATGAAGAAACCTGTGGCCGGCGGACGCTTCAGCTTCGGCACGAGCGCGAGGGGTTGGGGTCGGGAGAGCCGGTGTCGGTGCAGCAGGCGCCGCGTGTTGAGACCGGCGGCCGCGGCGAGCGCGCCGGCGGTCCACAGGGCCAGCCGCGTGCCCGACAGGTCGAACCGCTGACCCCCGACGTAGAACTCGTAGTCGCCATAGACGCTCGACAGGATAGGGAAGAGCGCCAGGCTGAGGAACAGCCCGAGGCGCGAGAGGGTCGTCAACGATGCGAACGTCCGCCCCCGGTACTCGTCCTCGACGTTCTCCTGAAGGAGCGTGTAGCCACTCACCCATGCCAACCCGCAGAACGCCCCCAGCCACACGCATACGACGGCGGCGAGCGAGAGGTTCGGCATCGAGGCGAGCACGAAGAGGGCACCCGCCGCCGCCACGAGCGCCCACACGAACGCGAACCCGCGATCCACGACCTTCGCGACCTGGTTCGCGGCCGCCATGCCCAGCCCCATCCCGATGCCGAACGCAGTGACGATGATGCCCCAGGCGGCGGCATCGGCATCGAGCGTGCTGACGAAGATCGGCCCCACGGCGAGTACGGCCCCGACGGCTGCGAACGCCACGACGATGCCGGCGGTCATCGCGGAGGCGATCGAGTCCTCTCGCAGGAACCGGAGCCCATCGACCACGTCGCGCCAGACCCGCCCGAGGTCGAGCCGTCCGCGAAGCATCCCGGCGCCGGACGGTGGGAACGCGATACGGCTGAGCATGAACGCAGAGAATGCGAACGTGCCGGCGTCGATCAACAGGGCGAGCGACTCGGGCCGAGCGCCGAGCCACGGGACACGAGCCCCAACCCAGGAGCTGAAAGCGGCGAGCCCTGAGAAGACCGCGGCTCCCAGCGGCAGGGTCGCGTACGTGCTCAATAGCCCGATCGCGTTGGCGTTCCCGAGCTGGCGTCGCGGCACCATGTTCGGGAGGGTGGCGTCCCGAGCGGGGGTCCAGAGGAGCGCGAGGCACTCGATCGCGAACGACAGCAGGAAGATCGCCCACAGCTCCCCGACGAACGCCATCGCCGCGTACATGGCCCCGCGCCCGATGTCGGAGAGCATCATGATCCGCTTGCGATCGACGCGGTCGACGAGCGCCCCGGCGATCGGGCCGAACAACACCGCCGGCAGCATCCGAGCGGTCATCACTGCGCCGACCGCGAATCCAGCTGCGGCGACGGAGCCGGACAAACGGGTCACGAGCGTCGTGACCGCCACGAAACCCACCCAGTCGCCGAGTGAGGAGATCGTCATCGCGGCGAGCAGGCGGGAGAACGCCGGGTGGGTCAGCAGGTTCTTGAACGTCGCCGGACGGGTGCCGCGGAGCTCTGCGACCTCGTCGGCGACCGACGCCACGACTCGCTAGGCCTCGGGGACGGTCGCGGCGGCCGACGACGTGGCCGTGGTCTTCGCGACGGTCGTCTTCTTCTGCGCGGCCGGCTTCCTCTTCTTGGCCGTCGTCTTCTTCTTGGCCGTCGTCTTCTTCTTGGCCGTCGTCTTCTTCTTGGCAGCGGCGCGCGAGGCTCGTGCGGCGGCTTTCGCTTCGCGCGCCGCGGTCTCGGCCTCGACGTCGCCGTTCTTCGTGACGTTGAACTCCAGATCGAGCTCGGCGCCGCACCCCCAACACTTCAGCGACTTCGGACGGCGCAACAGCAGCGAGCCGCACTCGGGACAGGGGCGATCCTTCTCGGGCGGGTTCCCCACCGCGCAGTCACAGTCCGGGTACCGGCTGCAGCTATAGAACAACGAACCGAACCGGCTTCGCTTCTCGATCAGCTCACCCTGCTGACACTGCGGGCACGTAGCCCCTGTCGACACCGGCGGATCCTTCTTGATGTACCGACAGTCCGGGTAGCCGCTGCAGCCCGTGAACGGTCCGTAGCGTCCGACGCGGCGCTGGAGCTGCTTCCCGCACTCGGGACAGGTCTCGTCGAGCATCTCGGGCTCCGGGCGCACGGTGCCGTCCATGTTGCGGATGTAGCGGCAGTCGGGGTAGTTCGCGCAGCCGACGAACTTGCCGTATCGGCCGAGCTTGACCTCGAGCTTGCCTGGATCGCGGCCCTCCGTCGGACACAGCGGGCACTCCTCATCGAGCTCCTCGCTGAAGCGCTCGAACGAGTGCTCCGCCTTCTCGAGCGCGCGTTCGAACGGCCCGTAGAACTCCTCGAGCATCGTGATCTTGCGCAGGTCGCCCTCGGCGATATCGTCGAGCTCCTTCTCCATGTAGGCGGTGAAGGTCACGTCGACCACGTCGGGGAAGTGCTCGATCAGTTTGTCGGTGACGACCTCGCCTGTATCGGTGGGCTTGAACCGCTTCTCGTCGAGCGTCACGTACTCGCGGCGCTGGATCGTGTCGATGATCGATGCATACGTCGAAGGCCGGCCGATGCCGAGCTCCTCGAGCGTCTTCACGAGCGAGGCCTCGGAGTAGCGGGGCGGCGGCTGGGTGAAGTGCTGCTCGGGCAGCACCTCGAGCATGCGCAGCAGCTGCTCGGCCGTGAGCGCGGGCAGCGTCTTCTCGGCATCCTCGTCGGGCCCCTCGTCGCGACCTTCCTTGTAGACGCGGATGAAGCCGTCGAACGTCATCGTCTGCCCGGTGGCGCGCAGCCCGTAGGTCGTGTCGCCATCCTGGGCCTCTCCGGGCTGCGCGGAGGGGGCCGCGACGATGTCGACGCCGACCTGGTCGAAGCGGGCCTCCGCCATCTGGGTCGCCGTCGTGCGCTGCCAGATCAGGGTGTACAGGCGCAGCTGATCGCGATCGAGCGTGGCCGCCACCCGCTGCGGCGTGCGCATCACGCTGGTGGGCCGCACGGCCTCGTGCGCCTCCTGCGCGTTGCGGCTGCGGGTCTTGTAGCGCCTGGGCTCGGCGAGCGTGTACCGCTCGCCGTACTCGGTCTTCACGAGTTCGGCGATCTCGCGCAGAGCCGTGTCGGCGATGTTCACCGAGTCGGTCCGCATGTACGTGATCAACCCGACCGTGCCCTCGCCCGGCAGGTCGATGCCCTCGTAGAGGCGCTGCGCGAGGGTCATCGTCTTTCGAGCGCTGAAGCCGAGCTTGCGGGCGGCCTCCTGTTGCAGCGTGGAGGTGGTGAACGGCGGCGCCGGCGAACGCTTGCGCTCCTTCTTCTCGACGTTCGAGACGCGGTAGGACGCGCGGCGCAGGCGCTCGACGTGCGCCACGGCGTCTTCCTCGGCCGCGAGCAGCACACCCTTCTTGTCGGGCGACGTCGCGAGCTTGCCCTCGGGCACCTGGGTGAGCCGGGCGGTGAACGGCTGATCGGCTCCGTCGGGCGTGAGACGAACATCGACGCTCCAGTACTCGACGGGAACGAACGCCCGGATCTCGCGCTCGCGCTCGACGATCAGCCGCACCGCGACGGACTGCACCCGGCCTGCCGACAGCCCTGGGCGGACCTTCTTCCAGAGCAACGGCGAGATGCGGTAGCCCACGAGGCGGTCGAGGATGCGGCGCGCCTCCTGCGCGTCGTAGAGCTTCAGATCGATCGATCGCGGCTGGCCGAAGGCCTCGAGGATCGCGTCGCGGGTGATCTCGGTGAACGTCACCCGCTTCGCCGTCGTCGGGTCGACCCCCAGCAGGGTCGCCACGTGGTACGCGATCGCCTCACCCTCGCGGTCGTAGTCCGTCGCGAGGATCAGATCGCCCGAGCCGGCCTTGAGCACCTTCTTCAGCTCACCCACGTGGCGCTTCGAGTCCTCGGGCACCACGTAGTCGGGCGCGAAGGCATGCTCGACGTCCACGCCGAGGCCCCCGTAGCCCTTGCCGAGGTCCCGGATGTGCCCATAGGAAGCCCGGACGGCGTAGTCGCCGCCCAGGTACTTCTCGATCGTCTTCGCCTTCGCGGGCGATTCGACGACCACGAGCGTCTTTCCGTTGGCCATGGCGGGGAACCTTTACGGGTCTCGGGGTGAGGGTGTCAAGCCCACCGTGGGGCGGGGAACCCGGCGGCGACCGTACCACCGAGTCGTGGCTTCACCGCCCAACGCGGCGTGCCGACACCCTTGCAGAGGCCGTAGAACACGCTGGTACGGTCTGGTATTCCCGAAGCCCGAGAGGTCACGCCCATGCTCGAGTGGCTGCACCAGCTGGTGATTGACGCCGTCGCGGGCTACGGCTACGTCGCCATCTTCGTGCTGATGGCGCTCAGCTCCGCCTGCGTGCCGATCCCGAGCGAGGTCACGATGTTGTTCGGCGGCGCGCTGGCGGCGCCGGGATTCGCAGCCGAAGGGCAGGAGCTCTCGCTCTGGGCCGTGGGCGCGGTCGGCTCGATCGGCACGCTGGTGGGCTCCTGGGCGGCCTACTGGGCAGGAGCGGTCGGCGGCCGCCCGCTGATCGACCGATTCGGGCGCTACCTGCTCATCCGCCCTGCCGAGGTCGATCAGGCGCACGAGTGGTTCGAGCGGCACGGCGACGCGACGGTGGCCTTCTCCCGCGTCCTGCCGGTCTTGAACACGTTCATCTCCTTGCCGGCTGGCGTCGTCCGGATGCCGTTCTGGCGGTTCACCGTGTACACGCTGCTCGGCGCGGTGCCGTGGACGTTCGCCCTCGCGTGGCTGGGCTACGAGCTCGGCGACCGGTGGGAGACGGTCGAGAATGCCCTGCAGCCGTTCTCGTGGGCGATCGCGGGACTCTGCATCGTGGCGGCAGCATGGTTCGTGCGCCGCCGGTGGACGAAGGTGCGGGCGGAGTACGCGGCGCTCGACGCCGCCGAGGCCGATCGTGGAGCGGACCGCCGGTCATGACCCAACTCACTCGTTCGCGGTAGGGGCGCTCGTACCTCTGCGGGATGCACCCATATGCATGCTCGCTACCGTTCGCAGGGATGCGTACCCGATCCCTTCCCCCACCGGCTCACGATCGATCGCCCGTCCTGCGCAGGGCCGTACTGACCGCGGTCGCCGTACTGGGTGCACTCTCCACGGGTGCTCTCCCTGCGGCTCGAGCAGCAACTCCGACGGTCTCCGCCGAGCTCCTCTCGGCGACGATGACGTCGGGGTGGCGCTCATCGAGCCCAGACCCGACCGGCCTCACGTTCATCCGATCGACGAACCGTCTGCTCGTTTCGGACGCGGAGGTCGAGGAGATCCCCAGGCTGTGGGAGGGCGGGAACCTGTTCACCGCGTCGCGAGGGGGGGCGCTGATCCGCAGGGGCTCTGTGCTCCGTGCCACGCCTGAGCCCGAGGACGTCGCGTGGCACGACGGCTCGCGTTCCCTCTACGTCGTCGACGACGACAGTGATCGCGTCTACCGCATCCGGGGGGGCGAGGACGGGCGCATCGGCACCTCCGACGACCGGTCGCGGGCGATCCTGCGGACGGGGTCGTTCGGCAGCCGTGATCCAGAGGGGCTGGCGTGGCGGAGCCGAGGACGCACGCTGATCGTGACCGATGCGCGACGGGGTCGTGTCTTCGCCGTCCGAGCCGGCCGGGATCGCCGGTTCGGCACGCCCGACGATGTCACGAGCATGTTCGCCACATCGCCGCTCGGGCTGACGATCCCCGAAGACGTCGAGTTCGATCCGCGATCAGGCCACCTGTTCATCGTCAGCAGCACCGAGGACGCCGTCGCAGAGACGACCATGCGGGGGCGTCTGGTCCGCACGATCGATATCTCGGCCGCGCAGATGCACCGAGCCGCCGGCATCACGCTCGCACCGAGTCCGACGGATCGCGGTGTCATGCACCTGTTCATCGTCGCGAAGGGTACCGACAACGAGTCGGACCCCGGGGAGAACGACGGGAAGCTGTTCCGGTTCTCGTTCCCCACGTGAAGAGGTCGCGAGTGGGGCCGGCTACAGATTGACGAGCATCGTCCAGTGGTCGCCCTCTTCGGCGACCTTCTCGAAGCCCACTCGCTGATACATCATGCGCGAGCGGTTGTGCACGGCGACCGACAGCGACAAGGTCTGGAACCCTTCCTCACGCGCCTGCACCATCGCGGCGCGGAGCAGCGTGCCGCCGATCCCCTTGCGCCGATGCAGCGGCTGCACGGCCACCGAGAGCTCGGGCGTCTTCTCGTCGACGAAGCCGTAGCCGGGCTCGTCCGCGGTGAACTGCCGGTACCACACGGCACCCGCGGGCATACCGTCGATCTCGGCGATCACCCCGCCGTCGCCCGGGCGCCCCCACCCCTCGTGGTAACGGCGCAGGACCGGCTCGTCGAGCACGTCGTCGATCGGCTCGCTCGGCCAGTCGGGGTTCCAGCGGGCGGCCTCGTACTGCATCGTCTTCAAGAACTCGGCGTCGTCCTTGGTGGCCGGACGGATGTTCACCTGGCTCGCCTCCCGGTCGGCTCACGGTCGCACCGGCAACCGTACCGCAGCGAGCGCCTCAGCTCGGAGCCTCGCGCTCAGCCTCTGAGCGAGCCGACGCCCGTGCCGACTCGAGCTGGTACGAGACGCTCGTGAGCAGGACCCGCTCCTCGAACAGGAACAACCGCTTCACGAACAGCGCGGTCTGCCCGTGCAGTGGCAACTGCCACCACTTCGCCACGATGTACTCGGGGACCACCACGTTCACGATCGTGTCCACGCGCTCGGAGTACCGACGGACCTCCGCGAGCATCGGGATCGACAGGTCGCGGAACGGCGCCTCGACGATGTCGAGCGGCACGCCTTCGACGACGTCGAACCAGTCCTCGCCGATCGAGTGCGCCGCCTCGGGATCGAGATCGAAGTAGATCGCCCTCGTCACGGTCGCGTCGAGCGTACGGGCATAGTTCACCGCCCGCACCGACACGTCGTTCACCGACGAGAGGAACACGAGCGTCACCGTGCGCTGCGGGATCAAGGGCTTGCCCCCGGCTCCCGAGGGCGAGCCCTCCTCGAGCACGACCGGTGCGTCGGTGACGACCACGTTGGGGGTGCGCAGCATGCTTGCCTTCAGACGCACGAGATCACGGCTGCCCACCAGATAGGAGAAGAGCCCCTGGGGCCGCAGCAGCTCGGGGACGACCACGGTCACGAAATCGTCCGGTCCACGGTCGATCGTCTCGACCACGTCCCGGATGCCCGATGTGAGCGACGACGACGTGATCGGCATCAGGTCGGGGATGCCGGGACCGACGAACGACCGCCAGCGGGCCTGCACATCGCGGGCGACTTCGCCCTCGCGACTCGGGAACACCGGCCGGATGTCCTCGGGGCGGAACGACCGCAGGTACCCCACCGCCTCGGCCGTCGCGACGTCGAACTCGCGCACGAGCAGCACCACGTGGTTCTCACCGGCGGCACCCGGGCGAACCCGCCCCGCATCAAGCTGTCGCCGCGCGTTCATGTAGTGGCGGTGGATCGAGTAGAAGATCGGCACGAGTATGGCCATGATGAGGATCGAGAGCCACGCACCGCTGGTCCACTTCGACGCGGCGACCACGATCAGCACAACGAACGTCGTGACCGCGCCGATCGCGTTGATCACGATCGACCGCCGCCACCCCTTCATCGCGGCATCGCCCTTGCGGCCCTCAGCGATCCAATGCTTCACCATGCCCGATTGCGACAGCGTGAACGAGGTGAACACACCGACCACGTAGAGCCCGATCACCGCGTTGAGGCTCGCGTCGAAGATGTAGATCATCAGTGCCGAGAGCAGCCCGAGCACCAGCACGCCGTTGGAGAAGACAAGACGGTCGCCCCGGTTCACGAACTGACTCGGAAGGTACCGGTCGCGCGCGAGGATCGAAGCGAGACGCGGGAAGTCCTGGTACGCCGTGTTGGCGGCCAAGATCAGGATCGCCGCCGTGAACACCTGGACCACGTAGAAGCCCACCGAGCCGTCTCCGAAGACCGCGATCGCGATCTGCGCCGGCACCGATCGCTCGTCGCTCGCGATGACCCCTTCCACGTGCGTTGCGAGCCACGAGATGCCCAGGAACATCGAGACGGCGATACCGCCCATGATCGCGAGGGTGGTCGCTGCGTTGTGCGCCTGCGGTCGCTTGAACGCCGGCACGCCGTTCGAGATCGCCTCGACCCCGGTCAGCGCCGTGGCGCCCGACGAGAACGCCTTCAACAACACGAACAACCCGACCGTGCCCGCCGTCGATGCTGCATCGTGGATCGGCTCGACCTCGACGTCCACGGCCGGGCACCCGCCGAGGCACTGACCGAGTCCGAGCACGATCAGCACACCGATCGAGAGCACGAAGCCGTAGGTCGGGATCGCGAACAGCACGCCCGATTCCTTGGAGCCTCTGAGGTTCGCGAGCGTGACGAAGGCGACGAAGAAGATCGAGAGCACGACCGCGTGCTCGTTGGCGGCGGGCAACGCAGACCCGATCGCGAACACCCCGGCCACGATCGAGACGACGACGGTCATCATGTAGTCGAAGAGCAGCGCCGCAGCCGCGATGACCCCCGGGAGCTGGCCGAGGTTCTCCTTGCTCACGATGTAGGCGCCCCCGCCGCTCGGGTAGGCGCGCACGGTCTGGCGGTACGACGCGATCACGAGCGCCATCAGGAGCGAGACCGCGACCGCGATCGGGATCACGTACTCCTGTGGCGCCGCGGTCGCGACCGTGAGCACGAGCAGGATCTCGCCGGTGGCATAGGCCACGGAAGACAAGGCGTCTGAGGCGAATACCGGAAGCGCGAGCACCTTCGGCAGCAGCGTGTGCTCGAGCCGCGAGCTCGAGAACGCCCGGCCGAGCATCACGCGCTTGAGCACACCGGTCGACGCCGCATGAGAGTCGGTCTTGGCCATGCGATGGACAGCCTACGTCGCAGCCGAGCTCCCGGAGGACTCACCAGCGTCGGCCCCGACCTCGGGCGCCGCCAGATGGAACGGCACACTGGTCACGACCACGCCCGGCTCGAACAGGAGCACGCGCTTGAAGAACAACGCCGTCTGATTGTGCAGGAGGTTCTCCCACCAATGGCGCGGCACGAGCTCGGGCAGCACCACGGTCACCACCGTGTCGCCGCGAGACGTGTGCGAACGGATCTCCTCGAGCAACGGGCGCCCGAGGTCGCGGAAGGGCGCCTCGATCAGCACGAGCGGCACGTCGAGGTTGCGTTCGTGCCACGCGTCGACGACACCCTCCACCTCATCGGGATCGGTGACCATGTAGATCGCCTCGATCGCCGTCGGGTGCAGCGACTTCCCGTAGATCACCGCGCGGACCGTCGGGTCGTGCACCGCGGAGACGGGCACGAGCACGACCGTGCGCTCGGGCTCGAGCGGGCGATCGCCGAGCCAGCTCGGGCGCGCCTCCGACGGCACGAGCGGCACGTCGGTCACGACCACCCGGGGCTCGAACAGCAGCGCGGTCTTCAGCAGGAACGCCTCGCGGTGGCGCAGGAACTGCCAGACCGTGTTGCGCGGGAGCAGTTCGGGGATGACCACGGTGAGGAAGCGATCCCGCTCGTGCCGGGGCATCGATCGCACATGGCGTCGCACCGACCGCACCAGGTGTCGATCTGCGCCCGGGAGCGGCTCGAGCTCCCCCATGCGAGGCGCGACCACCGACCACTCCGCCGCCACGCCCTCGTACGCCTCCGCGGGTCCGACGTAGAGGGCGTTGAACGTGGGCGGGCGCACCGCGCGCAGATAGGCGACCGCGTCCCGCGTCGCCAGCCCGAGATCGGGGACCAGCAAGAGCATCGTGCCCGTTGCGGCGTCGCTGCCCGTGAGCCGCCGCGCCTGCAGCATTCGGGCGACGTGCTCGTAGTGGCGATGAACACCCCAGAAGAAGAGCACGATGAACGGCATGGCCACGATCACGATCCACGCGCCCTTCGCGAACTTCGTGATCGTCACGATGACGAGGACGACACCGGTCGTCGCGGCGCCGATGCCGTTGATCACCGCACTGCGCTGCCAGCTGCCTTCCTTCGTGCGGATCCAGCGCCGAACCATGCCCGCCTGCGACAACGTGAACGCGGTGAAGACGCCGACGACGTAGAGCTGGATCAGACGCGTGAGGTTCGCATCGAACGCCCAGATCAGCATGGCTGCGAGTCCCGCGAGCACGACCACACCGTTCGAGAAGACGAGTCGGTCGCCGCGGTTACGGAACTGCGAGGGCATGAACCGGTCGCGCGCCAGGATCGACGCGAGTCGGGGAAAGTCCTGGAAGGCGGTATTCGCCGCGAGGATCAGGATGCCCGCGGTGAACACCTGCAGCGTCAGGAACATGAAGCCGCCACCGAAGACGGTGTCGCCGATCTGGGCCAGCACCGGCAGCTCGTGGGCGATTTCCTCGGTGATGCGCACGTGCAACAGCTGCGACAGCGCCGTGATGCCGAGGAACATGGCGATCGACATCGCGGCCATCACGGCGAGGGTCGTCGCGGCGTTCTTGGCCTGCGGCCGCCGGAAAGCCGGCACCCCGTCAGCGATCGCCTCGACGCCGGTGAGTGCCGTCGCGCCCGACGAGAAGGCCCGGGCGATCAAGAACAGCGACAGTGTGTGCTCGACCTCGAGCGGAAGGTCGGCGGTCTCGGCGAGCGGGCACCCCCCCAGGCAGCGCACGAACCCCGTCACGAGCGTGATCGCGATCATCAGCACGAAGCCGTACGTCGGGATCGCGAAGAGGGAACCGGCTTCCTTCACCCCCCGCAGGTTGGCGAGCGTGACCAGCGCAACGAGGCCCACGGCGATCGGCACACGCAGGGGCACGAGGGTCTCGGGAGACACCGACGCGATCGCCGTCGTGCCGGCCGTGATGCTCACCGCCACGGTCAGCACGTAGTCGGTCAGGATCGCAGCGGCGGCCACGAGCCCCGGCAGGGTTCCAAGGTTCTCGCGAGCGACGATGTAGGAACCGCCGCCGTTCGGGTAGGCCCGCACGGTCTGCCGGTACGAGGTCACGACGATCGCGAGGAGCGCGGCGATCGCGAGCGCGATCGGGAGGCGCAGCGTCAGGGCCCCGGCGCCCGCTGCCACCAGCACGAGCATCATCTCCTCGGTCGCGTAAGCGTTCGAAGAGAGCGGGTCCGACGAGAAGACCGGCAGGGCGAGGAACTTCGGCAACAGCTGATGCTCGGCCTTGTCGGAGGCGATCGCGCGACCGACGAAGAGACGCTTGATCGGACCGCCGCCGACGCGGCGCGGGGCTTCGAGCTCGACCGGCACGGCGGCATGTTCGCACGTCCGGCGGGCGATGAGCGGCCTATCCCGAGGTCTCGGCTACCCAGCGGTAGCCGACGCCCGGCTCCGTGACGATCAGGGCCGGCGCCTGCGCGTCGTCTCCCAGCTTCTTGCGGAGCGTGCGGACGTACGTGCGCAGGTAGGTCGTCTCGGTCCCGTAGCCCTGGCCCCAGACCTTCCGAAGCAGCCATTGATGGGTGAGCAGCTTGCCGGGGTTCGTCACGAGCGCCTCGAGCAGGCCGTACTCCGTCGGCGTGAGGCGCACCTGCCTGCCGGCGACGGTCACGAGGCGCTTCGGCAGGTCGACCTCGAGCCTGTCGAAGCGCAGCACCGGCTCGGCAGGCTCGTCCGGCAGCGTGCGCCGCATGGCAGCCCGAGCGCGCGCGAGGAGCTCCTCCATGCCGAACGGCTTCGTGACGTAGTCGTCGGCGCCCGCGTCGAGCGCGGCGACCTTGTCGGACTGCGACTCACGCACCGAGAGCACGATCACGGGGACGTCGCTGAAGGCACGGACCCGGCGGATCACGTCGGTGCCGTCGATGTCGGGCAGTCCGAGATCGAGCAGCACGAGGTCGGGCCCATGCTCGGCGGCGCCCACGACCCCTTCCTCTCCGGTGCCGACGGTGGCGACCTCGTACCCGTGCGCCTCGAGACTCGTGCGCAACGCCCGTCGGATCTGCGGCTCGTCGTCCACCACCAGCACCAGGGTCACGTGCGGACCTCCTGGCCTGCGGGCAGCCCGGTGTCGACGTCATCCGACTTGACCTCGTCGGCGCGCGGGTCGTCGGGCGGCAGACGCGGCTCGTGCACGGGGATCTCGAACGCGAAGGTCGCGCCGCCGCCGGGCGCGTCCTCGACCCAGATGCGACCGCCGTGTGCCGTGACGATCGCGTTCGCGATCGCGAGGCCGAGACCCGTGCCGGGGGAATCGGGGATCGACGCGCCGCGATAGAAAGCCTCGAAGATGCGCTCGCGATCCTCGGCCGGGACGCCGGGTCCCCGGTCGGTCACCCGCACGCTCACGTGGTCGTTCGTTGGCGCGACCGAGAGCCGAACCTCGCCGTCGGGTGGCGAGTGGCGCGCAGCGTTCTCGAGAAGGTTCGTCATGACCTGGTCGAGCTGCATCTCATCGACGGCGACCGACGGCACGTCGTCGTCGATGTCGAGCACGATCTGCACTGCATCGAGCCGGGGCACGAGCCGCGCGACGACGACCTCGGCGATCTCGTCGAGTCCGGCCTCGTTGCGGGCAGGGATCAGCGCGCCCGCTCGGATGCGCGCGAGGTCAAGGATGTTGCCGACCAGCCGGTTCAGCCGGTCCGTCTCCTCGAGAATCGTCGTGAGCAGCTCCCGTTCCTGCGTCGGATCGTGCTCCACGCTGTGATCGAGCAGACTGGTGACCCCCGCCTTGATCGACGCGAGCGGCGTACGGAAATCGTGCGTCACCGAGCTGAACATCGCGGCCCGGAGCTGGTTCGTCTCTGCATCGAGCTGCGCCATCCGGGCACGAGCGTCCAACCGGGCCCGGTCGAGCGCCGCCGCGGCCTGCTTCGACGCCGCCTCGAGCAGGAGCTGCTCATGGGGTCCCAGTGGACGCCGCCCCGCGGGACGCTCCACCCGCAACGTGCCGAATGAGACCGGCCCCACCACGAGCGGCACCACCGTGTCGGGGCCACCGGCCGCGAGCTCGGACCGCACGGCCCGCGCGCGGAGCTTCGTGCCGTCGAGCTCGACGTGTACCTCGGCCGACGCAAGTCCGAATGGCTCGAGCAGCACGCGGACGAAGTCGTCGAGCACCCGGTCCGGCACCTCGCCGGAGACGAACTTCGACGAGAGATGCCCGAGCAGCCGTGTCTCGCGTTCGCGACGGCTGGCTCGTGCCCGCTCCTCGGCGGCTCCCCCGACCAGGATGCCGACGACGAGCGCCACGGTCAGGAACACGACGGCGGTGACCAACTCCTCCGTACCTTCCAACCGCAACTGGAAGCGAGGCGCGCCCGACAGGAGCGCGAGCGACAGCGATGAGAGGATCGCGGCGAGCAGGCCCGCCCAGAGTCCGCCGGCGACCGCCGCGATCACGATCGCCAACAGGAAGAGCGCGATCGCGGCCGCCGGCCCGTTGCGGGTGAGCGGGATCGAGGCCACGCCGGCGGCGGCGGGTGCGACCACGGCGATCACGGCTCCACGGGCGCGCAGGCCGCGGAACCGGCGCCGTTCCGGCTCGCTCGTTCCCAGGTCCATCGCGTTCGCCATCGTGCCATGCCTATCGGCACGGATCCGTCTTCACGTGATCTTCACGCCGAGCTCCCGATCCTTCACGCCACATTCACAGACCGAGGACGATGCTCTCAGCAGGAGTTGAACCCTTCCTCCGAACCAAGCCCGGAGGCCGGACGGCGCCCTCCAGCCCGCCCGACCTCCGGGCCCCGTCCTTTCCCGGACCCTTCCGTCCGCCCGGTGTGAGCGACTTCACAGCCGTCGTGTGGCCAACACCACCGACCGGCCGATGACCTGGGCCTACGGTCGAACCGCGGGCTGCGACCGAGGGCAGCCACCGACCGGAGGGAGAGGCCATGAACGCCACCAAGCTCCAGAATCCGAGCGAGACGGTCCACCCGGGATCGCCCCGGTCGTTGGTTGGCGTGAGCGCGGTGATCGTGCTGATGCTCACGGTGCTCACGATCTGGCTGGCAGGCCCAGGACAGACGACACGTCCGGAGACGGCGCGGACGGAGACGACGGCGCCGAAGACGACGGCACCAGTCACACAGGTCGGGCTCCAGGTGCCGACGAAGGGCCCCATCGTGCGAGGCGGAGGGTACGTGGTCATGCCGCCCCGAGCCGCGGCCGCGACGAAATCGACCGCGAACGAGGCGTCGAGCGCAGGAACGGGGATCGTTCCGAGCAAGGCATGCCCTGAGCGGCTCGCCCTGAAGGGTTTCTGCTGACCTCCGCGGGTCGCGCGCGACGGATCCGGCGGACACGGCCGGGTCCGTCGTTGCCTTGTCCGAGGGGTCGCGGCGGGTCGAGCCGTCACCCCTCCGAGAGGCGCTCGAGGGCCTCGGGGTCCAGCAGCAGGTAGCGACGACCATCGCGGCGAACGATCCCGCGGCGGCTGAAGGCCGCGAGGGTCTTCGACACGCTCTCGCGCGTCACACCGCACAAGCTCGCCAGATCTGCCTGCGATATCGGAGGCACCGCGAGCTCCGCATCGGGTCCAACCTCGGTCGCGAGCTGCAGCAGGCGCTTCGCGAGTCGCCCCTTGAGATCGAGCCACACGAGATCGTCCGCACTCATCTCCTTCGCGATCGCTTGCCGGGCGAGCACCTGCAACAGACCGATCGCGATCGTCGGCCGGTCGGTCACCAGCGAGATGAACGGCTCACGCTCGAGGACCCAGATGCGTGCGTCCTCGAGGCAGAGGACCGATGCGGTGCGCTCGGTGGCGGCAAGGACGCCGAGCTCACCGAACAACCGCACCGGGTCCAATCGACCCTGCAGCTGCGACCCCGACGCGAGTGACGTCGTGGAGATCTCCAGCCTTCCTTCGAGGAGCAGGAAGACCTCCAGCGAGGGATCGCCCTGCATCGTGACGTACGTGTGGGACCGATAGGTCCGGATCCGCCCCATCCTCACGATCCGGGCGAGCGTGTCGTCCGGGATGCCGGCGAAGAGCTCGTGCCGTCGCATCGCTCGCACCGCACTGTCCCTGTCTTGTCCGGTCACGCCACCCCCTGCTCGCCCTATCGTCGCGCGCGCCAGGTCCTGCGTCGAGCGCCCACGCTGCGATCGGCTTCCTGCCGCCTCGCCTCACCGTGGTCTAGGATGCCCCGCGATGCGAGTGATCATCATGGGGTGCGGCCGCGTCGGCTCCGAGCTGTCGAACGAACTCCTCGACGACGACCACGACGTCACGGTGATCGACAAGAACCCCGAAGCCTTCTTCCGCTACCCACCGGGCGATGGCGCGAAGACCGTCGTCGGGCTCGGGTTCGACCGCGACGTGCTCGCCGAGGCCGGCATCGACGACGCCGACGCGTTCGTGGCGGTTTCGAGCGGCGACAACTCGAACATCGTCTCGGCCCGGGTCGCGCTCGAGAACTTCCACGTGCCCAAGGTCGTGGCACGCATCTACGATCCGCGGCGTGCCGACATCTACGAGCGGCTCAACATCCCGACCGTGGCCACCACGAAGTGGGGCGTGAAACAGATCCAGCTGATGCTGCTCCACGACCGGCAGGAGATCCGCGAGACGCTCGGCGGCGGAGAGCTGTTGCGCATGCGCATGCCGGTCGGGCCCCACATGGTCGGAAAGTCCTCGACGTCGTTCGACGTGCCGGGCAAGATCCTGATCGCCGGTGTGTCTCGGGGCGGCGGCGGGTTCCTGCCGACCCAGGAGAGCACGCTGCAGGCGGGCGACTACCTCGTGGTGATGCTCACGAAGGACGGCATGGACACCCTGGACGAGATCTTCGAGCCGGCCGGGGAGCACCACTGATGAAGGTCATCGTCACGGGCGGCGGCGCGGTCGGCCGACACCTCTCGGTCGACCTGGTCGAGCGAGGTCACGAGGTCACCCTGATCGAACAGGACCGCAGCCTCGTCGAGAAACTGAAGACCTGGGCGCCCGATGTCACCGTGATGCACGGCGACGCCTGCGAGCCGTGGGTGCTCGAGGAGGCGGTCACGTCGAGCGCCGACGTGCTCGTGGCCGCCACCGGCGACGACGAGGACAACCTCGTCACCTCGCTGCTGGCCAAGCAGGAGTTCGCGGTGCCTCGCGTGCTGGCCCGGGTGAACCACCCGAAGAACGAGTGGCTGTTCACCGAGCAGTGGGGCGTCGACGCCGCGGTCTCACCGCCGCACATCCTGACCGCGATGGTCGAGGAGGCGGTCACGGTCGGTGACCTCGTGCGACTGATCCGCCTCGGCAGCGGCCAGGTCTCGATCGTCGAGATGACGCTTCCCGAAGGTTCGTCCTCGGTGGGCCGTGCGGTCTACGAGCTGCGCCTCCCCGCCGATTCCGTGATCGTCGCGATCCTGCGCGAGGGCCACGTCGTGATCCCCCAACCCGAGACCGTGCTCGCCGCCGGCGACGAGGTGCTGGCGCTCGCGAGCGGTGCCGTCGAGCGGGGTTTGCGCGACGCGGTCGTGGGCGCAGACATGCCGGGCGGAGTGCCGACCGACTCGGTCGACGGCACAGGCCGCCTCAAGTAGTCAGTCGCGGTTTGCGGCGGATTCGATCGCGGCCCGCAGCGCCCGGTCGCGTTCGAGCAGCAAGGCGAGCTGGTTCCCGAACGCCTCAAGGATGCGCCGTTCCGACGGGCTGAGCGGCTCACGGACCCCCCGCATCACCAGCAACCCGAGGTTGCGACGTCCAACGTTAAGGGGAAGTCGTTCCACGCCCTCCCCACCGCTGGGCGGCACGGCACCGGGTTCCGCTCCCACCGTCGCTTGCTCCACGAGCCCGCGATCGGGACCCTCCTGCCCGTATAGGGCGCCGTCGAGGAACCCGAAGGTCGCCACCACGACCCGAACCACGCCCTCGTACGGCCGGGGCCCTGGTTGGGGCTCGACCAACACGCGGCTGAGGTCCTGTTGCCGACGGAGCTCCTCTGCGCGGGCCTCGGCCGCCCGAGCGCGGGCGTCTGCCCGCGCTACGAGCACCGAGATCAACACCGACAGACCGAGGAACACGAACAACACGATCACGTCGTGCGCCTTCCCGATCGCGAACGTGTCGTACGGCGGCAGGAAGAAGAAGTTGAAGACGGCGAACCCGAGCACGCTCGCCACGATGCCCGGACCGAGCCCCCCGAGGCCGACGCACGCGACGACCAGCACGAGGAAGCCGAACCCCGTCGCGACCGGGTCGACCCGCTCGCGGATCGCCGGCGCGGCGAGCACGATCGCCGCCGTCCCGGCGACCGCGAGCACGTACGCGGCCGCGGCACGACCTGATACCTCGATGCGCGGGCGACCACGGGTCGGTCCGCCGACCTCGTGCCGGTCGGGACGATCCGGTGCTTGAGACGTCGTCATGGGGTCCCCTCCGGCTCGAACCGATACCCCATGCCCGGCTCGGTGATGAAGAACCGAGGGCGAGCGGGGTCGGGCTCGAGCTTGCGTCGGATCTGCGCCATGTACACGCGGAGGTAGTTCGTCTCGTCGTGGTATTTGGGTCCCCACACCTCCTGCAGCAGCTGACGCTGCGTGACGAGTTTGCCGGGGTTGCGGATCAGGATCTCCACGACGTGCCACTCGGTGGGCGTGAGCCGCACCTCACCATCGGCGGTGCGCACCCGCGCCGCACCCAGGTCCACGGTGAAGGCGTCGGTGGTGACTTCAGGCTCCTCGTCCGTCGGACGCAGGCGCCGCTCGGCGGCTCGCAGTCGCGCGAGGAGCTCATCCATACCGAAGGGCTTCGTCACGTAATCGTCGGCGCCCGCGTCGAGGGCCCGGACCTTGTCCGGCTCCTGGTCGCGGGCCGAGAGCACCAGGATCGGCATGCGGCTCCAAGCCCTGATGCCCTCGATCACGTCGACCCCGTCGATCCCGGGTAGGCCGAGATCGACGATCGCCAGGTCGGGACGCTCACGCGCGGCCGTCGCCAGGGCCTCTTCGCCGTCGGGAGCGGTCACCACGTCGTACCCACGGGCGCGCAGGTTCGTGCGGAGCCCGCGCACGATCTGGGGCTCATCGTCGACGACCAGCACCCGGGTCACCCGCCCACCTCCGCGGGAGGATGGGCCGACGCTTCCGTTGCGAACTCGGTCGGATCGGCCAGAGGGAACGCCACCACCATCGTCAGGCCGCCGCCGGGTGTCTCGTCGGGTGTAAGGGTTCCGCCCATCGCCTCGACGAACCCACGCGCCACCGCGAGCCCCAGGCCGACACCGTCGACGCCCGCGCGGTCGCCGAGCCGCTGGAACGGCTCGAAGACCCGCTCGTGGTCTTCGGCGGGGATGCCGGGCCCTCGATCGACCACCCGCAGCTCGACCCGGCCGCCGGCGGCGGAACCAAAGACGCCGACGGAGGAATCCGGTGGACTGAACGAGCGGGCGTTCGCGACCAGGTTCGCCACCGCTCGCTCCAGCAGCGCCGCGTCGACGTCGATGCGCGGCAGATCTTCGGGGACGTCGACCTCGACATCGTGGCCTCGACCCGGCAGGCTGGCCAGCGCGCGCAAGACGACCTCGTCGAGGCCGACCCTGCTCGGTGTCAGCCGCAACATGCCGCTCTGGATGCGGCTCATGTCGAGCAGGTTGCCGACCAGGTCGGTGAGACGATCGGTCTCCTCCTCGATCGTGGCCAGGAACTCGTCGCGCTCGTCGTCGCTCCACGCGACGTCACGCTGGCGGAGCGAGCTCGCCGCGGCCTTGATCGAGGCGAGCGGAGTGCGCAGATCGTGCGAGACCGCCGAGAGGATCGCGGCCCGCAGGTCGCTGACCTCGGAGACCCGCTCGGCCTCGGCCACGTCGCGTTCCAGCGCCCGGGTGCGCACCGCGGCCGTGAGCTGGGCCGCGAAGGCCGCCAGCACGCGGCGCCGATCCGCCGGAAGACGGCTCCCACGCAGGACCAGCACCCCACCGTCCTCGAGGTCAATCGTTTCGTCGCCGTCGTCGGGTGAGGCGATCGGCTCACCGGTCGCGGCCTCGACACGCCACCCCCGGTCGGTGGTGGGTGTGAGGACCGCGGCGCCCTCGAGCCCGAACGTCGCGACCACCTGCCGCACCAACGTCGGCAGCGGATCCTCCTCCGCCGCGAGCGACCCGGCCATCCGCGCGAGCGCCTCGGCCTCACCCCGGCCGCGCGCGGCCTCGGCCCGCGACCGCTCCGCCCGATCGACCAGGATGCTCACGGCGACGGCCGCAGCGACGAACGCGACGAGGGCCAGCAGGTTCTCGGCCTCGGCGATCGTCCACGTATGGATCGGCGGCGTGAAGAACCAGTTGAGCAGGAGCGAGGCCGCGACCGCGCTCGCGACCGCGGGCCAGATGCCGCCGACGGCCCCGATCGCGAGCACGAGGATGAAGTAGAGCAGCACATCGGCCGTGAGCCCAAGGGACCCTCGCGCGGCGGTGAGCGCGAGCGTGAGCAGCGGCAGCCCGACGAGGGCGAGCGCGAAACCCGCGACCTGGCGAGCGGGAGGAAGCGCGACGAGCGCGCGTCGGCGCTTCGGCGCCCCCCCGCCGGCGGGCGCCGCGTTCGAGATCACGTGCACGTCGATCGCGCCCGACCGCCGGATGACGCGATTGATGACCGATCCGCGAAGCAGCTCGGTGAACCTCGACCGGTCGCTCGCGCCCAGCACGACCTGAGTGACGTTCTCGGCCCGGGCCACCTCGAGGAGCGCGTCGGGCACGCTGGCGCCGACGACCTCGTGGAAGGTGCCACCCAGTCCGCGCACCAGGGTCCGTGTCTCGCCGAGCGCGGCAGCGTCTGCCACGCCGTCCTCGGGGACGACGTGCACAGCGACGAGGTCCCCACCTCGCCGCGTGGCCATGCGCGATGCCCGACGGATCAGGGTCTCGTCCTCCTCGGGACGACCCGTCACCCCGACCAGGACCCGTTCGCGCGTCTCCCACGGCCCTTCGATGTCGTGGGTCTGCATGTATCGATGCAGCGACTCGTCGACGCGGTCGGCCATCCACAGGAGCGCCAGCTCCCGGAGGGCACCCAGGTTCCCCTCTCGGAAGTAGTTGCCGAGCGCGGCGTCGACCTTCCCAGGCGGGTAGATGTTCCCGTGCGCCATGCGACGACGCAGCGCGTGTGGCGTCATGTCGACGAGCTCTTGCTGGTCGGCCGCCCGGACGATCTCGTCGGGGATCGTCTCGCGCTGAGCGACACCGGTGATGCGCTCGACGACGTCGTTCACCGACTCGAGGTGCTGGATGTTCACCGTCGAGATCACATCGATGCCCGCCGCGAGCAGTTCCTCGACGTCCTGCCAGCGTTTCGCGTTGCGGGAGCCCGGCACGTTCGTGTGCGCGAGTTCGTCGACCAGCGCGACCTCGGGCGCGCGAGCGAGGAGCCCGTCGACATCCATCTCCTCGAACGTCGAGCCGCGGTACGCGATCAGGCGGCGGGGCAGGACCTCCAGGTCACCGACCTGCTCTGCGGTGCGAGGGCGACCATGGGTCTCGATGAAGCCGACCACGACGTCCGTGCCGCGGTCGCGGCGCCGTCGGCCCTCGTTCAACATCGCGTAGGTCTTGCCGACGCCGGCGGCGAATCCGACGTAGATGCGCAGCTCGCCGCGACGAAGATCACTCATGGCAGTGGGGCCAGCTCCTCCAGCGCGACGTTCAGCCCGAGCACGTTCACGCGAGGCTCCCCGAGGAACCCGAAGGTCCGGCCTTCCGTGTGCTCATCGATCAGCGTCATCACATCGCTCAGCTCGAGGCCTCTGGCCTCGGCGACCGGCGGGGCCTGCAGACGAGCGTACGCGGGACTGATGTGCGGGTCGAGGCCGCTGCCGCTCCCGGTCACCGCATCGACCGGCACCTCGGAGGCTCCGTCGGAGGACCGGATCGCGTCGAGCCGCTCGGACACCGCGGCACCGAGCTCCGGGTTCTTCGGGCCGAGGTTCGACGGGGCGCTCGCGGCAGGGTCGAAGGCGTCGGGTCGCCCCACGAACCACGCCGGCCCCTCGAAAGCTTGGCCGATCAGCGACGAACCGACGACCTCCCCATCGTGTGTGACGAGGCTGCCGTCGGCCTGGTCGGAGAAGACGACCCGGCCGACCCCCCAGATCGCCAGCGGGTACAGGACGCCAACCACAACGGTCAAGACCAACAGCATGCGCAGCGCGGACCCGATCGCGCGTCCCATCTACACCACCGTCCCAATGAGGAGGTCGATCACCTTGATGCCGACGAACGGCGCCACGATGCCCCCCAGGCCGTAGATGCCGAGGTTCCGGCGCAACATGGCGCCCGCCGACGTCGGCGTGTATCGCACGCCACGCAACGCCAGGGGGATCAACGCGACGATGATCAGCGCGTTGAAGATCACCGCCGACAGGATCGCGGAATTCGGGCTCGATAGGCGCATCACGTTCAAGGTGTCGAGTCCGGGGTACACGGCGGCGAACATCGCGGGGATGATCGCGAAGTACTTCGCGACGTCGTTCGCGATCGAGAACGTCGTGAGCGATCCGCGCGTGATCAACAGCTGCTTGCCGATCGCCACGATCTCGATCAACTTCGTCGGGTTCGAGTCGAGGTCGACCATGTTGCCGGCTTCCTTGGCCGCGCTCGTGCCCGTGTTCATCGCGACGCCGACATCGGCTTGCGCGAGGGCGGGCGCGTCGTTCGTGCCGTCGCCGGTCATCGCGACGAGCTTGCCGCCGTCCTGCTCGCTGCGGATCAGCGCCATCTTGTCCTCGGGCGTCGCCTCCGCGAGGTAGTCGTCGACCCCGGCCTCGGACGCGATCGCCTCGGCCGTGCGGGGATTGTCACCGGTGATCATCACGGTTCGGATGCCCATCGCGCGGAGCTCGTCGAAACGCTGCCGCATGCCTTCCTTCACGATGTCCTTCAGGTAGACGACGCCGAGCACCTGATCGTCCTCGGCCACGGTCAGCGGCGTGCCGCCCTGCACCGAGATGCCGGCGACGATCGTGTCGACCTCCTCGGAGACCGTGCCCCCCTGCCCCTCGACCCAGTGCCGGATCGAGTCCGCCGCTCCCTTGCGCAGACTGCGCCCGTCGAGGTCGACGCCGCTCATGCGCGTCTGCGCGGTGAACGGCACGAACTCGGCGCCCTCCAGATCGCGGCCGCGGAGTCCGTACCGATCCTTGGCGAGCACGACGATCGATCGGCCCTCGGGCGTCTCGTCGGCGAGACTGGTGATCTGGGCCGCGTCGGCCAGCCGCTCGACCGTGACACCCGGCGCGGGCAGGAACTCCGCCGCCTGACGGTTGCCCAGCGTGATCGTGCCGGTCTTGTCGAGCAGCAGCGTGTTCACGTCGCCGGCCGCCTCGACGGCACGGCCCGACATCGCGAGCACGTTGCGCTGCACCAGCCGGTCCATGCCGGCGATGCCGATCGCGGAGAGCAGGGCTCCGATCGTGGTCGGGATCAGGCAGACGAGCAGGGCGACGAGCACGATGATGGCCTGGCGGGCCCCCGAGTAGATCGCCATCGGCTGCAGGGTCACGGTCGCGAGCAGGAACACGATCGTGAGGCTCGCGAGCAGGATGTTGAGGGCGATCTCGTTCGGGGTCTTCTGGCGCTCGGCGCCCTCGACGAGCGCGATCATGCGATCGATGAACGTCTCCCCCGGTCGAGAGGTGATCTCGACGACGATGCGGTCGGAGAGCACCTTGGTGCCGCCGGTCACGGCGCTTCGGTCGCCACCCGACTCACGGATCACCGGGGCCGACTCGCCCGTGATCGCCGACTCGTCGACCGAGGCCACACCTTCGACGACCTCGCCGTCGCCGGGGATCACCTGTCCGGCCTCCACGACCACCCGGTCGCCCGGGGCGAGCAGGGTGCCGGGCACCTCTTCCTCGCGGCCGTCCGGGAGCAGGCGCCGGGCCATCGTCTCGGTCCGTGTCGCACGCAGGGCCGCCGCCTGGGCCTTGCCTCGACCCTCTGCCACGGCCTCGGCGAGGTTGGCGAAGACCACCGTGAGCCAGAGCCACACGGTGATCAGCCCGGCGAAGAGCGACGGGTCGCGGACGAACAGGATCGTGGTCAGCACCGAGCCGATCTCGACCACGAACATCACGGGGTTGCGCCACATCTGGCGAGGGTCGAGCTTGCGGAACGCGTCGGGCAGGGATCGCCACAGCAGCTTGACATCGAACATCACGAGAGTCCCTCCACGAGCGGGCCCAGCGACAAGGCCGGGAAGTACGTCAGCGCCGCGACGATCACGATGACGCCGATCAGCAGGCCGACGAAGAGCGGCGAGGTCGTCGGGAACGTGCCCGACGATGCGGGCACGTGCTGCTTGCGCGCGAGCGACCCTGCGAGCCCGAGCACGAGCACGATCGAGCCGAACCGCCCCATCAGCATCGCGAGTCCGATCGCCGTGTTGAAGAAGGTCGTGTTCGAGTTCAGTCCGCCGAACGCGCTGCCGTTGTTGTTCGCGCCCGAGGTGAACGCGTAGAGCACCTCCGAGAGTCCGTGCGGCCCGGGGTTGAAGATCGATGTGACGGCGGAGTCGAGCACCACGGCGGCGCCCGTGAGCACGAGCACCATCGCGGGAACCAGCAGGATGTAGAGCGAGACCAGCTTCATGTCGGTCGGCTCGATCTTCTTGCCGAGGTACTCAGGGGTGCGGCCGACCATGAGCCCGGCGATGAACACCGCGAGCACCGCAAGCACGAGCAGGCCGTACAGACCCGATCCGACGCCACCCGGCGACACCTCGGAGAGCATCATGTTCACGAGCACGACACCGCCCCCGAACGGGGTCATCGAGTCGTGCGAGGCGATCACCGCGCCTGTCGACGTGCCGGTCGTCGACGCCGCCCATGCGGCGCTGGCCGGGACGCCGAACCGCACCTCCTTGCCCTCCATGTTGCCGCCCTCGACACCGGCGCCGGCGGCCGCATCGACCTGCGGATTGGGTTGGGCCTCGAACGCCCATGCGAGCAGCACGGAACCCAGCCAGAGCGACGCCATGACCGCTGCGAGCGCGTACCCCTGGCGACGGTTGCCGACCATCTTCCCGAACGTGCCCGTGAGCGCGAACGGGATCACGAGGAGCAGAACGATCTCGAGCAGGTTCGTGAAGGGGTTCGGGTTCTCGAACGGGTGCGCGGAGTTCGCGTTGTAGAAGCCGCCACCGTTCGTGCCCAGTTCCTTGATCGACTCCTGCGACGCGACCGGACCTCCCGGGATCGATTGCGTCGCGCCCTGCACGGTAGCGACCTCACGCGCTTCATTGAGGTTCTGCACGACGCCCTGCGAGAGCAGCACGATCGCCGCGATGAAGGCGATCGGCAGCAGGATGCGCACGGTGGCACGCACGAGGTCGGCCCAGAAGCTGCCGATCGTCTCGCTCTTGGCCCGCGTGAACCCGCGGATCAGAGCGACGGCGACGGCGATGCCGACCGCCGCCGAGACGAAGTTCTGCACGGCGAGGCCCACCATCTGCACCAGGTGGCCCATCGTCGACTCACCTGCGTAGGACTGCCAGTTCGTGTTCGAGGTGAACGACGTCGCCGTGTTGAAGGCCTGGCTCGGCTCGACACCCGGGAACCCGATCGAGAGCGGCAACGACGACTGCGTTCGCTGCAGCAGGTAGAGGAAGAGCACCGAGACGGCCGAGAACGCCAGCACCGAGATCGCGTACCCCGACCAGCGCTGCTCCGCATCGGGGCGAACGCCTGCGAGCCGATAGATCGCTCGCTCCACCCTCAGCGACCGAGGGGAGTCGAGCGCCCAGGCCATGTAATCGCCCAGCGGCCTGTATGCGACCACGAGGATCACGATCAGCGCCCCGAGCTGGATCCAGCCGGCCATCAGAACCGCTCCGGGAACACGAGAGCGATCACGAGGTAGACGATCAGTCCGAGCGCCAGCACGATGCCCACGACGTCGTCGGTCACAGCCGATCCACCCCCCGCACGAGCAGCATGAGCGCGGCGAACACCACGAGCGTCACCACCACGAAGATCGCATCAGCCACGACTGCCTCCTCCGGTCATGGAGCCACGGTAGGACCGAGAACGCTGCGCGGCAGCCGTCTTGATGCCCCCTTGACGGGGGCTGTTGGGATCATTGACGCGTCGCTGACGCCCGACGCTCGCGCGCGAGCGGGCCGGCCGGTCGGGCCCTCAGGCGCTGAACTCGAGCCGGGGGTTGATCATCTTGGGCGGACCGCCGCTCCGCTGTTCCCCGAGCACGCCCTCGACGACGACCTTGGTGCCGAGCGAGAAGCCGCCGATGCCCCGGCGTCCCATGAACACGACGATCGCCTCACCCGTTCCATCGGAGACCAGCGCCTCGAGCGATTCATGACCGCTCATCGGGAGCACCGTGATGCGTCGGATCACGCCGGCGATCTTCAC
>CAVSLG010000029.1:0-104049 GCA_963728665.1 uncultured Actinomycetes bacterium | reverse complement strand
CGTGCGGTACACGCGATCGCCCACCTGTTCGAACTCAGGCTCTTCGCGGTCGTACTCGTCGGTGATCTCGCCGACGAGCTCCTCGAGCAAGTCTTCGAGCGAGACGAGACCGGTCACCGAGCCGTACTCGTCGGTCACGAGGGCCATGTGGAACTTCTCGCGCTGCATCTCGCGCAGGAGGTCGGCCACCTTCTTCGACTCGGGCACGTACCGCGCCTCGCGGGCGATGTCGGCGAGGGGCGCGTCGTGCTTGCCCTGATGCAAGGCCTTCAGCACGTCCTTGGCGAACACGATGCCGATCACCGAGTCGAGGTCCTCGTCGGCGTCGTACACAGGGATGCGCGACGTGCCGTGCGTGAGCACGAGCGCCTGCACGTCGCGCAGCGCCTTGTCGTCCTCGATCGCGATGATGTCGGGCCTCGGAACCATCACCTCGCGCACGATCGTGTCGCCGAACTCGAAGATCGAGTGGATCAGCTGCTTCTCGCCTTCCTCGATCGAGCCCTCCTCGGAGCCGACCTGGGCCATCGAGCGGATCTCCTCCTCGCTGACGAACGGCCCGGCCTTGATGCCCTTGCCGGGGAGCAACACGTTCGCGAGGCCGATCAAGGCACGGGTCGGCCAGGCCAGCAGGCGGCCCAGGAAGTACACGAGGGGTGAGAGCGCGAGCGCCATGCGATCGGAGTGCAGCACGCCGAAGGTCTTGGACATCGCCTCGACGAACACGAAGTAAAGCAGGGTGAACACGAGCGAGACGATCGTGACGCCGAGGCTGCCGAACTCACTCTCCGCGAGGATCGCGACCAGGATCGCCGAGCCGTTCTGCACGATCATCACCGCGAGGTAGACGGAGTTCAGGTACCGCGGCGGGTCGGTCTCGAGCTTCACGAGCAGCGCGGCGTTACGACGACCTTCGTCCTCGAGGGCGAGGGCCTTCACGCGCGTCATGCGCGTGAGCGACGACTCGGCGAGCGCGAGCAGCGATCCGAGCACGACCAGCACGACGACGAGTGCCCACAGCCAGTTCACGACACCGCCACCCCGCTGTATCGCTCCTGCCGCGACCACATGTCTGCACGCTCGGCGTCGGTCTCGTGGTCGTAGCCGAGCACGTGCAGCACCCCGTGCACCACGAGCAGCCGGAGCTCCGCACCGACGTCGCCGGGGTTGTTGCGCGCCGCCACTTCCGGGGAGATCACCACGTCGCCCAGCACCTGCACGCCCTGCTCGTCGACGTCATCGTCGTCGAGCGGGAACGACAGCACGTCGGTCGGCCCCGGTTCCTGCATGTAACGCTCGTGCAGTTCGGCGATCTCCGCCTCGTCGACGAACGAGAGCGACAGCTCCACGCGCGCGTGGCCCTCGGCCACCAGCGTGGCGCGCGCGAGCTGCGACAATGCGTCCTCGTCGATCGCCGGCGCGGCCGACAGGCGGTTCGAGACGAGAACCCTGGGATGGCCGCCGTCGTCGTCGTTCATCGCGCTCGTGGTCATGGCTCCACCGGCAACGCCTGCTGTCCGAACAGGTCGTAGGCCTCCACGATGTCCTGCACGATCTTGTGCCGCACGACGTCGCTCCCCCCCAGGTGACAGAACGCGATGTCGTCCACGTCGCCCAGGATCTCCTCGATGATCGCGAGCCCGCTCTTCTGCCCGTGCTCCAGGTCCACCTGGGTCGCGTCGCCGTTGATCACGGCCTTCGACCCGAATCCGATGCGCGTGAGGAACATCTTCATCTGCTCGGGCGTCGTGTTCTGGGCCTCGTCGAGGATCACGAATGCGTCGTTGAGGGTGCGGCCGCGCATGTACGCGAGCGGCGCGACCTCGACGGTACCCCGCTCCATCAGCCGCGGCAGGGTCTCCGCGCCGGTCATCTCGAACAGGGCGTCATAGAGGGGCCGCATGTAGGGGTCGATCTTCTCGTAGAGCGTGCCGGGCAGGTACCCGAGCCGCTCCCCCGCCTCGACCGCGGGCCGGGTGAGGATCAGGCGCGAGACCTGTCGGTCCTGCAGCGCTCTGACCGCGGTCGCGACTGCGAGGTAGGTCTTGCCGGTGCCTGCCGGTCCGATCGCGAACGTCACCGTGTTGGACCTGATCGCGTCGACGAACCGCTTCTGCCCGATCGTCTTCGGCGTGACGCCTTTGCCCCGGGCGGTGAGCAGCCGGTCGCCGAGGACCTCGGACGGGCGCAGCGCCGGCTCATCGCCCGAACCCGAGCCGTCGCCCTTCACGAGCGCGATCGTCTGACCGACCGATGAGTCGGTGAGCTCGTGACCCTGTTCGAGCAGCACGAGCAGCTCTTCGAAGATGCGCGCGACCCGCTCGGCTTCGGCGTCGCGGCCCGTGACGGTGATCTCATTCCCGCGCACGAGGATGCGGCACTCGAACGCCGACTCGATCAACTTCAGGAAGACGTCGCGCTGCCCGAGGAGGGCCACCATCGATTGGTTGCCCGGCACGAGGATCTTGACTTGGGTGGTGGCGCTCGCCACGTGTGTCGTCTCTCGGGGCGGTGGCCCCGTTCCCTCCTGGTTCGGCAGCACTGTCAGCGAGGGCCGCCTTCGCGGCGGCCTCGCCCATCACTGTAGCTGAACCTAGCCCGGAGGCCAGCCCATCGCGCGACCCCCGAGCAGGTGGAAGTGCAGGTGGAACACCGCCTGTCCGGCGTCGGGCCCCACGTTGGTCACGAGCCGCCACCCCGAGTCGGCGATGCCTTCGGCGCGCGCGAGCTGGCTCGCCGCCTGCATGATGTCGGCGAGCACGCCGCCGTGAACGTCTCCCAGCTCGGCCACCGAGGTGACGTGCTCCTTGGGGATCAACAGGATGTGGGTCGGCGCCTGCGGGTTCACGTCGCGGAAGGCCACGACCTCATCGGACTCGCGCACGATGTCGGCAGGGATCTCGCGCGCCGCGATACGGCAGAAGAGGCAGGAGCTGTCCATCGTGTCCCAGCCTACCCCCGTGATCGCCCCGTTAGAACTCGGGGCGTCGCAGGCGGGCCTTCGCCGGCTCCCGTTTGGAGGACTCCTCGCCGCGCAGCTCCGCCAGCCGCTCCCAGAGCTTGCGTTCCTCTCGCGAGATGTCATCGGGAGTGACGACATGCAGCGTGACGTAGAGGTCGCCGCGGCCCCGTCGGTTCACGTTGGGTACCCCGCCCCCCTTGATGCGCACGACCGTGCCGGACTCCGTACCGCGCTCGACGCTGATGCGCTCGGGGCCGTCGAGGCCCTCGATGTCCAACTCGGCGCCGAGCGTGGCCTGCGTCATCGAGACGTCGAGCACCGTGAACAGGTCTTGGCCGCGGCGGTCGAATTCCTCGGCGGGCTCGACCGAGATGCCGACGTAGAGATCGCCCGACGGTCCACCGGCGATGCCCGCGTGCCCGTTGCCCGCCACCCGTAGTTCCATGCCGTCGGAGACCCCCGCGGGGATCTCGATCGTGACGGTCGTCTGCTCGCGGCGACGGCCCTCGCCGAAGCACGCCTCGCACGGGTCGAGCACCTCCTGACCCGTGCCCCGGCACGTCGTGCAGGGCGCCGCCGTCATCACCGTGCCGAAGACGCTCCGCCGCACGGCCTGCACCTGACCGGCCCCTCCGCACGTGCGACACGAGACCGGCGCCGTGCCCGGTTCCGCACCGTTGCCCTGGCAGCGCTCGCAGGAGACGAGCCGCTCGATCTCCAGGTCACGGCGCGCCCCGAACACGGCGTCGCGGAACCCGAGCACGATGCGCACGCCGAGATCCTCGCCGTGCTGCGTCCGGGAACGCGGCCCCCGTTGCCGGCTGCCGCCACCGAACCCACCCTGTCCGAAGAACATGTCGAAGATGTCCTGGATGTCGGTGAAGCCCGCCCCGGCGGCTCCGCCCGTGCTGCCGAACGCGTCGTACTGGCGTCGCTTGTCGGGATCGGACAGGATCTCGTAGGCGCCGGCGACCTCCTTGAACCGCTCCTCGGCCGCTGCCTCGGTGTTCACGTCGGGGTGCAGCTCGCGCGCGAGGCGCCGATACGCCTTCTTGATGTCGTCGTCGGACGCGTCACGCGTGACGCCGAGCACCTCGTAGAGGTCGCGGACGGCGGCCATCTATCGTTCGAGCTCCGTCGCGAGCTCAGACAGTCGCTTGGCCACCGCGCGCACGGACGCCATGGCCGACAGGTAGTCCATGCGGGTCGGACCCACGATGCCGATCGTGCCCAGGGTCGTCTCGCCGGTACGGAACGGCGCCGTGATCAGCGAGGCTTCCCACTCGCCCGTCGACGGGTGCTCGGCGCCGATCGTGACGTTGAGCTCGCCCCGGGCGGAGCTGACGTCAGCCAGCACGCCGAGCATCTCCTGCTCTCGTTCGAGCGTCTCGAACAGGCGGCGCAGCGTCTCGCGTCGCATCTGCTGGGCTTCGTCGGCCAGGTTGGAGACGCCACCCACCACCATGTGCGCCGAGCGCTCGCCCTGGGTGGCGACACGCAGCGTCTCCACCACGTGCAGCAGCAGGTCGCGCTGGCTGTCGGTTCCCTCGGCCGCGAGCTGGAGCAGTCGGGCCTGAGCGTCGAGGTAGTTGAGCCCCCGAAGCGCCTGCAGCCGGCGATCGGCGTCTCGCAGGGCTGCCGCGTCCACCCCGTCGGGCTTGTCGATCACTTGCTTGTCGACGCGACCGTGCTGACCGATGGCCAGGATCATCATCGTCGGCCCCATGTCGATCAGCTCGACCCGCACGATCGGCTCCCCGACGGCGCTCGGTGGCACGGCGAGCCCTGCGTACTGCGTCAGGCGTGACAGCAGCTGCACGCTGCCCGTGAGCACCTCCTCGAGATCGACGATCGCCTCGGCGAAGTAGCCGGCGATCAGGCGGCGCTGTGCCTCGCGCAGACGCCCACCAGCCGGGAGCGAGTCGACGAAATGCCGGTAGCCGGTATCGGTCGGGATGCGGCCGGCGCTCGTATGCGGGTGGGTCAGGTACCCGAGCTCCTCGAGGGCGGCCATCTCGTTACGGATCGTCGCGCTCGACACGCCGAGCCCCGCGTGATCAGCGATCGACTCGCTGCTCACTGGCTCGCCCTCGCGCACGTACTGCTCGACGACGGCGCGCAGCACCGCGGACTTTCGCGGACCCAGCTCGGGGCGTTCTCGGTCGGCCATGGCCTCAATCATACGTAGCACTCTGCCCCGGGGAGTGCTAAGTGAGCGATCTCGCGCCGGTCAGCAGGGAAGGTTCTTGACCGCGTCCTGCAGCGCAGTGAACGGCTCGGCGGTGTCTTCCTGGTTCGCCAGCGCCTGCCGCACGTCATCGATCGCGGCGATCAGGGCTCTGACCTGCCTCGCGGCCTGCCGTTCCCCCGCCTGTTCCAGGACGGTGACGTCCGCCTGGAGCTGCTCCGCGGCGACCCCGAGCGCATCGTCGCGGAAGACCCGCACCTGCTGCACGTGGCCGCACATCGTGGCGATCGCTTCCTCGCCGCTCACCTGGCCGCCCCCGTCGGTCGGCGCGGCGTCTCCGCCGCCGTCATCTCCGCCGAAGATCAGGTTGAAGAGCAGCACCAGGACCACGAGGGCCGCGACCGCGGCGAGCACGTAGATCCAGATCGGGCGGCCCCCGGACTCGCGGACCGGCATCGCGAACGCGTCCTCGGGGCCCTCGTCATCGCTCCCCAGACCCAGCCCCGGAGGGAAGGCCGAGCCGGGCGGCTCCTGCGGCCGGTCGAGCTCGGCATCGGTGATCGTCATCGGCCTCGGGGTCGCGGGTTCGGCAGGTGCGGGCGGAGGCGGCTCCGCGGAAGCGTCCTGCAGCAGCCCGCATCGCGGGCAGGTCCACGTGGTCGCGCCCGGCTTCGAGTGGAACCGCGACCCGCACGAGCGGCAGACCACGAACCCCCACTCCTTGCCGCACGACGAGCACGTGTAGCCGCTCGACCCTGCCTCGACGTGCTGGGCCGTGTCGCAGCTCGGGCAACGCACCGACGGCATGGTCCGACTCTATCCTCGGCGGTCCCCGGCCATCGTCGACCTCCCGAGGCAACCTCGCGGGGTCCTCGCGCGTCCTGTCATCGAGGATCACGATCACAGGGTGCTGAGCGACGCGGATCTCGAGGAGTTCCTGCGTGACGGATACCGACGCGTCGTCGGCGCCGTGGCGCTCGTGTCCGGCAGCCCGGCGACGGCGGAGGATGCGGTGCAGGAAGCGCTCGTGCGAGCGGTGGAACGCTCGAAGGGCTCGAACGACATCGAGTCGCTCGAGCCGTGGGTCGTCACGGTCGCGCTGAACCTCAGTCGCAGCCGGCTCCGGCGGCTGATCGTGGAACGCAGGGCCCAGCCCACGCTCGTCGCGGCCTCGCCGTCACCCCCCGACGCCGACGCGGTCGACGTCCGTCGTGCGCTGACGGCACTTCCCCGGCGCCAGCGCGAGGCGATCGTGCTGCGGTACTTCCTCGATCTCGACGTGCGCGAGGTCGCGAGCGTGATGGGCATCGGCGAGGGCACCGCGAAGAGCACGCTGGCGCGTGCCCGAGAGGCCCTCGCGAGACGGCTCGACGATCGATCGGAGCAGGTCCACGATGCCTGAGCGCGACGACGGCCTGCGACGCGCCCTGCGGGATGCAGCCCCCCGCCCGACGATCGAAGGTGTCCGCGACGCGATCGCGAGGAAGCGCCGAGCGCGCGAACTGCGTCGGCGAGCCGGGTCGGGCGTGCTCGCCGTCGCGGTGGTCGCCGGCTCGATCGGAGGATTCGTCGTGCTCCGACGCTCGGTCGAGCCGGCCGACGGCCCCCGGGGCGTGATCGCGTTCTCCCGCACGCTTCGAGCCTGCTTCGATCATCCCAACATCGGAGGGCCACAGGTCGACGCGTTCGCCGCGGCGCCCGACGGCACCCGCGAATGGAACCTGACCGACGAGGCCCGCTTCTCCAACGACCGGGCACGAGGCGAGGAACAGATCACGTTCTCGCCCGACGGCGCGCGATTCGCGTGGGTGGACCTGTACGAGAGCCGCCTCCACCTCACCGACGTCGTCACGGGCCGTACGGAGCGACTCGCCACCGGCGCATCCGAACCCGCGTTCTCTCCGGACGGGTCCACGATCGCGTACGTCGGTCGCGGAGGCATCTGGTCGGTCGACGTCTCCGGCGGTGACCCCGTTCCGCTGACGGATGACGGGCACCTGCCGACCTGGTCGCCCGACGGCTCGACGATCGCCTTCATCCGGATCGACGAGGCCCCCTCGGTCGAGGTCGATCCGCAGACCGGCGACGTCGTGACCATGGTCTCCGACAGGCGCCAGGTCCTCTGGTTCATGGACAGCGACGGTTCCGATCAGCGCCGCATGGAGGTCCAGCCCGAGAAGGCCGACTGGTCCGTCGTCAGCGGCGACTGGTCTCCCGAGGGGGATCGATTCGCGGTCGAGGTGAGCTTCGGCGGCAACAGCGACATCGTGATCGTCGATGCGGCCTCCAGGACCGGCGTCAGGCTGACCGATCATCCAGGGGACGACACCTCCCCGACGTGGTCGCCCGACGGTTCGACGATCGCGTTCTCCACCGGTCGATGGGGAACGGGCGTCGGGCACAGCGAGATCGCGACGATCAGCGCCGAGGGTCTCGACCTGCACCGGGTGACCGACGACTGCTGGGACGACTTCGACCCGGATTGGGTCGCGACCTCCGAACCGATCGCATCGACGCCGGCCTGGACCCCTCCCCCGCTGCCCGATCTCGGCGAGCCCGGCACGGCCACCGCGGGCCAGATCCTCTACGCGACGGAGGTCGAGGGCATCGAGGATCTGTTCGCGATCGACCCTCGAACCGGAGAACGGACGAACCTGACGGCCGACCTCGTGTCCCAGTTCTCACCGTCCTGGTCCCCCGATCGTTCGCAGATCGCCTTCGGCGCCTACGACGACCGCTCGAGAGCGAGCGGTGTCTACGTGATGGGAGCCGACGGCTCCGGCTTGCGCCAGGTCGGAGCGGATGGGTCGAACCCGGATTGGCGTCCCGACGGTGAGACGATCGCCTTCGTCGCGGGCGACGGCCGGGTGATGTTCGTCGCCCCCGACGGAACCGGTTTGCGTGAGAGTGGATTCGCCGGCGCACGGTCCGTCTCTTGGGCGCCCGATGGCGAGCGGCTGGCGATCGCGGTCGACGGCAACGTGTTCGTTGGGAACGTGACCACGGGTGAGACGCAGCAGCTCACGTCGTCGGGATCTCCAGGCTCGGACTACGAAGTGGCCTGGTCACCGACGTCCGACACGATCGCGTTCACCCGCGCACGCGACGTCTACGTGGTCGGCGCGGACGGTACCGGCCTCATGAACCTCACGCCTGGAGGCGGGGGCGGATACGACCGGAGCCCGGCCTGGTCACCCGATGGCGCAGAGCTGGTCTTCGCCAGCGATCGCGGCACGAGCGGCGCGATGCGCCTGTACATCATGGACGCCGACGGCTCGGACCCTCGAGAGCTCTCGGGCAGGCTCGGGAACTGCTGCCCGGATCCCGACTGGTAGTCCAGCGTGGACTACTTGGTGGCGTCGCCCGCCGCCAGCCCGAGCACGAGCTCGTTGAGGAGCAGCATCCCTCGCTCGGTCGGCACGAGCGAGCCGTCGTCCTCGAGCAGCAGACCGCTCTCGACGAACGGCTCCGCCCGATCGTCCTCGACCCAGCTCGCCGGCACGCCTTCGAGGATGCGCAGGCGCAGGAACACCTCCTCGAGGTAGGCGTCGCTCGGGTCAAGCGTTTCCTCGCCCCCGACGGGCAGCTCGCCGCTCTCCACGGTCGCGAGGTACTCCTCGGGCGGACGGACGTTCCACCAGCGGCGATCGTCGCGGTAGGAGTGCGAGCCGGCGCCGAGGCCCAGGTACGGCTGTCGCCGCCAGTAGCCGAGGTTGTGGCGGCACTCGTAGCCGGGCCGCGCCCAGTTCGAGATCTCGTAGTGGCCGTACCCGGCGTCCCGCAGCACCGAGCACGCGAGTTGGAACATGTCGGCCTGCGTGTCGGGGTCCGGCTCGGGCACGTCGCCGCGCGCGACCGCACGGCCGAGCGGCGTCGCGGGCTCGATCGTGAGCGCGTAGGCGCTCACGTGCTCCGGGCCGAGCGCGATCGTCTCGGCCAGCGTCCGCTCCCAGGACTCGAGCGTCTCGCCGTGCGCGCCGTAGATCAGGTCGAGGTTCACGTTCACGTAGCCGGCGGCGCGCGCGGCGGCGAACGCCCGCCGGACGCTCTCGGGAGAGTGCAGTCGCTCGAGCGATCGCAGCACCGAAGGGTCGAACGACTGCGCGCCCATCGAGAGCCGCGTGTAGCCGGCGGCGAGCAGTGCGGCGAGCGAGGCTTCCTCGACGGTGTCGGGGTTGGCCTCGGTCGTGACCTCGGCGTCGGGCGAGATCTCGAACGCGTCGCGCAGCGCCTCGAGCAGCGAGCCGAGATCGCCGGGCGTCATCGCGGTCGGCGTTCCCCCGCCGAGGAAGACGCTCTCGATCGAGGCGCCGTCCCAGGCGGGTGCCGCGAGAGCGACCTCGGCCAACAGGGCGCGGAGGTACCGCGGCTTGAGCTCGTCGAGGCCCGCGTACGCGTTGAAGTCGCAGTAGCCGCAGCGCGTGAGGCAGAAGGGCACGTGCACGTAGATGCCGGCGCTCACTTCTTCCCCTTGGCCGCGCCTCCGTCGTCGACGCGCAACGCCTGGATGAAGGCCTCCTGGGGCACGTCGACACGGCCGACCCGGCGCATGCGCTCCTTGCCCTTCTTCTGGGTCTCGAGCAGCTTGCGCTTGCGCGTGATGTCGCCGCCGTAGCACTTCGCGAGCACGTCCTTGCGCTTGGCCTTCACGGTCTCGCGGGCGATGATCTTGGAGCCGATCGCCGCCTGCACCGCCACGTCGAACATCTGGCGCGGGATCAGCTCCTTCAGGCGCTCGACCATCTTCTTGCCGTAGGCGTACGCCTTCTCCCGGTGCACGATCGTGCTGAAGGCGTCGACGGGCTCGCCGTGCAGCAGCACGTCGACGCGCACCAGGTCTGCCTCCTGCTGGCCCCAGGGCTCGTAGTCCAGGCTCGCGTAGCCGCGGGTGCCCGATTTCAGGTGATCGAAGAAGTCGAAGACGATCTCTGCCATCGGCAGCACGTAGTGCACCTCGACACGCTCGGGCGTGAGGTAGCTCATGTCGACCAGCTCGCCGCGGCGCTCCTGGCACAGACCCATCACCGCTCCGAGGTAGTCCGACGGCGTGATCACGGTCGCGTAGACGACCGGCTCCTCGACCTTGTCGTAGTCGCCCCCCGGCGGCATCTCGGCCGGGTTGTGCACGATCGTCATCTCGTTGCCACGGAACACGTGGAACTCGACGTTGGGAGCCGTCGCGATCAGCTCGAGGCCGAACTCGCGCTCGAGGCGCTCCTTCACGATGTCCATGTGGAGCAGGCCGAGGAAGCCGCACCGGAACCCGAACCCGAGCGCCTGCGACGTCTCGGGTTCGAAGTGCAACGCGGCGTCGCTGAGCTTCAGCTTGTCCAGCGCGTCGCGCAGGTCGGCGTAGTCGCTGCCGTCGGCCGGGAAGAGCCCCGACCACACCATGGGCTTGGGTTCCCGATAGCCGGGGAGCGGCTCGGTCGCGCCCTGCTTGCCGGCGAGGGTGATCGTGTCGCCGACCTTGGCGTGGTGCACATCCTTCAGTCCGGTCACCAGGTAGCCGACCTCGCCGGGCCCGAGGTCGGGCACCGGGGTGGGCTCGGGCGCGTTCACGCCTGTCTCCTCGGCCTCCGACTCGACGTGGGTGGCGAACATGCGGATGCGCGCGTGCGAGGGCAGCACGCCCTCCTGCACGCGGATGTAGGTGATCACGCCGCGGTACGGGTCGAACATCGAGTCGAAGATCAGCGCCTGCAGCGGTTTCGCCGGATCGCCCGCAGGCGGCGGCACCCGCTCGATCACCGCGGCCAGCAACGCGTCTATGCCTTCCCCCGACTTCGCGCTGATGTGCAGGATGTCGGCGGGATCGCAGTCGAGCAGGTGCGCGAGCTCCTTCGTCCGCTGTTCGGGCTCGGCCGCCGGAAGGTCGATCTTGTTGAGCGCCGGCACGATCACGAGGCCGGCGTCGCGCGCGAGGTGGTAGTTCGCGAGCGTCTGGGCCTCGAGACCCTGCGCCGCGTCGACGAGTAGCACCGCGCCTTCGCAGGCCTCCAGCGACCGCGAGACCTCGTACGTGAAATCCACGTGCCCGGGCGTGTCGATCAGGTTCAGCTCGTAGCCTTCGTGCAGCAGGCGCACCGACTGCGCCTTGATCGTGATGCCTCGCTCGCGCTCGAGGTCCATCTTGTCGAGGTACTGCGCGCGCATGTCGCGGTCTGCGACCGTGTGGGTGACCTCGAGCAGGCGATCGGCCAGCGTCGACTTGCCGTGGTCGATGTGCGCCACGATGCAGAAGTTGCGGATGTGGGAGGTCTCGGTGCTCACGACCACCCATGGTACGGGCGAGGACCGAGTCGGCGGGCGAGCCACTCCGAACGGAAAACCTCCCATCCACCGTAGCATCACCCCCTCTCTTGCCCGCAAGCCCCCTCGGTGCGGCATGATGCGCGGTCGCGACGCGACGGCCGCGTCCGGGAAGGAGTCGTCATGACCGCTTCAGTGATCCACTTCCAGCTGCGAGCTGCCGACGCCGACGGGCTCGCTCACTTCTATGAAAACGTGCTCGGCTGGTCGGTGGCGTCAAGGACTATGGGCCTCGACGGATCGGATGTCGCGGGTCCGTATCGGTGGCTCGAGTCGGGTCCCGACGGCATCGCGGGCGGTATCGTCCACGACGAACACCCGGCTGGAGCGGTCGTGGTCGTCGCTGTCGACGACGTCGCAGCGACGGTCGAGCGCGCCCTGGCCCTGGGCGGGCGCACCGACGGCCCGGCCGACGACCTTTGGTTACGTAGGCAGGGCACAGGCGCCGACCGGTTCACCTACGCCGAGGTCGTCGATCCCGAGGGCAACCGGATCGGCCTGATGCATCGACGACGGAGTTGATGAGCCACGGAGCCCGACTGGTACGCTGGGCGGCCGTATGGCGAACATCAAGTCACAGATCAAACGGAACAAGCAGAACGAGGTGCGCCGCGAGCGCAACAAGGCCGTGCGTTCGTCGCTGAAGACCTCGCACAAGAAGGTCGAGACCGCGATCGCCGATGGCGACGCCCAGGCCGCACAGGACCGGGCTCGCGAAGCCTCCCGGGCGCTCGACAAGGCCGCGAGCAAGGGCGTCGTTCACAAGCGCACCGCCGCTCGCCGCAAGAGCCGCCTGACGAAGGCCGCGAACGCGGTCGCCGCCGAGTAGCGGTCCCCGCCCACGACTCAGTCGTTCTCGCATAGGCTGCCCTCATGGCGGCCTCACCTGGTCGTTCACCGCTCGGCGCGTACCTCGCGATGGCAGGCGTGGCCGTGGCCGTGTTCCTCGGGTTGAACCTGATCTCAGAGCCGGTCTCGCGCCTGACGGATACGACGCCCGTGCCGCCGCTCGAACCGGTCAACGAGCAGCAGGCCGCCCCGTCGCTCGAGCGCGACTTCCTGACGACGGTGCTCGGCCGGCCGCGTGTGTCGAGAGCTCGCCCCTACTGCGATCCGCGAGGGTGCTGCCCGACCCACCGGACGACGTTCGGCACGACGGCGCCCACGAAGGACGTGATCGCAGCCTTCGAGGTGCAGGGGTACTCGACCCGGCCAAGCGACCGCGACATCGTTCGCCCTGGACCGTTCCCGGCGGTCAGGTGGACCGCGGAGCTCGATTACGCGGGTCGCTGGGCATGGCGCCGCGTCGAGGTCGCCCGGGGGTCCGACGTCGACCGGCCCGACTGGCCGACCGTGTTCGTCGAGAGCTCGATCGCCTGCCGCGAAGGTTGAGTCAGCCGGCGGCGATCGCGACGACGAGCGCGGGCATCACGGTGTCGCCCGAGGCGCCGGACTTCAGGGCCCGGTCTGCTTCGGCGATGCGTTCGTGCACTCGCAGCAGTTGGGCCATCGAGAAGTTCCGCCCCTGTTGCTGGTATCGCCTCGCCTGCCAGTCGAACCGCAGACCCGCACGTTTCGCGAGCTCGGCGGGCGGCATGCGCTCGGGCAGCGACCGCACACGGATCAGGTCGCGGAGGCGGCTCGACACCCCTCCGAGCACCTTGAGTGGATCGTCACCGCCTTCCTCGATCGACCGCCACGACCGGATCGCGCCGGGCAGGTCTCGCGAGAACGCGCGGTCGCACAGGTCCCAGACCTTCTGTTCCCCGAGCCCACGGAACTGCGTGGCGACCGAGGCGGGCGTGACCCGCTGACCCGGGAACGCGGACTCGAGCTGCGCCAGGGCGGCCACGAGCTGCCCGGGTTCCTCGCCGAGGGTCTCGACGAGCTCGCGAGCGGCGGGCACGGAGAGGTCGAGGCCGAGCGTGTCGGCCCGGCGGGTGAGCCACGGTTCCAGGTCCTTGCGCTTGATCTCGACGTGCACGACGTCGCCCACCGGCTTCACGAGCTTGTCGAGTGCGGCCGGCACCTTGCCGCGCTCCGCCACCTGGCAGCTGATCACGAGCTGCGCGTCCGGATCGGGAGCGTCGAGATACGCGGCCAGCTCGGCGCCGGCGTCCTTCGTGAGGGAGCGGGCATCGGAGATCAGCAGCGCCCTCGGCTCGCCGAACAGCGATGGGGTCGCGAGGTCCTGGAGCTCGCCGCCCAGCCATTCCCCTGCATCGACCTCTCTGGGGCGGACCTCACCGAAGCGGGCCAGCGCCGCTTCCCGGAGCAGGAAGTCGTCCTCGCCCCACAGCAACGCGATCGGGGCACGGGAACGGGTCGGCATGGAGGGGATGGTAGCGCGCGGCCCTGACGCTCCCCTGCCGCCGCCTGCGGCTCAACGCTCCCCCGTCACCACCGGCACCCCGTCGTCGAACGTCACCGTGATCGTGCCGTGCTGGTCGGTGCGCCAGACCGCGGAACCGGCCTCGGTGAGCGCATCGAGCGTGAAGCGCGTCGGATGGCCATAGGTGTTCTCGCCGACGCTCACGACGGCCACCGGTGCTGCCACCGCGCCGAAGAACTCCGCGACCGAGGTCGCCGCACCGTGGTGCGGCACCTTCAGCACGTCGGCGTGCAGGTCGAGGCCGACGTCGTCGCGCTGCTCGAGCAGCCATTCCTGGGCAGGTTCCTCCGGTTCGGTCGCGAAGAGCACCGAGTCGCTGCCGCGGCTGAGCCTGATCACCAGCGCGTCGTTGTTCGTATCGGACTCGGTGCCCGTGTAGCACTCGTGCGGCGAGAGCACGTCGAGGCGCACGTCGCCCACGACGAAGGAGTCACCCGCCCAGGGCGTGCGCGTCTCGATGCCCTCGTCGGCGACGGCTCGGTCGATGTCGACCTGCAGCACCGACGTCGACGGGCACCCCGGCTGCAGCACGACGCCCACCTGGAACCGGGCCAGCGCCGAGGGAAGCCCGACGACGTGATCTGCATGCGGATGGCTCGCGACGACGACGTCGAGGCGTTTCACACCGAGCGCGGCGAGCTCGGTGGCGACCTGCTCCTCGTCGGGGCCGCCGTCGACGAGCATCGTCACCCCGGCCGGCGTCGTGACCAGGGCGGCGTCGCCCTGCCCGACGTCGAGGAACCGCACCGTCAGCGTCGTCGGAGGCCCGACCGAGGCCGCCGAGTTCCACACGAACAGCGGCACCGCGAGGATGCCCGCGATGAGCGCGCGGCGGGGCGGACGCCACCCGGTGTGCAGCGCCACCGTGAGCGCTGCGACGAGACAAGAGCCGAGGACCAGCACCAGCGGGCCCCCGCTCGAGGTGACGTGGGCGACGGGCGCGCGCCCCGCCACGTTCGCGATCAGCTGCAGCACCCGCATCGGAGCCTGTGCCGCGAGCCCGACGAGGTGACCGAGGGGCTCCGAGACGATGCCCACTCCGGCCGCAGCGAGCCCGAGCAGCAGCGAGGGCGCCACCGTGGGCGCGGCGATCACGTTGGCGAGCAGCGTGACCCCCGGCACGTCGTGGAAGTGGTACAGCAGGATCGGCGTCACGCCGAGCTGCGCCGCCAGCGTCGTGCCCGCCGCCGCGGCGATCGGCGTGGGCATCACGCGGCCGAACCGCTCCCCCAACGGGGCGGCCATCGCCACCATGCCGGCGGTCGCCGTGACCGAGAGCTGGAAGCCGATCGATCGCACCAACACCGGCTGCAGGATCAGCAGCACGAGGACCGCGCCCGACAACACGGCGGCGGTCGACCGGGCGCGACCGAGCAACAGGCCGATCAACGTGAGCCCCGCCATCGCGCCGGCCCGCATCACCGAGGGCTCCGCCCCGGTGAGCACGACGATGAACGCGACCGTCGCGAGGCCGATCGCCGCCTGGGCGGCTCTCGGAAGGCCGAGCATCGTCACGAGCGCGAGCACCGGACCGAGCACCATCGCCACGTTGCCCCCCGAGACCACGAGCAGGTGCGTGAGCCCGGTTGCCTTGAAGTCGCGTTCGACGCCGGCGTCGAGCTGCGAGTCGTCGCCGAGCGCGAGGCCCATCAGCAACCCCGCTTCGCGCGCGGGGAACACAGCCTCGATCGATCGCCCCACCGTCGCTCGCACCGCCTGCGTCGCACGTACGAACGGGTTCGGAGAGCCGTCGAGCCGCTGGACCTGCGACGCCCGCAACGTGACTGCGACTCCCTTGGCATGGATCGCGTCGAGGAACTCCGGGTCGTCGGGGACCTGGAGCGAGCCCTCGGCCCGCACCAGATCGCCTCGGACCGCCGTCGGCGGCCGCTCGTCACCCGAGAGCCAGACCGTCTCGCGCAACGAGCTCGCGGCGCCGTCGCCCGTGCGGACGAGGCGGACGTCGACGAGCGCATGCCACCCGAGAGCGCCGGGACGCGGATCCTCGCGCAGCGTCGCCTCGACCTCGACTCGATCGGGAGCCAGTGCCGCGAGGGGCGACGAAGCCAGGCGCTGTTGCGTGAGCAGCGCCCAGCAGACGGCCGATGCGCAGATGCCGGTGCAGACGAGCAGGGTCGCCGCGACGACCGGGGCACCGGGACCACGCCTCGGCGCCGAGAGACGCTCGACCGCCGGGGCCGGACGGCGGGCGTTCGGCACGAGCCCGGCCTCGGTCACCGGGTCTCGGCTGCGAACCGCGGGCGCCGCGATCGCGGCCGCGATCAACCCTGCGAGCCCGAGCACGCCGGGAGCCCACGCGACCCACGAACGCCCGGGACCGAACCCCAGGAGTAGCCCTGCCCACCAAGCCGCGGTCGCCGCCGGAAGGAGCCACGCGCTCATACCGTGACCTGGTCGCGGATCTCCTCCAGGGTCGCCGGGCCGATGCCGCTCACGTTCTCGAGGTCGTCGACCGAGGCGAACGGGCCGTTCTCGGTGCGGTAGTCGACGATCGCCCCCGCGAGCACTTCACCGATGCCCGAGAGGGTCTCGAGCTCTGTGGCGCTTGCGGTGTTGACGTTGACCAGACCGCCGCCCGCGGCGCCGGACCCGGTGGTGCCCGGTGCCATCGCGGCCGAACCGCCGGCTCCCTGCTTCAGCACGACGACCTGGGTGCCGTCGGTGAGCGGGGCCGCCAGGTTCAGCACCGAAAGGTCGGCGCCGTGCTTGGCTCCGCCGGCACGATCGACGGCGTCGATCACCCGGTCGCCCTGCACGAACTCGTAGACCCCCGGCTCGTGCACCCAGCCGGTGACGTCGACGATGATCGGAGGCCCGGTCGGCGACGCGACCGCGCTCGCGGTGACGCCGGCGCCAGCGTCGGCGACCGCGGGCTGAGGCGCACCCGCCGCGATCGTCACGGGCTTCGGCAGCGATCGCACGTACCACAGTCCGGCGCCCGCCATCGTGGCGGCCACCACCACGACGAGTCCGACGAGCTCACCCCGTGACAGCGTCTCGAGACGTTCCCTGATGCTCATGGTCTCGACGCTAGGGAGACGACCCTCCGCGTTCCGTGACGGGCATCACGCCCGGTCCGCGTCTCGCGTTCCGACTCGGAACGTGCTTGCATCGATCCGTGCAGCGTCACCGTGACGAGGGCTTCGGTGTCGACGAGCTCGCCCAGGCGGCGAGGAACCACGGCATGCCGCTCGAGGCGCTCCGCTCCGACATCACGCCGGCGGGATTGCACTACTTGCTGATCCACTACGACGTGCCGTTCATCGACCCTGCCGATTGGTCGCTCACCCTCGAAGGGTTCGAGCGACCACGTCGATTCTCGATCCACGACCTCCGAGAGTGCCCACGCGTCACCGTGCCCGTCACCTTGGAATGCGCAGGGAACGGGCGGGCGATGTTCGACACCCGCCCGCCGAGCCAACCCTGGCTCCGAGAAGCGGTCGGCACCGCCGAGTGGACCGGCACACCGCTCGCCCCCCTGCTGCAGGAGGCCGGCATCCCCCAGGGCACGGTCGAGGTGGGGTTCGCGGGGTCCGACCGCGGCGTGGAGGACGGTGAGGAGCGTCCGTACGAACGGGCCCTCCCGCTCGACGAAGCCACCCGCGATGACGTGCTGATCGCTCACCAGATGAACGGGCAGCCGCTCCTGCCCCAGCACGGCGCGCCGGCGCGCCTCGTCGTGCCCGGCTGGTACGGCATGGCGCACGTGAAGTGGCTCGGGCGTATCTCGGCGCTTCCCCGGCCGTTCGAGGGCTATCAGAACGTCGTCGCCTATCGCATGCGCACGGACCCCGAGGAGGCCGGCGCGCCGCTGTCGCGCATCCGCGTGAAGTCGCTGATGGCCCCTCCCGGCGTGCCGACGTTCCCCGAGCGCGACCGGATCGTGCGCCCCGGGCCCGTGACGATCGAGGGCCGGGCGTGGTCGGGCTCAGGCGCGATCGAGCGCGTGCAGGTCAGCCTCGATGGCTGCTCGACCTGGTCCGACGCGACCGTGGACGCCGCTCCTGCACGGCACGCCTGGCAGCGCTGGACCTTCGACTGGACGGCGGGCCCCGGCGGACACGAGCTGACCTGCCGAGCGACCGACGCCACCGGCGCGACCCAGCCACTGGAACCCGAGCCGAACCTGGGAGGCTACGCGAACAACGCGGTGCACCGGATCCGCGTCACCGTGCGGGGCTGACGCTCAGCGCTTCGTGACGAGGTTGACGAGCTTCGGCATGCGCACGATCTCCTTCACGACCTCGCGCCCGTCGATCGCGGCGGCCACTTTCTCGCTGCCGTGTGCCAGCTCGAGCGCGCGGGCCTCGTCGATGTCGGCGGGCACGTCGGCCTTGTCGCGCAGCTTCCCGTCGACCTGAAAGACCATCGTGACGGTGTCATCGACCACGCGCGTGGGGTCGAACGAGGGCCAGGCCGATGCGTGCACCGACGCGGACTCGCCCAGGTCCACGCGCCAGAGTTCCTCGGCAGCGAAGGGCGCGAACGGCGCCAGCATCTGCACGAGCGCGCGAGCAGCGCCGAGCGCACCCCCGCCCGCGTCGAGCGCCGTGCGCATCTCGTTCGTGAGCACCTGGAGCTTCGAGATCGCCGTGTTGAAGCGGAACCGGTCGAGATCGTCGGTGACGCCGGCGACCGTCCTGTGGGTGAGTCGCACGAGGGCGTCGGGCTCCGGCTCGGCATCCCCACGCTCGAGCGCGTCGCCGACCGCCGCGAACACCCGACCGAGCCACGAGTGCACGCCCGGACGCCGGTTCGGGTCGTCGCCGGCGATCAGCTTCCAGTCGATGTCGTCTTCGAACGGGCCGGCGAACAACATGATCAGGCGCATCGAATCGGCGCCCCATCGCTCCACGAGCGGCATCGGCTCGACGATGTTGCCCTTGGACTTGCTCATCGACGCGCCGTCGTAGATCACCTGCCCCTGGTTCATCAGGCGCGGGAAGGGCTCGGTGAACCCGACCATGCCGAGGTCGAACAGCACCTTGGTGAAGAACCGCGTGTAGAGCAGGTGAAGGATCGCGTGCTCGATCCCGCCGGTGTACTGGCCGACCGGCATCCATCGGTCGACATCCTCCCGGCGGAAGGGGCCGTCTTCGTAGCCCGGCGAGCAGTAGCGGAACAGGTACCAGCTCGAGTCGACGAACGTGTCCGTCGTGTCGGTGTCGCGGGTCGCCTCGCCCCCGCACGACGGGCAGGCGACGTGCTTCCATGTGGGATGGCGTGCGAGCGGAGACTCTCCGCCCAGCGAGAAGTCGGCGTCGTCGGGGAGCCGCACCGGCAGTTGGTCGTCGGGCACGGCCACCTCGCCGCACGACGGACAGTGCACGATCGGGATCGGCGCACCCCAGAACCGCTGGCGGGAGACCAGCCAGTCGCGCAGCCGGAAGTTCACCGTGGCCTCGCCACGGCCCTCCTGCTGGAGCCACGCCGCGACCTTCGCGATGGAGGCGGGCGAGGGCTCGCCGTCGAACGGGCCGCTGTTGATCATCACGCCGTCGTGGGACATCGCCTCGGTCATCGCGGCGGGGTCGACCGGGTCCGAGACTCCCTCGATGTCTGGCGGCTGGATCACGACCCGCACCCGCAGCCCGTGCTGTCGCGCGAACGCGAAGTCGCGCTCATCGTGCGCGGGCACGGCCATGATCGCGCCGGTGCCGTACTCCATCAGTACGTACGGGGCGGCGTAGACAGGGACGCGCTCGCCGTTCACGGGGTTGATCGCGTGCACGCCGAGGAACGCGCCTTCCTTCGTGTCGGCTTCCTCGCGGCTCGCCATCGACGCTGCGCGGGCGCGCTCGATCATCGGCTCGACCGCGCCCCAGGTGCCGCCGAGCTTCGCGAGGCGCTCGACCGCCGGATGCTCGACCGAGAACACGAAGAACGTGACGCCCCAGAGCGTATCGGGACGCGTCGTGAAGACCTCGATCTCCTCGCCGGTCTCCTCGATCGTGAACGTGACGCGCGCACCCTCGCTGCGGCCGATCCAGTTGCGCTGCATCGTCAGCACGCGCTCCGGCCACTGGATCAGCTGGTCCTCGTCGTCGAGCAGGCGCTGGGCGTAGTCGGTGATCTTGAAGAACCACTGGGTCAGGTTGCGGCGCTCGACCATCGCGCCGCAACGCTCGCACGCTCCCTGGATCACCTGTTCGTTGGCGAGCACGGTCTGGTCGTTCGGGCACCAGTTGACCGGCGCGGCCTTCCGGTAGGCCAACCCCTTCTCGAAAAAGCGCAGGAACAGCCATTGGGTCCACCGGTAGTACTCCGGATCGCACGTCGCGAGGCGGCGCGTCCAGTCGAACGACATGCCCATGCGTCGGAACGACCGCGCCTGCTGATCGATGTTCGCGTACGTCCACGGGGCGGGCGCGACGCCACGCTTGATCGCGGCGTTCTCGGCGGGCAGGCCGAACGCGTCCCACCCGATCGGGTGTAACACGTTGTGCCCGCGCATCTTCGCGTAGCGCGCCACGACGTCGCCGCCCGAGAACGCCTCGGCATGACCCATGTGCAGGTCGCCCGACGGGTACGGGAACATGTCGAGGGCGTAGAAGCGAGGCCGAAGGTCGTTCGGGTCCTCCGAGGCCTCGTCGATGCGCTCATCGGCCCAGGCCTGTTGCCACCTCGGCTCGATCTCGTTCGGTTCGTACCGCCTGCTCATGGTCGGCACATCGTACCGGCGTCATGTGGCCGCGGGTTGCCAGTCACCCATCGTGAGCAGCTGCTCGGGTCCCTTCGGGAACCCGGGCTGGTCGAGACCGCCGCCGTTCGTGACCACGAAATCGTCCAAGCCGTCGCGATCGATGTCGAGGGCAGCTGCGCCGTCGCCGCAACCGGTCGGCACGGGATCGACGCGGTACCGGACGAAGCGTTCGCCGTCGCCACCGAGGAACAGCTGGTCGTCCCTGTTCACCTCGTCGACGCATCCCTGCACGACGAAGACGTCGAGGGCGCCGTTGCCGTCCACGTCGCCCACCGCCACGCCGTGGCCCGCGCTGATCGAGCGCTCCAGCACCGTTCGGCGGAAGTTGCCCGACGCCCCCTGGAGCCGCACGAGCAGGCGGTGACGAGCCACCAGCACCAGATCGAGGCGCCCGTCGCCGTCGACGTCAGCCGCGGCCGCCGCCTTCACCGAGAGCAAGGGGAGACCCAGCCGCGTCGTCTTGTCGACGAACCGTGAGGGGCGCCGTTCGAAGACGTGCAGCCTCCGGTTCCCGCACACGACCAGGTCCTGCCACCCGTCGGCGTTCAGGTCCGCGACCACGGTACACACGTTGCCGTGCTCGGCGCGGAGGCCGAGATCGACCTCGATGAAGGCTTGACCGTTGGCGTCGAGGAACGTCCGGTTCGGGCTCTTGTGCTGGTCACGTCGGGGAGCGTCGTTGCCCAGGAAGAGATCCGGGAACGCGTCGTGATCGAGGTCGATGAAAGCCGGGAAGCGCCCACGTCCCCACACGTCCTCGACCCCGTATTCGGCCGCTCGGTCCGTGAACGTTCCCTGCGGACGCTGCATCCAGAGCTCGTTCCATTTGTCCGACGTGCCCTGCCGGGCCCCCTTGGCGCAGAAGACATCGTCAAGTCCGTCCTGGTCGACGTCGGCGATCGCACACCCGTGACGATCGTTCCGACCGTGGAGACCGTCGACGAACGACGCGATCGGTTGCAGGCCCGTGCTCGAGTCCCCGTCGGGCGCGTTGCGGAAGAGCTGCGCGGGCCCACCGTGGCGACTGATCATCAGGTCCGTCCATCCGTCGTCGTCCAGATCGTGCACGACGATCCCGTAGCTCGACGCGTCGAGCGACAGCCCCATCGCCGGGCCGATGTCCCTGAGCCGCGTCCGACGTTCGGAGCTCGCCGTGCCCGGCGAGGCGGCGAACGCCACTGCCGTGAGTCCGACGATGACGGCGGTCGCGAAGCGCCAGCCGGATATCGCCGGGATCCGCACGGAACGCCCGTCAGTCCGTCGTGGGGACCATGAACAGGCCACCCGGCCGGGCAACCAGCCCCGGGATCTCCTCGGCGAGCGCGGGCCTCGCGAAGTGGAAGCCCTGCCCCAAGGAGCACCCGTGCGCCCGCAGGAACTCGAGCTCGCCGGCGGTCTCGATGCCCTCGGCGAGCGGGACCATGCCGAGCCCGCTCGCGAGCTGGATCATCGCTCGCACCATGCTCGCGAGGCCGGTGTCGCGATGCACGTCGCGGATGAACGAACGGTCGATCTTCAAGACCTGGACGGGTAGGTGCTTCAGGCGCGCGAGCGATGAGTACCCGGTGCCGAAGTCGTCGATCGCGAGCGAGAGCCCCCACGCGTGCAGCTCGGCGAGGATCTTCTGTGTCCTGTCCGGATCGGCCATCGCCGTCGACTCCGTGATCTCGACGACGACCTTCGAGGGGTCGACATCGGCAGCTCGCAGCTTCCTGATGACCTTCTCTGCGAGATGGGCCGACCACAGCTGACGGGGCGACAGGTTGAAGCCGACCGTGAGATCGAGGCCGGCGTCGGCCCATACGCGCTGTTGCGCAGCCATCTCGTCGATCACCCAGTCACCGATCGCCTCGATCAGCCCGAGCTCTTCCGCCAGCGGGATGAACTCGCCGGGCGGCACGATGCCGCCGTTCGGGTCCTGCCAGCGCACGAGTGCCTCGACCCCCTCGACCGAGCCGTCGAGCAGGTTCACGACCGGCTGGTAGTGCAGCACCCAGTGCTCGTGCTCCACGGCACGCCGCAGGCGCGTCGTGAGCGACAGCTTCTTCATCGGGTCCTCACCGCTCGTGGCGAACACGACGTAGCCCCCGGGCTCCTGCCGTTTCGACTGATACATCGCCGCGTCGGCGTTCTTCATCAAGGTCTCGGCGTCGAGCGCGTCCTGCGGGAACAACGAGATGCCGATCGATCCGCTCGCTATGAACTCCGTGCCGTTCAGCACGAAGGGCTCCGCGAGCGCCTCGTGCACGCGCGAGGCCACCGACTCGGCCACGATCATCGCCGACTCCCGGTCCGAACCCGTGTCGTGGGTCCGGTCGAGGTCCGACAGGAGCAGCAGGAACTCGTCGCCCCCCTGACGTGCGACGAGGTCGGTCTCACGGGTGTACACGCGGAGGCGTTCGGCGAGCTGCGCGAGCAGCTGGTCGCCGGCAGCATGACCGAGTGAGTCGTTCACGAGCTTGAAGTTGTCGAGGTCGACGAAGATGACGCCGACGCCGAGGTCGTGACGGCGGGCTCGCGAGATCGCATTCTCGAGCATCTCCTCGAATAGCACCCGGTTCGGCAGCCCCGTGAGCTTGTCGTGGTAGGCGAGGAACGCCACTTGTTCCTCGGCCGCCTTGCGGGCCGTGATGTCGAAGATCACGCCCTGGATCAGCCACGGCTCACCCTGCTCGTCTTTGATCGGGTACGCCTGCTCGAGCACCCACTTGATCGTGCCGTCCTCGTGCACCATGCGGTACTCGTGGTTCAGGGTCGTGTGCTCCTTGAACGCGTGCTCGTACTCGTCCCAGGCCCGGTCGAGATCCTCGGGGTGGACGTGCCTGCGCCAGCAGTACGGGTCGGTCAGCCACTCGTCTGGGTCGATGCCGAGCAACGTCACCACCTGCGGGCTCACGTAGATCGAATCCGAGTTCTCGTCGACCGGATCGAGGTAGACGACCGCGGGGATCTGTTCGACGAGCGCCCGGTACTTCGCCTCGGCCTCGAACCGAGCCTCGCGCCCTGCCTGCAGCTCGGTCGCATCACGCAGCGTCACCACGATCAGCCGCTCGGGACCGTCGATGCGCCCGACGTGCACCTCCACCGGTACGGTGCCGCCGTCGCTCGTGCTGCAGACGGCCTCGACCCGGGCACCCGTCTCGAGTTCCAGCAGGTCGGCCGCGACGAGTAACTCGACCGATCGGCCGACCAGCTCATCCCGGAGGAATCCCGTGAGCTTCTCGACGTGGTGGTTCGCGAACATGATGCGGCCGTCGGTGCGCGCGACCACGAGGCATTCGGGGGTCGCCTCCAGCAGCGACCCCGGCTCGATCATCGCGGCGAGGCGGGCGTCGTCAGCGTCGTGCGCCGACGCCCGGTCGCGTTCGGTCACCATGCGTGTCAACCCTTCCGAGACGTCTCTGGATAGACATCGGCGCCCGAGGGCCCCACATGAGCCTGATGCCCTTCCCTGGCCGAGTGCGTGGGTTCCGCTCGGGCGTCCGAACCGCCGACGCCTATGCTCAGAGGATGACCCACCGCGTGGAACGCGAGATCGAGAGCGCCTGCCCCCACGATCTGGCGTTCGACTTCGTGGCCGACTTCTCGACCACCGAGGAGTGGGATCCCGGCATCCCGGAGGCCCGTCGGCTCGACGACCGCCCGATCGGTCTCGGCAGCCGCTTCGAGCTGCGCTCGCGGTTCGGCTCGACCGAGCAGACGATCGTCTACGAGATCACCGCCTACGACCGCCCGAGCAGCGTCACGTTCGTCGGTGACGGGAAGAACTTCCGAGGCACCGACGTGATCTCGTTCGCCCCGAGCCCGAACGGTGGCACCCGCGTGACTTATGTGGCCGACCTCGGGCTCAAGGGGCTGTCTTCGGTTGCCCTGCCGTTCATCCGGGGTCGGCTGGACGATATGAGCGATCGAGCGGTCGCGGGCCTGAAGACGGCCCTCGACGCGCGCGCCTAGCTCGCCTCACCGACCGAAGGCGGATCTCACGCGCCTCGCGGCGTCATCTCGGTCATGCCCCATGGGCTGCTGTACTCGTTCAACAGATCGAGGAACGGCACGGCGTCGAACGCCTCGGGTCCCAGCACGCCCGCGCCCGTCCAGGCTCCGTTCGCGATCAGCTCAAGGCCGATCACGGGGTTGATCGCGGTCTGCCATACGACCGCCTGTGCCCCGTCGTCCTTCCACGTCTGCTCGTTGTCGACCACGTGGTAGAGGTAGACCTCGCGCGGGGCGCCGTCGGTGCCCGTGCCGGTGACCCAGGTGCCCGCGCACGTCTTCCCCGTCATCTTGTCGCCGAGCGTCATCGGGTCGGGCAGCGCCGCGGCCACGACGTCGCGCGGAGAGACCTCCACGCCGCGCACGCTCACCTTCTCGACCCTGTCGAGGCCGAGCTTGTGCAACGTCTCGAGCACCTGGATGAACTCGTCGCCGAGCCCGTACTTGAACGTGACGCGCCGACAGTCGACCCAGCGTGGCACGAGCAGCACCTCCTCGTGCTCGACGTTCACGCATTCGACCTCGCCGATGCCCTCGGGGAACGTGAACGTCTCCGGCTCGCTGAACGGGGCGGTCGTGAACCACCCACGGTCCTTCTCCCAGATCACGGGCGGGTTCAGGCACTCCTCGATCGTGGTCCAGATCGAGAACGTGGGGGCGAAGTCGTAGCCCTCGATCTCGAGGTTCGCGCCATCACGAACACCCACCTCGTCGATCTCGCTGAACAGGTGGTCGGCCGCAAAGCGGGCGAATACGTCGGCGGCTCCCGGCTCGATGCCGATGCCGACCAGGGCCAGCGCCCCTCGGTCCTCCCACAGGTCCGACATCGCGAACTGGTCGTCACCGAGCTTCTTACCGACCTCCTCGTGCGGACGCTCGGGGTGGGGTTCGGAGAGCGACATCGCCATGTCCATGTAGTTCACGCCGGCCTCGAGGGCACCGAGGAAGATCGGCATCACGAAGCGCGGATCGGCGGCGTTCAGGATGATGTCGCAGTCGTGCGCACGGGTGGCGTCAGCCACCTGGGTCGCATCGGTCGCGTCGACCCTCGCGGCGGCGAACCTGCCGCCGGCACCGTAGCGATCGACGATGCGCTGCGCCTTCGCCTCGTCGATGTCGGCGAACACGATGTGCTCGTAGAAGTCGCGCCTGGCGGCGATCGGGGCGAACGCCGACCCGACCCCACCGCTGCCGACCACCAGGATCCTCATGTCGGAATCTCCCTTCGGGCACGGGTGCAGCGATGGTAGTCGGCGACGGCGCTCCGGAACCAGGTCAGACGCGCCGGCCGGCCCCTCCTCGTCGGGACCCTCGTCACCTGCTGCGGGCGTCTCGATGGGCCACGATGACGGGGACCGACGAGGAGGCAGGAACGATGCGCCACCACATCATCTACTGGAGGATGGCGAAGCGAGAGACCGACGTCGACGACGCGGAGCTCGCACTACTCCGCGAGCAGGAGCGCCGGGGCGAGGTCTACATCGAGTTCCTCGACGGCATGCGGCGGCCGCTCATCTGGAACGCCGCTGGCCACCGTTGGGTGCCGAAGGCCGCGACCCCGGTCGAGCAGGAACACGCCGCCGCGTAGGATCGGTCGCTCGCGGACGAGGATGGACCGCGTCTCGTCCGGGCGGGTCACGTCGTTCTTCAGGGAGACTCCCCTGGCCTCCCCGCGAGATCCGGCTTCACCAAGGTGGAGACTCATCTACCATAGGCGGATGGTGGACGGAACAGCCGGGTTCCTGGATCTGCTGCCACGAAGTCGAAAGCCGCGGTCGTCGGGCCTGACCCATGTGCTGGACAAGGGCTCGTCCCCCGCCGAGCTCGAGGTCTTGCTCGCCCGGGCCGGAGGAGCGATCGATCTCTGGAAGATGGGTTGGGGCACGGCCTACCTAGAGCCCGACGTTCCGCAGAAGGTGTCGATCCTCTCCGACCACGGCGTGCGCGCCTGCGTCGGCGGCACGCTCCTCGAGGTCGCATGGGGACAGGGGCGGGCCGAAGCGTGCCTCGCATGGGCTGCGGAAACGGGATTCCCATGTGTGGAGGTCTCCAACGGTTCGATCTCCATGCCCCTATCGGAGAAGCGTCGCCTGATCGCAGAAGCCTCGGGCACGTTCGTCGTGGTCTCGGAGGTCGGCTCGAAGGATCCCCTCGCACCGGTGTCCTCCGCCGGGTGGGTCGACGAGATGATGGGCGACCTCGAGGCTGGCGCGGTGTGGGTGTTGGCCGAGGGCCGGGAGAGCGGGACCGTCGGTCTTTACCACCCCGACGGCCGCGTGCGCGAGGACGTCGCCGACGCGATCGTGGAGCACGTGGGCTCCGCGCGAGCGATCTTCGAGACCCCTCGGAAGGACCAGCAAGCCTGGTTCATCAGCCGATTCGGGAGCGAGGCGAACCTCGGGAACGTGCCGCCGCAGGAGGTGTTCGGTCTCGAGGCGCTCCGCCTCGGCCTACGGGCCGACACGATCGCGCTCTCGCAAGAGACGGCGAAGCGGGCCGGATCCGAGTCATGAGCAACGTCGTGCCCCGCCGGTACCGAGGCGTCGCCGTGACCGAAGCCGCCGTCCCGCTGCGACCCCGCGACCTCCGGGACTTTCTCCTCGGGCGCGAGGCGTACCGGCGCACCGAGTACATCGTGGTCCGCCACGAGGGATCGTCGGCGGTCGTGCGTGTCTCGAAGGCCTCGGACCAGCCGTTGTTCTCGCCGATCACCGAGGTCGAGATCCTCGCCGGGCCCGACGAGACCGTGGAGGTGCACGCGCCGAACGTCGACACGGGCGTACCCACGCAGCTCGCCCGGACCGCCCTCGACGTGGCGCCGCACGCCCGTTGCGTCGTGGTTCGTGGTCGGTACGAGCACGTGAACTTCATCATCGACCCCGCGCCCGTGCCGTTGCGCATCGTCGAGGTGGTTCCCCCCGAGCCAGCGAAGCTCGTGGATCAGGTGGAACGGGTCCTCGACCTGGCTGAGGACCTCCCTCCCGTCGACGTGCGGGCCGAGACGATCGATCTGCGCGATCTCGCGGCGAGCATGCCGGCCGAACGTTACCTGTTCCCCTGCCGGGGCTCGGGCGTCGAGGCGCCGGGGGCGACCGTCGAGTTCCTCGATACCCGACCGCCGCGCGCCGACTGGGTGCTGGTGGGCTGCGCCCGGTCTCGGCAGATCCACGAACACTTCTACGGCGACGAGCCACCGTACGTCGAGATGTGCCCGCGGGAGCTGGTCGGCGCGGTCGAGGGGCCGACGCTCACGAAGTGCTGCATGTTGGAGGATCGCATCGAGCGTGACGGCTCGCTCATCGTGGTGCCTTGGGGGGCCAGCCTCGGGGAGGTCCGCGAAGGACTCGGGATCGTGCTCGGTGCGGCGGAGCCGGCGTGGGCGCCCGCCTGACGGATTCGGCCCTGTACGGGCACCTGTGGGCCACCGACGAGCTGCGAGGGGTCTTCGACGAACGGGCACGGCTGCGATCGTGGCTGGAGATCCTCGTGACCCTGGCCGAAGCGCAGGCGGAGCTCTCCGTGATCCCGGTCGAGGCAGCCGTGGACATCCGTCACGCCGCATCCGTCGACGCGCTGGACCTCGAGTTCGTGGCGGCCGAGACGGTCGCCACAGGGCATTCGACACTCGGGCTGATCCACGGTCTCCAGCAGGTCCTGCCGCCCGAAGCGCGGGAATGGGTCTACTACGGCGCCACGGTGCAGGACTTGACCGATACGTGGACCGCCCTGTCGATGCGGCGGGTCGGCCAGATCGTCTGGCGCGATCTCCGGGCGATCGAGGACGCCGCGCTCGAGCTCGCGCGGAGACACCGGGACACGCCGATGGTGGGACGGACGCACGCGCAGCTCGGCGCCCCGATCACGTTCGGGCTGAAGGCGGCGACCTGGGCGGACGAGACCCGCCGACATCTCGACCGTCTCCGCGAGGGCATGCCGCGCTGGTCCGTCGGCCAGCTCGCGGGCGCCGTGGGCAACCTCGCCTTCTTCGGCAACCGGGGGCCCGAGCTCCGGCGCGCCTTCTGCGACCGCCTCGGCCTCGGCGACCCCGGCGTCTCGTGGACGACCACTCGCGACCGTCCCGCCGAGTTCACGCTGGTGCTCTCGATGATCGCGGGCACGATGGGGCGGATCGGGAACGAGGTCTACCAGCTCCAACGGCCCGAGATCGGCGAGTTGCGCGAGCCGGCGAGCCCCTCGGGCGTCAGCAGCATCACGATGCCGCACAAGCGCAACCCCGAGCTCTCTGAACACCTGGTCACGCTCGCCCGCCTCGTGCGGACCCAGGCCACCGTGCTGCTCGAAGGCATGGTCGCCGAGCACGAGCGCGACGGCCGGGGATGGAAGGCGGAGTGGGTCGCGCTCCCGGAGGTCTGCCTGCTGACCGGCGCCGCGCTCTCGTTCGGCCGCCGAGTGCTCGAGGGCCTCGAGGTCGACGAGGAGGGGATGCGCCGGAACCTGGATGCATCGTCCTTCTCCGCGTCCGAGCGGGTGCTCGCGGCGTTGTCACCGACGCTGGGCAAGCATCGTGCCCAGGCCCGACTGCAGGAACTGCTCGCGCAGGCACGCCGTGACGGCGGGTCGCTCCAGCACGCCTTGATGGCCGACCACGAGATCCGGGGGCGCCTGTCGGATGACGTCGTGTCGTCGCTCGCGCAGACGGACACAGGCGCGGCGGCTGCGATGGTCGACGAGGTGCTGGCCCGGGCGGCGCGTGCGCGAGCGGACGAGCCCGAGCGATGGCCGTGAGCGCACTCCCCCGGATGCGCCTCGCGGCGCTCCCGACCCCACTCGTGCGAGCGGAGCGGGCGGAGGCCGCCCTCGGCGCGGTGGAGATCTGGGTCAAGCGCGACGATCTCACCGGCTTCGCCTTCGCGGGGAACAAGGCGAGGAAGCTCGAGTTCCTGGTCGCCGACGCGCTCGAGCGCGGTTGCGACGTTGTCCTCACGGGCGGCGGTCCCGGGTCGAACCACTGCCAGGCCACCGCAGCGGCGGCCCGGGTCGCGGGGCTCTCGTGCCGCCTGGTCATGTACGGCGACGAGCCGACTCGCGCTCCGGCGAACCTGCGGCTGGCCCGGACGTTCGGGGCCCAGGTGTCGTTCACCGGAGATCCCGACCGGTCGTCGGTCGACGTCGCGATCGATGAGGCCGCTGTCTCCCTTGTCGCCGACGGCCACCGGACGGCGACGATCCCCCGGGGCGGCGCCTCGTCGCTCGGAGCCGTGGGATACGCGCTTGCCGCCGACGAGCTCGCCGAACAACTGGCGGAGGTGCGGGTCGAGCCCTCGCTGGTGTTCGTGGCCACCGGCTCCTCCGGCACGCAGGCGGGACTCGTCGCCGGCTCGGTCGGCCGTTCCCGCCCGTGGCGGGTCGTCGGCGCCTCGGTGAGCCGGTCTCCCGAGGAGTCCCGGCGCAGGGTGTTCGAGCTCGCCCGAGGCTGCGCTGCGATCCTCGGCCTGCCGCCGGCCGAGCCCGCCGACGTGGAGGTGCGAGATGCACGGGGACCCGGTTACCGCAGCGGATCACCGCAGGGCACGGCGGCCGCCGAGCTGTTCGCCCGGACCGAGGGTCTGCTGCTGGACCGCGTGTTCACGGCGAAGGCGGCGGGGGCGATGATCGAGATGCTCCGCGGCGGCGTTGAGGGGCCGGTCGTCTTCGTGCACACGGGTGGGACGGCCACGATCCTGGACGAGGAGGCAGATGCATGACGGGGCTCTCGAAGAGCGGATCGTCGACGGAGGCGCCCGCGGCCGAGCTCGTGGAGGCGGGGTTCGCCCTCGAGGTGGCCGACGCGCCCCTGCTCCACGAAGGCCTGAACCTCGCCGACCTCGCGCACGTCCTGGTGCTGCACGAGCAAGGCCTCATGCCCGAGGACGCGGCCGCTCGGTTGCTCGCCGTGCTGCTCGAGGTCGCCGAGACCCCCGCAGAATCGTTCCCCTACGAGGCAGAGTACGGCGACCCGTACAACTGCCGGGAACGCTTCTTCGTCGAGCGGCTCGGCAACGACGCCGGATGGCTCCACGCGGGGCGACCTCGGCGCGAGGCCGCCCGCATCGGCCTGCGCGTGGGCCTGCGCCGGCTCGTCGTGGGGCTGATCCAGGACACCGCACGCTTCGCGATCGCGGTCGCTGCCACCGCGGAAGAGCACGCGGAGACACTCATCCCCGACCAGACCTATCTGCAGCAGGCGCAACCCTCTACCTTCGGGCACTACCTACTCACGTTCGCCTACCCCGCGCTCCGCGACGCGGCCCGCCTGCGCCAGGGCCTGGAGTGGGTGAACCGCAGCCCGGGCGGCGCGGGGTGCGTGAACGGGAGTCGGCTCATGATCTCACGCACGCGCGAAGCGGAGTTGATGGGCTTCGACGGCGTGATCGAGCACACGCGCGACGCGATGTGGCAGACCGACGGGCTAGTGGACCTGCTGGCCACGAGCGCGAGCCTGCTCTCGAACATGAGCAAGCTCGCAGAGGATCTCGAGATCTGGGACAGCCAGGAGTTCGACTTCGTCGACCTGGCCGGTGCGTACACACGAGCCAGCGTGCTGATGCCGCAGAAGCGGAACCCGTACGCGCTGTCGATCGTCCGGGGTTCGGCCGGGATCGCGATCGGGCGTCTCTCGGGCTTCCTCTCGGTCGTGAAGACCCCGTCGGCCCGTAGCGACAACCTGATCTTCGCGTACGGCGAGGTGCCCAGGTCGCTCGAGCTCGCGGCGAGAACCACCAGACTGATGTCCGGCGTGGTGGCGACCCTGCGCGTCAACGCGGCACGGATGCTGGAGTCGCTCATGTCCGGCTTCAGCCAGGCCACCGACCTCGCGGAGTACGTGATGCAGACGTGCGAGGTCGACTATCGCACCGCGTACCAGGTGGTCGGGACGGCGGTCCGGCGCGCCGCTGCCGAGGGCCTGCGGGGCGTGGACGTGACCGGCGCCATGCTCGACCGCGCTGCCGAGGAGACCCACGGCCGCCCCCTCGGACTCGAGGGCCGCGACCTCTCCGAGGTGCTCGATCCGCGCTCGATCGTGATGACGAGGACCTCACCCGGCGGTGCGGCGCCCGCCGTCGTCCGCGGCATGGCCTCGTCGGTCGCCGAGGAGGCATCGGAGCTCATCGCCGAGGCGGAGGATCGGCGGCAGGCGGTCGATGAAGCCCGGGCTCGGCTCGTCAGCTCGGCGGAACGGCTGGCGTCGGCGTGAGCGGCTCATCGGCCACGACGTACTCGATCTCGGGATCGCCCAGCAAGGTGTTCGAGACGTAGCAGTAGCTGATCGCGCGCTCCATCAGCGCCTCGATCTCCTCTCGCGGCAGGCTCGAATACACGGCGAGCCGGAAGCGGCTCAAGCGCAGCCCGTCGTAGCCGGCGGTGACCCTCACGGCAACGTCGGGCGGCTCGCGATCGCGCTTGCGGAACGCATGCACCACAGCCATCGTGAAGCACACCGCCATCGAGGACACGAGCAGCTCCGTCGGCGTCGGACCCGCGTCGGCCCCTCCGAACTTCACAGGCTGGTCGGAGACGATCTCGAACCCGCGCACGGGAACACGGACCCGATAGTCGCCGTCCCAGTAGGCGGTAAGCTCCATGGCCCATGGAGTCTAGTGGCCCGCCCACACCACCCCCGGTGACGCTTCCCGAGAGGGTGCGGATCGTCAACGTCGGCCTCCCGATGTTCGCGGAGTCCGTGATCGCGCAAGGCGCGGAGGCCGTCGACGTGGACTGGAGGATCCCCGCCGGCGGGCGGGTCGAGGCCGTCGACGCGCTCGGGCGTCTGCTGGGTCCCGCGGCCGGTCGCCTCGACGAGGCGAACGCCGAGGTCGTTCGACGGCTCGACGAGGCGACCCCATTCCTGCGCTCGATCGGGTCGGCGCTCGATGAGGTCCCCGGCATGGGCGACCGCACGATCCTGCACTGCGGCCCTCCCCTGCCGTGGGCGGAGTTCATCGATCCCCTACGGCGGTCGGTGCGTGCGGCCGTGATGGCCGAGGGATGGGCGACCTCCCCCGAGGAAGCCGAGCGGCTCGTCGCCGAAGGCGTCGTCGCGCTCGGGTCGGCCAACCGTCACTCGGCCAGTGTGCCCATGGCCAGCGCGCTCGGGCCGTCCGCGCCCGTGTTCGTCGTCGAGGACCCGCAGAGCGGTCACCGGGCGTACTCGGGCATCAACCAGGGACCGGGCCAGACCGCGTGGTTCGGCGTCGAGTCTCCGGCGGCCGTCGAACGGCTGGTCTTCCTGCGGGACGCGGTCGCGCCCGTGCTCGAGGCCGTGATCCGGGCGAGCGAGCCGGTCGACGTATTCTCGTTCGTCGCGCAGGCGCTCCAGATGGGCGACGACGCGCACATGCGAACGCAGGCAGCCACGAACATCCTGATCCGCCACTGGGTGCCGGCCCTCGCGGGCGTCGACCATCCGGCACGGGCCGAAGTCGCTCGGTTCCTCGCCTCGGACCATCTGTTCTTCCTGAACCTCGCGATGGCCGCCGCCCGGTGCGCGACGGCGTGGGCCGCCGAGGTCGAGGGGTCCAGCGTGGTGGTCGGCATGGCCCGCAACGGCACCACGTTCGGCATCCGCCTCTCGGGCTCCGAGGACCGGTGGTTCGTCGCTCCGGCGCCGCCGGTGGAGGACGCTCTCTTCCACCCCGGCTACGGACCCGACGACGGAGCCCCCGACATCGGCGATAGCGCGGTCCTCGAGCTGATCGGACTCGGCGGCGCGTCGGCCGCGGCGTCCCCCGCGGTCGCCGCCTTCCTCGGCGGCTCGATGGGCGCAGCGGTGGCCACGACCGAGACCGTGTCCAGGATCTGCGCCGGGCGGAGTAGCCGGTTCAAGCTCCCCATCCTCGACTTCCAGGGTTCCCCGGTCGGGGTGGATGTCCGCAAGGCCGTGGAACTGCAGATCACCCCAGCGATCAACACCGGCATCCTCCACGCGACCGACGGCTCGGGGCAGGTCGGGGCCGGCATCGCCCGCGCACCCGTGGCCTGCTTCGAGGAGGCGCTCCTCGCGCTCGACGCCTCGATCCGATGAGGGCGACGCGGGTCGGGGTGGGGGCGCTGGCCGCCCTGCAGGGTAGCGACGACGGACGGGTCCTGGCCTGGTTCCCCAAGGCCTGCTACGTGTCAATGCCCGCGGGCCTGATCGCGCTCGTGGCGCCGGGGGTGGCGCCGGGGCCGATCCACGCCGAGCTCGACGGGTTCCCACCACCGGCTGGCCGCGGCGTCCGGGCTCGGGTCGTCGAACGCCGCCTCGAGGTCGGCGGACGGAGCATCGACTTCGCCGATGCCATGGCGTGGCACGGTCCGCTCCCCTCGCCCGACGACGTCCGTGCGAGCGCCGATCGGATCGTCGTCGCTACGGAGGGGGCCTCGCGATCGTCGCTGCTCGTCGAGCCTTACCGGGTACGCGGCGAGCGAGCACGACAGCGACTGATTGCGGGCTCGATCGAGGACGCCGCTCGACTCCTGGTCGGTGTGGGGCCCGGGCTCACGCCATCGGGGGATGACGCGCTCGCCGGTGCGGTCTTCGCCCTGCGAGCGACGCTCGGCACGGGCGCCGAGTCGCTCACTCGCTCCGCGGCCGAGGCCGGCGAGACCGGTCCGATCTCGCGGGGGTTCCTCCGGTGGGCCGCGCGCGGCCAGGCGATCGCACACGCCCACGACCTGCTCGCCTCCGCCGCGTGCGGCGACCCGCAGGCAAGCTCACGGGCCGCCCGGCAGATCGTCGGGGTCGGGGAAACGTCGGGGGCCGACTTCCTGCTCGGCCTGCGATGGGGGATGGAGACCGCGTCTCAGCGGCCCCCGATCTTCGCCGCCCACAGCCGCCGATAGATCTCGGCATGATCCCGAGCCGATGCCTCCCACGAGAACCGCCGGGCGACCCCGGACCCCTGCGCGCTCAACCGTCGCCGTAGGTCGCCATCGCAGATGAGGTTCCGCATCGCCACGGCGAGATCGCCGGCGTTGCCGGGCTGCACGAGCAGGGCGTTCTCGTCGTGGGTCAGGTACTCGCGGAAGACCGGCAGGTCCGAGGTGACCACCGGGAGTCCCGAGGCCAGGGCCTCCAGGACCACGAGCCCCCATCCTTCCTTGACCGACGGGAACGCGAACGCGTCGGCGGCCCAGAACCAGGCCGGCATCGTCTCGTCGTCCACGGTGCCGACGATCACCACGTCGCGCCCGAGCTCGAGCCCGAGCGCCGCGGCGCGCTCGAGGACCTCTGACCGGTAGGCCGCGTAGTCCTGGAACGAGTGCCCACCGACGACCGCAAGCACCGGCGACACATCGAGGGCCGATCTCAACTCGGCCATCGCCTCGATCAGTTGCATGCTCCCCTTCCGCGGCTCGATGCCTCCGACGGTGAGGAAGAGGAAGCGATCCGGCGCGCCGACCTCCGCTCGCACTGCGTCCGGGTCGAACCCGTCGGGCCGAGCGAAGCGGTCGGCGTCGACCCCGTTGCGCACGACGGTCGCATCCACCCCATACTCGTTCCGCAGGAGTTCTCGCCAGAACCCGCTCACGACGAAGACCACGTCGGGCTCGAGGATCGACCGTTGCTGGCAATCGATCAGTGCCTGGGTGGTGAAGTCGTCGACGTGATGGACGGTGCGCGCGACCAACCAGGGCTGCCCGTCGGTGCCGATGGCGGTGGCCGCCCGTGCCGAGATGCAGTCCTCCGCGTGCGCGATGTCGAAGTCGGCGCCCTTCGTGGAGAGGGCCTCTCGGAGCGCCTCGACGGACGCGAACACGCGTTCCTCGAGGGTGGGGGCGGGCGCCGGCGCCGGCGCGATCGTGTACGGCGCGGCGACATCGCGGTAGAAGCCCGTCGCGGGGTCGCCCAGCGCGAAGAGATGAACCGGGACGCCGAGGCGATGCAGTTCCTCGGCGAGGTGCACGGCGTGGACCACCCCGCCACGCGGTCGCGTCGAGTAGGTCAACATCGCGACCCGCGGTGCGTCCGACGACCGGCTCACGGGATCTCCTCGGCTACCTCGGGACGGCGCGCCGAGATGGCTGCCGACATCAAGGCCGCCCGCGCGGCGGTCGGCGCGAGCACGCACCCCGCATCCTCGAGCTGCGCCCGCTGGCGACGGACGTCCTGAAGGTCGGCGTCCGTGCCGAGGACGTAGGCAACCACGGCGGCGCCACCGGGACGGCGGGCGATCTCCTCGCACGCGAGCGAGAGCACCGCGGCGGGGTTGGGGTGGGCGCCGTACCCGAGGACGACATCGAGGAGCACCACGGCGGTCCGAGGATCGGCGCCCTCCTTCCGGATCGCTTCGATCCTCGCTTCCGGATCGATCATCGGATGGGGCCGGCCGCGCGTGTACTCCTCTTCCCCGAGATCGAGACACACGTGCGCGCCGTCGGGCGCCGGCAACCCCCAACCCTCACGCAGCGGGGTGTTCGAATACACCGGACCCAGACGGCTCGAGAGCACGACCATCGACTCGTAGCAGAGCGTTCCCCCGGAAAAGAGCCCGCGAACGAACGTCCGCTCCGGCGGCATCGCCTCGGCTGCCACCTTCACCGCCCCGGCGAGGCCCTCACCCGGATGTGGCCTGGACAACCCCGCCAGCTCGACGGCGTCGGCGGCAGCCTCGTCGAGGGTGCGCGCGAGGCGGACGCCCGGCGGGGCCGGGGCGCCCCCCTCAGCTCCGAGCAACGCCGTCACCGTCGGCTTGGCTCCGAGCGCGTCGAGCAGGCGCTCCGCCACCTCGGGCGCCGGCGGCTTCGAGACGAACAGCACCACCTCGACCCTGGGGTCGGCCGCGAGGGAACGCAGCGCGAGGTCGGCCATGGTCCCGCCCACCTGAGACGACAGGTCGCGGCCGCCGACGCCGATCACGTCGGTGACGCCCCCGCCCCACCGGTCGATCAGGCTCATGACCTCCTGGGCGCCCGTGCCTGCCGCGGCGACCACGCCCACGGTCCCACGGCGAACGGCGTTCGCGAAGCCGAGGCCGATGCCGCCCATCGCCGCCGTGCCGGCCCCAGGGCCCATCACCAGCAGGCCCAGGCCGGTGGCGCGCTGCTTCAGCGCGATCTCGTCCTCGATCGGCACGTTGTCGCTGAACAGGAGCACGTGCATGCCTGCCGAGAGCGCCTTCTGCGTCTCGAGGGCGGCGAACTCCCCCGGCACCGAGACGACCGCGACGTTCGCGCCGGGCAACGCGTCGCCGGCCTCCTCGAGCGAGCCGGGTCGTGGCACGGTTCCCTGCACGTCATCGGAGGACCCTGCGGCGTCGACGGCCGTCTCTCCGTCGGCGAGGGCGCCGAGTGCTTCGTCGTCGTCTGCGGCGATGACCGCGAACACCAGATCGTTGGCCGTCGCCCGAGCGAGAGCCTCGTCGTCGAAGCCGCGGCCGGACAGGATCTCGACGTTGGCCGGTGTGCCCATCACCGCCGCGGCCCACTCGACACCGCGTCGCCGGCCCATCGCCCTGGTCGCCGTCATGAGCCGAACGGAATCGACGTACGAATCCGAGCGCACGCGAGCGAGTCGGGTCGTCACCGGCGGCTCCATGCTCTGGCGACCGCGCTCATGATTGGCGCAGCGCCATCCAGATGGCGCGAGCGGGCTGGCTTCCGGGGTTCCGCCATCGGTGTGCCCGGTCCGTACGGAAGTGCAGCGCGTCCCCTCTCCGGACCACGTACTCCGTACCGTCGACGTCGAACGCCATCGATCCGCTGAGCACGTAGATGAGCTCCTCGCCGAGGTGCTCCATGGCTCGCGGCCCGCTGTCGGCCCCGGGCTCCACGGTCGCGGCGGCCCCGGCCATGAAGAACCGTCCGTACGGCCCGCTGATGCCGGCGAGCTCCAGACCCTCCTTCGACGTGAACACCGGACGGCGGGCAGCCGCCCGGATCAGCACCGCGCCACGATCGTCATCTTCCTCCTCGGAGACGAGGTAGGCGATCGAACGATTGAGAGCGCTCGACAGCTTCATGAGCGTCGTGATCGTCGGCACCATGGTGTTGCGCTCGATCTTGTGAATCGCGGCCGCCGACACGTCGGATCGCTCGGCGAGCTGCTGCAGGGACATCTTCTTCTGCTGACGCAGCTGGCGGATCTTCGGGCCTATGGAGGCGACCGCATCGTGCATCGTGTCCTCGACTCGACAAGCTCCGGCGGAGGCGGGTAGAGTTTTCGCTACTACAGGCGGAACGGCCATTCATCATAGTGAACGCCGTTCTCGCCGCGCAACCGGGGAGGGATGCGCGTGCCGCGGAGGATCGTCGTCGTCGGTGGTGGTGCAGCTGGTATCGGCGCCGCAGGGGCGGCCAAGCAGACGGATCCCCAGGCAGAGGTCACCGTCTTCACGGAGTTCGAAGACGTCGGCTACAGCCCTTGTGGCATCCCGTACGTCCACGGGCGCGAGATCCCCACGTTCGAGCAGCTCTTCCTGGCGACCAAGGAGACGTACGAGGAGGTCGGCATCGACATCCGGTACGAGACCAGGGTCAACCGCCTCGATCCCGCCGCCCACGAGATCGAGGTCGTGGGGGCAGGCCCGGTGGGGTTCGACGCCCTGATCGTGGCGACCGGCTTCGAGTACGCGGATCCCGGTGTGCCTGGGAGCGATCTCGGGGGTCTGCACTACGTGAAGAACATCCGGCGGGCGATCGAATGGGACCCCGTCCTCGAGGACGCGAAGGTCGCGGTCGTCGTCGAAGCGACGCCGCTGGGACTCGAGATGGTGACGGCCCTCGCGCACCGCGGTCTCGAGACACATCTGGTCGACCCGCGCCCGTGGGCGCTCGCCGAGGTGGCGGACCCCGACATCATGCAGCCCGTCCAGGACTCGTGGGCCGACATGGGCGTGAAGATGCACTTCAACACCCCCGTCGAGGCGTTCGTCGGCGACGGGAAGGTCCGAGCCGTGAAGACACCCGACGAGGAGCTTCCCGCCGACGTCGTGGTGATCTGCACGCACAAGCAGCCGAACAATCGGCTCGCGCGAGACGCCGGCATCAAGATCGGGAGCACCGGCGGCATCATCGTCGACCAGCGCATGCACACGCGGACCGAGAGCGTCTATGCCGCCGGCGACTGCGCTGAGATCCCCCACGGCGTCACCAAGGTGCCGATCCAGGGACTCTCCGGCAGCCACGCCTATGCCCAAGGGAAGGTGGCCGGCACGACAGCCGCCGGAGGGGACCGCGCGTACAACCCGGTCGACGTGCCCTGGGGGATGGTCGCCGGCAAGTGGATGATCGGCGGCGTCTCGTTCGGCGAGACGACGGCGAACGCGTTGAGGATCCCCTACGTCATGGGGGTGGCCGAGGGCATCTCACGGGCTCGCTACTACCCCGACATGAAGAAGATCCGGGTCAAGCTGCTGGCGGATCCCGGCACGCACCGGCTGCTGGGCGTGCAGATGGTCGGCGGCGAGGGCATCAAGGAGCGTGCGGACTTCCTGGCCATGGCCGTGCGCACGGGCATCACGATCGAGGATCTCGCAACGATGGAGAACGTCTACTCGCCGCCGATCGGCGCATTGAACGAGCCCATCTCGCTGGCTGCGCAGAACGCCCTCGCCGGGCTGAAGGGGTGACGGTGCCGTTCTTCGAATGGCTGCGGTCGAACTCGGAGGAGTACCTGCTCGAGGCGTCGCAGCGCGACATGGCCGCCCGGTACGGCATCGAGGCTCCGGTCCGGGATGGGTCCGTCTTCTGGCGTCGCATCTTCACGCCCGTCTACCGACTGCTTCCGTGGGGCGTGCGCAGGTCGATCATGAGCGCGATGCCCGGCAGCCACCGGCGCTGGATGCGGCGGGCACCGCCGTAGGGTCCGCGAGTACGAGACCGATGGGTGAACCCATCCGAGAAAGGAGTCCTCATGGCAGACATCGTTGGTGAGCGCGTTGAGGCGGGGCAGGCGATCGTCGACTACGACGAGAAGGTCTTCCCGGATTACGAGGCGGAGCCCGGTCAGAAGGCGTACGTCTTCATGCACACCGTGCCGTTCGAGGGATCGGTCGGCATCGTGAACATGCTCACGGCCACCCGCCTCGCCCGCAAGGGCTTCGACCTCAGCATGGTGCTGTTCGGCCCTGCTTCCCTGATGGTCTCGGCGACGCGCGGGTTCCCGAACGTCGGCGACGAGGCGTTCCCGGGGCACCTGAACTACAACAACCAGCTGAAGACCATCATGGAGGAGGGCGGCAAGATCTACGCCTGCCGGTTCTCCGCCGCCGCGCTGTACGGCATGCGTGAGGTCGACATGATGGAGGGAGTGCAGCCGATCCACCCTCGTGACGTCGCGGATGCCGCCATCCAAGCCTGGAAGGAAGGCGCCTTCGTGATGAACACCTGGAACCTCTAGCGAGCCAGGATCGACACGACCGAACCGAACGCTCGGGGTCCCGGGTTCCCCGCGGCCGGGGAACCCGGGCATCTCGATGCGACGGTCGGGCGCTGGCACGAGGCCGAGGACCGGTTGCATCCGATCGCCGTGGCCTCTCCCGAGACCTACGAGCGCTACCTCGAGCTCGTCCGGGTGATCGTGGACGAACTCGAGGTGGTCGACACCCGTGCGCAGCTGCTCGAGGCCGACCGGAACGCGGACACGATCGCGCGGCGCGCGGTGGCCGGCTCGGGGCTCGTGAGCGAAGGCCTGGATCTCCGACTGGCGGCCGGCGCCGCGTTCGCCGTGCGGAGTCGCCGGCTCGCCGTCGAGGAACGCAGGAACGACGCCGAGCGCCGTGTCCGCGCGGCCCACGACCGCGGGGACGCATGGGTCGTCATCGAGGAGACCGGAGACGGCGTGTTGACGCCTTACCGCAGGCTGGAGATGCACGTGCCCGACGGGGCGGGTCTGATCTGCACCGTTGAGGCCGATCTCGAGGGCGGTCCCACCGTCTATCGGGTGCAGGTCGTCGAGCTCGATCCCCGGACCGGGCGCGGCGTCGACCGGCCGGAACGGATCGGGGAGCCGCTGACGTTCTCGGAGCGGCGACCCTGGCAGGATGCGATCGTGAAACTCATGAGCCGGATCGAGTCGCCGAGTTGACAACCCGCCAGCCGGGTCGGAGGATTTTCGTACGGTGGTGGAGGGGTGTTTCCTAACGGAAACGTCCCACGACTGGGAGGTACGCATGCCCGAGGAACGAGTCACCCGCCAGGTGATCGACGGTCATAGCCACATCGGCGAGATGGCCGCGTGGCAGTTCTACGACCTCAAGGAGCCGGTCAAGCCGACGGTCTACGAGTTCGCGTCCGCCAAGGAGTACCTCGGCCACATGGACGGGCTCGGCGTCGAGCGGGCGCTCGTTCTCCCGAACTACGGCATCCCGGTCCAAGGGCAACCCTTCTCGTTGAATCCGCTCGTGTTGGACGCCGTCTCGTCCTCCGACCGTCTCCGCGGTGGACTCTGGGTGTCGTTCCTGCCGCAGAATAAGGAGATGACCCTGGAGGCGCTGCAGCATGCCGGCGAAGCGGGCATCGTCGCCCTCAAGACCACGTTCCTGCTTGGCGGGAACCCCAACCCCGAGGAGTGGGACGAGGACACGGCCGAGGTCGCCGAGGCGTGCTTCACGGCCGCCGAACAGCACGATCTCGTCTTCCATTTCCACACGAGCCCCGGCGGCAGCTCGGACATCAGCAACTTCATCCCGTTGATCGAGCGGTACGGCAAGCGCGTCAAGATCTACCTCGTGCACTTCGGCGGAGGGGTCTCCGGGCACATCCGGCTCGTGCCCCGCTTCCTCGACTGGGTGGAAGAGGGATACAAGGTCTACACCGACACGACCTGGGCGATCGGTTTCGGCGTGCGCTGGCTGCTCACCGAGATGGAACGGCGCGGTGTGGGCCACGACAGGCTGCTGTTCGCATCGGATGAACCGTGGAGCGACTTCTGGGGCGAGTACTGGAAGATCGCGGGGGCGCCGGTCAGTCAGGAGCTCAAGGATCGCGTCTTCGCCACCAACTACGAGGAGCTCTATGGCCACAAGGGTTGAGGCACCGGGGCCGACGCACGGCCCCGAGTTCGCCCGGCTCCTCGCCGAGGTGCAGAGCTACGGCGTCCGGGTCGAGGACGTGATCGACGCTCGCGTATCGGGAGCGGGCCCCTCCGACGCCGGCATGGTGTACATCGAAGGGAGCCCGGTCACGTTCCCCTTCGTGTCGGAGTTCGTCGAAGACTCACCGTTCACGATCCGTCGAGTCGATGATGGCTGGGCGCTCTACCGTGACGGGGAGCGCCTGGCGTCGGCCGAGATCCCGCCGAAGCCCCGCTACTACGAGCTCGAGACCGCAGACGGCATCCCCTATTGGCAGATCGCGCTGCTGCACCTGGACTCGCTCGCGAGCACGGTGATCCAGACGTGCGTCTACTGGGGGAACGAGGACCAGTGCGGGTTCTGCGCGATCGAACGCTCGCTGGAAGCCGGTCGGACGATCCCGGTCAAGAGGCCGGAGCAGCTCGCCGAGGTGGCCGTGGCCGCCAAACAGCTCGACCACGTCGCCGACGTGACCCTCACCACCGGCACGACGCGCGGCCCCGACAAGGGCGCCCTGTACGTCGCCCGGTGCGCCCATGCGATCAAGCAGGCCACCGGCCTTCCCGTCCAGGCGCAGTTCGAGCCACCGGATGACCTCTCGGTGCTCGAGACCGTGAAGGAGCTCGGCGTCGACACCGTGGGGATCCACGTGGAATCGCTCGATCAGGAAGTGCTCGACCGCATCGCGCCCGCGAAGGGTCGCACCGGGGTCGAGGGCTACTTCCGCTGCTGGGAGCGGGCGGTCGAGATCTTCGGACCCGGGCAGGTGACGACCTACGTGATCCTCGGCATGGGTGAGGACCCGCGGCACACCGCCGAGCAGTGCCGGCGGGCCGTCGACATGGGGGTGTACCCGTTCGTCGTCCCGCTCCGCCCGGTGCCGGGGAGCCTGATGGAGGACCTGCTCCCCCCTCCCCCCGACTACGTGGAGTCGATGTACCGCCAGGTCGTGCCGTACGTGGTGGAGCACGGCCTCGGGTCGTGGGACGTGAACGCCGGATGCGCCCGATGCCGGGCGTGTTCCGGCATGAGCGCGTTCGAAGGGATCGCTGATGGGCGAGACGAGCAAGGCCGTCGTCTCCTCCCGCTCGTCGAGTTCCGCTGAGGGGCGCGACCGCGCGGGCCTCGAGCTCGCGTGCCACGTGGCCACGACGGTCCAGGACGTGTCCGTGCATCACGAGATCCGCCGCGCCGTGTTCGTCGAAGAGCAGAGGATCTTCCGAGGCTCGGACCGCGACGAGCGCGACGACGACCCTGCGACGATCAAGGTGCTCGGGGTCGGAGGCGGCATCGCCGGCGGAGCGGTCAGGCTCTACCCGCTCGGCGAGCCGGGGCTGTGGCGTGGGGACCGGCTGGCGGTGCTCCCCGCGTTCCGCACGCACGGCCTCGGCGGACCCCTGGTCCGCTTCGCCGTGCGGACGGCCGGCGAGCTCGGCGGCGAGCTGATGGTCGCCTTCATCCAGCCTCAGAACGTGGAGTTCTTCCGCAAGCTGGGGTGGCGACCGACTGGAACTCCCGGTGATCACGTCGGATTGCCGCACCAGCGCATGGTCATCGACCTGCACGGCGACCGCCGCTAGGCGCCGCCGAGGCCGGTCACGCGCTCCCGGGCGAGATCGAGGAGGACGGCTGCCTCGGCACCGAACCGAACCCGCAACACACCGCCGTCATCGAGCATGCCCACCGCCTCGCAGGCCAGTCCCCGCTCGACGAAGACGGCTCGGCAGTCCTCGACATGGTCCTCAGGCACGCACAACAGGAACCCGAACGACGGAAAGACGTCGAGCCACGATCCGATCGGCACGTGGGCGGGACGCGGGATCGCGTCGAGGTCGACGACGACGCCCGACATGGTGGGCTCGAGGAGCATCGCGAGCGACCCGAGCAGACCGGCCATGCTGATGTCCTTGGCCGCCCGGCACCACCCCCGTTCGGCGATCGTCGGCAGCACCTCGACGTCGCCGGCCAGTCGGTCCTCCCGCTCACGGAGCGACGAGAAGAACGGGAAGTCGGGATGGAGCCGGCCCTCGGGAGCGGCCGCGACCAGCAACACCAGCCCCGCGCGAGCGTTCGATGACGCCAGCACCGTCTCGGCACGACCCACGATGAAGGCCGAGACCGACGGCGGCCCGTCTCGCACGGTGAGGTGGCCACCCACGACCGGGATCCCGTAGAGCTGCGCGGCATGCCGGATGCCCTCCAGCACAGGGCGCGCGATCGATTCCGGGCCCACGATCGTGTCGACGAGGCCGAGCGAACGCCCCCCCATCGCCGCGATATCGTTCACGTTCGCGACGACCGCGGCGATCCCCGCCCCGTGCGGATCCGCCTCGACGAACGGGGGCCAGATCGCCTCGCCGGCTGCGAGCATCGATCCGTCGGGGCCCGTGGAGACGACGGCGGCGTCGTCCCCTGGTCCGTGGAGCCAGTCGGTCGGTCCGAGGGTCTCCGCCACGAGACCGATCGAGGCCTTGGCGCGCCGGCCCGCATGCTCCCGGAAGCGCCGGGCGACGCCGGCCAGCGGTGTCTCGGGCTCGTCGGGCATGGATCTCAGCCTAGTGCCGGCCCGCGGTGGTGTCCGAACGCCGATCTGGGGGATGGTGGTCGACGTACGGGATCGGGCGCTCCTGTGCGGAACCCGAGCTCCCTCAACGCTTGATGGCGCGCACCATCGAGTACACGCCGGCCAGCACCGGCGGACCCCGCACCTCCGGATCGAGACCGACCCGGATCAGCTCATCCAGCGTGAGAGGGCGCTCCCTCACGAAGGCGATGATGCGCGACCGCAGCACCCGCGGGGGCGCATCGATGCGGAGCATCGGCTCGAGCAACCGGACCTCCCCCCGCGACACCCGCACCATCTCCCGCAGCGCCCGGCGCCGTGCCGGGATGGCGAGCAGACCCAGCACGCCGGTGGCCACGACGACGTCGAACGACGTCGCATCGAACGGCAGGGAGGTCACGTCGGCCCGGACGATCCGACCCACACCGGGACCCCATGCACCGACGGCTCGGTCGGCCCTGGCCACCATCGCGGCGTTCCGGTCCACTCCGATGTAGTCGACCCCACGCGAGAGCAGGCTCCTCGCCACGTGCGCAGGGCCGCAGCCGAGATCGAGCACCGTCCCCCGTGCCACATCGGCGACCAAAGCGTCCTGGAGCCGATGCCACCCCACGAGCGCCATCGACGGGTCGTATCCGGGTGCCAGGACCGTCCACCAGCGATCGGCAGACCGGTCGCCTCGCGCGGCCGACGGCGTGGTCACCACGAGCCTCCGGGGTTCGACAACGGCCGTTCGAAGAGCCGACGAACCGGCGGCCACAGCCGCCCGGCTCTTGCCCGGCCGGGGGTCGCCCATCCACAGCCGTCGTCGACCGCGTGCTCGGTGAGCATCTCGGCCCACAGTGGCTCGATCAGCTGATTCGTCACCAGCCGCTCGAGGTCGTGATAGGAATCGAACCCACGTGGGGTCAGCCGGTATCCTTGCCGGGTCCGGTGCAGCAGCCCCGCAAGAGCGAGGGGGGCGAACGCAGCGCGAGCGGTCGTCCCGATGACCTTCCCGTAGGTTCGTTCGAGGGGCCGCCAGTTGACCCCACCCGCATACGCCTGCCAGAAGGTGTCGTACGCCGCACCGCCCCAAGGGCCCAGGTGGAGCCACCGTGCCACCGGCAGGCGGTCGTGCTCGACGGCATCCGCATAGGCGACGACCCGGAAGTGGTTGACGTAGAAGTCGCGGCCCGCGAACGAGGAACTGCCCGCGCCCATGCCCAGGAACCGGCGCCGGGTGATCGACGTGTATGCGGGGGCGCCGGGCCGGTTGAACGTCCAGACCGAGCGTCGCTCGTAGCCCATCGAGCGGGCGAGGGCGGACGCCTCGGCCAGCACCGTATGCTCCCGCCGGCGGTCGTGGTGCGCCGCACCGAACGGCGTGTACCCGAAGCGCATCAACGGATAGGTCGAGACCTGGTCCGCGCCGAGCTCGAAGCATGCGCGGAGGTCATCCAGGAACGCCCCTCGGAACCCGCTTCGCTCTTCCCACTCCACGTCGACGATCAGGTCGACGTCGATGCATCCGAACCGGCCGAGCGCGTTCTCGACCGCCGCCCGACTGGTCGCCGCGTCGTGGGGCCGACGAAGTCTCCGGAGCACCTCGTCGTGGAACGACTGTGCGCCGATGCTCACCGCCGTGATGCCCATGTCGGCAAGCTGATCCATCCGATCCGGCGCCCCGTGGTTGGGCAGCACTTCGATCGCCCGCTCACCCGACACAGGGATCCGCGAGATCACGGTGGCCAGCTCGTCCGGGTAGAGCGTCGGGGTCCCGCCGCCGACGTACAACGATGTGAACGGCGCCGCCCCGACTCTCGTGCGCTCGACCGCTTACCGATCGATCTCGTGATGCAGCGCCGTCAAGTGCGGGTCGCCAGGCCCGGTTCACGCGACCTCGTTGTAGGGACAGAACGGACAGATCCAAGCGTGCTCGCCCCGCGCAGCGGCCGACGGAGGAGCGCTACTCGAGCGCCAGATCGACGAGCTCGAACCGATCCACGTCGACGAGTCCTCGATCGGTGAGCCGCAGCTCGGGGATCACGGAGAGCGCGAGGAACGACATCGCCATGAACGGCTTGGGAAGGGTGACCCCGAGCTCGCCGGCGGCTCGGTCCAACTCCACCGCCCCCCTGGCGACCTCCGTCGCCGAGCGATCCGAGAGCAGTCCGCCAACCGGGCACGGCAGGTCCGCCAGGATCGTGCCGTCCGAGACCACCACCTGGCCACCCCCGATCGACGTCAGATGGTTGACGGCGGTCGCCATGTCGTGATCGTCGACGCCCACGACGACCACGTTGTGCGCATCGTGGGCATGGCTCGAGGCCAGCGCTCCGCGGCGAAGACCGAATCCGGTCACGAAGCCCAGGCCGACCCCGCCCGTTCCCTTGTGTCGTTCCACGACGGCGATCTTCGCGAGATCGCGGCCGGGGTCGGCGACCGCGTGGCCGTTGGACCGCGCCGGGTTCACCACGAGCGAGCGCGTGACGAGCTGCTCCGGCTCGACGCCGATCACCCGGACCCGTTCGGCGGCCGCGATCGCGAAGTCGTCACGCGATAGCGCCCGCACGTGCACGCTGTCGCGCATCCACGTCAGGGGCTGGTGCCGACGGGATATCGATCGCCTCGCCGTCGGCCGCGACAAGGCGCCCGCGCTTCCAGACGCGGACGGGGCTGAACCCCTCGAGGTCGGGGACCGCCACGACGTCGGCGAGGTACCCGGGCGCCACGGCGCCGTGGCGCGGCAGGCGGTGGTACCGGGCGGCGTTCAGCGTTCCCAGCAGGACCGCGTCGGCGGGGGGACAGCCGAGCGCCACCGCCTTGCGGATCACGTCGTTGACGTGGCCCTCGCGCACGAGGTCGTCGGGTTCACGGTCGTCGGTGCAGAACAGGCAGTTCATCGGGCCGTGCTCGAGCACGAGCGGCAGCAGCGCCTCCAGGTCCTTTGCGGCCGAGCCCTCGCGGATCATGATCCACATGCCGAGGCGACGCTTCTCGAGCGCCTCCTCCAGGGTCGTGCACTCGTGGTCGCTCCGGACGCCGGCCGCCAGATAGGCGTTGAGGTCTCGACCGGTGAGACCGGGCGCATGGCCGTCGAGGTGCCGGTCGCCCGCCTGCATCGCCGCCTCGATCTTCGCGAGGCTCGCCTCCGAGCCGCGGACCACGCCGGGGTAGTCCATCATCTCCGCCACGCCGAGAGCGTTCGGCTCATCGAGCAGGAAGCGCTCGATCTCCTCCGCCGTGACCTCCGCGCCGCTGGACTCGAAGGGGCTCGGCGGCACGCACGACGACACCATCACGTACACGTCGATCAGCACGTCCGAGGCTTGGGCGAGCAGCGCATGCACGCCGGGGATCCCGAACACGTTCGCGATCTCGTGCGGATCGAGCACCACGGTGGTCGTGCCCCAGGGCAGCACCGTTCGGGCGAACTCGTCGATCATCAGCTTGGTGGATTCAAGATGCATGTGTCCGTCGATGAATCCCGGCAGCAGGATCAGCCCCGAAGCATCGAACGTCTCGCGCCCCTCGTAGCGCCCGATACCCGCCACGTGCTCGCCCGCGATGGCGACGTCGGCGTCCAACAGGTCGCCCGTGAACACCGACAGGACGCGGCCACCCGACAGCACCAGATCCGCGGGCTCGTCGCCGCGGGCGACGGCGAGCCGGTGGACGAGGTCGTCGGTGAAGGCGGAACTACCCATCAGTGAAAGCCTCCCATCGTGAGCGACATCAGCGCCTTGCCCGTGTGCAGGCGGTTCTCGGCCTCGTCGTAGACGATCGACCGTGGTCCGTCGATCACCTCGTCGGTGACCTCGCTCCCTCGGTCCGCGGGCAGGCAGTGCATGTACACGACATCGTCGGACGCCAGGCCCATCCGCCGGGCGTCGCAGATCCAGTCCTCGTACCGGGCGGCGTCGGCCAACGCCGCCTGCTGATCGCCGAACATATCGAGCCTCCCCCACGACTTCGGGTAGACGACGTCGGCGCCGCGGAAGGCCTCGTCCATGTCGTCGGCGAACGCGATCGACCCCCCACCCTGGGAGGCCGCCTCCCGTGCGCGCGCCATGAGGTCGGGCAGCAGGTCGAATCCCGGCGGGTGCGCGAGCACGACGTCGATCCCGAAGCGCGGAAGGAGCGCCGCGAGACCCTGCGGCACCGACATCGGCTTCGCGTACGAGGGAGCGAACGCCCACGTCACCGCGACCTTCAGGCCGCGGAGGTCGGCGCCCCGATGCTCGCGGAGCGTCATCAGGTCGGCGAGCGTCTGCGTGGGATGGTCGACGTCGCACTGCAGGTTGATGACGGGGACGTCGGCCCACCGCGCCACCTCGCGCATATACGTGTTCCCCTCGCCGGGCACCAGGTCGTGACGGATCGCGAGGCCGTGGCCGTACCGGGACAGGATGATGCCCATGTCCTTGGGGCTCTCCCCGTGCGCGACCTGGGTCTTCTCGGCATCGAGGTAATGCGCGTGGCCGCCGAGCTGGGTCATGCCCGCCTCGAAGGCGTTCCTCGTTCGTGTGGATTTGTCGAGGAACAGCATGAACAACGTCTTGTCCGGCAGGAGCCGGTGGGGCTCCCCCGACCTGAACTGCGCTTTCAGCTCGCCCGCGACCGCCAGTGCCTCGTCGATCTCGTCCACGGTCCAGTCGAGCGTTTCGATGTAGTCGCGGCCTGCGAGCGACGATCGTTCGGTCACGGTTCTGCGCCTCCTCCGGTCGAGCGTTGCGACACGGTGGCCCCTTCGTAGGTCGGCACCGGCTCCTGCCCCGGGACGTCTGGCACGGGCGGCCAGCCGCCGGTCGTGATGGGCCCCGTGAGCCCCGCGGCGTCGTCGGGGCGGACCGGGGCGCGGTTCAGCTCCAGCCCGGTGGCGTCCCGGATGGCCGCCACGATCGCGGGCAACGCGACGATCGTCGCCGATTCGCCGACGCCCTTGACGCCGAAGGGCGCGCCCGGCTCCGGCTCCTCCACGATCACCGTGTCGACCGGGGGGACGTCGAGGATCGTGGGAAGCAGGTAGTCCGTGAACGAGGGGTTGCGGATCACCCCGTCGCGCACCTGGATCTCCTCCATCACCGCAAGGCCGAGCCCCATCGCCGCGCCGCCTTCGCTCTGACCCTCGACGAGCTGCGGGTTGATCGCCGTGCCGACGTCGACGGCCGAGGCCAGGTGCACGACGCGCACCAGCCCGAGCTCCCGGTCGACGTCCACCACCGCACGCATCGCGGCGAACGAGAACATCGGATGGAGGTCGCCCTGTCCCTTCTCGTCCATCGGCGTGGTCGGCCGGTGGCGGAACGTCCGGGTCGCCACCACGGGTTCGGCCAACAGGCCGGCCAGGTCGGCGACGGGACGTCCGTCAAGGCACACGCGATCGTCCTGGATCGTCGCGGTCTCGCCGGCGGCGGTCGCTCCCGCGCGCCGGCCCAGCTCCTCGAGCACGCCACGGCAGGCCAGCTGCAGCGCGCCGCTCGCCATCAGCGTCTGACGGGAGGCCGACGTCGAGCCCGCGGAATCCAACTCGGTGTCGGCGGTGTGCAGCACGACGTGCTCGATCCCCAGCTCCGTGCGCACCACCTGCGTCATCACGGCCCCGAGGCCTTGACCGACCTCGACCGCGGCGGTCCGCACCTCGGCGAGCGGGCCGTCCGGGCCCCGGGAGAGCGTGACCCGCGCCTGGTGGAAGTCGTCGAACCCCTCGCTGTACCCGATGTTCTTGAAGCCGAGGGCGAACCCCACGCCCCGGCGGAGCCCTTCGCCGTGGCCGACGTTGCCCGCGCCGCCGGGCAGGGTGACCGGGTCGCGACCGGTGGGGTCGGTCGGCGGCGGCATCGGGATCGACGCGCAGGCATCGATCACCTCGCGCACAGGCGCGCTCCCGTGCAGCACCTGGCCGGTCGGCATCACGGAGCCGGTCTGGAGCGCGTTCCGTCGCCGGAGCTCGAGGGGATCGATCCCGAGCACCTCGGCGAGCTTGTCCATCTGTGCCTCGAAGGCGAACGTCACCTGCGGCGCGCCGAACCCCCGCATCGCTCCGCAGGGCGGGTTGTTCGTGTAGACCGCCGTCCCCTCCAGCAGGGCGTTCGGCACCTCGTACGGTCCGGCCGCGAACGTCGTCGCGTTCCCGATCACGGCGGGCGAGGACGACGAGTACGCGCCGCCGTCGATCAGCACGCGGGCGCGGACGCACACGAGCTCGCCCGTGCGCGAGGCGCCGTGACGGATCCACACCCGCGACGGGTGACGGTGGACGTGCCCCGAGAAGGACTCTTCCCGGCCGTAGGTCATCTTCAGGGGGCGGCCGGTGCGCAACGCGAGCATGCACGCGTGGATCTGCACGTGGAGGTCCTCGCGCGACCCGAAGGCTCCTCCGATGCCCGCCAGATGGATCCGGACCTTGTCCTCGGGGAGCCGGAGGCACGGAGCGATCTGCAGCCGGTCCACGTGCAGCCACTGCGTCGTCACGTAGAGGTCGATCCCGCCGTCCCCGGCCGGCACGGCGAGCCCGCCCTCGGGACCGAGCGGGGCCTGGTCCTGCGAGGCGGTCTCGTAGTACCCCTCGACCCAGACGTCGGCGTCGACGTCGGGATCGCCGTGCTCGATGCGGAGGTGGCGGACCACGTTCCCCCATCGGTGCAGCTTCGGGGCGTCGGGCGCAAGCGCCCGTTCCATGTCCGTGAGCGGCTCGCGCACCTCGTAGTCGACCTGGATCAGGCCCAGGGCCCGCGCCGCCAGCTCGGGCGACTCCGCGGCGACGATCGCGATCGGCTCACCCGCGTAGCGGACCACGTCGGAGGCGAGCACCGGCTGATCCCTGAACTCGAGGCCGTAGTTCGGATCCCCCGGCACGTCCCCGGCATCGAGCACCGCGTGCACGCCCGGCAGCGCGAGGGCACCGGCGACATCGACCGAGCGGATCGTCGCGTACGGGTGAGGGCTCCGCAGGGTCGCGCCGATCAGCATCCGCTCGTCCCACAGGTCGCTGCCGTAGGCGAACGCGCCCATCACCTTCGGGACGCCGTCGGGCCGGCGCACGGATTCGCCGACGCCGCCGGGGACCCGGGTGCGAACGCCGCCCGGCGCGCTCATCGTCCGGCCCCCGCCGCGATGGCCGTGGCGGTCCGGTGTCCGTCCAGGGCGATCGCGTCCTCGTCGCCCGTCTCGAGGATTCCCTCCCGCACGACGAACCGCCCCTCGACCACGAGGTGGCGGACCCGTTCCGGCCGGCACAGCACGAGCCCGGCCACCGGATCCGCGTCGGCTCCCGCCGTCGCGAGACCGTCGGCCGGGAAGAGGGCGAGATCGGCGCGTTTCCCGGCCTCGATCGACCCGATGTCGTCGCGCCCGAGGCACGCCGCCCCGCCGCGCGTGGCGACCCGCAGCGCTTCGCGCGCCGAGATCGACGTGGCGCCGCGGACCCCGCGCGTGACGAGCAGCGCCTGACGGACCTCCGCGGCGAGGTTGCCCGCATCGTTCGAGGCCGACCCATCCACGCCGAGACCGACCGTCCCGCCCGCGTCCAGCACCGCGCGCGCCGGGGCGACGCCCGCGCCGAGCCGGAGGTTCGAGCTGGGGCACCAGGCGATCCCGGCGCCCGACCGGACGATCCGCCCTATGTCCTCGTCGTCGAGGTGCACGCAGTGCGCGAGCCAGACGTCGTCGCCGAGCCAGCCCCACTCGTCCATCAGCTCCGTCGGGCGCCGGCCGTACCGCTCGCGGCAGTATGCCTCCTCCTCGAGCGTCTCGGCGAGATGGGTGTGGAGCCGGACGCCGAGCCGGCGCGCGAGCTCAGCGGACTCGCGCATCAGCCGCTCGGATACGGAGAAGGGAGAACAGGGGGCGACCGCGATCCGGAGCATCGCGCCGGGCGACGGGTCGTGGAAGCTCCGCACCGCCGCCTCGGTCGCGGCGAGGATCTCCTCGGCGTCCTGGCACACCTCGTCGGGCGGCAACCCGCCCTGCGCGACCCCCAGGTCCATCGACCCGCGCGTCGGGTGGAACCGGATCCCCAGCTCGCCGGCGGCGGCGATCGTGGCCTCGAGCACGCCGTCCCGTCCGCGGGGGAACAGGTAGTGGTGATCCGTGGTCGTCGTGCAGCCGCTGAGCGCGAGCTCGGCGAGCCCGACGAGGGTCGCGGTGCGCGCCCACGCGGCATCCAACCCGCCCCAGACCGGGTAGAGCGTCACGAGCCAGTCGAACAGACCGCGGTCCTGCGCCCAGGACCGCGTGAGCGTCTGGAAGAGGTGATGGTGGGTGTTGACGAGACCCGGGATCGCGACCGTGCCGCGGCCGTCCAGGCGTTCGTCGGGCTCGGCCGGCGGCGCCCCGCTGCCTACCCACACGATCGCGCCGTCGTCGAGCAGGACCGAGCCGCCCACGATCTCGGTGCCCGCGTCGTCCATCGTCACCACGACGTCGCACGCGTCGATCAGGAGGCGCGTCACCACGCACCGTCCCGCTTCGCGGCCGCCGCGAGCCGGGCCGCATCCAGGATCTTCGCATAGCCTGTGCAGCGGCAGATGTTGCCGGCGAGCGCCTCGCGGATCGCGGGCTCGTCGAGGGACGGATCCCGCTCGAGGAGGTCGGTCACCGTCACCACGAGCCCGGGCGTGCAGAAGCCGCACTGGACCGCCCCCGCCGCCACGAACGCATCCTGGACCGGGTGGAGGTCGCCGTCGTTCGCGAGTCCCTCGACGGTCCGCACCTCGCGCCCCTCGGCCTGGGCCGCGAGCACGAGGCAGGCGCAGACGACCTCGCCGTCGAGCCACACGGAGCACGATCCGCACTCCCCTTGCTCGCAGGCGTTCTTGGAGCCGAGGAGACCGAGCGACTCGCGGAGCATCGTCAGGAGGCTGGCCTCCGCATGGATGTCGGCCTCGCGCCACTCGCCGTTCACGCGCGTGCGCACCCGCATCAGGCCGCCGCCTCCCCGCTGGTCGCCCACGCGAGCGACCGCCGGGCCAGCACGGTCAGCGCGTGTCGCCGGTAGGCCGCCGATCCTCGTACGTCGTCGATCGGCGTCGCGGCGCGGGCGACGAGCTCGCCGAACTCCCGTGCCACGTCGTCGCCGATCCCGGCCGCGGGGTCCTCCCACGACCCCGCGTCCGTCAGGGCCCCGGCGGCGAATCCCTCCGCTTCGGACGCGCGCACGACGGTCGGCGCGACCGAGCCGAGCGCCACGCGGACCGAGCGCGTCCCGGGGTCCAGCAGGAGGCACACGCTGGCGACGGCGATCACCATCGCGTTGCGGGTCCCCACCTTCGAGAACGAGCCGGGGCCGCCGATCTGACGCCAGCGCGCGCCGAGGATCAACTCGTCGGGTGCACGGGCGGTCCGCTTCGGACCGAGCAGGAACTCGTGCCACGGCACCGATCGGCGCCGGCCACCCGCGGCCACGAGCTCGATGTCGGCGTCGTGCACCGCCAGCACGGGGAGGGCATCCCCGGCCGGCGAGCCCGTGCCGAGGTTCCCGCCGACGGTCCCTCGGGCCCGGATCTGGGGAGACCCCACCGTCCGCGACGCCTGGGTGAGGGTCGGCACGTTCGGCAGCTCGCGCACGATCCGCGCGTACGTGACGCCCGCGCCCAGGAACACCTCGTCGTCGCCCCGGCGGACCTCCTGCAGCTCGGGGAGGCGCGTCAGGTCGAGCATCGCCTCCGGACGCAGCCGGCGGAAGTTCAGAGCAACCATCAGGTCGGTGCCACCCGCGATCGGCACGGCCTCCGGCCGCTCGGCGAGGATCTCGAGGGCCTCGTCCAACGAGCCGGGAAGGAAGACGTCCACCTAGAAGGACCCCTCGGCGAACGCGTCGATCATCGCCCGCACGTCGTCGCCGAGCGGGTACAGGATCGGGCAGGTGCTCCCGGCGTCGATGAACTCCTGCACCTTGGCCCGGCACTCGTCGGCGGTGCCCGCAGCGGCCACCATCTGCACGACCTCGTCGGGCACGAGGTTCATCGCCGCGTGGATCTCCGCCGGCCCGGCCGGCCAGGTGAGCACCTCGCGGATCCGCTCCAGGAGCTCATCGTCCACGCCGCTCGCCTTCCCGATGTGCGGCTGCTGCCCGAGGTACTGCGTCACCAGCTCACGGGCACGGTCGAGGGCGACCGCCCGGTCGTCGTCGAGCGAGCAGACCACGAGCTGGGGCCGGTCGAGGTCCTCGACCCGGCGTCCGGCGCGCGCGGCCCCCACGGCCAGGTGCTCCATCGCCGTCTCGTTGTAGCGGGGTCCCACGAGGTAGTTGAGCAGGACGCCGTCGCCGATCTCCCCGGCGAGCTCCATCATCTGCATGCCCGTCGCGCCGATGTAGATCGGCACGTCGCGGGGCGAGCGGTCGCCGTGCACCACGTCGATCTCCACGCCGTCGAGATGGACGTACTCGCCCTCGTAGGTGACGTGCTCCATCGCGATCAGCCGCCGAGCGGCCTCCACGACCTCCCGCATCACCGTGAGCGGATGGTGGCGCTCGATCCCCACCTTCTGCGCGAGGGGATCCCACCACGCCCCGATCCCGAGCTTGATCCGGCCCGGAGCCAGGTCGTCCAGGGTGACGAACGTGGCGGCGAGCAGGCCGACGTTGCGTGTCCAGCAGTTGACGACGCCCGACCCGACTCCCATCCGCTCGGTCGTGGCGGCGTAGGCGGCCATCGGAACGGTGGCCTCGCGCACCAACCGGCTCTCGGCCTGCCACACCGCCTCGAACCCGCGCTCCTCGGCGTACTTCGCGTAGCCGATCGCCTCCCGCAGCGGGTGCTTGTCCTGGAGGTAGAGGGCGACGCGGCCCTCGGAGCTCACGGCCATCACGCGCCACCTTTCGGTTCGAAGGGATGTGCCGGCGTCCGCTCTATGCGCTCCCACAGTCGCGACGCCTGCTCCCGCGCAAGCGACCTGATCTCGTGCGAGTCCATGCGCGTGAGCGTGCGGTCGCGCACGGCGACCTCGCCCGCCACGAGCACGTCGCGCACGAGGCGGCTCGTGAACCCGTACGCCCAGTGGCCTGCGAGGTTGTCCGCACCCAACGGCGTCGGCGGGTCGTAGTCCAGCACCACGAGATCAGCGGGGGCGCCCGCCTCGATCCGGCCGAACAGCGGCTCCCCGAAGCAGGCGCCCGGCGAACCGCGCCGACCCCGCGAGCGCCGCGAGGATCCACGCCGGCCCCGCGGCAGGGTCCGCCTCGCGCACCCGCCAGAAGGCCGCCCGAGACTCGGCGAACATGTCGCCGTCGATCCCGTCGGTGCCCAGGGCGAGTCGGTCGAAGAACCCGACGGGGGCGTGCCCCACGCGGTTGTTCATGTTCGACCGGGCGTTGTGCACGACGGTCGCCCCGCTCGCGCCGATCAGCTCGAGCTCGGACGCGTCCACGTCGACGCAATGGGCGAGGAGCGTCCGCTCGTCCAGCGCCCCCGCGGCGGCCAGCCGCCGGATCACGCGTGCGCCGAAGCGCGCCTGCGCGTCGGCCTCGTCGGCAGCGTCCTCGGCCGCGTGGATGTGGATCCCGACGCCGAACTCCTCGGCGAGCCCGACGCAGGCGGCGAGCGTCTCGTCGGAGAGGGTGAACGAGGCGTGTGCACCCACCATCCCGCGGGCGAGCGTGCCGGTGCCTCGCGCGAGGTGGCGGCGGTTCTCCTGGATCCCGGCGGCGGCGCGCTCGGCCCCGTCGCGATCGGTGACCTCGTAGCAGAGCACCGACCGCGCGCCGAGCGCGCTCAGGGCGCCCCCCATGACCTCGAGCTGCCCGTCGATCGTGGCCGGGGATGCATGGTGGTCGACGATCGTGGTCGTCCCGGCGAGTAGCGCGTCGGCGCCGCCGGTGAGCGCCGACGCCCGGTTCGACGATTCATCGAGCGCGCGGTCCAGCCGCCACCAGATCCGCTGCAGGACCTGCACGAAGTCCTCGGGCGGCGCCAGGTCGTACGGCATCCCGCGGGCGAGCGCCGAGTACAGGTGATGGTGCGCGCAGACGTTGCCGGGTATCACGACGCACCGCGAGCAGTCGACGACGTCCGCGTCGTCCGGCACCGCCCGGTCCGAGACCTCTACGACCCGGCCGTCGTTCACCACGACGTTCCCGCGTTGGACCCACGGCGGATCGAGGGAGGTGACCACCGTCCCGCCCTCGAGCGTCAGCATCGGTCAGCGCTCCTTGCGCCCGGCCGTCGCCAACTTCGGGAGCGCCCCGATCGCCGCCGCGGAGTCCTTCATCGGGAGCTCGGCGCGCCATCGGCCCTCGTATGCGTGCAGCGCCCCGGCCACCGCGGCGGCGGTGGGGACGAGCCCGATCTCACCGACACCCTTCGCGCCGTAAGGCCCCTCGGGTTGGGCCACCTCCACGAGGACGACCTCGACCGGGGGCATGCCCGCGGGAGGGATGATGCCCTGCGACTTCAGCGTGTCGGTCACGAGCCTGCCTCCGTCGACGACGAACGCCTCGGTGAGGGCGAAGCCCAGGCCCATGTGGACCGCCCCCTCGATCTGACCCTCGAGCAGGGTGGGGTTGACCGCCTTCCCGACGTCGTGGGCCGCGACCACCTTTCGGAGCGTCCCGTCCTCGTCCAGCAGCACGACCTGGACGGCCCACCCGTAGGCGAAGTGGGTCACGGGATGCTCGACATCCGCGCCGGGCGGGGTCGTGTGGTCGAACGTGACCTGGCCCGAGAACTCGCGACCCGCCAGATCCTTGACGTGGCCGTCGTCGAGCGCAGCCCTCAGATGCCGGGCGGCATCGATCACCGCGAGGCCGCCCAGGACGGTGGAGCGCGACGCGGTGGTCTGCCCGGTATCGAGCTCACGCTCGGTGTCCACGATCACGTGCACCTGCTCCGCGGGCAGGTCCAGCTCCTCGCAGGCGATCTGCCGGAGCGCCGTATGCACGCCCTGGCCCATCTCGGTCCACGAGTGGAACAGCGTGACCGATCCGTCGGCCTCGGGCCGGAGGACGGCCTTGCCGTGCTCGGCCAGCCCGTTTCCGATCCCCGTGTTCTTCACCCCGCAGCCGATCCCCGCGAACGGCGCGCTCCGGTACACATCGCGCACCGCCTCGAGGCACGCCTTGATCCCGACGCCCGGTCCGAGCACCTGCCCGGTCCCGAACGTCTTGCCCACCTCGAGCGCGTTGCGGTATCGGATCTCCCAGCCGTCGACGCCCACACGCTCGGCGAGCCGGTCGAGCATGCCGTCGACGGCGAAGGTCACTTGGTTCACGCCGAACCCGCGCATCGCCCCGCACGGCGGGTTGTTCGTGTAGACGGCACGAGCCTCGATGTCGACGTTGGGGACCTCGTACGCCCCGCACGCGTGCCCTGCCGCGCGCTCCAGCACCTTGTCGCCGACGCTCGCGTAGGCGCCCGTGTCCCCGACGATGCGGGCGCGCAGGGCCGTCAGCCGGCCCTCTGCGTCGGCGCCGATCGTGTACTCCATCACCATCGGGTGGCGCTTCGGGTGGAAACGGAGGCTCTCGGCGCGTGACAAGACGATCGATGCGGGACGTCCGGTCACATGGGCGAGCAGCGTGGCGTGGCACTGCACGTTGAGGTCTTCCTTGGCGCCGAACGCCCCGCCGTTGGAGACCTGGGTCACCCGGACCTGCGGCTCGGACATCCCCAGGAACGACGCGACCTGGCGGCGGTCCTCCCACGCACCCTGGCCCTGCGAGTACACGCGGTAGCCGTCCGCGCCGGGGACGGCGAGCGCCGCCTCCGGCTCGAGGAACGCGTGCTCGATCGCCTGGGTCCGGAAGGTCTCCTGGAGTATGTGCACCGACGCGGCGAACGCACCGTCGACGTCGCCCCGCTTGACCGCGGAGGTCGAGAGCAGGTTCCCGCCCTCGTGCACCGCCGGGGCACCCTCGTCGATCGCGAGGGTCGGATCGGTCACCGGCTCGAGCACGTCGTACTCGACCTCGATCAGCGCGGCGGCCTCGCGCGCGGCGTGGCGGCTCTCGGCCGCGACCACCGCGAGGACGTCGCCCACGTAGGCCGTGATCTCCCCCTCGGCCACGAGCTGGCGCCAGTCCCGCGTGATCAGACCCTGGGTCCGCTCGCCCGGTACGTCGGCGGCCGTCGCCACCGCCACGACATCGGGATGCGCCCGCGCCCCGGAGACGTCGATCCTTCGAACGCGCGCCCGCGGGTGGTCGGAGAACCTGATGGCCCCGTGCACCATGTCCGACCAGACGATGTCGGCCACGTACGGCTTGTCGCCGAGGGCGAGCTCGTCGCCCTGGTACCGGGAGGCACGCGCTCCCACGCCGTCGCCGGTCGCCGGTGTGGGAACCGGTTCCCCTCGGCGTTCCCGCGCCACCCGGTCGATCGCATCGATCACCTTCACGTAGCCGGTGCACCGGCACAGGTTCCCGGCGAGGCCGTGGGCGATCTCCTCACGGGACGGGGCGGCCTGCTTCGCCAGGATCCCCTCGGCCTTCATCACGATCCCCGGGGAGCAGAAGCCGCACTGCGAGGCACCGTGGGCCACGAACGCGTCGGCCCACCGCCGGCGCACGTCGCCGCCGAGTCCCTCTTGCGTCACGATCTCGCGCCCCTCGGCGTGACGGGCCGCCTGCGCGCAGGAGACGCGCGGGCGGCCGTCCACGAGCACGGTGCACGCGCCGCACGATCCCTCGGGCGCGCAGCCGTCCTTCACGGATGTCACCCCGAAGCGTTCCCGGAGCATGTCCAGGAGGGTCTCGCCATCCCGCACGTCGACCGAGACGGGCCGGCCGTTCAACGTGAAGTCCACGACCATCTCCTCCTGCCTTCCCCATCCTCCCGCAGCAGCGGGCCTCGTTCGCCTACTCCATGGCCCCGAGCACCAGCGAGAGCAGGGCCATGCGCATCACGACCCCGTTGAACGCCTCGACCCAGTAGCGCTGATGGCGCGTCCCGTCGACGTCGGCGGGCAGCTCGTCCATGCGCGGCAGCGAGTGCAGGATGATGGCATCACGCTTCGCGCTGTCCCGCAACAGTTCCCGGGTCACCCGGTACTCGGCAGGCGTGGTGGGGAGCTCGCCGCCACGCTCGTCGCGGCCGACCGAATAGTCGGCCTGGACCACCGGCTCCATGTAGATCACGTCGGCGTCGGCGATCGCGGCCGCGACCGACTCCACCTCGTGGTACGTGACGTTGCGCTCATCCAGCTCCTGCTTGAACTCGGGCAGGAGCGACATCTCGGACGGACCCACCACGTCGGCCACGATGTCGAACTGCGAGGCCGCGTAGAGGATCGAGTGCATCGTGCGCATCCGCATGTCGCCGACGCAGAGCATCCGCAGCCCGTCGAGGGTGCCCTTCTCGCTCCAGATCGTGTACAGGTCGGTCAACACCTGCGTCGGGTGCTCGCCCCAGCCGTCACCGCAGTTGATGATCGGGACCGATGCCCACCGCGCGGCCTCCTGGGGAGCGCCCTGCTGGAAGTGGCGCATCGCGATGACGTCGCCGTAGTACTCGAGCATGTGCACGGTGTCCTTGATCGACTCCTGATAGAAGTCGCCGGCCCGCGTCATCTTCGCGTCGCTGAAGCCGAGGACGTGCCCACCCAGCCGGTGCATCGCCGCCTCGGTCGAGAGCCGGGTCCTCGTGCTCGGTTGGTAGAACGCCGTCACGAGCGACTTGTTCGCGAGCAGGTCACCGTTGCGCCGGTCGCTGGCGAAGGGCTTCAGCTCGTCGGCAACGTGGAAGACGCGGAAGAACTCGTCCCGCTCGAAGTCCTTGAGCGACAGGATGTCTCTGCCCAGGAAGCTGCGCATCGCTATCCCTTCCTTTCATCGGTCTCGGGCGACCGGCGGCGCACGCCCGTGAACAGCACGGCAACACGTTCTCCCGCGTCGGCATCGCCATCGCTGCGCCGCATCGCGATCAGTCCCGCGAGCCCCGCCGAACCCGTGTGGCTCACGTCGATCCCGGTCACGGCACGCGCACGTTCGTTGGCTTCGGCGATCGTCGCCTCGTCGGCCACGAGCGGCACTCCACCCGTTCGGACCATGCCTTCGAGCACCGCCGCCCAGTCGTAGGTCTCGTCGTCGAGGATGCCCGTGGCGAGGCTCGCCGGCTCCTGCTCCCACGCCCACATGAACGCCGACCGGTGCCGGCGTGCCTCGACCAACTCGACCTCGACCTGATCGGTCGCCGAAGGGTGCAGGAGCAGTTCCGCCAGTTCTCGATCGGGGTAGGCCTCCGGCTCGTGGTGGCCGGCGCGCACCAGCACGCGGTGCGCGAAGCGCTGCCACGCGCGCCGCAGGGGCCAGGCTCCCTCGGTCTGCACGGTGTCGATCGTCGGCGGCCGGAGGTCGACCCCCAGCGCGATCGCGTCCTCGAGCCCTCGGATCACCGACGTGGCGAGGGCCCCGCCCCCCACCTGGATCACGATCCGATCCAGGCGCTCACCCGACGCCTGCAGGTGCGCCGCGAGCTCGTAGCCGAGGGTCTCACCCCCTTCGATCGTGAGGCCGTTGTCCGGCCCCTGGCAGGTGAACGGGATCGCCCCCTCGTCGATCGCCTCGCGCAGCCTGCGGTGAGTCGGATCCCCGGGCACGTCGGGACGTCGCGGGCACGGCTCGATCACCGCGTCGAGCTGACGCAGCCTCGCGACCACGACCGGATCGGCCCACTCCGGCACGAACACGAGGAGGCGACGCCCCGCCGCCCTCGCGACCACGGCGGCGCCGAGCGCCGCGTTGCCGCAGCTCGCGATCGCGAGGTCGCGCAGCTGCGCTTTCTCTCCGCCGATCGCCTCGACGACCCGCAGATGCGTCATGAGACCCATGAGGTGCCGGGCCTTGTGCGACCCCGAGACGTTGCCCGTCTCGTCCTTCACCCACACCCCGCCCGACTCGGCAAAGCCGAGCGCGCGGGACAGGGCTTCGACCCGTCCGAACGGGGTGGCTTCGAACCCGTGCCCGTCCACCGTGGCCACCGCGGCGTCGAGCTCACCGATCAACCGCACGTGCCCCGCGTCGGACAGCCCCCCGTCGAGCCCGAGGTGGTGGGCGTGGAACAGCTCGCGGTATCGCACGAAGGGGTTCGGGTCGGCGTTCGGATCGTCGCGCGCCGGGAACCGCACGCGATCCGGATCCAACGTCCGGACCATCACGTGGTCGGCGTCGTCCGTGCCCGCGTTGCGACAGCGGAACGGCAGCGGGTCGCCGGGTCCCGCCTCGACGCCGCAGCCCGCGCACGCCACCGTCGATGCCGGTCTCGGACGCGGATCGGCCGCGAGGTCGCCCGTCACGTCCCGCGCCCCGTCGTTCACCAAGCCTCCCGGGCGCCCGTGCGTTCGTTGAACGCTTCGATGAGTGAGTCCCACACAGGGATCAGGTCCTGGAGCGATCGCCAGAAGGACTGGGAACGGCGGACTTGGAAGTCCTCGAGCGGGAGCCCTTGCTGCTCGACCCACGTGAAGTATCCGAGGTTGAAGATGCGCTCGCGGTCCGAGGCGGTGCAGTCGAGCAGATGATCGGTGTCGACCCCTTCCAGCGACTCCCCGAACACCTCGGCCGCCGCGGCCTCGTCGAACCCGGCGGGGAAGTCGCGTGCGAGCACCTTCTCCAGCTCGGTGGTGTACAAGCCGGCGCCGTCGGTGGCCACGGTGACGATCACGTCGTCGGCGCCCATCCCCAACGCTTTCGCCGTCTTGATCGCGGCCAACACGTTGCAGATCGAGGAGAGACCGAACGACCCGAGGGATTCCAGGACATCTGCTGAGATCCCTCGGGCCGCCAGGTAGGCGCGACCCACGTCGGTGCTGAAGAGGACGTTGAGCCGATCGGTGTGACGGTCGGAGATGTCGACCACCACGTCGGTGTTCATCACGTTGTGGATCAGGGGGATGTGCTTGTCCCCGATCCCTTGGATATTGTGCGAGCCGAAACCGTTCATCAGCATGGTCGGGCACTCGAGAGCCTCGACCGCGACGATCCGGGAGCCGTGGCGATCCTTGAGGTAGTCGCCCGCCCCCAACGTGCCCGCGGATCCCGATGCAGCCACGAACGCCGTCAGACGAAGTTGCGGCGCATCCTCGGCGAGCGACTCGAACACGTGCTCCAGCGCATGTCCGGTCGCCAGATGGTGGACGAGGTGGTTCCCGAACTCGGAGAACTGGTTCAGGATCGCGTTGTGCTCGTCGGCGGCCAGCCGGGCGCATTCGTCGTAGATCTCCTTGACGTTGCTCTCCGTTCCCGGCGTCCGGACCACGTCCGCCGGATCGACCACCCACCGGTCGAGCCACTCGAAGCGCTCAGCGCTCATGCCCTCCGGGAGCACGGCGACACCGCGGCAGTCCATGATCCGTGAGATCGCCACGCCGCCGCGACAGTAGTTCCCCGTCGAAGGCCACACCGCGCGCTGCGTCGTCGGATCGAACGCTCCGGTCACCACCCGCGGCGCCAGGCACGCATAGGCGGCGAGCACCTTGTGAGCGGCGATCATCGGGAACCGGTCCCCGAGGGCGACGACGATCCTCGCGTCGACGCCGGTCAGCTCGGGGGGGAGCACGACGTGCTGGGGAACCGCGACGCGGCCCCGGCGGTCGGCTCCGTTGTACCAGTGCACCCTGAACAGGTTGAGCGGATGCGGCTCGTCGGATCCCACCCCTTCCAGCGCGGCGAGCAGCGGCGCAGGCACCGTCGAAGGGTCCGCCAGCTCCCGGAACGTCGGCAGCGGGATCCGATCCCTCCGGAACCGTTCCACGGCACGGTCCAGGACCCCCTGGTCCACGACCTCGCGCGGGAACCGATCGGCGTCCATGCCTGCCGGGATGATATGCAGGTCGGCCTGAGAGCGACGCCCGCGGTGAGATCACACCCGCGAGGGACGCCCCCGGTCGCCGGGTGGCGTGACGATCACCGGGCAGTCGGCGAGCTCGAGGACCTGCGCCGCCAGGCTCCCGAGGAGCGGGGAAGCCGGACCCCGCCGACCGGTCCGGCCGATGACGATCAGCTGGGGCGTACACGCGCGGACCTCGTCGAGGATCTCTTCCAGAGGGTCTCCCCCGCGCAGGATCGTGGCGACCGAGACGCCCCTGGAGCGGCCGAGCTCCTCCACGTGGCCGAGCACCGAGTGGCCCGCTTGACCCCGCCGGGCCTCGGTCGACCCCTCGGTGCCGCCCGAGGCCTCCAGCGCGCGAGCGACCACGTGATCCTCCACGACGTAGATCGCCCGGACCTCGCCACCGAGGTCCCCTGCGAGCTCCACCGCGACGTGCGCGGCCTGGATCGATGTCGCGGACCCGTCGACGCACAACAGGAGCCGTGCTCCCTTCATGCCGACGCCTCCTCGTTCCGGTTCGCAACCCACTTCGCCCGCACGATGTCCTCCCGTTCCTGCTCGGCCAGGGTCCGCTCGAGCCCTTCGAGGGCCGCCTCCAACCGCGGGATCCAGCGGCGTTCGATCGCACGCTGTCGGCGACCAGCCGCCGAGAGCTCGCGCCGCACCACCTGCAGCGCCCGCCGATCCGCCGCGTGCCGGACAGCGGCCGCCGTCGCATCCTGGTGGGCCGACGCCGCGAGATATAGGGCCGAGCCGCTGGCCGCGAGCGCCGCCGAGGACACGTCCGGCATCTCGCATCGGACCTCGGTCGGGTAGGTCGCCCCCATGTTGCTGCCCCATCGGATCTGCGCGTCGATCTGCCCCACCTGGTGCGCGCGCACCACAGCCAGTTCCCTCCTGCCGCCGAGCAGCGTCGCGCGAAGGAGCCATCGCGACGCGAGCTCCCATGCTTCCTCCCACTCGCGACGGCTCCGCCCCTCGAGCACCCGGAGCCGACGCTCCTCGGCGGCCAGGGCGCGGGCCTTCTCCTCGAGCACGCCGGAGGCGCGCCGAGCCACGTCGAGACGCTCCCGGAGCCACAGGTGACCCGTCCGACCCGGCGGTGTGCGCAGCGGCATCCTCAGCCCTCGCTCCCCGACTCCCGGGGGCCCGGCGGCCTCGCGGTGGCGCGGTGCTCGACGTAGCGCTCTTGCAGCGTGTCCGGGCTCGTCATCGTGAGCTCTCGACGAGGCAGCACCGAGAGGGCCCGCCAGGCGCGATCGAGCGTCTCCTCCACGGTGCGCGATTCGTCGCTTCGCTGCGCAAGGAAGTCGCGCTCGAAGACGTCGGCGAAACGGAGGAAGCGGCGATCGGTCTCGGAGAGCGCGTCCTCGCCGAGGAGCTCGGACAGCTCCCGGACGCCGCGCGCGCGTGCGAGCGACGCGTGGACCTGGGTCGCGAGCTCGGGGTGATCCGCGCGGGTCAGGCCGTCCCCGACGCCTCGGCGCATGAGCCTCGACAGCGACGTGAGCGTGTCGAAGGGAGGGTCGATGCCTTTGGCGTGCAGTTCCGGGGAGAGGACGAGCTGGCCCTCGGTGATGTAGCCGGTGACATCCGGGACCGGATGGGTGATGTCGCCGGCCGGCATCGTGAGCACCGGGATCTGCGTCACCGATCCCTCGCGGCCGCGGATGCGACCGCACCGCTCGTACAGCGACGACAGGTCGGAGTACAGGTATCCGGGATACCCGCGCCGGGTCGGCACATCGCCACGAGCGGAGGCGACCTCCCGAACGGCCTCGCAGTAGTTGGTCATGTCCACCATCACCACGAGCACGTGGTACCCGCGATCGAAGGCGAGGTGCTCGGCGACCGTGAGCGCCACCCTCGGCGTCATGATGCGCTCCACGATCGGATCAGCGGCGGTGTTGACGAACAGGACGAGCTGACCCTCCCCCGCCCGCTCCTCGAGACCGTCCTGGACGGCGCCCGCGTCGGCGTTCGTGATCCCCATCGCCGCGAAGACGACACGGAAGGTCTCGTTCCCCGCCGTGGCCTGGGCGGCGATCTGGATCGCGAGATCGAGGTGCGGCAAGCCGCCGAGCGAGAACACGGGAAGCTTCTGCCCGCGGACCAGCGTCGCCAGGGCGTCCACGGCGGAGACCCCGGTCATGATGGGGTCTCCCGGCGGCACGCGCGACGCCGGGCTGATGGCCGAGCCCTCGATCTCGCGGACCTCGTCGCCGACGACCGGCGGGCCGCCGTCGACCGGATCCCCGCGCCCGTTGCAGACCCGCCCGAGCCAGCCCTCGCCCACGGGTATCCGTTGCGGGTTCCCGGCGAACACGGCCCTCGCCCCGGTGCGGCCCAACCCCTGCGTGCCCTCGAACACCTGAACCACCGCGAGGTCCTCGCGGGCATCGAGGACGACGCCGTGGCGCACCTCGCCGGACGCCAGGCGGATCTCGACCCCTTCGTCCCACCCCACTCCGGTCGCTCCACCGACGACCAGGAGCGGTCCGCGGACCGATCGCACGTCGGAGTGCTCGACCGGCGCGGGGCCGATCATCGGAGTTCCTCGAGCCGGTGGAGCATCTCGTCTCGGATCTCGCCGATCCCGGCTGCGTCGTCGGGCGCCGAGTGCTCTCGTGCGCGGAGCACGGTCGAGTAGTCGAGCTCCTCGATCAGCGAGGCAGGCACGCCTGCGTCGACGAGCGTGATGCACCGCTCGTGGATCGCGAGGACCATCTGCAGGAGCGCCGACTGCTTCGTCGGGCTGGCGAAGGCGTCGTTGGGATTGAGCGCGTTCTGCTGCAGCACGCCCTCGCGGAGCAGGCGGGCGACGAGCAGGAGCGTGCGCTCGCGATCGGGTAGTGCCTGGACGCCAACGAGCTGGGCCACCGCCTCCAGACGGTCGGCTTCCGACAGGATCGACATCGCTCGCGAGCGATCGCCCGCCCACCGCACGTCCCCGTGCGCCACGTGCCACGCCGCGATCGCCTGGGAATCTCGCGAGAACGACTCGCGCCAGCCGACCGCCGGATAGTGACGCGCCGCCGCCAGGTCCCCGTCGAGCGACCAGAGGCAACGCACGAACCGCGTGGTGTGCGACGTGACCGGCTCCGTCTTGTCGCCGCCGGGGGGAGACACGGCTCCGACGATCGTGACCGAGGCCTCGGCGCCACCCAGCGTCCGCGACCGTCCCGCCCGCTCGTAGAAGGCGGCGAGCGCCGACGCGAGACCGGCCGGGTACCCCTCCTCCGCCGGCAGCTCGCCGACCCTCGATGAGAACTCTCGCAGAGCCTGCGCCCACCGGGAGGTGGAGTCCGCGATGACCACAGCGTCGTAGCCCATGTCCCGGTAGTACTCGGCGACCGTGATCCCGGTGTAGATGCTCGACTCTCTCGCCATCACCGGCATGTTCGAGGTGTTCGCGATGATCACCATGCGCGCCATCAGGGAGCGGCCGGTCCGAGGATCCTCCAGCGACGGGAGTTCACTGAGGATCTCGGCCATCTCGTTACCGCGTTCCCCGCATCCCACGTAGACGATGACGTCGGCGTCGCACCATTTCGCGATCTGCTCGAGGAGCATCGTCTTCCCCGTGCCGAATCCCCCCGGCACGGCGGCCGTGCTCCCTCGGGCGATGGGGTAGAAGAGGTCCACGACCCGCTGTCCCGTGACGAGCGGCACCTCGCCGGGCAGGCGCTCCCGGACCGGCCTCGGACGTCTGATCGGCCACGACTCCTCGAGCGACACCTGCGTGGCACCGACACGCGCGATCGGGTCGCCCACCGCTCGCTCGCCCTCTCCCGCGATCCATGTGAGCTCCCCCTCCACGTCCGGGGGAACGAGGACGCGGTGCTCGAGTCCGTCTCCGGGCACCGTCCCGAGGACATCCCCGCGCCCCAGCGCCGCGCCTCGGATCGCCCGCGGCACGAACCGCCACGTCCCACCTCCCGGGGGCTCCAACCCTCCTGATCCGGGGCCGAGGAAGTCCGAACCTCCCTCGAGGGGACGCAGGAGCCCGTCGAAGATGCCGCCGAGTAGCCAGGGGCCGAGCGCCGCCGAGAACGGCCGTCGAGTGCTCCGGACCGCCGCACCGGGCCCGAGGCCGCCCGTGTACTCGTAGACCTGCGCGGTGACGCGTTCCCCCTCGACGGCGATGATCTCGCACGGGAGCCTGAGCGCACCGACCTCCGCGAGGTCAAGGAGCGCGGCGTCCGGCAGGCCCTCGATCTCGACGAGCGGTCCGCTCACGCGCGTGATCCGCCCGAGAGCGTCGGCCCGCGGGACGTGATCCTCCTCTCCGCCCCGGACCTCCCCCTCGACCTGATCGCCCGTGGCGCCCGAGCCCGCCTCGCGTCGCCCCGGCATCAGCTCGTCGATCCCGTCGTGGCGGGGACCACCTCGGCGAGCGCCCGGTCGACGAGCGCCGCGATCGTGTAATCGACGCGGCGGCCGTTCACCTCGGCCACGACGCCGCCTGCGTCGGGCGGATCCACCGTGAGTCGCGCGTCCGCGCCGAGCTGATCGCGAGCGAGCACCGTGACACGCTCGAGCAGTTCCCCGTACGCGGGATCCGAGCGTGCAGCCAGCACCGCGTCGAGCGACGCATGGCGCAGCCGGGTCAGGACATCGCGTCGAGCCTCGAGCACGATGCGACGGGCTCGTCGCCGGGCCCGAACGTGCTCCCGGGCGGTCTCACGCTCCGCGGCGGCCTCGCCCTCCGCCCGCGCTTCGCGGACCATCCGGTCGGCGCGCGTCCGCGCTTCCTCCGCGCGGTCGGCCGCCTCCTGCGTCGCCTCGGCACGCGCAGCGTCAGCCCTCTCCCGGGCCTCCTGCAGGAGCGCATCGCGGTAGGGATCCAGCTTCACCTGGGGATCACCACCGACAAGAGGTACGGGCGCTCCTCGAGTGCGTCGCCGAGTGCATCCGCGGCCTCTGCCGTCATCACGAGCACCCCGGTGTCGTCGGGGAGGTCGCCCCAGGCGGTCCGGACCGCATCGGGGTTCGTCGCGGGGACCACGGTCGCCCCCCCGAGGGAGAACCCCCCGACCCAGATAGGGTCGCCGAGCACGACGACCCGGCTCATGCCTTCCCGATCAGGATGACCGCGATCACGAGCCCGTAGATCGCGATCCCCTCCGCCAGCCCCACGATCACCATCGCTCGGCCGAACAGCTCGGGTCGCTCGCTGATGGCGGCCAGCGCGGCCGATCCCGTATAGGCCACGGCGATCGCTGCGCCGAACGAGGAACCGGCCACCGCGATCGCCGCCCCGATCAGCGCGGAGCCACTCGAGGCCGTCGACGCGGTCTCCTCAGAGGTGGCCTGCGCCCCGCTCGGGCCCGCGGTCAGTGCCAGGAACACCAGGACGGCGGACGCGGACAGGAGCACGAGGTTCGCAGCCCCGAGCCTTCGCAGACGGTGTTCCGGTTCAGCGCGGAGGTAGGCCGAGATCATCACCGCGGCGACGATCAGGACGGGCAGGGCGATGATCCATACCATGCTTCACTCCATTCGCTCGATCGGGACGTGCCACGGACGGAACACCCGTCCCTCGCTCGTGAGGATGCGCGAGAAGAGCTCGTAGTACTCGAGGCGGATCGCCTGGATCCCGACGACGAGCGCTTCGAGGGCGAAGGCCACCAGGTTCCCTACGACGAACAACGCGGCCGCCGCGATCATCCAGGGGCCGTGCGCAAGGGCCGTCGCGCCCTCCCAGACGACCGCCGCCAGCGCGGCGTGCATCAGGCCGAACGCGGCCAGGCGCGCGAACGAGACCGTGTTCGTCCCCACCCGCAACACGGAGTCGAAGACCTCGATCGATGCCTGAGCCGAACCGCCCGCTCCCGCGCCCGCTCGGGCGGAGAAGCCGACGAACAACAGGACGATCCCGACGGCGAGGACCGCCACGCCCGCCCAGAGCACGATGGACCGACCCCAGTACGCGCCCCCGACCGCCGCCGCGGCTCCGAAGTAGACGGCTGCACCCGCCAACCCGGACGAGGCGTAGATCGCCGTCCCCGCTCCGCCCTCCCGCCACCGGTTGACGACGCCGAGCGCGAAGCTGATGCCGATCAGGACGGCCCCCACGGCGATGCCGACCACGAGCAGCCGGACCGGATCGTCGAGCGGCGACATCCACACGACGGGCACAAGCCCGGTCGGTCCGAAGGCCTCGCCGTAGAGGAGGCCGAACGCGGCCGCGGCGAGGCCGGCCGCCGTCACGAGTCCCCAGTGCCGGCGGAGCCCGGCCAGCGAGGGACGCTTCGTCCGGGCCAGGTACAGCCCCAGCGCCGCGAGCAACAGGCCGCCGCCCACGTCGCCGAACATCATGCCGAACATCAGCACGAAGGAGACCCCCGCGAACAAGGCCGGGTCGACGTCCCGGTAGGGCACCGTGGCGAATGTGTCGACGAGCGGGCGGGCGGAGCCGGCGACCTTGGTCTCCCGGATGAGCGTGGGCGCGTCCGACCCGGGTGGATGTGGCAGCTCGACGGTGGCGGCCCCTCGCTCGGCCAGGCTCGCAGTCAGCGCGGGAAGCCGGGCGGCCGGCGTCCATGCCACGAGGACCGCGCCCATCCCGTGCTCGACGGCGTCGCCGGCACGGTCCTCGAGCACCGCCTCGCCGGCGAGCAGATCCCATCGCTCGTCGTTCGCGAGCGTCTCGGGATCGACGTGCTCCGGCGCGAGGAGCGGCTCGAGGTCCGGATGCGGCGTCACCTCCAGGAGACTCCGAACCTCGCCTCGCTCGTGAGGCGCGCCGTCGGAGGCCTCGATCTCGACGTCACCGTGGTCGGAGATGGCGACCAGCGTCGATCGGACGCGAGAGCGTGGTACGACGATCGCGATCCGGCTCATCCGCGTCGGGCGAAGCGACTCAGCCCACGGCATCGAACACCTCGATCCCCCGCCCGCCTCTGGCGGCCATCTCGAGTGCTGCGGCCGTGCGCCAGGCGTCGGCCGTCAATGCAGCCGCGGCCCCAGCCACGATGCGCGGAACGGGACCGGACGAGGACGCGAGCCGCAGACCGTCGGACTCGAGCCTGTTCCACCACCGTGCCTCGGCCCGCCAGAGGTCTTCCGGCCCGCCGATGTCCTCGAGGACCCAGCGCGCGCCGCGCGGAAGCCGCTGGGCCAGATCGCGCAGCGACCGGGCGTCCTCCCATCCCACGCCGAGCTCAGCCGGGTGGGGACGCAGCTCGGCGCCGGGACGCCCGGCGATGAACATCGAACGAGCGACGAGGAGCGCCGACCAACCTGCCGCCCAGTCGGCCGCCGCAGGAACGACCTCGGTGAGGCGCCGGGCCCAGCCGAGCTGCAGCGCCACGGCGATCTCGGCCGGGTCGGTTGCACCGGGATCGCCCCAGGGCGACGCGGTGAGGATCTCGCGGACCTGCTCGACGTCGACGGCCTCGGCGACCCGGGCCCACGCGGTGGCGAGGGAGCCGAGAGCGAACGGGGCCGCAACCGCGACACCTCGGAACGTGGCGAGCCGATCCTCGATGTTGTCGATCTCCCATCGCCCCGCGAACGCTCGCACCATCTCCGCCCCGCGCGACGGGAGCCACCCGGCGAGGATCCGCAGATGCCACAGGGCCGTCGCCTCAACCGCCCGCTGTGCTTCGAGGAGGGACATCGACCCGTCGACGTCGTGCGAGTACGGGGAGTCGGCCAACAGTCGCAGGGCACGGGGGAGCGAGGGCTCGAGGGCCAGCCGTCGTGCGCGAACCCGTCCGAGCCGCCGGCGGCTCAGCAGCCTCGCCCGCACCGTGCCGGCGACCCACGCGGCTCCCATCCGTCCTCCCCCATCATCCGGAAGCGGGCAGGTTCCCTGTGCCCATCAGGGCATCGAGGACACGAGCCACGCCGTCCCGGATCTGAGCGTCCGCCCCTTCGGCGATCTCGTGGGCTTCACCCTCCGCGAGCGCCAACATCGCGTCGATCTCCTCTTCCCTGCTCTCGCGCCGCGATGCCGCCGCCTCGGAGCGAGCGACCTCGGCGTGTTCCGCCGCCTCGGCCAGGATGCGTTCGGTGGCGGCACGGCCCGCGTCACGGATCCGTGCCGCATCCGCCGAGCCCTCGCGCTCGACACGCTCGATCTCGACGTCGATCGCATCCATCGCCGCGAACACGCCGGCGAGCTCGGCGGACCGCTCAGCGAGTCGATCCAGCGGGACCGTCGCGGAAGCGGCTCGCCCCGGGGGTGCGGCGATCCGCCGGAACCGGCGGAGGAGATCCCGCGTACCTGGCATGCCTGCTCCCCTCGTGGAGGTACGTGGCTAGTCTCGCACGCCGCCGCAGGCCCGCCCGAGCCGACGGTCGGGGACCCAAGGGAGCTAGGGTGCTTCTCGAAGCTCCTCGATCTCTTCGTCGGTCTTCGACTCGATGCCCGCCACGTCGTCGCGAGGACCTTGCAGATGCGTGATGACCTCGTCCAGCTTCACATGCAGAGCGGCCGAGTCCCGGTTCTGGGTGTTCTGAAGGATGAACAACATCAACAGCGTCACGACCGAGATGGCGATGTTGGTCATGTCGATGCCGAACGCGAACAAGCTCAACACCACTGCGACCGCGGCGATCGCGAACGCCCAGTGAGAGCCGGTCCACTTCGCGAGCCAGTTCGAGAACGTCGAGAAGTACGTCGAGACCTTCATGACGCCCGCCCTCGGCCCGACCGATCGGTGATCAGATGGTCCATGGCACGCCAGGGTCGCACCCATCGACTGAACGTTCAAGACGCGGATCTGGCTGCCCCGCCTGAGACGTTCGGCGCCTCAGGCTACGTCGCGCCTCCTCGAACGTGGAACTTCAGCGAGGTGAGCGGACCGGACTCGGTGCGCCACGCGACGCGGTAGGTCCCGCGACCTTGGAAGGGGTAGTTCTCCCGCCAGTCGATCGACGAACCCCACAACCCGCCGATCTTGCGAGTGCGGTAGGTGTGGCATGTCCGCTCGCCATCAGGCCCCTTCACGCAGACCTCGTGCTCCGGGAAATACTTGAAGAGCATCGAAAGGCGCAGTCTCCTGACACCGTTGATCTTCTTGACGCTCACGCAGTAGTCGCCGCTGCTGGAGCACTTCGTGTTCGGGAAGTGGTTGGCGCCGGCGGAGCCAACCGGAAGGACGGTCGCACTCACGACGACCGCGAGAGCGATCATCAGCTTCTTCATCGAACCCCATCTCTCATCGCCCGACCGTACTCCCCTGCCAGGGCCAGGTCCACGCTCGGGACCAGCCGATCCCGCGTGTCATCTGCCGTCGGGGCGACGTTCCCCTTGCGCCCGGAGCGCTCGAGCTAGTCTTCGTGGCATGGATCTCCCCACCGGATACGCGCTCCGAACGCCGACCTCAGGCGACCTCGATGCGGTGGCAGACGTGCTCATCGCCGATCGGCGCGCCGACCCCGAGGCGCCCGTCCTCGACGCCGATTTCGTCGAAGAGGTGTGGAGCCGGGCGGGGTTCGATCTGGCCGCCGACGCCTGGGTGGTGACCGACGGGTCGGGGACGATCGTCGCCTACGGACAGGTCAGGAAGGAGGAGCAGGACGTCGTCGGATCGTGGGGGATCGTCCATCCCGAGCATCGCGGGCTCGGCATCGGCTCGTCGCTGTTCGATCGGATCGAGACGCGGGCCTCGGAGCTCCTGGCCGGTGTCCCGTCGGCTCGGTTCCGCCACTCGATCAATGCAGGGGACCTTGCGGCCGCGACGATGGTCCGCGGCCGGGGTCTGAGGCCGGTGCGCCACTTCTGGCACATGCAGGTCGACTTCACGGGACCGATCCAACCGGGACCTGCGCCGGAGGGGATCGAGTTCGGCGGGATGGAGCCGCCCGATGAACTCAGGGTGGTTCACGCCATCCTCGCTGAGGCCTTCGCCGACGACTGGGGTGACTATCCGGGGCCGTTCGAACCGTGGGCCGAAGAGGAGACGGGAAGCCCGAGATACGATCCGACGCTCTGGCTGCTGGCACGAGACGGTGGGACCCCGGTCGGCACCCTCGCGGCGAGCGCCGGCGACGATGGCGGCGCCGTGGACTGGCTCGGGGTCCTCGCCTCCCATCGGGGACGGGGGATCGGCGCGGCGCTCCTGCTTCGCTCGTTCGCCTCGCTCGCTGCCCGGGGCATCCAGCGTGCGATGGTGAACGTTGATGCGGAGAACCCGACAGGTGCGACGGCTGTCTACGAACGCGCGGGCATGCGGATCGTCGGCCGATGGGACCTGTGGGAGCGCTCGTCGGTCGGCTCCTCCTAGCGCATATCGCCGATCGCGGATCTGTGCGGATGACCGCGTCCCACGCATACCGACACCTCGCCACGTTCGCACCGTGCTCGGAGACCGAGGTGGCCCCTCCTGCGCTGCTCGCCGATGTCGAGCGCGCATTCCCCGGTTCGTGACGCCGCTCCCATCTCCCCGAGGGGGTGGGAGCGGCTCACGGCTCAGTGGGTGATCGACGCGTCGTCCGCCTGCATGCACACGCCGAGGGGTGCGTTGGATGTGAACGCCTCGAAGTCGAGGCTCGACGATCCCGGCGCGACCGGCGTGTAGACCGCCGACACCTGCTGCCATGACGAGCTCAGGGCCATCGTCTGCAGACCGACCCCTGCAGCGCTCCGCCCACGTACTCGCGCACGCGCAGTCTGAGCGTGAGCCCCGGGGTGTCCGAGCGGGCCCAGATGCTCGCGGTGTAGGTCCCGGCCTGCGTCAGGCTCACCCAGCTCGGCTGGTCGTCGAGCCCGCAATTCGCGCCGGCCACGGTGTTCGAGACCTCGGCGGCCCAACCGCCCGAGTGCCCGCCCGCGACCCGGCTGAGCGTGTTCGTCGCCACCTCGCCCTTCCAGCCGGACGTGTCCGTCTCGAATCCCGGGTTCCCGATCAGATCGCTCCCCGCGGCGGCCACGGTCCAGCTTCGCTCCGCCGGGCTCGCGTCGACGTTGTAGGAGCCGTCGGTTGCCGCAACCTGGAAGGTGTGCGAGCCGGCGGTCAGGTTCGCGTAGCTCACCGGAGTTGTGCACGGGGCGAACGGGCCGCCGTCGAGGCGGCACATGAACGTCGACGGCTCGGTGGCCGAGAAGGTGAAGGTGGCCGACGTGTCGATCACGGAACCCGACGGGCCCGAGTCGATGAACGTGTTCGGGCGGGTCGTGTCGGGCGTGGGCCCGGGGTCCAGTGGGGCGAAACCGATCCCGGCGTGGTCCTCACGCCCGAACATGGAGCCGTCGCTACCGACCCACAGCCCCTGTGGGGTGGCTTCCAGGACCATGGTGCCGTGTTCGCGAGACTTGGTGGGGTTCCACGGGAGGGCCATGCCGGTCACCGGATTGATCGCGCCGATGCCCGGGCGGGAGACCGCGCCTGCACCTGCCGAGTCTCTGCCCAGTGGATTGTCCAGCCAGCGTTGGTGGCCGCCGACGTACACGGCCGGTCCTGTGATCGCCACGCTGTAGAGGGTGTCGCCACCGGTCCAGTTGATCCATGTGGGTTGGACCGTGGAACTCACGTTCGCGGTTTCGAAGCGGCCCGCGGCATCACACATGCCGGTCGTGGTGCCGTTCGGCCCCCCGGTGGTGACGATCACGAAGTAGGAGCCATCGGGGGAGAAGTCCACGCCCTGGGCCCATTCCCGCCGGCTGCCGCCCGCCGGGCAGTTCGCGGCGAAGCGGGGCGCGTACCAGGTGCTGAGCGTCGCGGTGGCGCCGAGGTTCAGCATGAAGGCGCGTCTGCGGGCCAGGCCGTTGACCGTGACGAAGTTGCCCGTGGCCACCAACCGGGTGCCGTCGGGGGAGACCGCGATGTGTCGGACCCTGACGTCGTCGTCGGGGTTGACCGTCCCGGCGACCGTGATGTTGATGGCGCCCGTGTCTGCGCCGGTCGTCGGGTTCATCGCCATCACCTTCTTCGTGAAGTTCCCCGCCGCGATGAGGGCACCGTTGGCGAGCACGACGTCGTTCACCGTTCGCATGCCCGTCGGCGCGAAGGTCGGATCGATCCGGTCGTTGACCAGGTCGTACTTGAGGATCCCCCGACGGGTGATCCCGTTGACCTTCGTGAAGGCGCCCGCGATGAAGAGCGCGGTCCCGTCGGCGGTTGCTTCGATCGCGCCCACCGTCCCGTCGAACGACAGGTCGAGCGGTGACACGACTCCTGTCTCGCTGTCGAAGGCGACGAAGTTCTGCCTGGCGTACGTGGTCGTCCTGGCCGGGTCCTGCACCTCTTGGAACTTGCCGCCGGCATAGACGGTGCGACCGACCTGCGCGTAGGCGCGTACGTCGTACGACGTGTCGCTGAGGACGATGTGCGGTGTGGTGTCGGCCGGGTTGTCCGATACCACGGCAGGCTGAGAGAGCGAAGCTTGGGCGGGCAGCGTGCTCCCGACGGCCAGCGCGACCGAGCACAGTGCGCTCGCCGCCGCCTTCCTGAAGATCCTCACGTGTTCCCCCTCCTTGCGCAGGATCGGATGGTTCGTTCACCGAGGTGCGTCACGGTGTGACCGATCGGGCTTGTCGGTCGGTCCAGGCGAACCGTAGATCGACGGAGGGAACCCCGCGCCACCCGCAGTGCGTACCTCGCATACGTCCAACGGAGTAACCGAGCGGCAAGACCGAAGCAGCCTCCGCGCGGGGCCTCACCCATGGATTCGAAAGCCGACCCACTCGATCGCCTGGGGAGGAGCGCTTCAGACACCCTCGATGCCTGTGCCGTGCAACCCTGATCGGTTCGACAGGGGCGAGGCGCTCGGCGTATGTTGGCGAAAGCCGATGGTCTCCCCTGTTCGCTTCCGTCGTCTCCTCCAGCCACACGTGCTCACGGCATCGATCGTCGTCGCGGTGACGCTGCTGCTGGGCATCGTGCCTGCGGAGGCACTGCCCGGAGAGTCACCCGATTCCACGCTCATGGTGGACGGTCGCGTTCGCACGATCGTCAAGGCAGGGGACAACATCTGGATCGGGGGCAAGTTCACCCGCGTGATGACCCGCAGCGGCAGCGTCGTGGCCAACGTCGAGAACGTCGCCGTGTTCGACGCGACGACCGGCGCGTTCAAGAACATCGCACCACGACTGGGGGGGCGGCCGGGAGCCGAAGTGTGGGATATGGCTCTCTACCAAGGTGGATCCAACTCCCGAGTGCTGATCGGCGGGAAGTTCTCGTCGGGCCCGTCGCTGAAGAACCTCGTGGTCGTCGACGGCGCCGACGGACACATCGTGAGGACGTTCTCCGCACCCGTGGGCAAAGCGGTGCTCGCAACCAAGAGGCTCGGCAGGGTCTACTCGGGCGGAATCAGCCTCTCAGCGTTCGAGTTCTCCGGCCGCAAGCTCTGGACGCGAACGAAGCTCGGCATCAACCCTGGCCTCCGGGGACACAAGACGTCGCCCGCGTACCGCGACATGGCGCTGAGCGGCAAGACGATCTGGGTCGCGTGCCAGTGCGATCGGGTGGACAGCGCGACCGACAACGCGAAGAGCCTGATCAAGCTCAACACCCACGGGCGGTGGGACCAGAGCTTCAAGCCGCAGGGCGCAGGCACGACCGCGTGGGGCGTTGCGGTCGAGCTGATCGATGGCAACCTGTACCTCGGTGCGGGCGGCAGCGACTACGTGGCCTCGTACACGACCTCCGGCTCCCAGCGCTGGAAGCGAGACACGTCGGGCTCGACGCAGGAGCTGGCGTACATGGACGGCGTGCTCGTGATCGGCGGACACTTCGTCGAGGTCGCCGATCAGGCGGGCGACGGGTGCGGCTTCCGGTCGGGCAGCCCCGGCACCCTCGACCCGAACGACGAGTGCCAGACCCGGCGCTACCTCGCCACCTACTCGCTGAGCGGTTCCTTGCAAGGGTGGTCGCCCTCGTTGACGGGCAAGTACAACGGGGTCTGGGCTCTCGAGGTCGACGGCTCCAGGCTCCATGTGGGCGGCGAGTTCACGAAGGTGTCGGGCGTCAAGCAGACGTTCTACGCGCGGCTAAGCTGAGCGCGGCGAACATGATGTGCAGGAACCACAAGTTCCCCTCGACCGGGGCTGAGCTCCCCGAAGCCGCCCGCGGCAAGAAGTAGACGTTCGGCCGATGTCCTGGTCCCCCAGATGCCCTACGGTTCGGGGTGTATGCAGACGACATCTTCTCAGCAGACCGTGCCGTTCCGTCCTGCCGACACGCGTCGAGTCCTCTGCACGGTGTGTGAGCATACGGAGTTCGTCCACGGCGACTTCGAGGCTCGCCGTTGTCTCTACTCCGAGTGTGGCTGCGGCGGCTTCACACCGGCCACCACCTAGCAACGGCGTGATCGTCGGAACGGGCGGGGGGTCACACAACGTCGACATCAGGACTCGCTTCTAGGGATCGACGCAGCTCCGAATCGGTCGGACCTGACAACCCGCACAACCTGATGAGGTCCGCGACTTAGGACACCCGTCGGGACGTAGAGGCCCCCGGGCTTTCGATCACCGGACGCGATCAGGCCGGCATCGAACTCCCTGGTGTCCCCGCCACCGTCCTTGGGCCTCGACACGGCAAACAGCTTCCTCTTCGGCATGTCGCCCTCCCTTCGCACGGAGGCGACATACCCATCAAAGGCCGCTTCTACCCTGTCGAGGGAGCCGGGGTGCCAGGGAGCCGGCGCCTACCGCACATGAAGGGCTCCGTCGGAGGAGCGTCGTTGGGCGGGTACAGTCCCCCGCCGGTGCAGGTCACGACGACATCGAACATGTACCCCTGGCCCCGATCGCCTATACGGGTTCGTCACGCTGTTCTGGAGGATCGAGCCAGTCCAACCGATCGTCCATCTTGGTGAGCTGCATGACCTTGCTCACGACGTTGCATCCGCGCACGAAGGACACCTTCCGGTGACCCTCACGACCCGTGACGTGCGCTCGCACGAGGTCGAGAGCCCCATCGAATCGAGATCCGCCCGGGATCTTGCCCATGCCGGGCTCCGTACCAGGAGCTGGGCGATCGAGCGAGCCCGGTCGGGCGACGTGCGGAACAAGAAACCCCCACGCCCCTTCCCCGGGCGTGGGGGCTTCTCTATTCACACATGAGGGATGTGTGACCGCAAGCGGGCCTACCGTGTGCCGCTTCCTGAGCGGCGCGGTTCTCTGACCGCTAGGGCCGGACCGCTGCGATCAACGTTCCCCACTGGCGGCGCCTCAAACCCCCCTGATCGCGACTGTGACAGCGCAGGAAGCGCGAGAGGGCAGCTTCCTACGTGCCCGGGTCGGGAGGATTGACACCTCACCGGCCACGGGCGGACTCACGTCATCCGAGGTGGCCTCCAGAGAACTAGCCCATCGAGATCACGAATCTCCCTCTCGACGAACGCGAGCAAACCAGACCCAGCGCCTCCGGAAGCTCCTCAGACGAGAACGTTCGTCGGATCCGCTCAATGAGAGAGTCGCCGACCCGCATCTCGCCATCGTCCACTCAGACGCGGAAGTCCTGCCCTCGAGTTCGACCGCAAGGGCGCGGACGGGTAGTCCTTGAGGATCACTGCCGTGTCGTCTCGGTGCCAAGCGGCGACAACATGGTCGGAACGCCCCGGCCTCACGCATCGCCGTAACGGACGATGCCGCTCGACTGTCGCGCAGCTTGTGTGTGAGACGGTTGGGTTGACGACGCAGCAGGCGTGCGCACGAAGGGAGTCAGCCGAATGAGGATCGCGGTGCTGGGGGCCGGCGGTGGAGGGCTCGCGGTCGCCTACGAGTGGGCGAGTCAGGGGCATGAGGTCGCGCTGTACGCACAGCATGCCCATGAGCACCATCTGGTGCCGGTCCGCGAGCGCGGCGGGATCCAAGCCGAGGGCAAGCTTGAGGGGTTCGTCTCTCTGGCGACGGTCACCACCGACATCGCCGAGGCGCTGGACGGTGTGGACGTGGTCTTCGTCGTCGGCCCCGCCTATGCCACAGAGCCGTTCGGCCGTGACACTCGCGGTCACCTGCGCCCCGGGATGACCGTCGTGGTCTGCCCCAGTTCGTGCGTCGGCAGTTTGGCCTTCAAGCACGCCGCGGGGTTGGACCTCCATGACGAGAGCGTCGTCGTGGGCGAGACCAGCACGCTGCCGTACGCCGCACGCGCATCGATGCACGCCAGTGTGCGGATCTTCCACCGGTTCGACACCGGCTTCTCGGCCGCTGCCGCCCCGCGCAGCAACACGCCTCGCCTGCTCGAGGTCCTGCGGCAGGTGTACCGCAACACCGACGAGGCCGCGGGGATCTTCCAGACCACGCTGCAGAACGGCAACCCGGTCATCCATCCGGCCGTCACCTTGCTCAACGCCGCCCTCATCGAACGCACGGGTGGTGACTTCATGTTCTATGAGGAAGGGGTTACCGAGGCGGTCGGTCGCCTCATGAAGGCGGTCGACGGCGAGCGGCTATCCGTCGCCAGGGCCTTGGGCGTGGAGATCCTCGCCGAGCCGGATCTCGGGGTTCGGCAGGGCTACATGAGCGAGTCCAACTACTCCACCGGCTACTCCACCGCACCAGGCTTTCGTGGCATCAAGGCGCAGGACGAGCTTCATCACCGCTACCTGACCGAGGACGTGGGCTACTCGATGGTGTTCCTCACCGACCTGGCTCGGCACCTGTCGGTGCCGACCCCCACCATGGATGCCGTGATCCGCATCGCCTCGATCGTCGCGGGCGAAGACTTCGCCACCCAGCGTGCCCGCACGATGGACAAGATGGGCCTGTCCGGCCTGACGCGAGAACAGCTCGCGGTGTACTGACTGCATGGTAGACAGTGGACCCAAGGGGATTCGATACCCGTCCTCTGACCTGCGGGAACAGCCTCCGAGGCGTGTGGGCATGTGTGGGCAGCCAGGAAGCGCTCATCCGGCGGAGAGCGACGATGATGATCACTACGGATCGCTCGACGGAGTCGGCCTGTCACGGAAGGAACAGCTGTGTTGTTCCCCATCTCGATCTCGCCGATTCACTCAACCACTCGGTACAGGCGCCAACGATCCGGGACGCCCTTCAGCTCGTGTTCGCCAGCATCCTCGTACGAGAGTCCGGAGCCGACGGTGAGATCCTTCACGGTGGACGACACGAGCACCTGCGAAGGACCGGCCCGCGCACCCACCTCGTCTTGACTACGACTGCGACACACGGAACCGGCACTCGCCAAGCGGCGGCCCGCATCACGTGGTTACACGTCGATGGCGTACGACCCGAGAACTGATCGTGTGATCCTGTTCGGCGGCGTCACAGGACCATTGCTCCAAGAGGTGTCCTCCGACGACACCTGGCCTCGATCCCGAGAGGGGTTCGTGGGAGCGTCTCTAGGCGCCCGGCCCGAGCGCTCCCGGATGGCAAGCGATGACCCCCTCCTCAACCACATCGTGGGCTTCCCGCACGTCGTTCGCGTCCAGGTTCCGAACCGGTGATATGGCGCGGGAGCGGGGCCCTCGCCGCTCTTATCCATCGCTCCAGAACCGTCGACGGGAGACGCTCCGCCAGCGCCGCAGGGTTGTCCGGTCAGATGGATGAGCGGAGGATTGCCTCATGAGTCCTTCGGCTCCGGGTCGCCGGCTCGCAACCGTCCTCTTCCTCGACATCGTCGGATCCACACATGTGGCCTCCGACCTCGGGGACGCGCGCTGGACGACATTGCTCACCCGCTTCCGCAAGGTCGTCCGCTCTGCGATTCGACATCACGGCGGACGCGAGGCGAACTTCACGGGAGACGGGTTCCTGGCGACCTTCCCTGAGCCGGCGAAGGCGGTCGCCGCAGGGGTCGCGATCACCCACGCCGTTCAGGAGCTGGGGATCGACGTTCGAGTAGGGCTGCACACGGGTGAGGTCCAGACCATCCAGGGACACCTTGGTGGCGTTGCGGTTCATATCGGGGCGCGCGTGATGGCGCTCGCCGGGTCGGCCGAGGTCTTGGTGACCAGCACCGTCAAGGATCTGGTCCATGGCTCCTCGATCGAGTTCGACGACGTCGCAGCGCATGAGCTGAAGGGCGTCCCCGGAACGTGGCAGCTGGTGGCAGTACGATCGATTGGCGGCGAACCCACGCCCATGCCGATCGATCCGGCCGACGCCCTAGTGCGACTTGACACGATTGGAGTACGAGGGCCGGCCCGCTGGCGACGCCGCGCCAGCGTCCTGGTCGCCGCTCTCGTAACGGTTGTCGCCGGACTCGCCCTGTGGATCGCTGTGAGACCGGCTGAGGCCCCGTCCCCGCCCCCCGAGACCAGCCTGGTCAAGCTCGATGCGGGCAAGGCCGAGATCGCTACCACGGTCGCCGACGGCTTGATCACAGACCACCTGTGGGGCGCACTTTCGGTGGAGAACGGAGCGCTATTCCAGCTGACTCCTTCGTCCGTGCGCACCCGTGATCTGGAGACGGGCCAGGTTCGCGAGACGTTCGACACCGTCGCTCACGATGCGTCCGCCATCGGCTTCGGTTCACAGTGGCTCGCGTCGCGGTCGGAGGTCGACTCGATCAGTCGGGTGGATCTCGTCTCCGGTGAGATCGTGGACTCCCTCGACATCGAAGGTGGGGTTGCGGCGCTCGGGGCGGGTGCAGAGGCGATGTGGTTCGTCAGCAGTGGGGGCGATCTCGGACGCGTCGATCCCATCACGCTCAACGTACAGACCTGGCCCTCGGGCGCTTCTTCCCCCGCCGTGGTCGTGCCCTTCGAGGATTTCGTCTGGATCTGCGACTGCGACAACCGCCAGATCATCAGGTTCGATGTCACAAAGGAACGGTTCAGGACGTTCGATATCCCTGAGGAGGCGTACCTGGTCGGTCCTAAGCAGGGGGGCTCACCAGACCAGCTGTGGCTCGTCGATCAGAGCGCCTCCGCCGTGACGCCACTGGATCCACGAACCGCCGAACGAGGCCGGGCGATCGGGTTCGACGGCCCGCTCGCCGACGCCGAGATCGGCCTCGGCAAGATCTGGATCGCCGCAGCCAAGCACGTTTACGTTCTCGATCAGAACGACGACGAGGCCGATGTCGTGGACATTGCGATGCCCGCGGGGTTCTTCGCATCGAGCGTCGCCATCGACAGCCAGCGGAATTCTGTGTGGATCGCGACGTGCGGGTGCCCGTTCCACTGAGGTCCGACGAATGCAACCGCCGCGAGGCGGCCTGCATCGGTGCTCGGTTCGTGTGACCGTCGTGTGACTCAGGGTCCAGACCCTCGGTGGACCCAAGGGGAGTCGAACCCCTGACTTCGTGGCTGCCAGCCAACTGATTTGAACCGCTGTAGTCCCCCTGCCCTGGAACGTAAACCGCCGAACCGTGTGGGGGAAACCAAGGGGTGTTTGCACGGTGGGGTGTCGGGCTCGTGGCTAATCTAGCGTCGGGCGTGGGTCGGATAGTCGCTTGGCGGTGACCTCTCCTGCCTGCGCCCCTACTCCCCCACTCCCGGACGTAAACGACCCCGGGGAGGGAGGATCCCGGGGTCGTGTGCTGTGCGCTCGGTGATTCAACCACGCTGGTCTGACACGGCTAGCTCGGGGCTACCGTCCCTTCCACTTGTCGATGAGCCAGCCGATCCCGAACAGAAGCGCGGCCCCGACGATGAAGAACACGAACAGCTGATCTTCGACGAACCGGGTCCACGGTCGATAGCCTCTTCGATCAGCGACGGCACGCCGAACCATGCCGTCGCAAGGCCATCGACCACCCGTCAATCCGTTCCGATCTCTGTCAACGACGTTCGTCCTGGTGCCTATAGGTGTCATGCTCATTGCCGTTGGGGGTACGAAGTTCGTGAGGAGCCAGACCCCGCGCTCGCCCAAGTCGACGTGAGACAGGACCAGCGACGTCCCGACTGGGTGCCCGAGGATTCACGAATGTCCCTTGACATTGGACCGCCACGCGAGCGGTTCATGAGAACGACAAGGCACGTCCAGAAGCTCGCCAGTGGTGTCGGCGGCGGACCGTATCCTTTCCGTGTGGAGCTTGCGGTTCCCGATCGACCCCTGAGCGACGGTGTCGTCACCCTTCGACCGCCCCGGGAGGACGATCTTCGACCGATCGGGCGAGGCATCGCCGATCCGGACGTGGTCCGGTGGATCGGCCCCTTTGACTCGGCACGCGAGGTCCTGGAACTCAACCTGTCTCGCTGGACCGAGGGGACGCGCGCGACCTTCTCGATCTGCGATCAGACGGACGTCTGTCTGGGGCACGTCTGGGTGATCCTCGGGGACCTCGCGGACTCCAAGCGGGGAAGCGTCGGCTACTGGCTCCTCCCGGAGGCAAGAGGAAAGGGGTTCGCGACTCGCTCGGTCCAGCTGATCTCGCGGTGGGCGCTTGGAGACCTCGGCCTCGCCAGGCTCTCCCTCTTCGCTGAGCCGTCAAACGAGGAATCTCGGCGAGTGGCACAACGGAGCGGCTATGTGGAAGAGGGCGTTCTTCGGTCGTATATGGAGATCGGCGACCGGCGCGTCGACTGCGTGGTCTTCTCGCTGCTCCCTGCAGACCTCACCTCACATCACGCTGGATAGGAGTCCGTGGTGTGGACGAGTGTTCATGAACCGTATATCGACACCGACGAGGTCGGTGGGGCGAGAACGCGAGCGACCTGGCTGGGGTTAGATCGCCGCAGCTGCCCTGACGATCTCACCGTTGCTGCGGTCCACAGCGCGGACCCGAATGGTGTCGGGACCTGCCACGCTGGCGACGGTCTTGTCGACCTCGAACTCCCCTTCGTGATCCGCGGTGCGGGTGCCCCTGAAGAAGACCGTGCCGTTGTGGCGTATCACGATCCTCCACACGTGCCCGGCTCGCTTGTTCGGGGAGTTCACCTCGAAGTCGACCTCGATGCGGTGCTCCCGGTCGAGTTCGACCTTCCAGACCGACCCCATCGTGCCGCGACCGGTCTTCGTCACCTCTACGTCGTCGTTGGCCAGCGCGGCCGGCGCGGCGAGTGTCAGCGCCAAGATCGCCACGAGGCATGAACGGATGAATGCAGACATGGTTCGCCTCCTCTCCGTTGCCTCACTGTCAGCGTGGCACCGGATGGACGACGCGAACAGCGCGACCGACCTGCACTAGTCGGGACCAGGTTCGGCTGCATGGCCATCGGCATGACCGCGCGTCGAGCATGGGCCGGCGGTCTGGGCAGCTTGGAGGGAAAGGCACGCCGGGGTGCCCGTACTCCCGCGGATGTACCTAGAGGGAGGGAGGAGCCGTAGACTGGGTTCTCGTGGAAGACGCCATCCGGCATCACAACTGGGCGACGATGCGCGTCCTCGACGCCTGTGCGGACCTGACCGACGAGCAGCTCCACCAGCCGTTCCCGGCGATGTACGGGAGCGTGCAGGAGACGCTCCGGCACGTGGTCGACTCCGACGGCTGGTACCTGTTCCGCCTCGCGGATACCGAAGGCGATTACGACGGCCCGGACGATGACGCCGACCTGGGGGCCATCCGCGTCGCCGCGGAGGCGAACGGGCGCGAGTGGGAGCGCCAACTCGCCGAGGGGTTCGATCCCGATCTGGCGCTCGCGACGCCTACGATCGACGGACCAGTGGAGCACACCTTCGTCGGGATCTGGCTCGCACAGGCGATGCACCACGGCACTGACCATCGGAGCCAGATCTGTACGGCGGTCACGACGTTCGGTGTGGAGCCACCCGGCATCGACGTCTGGGACTACGGCGAGTCGGTCGGCAGGCTCACGTTCGATCCGCCAGACGCCGAGCGCTGACGGTTGGGGCGAGCGTGATGTCCCTCGAGGCGATGCCAGGGACAGCTACTCGCCTCTCTCCATGTCTACTGCACCCACCCTCCTCGATACTCTTCACTCGCTCCCGCCGCGCCTGCGAGCCGAACTCCTCCGCCACCTGCGTTGCGCAGACGAGGCACGCGCCGAGGAACGTGAACGCCTCCGCCCCGATCCCGTGATGGCTGCCTGGGTCGAGTTGCTTGACGAGCTCGAGGCCGGCGGACCGCTGATGCGGCAAGCCGTGCGCGACTCGCTCGAGGCGACCACGAGGCCGGTTCACTAGCGCGGCCATCCGCACAGCGCGACGATCCGCTCGTACAGGTCGAACGTGATGTGCAGCTCGCCGGCCTCGAGCGACCGGTACTCCCTGAGCGTGAGCCCGAGCGGGTCCCGCCATCTGCACTTCACGGAGCCCCATCCGCTCCCGGTCCCGTGGAAGGTGCTGAACGAGGATCGGGAGCATGGACCAGGCTAGCCGGAGGCGAAGACGGGCGGGGCTGTCGGGACAAAGCCAAGCGAAGGCTCACCGTCTCGATCCTGATCGTGCGCTCTGCCTAGACCGGAATCCCCAGAGCGATCCTGTCGCCCTCGTCGCGGTCGAGGCCGCGCATCCGGAGACGAAGGCCGAGGACTTCGCCCTCACCCTCGCCCTGGACCCCGGGAGACCAGGCGAGGTATTCGAGGCACGGCACTTCTGCAGCGTGATCGCTCGCACACGGCTTCGCCAGGACAGCCCAATCACCAACCCGGTCAGCGACGGGGACGCGGTTCCGACGCACGGACTCGGGGTTCCCTTCGAAGAGCACGAGTCGGATCTGTCGGCAGCGGTCGTCCGTCCAGACTCCAGCCGTGCCTCCTGGGGGCAGGCTCCATGTGAGGAGACCGAACCCCCTGGGGAGCCAGCGAGGGACGTGTCCCTCTAACCACGGCGGACGCGCCCGTTCGCTCCGTCCGAGGCTGTCGTCGTTGTCACCTACGTCCGTGGGGACGGCGCACTCCTGCGGCGCCGAGGCCAGGAGGTTCGGTGCGAAGGTCTCGGCCTCTGCTTGGTCCGCCCGCCATGCGATCAACCATGCTCGGTCGAGCGGCAGGAGTGAGCTGAACTGCATCCCGGCCAGGACGAGGATCACGATGCCAACGATCGCGCCGATCATCGCTCCGGACCGACCCGAAATCCGCCGCTGCTCGAGGACAACCATCGTCACGATCACGAGCGCCGCACCAGCGGCGGCGATGATCACGGTTACAAGGGCGCCGTTCAACGCCACAATCAGGAAGCCGAGGGCGGTCCACCCCAGCGCCGCGAGCGTTCCCTGGGCGCTCTCCCCTGCCGGCTCTTTGACGGTTCGCGAGTCGAGCCAGCCGATCACGGCTCCGATGAACCATCCGATGCATCCGCCGAAGAGGCTCGCCGTCACCACGACGGTGAAGTTGCTGAGGGTACCACGCACGCCGGTCGGTCCGTTCGCACCCAGCAACGAAGACACGGCGACGACGAAGACGACGGTGAAGCCGATCCAACTCAAGGAGAAGGCCCAACCCAGCACGGTTGCCGTTCGGGATCGGGGCGGCCAATTCGGTGAAGGGTCGCTGTTGGGCGGGGGGGTCTGCTCTCCCGAGAAGACGAATCCGCTCGGCATTATCGCCCTCATGGCATCCATTCCATGCTTGCGAGTATCGGTGTGGTGCTACGGCTCGGGAAGTGGAGCGACGCAACCACCACCTATGCGCCACAAGTTCACACCACCTGTCAGACGGGGTGCCGGATCTCAAGCGTGTGTCTAGCCTCCGGGGGGTGCCTGAATCAGCCGAGGTCCGAGCCCTGGTCGAGAAGGGCTACCTCCGCGTCACCGACATCGCCCCGATGCTCGGTGTCAGCCAGCAGCGACTGTGTGACCGCTGTGGTCAAATCCACCACGGAACAACCCTTGAACTAGAAACCCGCTCTGACCTGGGGCTTCGGGGCTTTCGGTGGACCCAGGGGGACTCGAACCCCCGGCCTCTTGGCTGCCAGCCATACCGTCCGTACCGGTGTGCTTCATCTGCGCTGGAACGTGAGTCGGCCCACCGTGCGTGGGAAACCAAGGGGTGTAGAACGGGGTCCTGACGTGGAGAGACCCCCGGAGTCGGCGGGAGGGAGGATCTCCGGGCCCGAGGGTCTCGACGCAGCGTGTCGACGGGCGCTTAGCTCAGGGGGAGAGCGCTTCCTTGACGCTATCTATCGATTTGCGCTCCTGCGGGACATGTGCTTGGTTGATATCGCTGCCCGCCGAGACCGGGAGGTCAGCATGCCACATCACTTCTTCGACAGGCCAGAGAGCATCGGTCCCGAGGAGGTGGGCGGAGTCTTCCTCCCGTACCCGGACCTGGCCTTCGGCCAGTGGTACTTCAACATCAACCACCAGGCGAAGACCCTTTGCGTCGGCTACACATTGAGAAACGTTGGCCGTAGCGCTCCCAGCAGCTCATTTCGGGTCGTCGTGGGCACCTACCTCCGCAAGAACGGTGTGGGCATCTACAGCGAAGAGATCTTCACGATCCCGGAGGATGCCATCATCGGGGCCGGGTTCCAGACCCCGTGCTCACAGAAGGAGCTCGTCTACCGTGATGAAGTTCCAGACGCCGAATACACCTTCTATGCCCTCATCGACCCCAACTTCGAGCTGATCGACACGAACCGTTCGAACAACTCCAGCGAGCTGAAGTGGCGCTTCTACAGTCCCAAGTTCCTCTCCAAGGGAGAAACGGCGCGACTGGATATTGAGATGCAGCCAGGCGGGGAGGCTGCCTTCGTCAAGCCGGGCAAGTAGGGGCCCGAACAGGCCGAGGGGGGAGCAGACGACGGGCACCTGCATGGTGTGGGCTGCTCGTGGGTAGTCTCGTCCGCAATGTCCTTCTCAGCCCGCACCCTCTTGGACAACCCGCAGACTTCTCGCCCTTGGCTCCGGGCCGAGTTGCTGGGGTATCTCCGCTGCCCCGAGGACGTGCGGGATGCAGTGCGTGAGCGTCTACGGGAGGATCCGTCGTTCACGGACTGGTGCGACCTGCTCGATGAGATCGAGGCGGGTGGTGAGGCGATGCGGCAGGCCGTGGTCGACTCGCTCGAGGCGATCACGAGGCCGGTTCGCTAGCGCGGCCACCCGCAGAGCTCGACGATCCGCTCGTACAGGTCGAAGGTGATGTGCAGCTCGCCGGCCTCCAGCTCCCGATACTCGGCGAGCGTGAGCCCGAGGCGTCCCGCCATCTGCACCTCGCGCAGTCCCATCCGCTCACGGTCTCGAGGAAGGTGCTGGACGAGGATCGGGAGCATGGCCCAGGCTAGCCGGATGCGCTGACGGCAGTGGGGCGCCGCCGCTCGAACGCGGGACCGCCCACCGCCCTCCAGCCCTACTCCCCCATGTTCTTCGTGACGACTTCCATCGTCTTGTTCAGCTCGGCGGTCGGGCTGAACTCCACGATCTCGGTGTTCGGGAAGATCTCCGGCGTGTGGCCGGGTCCCACGTAGTAGGCCTCGCCGTCGGTGATCTCGATGTCGCCGTCGGCGGTGTGGTACACGAGCTTCCCCTTGAACACGTAGCCCCAGTGTGGGGACTGGCACATGTCGTCCGGCAGCCCCACGAACAACGGGGTCATGTCGGCGTGCTCGCTGTACCGCTCGAACCCGATCGTGTACCCCTCGGTCTCGCCGTACCGACCCTCGAAGCCTGGCGCCTCGATCGGCTCGGAGGTTGAGTCCTTCGACACCTTCCCCATCGCGCTTCCTCCTTCTCATCGACGTCGCTCAGTCTGCTCCCGATCTGACCGTCGTGCGAATCCGCTCCTCACCTGACTACCCGAAGCTGCTCGGCTCGACGACGAGACATGCCGCGCCTTGGCCTCCGCAACACAGACCGAGGGTGTACACATCCAGGGCGGGTGGAAGATACTGACGGAACAAGGCAACCGGAGTGCCCGCGGGGAGGTCGAGGATGCTCGATCAGTTCCAGCCACACACGACCATCGCGGTCGCTGATATCGAACGCGCCAAGACCTGGTACCGCGAGAAGCTCGGCCTCGAGCCGACGTCCGAGGACATGGGTGGGGTCTGGTACGACTGCGCGGGTGGCAAGTTCGCCTTGTTCCCGACCCCGTTCGCCGGCACCGCCCAGAACACGGTCATGGAGTGGACCGTGGACGACGTGGAGAAGATCGTCGAGGACCTCAAGGGCCGCGGGGTCGCCTTCGACACCTTCGAGATGGAGGGCATCACCTGGGAGGGTGAGATCGCCTCGATGGGTGGTCACAAGGGCGTGTGGTTCAAGGACAGCGAAGGCAACACCCTGGCGATCACGCAATAAGTGTTCGACGATCGGCGTTCCCCCCCGCAGCCTCGGGTGTGGAATCCGTCCGGCTAGCAAGGCACCCGCACAGATCCAGGGTGCCTCTACGTCCATTCGGGAACGCTCGCCCAGCAAGGGTGGGCCTCACCCTGACAGGACTCTTGCCTCTACAGGCGGGTTATCCCATCGGTCAGAGTGACAATTGAAGGAACTTGATGGAGGGAGACCTCGGATGACAACCAGACGAGAGAGGAAGGTCGGACTCTCGCTCGCCGGGGCGGGAGTCGGCGTAATCGGGATTGCGATCGTCGTGCTTGGCCTGACGACCACCAGTGGCGGCCCCGACTGGGTGGGGATCACCACGGCGATTGCAGGAGTGGTCATTACCTTCACCGGCCTGTTCCAGGCTTATCGGGGAGGCACGCCTCACGCTGCTTGAGCCACTCATGGGCGATGACACTGCAGCCGGGCGCAACCGAAGCTAGAGGACGGGGCATGACGAGGTTCCGACCGAGCGTGCTCCCTCTCGCGGCGGTTTCGGCCGTGGTGTATGCCGCTTGGGTGCGGCCACGGATGCGGAGCTGGGGCGCGACGCAAGCCGAGACGACCAGTAGCCTCCCCGGCGACCAGCTGGTCCCCGATCCGAACGGGGGGGCAACGATGGCCACGACCCTGCCAGCACCACCGGAGAAGGTCTGGCCCTGGCTGGTGCAGATGGGAGGCGGCCGGGGGGGCTGGTACAGCTGGGACTGGGTCGACAACGACGGAGAACCGAGCGCGGATCGCATCCACCCCAAATGGCAGGGCTTGGACGTGGGGCAGCATCTCTACCGGGCCCCCGAAGGCCCGACGAACTGGTGGACCGTCGAGATCATGGAACCGAACCGCACCCTGGTGCTGCAGACGAGCTACGGCTTGTTCGGCCGATCCTTCGATCCGCGAACCGATGATTTGCCGTCGGCTTCCACGGAAGGGTCCTGGGCGTTCTACCTGAACGAAGCTCCCAACGGTCGAACCCGATTGGTGGTCCGCACGCGGAGCCGCAGCCGCCCGCCGCTGCTCACTCTGCCTCTCGCCCTGTTGGTGGGAGAGCCCGTGCATCTCATCATGCAGACTCGCCAGTTTCACAACCTGCGCTCTCGGGTGGCCCACACCAGTCAGCCGCACGCTCTCGGCGTGACCCATCAGCGCGTGAGCCAGATCATCGCCGAGCGCGAGGACTTCCCGAAGCCGGCGAAGGTGATCGGACGGCGTCGGTTGTGGAGGCGCGATGACGTGGAGCGTTGGCGGGATGCGAAGCCACGGGGTGGAACTCCCTGCGGAGTGGCCACAGCGTGAAAGGGCCGATCCGAAGACCGGCCCTTCACGCGCAGCGTTCCCTATTTGAACTGGAAGTTTGCTGTCCTGTCGATCGCACCGTCCGCGAGGTTCAGTCGCATGATGCGACACTTGCCCGCGTAGGATTTCGGCGTCTTCCAGTTGTACTGCCAGTTGCCATCGCCTTGGTACAGCAGGCCCGAGCCGCGCTCGACCTTTGCCAGCGAGCTGTAAGCCATGCCGGTGACGATCTCGGTTTCGCGCACGGACCAGCCGTGGGCTTCGCGGACCTCTCGTATCGACCTCATCAGACACATGGTGTGTCGGGGCACAAGGGCGTGGGGGGGGCGGCGCGACGTCGCGCCTGGATCCGGCGTCGTCGGCGCCAGAACCCCCCTTGACCTGGGCGTTCTTCTGTGCTCGTCGGCGATTCGCCGTGCACGTGCACGCCAGAAGTGCCCTTGACCTGGGCTTCTTCCCGAGGTCGTGCAGGGGCCGGCGGTGCGCGTGGTTTCGCTACCGCTTGTGCAGCGAGCGTCACAGAGGATTGTCCGTCGGTGAGAATCCAGGGTAAAGCTTGCAAGCGCGGGTCTGCAGAGTGATATGCGTTGCTACATAGATACTCTCACCACCCCATCACATGAGGACCCCGGTTCTTTGTTTGCCGCTGGGTGGGTGCCGGCGATCCGCCGGCGGTACAGAGAGGGCAAGGGGAGGGGACACCCCTTAGGTACTACCTACTGCCCACCCCCTACCCTACTGTTATGCCTTGCACTGCAGTAGCAGGCGGAGCGGATAGAGACGATGGTGATCCTGCTAGGGGGTCTGACCTGGGGTTTCGGGGCTTTCGGTGGACCCAGGGGGACTCGAACCCCCGACCTCTTGGCTGCCAGCCAAGCGCTCTACCAGCTGAGCTATGGGCCCTCGCCAGGTGATTCTATCGGCCGGTCGCTGCGGCGTCCGAAGGTTCCCACTCGACCTGTGGGGCATCGGACCATAGGCGCTCCAGGTCGTAGTAGGCGCGCTCTTCCTCGCCGAAGACATGCACGACGACGTCGACGTAGTCGAGCAGCCACCAGCCCGCTTCGGGCTCACCCTCGCGGCGCAACGGCTTCACGCCCAGGCCGCGGAGCGCCTCTTCGACGGCGTCGATCACCGTGCGGATCTGTCGCTGGGTGGCTGCCGAGCAGATCACGAAGAAGTCGGTGATCACGATGATCTCGTGCACGTCGAGGACCACGATGTTCGTGGCTTGCTTCTCGACGGCGGCTCGGGCGGCGGCGATCGCCACGTCGCGGCTGGGCGGCAGCGCTGTCGCGTCGACCGCCTGCTTCCTCTGTTCCTGCGTCAAGCCGTGAAGTCCTTCCCCACCACGATCGTGATGTCGCCGACGTTCGATGGTACCGCCGCCACACGAACCCGTCCGACGCCCAGTGCCTCCTTGACCGCACGGGCCTCCGACTCGTGGTCGGGGCCGTTCGCGAACACGTCGGTCCTGGTGACGTCGAAGTTCTGCGCGTTCTGGGAGAGCACCACACGGAACGCCTCGGGGATGATGCGCACGGCGACCGCCTCGCCGACCCCCGGCTCACCGCTGCCGTTCTGCACGATCACCGACACGGGCACCGGCGTGCTGAGGGCGTCCGAGAGCATCTCGTCGAGGGTCGGATACACGGGCACGATGATCGTCGCGGTCACACGCTCGGTGGGCATGTCGAGCACTTCGCCGCCCCGCGCCGCCGCGAGCGTCGCGTTCACGGCGTCGACGTCGTCGGTCTCGACGTCGGCCGTCACCACAGGTGGGGTCGGACCATCCAACATCGCGCTCAGCAGGATCTCCCAGCGGACGCCGGCGTCGTCTGTCGCACCTGCGAGGAACGCCTTCGCCTGCGTGCCCGACAACGTGACCTCGCCCGGTCCCAGCACATCGCTGGTGGTGGGATATGCCTCGGGCAGATCCACCGTCACGCCACCGGCCGCATCGATCGCCGTTGCGAGGTCGCGCAGGGTGAGCACGGCGAAGTGCTCGATCCAGATGCCGCTCATGTTCGAAAGCGCCACGCGCATCGAGTCGCCCGGCAGGGCGGCGACGCCCGCCGTCGATGTCTCCCCCTGTCCCGGCACGACCACCGTGAGCTCAGACGACAACGGCATCAGGAACGGCGTGCCCTCGGCCGGTACCCCGACGACCGCGAGGAACGGCGCGGGGCCCCCGTTCACCTGCAGGGCGAGCATCGTGGAGTCGGCGGATGCTTGGGCGGCTGGCTGTCCGTCGTTCTGCGGCGTGGAGCGATCGTCTCGGCGGTTCACGACGACGGCGCCGATGCCCGCGACCACGAGCGCTGCCGCGACTCCCCACGCGACGCCACGACGGGTGCGACGGGTGCGGGCGGCCCGTTCGACCCGGGACGGCCGCACCGGCTCGCCCGGAGGGACAGCGCCGCTCACTGGTAGAGCCCCGCCTTCTCGATGTAGCTCTTCACGCCTTCGGGAACCAGGTAGCGGATCGGCCTGCCCGCCTGCACGCGAGCCCGGACGTCGGTGGACGAGATCGCCAGTGCAGGCACGTTCATCACCGTGATCTCGGGATGCTTCGTGGGTGCGTGCGCCTCGAACGCCTCGAGATCGAACCCGGGTCGGGTCGCCGCGATGAAGTGTGCCAGGGCGAACAGCTCGTCGGGCTGCTTCCATTGCTCGACGATCTCGAGCACCGCGTCGGCGCCGGTGACGAAGAACAGGTCGGTGGCATCGCCGCGCTCGTGCCGCAGCTCGCGCAGCGTGTCGACGGCGTAGGTGGGACCGTCGCGGTCGACCTCGATGCGTGAGACGCCGAACAACGGGTTCGACGCCGTGGCGATCACGGTCATCAGGTAGCGATCTTCGGGCGGCGAGACGACCCCGTGCTCCTTCATCCAGGGGCGGCCCGTCGGCACGAACAGCACCTCGTCGAGCCCGAACTGGTGCAGCGCCTCCTCGGCGGTGACCAGGTGCCCGTAGTGGATCGGGTCGAACGTGCCGCCCATGATGCCCAGGCGCGTCCTCACGCCGCCCATCCTAGTGGGCAGACCCGACACCTCCGGGGAAGGCTCGACCGCCGTGACCGAGATGCTCACGGTTCGACCTCCCCGAGGAACACGCGCAGGTCGTCGACGTGCTTCGCGTAATGCAGGGCGCCCGACTCCTCGAACCACTCGACCGCCTCGGGTGTGGCCTCGTCGAGGGCGCCGAACGCCTGCACCATGCGTCGGTGCGACGTTCCGAAGCCGGAGCGAACGTCGGCCGGGCTCGTGGTGCGTGAGATCTCGAACCACGCCTGGTTCTGGCGCTCGATCGCCTCGCGCGTCTCCTCGGTCGGGTCGAACGAGCCGGCGCTGATGCGCCCGAGCTGCACGGCGCAGTCGTCCATCCACCCGGCGATGTGGAACATCGCGTCCTTGGGTGACCACCCTTCCGAGCGTGAGGGTCGGTTCCTCGAACCGGTCCTCGCCGACCCGCTCGAAGTGGTGACCGAGGACGCGCCAGGCCCCTTCCTCCTCGCGCAGCAGGCGCTGCAGGTCGGTCACTCGGCGGCCTCCGCATCGGCCCGCTCGCCGACCCTCGGCACCGGGCGTCTCGTCGGGCAGGTACTCGAACACCCGGTCGAGGATGGCCACCTCGTCGCCGCGACGGGCCCCGAGTGACGCGAGCTTGCGCTCGATGCCTTCCTTCTTGAGCCGGCCCGCGAGCGTCTCGACGTCACCCTCGTCGTCGAGGTCGGCCTCGAGCACCCACCGCTCCACCGATCGGCCCGTCACGCGCCAGCGGCCATCAGGGTCGCGCGCGACCGTGAAACGGGGCCGGCCGGGACGAAGCACCACGTACGGCTGGCGCTCGGGTTGACTCTCCTCGGCGTGGCGCGCGAGCAGGCCCAGGCGCTGAAGCATGTCGTCGACGCCCTCGCCGGTCATGGCCGAGATCGGGAGCGCGCCCGCACCGAGCCGTCGCCGCAGCGGCTGCGGGATCGTCGACGAGGTCGGCCTTCGCGCCCACCACGATCGTCGGCCTGTCTGCGAGCTCCGGGTCGTAGGCGACCAGCTCCTCACGGAGGATACGGAGGTCGACCGCGGGATCCTCGGCGGCGAGGTCGACGACGAGCACGAGCGCGCGGCAACGCACGATGTGCCGCAGGAACCGGTGTCCCAGGCCCCTGCCCTCGCTCGCGCCTTCGATCAACCCGGGGATGTCGGCGACCACGAACCGGTCGGCGTCGTCTCCGGCCACGCCGAGGTTCGGCGTGAGCGTGGTGAACGGGTAGTTCGCGATCTTCGGCTTCGCCGCGGTGAGCCGTGCGAGCAGCGTCGACTTGCCCGCGTTCGGGAGGCCGACGAGCCCGATGTCGGCGACCGTCCGCAGCTCGACACGCAGGCGCTTCTCCTCTCCGTCCTCGCCCGGCTCCGCCGTCCGCGGCACGCGGTTGCGGGAGCTCGCGAACGCCACGTTGCCCCGCCCGCCCCTGCCGCCACGGGCGACCACGCCGCGGGCTCCCTCGCCGACGAGGTCGGCCATGAGCCCCTGCTCGTCGAAGACCACGGTTCCGTCAGGCACGGGGACCACCACATCGCGACCGGTGGCGCCGTCACGCTTGGACTTGCGCCCTGGTTCGCCGGCGTCGGCCTTCACGTGAGGATGGTCCGCGAGCCACGACAGATCGTGCACACCGCGGGACACCTCGAAGACGATCGACCCGCCGTCGCCGCCGTCGCCGCCGTCGGGCCCTCCCAGCGGCTTGAACGGCTCCGAGTGCAGCGACGCCGACCCGTTGCCTCCACGCCCCGCGCGGGCGAACACGGTGCACTCGTCGACGAACGTCATGCCCACCAGCCTACGGTGGTCGCACGGAGCGCGGCGGGCCATGATGAGGTCGTGGTGGAGCCGGTGACCGTCTGGCGCGTGCAACTGCGCCGTGGAGATGTCCACGACCGGGAGGGCACGCTGCGCCTCGAGGCCGACGCGCTCGTGTTCGAGGACCGGGAGTCGGCGAGCGAGATCAAGGTGCCGCTCGCCGAGATCCGCTCGGCCCGCCGCGTGAAGGCCTCGCCGATCCTGATCGTCGTGCACGACGACGATGGGGACCGGGTCGAGGTCGCGTACTACTTCACGCAGCCGCCGCCGCTCCAGGCGCCGGACCAGGGAAGCATCGGCACGACGTCGACCGGGCGCCCGCTGGGCCCCTTCGCCGCGATGCGACGCACGTCGAAGCGCCGCCACCAACGCCAGAACGTGAAGTACCTCGCCACGAAGTCGGGGGGCCTGAAGCCGATGATCCAGGCGTGGGCCGATGAGATCGGCGCCCGAGCCCGCCGCTGAACGGCTACTCGGCGGGAAGCACCGAGGCGAACTTGCGCCCGCGGGACTCGGTGAAGGTCACGGAACCCTCGCGCAGGGCGAAGAGGGTGTCGTCGCCGCCCTTGCCCACGCCGTCGCCGGGGTGGATGCGGGTGCCGCGCTGACGCACGATCACGGAGCCTGCGGTGACGGACTCGCCGCCGTAGGCCTTCACGCCGAGGCGCTTCGCATTGGAATCGCGGCCGTTGCGGGACGAGCCGCCGCCCTTCTTGTGTGCCATAGGTCCTCCAGGGTAGCAAAGGCGGGGGCAGGCCCCGCTACGACTCGTCGGTCTGGGGTGCCGCCGTTCCCTCGGCCTCCGAGGTGTCCGCGGCCTTCTTCGAGGGGGCCTTCTTCTTCGCGCCGAGGGCCACGCTCTCGATCTCGAGCAGGGTCAACAGCTGGCGGTGCCCGCCGCGCTGGGCGTACCCGCTCTTCGGCCGGTACTTGAAGATGCGGACTTTGTCGCCCTTCTTCTCCCCCAGCGGCTTCGCCGTGACCGTCGCCTTCGCAGCCTCGGCGCCGACGTGCGTGCCGCCCTCGTCGTCGACGACGAGCAACGGCTGGAACGACACCGTCTCGCCCTCGTGCACGATCTTCTCGACCTCGATCACGTCACCGGCCCGCACCTTGTGCTGCTTGCCGCCGGTCTTGATCACCGCATACATGGTTGCCTCCGCTCGGTCACGGGTCACCCCGTGCTCACGACCCTTCGTAGTTGATCAGGATGCCCCGACCTTCGCAGGTGGGGCAGATCTCCGAGAACGACTCGACCAGGCCAGAGGATACGCGCTTGCGCGTGACCTGCATCAGGCCGAGCGGCCCGATCTCGAAGACCTGGCTCCGCGTCTTGTCGAGCGCCATGGCCTCCTTCATCGTCTCCTCGACCTTGCCCTTGTTCTTGTCGAGCAGCATGTCGATGAAGTCCACGACGATGATGCCGCCGATGTCGCGCAGACGCAGCTGACGTGCGACCTCTTTCGCAGCCTCGAGGTTCGTGTTCACGACCGTCTCCTCGAGGTTCGTCTTTCCGACGCTCTTGCCGGTGTTGACGTCGACGATCGTCATGGCCTCGGTGCGCTCGATGATCAGGTATCCGCCCGACGGGAGCCACACCTTGCGGTCGAGGGCCTTGTGGATCTGTTCCTCGATGCGGTGCTCCTCGAACGCAGACAGCGTGCCAGAGTGCAGCGTCACCTTGGGCTCGAGGTCCGGAGCGATGTCACGCACGTACGCCAGCACCCGCTCGTGGATGCTGGGCGAATCGGTGACGAGCCCTTTGAACTCCTCGTCGGTGAACAGGTCTCGGAAGACCCGCAACGTGAGCTCCGGCTCTTCGTAGAGCACCGCGGGGGCCTTCACCTTCTTCGCCTGCTTCTGGATGTCGTCCCACAGCCCGATGAGCCGCTTCAGGTCGTGCACGATCGCCTCTTCCGGGGCACCCTCCGCGGCCGTGCGCACGATCACGCCGTGACCACTCGGTTGCACCTTCTTCAGGATCGTCTTCAGCCGCTTGCGCTCGGTGTCGCCGAGCCGCCTGCTGATGCCGGAGAGATCCTGGTCGGGCGCCAGCACGAGGTAGCGGCCGGGCAAGGAGATCTGCGCGGTGAGCCGGGCGCCCTTGCCACCCATCGGGTCCTTCGTGACCTGCACCATCACGGCCTGGCCCGACTTCAGCACGTTCTCGATGCGAGGGGCCGGCCCTTCGAGGTCCTCGGGCCGATAGTTCACCTCGCCGGCGTACAACACGCCGTTGCGACCTCGGCCGATATCCACGAACGCGGCCTCCATGCCGGGCAGCACGTTCTGCACGCGGCCCAGGTACACGTTGCCGACCATCGAGGTCGCGCCCTGGCGGGTCACGTAGTGCTGCACCAGCACGTCCTCCTCGAGCACGGCGATCTGGTCACGCTCGCCCCGCTCGGTGATCACCATCAGCTTGTCGGTGAAGCGCGGGGGCACGATCGCCGGCTCGCGGCGACGGCGCCCGTCACGGCCGGTCCGGCTGCGGTTGCCCCGGATCCCGCGCGTGGGGCCGCCCGCGGCAACCTGCTCCTCGACCGTCATCTGCTTCGTTCTGCCTTCACGGGAACCCTGGCGGTCGGCTTTGGCCTTGCCGTTGCCGTTGCCGTTGCCACCCTGCCCAGACCTCGATCCGGAGCCTCCGCGCGAGCTGCGTCGGCGGGGCGACCCTTGGCCCTCGGCGGGCGCATCGGGGATCGCATCGTCACGCTGGGTCGCCGGGGTCTGGTCCTTCGGCGAGGGGTCGACCCCGTCCTCGGCGATGTCGGCCGCTCGGTCCGAAGCGTTGCCTCTTCCTCCCCGCCCCCGTCCCCTGCCTCCACGGCGTCGCCGCTTGCGCGGGGTGCCGGGCGAGTTCGATGTGTCCGGCGCGGTGTCGGCGGCCTCGGATGCTTCGTCGGCGCCGGTCTCTCCCTCGCCGGGAGCGACCGGGCGCGACGCGGCACGAGAACGACGCGCCTGCGCCTGGGCGTCGACGGATGGGACCGCGGATCGGACCTGCTCGTCTCGATCGCGCGTCGGTGCATCGCCTTCGTCGGTGGTCGTCGTCGAATCGGCGCCGGAACCTCGGCCTCCGCGTCCACGGCCCCCTCGGCGTCGACGGCGGGCTGCGCCGGAGGACCCCTCGTTCGCATCACCGTCACCCTGGGCATCGGCATCACCGGCGGGACCTTCGGCCTTCACGGGTGCGTCGGCCTTCACGGGTGCGTCGGCCTTCGTCGCCCTGGGTTGGGTCCGGCGCTTCGGCGCCTGGGTGGAGGGCTTGGGCAGCGGCGCCCCACGCTTGAACGCGGCGACGCGCTCGTCGACCTCAGGGTCGGTCGGCGCCTTCGGCGCCGCGACCTCGGTCTCGTGATCCACGGTTACTCCTCTCGGTCGATGCGAGAGGGCACGCAGAGGCCGGTGGGGACGCAATCGCCGAGACGCACGCGCATGGAACGCGCCGCGCTCGGCGATGTGGTGAAGTCGGTGCCCACGCTGCGGTCGGTGCCGCGCGCCGGGCCTCGCGCGAGATCGCGCACCCGTTACGTCCTTGTCCGGCGCTCGCGGTCCGCGCTCCTGGCCTGAGTGGCCGGGCGGCGGTCGCGCGCCTCCTCGACTCATGGAAACCCGCCCGAGCCCTCGATGGGCCACGGACGGGAACGTCTGGGAATGAGCATAGCAGCGCGCTCGGGCACACCTGGGGACCTCGCCTGGGAACCGGCCGCCCGACGCTCTTTCGAACCGGGCGGCCTAGTCCCTCCGGACCAGATGAACAGGGTCATGTCCCCCGGGGGAACCCGGCGTTGGCTGGATACCGCCGTACTCCATTCCTGCCGACACTTCCGGCATGAGCAACACCTTCCCCGCCAACGTGGCGACCCTTCCATCGGCCATGCCTCGGGTGCGGGTGCTGCTTGTCGACGACAACGACGGGTTCCGCGAGTCGCTCGCGATGTTGCTCGACACCGAGGAGATGACCGTCGTCGGGCAGGCGCCCAACGGCGCGGAGGCGCTGGCCATGATCGGGGGCCTCGACCCCGACGTGGTGCTCATGGACGTCCGCATGCCCGAGATGGACGGCATCGAGACCACGCGCGAATTGAAGTCCAGGTTCCCGTCGCTCGGCATCGTGGCCCTGACGGGCTCCGAGGACCAGCGGGCGGTGCGCGACATGCTGGTGGCCGGGGCCTCCGGCTACGTGCTGAAGGACAGCGACGGTGACGAGATCCTCTACGCGGTACGACAGGCGGTCACCGGCGGGGGCGTGCTCTCACCTGAGGTCACACCCACCGTGATCGAGGAGCTCACCGAGGCGCTCGGACGCGAGCGGCGACGCACCCGCCAGCTCGAGATCGCCCAGGAGGCGCTGCTCGAGCGGGCGGCTCGACGACACGAGCTGATCTCACGGCTGGGTCATGAGCTCCGCACCCCGGTCACCGTGATCCTCGGCATGGCGCAGACGCTCGCCAAGGGCACGGCGCCCGCGGATGACCGCGGCGCGATCCTTGAGAGCCTCGTCGATCGGGCGAACGGGCTGGCCCGGCTCGTGCACCGGTTCGAAGCGGCCGTCGAGGCCGGACTCACCGAGTGGGCCGACGTGGTGCAGGTTGCGCGCGAGGTCGCCGAGGGACGGGACAGGGTCGTGATCGAGGCCCCCGAGGGCCCGGCGATGGCGAGCCTGAACCGCACCGCCGCTCACCGAGTGATCGAGGAGCTCGTCGAGAACGCGCTGGCGTTCTCCCCCGTCGACGCTCCGGTCGTCGTCGCCGTGACCCTCGGCGTGTCGGGGCCGCAGGTGCGGGTCACCGACTACGGAGATGGCATCGACCCCGAGGCGATGCACCGCATCTTCGAGCCGCTCGAGCAGGCGGAGCGGCTGAACACCCGCACCCATCAGGGGGTCGGGCTGGGGCTGACGCTGGCGCGCATGTCGGCGAACGCGATGGACGGCGACGTGGTGCTCGAGTCGACCGGACCCGAGGGCTCGACGTTCCTGTGGACGGTGACGCGCCCGGCTACTTGAACCGGCGCATGTGCACGTTCAACAGGATGCCGATCGCGACGAAGTTCACGAGCATCGCCGTGCCCCCGTAGCTCAGGAACGGCAGCGGGATGCCGGTGATCGGCATGATGCCGATCACCATGCCCACGTTCACGAAGATCTGGATCGCGAACATCGAAGCCACGCCGGTGGCCAGATACGTGCCGAACGCATCCTTCGACAGGTACGCGATGCGGATCGCTCGCCACAGCAGCAGCGCGAACAACGCGAGCACGAACGCCGACCCGAAGAAGCCGAACTCCTCCCCCACCACCGTGAAGATGAAGTCGGTGTGCTGCTCGGGCACGTAGTCGAGGTTCGTCTGCGAGCCCTGCAGGAACCCGCGTCCGAACATGCCGCCCGAGCCCACGGCGATCACGGACTGCTCCAGGTTGTAGCGGGCGTCCTCGCTCACCGAGCCGGAGTCGAAGACCGTGAGCAGCCGCTCGACCTGGTACTCCTCGACGACGTTCAACTGGAACGCCATCACGATCAGCACGATCGCCCCCGCCGCGAGCGCGATCAGGTGCTTCGCCTGGGTGCCGGCTACGACCAGCACGCCGACGGTGATGGCCGCGAGCACGATCGTCGTGCCGATCTCGACGTTCACGAACACGAGCAGCATCGTCACGCCCGCGACGCCGATGACTCGTACGAGGTCCGAGATGGTCGGCACCGGCGAACGCAGCTCGGAGAGCATCGCGGCGAGGATCACGATCAGCCCGATCTTCGCGAACTCCGAGGGGCTGATCTGCAGCAGGCTGACGCCCGGGATGTTGATGTAGTTGCTCGTGCCGGTCTCGCTCGCTGCGAGCCCCGGGATGCGCAAGAGCAGCAGCCCGACGAGCGTCGCCCCATAGATGAACCCGGCGTACACCTTGAGGAACCGGTAATCGAACGTCGCCATCACGAGCAGCAGCACGAGGCCGAGCACAGCCGTGACCGCCTGCTTGTTCACCCGCGAGAACGGGTCGAAGCCGTCGGCCCGCAGGGTCTGGCTGGTGGCCGAGTAGATCGCGAACAGACCGATCACCACGAGCGCGGCCGTCACGATCAGCAGCATCGGGTCGACGTGGCGGACCGGCCGGCGCTCGTCGGCCCAGACGCGGCCCGCGACGACGTCCATCAGTCCTGTCCCGTCTGCGTGATGATCTGTCCGCCTGGCTCGATGCCATACATCGTCTCGATCATGCGGCGCACCAGCGGCGCGGCGACGTCGGAGCCGAAGCCTGCTTGCTCCACCATCGCGACGACCACGTACTGCGGATCGTTCGCCGGCACCATCGAAGCGAACCACGACGTGTCCTGGAACTGCTCCCCGCGGAACGCGGTACCGGTCTTCCCGGCCACCGGCACCTCCGAAAGCGGGAACCCGACGAACGCGCTCTGTGCCGTACCCACAGAGGGGACCTGCGCGAGAGCGTTGCGGATGATGTCGAGCTCGGCCTTCGTGTACGGCACGGTGCGGTCGCACCGTCCACCGACCTTCTTGAGCACGGTCTCGCCGTCGCTCGCCATCACGCGATCGACGACATGTGGCCGACAGAGGTGACCGTCGTTCGCGATCGCCCCGTACGCCGTCGCGAGCTGGAGCGGCGTGACCGACATGTAGCCCGAACCGATCATCGTGAGGATGTAACCGCCCGGGTTCCAACCGCCCTTGCCGAAGAGGTCCTCCTGCGCAGGGTCGTTGCCCCAGGCGGCGTCGGGCAGGAACCCCTGTGCCTCGCCCGGCAGGTCGACGCCGGTCGGCTGCTCGAATCCCCACGCCCGAAGGTCCTTCTGGAGCGGTTCGTTGTTCTCCCCGAGCTGGTCGTTCTGGTAGCGGTACCAGAAGTCCGAGCCCCAGGCGTAGTAGTTCGAGTCGCACGACTGGATGAGCGAGGTCGACACCGTCACCGGGGGAAGGTCTGTGTCGGACCAGTTCTCGAAGTCGGCGCCCGACGTGTCGCCCGGATGCACATAGACGGCCGGACACGGGTAGTAGCTGCTGAAGTCCGCGAAGCCTTCCTTGACCGCCGCGAGCGCGGTGAACGGCTTGAACGTCGAGCCCGGCAGGTACACCTCCTGATAGGCCCGATCGAGCAGGGGCGCCGCGCTGTTGGCGCCCGCGCACTTGTCGGGAGGACTCCCCAGGTAGCACGCCTGCGCTTTCGTGAGCCCAGAGACGTACCAGCGCGGGTCGTAGTCCGGCCACGACGCCATCGCCTTGATGCCCCCTGTCTCGACGTCGAGCACGACCACCACGCCCGCGTCGGCCTTGTAGTAGCTGCCGCTGTCTTCGTCGAGCACCTGGCGCGTTCGCAGGATGCTCTCTTCGAGCGCATCCTCGGCCGCCCGCTGCCAGGCGCTGTCGATCGTGAGCACGAGGTCGCCGCCGGGGGTCGGCTGCCGGCCGCCCAGGTCGCGGATGCGCTCGCCGTCGGAGTTCACGACGTATCGCTGCAGCCCTTTCGCGCCGCGCAGCCACTTCTCGTACTGCGTCTCGAGGCCGGCCTGCCCCGCCATGTCGTTCGGTCCGTAGCAACGTGCGTTCGAACTCGATCCGTCGCAGGTGTCGAACCCGTCGTCACCGAGTTGCGTGGCCTGCACCTGGCCCACCCAACCCACCATGTGCGATGCCGTCCGGCCCATCGGGTACTCCCGCACGCTGGTGTTGCGAACCTGCACGCCCGGGAAGTCTTCCTGCCGCTCTCGGATCGCGAACGCGACCTCTTCGTCCACGAACTCCGCGACCGGCTTGGGCTGGTAATCGAAGAAGAGCTTGCTCTCCAGGTCCTTGCGGATCTGCTTGACCGGCACGTCGAGCATCGCGGAGAGCTCGCCGAGCACCTGTTCGGCGATGCCGCTCTCCTCGAGCTCTTGCTTGTCGACACGCACCTCGAGGCTGCTGCGGTTCTGCACGAGCGGCTCGCCGTTGGGCTTGCCGTACTGGTCCTCGGTCCAGATCTCGCCGCGCAGGGCGTCGATCGCGACCTCGCGCACGCCGTTGTTCTGGGCTTCCTCGGCGTAGACCTGGGTAGCGAGCACCTGCAGGAACCACAGTCGCGTCGAGAGCGCGGCGAACATCACGAGCACCAGAACCGCGAATACCTTGAGGCGCGAGGAACTCTTCTCCATCTAGAACCGCACCACCCGTTGGGGACGAGAGCCTTCGATCACCCGGCGGAGCAGGGGATAGACGATCGGCGTGAGTATCGCGCCGTAGAGGGCGGTCAGCAGCGTCACGCGGATCGCATAGGCGAACGTCTCCTCGAGCTGACCGAGCAAGAAGGCCACGATCTGATAGAAGGCGACGCCGGCTGCGGTGCCCACGCCCACCAGGATCGTCGGCAACAACGGCGACGGCGACACGATGTACTGGCGCGCGAGCCCCGCGGCGTAGCCCACCAAGGTCAGCGTGAGCGCCGTGATGCCCTTGGGCTGGTTCAACAGGAAGTCCTGGGCGAGGCCGGCCGCGAACCCGGTGACCGCACCCTCGTTCGGTCCCTCGAGGATCGCGATCACGATCGTGATGAGGTACATCAGCTCCGGTCGCACCCCCAGCAGCTTCAGGTCCCAGAACAGCGTCGATTGCAGCAGCAACCCCGTCACGATAACGACGATCGTTACGAGCACCCGACGGGTCATCGGCTCACGCCTCCGCCCGAGCCTGCAGCACCAGGACGGACTGGAGGGTCTCGAAGTCCACGGCAGGCCGCACCTCGACGAACTCCTGCGTCTCGTTGTCGGCCGGCACGAGTCGAGAGACCTGTCCGATCAGCATGCCAGGAGGGTAGAGCCCGGGCTGTCCGTCGAGCTCATACCCCTGCGTGAAGACAGGCTCGCCTCCTTCGATCAAGGTCCCCGGCTCGACCAGGCTCATCCTGAGATCTTCATGTCCTGCACCCTCGATCAACCCGGCCTCCGCGGTCCCTTGGATCGTCGCAGCGACGCCGAACGATCGGTCGATGAGGAGCCGGATCT
>CAVSLG010000028.1:0-47790 GCA_963728665.1 uncultured Actinomycetes bacterium | reverse complement strand
TGCGGCCCGAGGGCCGCAACGGCCCTCTCGCGCGATCGATCGCCGGCTACCTGGAGTACTGGCAGCGCTACGCCGAGACCTGGGAGTTCCAGGCTTTGCTGCGGGCTCGGGCGACCGCGGGTGACCCCGATCTCGGACGCCGCTTCGAGCTGAACGCGGCCGACGCGGCGTTCCCCCCGGCGGCATCACGATCGACCGGGTCGCCGACACCCGGCGCATGCGCGAACGGATCGAGCGGGAACGCGTGAAGCCGCCCGAGGCGGCGAAGTTCCATTTCAAGCTCGGCATCGGCTCGCTCGCCGACGTGCAGTTCGCGGTGGAGCTCTCGCTGATGCGCCACGGCGGTGAGCACCCCGAGATCCGCTCGCGTCGCACGCTGGAGGCGATCGACCGCCTGGCGGCCGCGAAGCTCATGAGCGGCTCGGTCGCCCGCGACCTCGGCGAAGCCTTCGTCTTCTGCACCGACGTGAAGAACGCGCTCGAGATGGACCGGCGTCTGCACGCCGAGGCCGTGCCACCGAACCCCACCGAGCAGACCGCGCTGGCCCGTCGCCTCGGGTACGAGGAGTACCCTCGCCAGAGCTTCATCGACGACTACCTGCGCGTGACCCGCCGCGCCCGCCGCGCGATGGAACGCGTGTTCTCCGAGGAGATCGCATGAGTGAGACCACCGTGCCGCGTCGCACCGCACTGGTCACCGGCGCCTCGAGCGGCTTCGGCGTGGAGTTCACGCGGCTCTTCGCCGCCGACGGCTGGGATGTCGTCATGGCGGCGCGCAGCGGCGCCGCGATGGAGACCATCGCCCAGGAGGTCGAGGAGCGTGACCACGTCGAGGTCACGGTGATCCCCAAAGATCTGTCGACACCGGGCGCGAGCGCCGAGCTCGTCTCCTCGCTCGACCAACGCGGGGTCGTGGTCGACGCGCTGGTGAACAACGCGGGTTTCTCGACGTACGGGGAGTTCTGGCGCGACGACCCCGCGAGGCAGTCGGCGCTGTTGCGGGTCAACGTCGTCGCGCTCACCGAGCTGAGCCGCCTGATCGTGCCCGGCATGGTCGAGCGCGGTCGCGGCCGGGTGCTGAACCTCGGCTCGGTCGGCTCGTTCGGGCCGGCGCCGATGACCGCCGCGTATGCCGCGACGAAGGCATACGTGCTCTCGCTCTCGCTGGCGATGGCGGAGGAACTGCAGGGGACCGGTGTCACGATCACCTGCCTGTGTCCCGGCCCGACCGAGACGGGCTTCCAGGCTCGCGCCGACATGGGCGAGTCGGCGCTGGTCCGGGGCCGGAAGCTCCCGAGCGCTCGCGACGTCGCCGAGGCGGGCTACCGAGCGATGAAAGCGGGAAGACCGTTCCTCGTCACCGGCGGCAGTAGCCGGGTGTTCGCGTTCGGCTCGCGCTTCCTGCCTCGGACGACCACTGCGCGTATCGCCGGCCGCTCGCAGCGCCGGGTCGGGCGCTGACGACAGGTCGACAGCGCGAGTCGCCGTGGACCGCGTGGTGGACGTCGGCACGTCTCGAGCCCTTGTCGTGGGAGGCGAACGGCCCATGTCGGAGGTCGCCGACGTGTGCTCAGCTCATCATGGACACGTCGCCTCACGACGTTCGACGAGGGAGGGATCGCGATGCTCAAGGAATTCAAAGAGTTCGCCCTCAAGGGCAACCTGATCGAGATCGCCGTCGGCCTGGTGCTGGCGTTGGCGTTCACCGCGGTCGTCACCGCCCTGGTCGGCGGCGTGATCATGCCGATCATCGCCGCGATCTTCGGCAAGCCGAGCTTCGACGACATCATCATCGATATCGGTGACGGCAGGATCTTGATCGGCAGCTTCATCACGGCGCTCGTGAACTTCTTGATCATCGCGTGGGTGTTGTTCCTGATCGTGAAGGCCGCGAACCGGCTGATGCCCAAGCAGGACGAGCCGGGCGGCCCGACCGAGGTCGAACTGCTCACCGAGATCCGCGACTCGCTCAGGAGCCGCTCCGCCTGACCTCAGTCGTGGGTGGCCCGGGTACGACGGGGGCGGTGTCGCCGCGCCAGGTGGCGGCGAGCTTCCAGTGCATCTGGAACAGCCACCACGAGGCACCTGCGAGCGCGAGTCCCGAGACGATGTCGGCGATGCCCCGTTCGCGCTCGGCGCTCTCGCTCAGAGCGAAGAGAGCGCTGGTGTCGGGCGCCACGACCCGGAACACCCCGTAGCCGGCCTTCACCGCGCCGACGGCGAACACCACGACGAAGATCAACACCACCGTGTAGGCGAACGCCTGGAGCACGCGGGCGGCCGGCGAGCCGGCGAAGCCGGCGTCGTCGATCAGGGGACGACGCCATTCCTGGTGCAGCCGGTACAACGCGAAAGCGACGACGGCGGTGATGCCCGAGGCCACGAGCGTGCGGATCGCCGCGTCGGTCGCGCTGAGGCCGAGGTCGCCCATGCCGGCGAGCAGATCGCCGATCCCGCCCATGTCGGCTCCCGGCAAGCCACCACCGGCGAGCCCGCCCAGACCGCTCAACAGCTGCTCCTTGCCCGACTCGGGGCCGAGGATCAACTGCACGACTGCCTCCAGGAAGGCCGTCGCCGCGAGCACCCCGATCACGAGCACCGGCAGCATCGCGACGCAGAGGTAGATCGCCCGCGGTCGTGTCGAGGACTCGTCGGGAAGCCTGCGACCGGTGATCACAGCCACGATCGCCATCAGCAGACCCAACGTGACGAAACCGGAGACCAGCGAACCGGCGCCACCGTCGAACATGGTCGTTGCCTCCTCGTCGGAACCCCGCCCGCGCAGGGTGCTGCGCCCAGCATCACAGCCGTGTGGCGGTGTGTCGAACACCGCCACCGACTGAGCTAGGGTGTGACGAGTTTCAGCTGGACCGAGATCGAAGTGTTCAGCGGGGTCGTCCCGGGTGATCCCTCGGCGGTGAGCTGTACCGACCCGCCGATCGTGCCGTTCGCTTTCGCGACGATCTTGTCCCAGGTGGCCTGATCGAGGGTCGCGATGAAGGTCGTCTCACCCAGCGGCGCGAGGGAGAACGCCTCAGGTCCGAGCTGCTTGGTGCCCCCGGCGATCAGCTTGGCCGTGCCGTTGCACGGGTCCGGCGTACCGGGGCATCGGACCGTGAAGCTCACGGTTCGGTCGGGCTGCACCGACAGCGGTGAGGCCGTGACGAGCTCCGTGAGCACCGGTTGCACCGGCGTCGGCGGCGGTGTCGGATCGCCGGTCCATGCGAAGCGAGCGATCGCGCGACGCACCTGCGTGTTCACGTACCGGAACTCCCCGAGGGCCCACAGGTGGTCGTCGGTGACCTGGATCTCCCACAGGCCGCCATAGCGGTTCACACCACCGAAGTTCGGGCCCTGGGGTGCCACGCCGTCGAGGTTCGGCAGGAAACCGCAGTCCACCCACGGCTGGGTCGTCGAGGTGGATCCGTTCGTGAGCGGTGAGACGAAGCTCGTGGTCGAGGCGACGTTGCGAACGATCGCGATCGCGCGGATGTAGCCACTGCCACATCGCATGCGACCGTCGTAGCGGCTGCTGCTGTTGATGCCGAAGTGACCGCCGATCACGAGGTCCTGTCCGTTCGGAAGGATCGACACCGTCTGCACGTTGCCGCCGGTGCCGTACTGCCAGGTGCGCGTTCCCTCGTTGCCGTTGTCGAGGCGGAAGGCGCCGACGAAGTTCGGGGTCTTGCCGCACCCGGCGAACACGCGGGTGGCGGTGACGGCGAGCTCGTAGCAGATCTGGCCCGAGGACGTGGCGCCGGGGATCTGCGAGAGCGGCACCGCCCAGGGAAGCGTCGCGCCCGTGGCCGGGTCGATGCGGCCGATCGCGACCCGGGAGGTGCCGGCGCCGAGCTCCGTGAAATGGCCCGCCAGGAAGATCGACTGCTGATCGGCCGACCACACCATGTCGTTGACCGAGCCGTTGATGCCAGGGGTCTTGTACACGGTGTTGAGGGTGCCGTCCCAGTTGAGCTTGGCGGTCTTCGGGCGCCCCTTGCCGTTGACCTTGCCGAAGCCGCCACCGATGTAGAGCCCGTCGGCGCCGGGCAGGATCGTCTTCACGTCGAAGTGTGCCTCGTTCGCGTTGCCCGGGATGCCCACGACGGGGTTGAAGCCCCCCACGACCGTGCCGCGCATGGTGATCGGGTTGATGTCGATCGCTGCGAGGTTGTAATGGCTCTGGCCGTCGACCGTGGCGAACTGACCACCCACGTAGAGACGGTCGCCGACGATCGCCAAGGCGAACACGACGAGGGTCTGGTTGGCGTTCGCGGTGAGCTGCGGCTTGAAGTTCGCGATCGCCTGGCCGGTCGTCATGTCGATCGCCGCCAGGCCCGTGTAGCCGTCGATGTATGGGCCGACGCTCGGTCCGGGCGAGACCGACTCCCCGATCCTCTGGAAGTCGCCACCGACGAACAGCACGTTGCCGTACTGCACGCTCGCCTTGATGTACCCGTTGGCCATCCAAGGGGTCGCGTCGGGGGTGCTGGTCAGCGCCGTCGCGGGCAGCATGCCCAGGACCAGCGCGGTCATTGTCAGGATGAGGACGGACGAGAACCTTCTACGCATGCGTGATCTGACCCTTTCGTGCCGGCGCGGCGAGGAGGACTGGGGGGCTCACTCTGTCCCGCGTTGCTGGAGACTAGCATCCCCCGCTCGGATGACACTTCAGCCGAAGGGATATCGTCGGTCGGCGATCGGCTTAGGCGGAGCACTCGCGTTCCGGGGAATCCGACCCGATTTGTCGGAACGGCGCAGACGCGGTAAGACGATAATGGTGACTGGTTCCCCACTCCTCACGACGATGCGACGATCGATCCTCGTCGCGCTCTGCCTCGGGGTCGCCCTCGGAGCAGCGACGCCCGCGTGGGCCGCGTTGCCGTCGGAGGCGCCGGCCGACACCTACCAGGTGAACGGACGCGTCCGCTCCGTGGTCGTGGTCGGCGACCGCGTGTGGATGGGCGGCGTGTTCTCACAAGTGCAGTCCGGCAACGGCGCCAACGTGCAGGGCGTCACGAACCTCGCCGTGCTCAGTCGAACGACCGGTGGTCTCGTGAGTGCGAACCCGCTCGCGCTCGGCGGCGTCTCGAACGCCCAGGTATGGAAGCTCGCGGTGAGCGGGAACACCGTGTACGCCGCCGGCAAGTTCAGCCTCTCCTCGGGTGGATCGACCTACAAGAACCTGCTCGCCTTCGACGGCACGACCGGGGCGCTGATCACCTCGTTCAAGCCCAAGGGCATCTCCAATGCGACCGCGGTCACGGTCTCCGGCGGCACCGTGTACGTCGGCCGCAAGAAGCTGCACGCCGTCGACGCCGGCACCGGCGCTTCGAGAAGTGGCTTCGCGACCTCGACGCTCTCGACGGATCCGTCGCTGCGCGGGCACAACACGCCGCCGCAGCATCGTGAGCTCCTCGTGACCGGTGGGTGGCTCTACTCCGCCTGTCAGTGCGACTCCCTGACGCAGGGCGGATCGACGGGGGTGAAGGCGCTCGTGCGGTTCAACCCCACCACCGGCGCGCACGACCCGGGCTTCACGCCGGCTGGGGCGGGCGTGACCGCGACCGGCATCGCCGTCGCCACCGACGGCACGAACATCTACCTCGGCGCGGGGGGGTCCGACTTCCTTGCCCGGTACTCGCCGAGCGGGGCGCAGACATGGAAGCGCGACACGTCGGGGTCGGCGCAGGCCGTCAGGGTGAGCGGAGGGGACCTGATCGTCGGCGGCCACTTCGTGGAGATCGCCGACGCCGCGGGCGATGGTTGCGGGTTCAAGTCAAGCAACCCCGGCACCCTCGACCCGAACGACGAGTGCCAGACGAGGAACCGGCTCGCCGCGTACTCACTGAGTGGCGGCCTGCTGGGGTGGAACCCCTCGGTCACGGGCAACTACAACGGGGTGTGGTCGATCGCGCTCGACGGCACGGCGATCCACATCGGCGGGGAGTTCCGACAGGTGCACGGCATCCGCCAGACCTACTACGCACGGCTCAACTGACCCGATCCACCCGTAGCCATCCGCATCGGGCCCGGGTGCGAACCTGATCACATGAGGTCTCGTATCGGTACCGTGCTCGGCGTCGCATCCGCAGCTGTGGCGCTCGGCGTCGCGCACCTGGTCGCGGCGCTCGTCGGGGCGGGGTCGTCACCCGTGGTGGCGGTCGGGTCCGCCTCGATCGACCTCACGCCCGAGGGGCTGAAGTCGTTCGCGATCCGCACGTTCGGCACCCAGGACAAGGTCGTGCTGCTGGTGGGCATCGGCGTGGTGGTCACCGGACTCGCGATCGTGCTGGGCATCGCGTCGGTGCGCCGACCGCGCGCGGGGCTGGTCGGCCTCGCGGTGCTCGGCGCGGTCGGCGCGTCCGCGGCGCTCACGCGACCGACGGCGACTGCGTTCGACGCTCTGCCGGCGGTGCTCGGCGCCGCCGCCGGCGCCCTGACGTTGCTCGAGCTCCGCCGCCGGCTCGTCGGCGCCGCCCCGACCCCGGCCGACGTCGGCGACGCCGTGGACCGCACGCACCCCCTCGATGCTGTCGAACGCCGGCGCATCCTGGTTGTGGGCAGCGTCGCGCTCGGTATCGGCGCGGTCGCCGGTGCGCTCGGGCAGTTCCTGTCGCGGCGCTCGCAGGCCGACGCGTCGCGCGCGGCCCTGACGGTGCCGACACCGGCCGACGCTGCTTCAACGGTTGGGGGCCGACCTCCGGGTCGGCGGACTCAGCCCTTACTTCACGCCGAACGGTGACTTCTACAGGGTCGACACCGCCCTGATCGTGCCCACGATCACGGCCGAGGAGTGGCGCGTGCGGGTTCACGGCATGGTCGAGCGCGAGCTGACGCTCGACTTCGAGCAGCTCACCGCGCGACCCCTGATCGAGCGCGACATCACGCTCGCGTGCGTCTCGAACGAGGTCGGCGGCCCGTACATCGGCAATGCCCGGTGGATCGGCGCGCCGCTCGCCGACCTGCTGAGCGAAGCCGGCGTCGACCCCGCCGCGACCCAGCTCGTGGCGACGTCGGACGACGGGTTCACCGCCGGCACTCCCGTCGCAGCGGTCACCGACGGGCGGGATGCGATGCTCGCGGTCACGATGAACGGCGAACCGTTGCCGATCGAGCACGGCTTCCCCGTTCGCATGGTGGTGCCCGGGCTCTACGGCTACGTCTCCGCCACGAAGTGGGTCGTGGATCTCGAGCTCACGACGTTCGAGGCGTTCGACCCGTACTGGATCCGGCGCGGATGGGCCGAGCAAGCGCCGATCAAGACGCAGTCGCGCATCGACACCCCGAAGCAACTCGCGAGCGTGCCCGCCGGCGACGTCGTGGTTGCGGGCGTCGCATGGGCCCAGCACCGGGGCATCGACCGCGTCGAGGTGCGCGTCGACGAGGGCGTGTGGCGGCAGGCAGAACTCGCCACCGCTGACGCGATCGACACGTGGCGCCAGTGGCGTATCGCCGTGCCTCTCGAGGTCGGGAACCGCACGGTGCAGGTACGCGCGACCGACGGCGAGGGCGCCGTGCAGACGGCCGAGCGCGCCGAGCCGTTCCCCGACGGTGCGACCGGCCAGCACTCGATCGCGATCCAGGTGACCTGACGCTGCGAGACGTGCGGGGGACTTCGGAGCCTGTCGAGCACGTCGTCCATCGGCCGTATCCCATGTACGGGGGACGGGTATAGGCGTCGCACCGGCGTAGGGCGTAGCCTGGGGACCCGGAGGGGGTGGGCGCATGACGAGGGGTAGGCTTGCGCTTCTGTGGGTTGTGGGCTTCATGCTGGCATCGTCATCGGTGGTGGCAGTGTCGCCCGTTGCGGTGGCGGCACCGGGCGACGCCGGCGTGTTCTCGGTCCGGTGCGTGTTCAGTCACAACGCGTCCGACGATCCGATCGTGTCCCCGGGGCGGCCGGGTGAGGCGCACAGTCACGAGTTCTTCGCGAACAGATCGACGAACGCGTCGAGCACCTACGGGTCGATGTTGGCGGGCGGCACCACGTGCCCGCTGACGGGCGACACGGCTGCCTACTGGTACCCGTCGTTGATGGCGCCCGACGGAACCCGAGTGCCGCCCGTGCAGGTGCTCGCCTACTACCGGTCGGCTCCCAGAACCGACACGCAGACGATCCCGGCGGATCTCCGGATGATCGCGGGTGGGAACACCAACCTGCCTCCGGCGCCGAACCTGGCGCAGAGATCGTTGAGTTGGTCGTGCGTCGACAGCGGCCCGTTCAGCACGGCGCCGCCGAACTGCGGGAAGAAGCAGATCAAGGCGCATGTGCACTTCCCGTGGTGCTGGGACGGCGCGAGCCTCGACACCGCCGACCACCGGAGCCACATGGCCTACGGGTCGAACGGGAGGACCTGTCCCGCGACCCATCCGGTGATGCTCCCGAGGCTGACCCTGCACGTGACGTACGGGGTCAAGAACGCGACGGGCTACATGCTCGCGTCAGACGAGATGTTCGGTCTTCCGGCCGGGACGAGCTTGCATGCCGACTTCTGGCAGACGTGGGATCAGGGTGTGCTCGACTTCCTCGTGAACCGGTGTCTGCGCGGCGGTGAGAGCTGCAAGGACATGACCGATCAGAAGCTCGCTGCACTCGGATCCGGAGTCACACCCGTGGCCTGATCCGCGTCACGGGTTCTCGTGCCGGTCGCGTCGTGCCCGGGTGCTCCGGCGAGCTGGATGACTCAAGTCCCTGCCGATGATGGTCCTATGCGGATCATCACGACCCCCGAGGTGCGCTCCCACGTGCAGGAGCGCGGCGGGCTCCTGTTCGTTCGAGTCCGAAGAAGCATGGGCGTGCACGGGGGCGGCATCGCCACGCTCGAGACGACGACCGAGCCACCGCCCGACGCGCTCGAGTGGCGCCGCTTCGAGGCCCGCGGCCTGCTGGTCTTCGTGCCTCGCACGATGCGCCTGCCGAAGACGCTGCACCTGGACGTCAAGGGACGGTTCCGCCGGCGCGTCGCGGCATTCTGGAACGGCTGCGCCTACGTCATCTGACGTCGCGCCGGAGGGGACCGTTTGCATCGGGCTCCGACAACTCGGCGCGCACGCCGAGCAGGCGCACCGGGCGATCGAGTTCGAACCTCGCCAGGGCGTCGAGGGCGCTCTCGACGATGCGGTCGGGGTCCGTCGTCGGCTCAGCGAGCTTCCTGCCGTGGGTCGAGGTGAAGAACGACGAGGTGCGAAGCTTCACGGTCACGCGCATCACCTGGCGACCTTCGGGAAGAAGGTCGATCAGTTCCCGGGCGATGCGCTCGGTCTCATGCCGGATCTCGCCCGGGTCGGTCAGGTCGCGCTGGAACGTGCGCTCGTGGCTCTGCCCGCGCCGCACGTACGGCTCGGCGGTGACTGCACCGTCGTCGTCGCCGGTGCCGAGGCTGCGGATCCACGGGCCGGTGTTCGGCCCGAACCGTGAAGCCATCACGTCGTCGTCGGCGTTCGCCAGTTCGTCGACCGTGTGGATGCCCATCGCCTCGAGCTTGGCGGCGGTCTTCTTCCCGATACCCCACAGGGCGTCGACCGGCTTCGAGCCCATCAGCGTCGGCCATTCGGCCACGGTGAGCCGGAACACGCCGCGGGGCTTCGCGAACGCGCTGCCGAGCTTCGCGCGGTGCTTCGAGTCACCGACGCCGATCGAGCACCATAGGTCGGTGCGCTCGAGCACCTCCGCTTGGATCGCCCGCGCGAGCGACTCTGGGTCGTCGGTCTCGACCGCCATGAACGCCTCGTCCCACCCGAGCACCTGCACGACCGCGGGGAACGCTCGCAGCGTTTCCATCACGCGCTCGCTCGCCTCGAGGTAGCGCTCGGCGTCGACCGCGAGGAACACGCCGTCGGGGCACCGCTTGAGCGCTGTGCGCAGCGGCATGCCCGATCGCACGCCGAACTCCCTCGCCTCGTACGACGCCGTCGAGACGACGCCGCGCTTCGTTGGGTCGCCGTCGCCACCGACGATCACGGGCGTGCCGCGCAGCTCCGGGTGCCGCAGCACCTCGACCGCGGCGATGAACTCGTCCATGTCGACATGGAAGATCCACGTCATGCGCTACGCCTTCGGCTGCTCGAGCGCCAGTCGCGTCACGAGCACAGCATGACTCGGTCGACCGACGTCGACCGCCGTGAGTCGGTCAGCCCCGTGGCTCGACCGCCGGGGCCGCTTCCTGCATACCCGCTCGCAGCCGCATCGCGACCACCAAGAGGCCGAGCAGGATGCCCGCCCCCATGATCGGCGTGGCGATGCGCTTGATCTCGGCTGCGTCGGCGAGCAGACCGATCACGAACCCGGTCACCCCGAGGTTGACCGTCCAGAACACCACCTGATCGGCCCACGACCACACCTCGCGGCGCGATGCCGCCGTCACGAACAGCAGCCCGAAGATCGCGTTCGTGAGGATGCCGATGAAGGTCGCGTGGTCGAGTGCGAGCAGCAGTCGCGCCGGGGTGGCGTCGATGTCCTCGCTGTAGCGCACGATCACGTAGCCGAGGATGCCCAGCGCCGGCACCAGGAACAGGATCGACGCAGCGCCGAACCTCGCCGGTGACGGCTCAACCCACCCGACAGACGCGAGTCGTGACCGGTGCCGTGTGAGCACGATGCCCACCCCGATCACCTCGAAGAGCAGGTTCAGGCCGAGGAGTGGCATCACCTCGAACAGGATGCCGATCGCCAGGAAGATGCCGGCCGAGAAGAAGAGCCACGCCTGCCAACGCCCGCCCCTCGTCAGCGCCTCGGTGCCGGGACCCCCGAGCAACTGCTCGTCGATCGCCACGCCGGCGAGGATCAGGTAGCCCACGACCATCATCGCGGGGTGGGCCCCCTGCATCCCGTCGGAGATGTCGATCACGCCGGAGAGCATCAGCCCGAGGATCACCCCGAGCACCCCGCCGATCACGAGGTTGACCTGGGCGAGCAGCATGGAGAGCTTCGGCACGGTGAGTGTCTGCTCCTTGCGTATCCCGAACGTCCAGGCGGCGAACCACACCATCGCCGCGAGCATCAGGGTGCCGGTGACCGGCCGCAGGTCGGTGAGGTCGGCCCAGAACGCGAGCACGTACGCGACCACGGCGGCGATCGAGCCGTCGCGAAGCAGCCGAGGAAGGCGGTCGGCTCCGAAGATCCAGGCGGTCGCGGCGAAGATCGACAGCGTGATCCACCCGAGCGTGCCCGAGTGCACATGGGCCAGGATCGTGCCGTGACCGAAGTCGACGACGTCGGTGCCGTTCAGGATGCCGATCACCACGGTGAACACGAAGATCGCCATCGCGGCGATCAACAGCGGCGCGACGGCGCGCGCAGGTGTGCGGTCCAAAGCGAAGCCTCCCTCTTCCTTCCTGTCGCGCCGAAGCCTAGGGCGAGGGGGGTGGCCGTTCCAGGTGCATCGGCGCGGAACCGGGCGTGCTCGGACCGCTCGCCGTCGTGCCCAGGGCGATAAGTGAGAGAATGTAGCGAGGCACCGATCACCCTTCCGTCCCGCCGTGAGCCTGGTCGTCGAAGGCCTTGTGGGAGGAGGGACGGACATGCTTGCTACCTACGCAGGGATCGGACTGGTCTTCATCGGCGTCGTCGCGCTGTGCATCGCGACGATGTTCTACGTGATGTTGAAGCAGGCCTAGTACCCGTTCGCCCTGTCGGCGCGGATCGCGCAGGCAGTCTGCAAGAACTTGCTCCACAACCAAGGGACACCTGCGAAGAGGCCGTGGGAAGCCCCCTCAACGAAGGAGAAGGCGCCGATGGCGCTCATCAAGCAAGACATGGCACCGCCGAGAGACGCATCTTCAACCGCGACCATCCCCGGACGTGACCACGAAGACGAGGGGGATCGATCACGTCCACCGGGTTCGCAACGCACGTTGTGGGACACGATCGTGAGCGGCGCCGCGGCCGTCATGGCCGCTGCGCTGATCGTGATCGGGTCCGCCGCCGTGTACGGCGGCAACTTCGGCAGGGACAACGTGCAGGATCGGCTTGCCCCGGAGAAGGTCGTGTTCCCACCCCTCGACGCGATGACACCCGAAGAGCAGGCACAGCTCGGGGGGTTCGCGGGTCAGACCGTGGACACCGGCCCGGAAGCCGAAGGCTTCGCGCGCTACATCGGCGGGCATCTCGCTGAGGTGAACGGCGGCGCGACGTACTCGGAGACGAGCGCGGCCGCACGCGAAGAAGGATTGGATGCCAAGACGGCCGCCGACCTGCAGGTGAAGGCCGACACTCTGTTCAAGGGCGAGACCCTGCGATCGATCCTGCTGAACGCTTACGGATGGTGGACGGTCTCGACGATCGCCCTGTTCGTCGGCTTCGCGCTGATCGCCGCGGGCCTCCTGCTCGCGTTCTTCTCGCTGTTGGGGTTCCGCCACGCGCGCCGTGGAGGAGCTTCGCCGGCAGTCCAAGTCGCCTGATCGCTCGTCCTGGCGGACGGGTGTGGATCCGTCCGCCAGGACATGAGTGACCCCGCTCCTTCGGCGACGCTCGTCGAGCGGCCCCTGCGTTTCCTCAGATCCGCTCGACCATACGGAACCGGTTCCCGTCGGGGTCGCGGAACGTGAACATCGGTGGCACGCCATCGCCCATGCGGATCAGCTCCGCATCGGCCTCGATGCCGGCCGCGAGCATCGCCGAGTGATCGGCCTCGGCGTCGTCGGTCGCGAAGCTGATCTCGACGCCTTCGGACGCTCCCTGCGCCACGAGGGCGATCGTGGTCTCGGCGCCCGGCGGCGCCACCTCGATCCATCGCTGCCCCGGTGCGAACTCGCCGTCCAGCCGCTTCTCGAACCCGAGCGTGCCCACGAAGAGCTCGAGGGCCCCGTCCTGGTCGCTCACGGGAAGGATCACCGTGCCGACCCGAGTGATGCGTGTCGTCCGCTCGTTCATCGCTCCAGCTCCTGCTTCAGTGCCGCGGTCCGTTCACGCCAGTAGACCTTCATGCGATCGCGCTCGGCGGCATCGGCGAGGCGCTCGTGCGAGAGCGTCATGGTGCTCCGATCGCCGCCCTTCGCCGCGAACGTGACGTGGACCCGCTGGCCGTCGTTGCCCCAGTCGAACCGGGCCGACTTCGGCTTCGTCGCCGTGCGCTCCCGCAGTTCGCCGTCCGGAAGCCAGCGCATCCGTTTCGCGGGCTCGACGAATGCGTCGAAGAGCCGCTCCACCGGCACCGCAACCATCTTCGACGCGCTCACGCGGAACCCGTCCTCGTGCTGTCCGACCGCGCGTCCGCCGCGGACTCGCTCGTAGCTGCCGGTGATCGCCTGCGCGTTCCAGACCAGTGGCTCCACGCCCAACTGGTCGGCCACCCATCGCGCGATCTCGCGATGGGGCCTGTCGGCGGCTCCCCACTCGTCGAGCAGGTCGAACCACTCTTCCCAGCCTCGCCCGGTGCGCTGGCGGATCGACTCGTCCGATGTCGCGAGCGGAGGCTTCCCGGGGACCTTCGGGCTCGGACGCCGCCGACAGCAGCGTGGCTCGGGCCGCCGTGTAGCTCTCGCCCGTCTTGCTCATGCGCGTGCGAACGAGGCGCTTGAACGATCGTTGTGCGGTCATCTCGTGCTTCCCTTCGTGGCGGCGACACCGCGACTCACGCTCACGACGCCCCCGCCGGACAGGGCTAGCACACGACCGGCGTCCCGACGGCTCGAGGCCCCCTTTGCCCCCGCTTCGGCCGGCGGCGTGAGCGCCGGAACCGGGGGTTCGGCGCAGGACGGCGCCGAGCTCCAACGGTACCGCTGAGCCTCGCTCCGCGCAACCGACGTTCCATCCTCCGCGCGTGCAGGTGCATGATGGAAGCACCCCAGGAAGGAGGAAGCTCATGTGCCTGACCTGTGGATGCATGCAGGCCCACCTGGAGATGGGCGAGCACAACATCCGGTACGAGGACGTGAAGGCCGCGGCCGACGAGAACGGCCGGTCGGTGGCCGAGACGATCGACATCATCGATCGCACCTGGGCAAAGGACCGCGAGGATCACGCAGAGGAGTACTCGGGCGCCTGACCGCTCGTCTGGCCGACCTCGTCAGTCGTCCACGATCTCGATCACGCCCGAGGGTTCGTCGAGCGCCGCCGCGGTTCGCCGTGCGGCCTCGTCGACGTGGATCCTCGGTCGATCGGGCAGACGTTCCTCGTGATACGTGCCCGGCCCGTAGAACTGCCCGTACCTCAGGACGACACCTCCCACGTGCAGCACGGCGCGCTCGAGCTCGGTGACCGCTCGGCCGGCGTCACCTGGGAGTTCCCACGCCACGCTTTCGGCGAGGAAGCGGGTGGCGTCGGCGGCCCGTGCCGCTCGCAGCAGGTTCCGAGTGCCCTCCCGTCGGATACGGGCGTTCGCGGCGACGAACCCGTCGATCACCGACACGTCGTCGGGAAGATCGGTCACCAGGTGCATGACCATCTCGGGATCCGCGTCGACGATCGCATCCCGGAGAACGGGAAGGTCGTACACGTCGCACACGCTTGGCTCCGCTCCGACGGCTCGCAGGGTGTCGGCCTTGCTCGGCGTTCGCGTCATGCCCCACACCTCGTGTCCCCCGGCGACGAGCAGCGGCACCACCCGGATCCCGAGCACCCCCGTTGCCCCCGCGATGAAGATGCGCATGCCGAGAGCGTACGAAGCGCGCGCGACGACGTCGTGGCGGAGTCATCGGCGGCGAGACCCGTCGGACGTGATCTGCCCGATCGCCAGGGCGAGCCCCTCGATGGCGTACGCGATCAGCTCGATCGCTCCGCGTAGCCCGTCGACCTCGCTGCGGTCGTCGACGAGCGAGGCGAGCCGGTCGAGTTGCTCTCGCGCCTGCTCGATGCCGTCGAACGCGCCGCCGAGTGAGAACTCGACCGCATCGCGCGCGTCCCGGAACGCCCGATCCTTGTCGCGCATGCAAGCCTCCCGATGGGGTCGGGAGGGGGAGTGACACGAGTGTGATTCAAGGGTCTGACAGTCCTGCCGTGATGACCGACGCATCCGTCCTCGAGTTCCGTCGCAAGCTCCTGCGTGGCGTCGCTCGAACCGTCGGAGTTTCCCTAGCGTGAGACCGACGACCCGTTTTCCGGCGTTTCGCACGTTCTGTCTGTCGAGCACGTCTCGGTGACCGCGGGCGCCGGGGTTGCCTCGGCAGGGGGACTGGCCGACGATGGGTCACCATGCCGGGCTCGGCGATGCGGGAGGAACGCAAGGTCGTCACCGCCTTGTTCGCCGACACCGTCGGGTCGACCGAGATCGCCGAACGCCTCGATCCCGAGGACGTGCATGAGCTGATCCGGGGCGCCATCGCGCTGGCGATCGAAGCGGCCGAGGCCTACGGCGGCACCGTGAAGGACCTCGCCGGCGACGGTGCCCTGATCCTGTTCGGCGCACCTGTGTCCCACGAGGACGACGCGGAGCGAGCTGTTCGGGCGGGCCTCGAGATCGTCCGCTCGATCGACGGATACGCCGAAGAGCTTCGCGGCCGTGGCCTAGAGGCTTTCTCGATGCGGGTCGGCATCGAGACCGGGCTCGTCGTCCTCGGACCTGTGGGCGGTGGGGGAAGGGTGGAGTACGGCGCCACAGGCGACGCCGTGAACACCGCCGCCCGGGTGCAAGGCCAGGCCGAGCCCGGCTCAGTGCTCGTCGGGCCGGGGACGTACGACCGCGTCGCGTCGTTGTTCGAGTGGGGAGCTGAGCTCGAATTCGATCTGAAGGGCAAGTCGGACACGGTCGTCGTACGCGAGGCACGCGTCGCGCGCCGGCAAGGTGGTTCTGCGCGTGGGCTCGAGGGGATGACGGCTTCCCTCGTCGGTCGGCAGGACGAGATGGCACGGTTCCTGGCGGCCTTGCCCGGGGCCGGTTCGGAAAGCGCGGAGGTCGTGCTCATCACGGGGGAAGCGGGGGTAGGCAAGAGCCGCCTCGTGCGTGAAGCGCGGACCGCGGCACCCGACGGCATCGTGTGGCTCGAGGTGAGAGCTGCCTCGTTCGCCGATCGCACCCCGTACTCGGTATTCCGCGACATGTTGATCGATGCCCTCAGCGCATCGTCGGGCGAGGAAGCGCTCACACGCATCCGACAGCTGGCTGGCGAAACGTCGATCCCGTTCGCGGCGACCCTCGTGGGCGTGTCCGATGCGGACCCCGACGGCCGTGTCGGCGCCCTGTCGCCCGCCAGCCTGCAACGAGGGCTGGTCGACGTGATCGGACGGGTGCTGGAAGCACGCCGCGATGAGCACCCCTTGGTCGTCGTGATCGAGGACCTGCATTGGGCCGACCCCTCGTCGTTGGAGCTGCTCGCCCCGGTGATCGAGGCGATGGCTCGCGACGATGTGCTGTTCGTGGTGACCGCTCGTCGGGAGACCGAGCACGCCTCGAGCGGATTCATCGAGCAAGCGCTCACGCGAGGCGCGCACCTCATGCATCTCGAGGCGCTGTCGTCGGGAACCGACCGGGCGCTCCTCATCGAGTTGGTGGGCTCGGGGGTGCTTCCGGCCTCGGTGGAAGCGCGGCTGCTCGGGACCGCCGAGGGGAACCCCTTCTTCCTCGAGGAGCTGGTTCGGTCGCTGCGTGATGCCGGGGCGCTCCGGCTGGCAGAGGGCACGTGGCAGCTCGATGCCTCGGTGGCGCTGCATGTGCCGCCGACGGTGGAGCAGGTGGTCCTCGCTCGGCTCGACCGGTTGTCCGAGGGCAACCGTGACATCGTCGACGCCGCCTGCGTGCTGGGCCGTGGCTTCGATCTCGAGCTGCTCGCCGAAGTCGCCGACGGGTCGACGGAGGGGGTCGAGAGCTCGATCTCGGCCCTGCGCCAGCTCGACATCGTCCGACGATCGAGCATGGGGGGCGGAGGTGACGGTCCGGATCCCGAGGACCGGGCAGCGGAGTACCAATTCGCCCACGTCCTGATCCAGGAGACCGCGTATCGGGCGCTGGTTCGACGCCGTCGAACGCCGTTGCATCTACGAGCGGCCCGGGCCCTCGAGCCTCGGGTGGGAATCACCCCGGGCACCGCGGGTCTGGTGGGCCGCCACTATCGGATCGCGGGCGACCCCGGAGCGGCGCTCGACTGGCTGGTCGCTGCCGCCCGCGAGGCGGCGCGCGCCCAGGCCCGCGAGGAAGCGCTGCGGGCGTACGACGACGCACTCGACGCCGCCCGAGAGGCAGGCCTCGACCCGGGGAACGCCTTCCTCGCGTCGCTCCGTATCGAACGAGGCGGGCTGCTCGCACGACGCGGAGACCATCAGGCCGCGCGGAGCGAGCTGGAAGCGGCGCTGCAGGATGTGCGGGAGAACGAGGAGCGCGATCTCGAGTGCCGGGCCGAGGCCGAGCTCGGCTTCCTGCTCGCGGGCGCCGCGGACTACCGCGCCGCCCTCACGCACCTGGAGTCCGCGCTGCACATCGCCGAGGAACGCGGGGACGCGGCGGCTCGGGTGACGGCCCTGGCACGGCTGTCGATCGTGCACACCAACCTGGCCCGCCTCGATCTCGGCCGAGAGTTCGGCGAGCGAGCCTTGTCGGCGGCCCGAGCCAGTGGTGATGAGCGTCTCCTCGCGGTGGCGCTCGACGCCCAGAAGCAGGTGGTGCTGCAGCTCGGCGACGGCGTCAGGCTCGCGAAGATCGCGGACGAGCTCGAGGCGATCCATCGCTGGAACGACGACCTGTGGCTGCTGCAGTTCGTGCTCTTCGAGCGGGCGTACGTGGCCGTCGGCACGGCGCGATGGGACGAGGCGGATGCGCGGCTGCGGGAGGCACTCGAGATCAGTCGGCGGATCGGCGATCGTGGCAACGAGCTGCTGCACCTGTCGATGATGGGCTGGCGAGACCGGTGCCGGGGCGATCTCGCCGGAGCGCTCGACTCGCTCGAGGATGTGGGCCGTCGGGCTCATGAGTTGGGGCACGCTGAGTGGAGCGCCTGGACGTCGCTCATGCTCGGCGCCACGTTCCTCGATCTCGGAGAACCCCAGCTCGCCGCCCCGCACCTGACCGACGCCGTGCGATCGGGAGAGGAGGGTGAAGCCCGGCTGCACCTCGTTCGGGCCATCGCGCAGCTGGCGTGGTGCTCCTCACTCATGGGTGATCACGACGCCGCGGCCGATCACGTCGCCAGGTCTCTGGCGATGCTCGGCGACATCGTCTGCCCGGAAGGGACCGCCTACATGCCCGGGGCCGACGCGTACCTCGCGACCGGGCGCGTCTTGCTCGCGATGGGCCAGGTGGAGCGGGCCGCCACCCTCGTGCAGCCGATCGTCGACGCGGCGCGGCGGGTCGGGTGGGTCGAGGCGCAGGCCGGCGGGGCCGTCGTGCTCGGGCGGTGCGCCGAGGCCGCGGGACGGACAGGCGACGCCCTCGAGCTGTTCCGACATGCCATCGAGATCGCGGTCGATAAGGGGATGCCGATCATGGAGCGTGACGGTCGTGTCGCCTTCGCGACAGCCCTGACGGCCACGGATGCGGCTGAGGCCGATCGCCAGTCGTCGCTCGCAGCCACGATCACCGTCGGGTTGCGCGCCGGCACACAGGATGCGAGGCTCGAGGAAGGCGACCCTGCCCGCCCCGAGCGGGTCGACCGGTGAGTGAGGAGGCTGCACCGTGGATGTGCAAGGACTTCACCACGTGTCGCTCAGGGTCACCGATATGGATCGCTCGGCGGACTTCTACCGAGATGTCCTCGGCTTCGATGTGCAGACACCCGCCGAGGGACTGGCCTTCTTCGCGGCGGGGGACTGTCTCGTCGTGCTGAAACCGCCGCTCGAGGGCACGCCCGAGGGTGATCGGTTCAGCGAGTACCGCATCGGGGTCGACCATCTGGCGTTCACCGTGACCGATCGGGCCGATCTCGAGGGTGTCGTCGACGCGGTGCGCGGTGCCGGCGTCGAAACGGCCGGGGTGGAGCTCGACCCGCTCCTCAACAAGGAGTACGTCTGCTTCCGTGACCCTGACAACGTGCAGTGGGAGTTCTACGGTGTCGAGCCCGAAGCAGCCTGACCGACCCTCGCCGCCGACCAGTTCCGAGTCCTGGGCTCGCGTCGGAGGGTCACGTGGCGAGGGGCTCGGGCCCCTCCACGTTGACGACCGGGACGCCTGAACCTGAACGCACGACCACCAACCGCGAGTCCTCGCGCACCGGATTGCTTTCCCGATGGACGGCGTCGGGAGCGACATGAACGAAGTCCCCGGGGCCGGCCTCCAGGATCTCGGTCCCGCCTGGGCCGAACTCCATGCGGAGCGCGCCCGAGAGCACGTAGATCGTCGACTCGTAGTCGCCGTGATGGTGCCAGCCCGAGATCATGCCGGTCTCGGTCGTGACCAGGCCCGCCCATGATCGCTCGGTCGATACGGCCTCTTCCCTCACCATGCCGGGCGTGACCGGCCCTTCCGTGCGCTCCTGGGGGGTGATCCGCTGCACCGATCCGGCCATGTGCGTCTCCCTCACTCGGTCGAGCTGCCAGACTGCTCCTCATGGCCCCGTGGTCACAACTCCGGGCATGGATGGTCGCGAGGCGTCGTCGCGTTGCCGAACGGAAGGCAGCGGCTGACGAGACCTCGCGCCGGTTGCACCGAGCGCCGGAGGCGTTGCCCCGAGACCTCGGCCCCGGCAAGCCCTCGAAGCGCACCTGAGGTCCCGGCGACGCTTCACCGAACCGACGCATCGTGGTGATCTCGCCGTTCTCGATCTCGGCCCGGCTCGAACGTTCCTCGGGTCTGGTCCGTATCCCCCTCACGGAGCGGGACGTGCCGTGCGGGAAGGGTCATTCGCTCGGCGTCGTCCGCACGAGGGGAAGGAGTTCGGCATGAGGGTACGGACGATGGGCTTCGCGGCCGTCGCTGCCTCCTTGGCGCTGGTGGTGGGCGCCGCGGTGGCGGTGGCGGTGAAGACGAACGCGGACGCCCAGCTCAGCGGGTACAAGGAGGTGCCGGCGATCTCGACCGAAGGCGGCGGAAGCTTCTCCGCCGAGATCGGCAGCGGCCAGGTGAGCTACACGCTCCGGTACGGCGATCTCGAGGGCGGTGACGTGCTGTTCGCTCACATCCACTTCGGGCGGCCCGCCACGAACGGGGGCGTGGTCGCGTTCCTGTGTGGCGGTGGCGACAAGCCGACATGCCCGGCGTCGGGCACCGTGCACGGCGTGATCGACGCCGCGGACGTGATCGGTCCCGAGGAGCAGGGCATCGCGCCGGGGGAGTTCCAGGAGCTCGTGAAGGCGATCAGGCGCAACGCCGCCTACGTGAACGTGCACACCGAGGCCTTCCCGACCGGTGAGGTGCGAGGGAACGTGATCCCCTCCTGACGCCTCCCCGAGACGGGTCACGACCCACCCGCCATCGAGCCAGGACGCGCAGAGCCCCCCAGGTCGGGGGGCTCCTGCGTGTGGGTCGGGCGTGTACCGCGCGACGACGGGCGATCGCTATCCGTCGTGCGGTCGTGAGGGACCCGACGCCGCCAGCCGCCCGCGAACGGCTCGCAGGACCCAGGCGATCACGACGACGCCGATCAGTACGAGGCCCACGACCGCGACGACCCAGCCCGCCCGATTCATGAAGCCGGCCGTGCCGGGCCACGGGACAGCACCTTTGCACGCGGCGGTCTCGGTGTTGCAGGTGTACACGACTGCCCAAGCACCCAGCACCACGCACGCGAGCCCGACGATGCCTCCTCGCCAACCGACGAAGCTGCTGCGGCTCACGTTGCTTCTCCCTCCTCGACCAGAATGCTGCCCGAGGAGCATCGACTCCTCTGCTTCTGGGCGCAACCTCATCTCGCCGGTTGAGTGTCGAAGCGTCAACGGCAACATCTCGACTTGGACATGAGAGGGTGAGCTGTACACGCTTTGGAAAGGCCCTAAGGGCCAGTTGCCGAGAGGGAACCCAGAGCGCGCCGCGCGAGTTCTAGGGCGCCCTGCGGATCGGCTCCGAGTTGAAGCGCTCTCAGGGCATAGGCATCCGCCGGCGGAGGCTCCCGATCAGGGAGCCCTCGGTCCATGTTTCACGCTGGCTGGCGACCACGCGTTCCTGCGAGGATAGAGCCGCCCGCGGGCGAGGAAGGTCGAGCAGCGAGGGGCCGATGGGCGGGGAGATCGTCGGCAGGGAGCGAGAGCTCGAAGCGCTCGAGCGGTTCCTGTCGTTGGTGCCCCACGGGGCGTGCGGCCTGGTCCTGGCGGGGGAGCCCGGGATCGGGAAGAGCACGGTATGGCAGGCGGCCCTCCCGCTCGCGGAGCAGCGCGGGTACCGGGTCGCGACCTCGCGGCCGGCTGGTTCCGAGGCAACGCTTTCGTACGCGGCGCTCGCAGATCTGCTCGGCGACGAGGCTGACGACCTCGCCGGCGCGTTGCCCGAGCCGCAGCGCCGGGCGCTCGACATCGCGCTGCTCAGGGCGGAAGGCTCCGGCAGGGGCGCTGACCGCCGTGCCGTCGCAACGGCGACGCTGGGGGCATTGAAGTTGCTCGCGTCGGAGCGACCGCTCGTCCTTGCCGTCGACGATGTGCAGTGGCTCGACGGAGCGTCCGCGTCGGCGCTCTCGTTTGCCCTCCGGCGGTTGACGACCGATCGTGTCGGCGTCATGGCGACGCTGCGTGACGCCGTCGGACTGCGCGATCCGATGGCCATCGAAGGCGGCCTGGGCACACGTGCGGAACGTGTCGTCGTCGACGCTCTGGGGGTCGACTCCATCGCGAAGATCGTTCGGATGTGGACGGGTGCCGAGCTGTCGCGACCGACGCTCGTTCGAGTGCACGAAGCCACGCTCGGGAATCCGCTGTTCGCGCTGGAGATCGTGCGGGCGCTGCTGGCAGACGGGCCTGGCCTCGTGCCCGGTGAGCCCCTTCCGGCCCCCGGCGACCTGGAGGGGCTGTTGCACGCTCGCCTCCGTCGCCTTCCCGCGCGAACCCGCAACGCGTTGCTGCTCGCAGCCGCGACGACGCGACCGACGGTGCACGTGCTTCGAGCAGCGACGCCGAACGCGCAAGCCGATCTCCTCGGCCCCGCCGAAGACGCAGACGTCGTGCGCGTGCGTGGGGACGACGTCACCTTCACGCACCCGCTCCTCGCTTCGACCGTGTACCGCCGCACATCGACGGCTCGCCGGCGTGATGCGCACCGTCGTCTCGCCGACGTGGTCAACGATCCCGAGGAGCGGGCCCGCCACCTCGCCCTCGCCGCGGCGGAGCCCTCGGCAGACGTCGCCGGCGCGCTCGAGGACGCCGCGCATGGTGCCAGCAGCCGTGGTGCTCCCGCGACCGCCGCCGAGCTGGCCGAGCTCGCACACCGGATGACGCCGACGGACGATGTCGAGGCATCGCGGCGACGCGCCATGAAGGCGGCGGAGTACCGGTTCGTCTCGGGCGACGCTGTCGCCGCGCTCGCGCTCGCGGAGGAGCTCCTCGAAGTCACGCCGCCGGGGCCCGGACGTGCGGAGATCGGATACCTGATCTCGGTCTTCAGCTGGAACGACGTCACGAGGCTCCGGCCGGTGCTCGATGTGGTGGTCGCCGACCTCGAGGAGCCGTCGGCCCTGCTCGCATCAGCGATCGCCGATCTCGGTTGGGTCGAGATCCTGGGCGGCGACCTCCGAGCCGCTTCTGCGCGGGCCCGGGAGGCGATCGAGCTCGCCGAAGGGCTCGACGATCCCGGACCCCTGTCGCTGGGCCTCGTCACGGCCGCTTACGCCGAGTACATGCTCGGACGCGACGTCGCGGGGCTGTTGGAACGAGCCCTCGACCTTCAGCTCGATCCCGAGGGTCCCGCGGCAGTCTCGTACTCGCTCGTCAGTGCGCGCAACACGCTCGGTGCGCTGCTGATGTGGTCGGGTGATCTCGACCGGGCACGCAGCGAGCTCGAACTTCATGCCCAACATCTCGTCGAGCGAGGCCAGTACCTCACGTTGTGGGAGGGCTTCATCTACCTGTCCGAGCTCGAGACGCGTGCGGGCAACTTCTCGAAGGCGCTCGAGCATGCCGAGGAGCTGCTCGAGACGATGATGGAAGGCGGGTACGAACAGGCCAAGGAGACGGGCCTATGGGTCCGAGCGCTGGCACTGGCGCACCTCGGACTCGCCGATCGCAGCCGCGCCGATGCGATCGAGGGTCTCTCCCTCGCCGAACGGCACGGGGATGTATTCCACGTCATCACCAACCTCTCCGTGCTCGGCTTCCTCGAGCTCTCGCTCGGCGATCACGAGCGGGCGGAGCGATGGCTGTCACCGCTGCCCGAACTGCTCACCTCCCGCGGGATCGTCGAGCCGGGCATCTACCCCTTCGCCCCCGATCTCGTCGAGGTGCTGGTGGGCATGGGCGATCTCGACCGCGCCGGGTCGGTGCTCGCGCCGTTCGAGCACCACGCCTCGGAGCTCGACCGCGTGCCGGCGCTCGCCGCGTCTGCGCGGTGCCGCGGGCTGATGGCGGCCGCGAACGGCGACTTCGATCGCGCGACCGCCTCACTCGCGTCGTCGATCGAGCTGCACGCCGGGATGAGCCAGCCGTTCGAGCTGGCCCGCACTCACCTCGTGCTGGGTGACGTCCGCCGGCGCGCCAAGCAGAAGCGCCCTGCCCGCGATGCGCTCGAGATCGCCGTGAGGATGTTCGACGACCTCGGGGCGTCGCTGTGGGCGGCCAAGGCGCGCAGATCCCTCGCGCGGATCAGCGGTCGGTCCGCGCCGCACGATCTCACCGCGACCGAGCGGCAGATCGCTGGCCTCGTCGTCACCGGGCTCACGAACCGCGAAGTCGCGGACGCGTTGTTCATGAGCGTGCGGACCGTGGAGTCCAACCTCTCACGGATCTACTCGAAGCTCGGGATCGCCTCCCGGAGGGAGCTGCGGGCCGAGATGTTGGAGCCTGAGGGCTCCCGCTGAGGCGCCGCCTCGGGCCGCCTGGCCGACCTTTGGACCGTGGTGCGAATGCCCAAGCATGTGGCGGAACACGGATTCCGCGCTCGCCTCCCGGTCATACGTTCGCTCCGTCCGAAGGAAGGAGGTTGAGGATGGATGCCACGAAAGAGGCGAGGATCTCGCTCGGAGCGCCGGCGAAGCGGCGGTCGTTCACCGCGATCATCGCCGCGTTGACGCTCGCACTGGTGCTGCTGGCGGCCCTGTTGGTGTGGCGCGTCACCGCGACGCCGAAGCCGGACGCACCGCGGGGCTCCCGCGGTGCCTTCGAGACGATCGGGACGGAGGACCTGCCGATCATCGGGGACCACCGGTCTGAGGGTCTTCCCGGAGTCGTCCCGGTGACCGGGACGACGGAAGGATACCCCTCGACCGGACCGCACCCGCCGCAGATGGATCCGAAGCGCGGATGACGCCTCGAGGAAGCGCCGCCGCGCGGGCTCACGCCCGGCCTGGCGGCCGCTCTCCTCAGACGTCGTAGTACAGGCCGAACTCGTAGGGGTGGGGCCGCAGGGCGACCGCGTCGTGCTCCTCGAGGCGCTTGTAGTCGATCCAGGTGTCGATCACGTCCTGGGTGAACACGCCGCCTTCCAGCAGCCACTGGTGGTCGGCTTCCAGCTCGCCCAGCACCTCGAGGAGCGACCCCGGCACCTGCTTCACGGCCGCGTGCTCCTCGGGCGGCAGGTCGTACAGGTCCTTGTCGATCGGGTCGGGCGGCTCGATCTTGTTCTTGATGCCGTCGATGCCGGCCATCAGCATCGCGCTGAACGCCAGGTACGGGTTGCACGACGGGTCGGGCGTGCGGAACTCCAGGCGCTTGGCCGCAGGGTTCTTCGACCCGAGCGGGATGCGTACGCACGCGCTCCGGTTCCGCTGCGAGTACACGAGCTTGATCGGCGCCTCGTAGCCCGGCACCAGCCGGCGGTACGAGTTCGTGGTCGGGTTCGTGAACGCCAGCAGGGCCGGCGCATGAGCGATCAGGCCGCCGATGTACCACCGGGCCGTGTCGCTGATGCCGCCGTAGCCGACCTCGTCCCAGAACAGGTTGTCGTCGCCTTCCCACAAGGACTGGTGCGTGTGCATGCCCGAACCGTTGTCCATGAACAGCGGCTTCGGCATGAACGTCACCGTCTTGCCGGCCTGGTACGCAGTGTTCTTGACCACGTACTTGTACTTCATGACGTTGTCGGCGGTCGTGAGCAGCGTGTCGTAGCGCATGTCGATCTCGGCCTGGCCGGCCGTGCCGACCTCGTGGTGGTGCACCTCGATCGTGAGGCCGACCTTCTCGAGGTTCAGCACCATGTCGGTGCGCAGGTCCTGGTACTTGTCCATCGGGGGAAGCGCGAAGTACCCGCCCTTGAACCGGGGCTTGTAGCCGAGATTGCCACCTTCCTCGACGTGGCCGGTCGCCCAGGCGCCCGCCACGGAGTCGATGTGGTAGTAGCCCTCGAACTGGCTCTGGTCGTAGCGGATCGAGTCGAAGATGTAGAACTCGGCCTCGGGCCCCCAGTAGGAGCGGTCGGCGATGCCGGTCTGCTTCAGGTACAGCTCGGCCTTCTTCGCGATGTTGCGCGGGTCGCGCGTGTAGTCCTCGCCGGTCACCGGGTCCTTCACGAAGCACGTGATGTTCAGGGTCGGGTGCTTCGTGAACGGGTCCATGTAGGCGGAATCGGGGTCGGGCATCAGCAGCATGTCCGACTCCTGGATCTCCTGGAACCCGCGGATCGAGGAGCCGTCGAACGGCTGCCCCTCTGTGAGCTTGGCCTCGGTCAGCTCGTGCGCAGGCACAGACAGGTGCTGCACCTGACCCGGAAGGTCCGTGAACCGGAAGTCGACGATCTCGGCTCCCTGCTCCTTGGCCATCGCGATAACATCCTTCGGCGTTGCCACGCGCGCTTCCCCCTTCGCTCTCGACAGCTCGCTCGACCTCGATCCCACCGAGCCTAGAGGCGGCCGACCGCGCCGCTGTTACCTCACGGTTAACAGTGCGTTACGAGGTCCGCGTCACCTCGAGAGGAGATCGACGTCGTCGAGCGATCGCGACGGGCGACGTGGGGACCTGGTCGGAACGCTGCCTCGGCCCGACGAACGCGCATCGGTGGTTCGCCTCGTGATGTCTTCCGCCGCAGGCTAAACGGGACCTGCCCGCCGACGTTGTCCTTCGGCGGGCTTGTCGCGAACGCGTTCTTCAGGTCAGTATCAAGGGATGCAGGACCGAGACATCGCTGATCTCGCGAACGCGCTGCTCATCGCTGCCGGGTTGGGGTTGGCGTTCGCCTGTGCGTACCTGGTGCGCAGGCCGGCGCCCCGGACGCTGCGTGTGTGGGTGGGCGCGACGCTCGTGGCGGTCCCCGGGCTGCTGTTCGGCCTGGTGGCGTCGGACTCAGACCTCGGCGTGCGAGCCGCCTACCGGAACCTGACCGATGTCCTGCAGGATCCGCTCATCATCGAGGCTGAGATCATCGTCCCGCGGCCGAAGGTCGACACGACCGGCCCGCCGGTGGATGACGAGATCCAGGGGACGCCGAGCCTCGCGCCCGCCGTCGAGGAAACCGACCCCCCGTCCGCTGACGGGTCGGCCGATCCGGATGATCCGGCCCCGAGCCCGTCGCCGGCGCCGACCACCGAAACGGAGACCCCGCCACCGAGCCCGTCTGAGACCCCGCCACCGAGCCCGTCTGAGACCCCGCCACCGAGCCCGTCTGAGACCCCTCCACCGAGCCCGTCTGAGACCCCGCCACCGCCCGCGCCGGAGCCGACGCCGAGCGCGGCCACCGATCCAGAGGTCGCGGCGGCGGACCCACGATCCGCGCGATCGGGCTGAGACTAGAGGGCGGCGGGCCTCGCGCACCGTCGATTGCCCGGGATCGCGAAAGCCCATAGGGTTCGAGCGAGGATCCCTCCCCGAACGGACATCGGCATGGTCGGCACGGAGATCGGACGATGAACGGCGACGCGCGACGTGCCGAGATGCCGGGTCGACGGGAACGGGCCGCGGCGCTCACGGCCGTCGTCGAGGATCTCGCGGGCGAGCTGTCGCTCCGCCCATTGCTCGAGCGGATCCTCAAGCGTTCGATCGAGCTGCTGGGCTGTGATGCGGGCTCGATCTGCCTCGTGGACGAGGCGGCGGGCGTCTATCGCAAGGAAGCGGATATCGGCATCGCCTGCCAGTCCGGCAAGGTGTTCCCCCTCACGGAAGGAACGACCGGGGCGGTCGTGGCTCGTCGAGGCCCGGTGATCTTCGATGACTACGGCGATGTGCCCGGGGGCCACGTTCGCCCCGAGGACAGGGACGCGCTCAAGGGCGTGATCGGGGTCCCCATCTGGTGGCGAGGGACCATCGTCGGTTCCTGCGTGGTGTTCACCCGCGACCCGAGTCGCGTGTTCGTCCACGAGGATGCCGAACTGCTCGAGCTGTTCGCCAAGCACGCAGCGATCGCGATCACCAACGCCCGCCTTCACGAGGCCGCGGAATCGACCGCTCGCGCCGAGGCGGCCGCGGCCGAGCGCAACCGCATGGCACGGGAGGTACACGACGCGGTCGCGCAGGGACTCGTGTCGGTGTTGCTGCAGCTCCGAGCTGCTCAGGGGGCCATCGCGGACGGCCGGCCCGACGAAGCGACCGGAGCACTCGCCGACGCCCGGACGGCTGCCGAAGCCGTGTTCGAGGAGACGAGGCGCAGCGTGCTCGGACTCGCGCCCTCGCCGCTGGAAGGCCGTTCACTCGAAGAGGCGCTCGAGCTCGAGATCGCGTGGGCGAACCGGACGGGCGTGATCGAGGCCCGCCTCGTGACGGCGGGCAGTCCGGTGGTTCCCGCACCCGACGTTTCCCACACGTTGTTCCGGATCGCCCAGGAAGCGATCACCAACGCGATCCGCCACGCGCGGGCGGCCTCGGTTCGCGTCGGGCTCGTGTACTCGCCGTCCGGCGTCAGCCTGCTCGTGCAGGACGACGGCGCCGGGTTCGATCGGGCCCAGGTGGAAGAGGACGGAGGGGGGCACGGCCTCGGACTCGGCGGGATGGCCGAGCGAGCCCGGCTGCTGGGCGGCACGTTGGAGCTCGATTCGACACCGGGGTGGGGTACGAGGATCCGCGCCTGGATCCCGTCGGCCACCGACGTGACGGACGATGCCGTCGGATCGGCTCGACCCGTGCGGGTCCTCGTGGTCGATGATCACGCGGTGACCAGGGCCGGCATCGTCCGCCTCCTGTCGGAGACCGACCCGACGCTCGATGTCGTGGGCGAAGCGGGCTCGGGGGAGCAGGGGGTGGTCGAGTGGCGCGCGCTGCGCCCCGACGTGGTGCTGATGGATCTGCAGATGCTCGACGGCGACGGCATCGACGCGATCGCGCGGATCAGGGCCGAGGATGCGACGGCCAGCATCGTGGCGTTGACGGCGTTCGCCAGCGACGACCTGGTCGCCGGCGCTTTCCGTGCGGGTGCCCGTGGTTACATCGGCAAGGAGGCATCCGAGATCGAGCTGGTCAGGGCGGTGCGCGCGGCCTCTCGTGGAGAGATGGTGGTGTCCGGCGCGGCGGCCGAGCGGCTCTACTCCCACCTCAACGGCAACGACGATACGCTCGCCCTCACCGCCCGGGAGCGGCAGGTGCTCGTCCTGCTGGAACGCGGCTCGACGGACCGCGAGATCGGGGAGTCGCTCACGATCTCGGTCAAGACGGTCGAGAAGCACGTCGGCTCGATCTTGCGAAAGCTCGGCGCTCAGAACCGCACGCAAGCGGTGGCCCGGGCGCGGGAGCGCCTCGCGGGGTAGGGGATCCCCGCCCGCGCGGACGGGTGATCTCCCCGATGCCCTGGCGTGTTCTGGTCCCTACCCTGGATCCGTCCGACCGGTCTCGGTCGGGCCGACCTCGGAGGGTGCCGTGCCTGTCGTACCGCTCAAGGACGTCCTCGATCGGGCCTTCAAGGAGCGCTTCGGCGTTGCCGCGTTCAACATCGTCAACGACCTCACGCTCGAGGCCGTGCTCGCCGCCGCTGTCGAGCTCCGTGCGCCGGTGATCGTCCAGACCTCGGTCAAGACGGTCAAGTCGATCGGCCGGGACGTGCTCTTCGGCATGTGGCGAACGATGACGGCCGGCATCGAGATTCCGGTCACCCTGCACCTCGACCACTGCCCCGAGCGCGAGGTCATCACGTCGTGCCTGGAGGCGGGGTGGAACTCGGTCCTGTTCGATGCCTCCGCGCTGCCGGTGGAAGAGAACCAGCGACAGACGGAAGAGGTGGTGGCCGAGGCGCACCGACAGGGCGCACACGTGGAAGGCGAGATCGAAGGCATCAAGGGGGTCGAGGACGATGTCGGCTCCGACGAGGAGTCGGCCCGTCAGTCCCTGGCGGTGGCGCTGGAGTTCATCCGCTCGACGGGCATCGACTGTTTCGCGCCGGCGATCGGGAACGCGCACGGCATGTATGCGGCCGAGCCGAAGCTCGACGCCCAACGCGTGTCCGACATCGTGGAGGCCGAACCGATCCCGATCGCCCTGCACGGCGGCAGCGGCATGACCGACGCCCAGTTCTCCGATCTGATCGCGCGTGGCTGCGCGAAGGTGAACATCTCCACGGCGCTGAAGCGCGTGTACATGCGCTCCAACCTGGCGTTCCTGCGCGAGGCCGAGGCGGCCGACACGTGGGATCCACCATCGTTGTTCAGGCACGTGCGGGCGGACATCGTCGAGATGGCCGAGGATCACATCCGTCGGTTCGGAAGCGAGGGCAAGGCCTGGTGACCGCCCTCATCTTCGACTGCGACGGCGTGCTCGCCGACACCGAACGCTACGGCCACCTGCCGGCGTTCAACCGGATGTTCGAGGAGTTCGGCCTGCCCGTGCGCTGGTCCGAGGAGGAGTACGGCGAGAAGCTCGAGATCGCCGGCGGCAAGGAGCGGATGACGAGCCTGCTGACGGAGGACTTCGTCCGCGAGGCCGGGCTCCCCACCGATCCCGACGGCCAGAAGGCGGCCGTGGCCGACTGGCACCGTCGCAAGACCGAGATCTACACCGAGATGGTGGCTGCCGGCCGCCTGCCCGGACGACCGGGCGTGGCGCGGGTCGTCGGAGCCGCCCTCGACGCTGGGTGGCACCTGGGGGTGGCGTCGACCTCGTCGGAGGCGTCGGTTCGGGCAGTGCTCGAGCACGTGGTCGGCGCCGATCGGGCGGCCCGCTTCGCCCTGGTCCTCGCCGGTGACGTGGTCCCCCAGAAGAAGCCGGCGCCCGACATCTACGAGCTCGCCGTCGAGCGGCTCGGCGTCGACCGGGCCGAGGCGCTCGTGATCGAGGACTCGCGCAACGGACTCCTCGCGAGCGCCGGCGCCGGGCTGACCTGCGTCGTCACCGCCAGCAGCTACACCGAACACGAGGACTTCTCCGAAGCGGTCCTGGTCGTGTCGTCCCTCGGCGACCCGGACGGAGAGCGCACGCGGGTGCTGGCCAACCGCGGCGTGCCCGAGCCCGATGGATACGTCGACCTCGGGGACCTGCAAGCGTGTCTCGCGGCGGGAAGCGTGTCCGGCAGATGAGCGATCAGGGAGGTGTGGATGGCGGACTCGAGCCTTGAAGGGGTCGAGCTGGTCGTGCGGACGATCGCGCAGACCGCTGTCGACAACGAGCAGTACTTCGGCGAGCTGGATGCGGTCGTGGGCGACGGCGACTTCGGGTACTCGATGGCGCGCGGCTTCGAGTTGGTGCTGGCCGACTTCGACGCTTTCGACCGCGAGGACATCGGGACGTTCCTGAAGAAGATCGCGGTCGTGATCACCAGCCGCGTCGGGGGCACGTCCGGGCCGCTGTGGGGCACGGGCTTCCTGCGCGCGGGGGCAGTGGCCGCGGGCAAGAACGAGCTCACGTCGGAGGACGCGATCGCGATGCTCCGCGCGGCGATCGAGGGCATCAAGAAGCGGGGGAACTCGGACCTGGGTGACAAGACTCTGCTGGACGCGCTCCAGCCGGCTGTCGACGAGCTCGAGAAGGCGCTCGCGGATGGAGACGACGCGGGGGGCGCGATCCGGAGGGCGGCCACCACGGCTCGCGAACGGGCAGAGGCAACCAACGAGATGATCGCCAAGCGCGGCCGCGCCGCGTACACGGGCGAACGCAGCATCGGGACACTCGACGCGGGGGCGATCGCCGTCGCGATCATGTTCGAGCGGGTGGCCGACGCGTGGACGGCCGACGAGTAGAGGGAGGAACGCGATGAAGAAGTTCGTCAACGATCCGAAGGAATTCGTCCCGGAGATGCTCAAGGGGATCGCGCTCGCCAACCCGGACACGCTGAAGTACGTGCCCGAGTACAACCTGATCATGCGGACCGACGCCCCCAGCGACGAGAAGGTCTCGATCGTGCAGGGCTCGGGGTCCGGACACGAGCCCGCGCACGTGATGATCGTGGGCAAGGGCATGCTCGACGCCGCGTGCCCGGGCGACGTGTTCGCGGCTCCGCCTATGGACTACGTGCTGGAGACCACCAAGCTGCTCAATTCGGCCAAAGGCGTGCTCCACCTGATCAACAACTACACCGGTGACCGCATGGCGTTCGAGATGGGGGCCGAGATGGCCGACGCTGAGGGCATCCGGATCGGAACAGTGATCGTCGATGACGACGTCGCCGTGAAGGACTCCACCTGGACGGTTGGGCGCCGCGGTGTCGCCGGAAACTTCTTCGTCATCAAGGCGGTCGGTGCGGCGTCCGAGAAGGGAGCTGAGCTCGACGATCTGGTGGCGTTGGGTGAGCGGGTCAACTCGGTCACCCGCACGATGGGCATGGCGCTCACGTCGTGCACGCCGCCCGCGAAGGGGTCCCCGCTCTTCGAGCTCGGCGAGGACGAGATGGAGATGGGTGTCGGCATCCACGGCGAGCCGGGCCGTCGTCGTGAGAAGCTCGCCGACGCGAACGCGATCGTCGACGAGCTGGTGGAGGCAACCGCGTCCGACCTTCCGTTCGGCAAGGGCGACGACGTCGCGCTGATGATCAACGGGCTCGGCGGGACGCCGATCAGCGAGCTGTATCTGCTCTACGGCCGTGCCCACGATCAGCTCGCTTCGCGGGGGATCAACGTCCGGCGCAGCTACGTCGGCGAGTACTGCACGTCGCTCGACATGGCGGGCTGTTCCGTCACGCTCGTGAAGCTCGATGACGAGTTGGTCTCCTTGCTCGAAGCGCCTGCGGAGGTCGCCTCACGGGTGTTCTAGCGACCCGGATCGGGTCATGGTGCCCGGCAGGGGCCTAGACGCCGGTCTCGGCAGGGATCGAGCCGGCCTCGACGGCGGCGGCGAGGGCCGCGTGGTCGCGTTCGGCCCTGTCCGCGTACGCCCGCGCGAACGACGCCATAGCCTGGTCGAAGCGGTCGTTCGTGCCGCAGTAGCTCGCGATCACGGCGGGGTAGCCCGTGCGAGCGTGGGCCTTGGCGAGGATCGTGCCGCAGAGCTCTGCGTAATCGACGAGGGCTCGGCCCTGTAGCTGCTCGGGCCGCACGCCTCCCTTCATGTCTCGGAGCTGTCGTACGTAGTACGGCCGCGTGCCGACGTTCGTCCAGCCGAGGAAGGGGTCGCTGACCGATTGGATGCGCCGTTGCCCGTGGATCACGTGCTCGCCCTGGTGGGTGTGCGACGACAGCGCCGGGTCGCGCACGACCGATGGCAGCGCCTCCTTGACCTGCAGGAACAGGTGATCGCCCTCGTGGTTCCCTTGGAGCAGCACGATGTAGTCGCGTGTGCCGACGCTGCCGACCCCCACGACCTTGTGGGCGACGTCGAGCACCCCGTAGTCCTTCAACAGTTCCCGGATGTCCGGTGAGACCGTTGTGAGGTATCCGTCGAGCGCGTCCAGCACCGAGTCACGGATGCGGCTGTTCGGGGAAGTCAGGACCGGCGGGTCCATGTGGAACCGTCCCCCGCCGGTCTCGGTGAGGCGCACGCCGACCTGCTCGTGGGTGCGTCGGTGGGCCCGCTTGCTCTCGCGTTCGGCGATCGCGCGCATCTCGTGGCTCCAGTGGCCGGGGAGGCCGTCGCCTTCCCCGAACGCCAGGTAGTGCACGTCGAGGCGGGGGAGGGGGCTCGTCACCCCGAGCAGCGTGCGGTAGGCGCGCGACGCGGTCATCACGGCCTCCGATCGCAGCGCCTCGTCGAGCCCGTTGTCGCGGCCGCAGAGCTCGACGCTCGCGACCAGACGCTTCACGTCCCATTCCCACCGCCCGCGGTGCGTCTCGTCGAAGTCGTTGATGTCCATCACCAATCGGCGCTCGGGCGAGGCGTAGAGACCGAAGTTGGACAGGTGGGCGTCGCCGCAGAGCTGCACGACGAGGCCGGTCGTCGGCGTGGACCGGAGGTCGATCGCCATGAGATCGGCCGTGCCTCGGTAGAACGCGAAGGGCGAGGCCACCATGCGCCCGATGCGGATCGGCACGAGGCGCTGCAGCCGCCCGCGGTTGCGGGCCCGGATCACGTCGAGCGGGTCGGGACGGTCGGGCGCCGCGTGCCACCGCCCGTGGGTCGTGCGGGGCGCGCGGCGGCGGAGCGCCTTGCCGATCGCCTCGCGCTCCTCGCGCGGCGGGATCGTCCGGCGGATGTCGCCGGCGCCGTCGATGGGAACGAACGGGTGGTCACTCATCGGGCTGGTCATGACGGGTACCGACGCCTTCGCGGACGGTCGCGCTTTGTATCACGGAACCGCTTGCAGCCGCATCCCTGCCGACACGAGCGAGGTCCCGCCCGCGAGGGGAAGCGGACGGGACCGGGGTGGAGCGGGGGAAGCCGGCTCGCGTCGGCGCGGGCGCCCGAAGGTGCCGCGGCGGTCGCCGACGCGAGCCGGGGAACGGCGGCCGGGGCCGCGTGACCAGGGGAGTTCGCCCGGGGGGACGAGTGGCGCGGCTCCCGTGTCGCCGTTCACATCGAGGTCATCGGCGCTACAGCAGCGTTCGGCGCAGGGCCCATCTGAGTCATTTCCGGATGGTCCGAGTTGGGTAGTCCCTCAGCCGAGGTGGCGCGCGACACCCTGGGCCACGACCGCGGCATCCTCGCCGACGCCGTACAGGAGCGACGACATCCGCGTGCGCAGGAAGTGCACGCCGACGAAGAACAGCCCGGGCGCCACCGCGCTCGCGCCGTCGAACTGCACGGGGAATCCCATGTCGTCGAAGGCGTCGGGCACGTGCACCCATCGTGCGTAGTCGGGCCGGAACCCGCCGCTGAAGATCACCGCTCCGATCCCGTCGACGTCGACCGATCCGGGAGCCCGCGGATCGAACGGCTCCGGATCGGGCAGCGCCGGCCGGTCCATGCCACGCTCGGCACAGAGCGCATCCACGTCCTTCACGAGATCGAGGTAGCGCGCATCGCCCCACGCGATGCTGTCCGCGAGGTCGTCGCCGAATCGGATGCCGCCGCCGCCGTCGCACCCGGCGAAGCGCCCGACCAGGGTCACGCCCTTGGCGCGCAGCGACCGCGCGCTGAGGTCGCGACCGCCGTCGACCCCGCTGGCCGTGATGTTCGCGGCGAACCTCGCGCCGGGCGAGGGCAACGTGTCGACGGTTCCGTCGAGGAAGCCAGTCTCGATCGCCCACCACACCACGTCGTGTGACCCGATCCGGCGGGGAGCCCACGGGGCCTTGCCGCACGAGAGGATCACCTCGCGGCCCGCGTCGACGAGGTCCTCGGCGATCTGGCAGCCGGACTGCCCGCTGCCGACGATCAGGACCGTGCCATCGGGCAGCGAGGCCGGGTCTCGGTAGGACCTCGTGTCGATCGCCATGACTCCTGGGGGCAGGCCTTCGGCGCCCTTCGGGTGGAACGGCGCCTGGTAGGCCCCGCTCGCGACGACCACGCTCCGCGCCGTCAAGAGCCCTTCGCTCGTCTCGAGCCGGAAGCCGCCGTCGATGCGTCGGAGCGACGTGACCTCGACGCCCTCGCGGATCGGAGCGCTGCAGAACGCCGCGTACCGCTCGAGGAGCGACACGATCTCGGTTCGCGACATGAAGCCATCCGGTTCGTCCCCGTCATACGGCATGCCCGGAAGTCGAACGCTCCAGCTGGGCGTGTTGATACGGAAGCTCTCCCACAGCCCGGCCCACATCGCGCCGACGCGATCGCGCTCGAGCACCACGTGGTCGATCCCCGTCCGCCCGAGCTCGTGGCTCATCGCGAGTCCTGCCTGACCGCCGCCGATCACGACGACGTCCGAACCGTTCGACATCGTCGTCCTTCAGCTCACCGGCGTCGCGGATCGGTAGCCGACGCCGCGCACGGTTTCGATCAGATGCTCGTGCTCGGGCCCCAGCTTCGCGCGCAGTCGTCGCACGTGCACGTCGACCGTGCGCGTGCCGCCGTAGAAGTCGTACCCCCAGACCTCGCGCAGCAGCGCCGGGCGCGTGAAGACCCGGCCGGGGTTCGACGCGAGGAACCGCAGCAGCTCGAACTCCTTGTACGTGAGGTCGAGGGGGCGTCCGCTCGCCGTGACCCGGTACGTCTCGATGTCGAGGGCGAGCGGGCCGAGGCGGGTGATGGAGCCGTCGCCGCTCCCCGCCCGGCGTCGCAGCATCGCCAGGCGCACGCGCACCTCGGCCGACGGCGCTCCCGGGTACAGGAACTCGTCGGCGACCTCGTGCCAGGGGTACCGCTCGATCGTGTCGCGTTCCACGACGAGCACCACCGGCACGCGCGGATCGCGCTCTCGCAGCGCCTGCATGACGGTCCATGCCTGCGCCGGATGCTCGGCCGCATCGACCAGCACGGCCTCGGGCTCCAGCCCGAGCACGTGTCCGATCGAGACCACCGACAGCGGCTCCAGCTTCAGGTCGGGGAGCACCTCGGCGAGCGCCGGAAGGGCCACCTGCGGCGAGCGGTCGGAGAGCAATGCCAGGCGTCTCATGGCTACGCTCACGATATCGGCTGGTCGCAGGGCCGGGAACACCGAGGCGGAGATCCGTGGAGATCCGTCTGGCTTCCTTCCGAGGGGGGCCGAAGGGCCCTGCCACCATCGGGTCGTGTCCCGTCCAAGACCGGCCGTCCGGCTACGGCCGTCACGGGCACCATGGTCCAAGCTGTGCCGAGATGTAGTGATCAGGAAGGGGTACGAGATGAACAGGAAGGTATGGGACCAGCTGATCAGCTCGGCGGGCGTCGTGCTCGCCGTGGCGTTGATCGTGCTCGGAGCGCTCGCCGTCTACGGCGGGAACTTCGCGCAGTCCAACGTGACCGACCGACTCGAGCCGCAGAACATCGTGTTCCCGCCCTACGACGCGATGACGCCCGAGGAGCAGGCGGATATCGGGGACTTCGCCGAGCAGCAGGTCGTCGACGGTGCGCAGGCTGAGGCGTACTCGCGCTACATCCAGGGACACCTCGCCGAGATCAACGAGGGCGCGACGTACTCGGAGACGAGCGCCGCGGCCCGTGAGGAAGGTCTCGACCCCGACACGGCGGCCGAGCTCCAGGGCAAGGCAGACACCCTGTTCAAGGGGGAGACGCTCAGGGCGATCCTGCTGAACGCCTACGGCTGGTGGACCGCCGCCACGATCGCGGTGTACGCGGGGTACCTGATGATCCTCGCCGGCATCCTCTTCGCGGTGCTCGCGTTCCTCGGATTCCGTCACGCGAGTAAGGCCGCAGCAGAGACCACGGCGGCCGCGTAGGCATCGTCGACGTCGGAGCCGCCCGGGCGATGCCCAGGGCGGCTCCGCACGTGGTGGGTACCCTTGACCTGCGATGACGCGGGTCCATGGGCGTGGGGCGCCCGAACGATGACGACCTTCCAGGGCATCACGTCGCATCACTGGCGCGTGGCGGCCGAACCGTTCGTGGTGACGACCGACGACGGCGTGCACATCCGCGGCACGCGGCTCGGCGAGGCCGACGCAGATCGTCCCGCCCTGCTGCTCGCCCACGGCATGATCGGCTGGCACCGCAAGCCGAGGTTCGCCGTCTTCGGCGAGCAGCTCACGCCGTGGTTCACCGTCTACGCGATGGACATGCGCGGCCATGGCCACAGCGACGGCGTCTGCGACTTCGGTGGCGACGAGATCAACGACCTCGAGGCGGTGCACCGGTTGGCGCGCGACGAGGGACACGCCACGGTGATCTCCTGCGGCACGTCGATGGGGGCGATCGCGTCGATCCGCCACGGCGCGTTGCTCGGCGGCACCGACGCGGTGGTCGGCATCTCCTCGCTCGCCTACTGGGATTGGCACGATGATGCGCACCCGCGCGCGCGACGCAACATGCAGGCGCGCATCGGCACGCCGGCCGGGCGCGCGGCGTTGCGCGCGTTCGGCGTGCGCATGCCCGAACACTGGGACCCGCCCGAGTCGCCCGAGGACGTGATCGGCAAGATCGCGCCGACCCCGCTCGTGATCGTGCACGGCGCCGACGACCGGCTGTTCCCGCCGTTGCACGCCCGCCGCCTCTACGAGGCGGCCGGCGAGCCGAAGCGGTTGCTGATCGGGGAAGGGTTCGGTCACGCCGAGGACGGGCTGACGCCGGCCTTCGCTCACAAGCTCGTCGACGTGCTCGGCGAGATGGTGGACCTCACGTGAACGTGCGTCTGTTCGCCGCGCTGCGCGAGATCGCCGGTGACGCGCGCGTCGAGGCGACCGGCCACACGGTGGGTGACGTGGTCGACGACCTCTCGGCGAGGTTCGGCGAGCGGTTCGCGCAGATCGCCGAGGTGGGGTCGTTCGTGGTGAACGGTGAGCGCGCCTCCCGTGACACGCCGATCGCCGAGGGCGACGAGGTGGCCCTGCTGCCGCCGGTCAGCGGCGGGTCGTAGGCCGCCGACGGGGCGCCCGGCTCGTCAGCTCCAGAGCGTTGGCTTCCAGACCATCAGCACGACGATCACGAGGGTCAGCAGGGTGACGACCGCGCCCCACATCGTGGCTTTCGACGCGGCGGTCGCGTACTCGGACTCGTCGCGCGTGCCCTCGGCGATGGCCTCCGCGATCTCACGCTGCCGCCGGAACGATGGCGCGTACACCGTCATCGCGAGCACCGTGAGCAGCACGTAGATGCCGAGGGAGAGCTCCAGCCAGGCCCGCCGCAACAGGTCCCAGTCGATCGTCGCGATCAGCAGGAGTCCCGTGACCAACTGCGCGATGAATGCGGGGGTCGTGATGCGCCGGTCGATCCACGAGATGGTGCGCAGCGCGAACGCCCGGCCGTTCGGGCCGTCGGCTTCCCCTCGGCGTACCCACAGGCCGTAGCTCAGCGAGAATCCGAGGGCGACCACAGCGCCGAGCACGTGCAGCACGAGCAGGAAGGTCCGCATGGATGGAAGGCTAGCGGTCGACGCGTCGCTTGCACACCCTGCGATACTGGGCGGACCGATGCGATTCCAACGAGTCCTCCTCATCGTCAATCCCGTGGCCCGCACGGTGTCCCAGCCCACGCTCGCCGTGATCGAGAAGGCGATGTCGGCCGACTTCCGCCTCGAGGTCACCGAGACGAAGGAACGCGGGCACGCGAGCGAGATCGCGACGCAGGCCGTCGACGAGGGCATCGACCTCGTCGTGGTCTTCTCGGGCGACGGCACGATCAACGAGGTCGTGAACTCGCTCGCCGGCACCGAAACGGCGCTCGGCGTGCTTCCCGGTGGAGCGACGAACATCCTGGTGCGCGCCCTGGGGCTGCCGACCGAGCCGGTCGATGCCACCGGCGTGTTGATCGGCAAGGCGCTCGACGACGAGGCGTTCAAGCTGCACCTCGGCCGGGCCGACGGACGGTACTTCGCCGTGAACTGCGGGGCCGGCGTCGATGCCGCTGCGATGGCGCGCATGGATGCGAAGTTCCCCAAGACGAAGGCGAAGTTCGACCGGGTAGCGTTCCGCAGCGTCGCGTGGGAGCTGATGGTGGGCTACGCGGGCAAGCTGCCCGACCTCGAGGTGTCGATCGATGGTGGGGCGGTGGAACCGTCGCTCTCCGTCATGGTGGGACGCACCGACCCGTACACGTACTACAAGGATCGGGGGCTCCGCATGACGCCGCAGGCCTCGCTCGAGACGGGGCTCGACGTGTTGAGCGTGCGCAAGCTCGCGCGACGCAACGTGCCGCGCATCGCCGCACAGGTGTTCGGCTCGGCTCGCCATGTGCAGAGCCGCGATATCGACTACCGTCACGACGCGTCGCACGTGCTGGTCAGGTCGGACCGGCCCTTCCCGGTGCAGGTCGACGGCGATTCGCTGGGCGACCACGAGCGGCTCGAGATCGAGCTCGCCCGTGAGGCCCTTTGGGTCGTCGCCTAAGGAGTGGCGATCCTCGACCTCGTAGCATGGCCGGATGCGACGCAGCGCAACGTCTGACGCCGGCATGCCTTCTCGTCGTCGCCGAGCCGTGTGGCTCGCAGTCGCGGTGGCCGTGCTGGTGCCGGTGTCGGTGGGCGCCGATGCCCACGATCCACCTCGCGCCGAAGCGGCTGTCGGACCCGCCCCCGACATCGTGCTGGTGATCACCGACGATCAGCGCTCACGCACCCTCGCCCACATGCCACGGCTGGACCGTCTGATCACGCGGCACGGCATGCTGTTCCGATCTGCGTGGGTGCCGAACCCCTCGTGTTGTCCGAGCCGGGCCAGCTACTACACCGGCACTTACTCGCACACAAACGGCGTGTGGAAGAACGACGGGCCGTTCGGAGGGTTCCAGGCGTTCGACGACAGCTCGACGCTCGCGACGTGGCTGGATGATGCGGGCTATCGCACGGGGCTGTTCGGGAAGTATCTCAACGGCTACACCGACGCCCGGGTCGTCCCCCCGGGGTGGGACGAGTGGTTCGCCTTCATGGCCGGCGATGACCGCATCTACTACGGCTTCGACGTGAGCGAGAACGGCAAGCGCGTGGACTTCCCAGACACCGAGTACTCGACCACGGTCACGTACGAACGGGTCTCGAGGTTCATCCGGTCAACGCCGGCCGACAGGCCCCTGTTCGCGGTGTGGACCCCGATCGCGCCGCACCGTCCCTTCGAGCCGGAGGATCGGTATGCCGATGCGGTTATCGACGTGCCCGCATGGCGGCCCCCGAACTACAACGAGCGCGATGTTCGCGACAAGCCGGCGTGGGTACGGCACTCAGACCGACTCACCAAGGAACAGCGGATGACGATCGACTCGGAGCGGATCGATCAGTACCGAACGTTGCTCTCCGTCGATGACGGCATCGGCGAGATCGTGCGCACCCTGCGTCAGACGGACCGGCTCTCCAACACCTTGATCGTGTTCGCCTCGGACAACGGTCTGATGTGGGGGGAACACCGCCTCTGGAAGAAGGCGGCGCCGTACGACGGGGCGGCCCACGTGCCGATGGTGCTCCGCTACGACCCCTTGCTCCGAGGGGAGGGCCCGACGTCGACGGGCACGCCGGTGGTCAACATCGACGTCGCGCCCACCGTGATGGATCTCGTCGGTCGCCTGCCGGGCTCACCGATCGACGGCGAGAGCCTGGTCCCGCTGCTCGACGGGTCGGCGTCGTCGGTCCGGACGCGCTTCATCATCGAGCACGCCGAAGGAGGGACGCCCGCCTACTGCGGCGCGAGGACGAAACGCGAGCTGTACGTGCGTTACACGACCGGGGAGGAGGAGTACTACCGGCGTTCGGACGACCCGTGGGGACTGGTGAACGCTGCCGGCGATCCCGAGAACGCTGCCCGGATACGGGAGTTGCGCTCCTACACCAGGGATCGATGCACGCCTATGCCGCCCGGCTTCTCCTGGTGAGGGGCGCTACTGCGTGGCGGTCTCCTGCTCGTGGATGCCGCATTCCCACTTCGACAAGCCCGCCCAGCGTCCCGCGCGCTCGGGCTCTCCCGCGAACCGCAGGCGCGTGCACGGCGCGCACCCGATCGAGGCGTAGCCGAGGTCGTAGAGCGGGTTGTGCGGCAGGTCGTGCTCCTTCAGGTATCCCCAGGTGTCGCGGCGCGTCCACGCAGCCACTGGGTTCACCTTCACGATCGAGTGCCCGGGTTCGAGCTCGTACTGCTCCACGAACGGCGCGGCGGCACGCGTCGGTGAGGAGTCTCGCCGGAAGGCCGTGACCCACCCGTCGAGCCCTCGCAGGGCCTCGAACATCGGTCGCACCTTGTTGAGCTCGCAGCAAAGCTCGGGGTCGCGTTCGTACAGTCGCTCGCCGTACTCCTCGGCCTGCTGCTCGACCGTGTGCTCGCCGTAGAGATCGATCACGTTCAGCCCGAGCCGGTCGGCGAGCTGTTCCTTGAACGCGAGCGTCTCCGCGAACTGGAACCCGGTCTCGAGGAACAGCACTGGCACGTCGGCACGGATCTCAGACGCCATGTGCATGATCGCCGTGCCCTCGGCCTGGAACGCCGACGCGATCGCGATCTTCCGAAGGCCCGAGGTCTCGAGCGCCCAGGCGAGGATCTCGCGCGGGTGCGCGTCTTCGAAGGCGATGTTCAGGTCGACGAGCTCGTCGTCGGGAAGCAGGGTCCGCATGCGCAAGGGCCCCCTCTCGGGTCCGCGGAGCATACCTCGTATGCTGTGCGCGGTCGTCCGCCCCCGGCGACCTGACGCCACCCATCGAAGGAGCCTGCACAGATGTCCGACACCTACCCCATCGCGCCCCACGGCGGCACCCTGGTCGACCTGATCGTCGGGGGTGACGAGGCACCAGCGCTCGCGAGTGAAGCCTCCAACCTCCCGAAGCTCGTGCCGAACGAGCGCGAGCTCTCCGACCTCGAGATGCTCGCCGTCGGCGCGCTCAGCCCGCTCACCGGGTTCCAGGGCGAGGCCGACTACCACTCGGTGCTCGACTCGATGCACCTCACGAACGGCCTGGCCTGGGCGATACCGGTCGTGCTCGGGATCACCGAGGAGCAGGCGCATCGGTTCGGCAGCGGTGGTGCGGTCGCGCTCACCCCCGCCGAGGGCGCCGACCCGATCGCGGTGCTCCGCGTCAGCGGGTCGTTCAAGCGTGACAAGCAGAAGGAGGCGGTCGCGGTCTACCGCACCGACGAGGCGGAGCACCCCGGGGTGAGGGCCGTCTACGACTCGGGCGACTTCTGTCTGGGTGGCGACCTGGAGGTGCTGTCGCTGCCGGTCCACGACGACTTCCTTGCGTTCCGGCTCACGCCGGCCGAGACGCGCGCCGAGTTCGCGAAGCGCGGGTGGAAGACGGTCGTCGGGTTCCAGACGCGCAACCCGATCCACCGCGCACACGAGTACATCCAGAAGTGCGCGCTCGAGATCGTCGACGGCCTGCTCGTGCACCCCTTGATGGGAGCGACGAAGAGCGACGACGTGCCCCCCGACGTGCGCATGGAGTGCTACGAGGCCCTGTTCGAGGGGTACTACCCGAAGGACCGCGCGATGGTGTCGATCTTCCCCGCCGCGATGCGGTACGCGGGGCCTCGCGAGGCGATCTGGCACGCGATCTGCCGCAAGAACTACGGCTGCACGCATTTCATCGTCGGCCGTGACCACGCGGGCGTGGGCACGTACTACGGCACCTACGACGCGCAGCAGATCTTCAACGAGTTCGAGCCCGGTGAGCTGGGCATCACCACGCTCAACTTCGAGCACTCGTTCTGGTGCGAGGCCTGCGAGGGCATGGCATCGCCGAAGACCTGCCCCCACGGCGAGGAGACGCGCATCTCGCTGTCGGGCACGAAGGTCCGCGAGATGCTCCGCAACGGAGAGCGTCCCCCGCAGGAGTTCTCCCGGCCCGAGGTCGCCGACATCCTGATCGCGGCGATGCAGGCACAGGAGGGCTAGACCCGAGCTGATACGATTACGTATCGCCTCTGATACGTATCTGCTATCATCGCAGCGTGGACGCTGCGACGATGTTGCGCATGGCTCGTCGGCGGGCCCAGCTCTCTCAGCGTGAGCTGGCCCGCCGGGCGGGCATTCCCCAGGCCACGATCTCGCGCATCGAGAACCGCGTGGTCTCACCCACGCTCGACACGCTCGATCCGCTGATCCGCGCCTGCGGCATGCAGCTGCGCCCGGTGGAGGACGTGACGGCCGGGGTCGACCGATCCCTGATCCGCGACGCCCTCCTTCGCACCCCCGTCGAGCGCTGGCGCTACTGCGTCGATGCGTCTCGACGCCTCGACGCGATGCGCCGCCGGGCGCGGAAGGTGCCCTCGTGACGGACGAGCGGTTCGACCCCGACCACATCCTCGCCACGTTGAACCGGCACCAGGTTCGGTACGTGGTGATCGGGGGCCTCGCAGGGAATCTCCGCGGAACGCCGGTCGTCACGCACGATCTCGACGTTTGCTACGACCGGGCTCGCGACAACCTCGACCGCCTCGCTGCTGCGCTGGCGGAACTCGGAGCCGAGTTGCGCGTTGCCCGAGAGGTGGACGACCTCGTATTCCCGCTCGATGCCCGCGCTCTCACCCTGGGTGACACGTTCACGCTGAGGACGCCCTACGGCGCCCTCGACATCCTCGGCACGCCGTCGGGAACCGCGGGCTACCAGGACCTCATCGCCGGGGCGACGAGGTACGAGTTGGACGAGGGCTTGCCGGTCGACGTGGCTGGGCTCGACGACCTCGTGCGCATGAAGGCCGCGAGTCGGCGGCCGAAGGACATCGCCCATCTGGCGCACCTCGAGGCGCTGCGCGACGAGATCGAGCGTGCCCGCGCGCGGGGCATCGATCCCCAGCAGGGGGAGTGACCCGAGTTGAGGGGCCGGAGGGCCACTGGTAGCCTCGATCGAACGTCCTCCCTGGTCATAGGCCGTGAGTGCCCGTCGTAAGGAGTCGACGATCCGTTCCCGAGCTTCCATCAGCCTGATCCTCGCGTGCGCCCTGGTGGGCGCCATGGTCACGCTGCCGGCGAGCGCCGACACCGAGGCCGAGCTCGATGCGGCGGAGCAGGATCTGCAGGGTGCCCGCGCCGAGCTCGACCGCATCAACCAGCTCTGGCAGGATGCCGAGGCCGACCTCGCACGATCCCAGGACGCGGCCGACGCCGCGCAGCAGCGCATCGACACGCTGCAGACCGAGCTCGCGACGATCCGGCGGGAGCTGAACCGCCGGGCCGCGGCGCTGTTCATCGCGGGTGGCAGCCCCCAGGCCCTCGCCCTGCTGACCTCGGATTCGGTGAGCGATGCGGTCGACCGTCTGGAGTTCGCGTCGGCGGTGGCCGAAGGGGACAGCGACCTCGCGAATCAGGTGAGTGTGGAGACGCAGGAGCTCGCGTGGCAGCAGGAGCAGCTCGCCGACGCGATCGTCGAGCAGGAGTCGGCAGCCGCGGACCTCGTGGCCCAGCAGCAGGCGATCCAGGCGGAGCTGGAGCGTTTCGCGTCTCGCGTGGGCGAGCTCGAGGACAGACTCGCCGAGGAAGAGGCCGCGGCCGCAGCGGCGGCCGATGCCGGTGGAGCCGGCGGCGGGTCGACCGACGGCGGGGGTGGTTCCCCTGCGCCGATCACCGGCACCGGCTGGATCCAGACGTGCCCCGTCAACGGGCCGAACTCCTTCGTCGATTCCTTCGGGGACCCGCGCCCGGGGGGCCGCTCCCATGCAGGCATCGACATGATCGCCGCCCAGGGCACCCCCGTGGTGGCCGTGCACTCGGGCACCGTGCACCGGACCGGTAGCTCGATCGGCGGGCTCGGCATCGTGGTGTTCCACGACGGCAGCTCGGATTGGACCTTCTACACCCACTTCGACTCGTACGGCGCCTACGGCGAGGGGTCCCACGTCTCGGCCGGCAGCACGATCGGTTACGTCGGGAACACCGGCACGACCGTCTACCACCTGCACTTCGAGTACCACCCGGGCGGGGGGGGCGCGCTCAACCCGTACAGCGCGCTGCTCGGCGTCTGCTGAGCACACCGGGCGAGCGTCGTTCGGTCGCCGTAGGATGTGCCGCGTGAGTGACGAGCAGGAGCACCCCGCCAACCGTCGGATCGACCGGATCCGCGAGCCCGGCTTCGTCGAGGGCATCGACACGCTGAGCCTGCAGGATCTGCGCGCGCGACGCGACGAGTGCCTCGCCGAGCGCGAGTACCTGTCGCTCCTGCGCCGCCTCGTGCAGGGCCGTGCCGAGATCCTGCAGGCCGAGCTCGAGAGCCGGGGGAGCGACGGCGATCGAGCGTCGTTGGTCGAACGCCTCTCCACGATCCTCGCCGGTGACGAGCCGCAGACCGCCTCGCGGGGCGAGGCCGTGCGGGTCGGGCTGCCCGAGGACGAGATGCTGGTCGCGCGTCGTCGCATCGAGCGGCTCGTGTCCGACGCCGGCATCTCCGACCCCACCGAGCTCGACGACGAGCGGCTGGCCGCCGCCGTCGAGCTGCTCACCGCGGAGGAGCACGAGGTGTCCACGGCGCGCGGCGATGTGATCGGCGTGCTCGACACGCTGCAGGCGGAGCTGATGCGCCGGTACAAGGACGATCCGACGCTCGTGCTGCAGTAGCGGGACAGGCGTTCTCGCACCCCGTGTCCCCCCGTTGGGGGAGCGCCGATCCTCCCCACACCACGCCGACCGGCCGATGCCGACATCCGCCGGTCTCGCGGCGAGAACCCCGCGCGCGTCCGATGGCGCCGCGGCGTTCGAGCCTGCAGAGTGTGCTGGTCACGACGGGCCGGGGGGCTTTCCGCACATGTCAGTCACACACATCGCTCGGGCGCCGGGAGCATCGGCGCCGGGCGACGCCGAGGTTCCCGCCCTGCACGCGCAGCTCGTGGTCTTCGCACGGGAGATCGGATCGCTCTACCAGGCCGAGCGCGCCCGCAGCGTCGAGCTCGAGGAGGCGCTGGAAGGCATCCGCGACATGTACGTCTCGACGATGACGTCGCTCGCCAAGGTCGTCGAGGCCAAGGACGTCACGACGCGCGGACACCTCGATCGCACCCACCGATACGGGCTCGCGCTCGCCGAACGCGTCGATCCTGAACTCGCGGCGCGTCCCGAGGTCGGGTACGGGTTCTTCCTGCACGACATCGGGAAGGTGGGCGTGCCCGAGGCGGTGCTGTGCAAGCCCGGTCCCCTCGACGAGGCCGAGTGGATCGTGATGCGCGAGCACCCAGCGATCGGGGCGCAGATCGTCTCGCCCATCCGGTTCCTCGCCGGCGCCGTCGAGATCGTGCAGACGCACCACGAGCGCTGGGACGGCCTGGGCTATCCGTACGGGCTCCGCGGCGAGGAGATCCCACTCGCGGCTCGCATCTTCGCGATCGCCGATTCCTTCGACGCGATGACGAGTGACCGTCCCTACCGGGCCGCGATGCCGCTCGAGCGAGCCCTCGACGAGATCCGCTCGGGGGCGGGAACCCAGTTCGACCCCGAGGTGGCGACCGCGTTCCTCGAGCTGGTCGTCGAGGGCGGCCTCGTCGAGGGGGCATCCGCGACACGCGTCGCGGCCGCCGTCTAGACGCCTTCGTCGCCCGCCCGACGCGGGGTAGGCTCGCACGATGGTCGCCGCGGTGCCGCTCGCTCGCGTGGTGCGTTCCGGTCTCGAGGAATCGATGCACCTGGGCCACGTCGCCGTGTGCGACATCGATGGCCGGATCGTGGCGCGAGCCGGCGACGCCGATCGTGAGGTGTTCATCCGCTCGTGCGCGAAGCCGCTGCAAGCCGCCGTCTCCCTGGCGGCGATCGGCGAGGAGCCCCTGCCCGACCGGGAGGTCGCGGTGATGTGCGCCTCGCACAACGGCGAGCCTGTGCACCTCGGCGTGGTCCGCGCGCTGCTCGAGCGAGCGGGGCTCGGCCCCCAGGCCTTGCGGACGCCGCCCTCCTATCCGCTCGACGACGACGAGATGGCGCGCTCCCAGCACCGTCACCCGCTGTTCAGCGACTGTTCGGGCAAACACGCCGGCATGTTGCTCGCCTGCGCCCGGGCCGGCTGGGACACCGCCTCGTACCCTCGCCGGTCCCACCCCCTGCAGCGTCGGGTCCTGAAGGCCGTGCAGCGAGCGACCGGCGTCGACGATGTGCGTGTCGGGGTCGACGGGTGCGGCGTCCCTGTGCACGGCGTGCCCCTGCGTGCGATCGCCACGCTCTACGCGCGGCTCGGTGTTCCCGAACGCATCGGCGAGCTCGAACCCGAGGTCGGGCGGGCGATCGAGGCGATGCTCGCCGAGCCCTACCTCGTGGGCGGTCGGAACCGTTTCGACACCGCCCTCATGCAGGCGGTTCCGGGTGTGGTGGCGAAGGAAGGCGCCGAGGCCCTGCTCTGCGTCTCGGTGCCCGACATGGGCGTCGGGGTTGCGCTGAAGGTCGCGGACGCGGGGTTCCGCGCCGCGGGGCCCGCGATGGTCGAGGTGTTGAACCAGATCGACGTGCTCGATGCGGCGCAACGAGGGACGATGGCGCCCCAGGCTCGACCCCCGGTCCGTGGCGGGGGCGAGGTGGTGGGGGCGATCGAGCCCGTCGTGACCCTACGCCGTCGCTGAGCCCCTGATCGTTCGCGGCGACCTCGCATACCATCGGGGTGATGAACGACAACGCCCGCGTCGCCGTCCTCAGCGTGCACACGTCGCCCATGGATCAGCCGGGGACCGGCGATTCCGGCGGCATGAACGTGTACGTGCGCGCCGTGGCGGAACGACTCGCGAGCCGAGGCGTGGCTGTGGACATGTTCACGAGATGCCGTGGGGGCGATGACCACGAGGTGAAGACGATCGCCCCCCGCATCCGCGTGGTGAGCGTGAAGGCGGGGCCGTGCGAGGTGTTGCCGAAGGCGGAGTTGCCCCGGTACCTGCCGGAGTTCCTGGGCGGGGTGCTCCGGGTCGCCCACGAGGACGGCCGGGGCTACGACATCGTGCACAGCCACTACTGGCTCTCAGGGTGGGTCGGCCGGGCCGTGAAGTCCTCGCTGGGGGCGCCGCTCGTGGCCTCGTTCCACACGCTCGGCAAGGTCAAGAACTACTCGCTGGCGCGCGGCGAGCCGCCTGAGCCGACCGCGCGGCTCGCCGCCGAGCAGGCGGTGATCGCCGAGGCCGATCGCGTGCTCGCGCCCACGCCCACCGAGGCCGCCCAGCTCGTCGGTCTGTATCGGGCTG
>CAVSLG010000027.1:0-35849 GCA_963728665.1 uncultured Actinomycetes bacterium | reverse complement strand
GTGGGCGCTGAGGGAGTCGAACCCCCGACCTTCGCCTTGTAAGGGCGACGCTCTGCCAGCTGAGCTAAGCGCCCGCGCTGCTCACGCGAGTTCCGTGTGGCCACACGCACGGCACACGACGCCGCCGAGCTGCGCCGACAGGCGCGTTCCCCCGCAGGATCGGCACCGGTCCAGGCCCTCGGCCCAGTCCGGCCGCTCCACCTGGCAGGCCGGGCAGATCAGCACCTGCCGTCCGCCCGAGACCGCCCGCACCCACGGCGTCTCCCGCTTGTCGGGATCGTAGGTGGGTCGGCCGCACAGGGAACACCCCGGTCGGTCGCCCGTGACGAGGGCACCGTCCATCGGCCTCACGGCTCGCAAGGATACCGATGTGAGCCGCGACGGTCGCGGAGGGGATAGCCTTCGGCGATGCTCGAGGGCCTCGGATCGCTACTCGCCGCGATGGTCGTCGTGGCCGCCGCGCCGATCGCCGTGGCGTTCCTTCCCGGACGGGTGCCGCAGGTCGTGCTGCTGATCGCCGGCGGGATCGCGATCGGTCCCGAGGTGCTCGACCTGGCTCAGCCCGATGCCATCACGCTATTCGCCAACCTCGGGCTCGGGTTCCTCTTCCTGCTGGCGGGCTACGAACTCGACCCGAACCTGCTCAGGGAACGCTCCGGGACGCTCGCCATCGTGGCGTGGGTGACCTCCATCGTGCTCGCGATCGCGGTCGTGGGGGCGCTCGAAGCGGCGGGGCTCGTGAAGGCGTTCGTGCCGGTCGCGATCGGACTCACGACGACCGCGCTCGGCACGCTTCTCCCGATCCTGCGCGACCACCACATGCTCGAGGGGCGGTTCGGCCGCTCCCTGTTCGCAGCGGGGGCCGTCGGCGAGATGGGGCCCGTGCTCTGCATCGCGCTGCTGCTCGGGCACTACAGCTCGATCGTCGAGGTCATCGGCGTCGCCGCCGTGGCCGGCGTGGCGTTCGCCCTCTCGGTGATCCCGCGATTCACCCAGGGCACGCGATTCGGGCGAGTCATGGAAGAAGGCCAGCACGAGACGTCGCAGACGACGTTGCGCCTCACGGTGCTCCTGCTCGTGGCGCTGCTGTTCCTCTCGGCGGAGTTCGGGCTCGACATCGTGCTCGGCGCGTTCTTCGCCGGCATGGTGCTGAAACGGTGGGCGCCCGGTGACGTCGAGTCGCTCGAGAAGAAGCTCGACGCCGTCGGGTACGGGTTCTTCATCCCGGTGTTCTTCGTGTCGTCGGGCATGGGACTCGATGTCGTGTCGATCGTGGAGTCGCCGGGGAGGCTGCTCGGGTTCTTCGCGCTGTTGCTCCTCGTGCGCGGAGTGCCGGCGTTGGTCGTCTACCGCAAGGACCTGCCGGCTCCGCGCCGCGTGCAGATGATGCTGTTGACCGCGACCGCACTCCCCCTGTTGGTCGCCCTCAGTGAGATCGGGCTGCAGAACGGGTCGATGCTGCCCGAGAACGCTGCTGCGCTCGTGGGAGCCGGCGTGCTCTCGGTCGCGATCTTCCCGCTGCTCGCGGTGCGGCTGCAGCCGCGGGCGCTCGAGGCCGAGCGGGCGTCGCCGCCGAGAACGGACCAGGCATGATCCGAGCCGGTCAGGCTTCGGGCGGTCGGTCACGGCGCATGCGAGGCGGGTAGCCGACCCTCGTCGCGTCCATGACCTTGATGTGACGCTCCTTCGCGATCGCCTTGAGGAACCGGTCCTCGGCCAGTTCGAACCGGCGCCACTCCCCCGCCTCGTCGACGAAGACCACCGAAAGTGGGGAGACGACCGTCTTCGGTTCGACGTAGGCCTCGACGCCGACGTGGGCGTCGAGCCACGCGACGATGTCGGCCCGCTGTTCCGTCGGGCCGCCGACGCGCTTGACCTCGCGTTTGAGCTGGTCGGTGCGCCGGTCCCAGTCGTACGCGCCGGGGCGATCGGCGCCGACGATCCGGGCCCGGCGCTGTCGCAGCGCGAAGGCATCGGCCTTGCGGGCCGCCATGCGGATGCCCCACAGCGCGAGGACGACCAGGACGATGAACGGGATGAGCCGGATCACGCGACCACGATAGGCCGCTCCTTCCGCTCGCGCCATCGACCGCAGGAATAGGATGCTCCGCATGGGGATGCTGCCGCCACAGCCTTCTGCGCTCGATGCGTCGGCGGGTGCGTCCAATCCGCGTCGTGAGGAGATCCGCGCCCTCGGGCTGCGGGGCGGGCCGTGGCATTACGGGCTGCTCGCCCTGGCGATCGTGGCCGTCGTGGTGGGACTCTTCTGGTTCGCCGGCCGCACTCCGGTACCGACGATGCCCGACCTCGTCGGCATGTCGGTCGAGGACGCGATCGACGAGATCGCAGCGAACGACGATCTCTGTCTCGGCCCCGTCGAGCGCGGCGCAACCGGGAACCCCGGTGCGGTGACCGCCCAGCGACCGCGCGCCGGCAAAGACCTGTCCTCCGGCAGCGGGGCGTGGGCCGTGCACCTCACCGTCGCTCCCGAGCTGCCGCGAGAGCGGGCGAGAGCGCTCGTGCGATCGATCCTCGACGGCCCGACGTGCGGCGGCAACCGCGCCCAACTCATCGATCTCTCCTGAGGGCCGAGTTGCGGGCGCCGTGCGTGTCGGGGAAGGTTTCCTCGTGATGGCCACGTGCAACTGAACCCGACCGAACAGGACCGCCTGCTGGTCTTCACCACCGCTCAGCTCGCGCGCGAGACCCTGGCTCGCGGCCTCCCCTTGAACGCGCCCGAGGCGATCGCGCTCGCGTGCGACGAGATGCACCTCGCGGCCAGAGCCGGAGCGAGCTACGGCGACGTGGTCGCCCAGGGTCGCCGGGTCGCCGAGCGCACGCCCGTGCTCGACGGGGTCGCGGCGATCGCCGCCGAGATCAGGGTGGAGGTGCTGCTCGAGGAGGGCACGCGGCTGGTCGTGCTGCGCGAGCCGTTCGGCCCGGTGCCGCCCGACGGGCCCGGCGTCGTACGGTTCGCGCCTGGCGACGTCGCGCTCGTGCCCGACCGGGAGCGGCGGCGCGTGACGGTCCGGAACGCGGGGCGGCGGCCGGTCCGCGTCTCGTCGCACTTCCCGTTCTGGCAGGTGAACCCGTCGCTCGAGTTCGACCGCGAGGCCGCCCGCGGCTTCCGCCTCGATCTACCGGCGGGCGACTCACTGCGGTGGGCGCCCGGCGAGGAGCGCGAGGTCGAGCTCGTCGCCTACGGCGGAGCGGGCGCGCCCTGATGCCACGGTCGATCTCGCGCCCCGAACATGCCCTGCGCCACGGCCCCACCACCGGCGACCGGATAAGACTGGGCGACACCGACCTGTGGATCCGCATCGAGGAAGACCTCACCGAGCCGGCCGACCAGGCGCTCTGGGGCTACGCGAAGAACCTGCGCTCGCGCATGACGCAGCGAGACTCCGCGACCGGCGAGAGCGAGCTCGACGCGGTCATCGGCAGCGCGATGGTCATCGATCCGCTGCTCGGCGTCGTGAAGGCCGACCTCGGCATCAAGGACGGGCGCATCGCGGGCATCGGACGCGCCGGCAATCCGGACATCACCGACGGCGTCGATCTCACGATCGGACCGGGCACCTGGCCGATCCCCTGTCACGGTCTGATCGCCACGCCGGGCGGCGTCGACAGCCATGTGCACCTGCTGAGCCCACGGCTCGTGCCGGTCGCGCTCAGCGCCGGCATCACGACACTGATCACGGCCGGCTTCGAGGAACCCGCCTGGCGCATGCAGCGCACGTTCGAGGCGTTCGAGTTCCTGCCCGTGAACCTCGGGCTGCAAGCAAGCGCGCGCGCCGACCGCCGGGAACCGCTCGACGCGCTGATCGAGGCCGGAGCGGTGGGCCTGAAGATCCACGAGGACTGGGGCGCGTATCCCGAGATCGTCGACTCGACCCTCGCGGCCGCCGACGCCCACGACGTCGCGGTCTGCCTGCACACCGACGGGCTGAACGAGTCCACCGAGCTCGAGGGCACGATCGCCGCGATCGGCGGCCGCACGATCCACGCGTACCACGTGGAGGGCGCGGGCGGCGGCCACGTTCCCGACGTGCTCGGCCTGGTGCGCGTTCCGAACGTGCTGTGCTCATCGACCACGCCCGGACTGCCGTGGGCACGTGCCGCCGACCTCGAGCACACCGACATGATCCTGATCGTGCACGAGGGGAACCCGCGCCTGGCCGACGACGTCGCCGGAGCGCGCGAACGGGTCCGCGCGACGACGATGGCCGCCGAGGGGCCTCTGCACGACCTGGGTGCGATCTCGATCGTGAACTCCGACTCGCAGGGTATGGGGCGCATCGGCGAGACCATCCGGCGCACGTGGCAGCTCGCGCACGCGATGAAGGGATGGCGCACGTCGGAGTTCGGCACCGGGTGGCCCGACGCGCCGACCTCGCGCCGCCTGCGGCCGCGCCCGTCCGGCTCACTCACCGACGACGGGCTCGGCCCCGACGACAACGAGCGAGCGCTCGCCTACCTCGCCAAGTACTCCGCGGAACCGGCGACCGTACACGGCGTGGCCGACGAGGTGGGCTCCCTCGCGCCTGGACGCCTGGCCGACATCGTGCTGTGGGAACCGTCGACGTTCGGCGTGCGACCCGTGATGGTGATCAAGGGCGGCGTGGTGGCATGGAGCGCCATGGGGGAGGGCAACGCCAGCGTGCACGGAGCCGAGCCGACCCGTTACGGCCCTGATTGGGGCGGCACGGGCGAGGCGGCGACTCGACTGTCGACGACGTTCGTCTCTCGCGCCGCTCTTGACGCCGGCTTCACGAGCACACGGGGCACGCGCCGCCGGGTCGTCGCGGTGCGTGGGACCCGAGGACTCTCGCGCACCGACCTCGTCGCCAACACGGCTGTGCCGCGCGTGGACGTCTCCCCCGATGACGGTGAGGTCACCCTCGGCGGGCGCGTGCTGGCGTGCGAGCCGGTCGAGGAGGTTCCCCTCTCCCGTCGGTACCTGCTGGCCTGAGACGCAGAAAGGGCGACGGCCGTCGGCCGTCGCCCCTTCCGATCGTCGCGCTCGAAGCTCAGGCCTTCTCGCCGACCTCCAGCGGGATGAGCGCCAGGTTGTAGCCTGCGGTCCCGTTGCCCCAGGCGTACACCTGGTAGCTGTAGCCGGCCATGAGCGAAAGGTCCGCCGGGCCGATCACCGGGGCGCTCTGACGCGCGAGGGAAACGAACACGTTGTAGTCGCCCTCGGGAACGTCGAAGCGGCGCTGGGTGCCCCACACGAACTGGCGACCGCGGTTCAGCGGCGAGCCGTTGGCCCACACGTTCACCGCGGGAGCGTCGGCCGTGTGACGAACGACGACGCGGGCCTCGCCGGCCTCGGTCTTCCGGGTGTTGTTGCGGAACAGCGCCAGGTTCGGCGTTCCGTGGTCGTCGAGGTTCGCGACCACCGTGTAGTTGCGGTTGCGGCCGCCGGCCAGGTCGGCCACGGCCGACAGGATCGCGGCGCTGCACGGCTCACCAGCGGGGGTGACCTTCAGCCGATACTCGCCGCCCGGCAGCTTCACGCCGGACACGACGTCACCCGGCTCGAAGTCGGTGATCGCCTTCGCTCCGTTGACGCATACGTCCACCGTGACGCCGGGGATGCCGTGCACCACGTTCAACGTGAACTTCGCAGAACCGCCCGTAGCTTGCGCAGGCGCTGCTCCGAACAGGGCCATCGTCGTCGCGAGCGCGACGGCGAGGCCGATGATCCGCTTCTTCATCTTTTCCTCCCTTTCCACGCGGAGTCGACCCGATGGGCCAGCCTCAGCTCCGCGCAGCGTCTAGAAGGTTGCGTACCCACAACGAGATCGGATGAACCTCCCGGGCGCGTGCATAGGTTCCATCGCAAATCCGCGCGGCGCTAGGACCGCTCGAAGACGATGCGGCCGGAGGCCATCGTCAGCTCGACCCCGGTCTCGCCGATCGCCCCGAGCGAGCGATCGAACGGGTCGCGGTCGAGCACGGCGAGGTCGGCGCGCATGCCGGGCGCGAGCACTCCCGCCTCGTCGTCGTGGTTCACGTATGCGGAGCCTCGAGCGAAGGCGCTCATCGCCGTCGCGAGGTCCAGGCGCTGCGAGGCGTCGAGGGGCTCGGCGTCGTCCCGGCCGGGAGGTTGCCGCGTCACCGCGACCTCGAGCTCGAGCCAGGGGTTCGGCGTGGTCACCGGCCAGTCGCTTCCGATGCACATCACCGCGCCGCTCGCGTGGATCGAACCCAACGGGTAGAGGCGGGACGCTCGGTCGCCCACACGCGGCGTGGTGATCTCGACGATCGCCGGGTCGGGCTGTGCCCAGAACGGCTGCAGGTTCGCTACCACCCCGAGGCGGCGCAGACGCGGCAGGTCGGCGGGGTCGGGCAGCTGAATGTGCGCGATGTGGTGCCGGGCGTCGTTCCACCCATTGGCCCCACGGGCCGACTCGATCGCGTCGAGCCCTTCGCGGAAGGCGCGATCGCCGAGCGCATGTTGGTGGACCTGGAACCCTCGAGCGTCGAGCGCCACGACGGCCCGCGTCAACGTCTCGGCATCGACGAACTGGATGCCGCGGTCGTGGCGCTCGCCGAACGCGCCCTCGTACGGCTCGAGCATGGAGCCGGTGCAGCTCTCCGGACACCCGTCGAGCATGATCTTGATCGTGTTCGCGTCGAGCCGGCCCCCGGTCGCCCATTCACGCTGCTCCACGAGCCGGTCGACCTGCTCCATGCCGGCGTGGCGGTCCCACCACATCGACGCGACGACGCGTGCCGTGAGCCCGCCGTCATCGTCGAGCTCGCGATATGCGCGCAGCAGCTCGGGCTCGACCCATGCGTCCTGCCACCCGGTGATGCCGAGCGCGTGCAGCTCCTGTTGCGCGCGGAGCAGGTAGGTTTTCCACTGGGCCACGCTCGGCTGCGCGGCGACCGTGCGCAACACGTCGTAGGCCGCGCCCTCCTGCAACGTGCCGGTGGGTGAGCCGTCGGGGTCACGCACGATGTAGCCGTCCCAGGGATCGGGTGAGGATGCCGTGAGCCCGGCGAGCTCGAGCGTCTTCGAGTTCACCCACCCCGCGTGCACGTCGGTGTTCAGCAGGAACACGGGCCGGTCGGGCACCACGGCGTCGAGGTCTTCCCTCCGCGGCCCCTCCGTCTCGGTGAAGACGGTGTTGTACCAACCCCCGCCCACGATCCACTCGAGGTCGGGGTTGGCATCGGCCACCTGCCGGATGCGCGCCAGGTAGTCCTGCTTCGTATGCAGGTCGTCGAGGTTCACGTTGAGCAGGTTCCGCGCGCCGACCGACGGGTGTACGTGCGCGTCCTGGAATCCGGGCACGACCATGCGCCCTGACAGGCTCATCACCTCGGTCGACGGTCCGCGGAACGCCCGCACGTCGTCGTCCGTACCCACGGCCACGATGCGCTCGCCGCGGATCGCGATCGCGCGTGCCCGACGGCGCGCGGCGTCGCCGCACCACACCTCGGCGTCGACGACGATCAGATCGGCGGGAGCGCGGTCTGCATCCGACACGGCGCGGACCCTAGCATGGGGACGAGACGACCGAAGGTGAGGGGGACGAGGCATGGATACGAACGAGATCGAACGGGGCCTGGTGGGCGCGGTGCGCGGCGACGAGGTCCACATCCGCGAGAGCGGGGTCGGGGCCGCGGCGTCCTCGCGGGACCTCTTCCTGACGAACGGTGGCGCCGGCGCGCTGGCTGCCGCCGGCAACCTCACGATCACGAACGGAGGCGGCGGGCCGATGGCCGTCGGGGGCAACGTGTCGATCACGAACGGGGGCGCCCAGACGATCCTCGCGGCGGGCGGCGCGACCCTCGGCGACCGGAGCTTCGTCGCGTTCGTGCTCTCGCCGAAGGTCACGGTGGAGCCGGGCGCCACGGTCCTCTGCTCCACACCGCAGGCGCTGGCGTTCGGCGCGCTCGTGAGCGCTGCGATCCTGGCGGCCGCCAGGCTGCTCCGGAGGTCCGGCGACTCGTCCAGCCTGGACTAGTCGTCCGAGGTGGCCGGGTACGACTCGCTCGGCGGGTGTTCGTCGCCGTCGCCCGGTTCGCTCGTGACCCCCACGGGGGGCTTCGGCGACGGCGACGGCGCGCCGGTCGGCGCCCGTGCGTGGTGGGGCGCTGGCGCGTATCCGGCCCGGTGGCGACCGCGTGACGGCGCGCCAGCGCGCACCCTCCAGACCGCGACGACGGCGGCGCCGAGGCCGAACATCGAGCCGAGCGACCACACGACCAGGTTGAGGAACGGCACCAACCCGATCGCCGCGGACACCCCCCACCCGGCCAGCACCGCCCCGGAGCGCCCGCGCGGTTCCTGCACGATCGATCTGCCCACCGCGAACACGGAGAGCGCGTAGCCCGCGAGCGCGATCAGGCCGAAGCCGAGGAGCAGGGAGAGCCCGAGCGGCAGCCCGAGGATCGATGCCGCGGCGGCGATCGCCAGCAGCGGTAGCGCGATCGCAACGACGGCGCCCCAGCCGAGCGATGCGAAGGGAGCCGTGCGAGCGGCGGTGGCGACCCGGTCGAGCCCGCGGGGTGCGAGCGCGACCAAGAGCAGCAGCAGCAGCAGTGCCGAGATCGCGATCGCGACGGCCCCGAGCAGCGCTCCGAGCGCGGCCAGGGTGCCGCGTGGCGTGAACGCGACGTCGTTTCGCACGTCGCCCCCCACCAGGGCTCCGGGCTCGAGGCGGACGCTCTGGGCGCCGAGCACATCGCCGGCGACCGACGCCGTCGACGCGAGCCGGATCGGGCCGTTCATCGCCACCACCGAGCCGCCGACCTGTCCAGAGATCGCGACCGGGCCGTCGAGCACGACCACATCGCCCACGACCACGCCCGCGACGATCGCGCGGCCATGGAAGACGACGACCTCACCGACCGACTGCCCGCGGGGCACCGTCACGGTGCCGGAGAGCATCACCTGGTCTTCGGTTCGCGCGACGTCGGCGCCCGGACGTGGCGCGGGCGCCGTGTCCTGCGCGGGCGACGGTGACTGCGCGAGGGCCGACCCCGCCACGGCGAGCGTCGCGGCGACGCCGACGACGCAGGTGGCGACGCGAAGGGAAGGTCGGAGCGGCATGGCCCGCATCCTATCGTCGCCTCCCCCAGTGACCGCCTCGGTACCAACCTCCTCGCATGTCACCGTTCCGCGCTAGCGTGGGCGTGTGAGCTTGGCCCCCTTCTCCCCCGCGGTGCGCGAGTGGTTCGAGGCGTCGTTCGACGCCCCCACTCCGGCGCAGTCGAAGGGCTGGAAGGCGATCGCACGCGGCGAGCACACGCTGGTGCTCGCCCCGACCGGATCGGGAAAGACGCTCGCCGCGTTCCTGTGGGCGATCGACCGGCTCGCGACCGAGACCCCAGCAGTCGATCCGAAGGCCCGCACGCGGGTCGTGTACATCTCGCCGCTGCGGGCGCTCGCGGTCGACGTCGAGAAGAACCTGCGGGCCCCGCTCACGGGCATCCGTCACGTCGCCGAACGATCGGGCCTCGGCCTCGCGCACGACCCGACGGTCGGGGTGCGCACCGGTGACACGCCTGCCCGCGAGCGCCGGCAGCTGCTCGCCCACCCGCCCGACATCCTGATCACGACGCCGGAGTCGCTTTACCTCATGCTCACGTCGTCGGCGCGGGAGACCCTGCGAGGTGTCACGACCGTCATCGTCGACGAGATCCACTCGCTCGCCGCCACGAAGCGGGGGGCCCATCTCGCCCTCTCGCTCGAGCGCTTGGAAGCGCTCGCCGACGAGCCACCGCAGCGCATCGGGCTCTCGGCGACGCAGCGTCCGCTCGAGACGATCGCGCGCTTCCTCGGCGGGCACGCCGACGCCGGAGCCCCGCGCCCGGTGGCGATCGTCGATGCCGGCCACCGAAAACCGATGGAGCTCGAGGTCGTCGTGCCCGTCGAGGACATGAGCTCGCTCGGGCAACCGATCGACGTGCCGGCGAGCGGGCCCGCCGCGGCGGGCCCGTCGCGCACGTCGATATGGCCGGCGATCCATCCGCGACTGCTCGAGCTGATCCGAGCGCACCGATCGACGATCGTGTTCGTGAACGGCCGCCGGCTCGCCGAGCGCCTCGCCTCGCAGCTGAACGAGCTGGCCGAGGAAGACCTCGTTCGAACCCATCACGGGTCGATCGCCCGCGAGCAGCGGCTCGAGGTCGAGGACGCCCTGAAGTCGGGCCAGCTCCGCGCGATCGTCGCCACGAGCAGCCTCGAGCTCGGCATCGACATGGGCGCGGTCGACCTGGTCGTACAGGTCGAGTCGCCGGGGTCGGTGGCCAGCGGGTTGCAACGCATCGGTCGGGCGGGACACCAGGTCGGCGAGCCGAGCCGCGGCACGATCTTCCCGAAGTTCCGCGGCGACCTGCTCGAGGCGAGCGTCGTGGCCGAGCGCATGCTGGCCGGCGCGATCGAGGAGACGAGGGTGCCCCGCGACCCGCTCGACGTGCTCGCGCAGCAGCTCGTCGCGATGTGCGCGGTCGACGAGTGGCGCGTCGACGACCTCTATGCAACGGTGCGCCGGGCCGAGAACTTCTCCGCGCTGTCGCACGAGATCTTCCTCGCGGTGCTCGACCTGCTCGCGGGGCGATACCCGAGCGACGGGTTCGCCGAGCTGCGACCGCGGTTGGTCTGGGACCGGCAGGCCGACGTCGTCCGAGCGCGCGACGGCGCCGGTCGGATCGCGATCACGAGCGGCGGCACGATCCCCGACCGCGGGCTGTTCGGGGTGTTCCTCGCCGACGGCACGCGCGTCGGCGAGCTCGACGAGGAGATGGTGTACGAGTCCCGGCGCGGCGAGATCTTCCTGCTCGGCGCGTCGAGCTGGCGCATCGACGACATCACGAGGGACCGCGTCGTGGTCTCGCCCGCACCCGGCGAGCCGGGCAAGATGCCCTTCTGGCACGGCGACAAGCCCGGGCGCCCGATCGAGCTCGGGCGAGCGATCGGAGCGTTCACGCGCGAGCTTCGGGGTGCGCGCCGCGACGCCGCGCTCGCGCGCCTGCGCGATGACGTCGGCCTCGACGCGTGGGCCGCCGACAACCTCGTCACCTACCTCGAGGAACAGGTCGAGGCCACCGGGGCCGTGCCCGACGATCGCACCATCGTCGTCGAACGGTTCCGCGACGAGATCGGCGACTGGCGCGTCTGCGTGCTCTCCCCCTTCGGGAACCGGGTGCATGCCCCGTGGGGGCTCGCGATCGAGGCGCGGCTCGAGGAACGGTTCGGCCCTGGGGCCCAGGTGCTCTGGGGCGACGACGGCATCGTGATCAGATTGCCCGAGGCGGTCGACCGCATCCCGGTCGAGGACCTGCTGTTCGAGCCCGAGCAGGTCGAGCAGGCGGTGGTCGAGGCCCTGCCCGGCACGGCGATGTTCGCGAGCGTCTTCCGAGAGGCGAGCGCGCGCGCCCTGCTGCTGCCCCGCCAGCGGCCCGGCAAACGAACCCCACTGTGGCAACAGCGCCAACGCAGCGCCGATCTGCTCGTGGAAGCCGCGAAGCACCCGACGTTCCCCATGCTGCTCGAGGCGACGCGGGAGTGCCTGCGCGATGTGTTCGACGTGCCGGCTCTGCGCGAAGTCATGGGCGACCTGCGGTCGCGGCGCACGAAGCTCGTGGCGGTCGAGACCGAGCGTGCCTCTCCGTTCGCACAGTCGTTGTTGTTCCGCTGGATCGCCGTCTACATGTACGAGGGCGACGCGCCTCTCGCCGAGCGTCGGGCCGCCGCCCTGTCGCTCGATCGCGAGCTGTTGCGCGAGTTGCTCGGCTCCGAGGAACTGCGTGACCTGCTGGACCCGCGCGCGATCGACGAGGTAGCGCTCGAGCTGCAGCGTCTCGCGGAAGGCCGGCGTGCCCGTGGTGTCGACGGCACGCACGACCTGCTCCGAGAGCTCGGGCCGCTCGGCGACGAGGAGGTCGCCGCACGGGTAGACGGTGACGCCGTCGCGGGGTTGCAGGCGCTGCTCGACGACGGGCGCGCGATCCGTGTGCGAGTGGCCGGCGAGGAGCGCGTCGCCGCCGTCGAAGACGCGGCGCGCCTGCGCGACGCGCTCGGCGTTTCGCTGCCGCGGGGGCTGCCCGGCGCGTTCACCGGCCCGACCGATCGCCCGCTGCACGACTTCGTCGCGCGCTTCGCACGAACGCACGGACCCTTCGTGCCGGCCGACGTCGCAGCCCGGTTCGGCGTCGCGTTGGAGAGGGTCGAAGCCGCCCTCGAGGAGCTCGAGGGCGACGGCGCCCTCGTCCAGGGTGGCTTCTCGCCCGGCGGGGTCGAGCACGAGTGGTGCGACGCCGGCGTGCTGCGTCGGCTCCGGCAACGCTCGCTCGCCGCGTTGCGTCGCGAGGTGGAACCCGTGGAGGCCGCCACGTTCGCCCGCTTCCTGCCCGCGTGGCAGGGAGCCGATCGCCCGAACGGAGCCTCCGACGCGCTGGTCGAGACGATCGGTCATCTGCAGGGCGCCGCGATCCCCGCTTCGATCCTCGAGACCGACGTGCTCCCAGCCCGTGTCCGCGCCTATCGACCGGCCGACCTCGATGCGCTGGCGGCGAGCGGCGACCTCGTCTGGGTCGGCTCCGGCGGCCTCGGCGCCGACGACGGCCGGGTGGTGCTCTGCTTCCGCGGGCAGGCGCGGTCGTTGCTGCGCGAACGGCTCGCCTCCGATGACGACGAGCGCCCCGACGGTGCCGTGCACGACGCGCTCCGCGCCCATCTGGTCGAGCACGGCGCATCGTTCTGGACCGACCTCGTGCAGGCGGCCGGCACCGCCGATGAACGGGTGCTGCTGGCGGCGCTCTGGGACCTGGTGTGGGCGGGCGAGGTCACGAACGACACGCTCGCGCCGCTGCGGGCGTTCGTCCGTGGCGCCTCGGCGAAGATCCGAGCGCCGCAGCCCGGCAGGCGGCCTCGACCGGGCGCGCTACGACGGACCGGGCCGCCCGCCGGCGCCGGTCGCTGGTCGCTGGTCGCCGGCCTCGCCGAACCGCCCGTCTCGTCGACCGAGGCGGCGCACGCCCGCGCCCTCCAGCTCCTCGATCGTCACGGTGTCATCACGCGCGAGGCCGCCCTCGCCGAGGGGACGCCGGGGGGATACGCGGGCGTCTACCCCGTGCTGAAGGCGATGGAGGAAGCGGGCACGGTGCGACGCGGCTACTTCATCGCAGGCCTCGGAGCGGCGCAGTTCGCGATGCCGGGCGCCGTCGACCGGCTCCGAGCGGCCAGAACGCAGGCGCGACCCGACGAGCAGGCCCCACTCGTGCTCGCCGCGGCCGACCCGGCGCAACCGTACGGGGCGGCGCTCCCGTGGCCTGCCGGTCACGGTCGACCCTCGCGTGCGGCCGGCGCCTACGTCGTTCTCACCGACGGGAGCGTCGCCGCCTTCCTGGAGCGGGGAGGCCGATCGCTCACCACGTTCGGCGTCGACCCCGCCTCGTGGGCCGACGCGCTCGCCTCCCTCGTGAAGGACGGACGGCTCCGGCGCATCGAGCTCGTGCGCATCGACGGGGAGGCTTCGGCCGAGTCGCCGCACGCCGAGCGGCTGCGTGAAGCCGGGTTCGTCGACGGGTATCGCGGGCTCACGCTCCGCGGCTGAGGCTCGACGGCCGTGCCCGAAGGCGACACGATCCACCGCACGGCGGCGACGCTGGCGACCGCGCTCGAGGGTGTTGCCATCACCCGCTTCGAGGCGCCCCACCTCGCCGGGCGAGGCACGGCATCCGGCCGCCCCGTGCCCCGACCCGGCGAACGCATCCAGCGCGTCGCTGCGCGCGGCAAGCACCTGCTGGTCAGATGTTCCGGCGGGCTCACGCTGCACACCCACATGCGCATGAGCGGATCGTGGCACCTCTATCGCCCGGGTGAACGATGGCGGCGGACCAGGGGGGCGATGGTAGTCACGATGGGCACGGCGGACGTCGACGCGGTCTGCTTCGCCGCCCCAGTGGTCGAGCTGCTCACCGATGCCGAGGTCGAGCGTCATCCCGTGCTCGCGGCCCTCGGGCCCGACCTCTGTGGATCCGACGCGGACCTCGTCGAGGTGATGCGCAGGCTCGACTCCCTCGACCCCGCCACCGAGGTCGGCGTCGCGCTGCTCGACCAGACGGTGGCGGCCGGTATCGGCAACGTGTACCGGGCCGAGGTCGCCTGGGCCTGCGGGGTCGACCCCTTCCGCCCGGTCGCGAGCCTCGACGACGAGACGCGGCGCGGGCTCTACGCGACGGCCGCCCGGCTGCTCCGCTCGAACCTCGAGACCTCGCGGCGAACCACGGTTCCCGGCGGCCTCGCGGTGTACGACCGAGCCGGGCGCGCGTGTCCACGGTGCGCAGGCACGATCGGCACACGGCGCCAAGGGGAACAGGCGCGCAGCGTGTGGTGGTGTCCCGGCTGTCAGCGTTGATCCGACGTGGCTGCGACACTGGCGCCATGCAGATGCACGCCTCCGGCCGGACATGGGCCGTTGCAACGCCCCACACCCTCGCCACCGAGGCGGCATCGATCGCGTTCGAACGGGGTGGGAACGCGATCGATGCCGCGCTCGCGGCCGCGACCACGCTCGCGGTCGTCTACCCGCACATGTGCGGGGTCGGCGGTGACCTGTTCGCGCTGGTGCAGCAACCGGCGGGCGACACGGTCGCGATCAACGCGAGCGGCCGCGCTCCCGCAGGTGCCGACAGGGCGGCGGCGGCCGCCGAGGGTGGCGGAAGGATGCCGGAACACGGCCCCCTGAGCATCACCGTGCCGGGCGCCGTCAGCGGCTGGGAGGCACTGCATCGTCAGGGCGCGAACCTGGCATGGGCCGAGGCGTTCACACCCGCCATCGCCTACGCCCACGGCGGGGTGACCGTCGCGCCATCGCTCGCCGAGACGCTCAAGGACGACGCCGATCGTCTGCTGAGCGACGCCGGGATGGTGGGGGTGTTCTTCCCGGGCGGCCGACCCGCGCAGGTTGATGCGCAGGTCCGACAGCCCGCCCTTGGCGCGACCTTGCAGGCGCTCGCCGAGCAGGGCCCGGCGGTCTGGTACGGCGGCGAGGTAGGTGAACGATTCGCCGACGGCCTGCGGGCGCTCGGCGCCCCGATCGACCTCGCCGACATGGCCGGGCAGCGAGCCGACCTCGGCACGCCACTGCGTGCGCGCTTCGGCGATGTCGACGTGCTGGTGCACCCACCGAACTCGCAGGGGTTCGTGCTCCTCGAGGTCCTCGCGGTGATCGAGCGTCTCGGTCTCGATCCCGACCCACTGGGACCGGATGCGGGCACGATGGCCCACGTGCTTCGGGCGGCGGCCCGTGATCGCGATCGCCACCTGGCCGATCCCGAACACATGCGTGTGCACCCCTCGACCCTGCTCGACGACGGGCACCTGGGCGCCGTGGCAGACGAGGTGCGCGCCGGGGTGCCTGGATCGCCGCCGAGCATCACGCGCCGTTCCGGCGACACGATCGCGCTCGTGACGGCCGATGCTGAGGGCCGGGGCGTCTCCCTGATCCAGAGCCTCTTCGACGGCTTCGGATCCGGGCTGCTGGAACCGGTCACCGGCGTCGTGGCACAGAACCGCGGTGCCTGCTTCACGCTCGAACCGGGTCACCCGAACCTGCTCGCGGGAGGGGCGAGGCCCGCCCACACGCTGATGCCGGTGGTCGCGCAGCGCGACGGGCGCCTCGAGGCCGTGGCCGGCACGATGGGTGGCTCGGCGCAGCCACAGATCGTCGCGATGACGCTGACACGAGCGTTCGCCCTCGGCATGAGCCCCGCCGAAGCCGTCGCGGCGCCGCGGTGGCTGGTGGGAGGCATGGCTCCGGAAGGCGAGATGCCCGAGGTGCTCGCCGAGGCCGACGTTCCGGCGTCCACGATCGGCGCGTTGGAAGCCTCCGGGTACGGCATCGACACGGTGCCCGCGCGGAGCGGATCGGCCGGACACGCCCACCTGATCCGCGCTGTGGTGGGCGGGTTCGAGGCGGGCAGCGACCCGCGCGCCGACGGCGGCGCGTTGGCCTCCTGACGATCCCTTCGGTCAGTCGGCCACTCGCTGCAGCTCGGCGGTGAGGCGTCGCGTCAACAGCGTCGAGCCTCCGCCGTACGCAGGTTCCCGCTCGATCATCGAGGGCGCTGCGTGGGTGCCTCCGGCGTCGCGCCGGCGCCGGCCTCGGCCTCAGGCACCAGGGTGACCATCGCGCCGTCGATGCGGGCATGCACTCGGGCAACCCCGCGCTCGAGCCGCTCGACGCGCTCGAGCAGCGCACGGTCGCGTGCTCGGGCTTGCAGTTCGAGCACCGCCTGGCCCGGCGTCGGCCGGTCGATCACGGTCACGTCCCTCCCGGAGATGTCTCGAGGCGATGCTATCCCTCGGGTGTCGAGCGCTCAACCCGGGGATCCCATCCGTTTCGGCTACCGTGTGTCGACGATGCCGACGCTCGCCCGTCTCAGCGTGACGCCCGTGAAGGGGACAGCCGTCCATCACCCTGAGTCGGCGTTGCTCACCGAGGTGGGCATCCCCCAGGACCGCCGCTTCTTCCTCGTCGATGCGTGGGGAGAGCTGTTCAGCGGCAGCACGTTCGGTCCGCTGGTCCGCATACGGGCGGAGTTCGACGCCGTCGCCGAGCGCCTGGCGCTCCGCTTCCCGGACGGCTCTGTGATCGAGGCTGCCGCCGAGGCGGTAGGCCCCGCCGAGACCACGAACTTCTACGGGCGACCCGTGGCAGCGCACGTCGTTGAAGGACCGTTCGCCGAGGCGATCTCGACGTACTGCTCCACGCCCGTGCGGCTGCTGCGATGCGATCGAGACGGCGACGGGGCCGATGTCGAGCCGATCACGGTCGTCTCCTCCGAGTCGGTCCGCGACCTCGCCGAGCGCGGCCGATACGAAGGAACGCTCGATGCGCGGCGGTTCCGGCTCAACCTCGAGCTCGAGGGCTGCGAGCCTTATGAGGAGGACTCATGGGCGGGCCGCCGCGTGCGGGTTGGGGAGGCCACGATCGAGGTCGGCGCCCAGGTGCCACGGTGCGTGTTCACCACGAAGAGCCCCGACACGGGCCAGAAGGATTGGGACACGCTCACGCAGATCGCGAAGTACCGACCGCGCATCGAAGGTGGCGGGGGCCTGCCGTTCGGCGTGTACGCGAGGGTCGTGGAACCGGGCTTCATCCGGGTCGGCGATCTGGTCAGCCCGCTCGCTGCTGCGTCCTGAACGCGGTTCAGCCGGCCTGCGCTCGGAGCGCCTGCAACATGCCGACACCTAGGGAGCATGCGCGGCGATGGTGCCCAACGGATGCGCCGGTCAGCGGTACCGGCTGGCCTACCGAGGGTGGGCGACCCGCGCATGAAGGCTCGCCTCGTGCTCGCGATCTCACTCGCGCTCGCCGTCGATCGCCAGCCCGAGAGTCGCGTGGGCTGCCTGGACCGGCGCCGGCGGGGGCACCGGCTTCGGGAAGGCCGTCATGATGCCGGACGGCACCACGCCGTCGGTCATCGGTCACCGGGCGCAACGTCGCGGTGTCGTGGACTCCAGGCGACGTTCCCCGACTCGACGCCGGTGAACGCCTCGCTCGTCGAGCGGTACGACGGCGCCGACGTCGCGCAGGGAGTCGGATCGGCGTGCGCCGGTACGATCACCACCTCGGGGTGCACCGAGGCCGGCGGTGCCTCCTGGGACCTGGACATACACGGTGATTCCGAAGCACCACGCCTGGATCGGCACCGAGGGCCCGCAGAGCGTCGCCGTCACCGGTCGCGGCGCCGTCCCTCACGTTCAGCTCGTCGACGACGTTGGCCACGCTGCCGGGTTCCCTCTCCGGCAGCGTGGCGAGCTTCGTGACCGGCGAGACGATCGTCTTCCGACTCGACGATCCCGGCACCGGCACGGTGCTCTCGGGCAGCGTGACGAACTCACCGATCCCGTTCAGCGGCGCATCGCCGGTGAACGTCACGATCCCGGTGCTGGTCTCGGCCGGCGCGCACACCGTGTACGCCGTGGGCTCGATGGGCTCGCAGGCGAGCGCGGCGTTCACGGTCTCGCCGCACGACGTCACCGCGCCGACCGTGAGCTCGGCGGTGATCGCGAAGAGCGGTGGCGGCGTCGGTGGGTTCATCCGGCAGAACGGCGGGTACTACATCTATGCGAACGTCACCGACCAGGGCAGTCCGTCGAGCGGTATCGCGACGGTGCGCGCCAACGTCTCGACGGTGACCACCGGTGCCACGGCCGTTGCGCTCACCGCCGGGTCGTTCAGCGTCGAGGGCGTGAGCTTCAACTACCGCAGCGCCGTGCAGACGGCCAGCAACCCGCTCGCCGCCGGCTCGGAAGACGTTCTCGATCGCGGCGAACGACGTCGCGACGAACCCGGTGACCCAAGGAGGGTTCTCCGTAGTCGTCGACAACACCGTGCCTTCGGCCGCAGACGTGCAGACGGTGAACGGTGGTCGACCCCCGGACGGGCCGAGACCGGCGACCAGCTCGTGCTCACCTACTCTGAGCCGATGGATCCCTACGGATCCTGGCCGGGTGGACCGGGGCCTCGACGACCGCACCGTCCGCCTCGTGCAGAACGGCGGGGGCGATCGGGTGCAGATCCGCAACGCCGCTGACGCCGCGACCCTGCCGCTCGGCACGGTGTTCTTGAACCGCACGGACTTCACGGGTCGACCAGGAGCTTCACCGGGTCGACGATGGTGTTGAGCGGGTCGACCATCACTCTCACGCTCGGCACGCCGAGCGGCGCCGTCACGACGGCCGCCGCGGCCGTCAACATGACGTGGACGCCCTCGAACACCGCCTGGGACCGGGCGGGGAACGCGTGCTCGACGACGACCCGGACCGAGCTCGCGCCGCTCGACCTCGACTTCTAGACGGGCGAGGGTTCCTGCGCGACGACGTCGGCGTCTCCTTCTGCCGCGAGCCACGCGTACGCCTCCTCCTCCTGGGCGAAGTGCAGGCGGAGGATCGCGTGCAGCCCGTACAGCACTCGCCGCAGGTCCATCAGGTCCTCGGGCCCCGGCGCGCCGGAGGGCAGGTCGTCGAGGAGCGAGCGGTAGACACGGGTGAGGTGCGCGATCTCGACGTGCGCCCGCGCCATGCTGGCCATCGGATCCTCCCCGCCCATCAGCTTCGCGACCACCGGGTAGACGGCAGCCTCCTCCTCTTCCTCGTGCTGCGGGAGCCGGTCGACCAGGAAGCCGCGGATCGCGTCGAGCTCCACTCGCGCCTCGTCGGGTGCAAGCGTCTCGAGACGATCGGCCACCGAGCGGATCCGCTGGAGCTCTGGCGCGAAATGACGATGCTCCTCGCGGAACCGCTCCGCCACATCGGTGCCGGGCGGGCGCCGAGCCTGTCCGCCACCCCCGCCGAGGGCCCGCAGGGCGTTCAGGATCGAGGCGACGTCGATGCCTTCCTGCACGATCGCGGCCGCGACCGGACCGAACAAGCCGAAGGCCCCGAGGAACATGAACCCGAACGCGAGCCCCATGCCCATCAGCACGCTCTGCACGGCGATCGTGCGGGAGCGCTTCGCGATCCGCATCGCCTCCGCAAGTCGGTCGAGCCGGTCGACCACGAGCACGACGTCGGCGGCTTCCGAGGACGCCGTGGCGCCGCGAGCACCCATCGCCACGCCGACATCGGCCGCAGCGAGGGCCGGGGCGTCGTTCAGGCCGTCGCCCACCATGATCACGACCCCCCCGCTTCCACGCTCCGCCTCGACGGCTTCGACCTTCTCCCCGGGGGCCCGTTCAGAGAGGATGCGGTCGACCCCGAGGGCGGCACCGACCGAGTCGGCGACGTCGGGGTGATCGCCGGTGACCATCACGACCCGCTGGATGCCCGTCCTTCGAAGGGACCTGATCACCCGGGGGGTGTCGGGCCGGATCGGGTCGTCGATCAGCAAGGCGCCGGCGACCTCGCCGTCCACGGCGATGAACACGCACGAGGAACCGTCGAGCATCGACCGACGGCGCACGTCGCGAGCCCCACGCGGCAGGGGAACTCCACCGGAGACGAACGAGGCCTTCCCCAGTGTCACCTTGTGCGGCCCGACGTCACCCTCGATGCCGGCCCCGTGCTTCTCGATGACAGCGTCGGGGAACTCGAGCTCGATGTCGTGTTGTCGGGCCGAGCGGACCACGGCCCCGGCGAGCACATGCGGCGACACCTGGTCGAGCGAGGCGGCCAGGCGGAGCAGCTCCACGCTCCCCGTGGCCCCGAACGATTCCACCTCGGCCACGGTGGGGACCCCGGAGGTCAGGGTGCCGGTCTTGTCGAACATCAGCACCGAACCCCGGGCGAGGGTCTCGAGGGCGCCGCCACCCTTGACGATGATGCCTCGCTTCGCCGATCGGGAGATGCCCGCGACGATCGCGATCGGCACCGCGAGGATCAGCGGGCACGGCGTCGCGACCATCACGACCGTGAGGAACCGCAGCGGGTCGCCCGAGACCACCCACGCCGCGACCGCGATCACGAGCGTGATCGGGATGAAGATCGCGGCGTATCGGTCGGCCAGGCGAACGGCGGGCGCCTTCTCCTCCTGCGCAGCCCGCACGAGCCGCACGATGCCTGCGTAGGTGCTGTCTTCGGCGCTCGCAGTCGCCCGAAGATCGAATCCCGGCCCCGCGTTGACGGCGCCCGACCGGACGAGATCGTTGTGCGGTCGGTCGACCGGACGCGACTCGCCCGTCAGCGCCGACTCGTCGAGCACGGCATCGCCCATCAGCACGCCGTCGACCGGCACGACCTCACCCGTCTTCACGAGGAGCCGGTCGCCCTGGCGGACCTCTTCGATCGGCAGAGTCACGAGCCCGTCGTGCTCGTACCTCGTGACCACACGTGGAGCGCGGGCGAGCAGCGCCGAGAGCTCCTCGTGAGCCCGGCGATCCGCGTAGGCCTCGAGCGCGTGCCCGGTCGCGAGCATGAGCGCGATCACGGCGCCTGCCAGGTACTCCTCGAGCGCCAGCGCGGTCACCATCGCGATCAGGGCGATCAGGTCGACGCCGGCTTCGCGGCGGATGAGCCCCCCGATCACGTCGCGTGCGATCGGGACGACCCCGATCACCGTGGTCGCCGCCCACACGAAGCCGGCGGCGCGATCCTCGTCGAGCACGAGCGCGAGCACGCCACCTCCCGCCAGCCCGACGATCGACACGGCGAGCCACCATCGGCTCAGGTCGCGACCTGGCGCACCCTCCGGCGTCGCGTTCGACGTGGTCATCGCGGCCCCATGGAGCGACGCTACCACCGGCCCCCAGGGCCCACGACGCCGGTCTGACAGGTGCGCTGATGGTCGCAAAGGGTCGCGTGTCACAGCAGCCGCTCGCGTGGCGACTCACGGGACCGGCGTTTGGACTAGTATGCGCGTCGGGAAGGGCATCGGGCATGGCTCCACTCGCATCGGCTCGGCACTCGAGCCGGGCCACCCCTCGGGCCGCCCCCGATCCGTCGCGCGGGATCCTGATCCGGACGGGCAACGACCTGCCGTCCGAGTGCGGATACCACCGCGGGCACGGTGGGCTCTATCGGCCTGCGCGGGGGCGTCAGCCGTTGCGTTCGTGGTGGCGGCGTTCCTGGTGAGACAGCACCCAACCGACATCGACCGCGAGGTCCAAGGCGCGCTCGATTCCCGAAGCCTCGAGCCGCTGCTTGAACTGCCGATGGAGGTGCTGGAGCTTGCGAGCAGTTCGAGGGCGTCGTTCGTGCTCGGGGTGGCGGTCGGGTTGTTCTTCGCGATCAGGCGGGCTGACTGGCGACCGGGTGTGTTGATGATGGTCGCGTTCGTCGGCGTGGTGATCCAGGCCGACGTGCTCAAATCGGTCTTCGCTCGGGCCGACCCGGCGGACTGGGCGACGGGCGACCTGACAGGATCGTCGTTCCCTTCCGGTCACATCGCCCAGGCGGTCGCCGTCTGGGGAACGTTCGGGATGATCGTGGCGATGGGGCTGGGACGGCGAGGTCGGATCGCGGTGGGTGTCTGTATCGCCGCGCTGATAGCGGGGTCCGCACTCTCGCGGCTGGTCCTCGGGGCGCATTGGATCACCGATGTCGTCGGCGGCCTCGGGGTCGGAGGGGTGTGGTTCGCCCTGGTGTGCGCCGTCGCCCTGAGCATGCCCTCTCTCCGAAGCCAGGAGGCGGACGAGCACGCGTAACGACGTCGCGGGAGGAACGCCCGGGAACTCGATCGGTAGGAGAAGTGCTCGCGTCGTCCCTGCCTGGTGGGGCGGGCAGGACTCGAACCTGCGACCGAGGGATTATGAGTCCCCTGCTCTGACCGACTGAGCTACCGCCCCTCACTCGAGCCTATCCTCCACCGATGCTCGACACCGAGCGGATCGACCAGAGCGCGTGGCGGGCGGTGCCGGACCCCCCGTTCCCGTGTGGCCTCGCTCCCGTTTGGGAGGATGGCGGCATCCGTTCCCGGAGGTTCGAACGACGATGACCGAGCACCGCACCGAGTCCGACTCCATCGGCGAGATCGGCGTCGCCGCCGACCGCTACTGGGGAGCGCAGACCCAGCGCTCGCTCCACCACTTCGCGATCGGGCACGCCGAGGCCGACCGCATGCCCGTCGAGGTGATCCGTGCCCAGGCGATCCTGAAGAAGGCCGCTGCGCTCGTGAACGAAGCGTCGGGCGCCCTCGACCCCGAGCTCGCCGCCCTGATCGTGCGGGCCGCCGACGAGGTGATCGAGGGGCGCCACGACGACCACTTCCCCCTCTACGTGTGGCAGACAGGCTCGGGCACCCAGACGAACATGAACGTGAACGAGGTCATCTCCAACCGCGCGATCGAGATGGCCGGGGGTGAGCTGGGCTCGAAGTCGCCGGTGCACCCGAACGACCACGTGAACATGTCGCAATCCTCGAACGACACGTTCCCGACGGCGATGCACATCGCGGCGACCCGCGCGATCGTGGAGCGACTCGTGCCGTCGGTGCGAGCGTTGCGCGACGCGATCGCCTCTCGGGCCGAGGAGTTCGCCGACATCGTGAAGATCGGCCGCACCCACCTGCAGGACGCCGTGCCCCTCACGCTCGGGCAGGAGTTCGGCGGCTACGTGGCCCAGCTCGACGCCGACATCGACCGGCTGGAGCTCACCCTGCCCGGACTCTACGAGCTCGCCGCGGGCGGCACGGCCGTCGGCACGGGCCTCAACTCGCCGCCCGGGTTCGCGGAGGCCGTCGCGGCGAAGATCGCCGAACTCACCGGTCTGCCGTTCGTGACCGCGCCGAACAAGTTCGCCGCCCTGGCCGCCCATGACGCGCTGGTCTTCGCGAGCGGCGCCGAGGCCACGCTCGCCGCCAGCCTCATGAAGATCGCCAACGACATCCGGTGGCTCGGCTCGGGCCCGCGAAGCGGGCTCGGTGAGCTCGTGCTCCCCGAGAACGAGCCCGGGTCCTCGATCATGCCCGGGAAGGTGAACCCGACACAGTCCGAGGCAGTCACGATGGTCGCCTGCCAGGTGATCGGCAACGACACCGCGATCAAGGTCGCCGGATCGATGGGGAACTTCGAGCTCAACGTGTTCAAGCCGGTGATGATCCGGAACTTCCTGCACTCCACGAACCTGCTCGCCGACGTGAGCAGGACCTTCCGCGAGTTCTGCATCGAAGGGCTCGAAGTCGACCGCGAACGCATCCAAGAGCTCGTCGACCGCTCCCTGATGCTGGTGACCGCCCTCGCCCCCAGTATCGGCTACGACAACGCCGCCGCGATCGCGAAGAAGGCCCACCACGAAGGCCTCACCCTGAAGGAAGCCGCGATCGCGCTCGGTCACCTCACCGATGAGGAATACGACCGGCGGGTCAGGCCCGACGGCATGGTCTAGAACGGGCAGGATTCCTGAAGCCGCGACGCCCCTCACCGGCGTACCATGTTGTAGGGAGCAAGGGGGTTCCCGGATTTGAGCGTGACCGATCACGAGCTGCCGAGCCCGCACCTGCAGCGCAGGATCCGCGAGGTTCAGGTCTTCCTCGCCGCCAACCTCGACCGAGACGTCGACCTGCAGGCGATCGCCCAGGAAGCGGCGCTGAGCCCCTACTACTTCACCCGCCAGTTCACGGCGTTCGTCGGCGTGCCACCGTATCGCTACCTGATCGGGCTCCGTATCGACCGTGCCCAGCAGCTCCTGCGCGAGACCGAGCTCACCGTCACGCAGATCTGTCACCGGGTGGGCTTCAACAGCCTGTCCCACTTCACGACCACGTTCCGTCAGCACACCGGGGTGAGCCCGTCTACCTACCGGCGTCGTCGCGACTGGGAGCAGGACGTCAACCGCTTCTCCCCGCTCACGCAGCCGCTGGTCCAGCAGCCGAACAAGCGTTTCACGGTCTGACGTACTCGCCCGCCCTCAGCGGGGCTGACCCGGCTCAGGTCCGGTGGCGACAGGTCGCGAGGGGTCCGATACCCAGTCCGACCACGAGCCCTCGTACAACCGGCCCGGGCCGAGCCCCGCACGTTCCATCGCGAACAGGGCGAACGCCGCCGTGACACCGGAGCCGCACGACGCGATCGCCCGACCGTCGTCGCGAACCCCGAGCCCCTCGTATCGCCGGCGCAGTTCCCGGGCGTCGAGGAATCGCCCGTCGCCGTCGCGGTTGCCCGCCCACTCGGCGTTCACGGCCCCGGGGATGTGCCCCGGCACGGGGTCGAGGGGCTCCATCTCCCCCCGGTAGCGCTCCCCCGCGCGGGCGTCGAGCACGACGGCCGAGCCCTCCCTGAGGGCCCGGCGCACGGAGTCGGCGTCGACCACGCGGTCGACGGGCCACGGCGCCGGCGTGAACGAGGCGGCCGCCACGACACCGGGCGGACCGGTCTCGAGCGGTCCTCCCGCTTCGGTCCATGCATCGAGCGATGGCAGGTCGAGCAGCGCCGCCTGGCGGCCGAGCGCTCGGAGCATCCACCACAGCCTCGACGCCACCCAGCCCCCCACATCGTCGTAGGCGATCACCTCGGTGCCGCCGCCGACGCCCAAGCGCGACATCGTGGCCGCGAACGCCTCCGGTGATGGAAGTGGGTGCCTGCCTGGCCCGTCGAACGGAGGGGCCGCGAGATCGGTATCGACATCGACGCAGATCGCGCCGGGGAGATGTCCGAGCGTGTACCGCTCGCTCGCATGACCGCCGGGCACCCAGCGGACGTCGGCGATGACCAGGCCGTCGAACCCGCCGGCAGCGAGGTGCGCGCGCAACCATCCCGGCTCGATGAGCATCTCCGGCAGCACCACGACGCGGAGGATACCGAAGCCGCGCTCCCCGAGAGAGAGGCAGAGAGGGGAACGCGGCCTCGGTCCCGTCGAGGAGCCGGACACCGCCAGGTGGTCGGTCAGTCCCCCAGGGTGACGATCAACGGCGCGTGATCGCTGGGCTTGCCCTCACCCGACGTCGGCTTGCGCTCCTCTCGGTCGACCTCGACCGAGATCAGACGGTCGGCCACCGCGGTCGTGCCCAGAGCGAGGTCGATGCGCAACCCCCATCCCCGGTGGAACGCGCCCATGCGGTAGTCCCAGAACGTGAACGGGCCGGAGACGTCGCCCGCGGCACGTCGGCCGAGGTCGACGAGACCCGCGCTCATCAGCGTTCGCAGTCGTTCGCGCTCCGGCTCGCTCGCGAGGTTCCGCCCGCGCCAGAGGTCGGGGTCGTGCACATCGCGATCGTCCGGTGTCACGTTGAAATCACCCGCCAGCACGAGCGGCGCTGCGGGATCGATCGTCGCCTGGGCCCAGGCGCACAGCGCGCCGTACCAGTCGAGCTTGATCTCGTAGGCGGGGTCGCCGACCTCCTTGCCGTTCACGGCGTAGATGCTCGCGAGAGTGAGGTCGCCGACCCTCGCGGCCAGCACCCGAGCGTCGTCCGGCACCGGCGACCCGGGCAGGCCCCGACCGACCTCTTCCAGCGGCAGGCGCGACACGATCGCGACCCCGTTGCGCCCCCCTTGCCCGTGGCTGAGGGCTCCGTACCCCTGCTCGAGCAGGGCCTCGATCGGGAAGTCGGCGTCTGTCACCTTGGTTTCCTGCAGGCAGACGGCGTCTGGTTCGTGGCGAGCCAGCAGTGCCAGGAGGCGTGGCAGTCGCTGTCGGATCGAGTTCACGTTCCACGTCACGAGCCGCACGGCCCGAGCTTACCCGGCGACGCGGCACCCCTCGGGGGTGGCGCGGACTGTCCCGCAACTCGTATCGTCAGATCGTGGTGCTTCCTCCCTCACCGTCATCCCCCGAGGTTGCGACGACGACCTCATACGTGCCGCGCTTGCTGTTGCGGCATCTCGCCGACGCTCCAGAGCGGCGCGCATGGACCGTCGACGGCACGGTGGTGTTCGTCGACATCTCCGGTTTCACCAAGCTGTCCGAACGCCTCGCCAAGCACGGCAAGGAGGGTGCCGAGCAGGTGACCGAGGCGATCGAGACCTGTTTCACCGACCTGCTCGCGGTCGCCTACGCCAACGGGGGCGGGCTGATCAAGTTCGGCGGCGACGCGCTGTTGCTGCTGTTCCAAGGGGAGGGGCACGAAGCGATGGCGTGCCGATCGGCGGTGTGGATGCGCCGCACGCTCCGCGAGGTCGGCCGCATCGACCTGCCGGACGCGAAGGTACAGCTGCGCATGTCGGTGGGCGCGCACACCGGGACCTTCCATTTCTTCCTCGCGGGCTCGTCGCATCGCGAACTGATCGCGACCGGGCCCGCGTGGAGCCGAACCGTCGCGATGGAACACGAGGCCGATGCCGGCGAGATCCTGATCAGCCCGGAGCTCGCCGCCACGCTCCCGGCGCGATGCCTCGGTGACGCGAAGGGCCCGGGGGTGTTGTTGCGTCGCGAGCCCCCGGGCGTCAGCGCTCCCGGCGATGCTCCCGCCCCGCAGGTCGATGCCGACGCGGTGGCCGAGTGCCTCTCGGTCGCGGTCCGCGCGCACGTGACCGCCGGCGGCGGGGCGCCCGAGCATCGCCCGGTCACCGTCGCTTTCTTGCATTTCGACGGCACCGACCGAGCGATCGCCGAGCGCGGAGTCGACGCGGTCGCCGACGACCTGCACGAGCTGGTCTGCAACGCCCAGGGGGCCGTCGACGCACAGGGCGTCTGCTTCCTCGCCACCGACGTCGATGCCGACGGCGGCAAGCTGATCCTGACCGCAGGCGCGCCGACGGTCAGCGGCAACGACGAGGAACGGATGCTGCTCGCCCTGCGCGCGCTCGCCGACGGCGACCTCGCGATCCCGGTGCGCATCGGGGTGCACCGGGGAGGTGTCTTCGCGGGCGACATCGGACCCTGGTATCGGCGTACCTACACGGTGATGGGTGATGCCGTGAACCTCGCTGCGCGGCTCATGGCCGCCGCCGCTCCCGGCGAGATCTACGCGACTGCCGATGTGCTCGACCGCTCGGCGACACGGATGAGCACCACCGAGCTCGAACCGTTCAAGGTCAAGGGCAAGGCCGCCCTCGTGCGAGCATGGTCCGTGGGCCAGCCCGCGAGGGCGACCGCTCGCGAGACGGTCGCGTTGCCGCTCGTGGGCCGCGACGACGAGCTCGCTGTGCTCGGCGACGCCATCGATCGCGCCTCGGCCGGCCAGGCGTCGCTGGTCGAGATCGTGGGCGAGCCGGGCATCGGCAAGACGAGGCTCCTCGAGGAAGCCTCCTCCCACGCAGAGGGCATGCTCCGGTGGAGCGCGACCTGCGAGGCGTACACGGCGAGCACTCCGTACGCGGTCTGGCGCGAGCTGCTGCGCGAGGCGATGGGCCTGGGATGGGAAGACCCCGCCGAGACGGTCGGGGACGCCCTGCGTGGCCTCATCGCAGACCGGGCGCCGACCCTGCTGCCGTGGCTCCCGATGCTCGCGGTGCCGCTGGAGGCCGCGGTCGATCCCACCCCCGAGGTCGACGCGCTCGACGATGCGTTCCGCCGGCCGAAGCTGCAGGAGGTCGTCGGCGCCCTCGTCGATCTCCTGCTGGATCGTCCGGCACTGGTCGCGATCGAGGACGCCCACTACCTCGATGAGGCCTCGACGGATCTCCTCGCCGCGTTGACCGCGCCGGACGCTGATCGGGCATGGGTCGTGGCACTCACGCGGCGGGGCGACCCCACCACCGACGGGCTCCCGGGCGCGATCCGCGTCGAGCCGCTCCCCCTCTCCCTCGACGACACGATCACCCTGGCCGAGGCCGCGAGCGATGAGGATCCGCTGCCTCCGCACGTGATCGCGACCGTCGCCGAGCGGTCCGGCGGGAACCCGCAGTTCCTGCTCGACCTCCTGCGCTCGGCGTCGGAGACCGGGGTCGACGACCTTCCCGACTCCGTGGAAGCCGCCGCGATGGCCCAGATCGACCGGCTCTCCCCCGTCGACCGCACGATCGTGCGTCGGGCCGCCGTGCTCGGCCTCACGTTCCATCCTCGCATGCTCGCGTGGGTCCTCGATGAAGGAGCGCCCCCCGTCGACGAGGCGACCTGGGCTCGTCTCGGATCGCTCTTCGCCGACGACGGGGACGGATACGTGCGGTTCCGCCGAGCCCTGATGCGCGACGCCGCCTACGAAGGACTGCCGTTCCGCCTGCGCCGGGAGCTCCATCTGCGAGTCGCATCCCAGATCGCGCGCGCGTCGGGCGACGCGGCCGACGAGCAGGCGGCCAGCCTCGCGCTGCACTACGCGTACGCCGGCGACCATGATCACACATGGCACTACGCCCGCATCGCGGGTGACCGGGCGGGCAGCCGAGCCGCCCCTGCCGACGCCGTCGCCCACTACCGCCGAGCCCTCAGCGCGGCGCGGGGATGCGGCGACGTCGGCGACGCCGACATCTCGCAGGTCACCGAGGCGCTCGGAGAAGCGTTGATCAGGGCCGGCGAGCTCGAGGCGGCCGACCAGGCGTTGCGCGCCGCCGCGCGCCTGCTCCCCGACGACCCGCTCAGCACCGCGCGACTGTTCTTGCGCCAGGCCTACGTGGCCGAGCGGGTCGGACGGTTCGACCGCATGCTCCGCCTCACGCGGAAGGCCTCACGGACCCTAGAGGAGCGCGGAGGGTGGGGGCCGATGCGGCTGCGCGCCGCGGCGAAGGTCTCCGAGGCGTACGCCCGACAGTTCCAGGGGCGTCCTGAAGACTCCCTGCGGCTCACGCGTCCGGCGATCGAGGGGGCGAAGACGTCGGCCGACCGCAAGGCGCTCGCCGATGCGCTGATCCTGCACGACTGGGCGTTGATCGATCTCGGACGTATCGACGAGGCGGTGCACAGCCGCCAGGCGCTGGAGATCTACGAGTCGTTGGGTGACCTTCACGGGGCGGCGTCGGCCTCGAACATGCTCGGCGTGGTCGCGTACTTCCAGGGCCGATGGGACGAGGCCGTCGAAGGGTACGAGCGCTTCGCGACCACCAAGGAACGCCTCGGAGACTCGGTGCACGCAGCGACCGGCCACATGAACGTCGGCGAGGTGCGATCCGATCAGGGCCGCCTCGACGAGGCGGTGGAGGGCTTCCGGCGCGCGAGACGCGCCTACCTCGCGGCGGGAGACACCCTCGGCGTCGCGTACTGCCTCGCCTACCTCGGTCGCGCCGATGCTCGCGCCGGGCGCACGTCTGAAGCGGCCGCTGGCTTGAACGAGGCCAAGGAGTCGTTCGCGTCGCTCGGAGCCGAACGCGAGACGGCACAGACCGATGCATGGCTCGCCGAGTGCGCGATGCTCGCAGGCGAGTGGCAGCGAGCCCTGGACGACGCGGACCGGTTGCTCGCGGCAGCCGGAGGCGATCAGGACGCTGCGTTGCTGCACCGGGTGCGCGGGCAGGCGCTCGTCAGGCTGGGACGGGACGATGAGGCGAGGCGCGCGCTCGACGATGCGGCGCGTCGCGCGGAGGAGGAGGGTGCCGACCTCGAGCGGTCGCTCTCGCTCGAGGCGATCGCGCGCGGGTGGCCCGACGACCCCGTCGCGACCGAGGCCGCCGCGACCGCTGCGAAGCTCCGCGAGCGACTCGGCGTCGTCGCGACCGCCGAGCCGCCCGCCTGACGCGTCAGCCTCGCGTGACCCGAGGGTCGCCCGCGCCGTACAGCGTCTCGGTCACGACGATCGTGCCGTCGGCCTGAAGCGTCGACGACTGCGCGGTCAGGCACCAGAACTCTCCTGGCGGAGGCGTCGGCCCGCCCTCGCACCACAGGAGCGGCGTCTCGCCCCCGGGTGTCTCGGGGGTGTAATCGATGAACGTCTGCCGCGACAGGGTGCCGCCGTTCGCGGGCGCCGGCTCGGCGTCCCACGTCACGGTCATCGCGAAGTTCGCGCCCGTCTGGCCAGTGAGGTCCTTCTGCACCAGCACATCGTCGTTCTCCACCCGCAGCAGGTACGGGATCAGCTCGCAGCCGGCGTTCTCGCCACGGCTGAAGTTCGCGGTGGTGTCGCCCCCGGTCACATCGCCGGTCGACTCGCCGCAGTCCAGGATCCCCGTCGCTTCCTTCAGGTGGATCACCGAGTCCGACGTGCCGAGGTCCTCGCCGAGGCCGCCGGGCTCCACTTCGGTGCCGTCCTGTCCGCCCGCCAGCGAGAACGATCCGGTGTTGTTCTTCGGGCGCAGCACGAACGCGTCGAACGCTGCTGTACCCGACGTCGGCACGCGGAACCGGTAGTTGTCGCCGTCCGCGGAGTCGGGGCCCGAGTCGGACCGACTGCCCGTCAGCAACTCGTAGGAGCCGACGGGGTCGCCCCGCAGGTAGAGGTCGGCCACGACGATGACGTCTCCCTTGGCCTCGATGTCGAGCTCCATGTAGTCGGCGAGCGCGCCCGACAGTCCTGCTCCGTTGAGGGAGACCTTCAGCTGCTGGCTCTTGTCGCCGTCGACGCGCCCGCAGGGCACCCCCCCGCCCTCACCGTTGCTCCGAACACCGATGCCGTCGGTCGTGAGACCGATGGATGCGTTCGACGGCGTCGGGGTGTACGAGACGAGAGCCCCGGACGTCGGCGAGAGCTTGCAGCCGCTGCTGACGCCCACCGCCTGCGTCGTCGAGTCGCCTTCCGCGTCGGGGTCGAACAGCCATTGCTGTGGCGATGACCCGAGGTGCAAGCTGAGGACGCCGGCATCGGGCAGTGTGTCGAGCGGCAGCGCCGTCACGGAGACCGGGGCGAACGTCATGGGCACCATCACAGCCACCACAGCGAAGACGGCGATCAGCGCGCTCCAGCGGCCGCGATGCACGAAGGAACCCGACAGCGAACGAAGGCGTGCGGTCATTGAGCGTCTCCCCGTTGAAAAAGCGCTTCCGGACGGGTGCGAACGTACGTCCGGTCAAGGGAGACTGTCAAGGCTCGGCGTAGGTCATCTGCCCGAGTGCACATCCCCCGAACGGGCGACCCTTCCTGTTCCGGCGACCTGGGGTACGGTCGATCGATGAGGGCGTTCCGCCGCCGAGTCCTCGCCGCGTGCACGGCCGTCACCCTCGTCGGTTCGGTGACCGCGTGCACGTTGACCTTCGGCGAACCGCGATCGGACGACCAGAGCCGCGACACGCCGACTCCTGCGGTGCCGGCGCGCCCGACCGACGACGACGCCACGGCGGAGGCACCGGTCTCCGCGCCCGGGCGCCTCGCGGTCGTCGGTGTCGACGGTTCCCTCTCCACGATGCGCCCAGACGGGACCGACCGGGTCGACGTGTCGGAGGGTGCAGGACCCTCGCTGCAGCCGACATGGTCGCCCGAGGGTGACCGGCTGGCATGGGTCGTGCAGGAGACCGGCGACGGTGGAGTCTCGGGCGCGATCGTGGTTGCCGGGGCCCGTGGCGAGGACCCGATCGTGACACACACGCCGTTCCTGCCCTACTACCTGTCCTGGAACCCGACCGGGGATCGGGTGGCGTTCCTGGGCGCGGGCGGCGATCCGGAAACGCCGGTGGAGATGGGGGTCCTCGACCTCTCGGGCGAACCGCCCCACGCCCGAGCGGTCGCCGGAGGCGACCCGTTCTTCTACTTCGTCTGGGCACCCGACGGACGACGGGTACTCGCCCACGCCGGCTTCGACCGACTCGAAGAGATCGATATCCGCGGGCAGGCCACGAGCGTCAGCGAGCGGCCCGGCCTGTTCGCCACGCCCGGCTGGAGCGTCGACGGCAACACGGTCGTGTACGCGGAGCGTGCCGGAGGTGGCTCGCAGCGACTCGTCGCGGTCGTCGACGATGGACCGCCACGCGTGCTGGTCGAGGGAAAGGGAGCCCTCTCGTTCGTGCTGCGACCCGACGGAGGGGCCGTGGCCTACCAGCTCCTGGGCGAAGGTGACGGCGACTTCTTCGACCGACGTGCGACGCAGCCGGGCGACGGCGTGCGCGTGGTCGACGTGCGCAGTGGCAACACCCGCAGGGCCACGTCGATCCGAGCGATGACGTTCTGGTGGAGCCCCGACGGCGAGCGGCTCCTCGCGCTCGCACCCGAACCCGAGTCTCCCGGGACGATCCCCTTCCTCTGGCAGGTCTGGGAGGGCGGCCGCACCAACGAGGCGCAGGGAAGGCACTCCCCCACGATCGAGGTCCTGCGCGACTACGCGCCGTTCTTCACCCAGTACGCCAACAGCGCGACGCCGTGGGCCCCGGATGGCTCGGCGTTCGCCTATCCGGCGCAAGGCTCGGACGGCACGGGCAGGATCGTCGTGCAGGAGGTCGGCGGGCGACCCGTCACGATCGGCGAGGGTGTCTACGTGACCTGGTCGCCGTGACCCCGCCTGGTAGGCCCCCAGCGAAGGGAAGCTCGAGGAACTCTGTGACCCTCTGCCTCCGGGAACGCGACGTACCCCGGCGCAGGGATGATCCCCTTCTTCAAGCGGCCGTGGGGTCGCACACAGGCAGGGACATGGGAGTAGACTCGCAAGACGACGCAGCTCCTCAACGGTCGGACCAGGCCGGAGCCGCACTGCCGGTGGTCCGCGACCCAGGACACCCGTCGAACGTGGAGGCCCCCGGGCCTTCGGTTTCCCGGAGCGGTGCACCGTGACGGGAACCCGACCTCCCGGGGGCCGCCGCGCGTTTCGCCGCTCACGTCGGTGCCATCGGAGGTGGGGGAAGGATCCACGGGTGAAGGCATGGCGCAGCACATGCCCCGGTGATGTCGAGCTGAGGTAGGTCCGCCGCTCAGACGATCGAGATGCTGACCTCGTCCATCACGCCCTTGTACCAGTCACCGGACGCGTTGGGTTTGCCTCCGAGGATCAGCGATGCGCTGCTCGAGATCGACCCGACGGTTCCGCCGCGCGACGTCGACGACCCGTCGACGGTCAGGGTGATGCCCGACGACGTCTTCTTGCAGACGATCGTGTGCCATCCGCCGTCGGAGAGGTCGGGTCCGCCCTTGACGGACAGGCTTCCGCTCGTTCCCTGGAACTTGCAGAACCCCTGCCCCGAGCCGAGGATCTCCATCTTGTAGATGCCGCTTCCTTTGCGCACGAGGTCGTAGTCGCCGACCGAGGCCGAGGGCCGCGAGCTGAACTTCACGCGTGCTGAGATCGTGATCGTCTTCGAGCCGGGGTTCAGGCTCGATGCGTTAGGGATGATCACGCGTGAGCTCGAGCCGTTGAAGCTGTAGGCACGCCCGCTGCCGTTGTACCCAGGGCTCACACGAGTGATGTTCTGCAGCGTGCCGTGGTTGCCGGAGCCAGACGAGTCGACCATCTGGCCCGACGACTCATCCATGTGCCACAGGCCGGCCGTCGCGGCGAACGCGGGCAGCGCGCCGGCGACCGAGAGTAAGGCGGTCAGCACCAGGATCATCGATGTCCGAGTGGAACGCGTCATGGGGGACTCCCTTCCTGAGTGGCGCCTCGCCTGGCAACCTCCCTTGGCCGTGCTGTGATCAGGGCACGAGGGGACCGTGCGAGCGTAGACCTGGGTTGACCATCTGTACACCCCGGGAGGTGCGGCTCCTCTCGCTCGCTGACCCCTCACCTGCCGTGGGGTCGGCCCGAGAGCTGCCTCAGGATTCGGCCTTCCTCACGCCTCAGAAGTGAACAAAGTGTGGCGAGCGAGAATCTACCGACTTTTGACTGTATCGAGGGGCATCCGAACGACGTAGGCTGCAGCCGTAGTCCGAACGTCCGCTTGGCGGCGCGAGAGCCGCCTCTACCCCCCAGGAGGTTGCATTGCGCAAGAAGCTCTTGAGGAGCCTCGTCCTCGTCCCGGTCGCGCTCGTGTTGACGATGAGCGTCGCGATCGCCGCCGATCAGACGAACGGCTCGGGCCTCACCCATGAGGGCGCGAGTCTCGGGTTCAACGCCAAGGCGAACCTGAACGGCAACATCACCTACACCTCGCACGACGGCACGATGTGGCAGGTCCAGTGCCGTGACGGGCTCACGTCGTACCGCAACCTGAAGCCCACGCCATCCGGAGGGCTGCGGACCAAGGTCACGGCGACGTGCGAGGACAAGGACGGCGTCACGATCCACGTCGAGATCTACTTCATCGACAACGGTGAGCCTGGCAACCGTGACGTCGAGCGGATCTTCTTCACCTACGACGACGCATACGCACTCGACGCGAACGGCGACCCTGACGCGTGGCTCACGACCTGCAACTCAGGCGTGGCGCCAACCGAGGCCTGCAACGACAACGGCGTGATCACCGCCGGCAACGTGCAGATCCACCAAGGATCGCCTTCCCAGGCGAGGCAGTCGACCCGGGTCATCGGCGACGCAGCCTGACCCAGATTCGCCCAGGAGGAAGGCCCCCGGGTGCCCCCGGGGGCCTTCTTGTTTTCTCAGGGGCCCCTTCTCGTTCCCGCGTGATGGAAGGTCCCATCCGCTCGCGGCCCCGGCGATGGAGCAGACTCCACCCAGGGGACACTGCCGCACCTGACGTAGGGAAGTCGACCCTTCATCGATGCAAGTCCCATCCGTACGCTGGCCGCCCCATGGAACTCCCGCTTCCACCTCTTTCTGCAGGCCTCGCGGCACCGTTGCTCTTGATCGTGTGGTCGGTTGCCACGATCGCCTACACAGCCCTCCGCGCCTCGAGGCGCTGAACCCATCGCGAAGTCACCTCGTTTCGTCCTGAAGCGATCGGAGCACGAGTCTGCTGCCCCACCCTGATGAAGGAGGCGTACGTCGTGGTTGTCGTCGATCCGCTCACTGAGTTCGCAGAGAGGGTGAGGAACATCTACTTGCCCACGTACATCGCGAACCTCAATCGAAGGTCCATCGACCGCGTGGTGCCCGGTCTCCCGCTGAGCTTCGACCCTGACGAGATCAAGACGAGCGCAGAGACCGCTGCGGGGTTCCTGCGGGCGGTCGATGAGGGGCCGGTCGAGCGCAGACCGACCTCGTTCGGTCTCCCGAGGGATCGACCCAAGGGCCGATGTCCCATCTTCGATAGGCCGACCTCGAAAGGACGTCTCCCGTTCCTCAACGAGGGACCTTTGGACGTCGCCGCGGCCGGTCTGCTCGCCCTCGACCTCGGCTGGCCCGAGGAGCGGCTCGGCTTCCGGTCCCGGCTCGAGTACTTCGATATCTCCGCATACGGTCCGCAGGATGATCCGATGATGAAGGATCAGCTCGTGGTCGCCGCTGAGACGAAGTGGAAGCAGTCGGAGGTGGACGAGCTCGTCGAGGACATCAAGCACTGCGGAGGAGTCGGCGCGCACGAGAGGGAGACATGCGAAGTCACGGTGAGACGCAGGAGCGGCAACCACCACAACAAGTACCGGGGCCTCATCAAGCTGCGCCCTCAGCTCCTGTGGCTCATCGGTCCGGAGGAGCGTCAGGTGTTCCGGGTCCAGTACAAGGGCTCGAAGCGGGTCGTGCTCGTATCCGAAACTGAGGAGGCCTTGCGATGCGACGTCATCCCCGCCACGCCGAAGGCAGCGGCCCAGGCATGAGCGGGGCGTACGACACTCTCGTGGCGACGTTCGAGGGCGTCGATCTCTCCGTGCCGCCGGTCCCCGAGC
>CAVSLG010000026.1:0-156669 GCA_963728665.1 uncultured Actinomycetes bacterium | reverse complement strand
CCATGTCGATCGCGGCGAGTCCGAGAGGCCCTGCACGACGCCTCCACCCGAGCACCGGGCGGATTCTCCCGTGCGCGGGTGAACTTGCCGCCGACGAACAGGATGTCGCCGTGGGTCGGGCTCGAGTACTGCGCGCTGCCCCAGATGCCCGATCCGGCGGGCCCGTCGAAGTTCCAGATGCCGGCGTCCTGCTGTTCTGCCAGCACGGTGGCGGCGGCCGGCGGCATCGACGCTGCGATCACGGCGACGACGGCTGCAGCACGCCGATGAGGCGGTTGCATCGGGGGGAAGGCATCACACAAACTCCTCGTCGGTCGCTGGCACGTTTCGCGACATGCTGGGATCGGTGCACGTGATCGGAGGGCTTCGTCGGACTGTCGACCCACGGTAGCATCCTCCGACCGACGTTGATCATCGGCCGCATGGTCCATCGTGCTCGGCCGAACGGCCCCTCGGGGGTCGGCCGAACGAGACGGGCCGACGAGGCGACTTGCTCCCCGCCGAGAGTCTGGTACATTCGCGCTACCTCACCGATGTTGCAGCATCTCGGTGAGGTCTCTCTATTTTTCGAACACGGTAGGCGCCGACCGTTAGGAGGTGGCATCCCGACAGCGCACGTCGTCCGCGACAGGAACGGAGCAGCCCGATGCGAACGCTAGATCGATTCCTTCTTCTGCCTCTGCTGCAGCACCTGTCCCGCGCCCCGGCGGACCCAGGTACCCGGATCGGTGAACGCTCCCTCCAGGACCTGGTCGGAGGCGCCATCACACAAGCCCGCGCCCTCGTACGCCGGTGCCTGCGCCCGCTCAGGAGCCTCTTCGGCCCACGAGCCACCGACCCCGAGATCCACGTGATCGCCACCGCGTCGTCGGCCACCACCACCAAGTCGGCTGGTACCGACGGTAGCGAGTCGGCGGCACACGACGCCCGGCGTCGTTCCGGACCTCGACGGCTCATCGTGCGGCTGCTTCCTGCTGCCCCCACCACCTCTCCTCAGACGACGTAGTCCCGGCCGCCACGAGGCGGTGCGCGCCCGCGCGTATCCCTCAAGCCGACCCGGCTCGCCTGCCGATGCACCTCGCACGAGCCCGGTCGGCCGCACGCGACCGTGACCCCGCACGTCCGGAGGAGGATCCGTATGGATCGCACGATCGATCGACGTTCATTCTTGAAGCGAAGCGCTGCCGCGGGCACAGCGGCGATCGGCCTATCCGTCTACGGACTCGGTGACCTCGAAGCCCTCGCTGGCTCGAAAGCCGGGTGCCGGTGGGGCGCTCTCATCCAGTCGGATAACCCGGAGGCCGACGTCCGAAACATGGAGCGGCACGTGAAGCGCCGGTTCGCCACGACCCACCACCGCCTGCCGTGGACGGTCGATCTCAGCAACGGCTTCACCCGGTGGAGCGTCGAGACCAGCCACAAGCCGATCATCTCGTGGTTCGCTCGAACGAAGTCCGGCCCGGTGAGTTGGCGGGCGATCGCCGACGGCCGTTATGACGGGTGGATCACGAACCAGGCGCGGAGCCTTCGCAGCCTCGGCGGCCGCGGCTACATGTGCTTCCACAAGGAGCCTGAGGACGAGGGCAACGCGAACGACTGGAAGGCGGCCTACACGAGGGTACGGCGCATCTTCGAGAACACGGGGTCGAGGGGCTACGAGTGGCTCGTCGTCCTGACGGCCGCGACCTACCTCAAGGGCGAGGCGGGCCAGTGGATCCCGAACCGATACGACGCCCTCGGGGTCGACGGGTACAACCGACACCGCTGCTTCGGCGTCGACTGGCGCTCGTTCAGCAAGATCTTCCGTCCGAGCCGGGAGTTCGCCCGAGCGCGCGGACGCGACCTCTACGTGATCGAGTCGGGTTGCGTCGAGCGGGGCCCGGGCGACAAGGCGCACTGGATCCGCGATGCGCGCCAGACGATCAAGTCCTGGCCTGAGATCAAGGGGTTCTCGTACAACCACGAGAACACCGATTGCAACTACTTCCTGACGTCGTCGTCGTCGTCGCTCGACGCGTTCAAGGCGATGGGGTCGGACCCGTACTTCCACAAGCAGTAGGAAGCGCATCTGGTGCGAGCGGGAGCCCGCCGGCTTCGCCGGCGGGCTCCCGGCGTGTCGGTCGTATCGACGGGTCGTTCGCGACCGTCAGGTAACCTCTGGCCTCGATGCCACGGCCCCCGATCCTCGTGACCGGCTCGCATCGTTCGGGCACGGGGTGGGTGAGCGACATGCTCGCGTCGACACCCGATCCGGCGGTATCCACGATCTGGGAACCGTTCAACCTGCAGGCGCGTCGCGGGGTGCGGCAGGCGCCCTTCCGCTACTGGTTCACTTACGTGACCGAGCAGAACGAGGCGGCGTTCCGCGACCCGCTCGAGCGCATGCTCGAGTGGCGCTACTCCGTGGCGGCCGAACTTCCCACCCTCCGCTCGCCGAAGGACGTGGGGCGCATGGTCCGCGATCGGAGGGTCTTCGCCTCGAACCGGCGTTCCGGGGTGGTACCCCTCTGCAAGGATCCGATCGCGGTGTTCTCGACGGACTGGATGGCCGACACCTTCGCCATGGACACCCTCGTGCTGATCCGACATCCGGCTGCGTTCGCGTTCAGCATCGTGAAGCAGGGCTGGTGGCATCCGTTCGACCACTTCACGGCGCAGCCGGCGATGATGCGCGACCTGTTCGCTGAGCGAACCGACGAGATCGAACGCTTCGCGAGGTCGCCACAACCGCTGCTCGATCAGGCGATCCTACTCTGGGTACTGATCCACGAGCACATCGCACGCATGCGGGCGCGCCGGCCGCAATGGCGGTTCGTTCGCCTCGAGGACGTGTCGCGGGAGCCGGTCCGGTGCTTCCGCGAGCTGTTCGACTGGCTCGGCCTCGAGTGGAGCGACGAGGTCCAGCGAGGCGTCGTCGACAGTTCGAGCGAGGGCAATCCGGCCGTCACCACCGAGGCGTCCAGCCGCCGGCGCGACAGCAAGGCAGCCGCCACCGCGTGGAAGGAGCGGCTGACGCCCGAGGAGCAGGCGACGATCAAGGAGCGAACCGCTCCCGTGTGGAGGGAGTTCTACTCCGAGGACGACTGGTGAGCGATCACCGGACCGAGGCATCGGCGACGCCGGAGGGGGGGTCGGCCGACGCGAACCCGTTCACCCTGCGCTCGGTCCGTCGGCGGCTGCTGGAAGGCTCGGCGTGGGTCTTCGGCGCCCGGGCCGCGAGCCTCGTGCTCGGCGTGGTCATCGCGTCGCTGCTTGGCCGGTTGCTGACCACCGAGGAGCTGGGCGTCTACGCGAGCTCGTTCACGCTGGCGTTGATCGGCTCGGCCCTCGCCAAGCTCGGTCTGGACCGAGCGGTGATCCGGTTCGTCGCGGGTGCTCTGGGCACCGGGGAACCCGGGCGCGCACGAGCGGCGATCCGCATCGCGGTCGGCCTGGGCAGCGCGGGGGCGGTCGCGTTGGGCGTGTTCATGGCCGCCGGTCCAGGTCAAGCGCTGGCGCGAGAGGTGTTCCACTCCCCGGCGCTCGCCGCGGTGATCCCTCTGGCGGCCGGCTGGCTGATCGCGATCGCGATCCAGTCGCTCACGGTGGAGAGCTTCCGCGGGCTGTCCGCGTTCAACTTCGCCACGATCTTCGACGCGTTGATCGTGGATTCGGTGTCGGCCGCCACGTTCGCCGCGGTATGGGTTGCCGGCATCGAGGTGGGTGCCAGGGGTGTGATCGCGGTCAGCGCCGCGGCCACAGCGCTCGCGGCCGGCCTCGGCATGAGCCTGCTCTTCCGGCGCATGCGTTCGCTCGAAGGGCCGGGCGACGTCGCGCCTCGAGAGATGCTGCACGTCGGCTGGCCATTGATGTTCACGAACCTCGCGATCCTCTTGCTCGGGAGCGGCGTCGACCTGTTGATCCTCGGTGCGTTCGAGCCCCAGAGCGAGGTCGGCTTGTACGCAGCGGCCTCACGCCTGGTCGTGTTCGTCGTGACGCCGTTCGTCGTCTTCTCGGGGGTGATACCGCCGATCATCGCGGAGCTGCACGCACAGGGGAAGATGCGGCAGCTCGAGCGGGCTCTGCGCGCCGGGGCGACGCTGGCAGGCATCCCTTCGTTCGCGGTCCTGCTCGTCTTCCTGCTCTTCGGTCCCTGGGTGCTCGAGGCCGTGTGGTCCAAGCCGATCTACCGAGAGGCCGCTCCGATCCTGATCGTGCTCTCGCTGGGCAGACTCATCGCGGTGTGGGCCGGTTCCGCGGGGGTCACGCTCATGATGACCGGGTATCAGCGGGCGATGATGGTCACCACGCTCCTCTCGGCCGCCCTGAGCGTGGGCGCAGGCATCGTCGGCGCGGCCGCCTTCGGCGCGATCGGCGTGGCGGTGGCGACCGCGTCCGCGCAGATCCTGCAGAACACGATGCAGCTCGTGATCGTGCACCGGCGCCTGGGCGTGTGGACGATGATCCATCTGTCGCCGCGCGAGCTCTATCGATATCTACGCCCGCACGGCCGCAGCGGCGAGGCGGCGGAAGACGCCGCCGATCAGGTGGCGGAGGTGCTCGTGCAGGCTCCCGACGACGACGCCGTGCCGCCGGGAGCGGGCGGTGCTCAGTCCGAGTCGGAGCCCGATGAGGGGTCCCCGTAGGGCCAGACCTCGAGGCCGTGTACCGCATTGCGCACGTCCATCGTGATGTTCACCGATCGCACCGTCTCCTCGGCGTCGATGTCGTAGACCGTCACCGTCGCCGGCGACGAGCCACCGACGAGGCGTCCGTCGTCGAGCACGGTGAGGCCTCGCCCGAACGTCGGCCGAGCGAGGTCGCTGGGTAGATCGGCGTGTTCGAGGTTCTCGTCCCGGTAGGTAGGCAGTTGGACCGAGCGCAGCACCCGGCCGTCTCGGGTCGCATAGGCGATGCGGTCGGTCTTCGTGTGGTTGAACAACACGCCGTCGCGGAACGGGCGTGTGTTGTGGGTGCCGAAGGGGGTGGCGGCGTACTTCTGCAAGCGCGGTGCGTCGATGCGCCAGAGAGCCGAGAGCTTCGTGCCGCACGTGTAGATCTCGCCGTCGCGCACGAACACGTTGTTCACGTGGCTGGTGTCGGCCGGCTCAGGGCCACCGGGCGCCGAGGGGTCGTAGGCGCGGAACGAAGGCCTCACGCGAAGGCGCAGGGTGCGTCGCAGCTTCCACGCGTCAGAGTAGCGAAGGCACCACGCCCTCGTGAAGTGCTGCGTGGCCAGGTCCATCTCGAGCACCGAGTCGAACCCGGTCGACGCCATGAACAGATGGCCGTCGTGCACCGTGATCTCGTGACAATGCTTCAGGTAGGGGTTGCGGATCGACCCTCGTCGCACGAAGTCTCGGTCGTAGATGAAGATCTCGTCGCTCGCCGCGAGGTAGGTCATGCCGTCGTGGAACGCGATGCCGCGGAGCCCCCGATCCCCGCCGCGTCCCTCCCAGTCGATGTCGGCCTCGGACCAGTCGAGCACCTGGGTCGTGTCGCCCCGCTCGAGGTCAACGAGGTAGAGGCCGCCGTGGCTCTCGCCCTGGTGCACGGAGCGCACGACCGAGCTGCACACGACGGTGGGAAGCGGAGCCTCGGTGACGGGTGTCGACGCTGCCGCATGCTCGTGTGTCGCCTCGCCCATCATCGCGCAACCTCCTGCCGCCCGTCGGTCGCCCCGGCCGGCAGCCACCCCGGGAGGTCGGCGTACCCCATGGCTTGCAGGCGCCTCGCGAGCGCTGCGTTGCCGGGCGCGAACAGCTCCTGCAGCGCGAACCGGGTCTCGGGCGCCATGTGCTCGGGCTCCGGCCGGCGGTTCAACGCGTAGTACATCTTCCTGAGTGGATCCTTCAGCTTGCGCCGGCTTCCCAGCACGCGCTCGCTGTTCAGGGCCAGCGCGAGGCGCTGCAGCGCGGCGCTGCGCACGGGCACCGTCTTGTTCTCGACGCTGTAGGTGATGGAGTCGGCGGCGGCCGGGTCGATGTCCAGCCACCCGCTCAGCTCCCGGACCGTCGCGGCCGGGTCGGCGGTCATGCGCTCGAAGAAGACCACGCGGAAGCGATCCGCGAACGCGTCGAGCCATGGGTCGAGGTACTCGTCGTAGAACCCCCCCTGGATCGTCCAGTAGCGGAGGTTCTCGCTGGATGGCGCCTCGCGCCGTTCCCGAACCGCGCGGCACGCATCGACGTAGCCTTCGAATGTCATGTCGGCCGGCAGATCCGCCAAGCGGGTCCGCATGAACCGGAACGTCGACCAGAGCCGATCGACCGGGTCGCGCAGTAACACGATCACCTTGACGCCGGGCAGTGTCTCGCGCATAGCCGAGGCCACCGCGGCTCCGCCGTGGAAGTATTGCGGGCTCGCCTCGAGGCGATGATGCTCGGCGCCACACCGATCGAAGTGCGCCGCGTACTCCTCGATCGGAGCGAGGGCCCCGTCGCCCTCGCTGAGCGCAGTGAAGTAGCGGATCTCCTTCACGTCGCTCGCGCACACGTCGGGGTGCTGCGACAGATACCAGAACAGCGAGGTCGTCCCGGCCTTGCCCACCCCGACGATCACGGCGGTGGGGAGCGCGAGGTTGGCTGCAGTGTCGGTCACCGAGGAAGCATCTCCGATGCGATCGGGGGCGGAGCCTCCGAGGATAGCGGCAGGCGTCGGGGGCGGCCTCGGCCGAAAGGCGACGGGCGATACCGTCGAACGCCGCGCAGCCGCCGACCTTCGGTCCGGGGCGCCGGTGCTAGCATCCGCTCGAGCGGGGTCCGAACCCCGCACGCACGCCATGTCCACCGCCGAACGTTCAACCGTGATCTTCCTGCATGTCGGCAAGACCGCCGGCGCGACGATGCGACGCGCCCTTCGCCGGCAGTTCCGCCGGGGCGAAGTGATGGAGGTTCGGGCGCCGACCGTGACGCCCGGTCGTCTTCGACGGGACGGCGCCGTGGAGTGGTTCGCCTCGTTGCCCGAAGCGGAACGCGGCAGGCCGCGGCTGATCGTGGGACACATGACGTACGGGCTGCACGAGTTCGTACCGAGGGCAAGCGAGTACGTGACGTTGCTGCGGGAACCGATCGCGTTGGTGCGATCGCAGTTCCACCACGTTCGACGCCACGAGGGCCACGTGCTGCACGAACAGGCGAAGGCATATCCCGATCTCGCGTCGTACATCGAGAGCGGGCTGTCCCTCGAGATGGACAATTCGCAGACGCGTGCGTTCGCCGGCGACACGACCGCGCCGTTCGGAGCGTGCACGACCGAGATGCTCGACCGCGCGAAGGCGAACCTCGAGTCGTTCGCTGTGGCGGGCCTCACCGAGCGGTTCGACGAATCGCTGGTGGCCATGATCCGCGCGTTCGGATGGCAGCGGGTCCGGTACGTGACGACGAACGTCGACCCACACCGTGGGGGCCGTGCGCCGTTGACCGAGCGAGAGCTCATGCTCGTGCGCGAGCACAACGCGCTGGACCTCGCGCTCTACGGGTGGGCGGTCGAGCGATTCCAACGGCTCGTGGTCGACGCTCCCGGGTTCGCGGACGATCTGGAGGCGTTCCGCCGGAGCAATCGCCGCTACGGTCCGGTCGGTCGCCTCGTCGCGCTGCCCAAGGCGTCCGCGGCACGCATCCGCTCCCGATAAGCACGGTCGCTGGCCTCTCGGAGCCTCGCATGGTCCGTGATCGTCGCCTGAGGATCGGCAACCGCTCACCGTCACCTGGGGACCCCGATCGCCGTCACCCGAACGCACCGTCGAGCTGCTCGGCGAGCGCGGCCGGACCGGTCACGGGGAGCCGGCAGGTGAACCCCTCGCAGACGTAGGCGGTCGCAGCACCCCCCGCCGCGGTGCGACCCCGCAACAGCGGGACCGTTCGCCTCGCCGCATCGTCGCCCGGCGCTGCGACGGCGAGCACCAGGTTCGGCCTGAATCGGCGGGCGGTCGCCTCGTCGGCGAGGGCCCGCGTGTCATCGGCGTCGGGCTCGCCCACGATCGCCACCTCCCGGTGCGGCCCAACCAGCCGGTCGAGGGCGCAGAGGGCATGCCCGAACGCCGTGGGCGCGCGGTCGAAGGCGTCGCCCACCGCGCGGAGCGCAGCCACGGCGTCGGCCTCGAAGGCGGCGTCGCCGGTGAAGGCCGCGAGCCGAAGCAGCAGGTCGGCCGCGACGGAGTTCCCGCTCGGCGTGGCGTTGTCGTAGAGCTCCTTCGGACGCACGAGCAGGGCCTCGGCGTCGGACCCGGTCTGGAAGAAGCCGCCCCCCTCGCGGTCGGCGAAGAGCCGGCGAAGGTCGTCGGTGAGCTCGCGGGCGTGCTCGAACCACGCGAGCTCGAACGTCGTCTCGTAGAGCGTGAGGCAGGCCGACGCCATGAGCGCGTGGTCGTCGGCGAACCCGGGTCGTCCCGCGACCCCGTTGCGCCAGGTCCGGAGCAGGCGGCCGTCCGCCTCACGGAGATGCTCGAGCACGAACGTCGCTCCACGTTCCGCCGCGGCCGTGTATGCAGGCTCCCCGAGCGCGCGTCCAGCCTCGGCGAGCGCCGCGATCGCCATGCCGTTCCACGCCGTGAGCACCTTGTCGTCGGTCGCGGGACGGATGCGCGCCTCACGCGCCTCGAACAGCACACGCCGGGCGTCGTCGATCTCGGTGTCGAGCTCGACCGGGTCGAGATCGACGACGGCGATCTCGTCGACCGGGTGTGGGTGCCAGAGCACGTTCGTGCGCCCCTGCTCGCCCGTCCAGTTGCCCTCGGGCGTCGCCCCGAACGCCCTGGCGTTGGCTTCTCCCACGAGATCCGTGAGCTCGGCCCACGACCAGGTGAAGAACCGTCCCTCGACACCGTCGGAATCGGCGTCCTGGGATGAGAAGAAGCCCCCCTCCGGGTGCTGCATCTCGCGGAGCAGGTACTCGGCGGTCTCGGTCGCCACCGTCCGGTAGCGGGTGGCGCCCGTCACCTGCCACGCCCGCGTGTACAGCTGCAGCAGCTGGGCGTTGTCGTAGAGCATCTTCTCGAAATGAGGCACGTGCCATCGTTCGTCGGTCGAGTAGCGCGCGAAGCCGCCCCCGAGCTGGTCGTAGATGCCGCCATCGGCCATCCGGTCGAGAGTGGTCGTCACCATCTCGACGGCCCCGGGCGCACCTCGCACGGCCCGCCGCAGCAAGAACTCGAGCGTCATCGGCTGCGGGAACTTCGGCGCGCCCCCGAACCCGCCCCAGGTCGGATCGAACGCGTGCCGCAGGCCCGCGACCGCCGCGTCCGCCAGCGTCTCGTCGAGCGATCCGTCGGTCGCGCGCATCGAGGCTCGCCCTCGCGATCGCCTGCGTGACCCGTTGCCCTTGACCGACGACCTCGGCCCGTCGATCGCGCCAGGCGTCGGCGACGCCTCGCAACAGGTCGGGGAAGGCCGGCATGCCGTGGCGGGGTTGGGGTGGGAAGTAGGTGCCTGCGTAGAACGGCTCGCCCGAGGGGGTGAGGAACGCGGACAGGGGCCAGCCACCCTGGCCCGTCATCGCCTGCACGGCGTCCATGTAGATGCCGTCCAGATCCGGTCGCTCCTCGCGGTCGACCTTGATCGAGACGAAATGCTCGTTCATGAAGGCCGCCGTGGCGTCGTCTTCGAACGACTCCCGCTCCATCACGTGGCACCAATGACAGGCGGCGTACCCGATCGAGAGGAAGATCGGCTTGTCCTCGGCCGTGGCCTTCTCGAGTGCCTCGTCGCCCCACGGGAACCAGTCGACCGGGTTGTGGGCGTGCTGCAGCAGGTACGGGCTGGTCTCGTTCGCGAGGCGGTTCGGTTCGCGGTGCGCTCGATCGGTCATGGTCGGAACAGTGTGCCACCCGGTGATGCGGACGACGGCCCCGTTCAGCCGTCGCCCGGCTCCTGCCGATGGAAGCGTATGCGCGACCGCATCCGCGTCCTCGTGGTGGATCCCGATCGCCGCCTGGCACACGCCCTCGTGACGGCTCTCCCCAGTCGCGGTCCCGTGTCGGTGGTAGGCCCTGTCGCCGACGAGACGACCGCCGTGGACGCCCTCTTGCGGGGTTCGGTGGATCTCGTGGTCGTGGATCTCGATCGGGCCGATGAGCGCGGCACCGAGGTGATCGCGGCGATCGCCGGCGCCGGCGGCCTCGGGCGCGTGCTCGCGGCCAGCGACCTCGGTGGCCCCGACGTCGCCGTCGACGCACTGTCGGCGGGGGCGTGCGGGGTGCTGCCTCCCGACCGCGACGCATCGCTCGTCGACGTGTTCCGTCGCGCACTCGCCGGCGAACTGGTGCTGCCCGTCGAGGATCTGTCCCTCCTGATCGATCGGATCACGTCCCCCGGGCGTGACGATCCCCGAGGTGCGAACGCCCTGGGGTCGCTCACGCGGCGCGAGCGCGAGATCCTGCAGACGCTCTCGGCCGGCGCATCGACCGCAGACGTGGCCGAGGCGTTCGGCATCAGTCCCCTCACCGTGCAGAGCCATGTGAAGAACATCCTGGCCAAGCTCGGGGTCCACTCGAAGGTCGAGGCAGTGCGCATCGCGTGGCGGCACGGCCTGGCGACGACCTCGCATTCGCCCGCGGGCGCGGTCACGGGCGCGGGATAGCGTCCCCCCATGGACCCCGAGACCGTGACGGTCGTGATCGCGGCCGGCCACGGCGTGGTTGGCGAGGTCGTGAGGCGTGCGTGCGAGGCGGAGCCGGGCCTGGACGTCGTGGGCGAGGTGCGTGACGGTGCGGCGCTGCTCGACGCGTGTCGCTCCCTTCGACCCGACGTGATCGTGCTCGACGAACGCCTCGACGGCGGCGGACCGGAGCTGGACGCACTCCGCGCGCTCCGTGAGGAGGGCGTGGCCGTCGCCGCTGTGGTCCTGACCGATCGCACCGATGGGGCCTCGGTGCTCCAGGCGCTGCGACTCGGCGCCCGCGGGTACGTCCGCAAGGCCGCCGGGCTCGCCGCCGTCGGAACCGCCGTCCGGACCGTGGCCGACGGAGGCCGGGCGATCGAGCCGGAGTTCGAGCAGGCCGCGGTCATGGCTCTCGGACGGTTCGCCCAACAAGCACGGGAAGGCTCCGAGGTCCAGGCGGCGCTCACGGCTCGTGAGCAGGAGATCCTGTTGATGGTGAGCCAGGGGCTCACGATGCAGCAGGCGGCCCGCCGCCTCGGCATCTCCCCGCGCACGGTCGAGACCCACGTCGCCAAGCTGTATCGCAAGCTCGGCGTGCGCACGCGTGTGCAGGCGGTCTCCCGAGCGGTCCAACTCGGCCTGATCGAGCCCTGAGCGATCGCTCGCATGCGCGGGGCGGCTTCCCCTCTCGGCGCTCATCAGATGGCTCCTCGGTGCCGATAGGGGACAGGGGCCTCCGACCGAGGCCCTCGAGTTCCATGACTTCCTTCGGAGGCACAGTGAGTCGACGACCCACCACGACGCCACCCCCAGGCTCGCGCCGGCGGCTCGGCGTGATCGTCGTCGACCCCTTGCCGGTGGTTCGGGCCGGACTGACGATGCTGATCGACGACCGGCCCGACATGGAAGTGATCGCCGAGACCGGCACGGCGGAGGAGGCCCTCGAGATCGTGAGCCGGGTGCGACGGTCGCGGGTCGTGGTCCTCGTCGGCCTCGGCCTCGGCGGGGAGCACGACGCCTTCTGGCTGATCCGCACCCTGCGTCAGCGATTCCCGACGCATTCGATCCTCGGCTGCGGCGCCAACGCCGATGCCACGACGGTCTCGCGAGCGCTCTTCACGGGCGCCGACGGATTCGTCGACAAGAACATCGATCCGGTGGAGTTCCTGCAATCGCTTCGGCGCGCCGCCGACCGGGAGATGGTGTTGGCGGGACCGCAGTCGGCCTCCGTCGGACAGATCGCCGAGGGCATCGAGCGCCGGCGCGATCTCGACGTTCGGCTGACCGTGCGGGAGCGAGAGGTGCTGAGCGTGGCCGCCGAGGGGCTCACCGCTCGGGAGATCGCGGCCCGCCTCGGGGTGCGCGAGCGGACGGTCACGACGCACCTCGCGCGGATCTACGGCAAGCTCGGTGTCGGCAGCCGCCTCGCGGCGATCCGTCTCGCAGCCCGGGCCGGCCTCGTCTCCGTGGGCGTGGGCGCGTCCGAGTAGCTGTACCGGTTCCTCGAACTACCTCGTGTGGCGTACGTAGGACTACGTAACCACCCTCCGTGAAAGACGGAATTCCCTGGTCAGAGGGGTCGGCCTACCGTGTCGTTGCGCTCAAGCTTTCGCGCCGAAGGGTCGAAAACCCCTTCGACAGGACGGGATCGAGTTCAGGAGGAAGGGGGTGCAATACATGCTTCGTCTCTACACGGGAGTCACCACCTGGTGGGCCGACCTCAAGGGTCGTGCCGCCGAGGAGGGTGGTGCAACGGCGGTCGAGTACGCGCTGATGGTGGCGCTGATCGCGGTCGTGATCATCGCGGCCGTGGCCTTCATCGGCACGTCAGCTCACGCGACAAGTTCGAGAAGGTCGGCGACGCGGTCGGCGGCGCCTAATCAACCGACAAGAACGAGCGGCCGGTTCCGCCGGCCGCTCGCTCGTCCGGGACGCGATGGCGATCCGAACGAGCGAGGGACCGGCGGACTGCGGGATCGAAGAACGCAGGCACGGATCCGCATCCATAGGTCAAGGCCGACGGAACGCGGCCGATGGAAAGACATCGATCGACATCGCAGATGTCCATGAAAGGAGCAAGAAGATGAGGTCACGCGGTCTGGTGGTCGCCATCGCCGTGGTCCTCGCCATCGTGGCGGCGGCAGCGGTCATCCTCTACACGAACGGCGTCAAGAGCGACGCGGTGACCGGAGGAGCGCTCTCCGTCGTCGTGGTGTCCAAGCAGGACATCCCGGCGAACACGAACCTGAATCCGCTGATCGACGAGGGCGTGTTCAGCGAGCTGAAGGTGCCGACCGACGCCGTCGTCGGGGGCGCCGTCACCGGCGTCGCCGAGCTGCGTGGTCAGACGACGACCGCGCCCGTGCTCGCGAACGAGCAGATCGCGATCGCGCGTCTGTCCAGCGGCGAAGCTCCCACGGGTGGCGCGCTCGGCATCTCCGAAGGCAACGTCGGGCTCCCGATGGTGCTCGAGGGCGGTCCCGCGGGCTACGGCAACGTCCAGCGCGGCGACAACGTGGTCGTCTACGCCACCTTCAAGGCGGGCGAGTTCGTGCAGAAGGGCGCCCTGCGCCAGATCCTGTCGCCGGGGCAGCTCGCGAACGTGCTCCAGGACGCCGGGAGCGCCGGTCCGGTCGTGCAGATCCCGTTCCAGTTCACCGTCGCGGTGGTGCCGTCGGCCCGAGTGCTGAACATCCAGAACCCCGTGGCCGTCGAGGGCACCAAGTTCAGCGAGACCGACATCCCGGTCACGTTGGACCTCTCGCCCGAGGACGCGGAGGCGGTCTCCTACGCGCTCGTCAACGCCGACCTCGTGAACCTCGGCCTGCTGCCGCCGGAGAACGAGGATGGCTACTCGGTCGAGGCCAGCCTGGGCGCTTCCTACGACGACATCGTGGGGGCGAAGGGGGCATGACCGAAGCCAGCGTCGTCGCCGTCGGGACGCCGCAGTCCTTCCGCCAACAGCTGGCCCGGTCCCTCGAGGTCGAGCCGGAGGAGGTGGGCTGGGTCCAGTCCGCGACCGCGGCAGAGGAGCTCCTGATCCACGCGTTCGGTCCGATCGACGTGCTGGTGCTGTCGCCTGAGGTCAAGGAGCCCGACGCGCTCGGCCTCGCCGAGTTCGTCGGGCGCCAGTCGCCGGGCACCGCGATCGTCATGGTCCGCGATCACACCTGGAACGGGTTGCTGCCGGCAGCGATGCGGGCGGGCATCCGCGATGTGGTCGACATGACCCAGGGGACCGAGGAACTGAGGGACGCGGTCGAGCGTGCCGTCGTCTGGGCCTCGAACCTCCGCTCGGTCGCCGTCACCCGGACGGAGAGCCACGGTGGACAGCGAGGGAAGATCATCTCGATCTTCTCCTCGAAGGGTGGGGCCGGCAAGACGTTCCTGACCAGCAACCTCGCGTGCGCGATCGCCGAGGTGACCGGCCAGGACACCGCGGTCGTCGACCTCGACTTCGACATGGGCGACGTCTTCACCTACTTCGGGAGCGAGCCGCCGTCGAACATCCCCGACCTGATGGCCCTCGGTGAGGGCGCCGACCACGAGCGCATGCGCACCGTGGGCATGCAGGTCACCGACCACCTCTGGGCGTACGGCGCTCCCGCGGACCCCACGGCGGAGGCGCCGGCGGGCGAGGCGATCGGCAAGTTCCTGCGCGCGATGCGCAACGACTTCCCGTACGTGATCGTCGACGCCTCGGTCGACTACTCCGACTCGGCGTTGGTGTGCTTCGACCTGTCGGAGCTGATCTGCTTGATCACGAGCCTCGACGTCGTGGGCGTGAAGCACCTCGGCAAGGCGCTCGACACCTTGCTGCAGATCGGGCTTCCACGCGACCGCCTCCGCGTCGTGTTGAACCGCGCCGACTCCAAGGTGGGGTTGGACTCGAGTGACGTCGAGCGGGTCATGAAGGTGCAGGTGGACGCGATGATCCCCTCGAGCCGGCTCGTGCCGACATCCCTGAACAAGGGGCGCCCGGTCGTGCTGGACGAGCCGTCGTCCGAGGTGGCCGTTGCCGTCCGGCAGCTGGCGAGCAAGTTCGTCGACGGGGCGGGCGTGAGCGAGAACACCGCGTCGACCAACGGGGAAGGCCGCAAGAAGAAGCGGCGCTTCGCCCGAACCTAGGCAGGGAACGAGGAGAGGAGCACCCCAGATGTCGCTGGCAGACAGGCTGGCCAAGGCCCAGCAGAAGGACCGGATCGCCGAGGTCCGGACCAGGGTGCAAGAGCGCCTGGTCGAGGTCCTCGGCCCGCGGCTCTACGACTCGACGTTGTCCGACACCGAGCTCGAAGGCCTGGTGCATCAGCGCCTGCGCGAGCTGCTCGACGAGGAAGAGAACAGCCTCTCCGCGCAGGAGAAGCTGCTGATCGTTCGCCAGATCGGCGACAGCGTGCTCGGTCTGGGCCCGCTCGAGCCGTACATCCGTGACCCCGAGGTCACGGAGGTCATGGTGAACAACTGGGACACGATCTACGTGGAACGGGCCGGCAAGCTGTTCTGGACCGGCACGAAGTTCCACGACGAGCAGCAGCTGCGCCGCACGATCGACAAGATCGTCGGGAAGGTCGGCCGCCGCGTGGACGAGGCGTCGCCCTACGTCGACGCGCGCCTGCCCGACGGCTCGCGCGTGAACGCGGTGATCCCACCGCTCGCCCTCGACGGTCCGGCGCTCACGATCCGCAAGTTCGCCGCCGACCCGTACCAGGCCGACGACCTCGTGGAGTTCGGCACGATGAGCTCCGCTGTCGCGAAGTTCCTCGAGGCGTGTGTTCGGGGCCGCACCAACATCATGGTCTCCGGTGGGACCGGCGCCGGGAAGACGACGACGCTGAACGTGCTGTCGTCGTTCATCCCCGACGACGAGCGCATCATCACGATCGAAGACGCGGCCGAGCTGAGGCTCCAGCAGCCGCACGTGGTGCGCCTCGAGTCGCGTCCGCCGAACATCGAAGGCAAGGGCGCCGTCGTGATCCGCGACCTCGTGCGCAACTCCCTGCGCATGCGTCCCGACCGCATCGTCGTCGGTGAGGTCCGCGGTCCCGAGGCCCTCGACATGCTGCAGGCGATGAACACCGGTCACGACGGCTCGATCTCGACGATCCACTCGAACTCGCCGCGCGACTCGCTCTCGCGGCTCGAGACGATCACGATGATGTCGGGTATGGAGCTGGGCTCCCGCTCGGTGCGGGAACAGATCTCGTCGGCGATCCAGCTGATCGTGCACCAGTCCCGCCTGAAGGACGGGTCGCGCCGCATCACGCACGTGACCGAGGTCGCGGGCATGGAGAGCGACGTGATCACGCTGCAGGACATCTTCGTGTTCGACTTCTCGGCCGGCATGGACGAGGACGGCAAGTTCAAAGGACGGCTGAAGGCGACCGGTCTGCGGCCGAAGTTCCTGGACAAGCTCGCCGAGCGCGGTGTGTACCTCGACGCCGAGACGTTCGCCCTGGAGTCCAGGGGGGACGCGTGAACGCGTTGATCGCGACCTCGTTCTGGAGCTCGCCCACCGCCCAGGTGGTGCTGGCCGCGCTTGTCGGGGCCGCCGTGTTCGTCGTCGGTTGGCTGCTGCTCGGCACGGCGGCACGGGCGAAGAAGGATCGTGAGATCGCGGCGCGCATGGCGATCGCCACCGGAACCGGTCACGCCTCACAACCCGTGGGCGTGGCGGCGGAGTCGTCGCAGGGGTGGATCCCCCGGCGAGTGACGCGTTTCGGCAAGCGGTTCGCGGAGTCGCGCGGCTTCAGCGATCGGCTCGACGCGGAGCTCGAATCCGCGGGCGTGAAGGTTCGCTCGGGTGAGTTCGTCGTGCTCTCGGTGGTCGCGTTCGTGGTCGGGGCGGTCGTCGGCGCGGCGCTCTTGCGGGCAGGGCTGCTGGCCCTGATCGCCGGCGCCGCGTGTGGCGTGGGCCCGACGGTCGCCCTGCGCATGGCCTTGCGCAAGCGCACCGAGAAGATGCGCGAGCAACTGCCCGACGTGCTGACGATCATGGCCAGCTCGCTGCGGGCGGGACACAGCTTCATGCAAGCGCTGGACACGACGGCTCGTGAGATCCAGCAGCCCGCCGCGACGGAATTCCAGCGGGTCGTCTCGGAGATCCGGCTCGGCCGGGCCGACCGACGACGCCCTCGAGGCGCTGGCGATGCGGGTGGGCAGTCCGGACTTCAAGTGGGCCGTGCTCGCCGTGAACATCCAGCGCGAGGTCGGCGGCAACCTGGCCGAGATCTTGGACAACGTCGCCGACACGCTCCGGGAGCGCGCGATGATGCGCCGCCAGATCCAGGTGCTCACGGCGGAAGGACGGCTCTCGGCGTGGGTGCTCGCGGCGCTGCCGCTCGCGATCGGCCTCTACATGTTCTCGGTGAACCCGGAGTACATCAGCCTCCTGTTCACGACGAAGATCGGCCTGTTCATGTCGGCTGGTGCCCTCACGCTCCTCGTGCTGGGCATCCTCTGGATGAGAAAGATCGTGGATATCGATGTCTGACATCTGGCTGGTTCTCGCTGTTGCGTCGGCCTTCTTCGCGGTCGTGCTCATCGGCGTCGCGATCGAGGCCGGGGGCTCGGAGAGGAAGCGTGCCCTCCGGCTCCTCGAATCGCAGGTCGGGGGATCGTCGGAGTCGTCCGTCAACCTGAGGGATCAGGAACTGTCCAAGAACTTCGGCCAGCGCGTGCTGGTGCCGGTCGTCGGCACCGCGGGACGTGTCGCCCGACGGGTCACGCCGCTCGACACCCGCGACCGCCTGGCCACGAAGCTCCTGCTGGCGGGCAGCCCGGCCGGCTGGGACGCCGAGCGCGTGCTCGCCTTCAAGGTGATCGGAGCCGTCGGCGGAGTCTTCGGTGGGTTCGTGCTCTCGACGATGCTGCAGCCCGCGCCGTTCGTCTCGATCGTCGCGATCTCGCTGCTCGCCTTCGTCGGGTTCGTGTTGCCCGACTCGGTCGTGAACCGGAAGGTGAAAGAGCGTCAGAAGGATATCCTCAAGACCCTGTCCGACACGCTCGACCTGCTCACGATCAGCGTCGAGGCCGGCTTGTCGCTGAACGCCGCGATCGCGCAGGTCGTGCAGAACGTGCCGGGCGTGCTCTCGGCGGAGTTCGCGCGCATGCTGCAGGAGATCCAGCTCGGCGTGCCGCGGTCCGAGGCGTTCCGCCATCTCGCCGACCGAACCGATGTCGACGAGCTCAACGGGTTCGCCCTCGCGATGATCCAGGCCGACGTCTTCGGTGTATCGATCGCGAGCGTGCTGCGCACGCAGGCGCAGCAACTGCGCATCAAGCGGCGTCAGGCTGCCGAGGCAAAGGCGCAACAGACGCCCGTGAAGATCGTCTTCCCGCTCGTGCTCTGCATCCTGCCGGCCCTGTTCGTGGTCATCGTCGGCCCCGGCGCGATCCAGATCGTCACGCAGCTCTTCGCGAACTAGCCGCACCGCTCGGTCGCGCGCCGACCGCTCCCGGACCTGCTTCCCCGGTCCGGTCGCGGCCGGCGTTCGCGCATGCGACTTAAGCCAACATCCGGCACTTCCTTATCAATGAAGACCCTTGGTCGGATAGCACAGGGCGCCTAGACCGGTTATCGTCCCCCATACAGGGGATGAGAGAGTCACCTCTCTTCTCCAGGCCCAATGAACCGCGGGGGCGTCCGAAAAGACCGACCGTCTCGCAGACTTCCCCCCGATCGAGCGAACGACAGATGAGGCGAGTGGTGGAGCGACGGATCGAAGACGCGACCAGCGGAGAGACTGCTGCCCGTCCTGTGCAGCAGCTCGACCCGGCGCCGGTGCACCCCGAGGTGGAACGGATCGTCGACAGTCTCCGTGTGATCACCCATGAGGGCGATCTCGCGGTCATCCGAGACCTGCAGCCGGAACGGGACGCGGTCGACGAAGCCGTCCTCGATGAGGTTGTGCTTGACGACGCCGTTACCGATGAGGTCATCACCGATGAGGTCATCACCGATGAGGTCATCACCGAAGAGGCAGTCGCCAGCTCGCTCCGCGCGCCCGATGGTGCAACGAAGGCCCGGTACCGCATGCTGGTCGCCGGCCACGTCGCGAGCGACATCTTCTGCCTGAACGTGGTGCTGCTCGCCACGGGTCTCATGCAGGACATCGTCGCGTCTCGATCTCCGGGCACCGCCAGCTGGATGCTCACGATCGCGGGCAGCGTGGCGTGGATCGCGATCTTCCAGGCGTTCGGGCTGTACGCCTCGAAGCACCTCTCCTCATCGGAGGAGATCCGGCGCGTCGTGGGTGCGGCCTCGGTGGGGGCAGCGGTGTTGATGATCTTCGGAGCCGGCGGGCTGACGAGCCAGACCGCGGGCGATCTGGGCTTGGCGTTCGCGACGCTCGTGGTGCTCGAGGTCTTGACCAGGCTCTCGTGGCGCCGGTACGCGCGCAGCCTGCGCACGAAGGGACTGCTGGCCTATCGCACCGTGATCGTGGGTTCGGCACACGATGCCGCCTTCGTGGCGACGGCGGTCGTCGATGACGACCGAAGCGGCTTCTATCCCATCGGCCGTATCGCGGCCGAGGCGGGGCCCGACGATCCAGCGGCGCCTCCGTTCCTCGGCTCGATCGCCGACGCGGCCCAGCTGGTCGACGAGTGCTCGGTCGAGGCGCTGATCGTCGCCTCGCCGACCCTGACGACCACCGAGCTCGGTCGGCTTCAGCAGCTGGCCCGTCGCAGGGGACTCGCCCTGCGGCTGGTCGCCCGTGTGCCGCACATGCTCACGAACCGCCTGACCTTGCAGCGCGTCGGGCCGCTGATGACCGTCGCCGTGCGCCCCGCCGAGCTGACGGGCACCCAGGCTGCGCTGAAGCGGGCGTTCGACATCTCGATCGCCAGCGTCGCGTTGGTGGTGTCGCTCCCGATCCAGCTGGTGGTGGGTCTGCTGGTCGCCGTGACGTCGCCCGGTCCCGTGTTGTTCCGACAGCAGCGCGTGACCCGCGGCAACAAGCTCTTCACCGTCTACAAGTTCCGCACGATGGACCGAGACGCCGATCGCATCATGGACGAGGCCGCGGTCGACCGCACGCAGCCGTTCTTCAAGGGTGGCGAGGCGCCCATCACGCCCGTCGGCAGGGTCCTGCGGACGCTGAGCCTCGACGAGCTGCCGCAGTTGTGGAACGTCGTGAGAGGCGACATGAGCCTCGTGGGTCCGCGACCGCTCACCGCCGAGCAGGTCTGGGCCAATCCCGAGATGCTCGGGCCCCGTCACGACGTGCGGACCGGGCTGACCGGATGGTGGCAGGTCAACGGCCGCAGCGACGTGAGCGCCGAAGATGCGATCAAGCAGGATCTGTTCTACATCGAGAACTGGTCGCTGCTGCTCGACCTCTACATCATGCTCCGAACGGTGGGCGTGGTCGTGGCTCGAAAGGGAGCCCGGTAGGTGCCCGAGGTCTCGAGCCCGGCGGGGGTGCTGCCGGCCGCGGGGATGCCGTTCCGCCACGTGTTGGGCATGCGCGTCGACGCCCCGAACGGGTACGGCGACGCCGTCGACCTCATCACCGCATGGGCCGACGAGGGCCGGGCGCGCTCGGTCGGCGTGGCGACCGTCAACAACGTGATGGAGTCCTACGACGATCCGACGTTCCTCGACGTGATGAACGGGTGCGATCTGGTCACGCCCGACGGCATGCCACTCGTGTGGGGACTGTCCTTGCTCGGTGTCCGACGGCCACCAGGGTCTGCGGTCCCGAGCTCACACCGCGACTCCTCGAGCGAGCGGCCGAGCTCGGCATCCCGGTGGGCTTCTACGGCGGGGACACGAGCACGGTCGAAGCGCTGGGCCGCGTCGCGTCGGCGCGGTGGCCGGCGCTGCAGGTCGCGTACGCGTACGGGCCGCCGTTCCGCCCGCTCTCGGTCGACGAGGACGACCAGGTCGTCGAGGAGATCGTCGCATCCGGGGTGCGACTGCTGTTCGTCGGCCTCGGCTGCCCCAAACAGGAACGATGGATGGCGGAGCACCGCGACCGGCTGCCGATCGTGACGATCGGCGTGGGGGCGGCGTTCGACTTCCTCGCCGGATCGAAGCGACAGGCGCCGCGGTTCCTGCAGCGCGTCGGCCTCGAGTGGGCGTTCCGGCTCGTCTCTGAGCCCCGACGACTGTGGAAGCGGTACCTGCGCCAGAACCCCCGGTTCATCGCGTTGTTCGCTCGACAGCTCATCCGCGAGCGATCGGCGTGAGCCACCCTTCGATGTGTCGAACCAAACGTTGCACTTCAAGGTAACGATATCCCCCATCGAAGGCGGGGTAACATGCGCCGAGGGACGTCGAAGGATGCATATGTTTCGGCGAAATAGGTCGTTCGGCGGGTTGCCTACCGTAGCTCGAACGGCCTATGATTGCCCCCAGATAGGCGACACGGACGTGCGGGTTCCGTGTCAATCAGGAAGGGAACGTTCATGAAGAAGGCTGCTGCGGTCTTGGTCGGCGCCATCGCGTTCATGACCATGCTTGCCGGCACCGCCTTCGCCGGGTACACGGATTCCCCTCAGCCCACGACCACGGTCGAGGGTGCGGGCGGCGGTACCGCGTTCACCGGCGGCGACGCGTCGACGGCCGCGATCGTAGCGGTCGCGCTGGTCGCGGTGGGTCTCGTCGCGCTCTTCGTGGCGCGGCGTCGCACCGTCACCACGTCGTAACGACGGCGGAGGCTGTTCCAGAACCCCCGAGGCCACGCCTCGGGGGTTCTCGCGTTCCACGGCGATCCTCCCCGATCCTCAGCTGACCGCGCGTTCGACGTTCCGCCACCAGCGCAACGGCAGAGGGGCACGGAATCGTACGACCAGCTCGACGCGACCTTCCGGTTCGCCGCGCCAGACGGCGCCGCCGTCTCGTTCCGTCATGGGCTCGCTGGTCCACACGATCTCCGTTCCGGCCGGCGGCCGGATGTCCACGACGATCTCGGTCGGTTCGATCGTGGTCTGGGGCAAGATCGTGAGCCGATACGTGCCGCCGGAGGAGTTCCCCGCCCAGACGGCGCTTCGCCTCGTCACGACTTCGAGCGTCGAGGACTCGCCGCCGGGGGTGGTGTAGAAGGCCTGGTACCACGGCCGCCCGAGCTCTTCGCCCACCCGGAGCGCCACGTCTCGTCCGCCGAGCCGGGCCTCGACCAGTTCGCAGGCGCTGGGGCACGAGGAGGTCACGATCGACACGTTGTCCCCCGGCTCGTGTCCCTCGATGCCCTCGCCCGGGTCGATCACGAACCCCGGCACCCCTTCGGTGGGGGCGTCGTTGCGCAGCGTGATCTCGGTGGTGGCGATCGCCTCTCCCTCGCCGCCGAGCGTGACGTCGTACGTCACCGTGCGGTCGACGTAGTAATCGACCTTGCTCGCCGAGCGGCTGTTGATGTGTACGGCCAGCAGGTCATCGCCATCGGGTGCCCGGAGGCCGCCGTCGAGGTTCGCGAGCCGCAGCCCTCGCTCGACGGTCGGGTCGGTCGTGTAGAGCTTCAGATGCCCACCGGCGACGGCGCGGCTGATCGCCCTCACCTTCGCGAGCGGCTCGCCCCGGCCCGCGAGGAACCGATCGAATGCTACGCCGACGACGGCGCCGAGGACACCCTTGCGTTCCTTGCCCTGACCCGGGAACAAGATGTAGGCCTCGTTGGAGATGAAGCGCACCACCGACCGGGCGTTCACCGTCACGCCGAGCGAGGGGATCTCGAGGGGGCCGCTCACGCGGAGCAGCTCCTCGAGCGCGAACGGATCGGCGACGATGACACCATCGAGGCGTTCGCCCGTGCCGTGTTCGTAGGTCGCGAGCGCCGCCCTCGCCGCTGACGGGAAGTCGGGGGTCATGTTGAGGTCGCGCCACGAACCGGCGCCGCCGTACTGGTCGTAGTTGCGGCGGTAGTCGGGGTTCGGCGCCGGGATCTGGTCAGGGCGAGCCTCGGGCAGCGAGAGGATCGGCGCGAACGGCCCGACGGAGAGCTCGCCCTCGTCGGCGGTGAGGATCGCGTAGGCGCCCCAGATCCCACCCGTTCCGCGTTGCTCCGAGGGGCTCTCCGCGAGCAGCATGTACCGACGTTGGCCGTCGGCGCCGGCGAACGTGGGGAGGCCTCGCATCAGCAGGGTCGCGGAATCGAGCGCACGGCTCGCGAGCACGACCTGTTCCTCGGCCTGGAAGCGCGCCTCGGCGACCACGGCCGGCAGCAAGGTCGAGGGCGTCTCACGAACCGCTTCGAGGGCGGCCTTCGCGTCGGCCGCCGCCGCCTCGACATCGTCGGCGAGCTCGGTCAGCGTCTCGACCGGGATGCGCCCTCCGGCCGGCGCGAGCGAGCCCAGGCCGTCGGGAAGCTGCTCCAGCGCGGTGGTGAGGTCGACGGCGGCGCCGGCGAGCGTGACGCCTGCATCCGAGATCCCGGCCGCGACGTCCATGGAGCGACCGATGATCGGGATCGCCGCCACGAGACCGCCGATGCCCTGGGTCGCGCTCGCTCGGGCCCGCCCGAAGCCTGCCTCTGCGGCACTGAAACGATCGAGGGCGGTCGCGAGGTCGCCTGCGGCCAACGCTCGACGACCCTTCGCCATCTCGACCTTCGCGTCCTCGGCATCCCGCTGCACGTCGAGTCCGATGATCACGGTCGCGATCACGGTCGCCGCGAGCACGGTGGCGAGCAACGCCAGGATCCACCGGATCACCGACCGGCGGGTGCCGCGGTCATGCGGCGCGGCCGACCCCGTGCGATCGGTCTCGCCGGGTGTCTCCGAAGGGGTTTGGGTCGACGTCGTCATGCCGGATCCGAAGGGCTGAGCCGAAGGTCGGGGACTCGCCCGGCACGGTCGGCAGGGCACGGACGAGCCTACCATCGGCCGTTGAGCAGGTCCCTTGCTAGGCTTCCCGCCCATGCAGGTCGCCTATCAGGGGGAACCCGGTGCCTACAGCGAGCGAGCGGTCCGTTCGCTGTTCCCAGCCGCCGAGCCGATGCCCTGCGACTCCGTGCGACTCGTGTTCTCCCGGGTGACCAGCGGGGAGGCCGATCACGGCGTGGTGCCGCTCGAGAACTCGCAGGCAGGTTCGGTCAACGAGACCTATGACCAGCTCCAGCACACGAGCCTGCTGCACATCGTGGGGGAGGTGCTCGTGCGGGTCGACCACGCCCTGCTGGGCGTTCCCGGCGCTCGGCTCGAGCAGGTGCGTCGCGCCCATTCCCATTGGCAGGCGCTCGCTCAGTGCGAGGAGTTCCTGTCCTCGATGCGCATCGAGCCCGTTCCCGTGCACGACACGGCCGGCGCCGCGCGTCTGATCGCCCAGCGAGGCGACCGTGAGGACTCGGCGATCGCCAGCGTGGAAGCGGGAACGGCGCTCGGGCTCTCGGTGCTGGCGGAACGCATCCAGACCGAGAAGGAGAACTTCACCAAGTTCGCAGCGATCTCGACGGGCCTTCCCGACCTCGGACCGGCGGACAAGACCTCGCTGGTGATGGCCGTGCGCGACCGCCCCGGCTCGCTCCTCGCCTCCCTGCAGCCGTTCGCGGAACGCGACATCAACCTGCACAAGCTCGAGTCCCGGCCGAGGCGAGGCAAGCCGTTCGAGTACGTGTTCTACGTCGACCTGATGGCGGCCGCCGACGCACCTGAGGTGGAAGACGCGCTCGCCAGGGTGGCCGAGCACACCTCGCTGCTTCGCGTGCTGGGCAGCTACCGATCGGCGGGCGAGCCCGTCTGATCGGCGTCCCGGCTGGTTCCTCGCTGCCGATACGATGGGGCGCATGACGCCGGACGACCGACCCTTTCGACCCTCTCGTCGAACCGTGGGCATCGCCGCAGGCGTGGTGTCGGCGCTGGTCGTCGCCGCGGTCGGGTTCGCGCTGGTTCGCGGCGGCGGTGACGCCGGTCGCACCGGCGCGGCCCCCCCGGCGTCCCTGTCCGTGCGCACCCCGAAGCCGGCGAACCGTTCGGTCCGAGGGCTCACGACGTTCCGGGGCAACGCCACCCGCTCCTTCTACGGACGGGGCCCCGTGCCGCTCGACCCCGTGGTGCGATGGCAGCACCCGGAGGTCACGAAGCTCTGTTCCGAGTCGATCGTGGGCGTCGACGTCACGGAATGGTGCGGCACGGGGTGGACGGGCCAGCCCAGCGTGATCGAGGTGCAGGGCGGGGGCATCGAGGTGCGCGAGGGCGCCTATGACGGGAAGTACCATTTCGTCGACGGCGAGACGGGAGAGCCGGTCCGCCCGCCGCTCGTCACGCTCGATCTCGCGAAGGGGTCGGCGACGACCGATCCGGACGGGTTCCCGCTCTACTACGCCGGCTCACGCGACGGGCACCTGCGCGTGGTCGCGATGGACCGAGCCGAGCCCGAGACCCTCTGGAGCATCGACGGTGGAACGAGCGCGCCGCGACCCCTGCGCAACGACGATTGGGACGGTGCGCCGCTCGTGATCCGCGACCACCTGCTCGCGGGCGGGGAGAACGGCTGGTTCTACGTGATCCGCCTCCACCGCGGGTACGGTGACGACGGGCTCGTGACGGTCGCCCCGAAGGTCGTCGCGACGATCCCTGGCTTCGACGACGAGCTGCTCGGGGCGCTCGGCGATCAGGAGGTCTCGATCGAGAACTCCGTCGCGTACCGCAAGGGCGTCGCCTACTTCGCGAACTCCGGCGGGCTGGTGCAAGGGTGGGACATCCGAGATCTCCTCGATGGCGGCACCGAGGTCGAACAGGTCCTGCGGTTCTGGGTCGGCGACGACGTCGACGCATCGATCGTGATCGACGGGCAGGGGTTCCTCTACGTCGCTGCGGAGTACCAGCGGTTCAACGATCGTTCACGCGAGGTCGGGCAGCTCATGAAGCTCGATCCTCGTCGGCCCGACGACCCGCTCGTCTGGAGCATCGACGCCCGAGAGATCGGGTTCGAGGGCGCGGGGGGCAGCTGGTCGACCCCGGCGCTCTACGGTGACGTGGTCTTCTTCTCGACGGCCGCGGGCCGGGTGCTCGAGGTCGATCGCGGCACCGGCGCGGTGCTGCACGAGCTGCAGGTGGGCGCGCCATCGATCGCCTCGCCGGTCGTCGTCGACGGCGTGCTGATCCTGGGCGACTGCCTCGGCGACCTGTATGCGTGGGACGTCTCCGATCCGTCGGTCGCGCCGCCGCTGCTGTGGAAGATGCGGTTCGAGGGATGCATCGAGTCGACGCCCGCGGTCTGGCGCGGTTGGCTGTACCTCGGCACGCGCGAGGGGTACCTGTACGGCATCGCCGACGCCGACGCGCCCTGAGCCGTGGGCGGAGGTGCTCAGAAGAACGCCGGGAAGTCGGTACGGTACTGCGCCGTCTTCCACGCCGCGAGCGCGAGCGCGCCGATCGTGAGCGCGGCGAAGCCGCCGCGCCGCGATCGCGGTGCGCATCGAGCGTGAACCCCACCCCTCGGCGACGATGCCGGCCGCGAGCCCCGCGAAGAACCCGCCCAGGTGCGCCCGCCAGTCGATGAAGGGAGCTGAGGCCGAACGACAACAGGAGGTTCAGGATCAGGAACGGCACCAGCCCACGCAGACGCGCGGCCGCCAGCGCCAGCTCACGGTGCCGGTAGTTGTACGAGACGAACGCACCCACGACGCCGAAGATCGCCCCCGAGGCCCCGACGCTCACCTGGACGGGATCGCTCGCGAACGCGTACGAGGCCGCGCTCGCGAACAGCCCGGTCGTGAGGAAGATCAACAGGAACCGTGCCCTGCCCAGCTCTCGTTCGACGACGGGGCCGAAGATCCAGAGCGCGTAGGCGTTCATCAGCAGGTGCAGGATGCCGCCGTGCAGGAAGATCGCGGTGACCATGCGCCACTGTTCGCCCGTCGCGATGCCGACCACGTCGCCGTCGGGCAGCTGCGCCAGACCCACCGACGCCCCGAGCCGCACCAGGTCGAGCGCGTTGGGGCCGCTGAGCAACGACCCGGCTCCGCCGGCGACCACCTCGAGTGTGTATCCGATGCCCATGAGCACCAGAAGCACGCTCGTGACCGAGACGGCCTTGGCGTTCGCCACCGCGACACGCCTGCCTGGTCCCTGCCGGTACTCGCGGCGTGCCTCGGCGACGCAGGTCGGGCACTGATGCCCAACAGGGGCCGCGATCATGCACTCGGTGCAGATCGGCCGCCCACACCGCGTGCAGTGCACGCCGGTGGCCACCTCGGGGTGGCGGTAGCAGCGGTCGCCTCCGGGTGGGGGCGGCGGGATCACTGGCTGCTGTTCCATGCCGTCCATGCTACGGGCACTCGCTCGAAGCCGTCGATGACATCGGACCGTGTCGCCTCAGGAGCGCAGCGCGTCGAGCGAGGCTCGAACATCGTCGAGATCGAACAGGGGGCCCCATCGCTCGACGATCACACCGTCGGCGTCGATCATGAACATCCAGGGCTCGGTGAGATCGCCGTCGCGCAGGAGCCAGTCGGCGGCGGCCCGGTTCACGGTGCTCTCCTCGTAGTCGCGCCAGATCTCCACGTGGATGAACTCCGCCACGCCCCCGTACTCCCGGGACAGGGCCTCCTGCGCCTCGACGGTTGGTCCGCAGAACTGACTCTGGCAGTACACCGGGGTCGCGAACTGCACAAGTGCCGGACGACCGCTGCGGAGCGCGTCGGCGATCGTGGTGCCGTGGAGCTCGGGGTCGGGCACCTTCGCGCCGTCCTGCGCGCGGGAGTCGATCGCGACGGCGGGCACGCCCTTGGAGTCGATCGTGAGGTTCTTCGTGGCGAGGGCCTCGTCGCCGGGTGCGGGGATCCGGTGGTCCGGGTACACCGTGAACGCGGCATCGAGCGTCGCCGGCGCACCGCCGTCGATCGAGACCGTGACCTTCGCGTTCCAGATGCCCGGCTCGGGGAACGTCACGTCGGGCGTCACGTAGACGCCGGCGACGTCCGACGGGTTCGTGAGCGTCGGGCCCTCGCCGTCAGGGTCGTTCCCCGGGGCCGGCACGAAATCGGCCGTCGTCGCCGGGCCCGGGAGCGGGGTCTGGCTCCCGTCGGTGCCCAGGAAGCTGAAGGACACGTCGATCTCGCCGAACGACAGCAACTGCACGCCCGCCTCGTCGGTGCTGGAGAAGACGCCGACCTGCACGGCCTCGGGGGAGTCGGCCGCGAGGTCCGCGCTGGCCACCTGCGCCGAGAGCGATGTGGCGTCGCCGGTCGGTTGGGCGACGGCCGACGTCGCGGTCGGGTCCGGGTCGTCGTTCCCGGTGCACGCGGCGGCGAGCAGTGCGAACCCGAGCACGGCGGGCAGGAGGCGACGCGTCATGGTCATCATCCTCTCGCACCGGCGATCGAACGTCCGACCGCCCCCGAGACGCCCTCACGGCAACGCGCCTTCGTGCCGCAGGAGCCACCGCTTACGGTCCTCATGACGCCCGTATCCACCGATCGTGCCGCCGGCGTGCACCACCCGATGGCACGGCACGAACAGCTCGATCGGGCACCCCGCGAGTGCGGTCCCGGCGGCCCGTGCGGCGCGTCGGCTCCCGGCCATGCCGGCCACGTCGCCGTAGGTCCAGAGTGCGCCGTACGGGATCGTGGCGACGACCTCGAGCACGCGACGTCCGAACCCCTCACCCACGAGGGAGAGATCCGGCCGCACCGAGAGCGCCTTCGTGCGACCGGCGAAGTAGCGCTCGCGCCTCCCGTCGAGCCGCCGTCGCGACCGACCCGGCCGCCGAGGCCTCGGCGGCCGTCTGGGCCCCCTGCGCGAACCGGCGCTGGATGCCAGCCAGCTCGAGGTCGCGTTCGTCGTCGTCGAAGATCGTGGCGACCACTCCGCGCGCGGAGCAGACGATCGTGAGGTCGCCGAGCGGGGTGGGCAGCGTGCGGTGCCGCAACGCGTTCATCGAAGGGCGCTCACACGGGGGGCCAGGGGTACGGCCGCTCGCCGACCGGCGAGGGAAACACGGGCCGGGCGACGACGGCGTCGACGCGCCGGCTCACGGCGGCGACCTCCTCGTCGGTGAGCAGCGCTCCGAGCTGCTCGCGCGGCGCTGCGCCCGCGGCCAATCCCTCGCCGAAGACGCCCAGCCCGTCGACGAGCCCCTGGGGGATCGGCTCGTCCATGTACTCCCAGATGACGGTGCGCAGCTTCGGTGCCTCGTGGAAGCAGACCCCGTGGTCGATCGCCCAGATGCGGCCGTCCTCGCCGAGCAGGCAGTGACCGCCCTTGCGGTCGGCGTTGTTCACGACGAGGTCGTATGCGGCGATCTCGCGGAACGCCTCGGGGAACCGTCCCTGCAAGGTGAAGTAGTGCTCCTGCGGCTCGAAGGGGACGAAGAGCTGCACCGACCCGATCCCCTCCGGGCCTTCCCTGAGCACCGTCGGCGGCACGTTCGGCCAGCCGAGCGCCGCTGCGACGAGGTAGGCCGCGACCTCGCGCCGTCCGAGCGACCCTTCGGGGAAGTCCCAGAGCGGACTCTCGCCACGATGGGGTTTGTAGACGGCCAGCACCTCGTCACCGCCGAGCGCCGACGCGCGTGCGAGGAACGTGTAGTTCGAGGAGTTCGGCAGCAGACCGAGCAGGTCGAGGGTGCCGGTCTCGATCGCCGGCGGCACCGAGGGGGGCGTCAGTCCCGCTTCGAATGCCCGTTCATCGCGGGACACGCGTGTCCCTCCGCATCCATCGGGTTGCCGCAGAACTGGCACGCGGGGCGGCCCTGCTCGACGACGGCCGCGCCGTGACGCGAGAGGGCGAACATCTGCTCCCGTGTCGCGGCGAGCTGGACGACCTCCGGTTCGCCCACGTCCTCGAGCACCGACCCAGGGTCGTCGCCCTCGATCTCCGGCATGGATTCCTCGATCTCGAGCACGAACAGCTGCCGGTCGTGGTCGTAGCCGATCGACAGCCTGCCGGCACGCCACCTCGGGTCGACCGGCTCCTCGAGGTCGAGCTCGTCGTCGCCGGGGCCGACGCCGGTCTCGAGCTCCAGGTCGGCGAGGAGCTCCAGGATGGATGCCGCCAGCAGCTGCACCTGTTGTTTCTCGACGACGACCGTCACCAGCTGATCCCGTCCGCGGGCCTGCAGGTAGAACGTGCGGGACCCCGGCTCGCCGATCGTGCCGGCGGTGATGCGATCCACGGTGCCGAGATCCATGCGGCCTATCCTCGCAGGTTCCCTTCGGAGCGCCGGTCGGCGTCGGCCGGGATCGCGATCTCCCAGACGGGGGTGCCGCCGCCGGGGGCGAACCGCTGCAGGTCGCCGGTGTCGTTCACGAGGAGCACTCGCGGACCGCCCTCGCGGTCGATCGTCACGACCGAGACCGACGCCGTGTCGACGACGATGCGCTGGAAGTGTTCCAGGGGAGCCCCGGCGAGGTCGGCGAGCATCACCCGCACGATGTCGCCGTGGGTGGCGACGACCACGCGCCCCCGCCGATGCCGCTTGGCGATCGTCTGCAGCTCGCCGAGCGCCCGGGCGCGGGCCTCGGCGAAGCTCTCCCCGCCACCGGGGAAGCGGAACGTCTCCGGACGACGCTGCACGTCGGACCACGCCTTCGTGCGGCGCAAGCGTGCGAGTGGCTTCCCTGTCCACGAGCCGGCGTGCATCTCGATCAGGGGGTCGCGCTCCACCACGGAGAGTCGGCAGGCCGCCGCGAGCGGCCGCACCGTCTCGACGCATCGCTCGAGCGGGCTGGAGTAGACCGCCGTGGGGCGGAGCGGTGCGAGCCGCCGCGCCAACTGCTCGGCCTGGGCCAGCCCTCGTTCGTCGAGGGTGATACCCCGTGTCTGGCCGTAGAGCATGCGCCCGGTCTGGGCGGTGAGGCCGTGCCGCACGAGGAACAAGGTCGTCATCGCGGCCGCAGCATACGGCCCCGACGTCGAGTGGGAGCTAGCTCAGCCGCATCTCGGGAGCCACGATCAGCAGCCGTCCCTCGAGCCCGGCAGCCCGAAGCGTCCGCTGGACACGCGCGACCCCGGGGATCAGGCGCAGCCGGGCACCCCGGGCGCGGGCACGCCGGTCGGCTTCGACGATCACCCCCACGGCCAGGCCGTCCAGCGACGCGACCACGCGGAGATCGAGCACGACCGGCACCCCTTGCGATTGAGCGCCTCGAAGCTGGTCCGCGAGGGCAAGGGCCGCGCCCGCGCCCACGTCGCCCGTCGGACTGATCACGACCCGTCCCCCGACCTCGGTCGAGGCAAGGTCGAGCGTGCTCATGGCAACCTCCTCATGCTCCTCGCGGTATCGGCGGGTGCAACGTAGACGGGCGACGCGTCAGGTCGGCGACGTGCGTCCGAACGACCGCGGAACGCGCGGAGAACGTCCGCCGCATCGGACCGTCCACCGCAGCCTCAGGCCCGTTGGTTCTCCGCAGGGGGCAGCCGAACCGTGAATGTGGATCCGGCGCCGAGCTCGCTATCGACCGATACTGAGCCACCGTGGTTCTCGGCCACGTGTCGCACGATCGACAGCCCGAGGCCCGTGCCGCCTGTCTCACGCGATCGGGCGCGATCGACGCGATAGAACCTTTCGAATACGCGAGGCAGATCGCGGACGGGGATACCGACGCCCGTGTCGCGCACATCGAGGGTGACCTCGTCGGGGTCTGGGCGGACGCAGATCTCGACGGTCCCTCCCGGGCGCGTGTATCGGATCGCGTTGTCGATCAGGTTGCGCACGAGGAGCGAAAGGTCGCGGGCTGTGCCTCGCACCGTCGTCGCGTGCGCCGCCTTCACCGAGAGACGGATGCCGGCTTCGCGCGCCTGGTCGTCGTACCGCTCGGCCTCCTCGCGGACGAGAGCGTCGAGCCGCACGCGTTCGCCCAGCTCACTACCGGATTCCAGTCGCGAGAGGTCGAGCAGGTCGGCGACGATCCGCGACAACCGCAACGCTTCGCGCTCGAGCTGGATGGCGAAGCGTGGAGCTGCATCGGGATCCTCGCCGACGACCGATCGAAGGGTTTCGGCTGCCGCCTGGATCGATGCCGCGGGGGTCTTCAGCTCGTGGGACGCGTTCGCGACGAAGTCACGGCGCACCGATTCGATCCGGCGGGCGTCGGTGATGTCGGTGACGACGATCAGGACCGATCCCTCGCCCGCGGGCGCGGCCGTGATGCGCAGCCAGCGAGAAGGGGCGCTGCGTTCCACCTCGACCGTCATCGGCACGGACGACGACGCCACCTGTCGGACGGCTTCCCTGAGGTCGAGCGGATAGAGCTGGGTCACCGACTTCGGCCGGCTCCCGAGATGGCGTTCGAGCGCGGCGTTGGCGAACGCCGTGTCGAGGCCCGCATCGAGGAGGAGCACGCCTTCCTGCATCGAGGCGAGGATCAGGTCTTGCACGGCGCGCTGCTCACGTGCCGAGGCTTCCCGGCGAACGAGCTCAGCCGAAGCCTCGTCGGCCTGTCGTCGCGCGTCGACGAGCTTGGACCGGCTCCACAGCACGCCGATCGCAGCTCCGCAAGCGCCCGCCGCGACGACAGCGAGTGCGGCGACGACGGTCGAAGCGGGGTCCATGTCTGAGCGGGAGCATACGCAGGGTGTTCACCCGCCGGTCGGCAGTTCGATGTGCGTTCATCGAACGGTCGTTTCGCAGTGCCGTCTCCGCTGCTCACGAGGGGTCTGAGCCGTTCACCAAGCGTTCATGTCGACGCAATCGAGCGTCCACCCACCCTGCCTAGCATTCACTCGACGAGACACTCCGAGGAGGACGTCGATGAAGAAGTTCAGGAACCACGCGGGGGTCCTCGCGGGGCTGCTCGCACTCTCGCTCGTCGCCGCGGCGTGCGGTGGCGACGAAAACGGCGGGACCGGCGACGGTGGCGACACCGAGACGCCGGCCGTCTCAGGTTCGATCGTGATCTCCGGGTCGTCGACGGTCGAGCCGATCTCATCCGTCGTAGCCGAGATCTTCAACGAGACCAACCCGGAGGTAGCGATCAGCGTCGACGGCCCCGGCACGGGCGACGGCTTCGAGCTGTTCTGCAACGGCGAGACCGACATCTCCGACGCCTCCCGACCGATCGAGGAGGATGAGGTCAAGCTCTGCGAGAAGAACGGCATCGAGTACACCGAGCTCGAGGTCGCGCTCGACGGCTTGACGGTGATGACGAATCCGGAGAACACGGGCGTCACGTGCCTGAACAACGGCGACCTCTACGCGCTGTTCGGACCCGAGTCCGAGGGCATCGACACCTGGAACGGGGCCGATTCGCTTGCGACGGAGGTCGGCGGCAACGGCGGATTCCCCGACCTGCCGCTCGAGATCACCGCCCCCGGTGAGGAGTCGGGCACCTACGACGCCTTCATCGAGCTGTCGGGCATCCCCGACACCGCCGAAGCTCAGGGGGTCCCCGAGGCCGACTGGGAGACCCTGCGCCAGGACTACCAGCCCTCTCCGAACGACAACGTGATCATCACCGCGATGGAAGGCTCCCCGGGCGCCCTCGGCTTCGTGGGTTTCGCCTTCGCCGAGGAGGCCGGTGACGCGGTCAAGGAGCTCGAGATCGACGGCGGCGACGGGTGCGTGGCCCCGAGCGCCGAGAGCGTCTCCGACGGTTCGTACCCGCTCTCGCGTTCGCTCTACATCTACGTGAGCGCCGAGGCTGCGGCGAGGCCGGAGGTCGCGGCGTACGTCGACTACTACGTCGGCGATGAGGCCATGACGAGCCTGGTCGAGGAGGTCGGCTACATCGCCCTCCCGGCCGACCGGATCGAGGCTACCCGCTCGGCGTGGGAGTCGGCGGCCGCCTGATCGAACGGGAGCGCCGAGGGTCGGAAGGGCCGGGCGGCGGGCGCCGCTCGGCCATTCACCCGGCCTGGACCGGAGGGGTAAGGTAGCCGCGACGATGGCCAAGACGACCGGGGACGCCGGGCTCTCGATCAGGGCGCTTCAGGGCAGCCCCCGACGCCAGCGGAAGGAAGGGCTGGTCCGCGTCCTCCTGATGGCGGCCGCCATCGTCTCCATGGTCGTGAGCGTCGCCATCGTCGTCGCCCTCCTCGGCAAGGCCGTCACCTTCCTGTCGCACGTCGATCTCGGCCACCTCTGGACCGAGGGATGGCGTCCCCGCAGCGGCCAGTTCGACGTCCTCACGATCTTTATCGGGACGATCGAGGTCTCGGTCATCGCCATGATGATCGCCACCCCGCTGGGGCTGGGCGCGGCGATGTACCTCTCCGAGTACGCGAACCCGAAGACGCGTCGCAAGCTCAAGCCGATCCTCGAGACCCTCGCAGGCATCCCGAGCGTGGTGCTCGGGTACTTCGCCCTGCAGGTCATCAATCCGTCCCTGGTGCAGCCGCTGTTCTCGTCGGCGGGCACGTTCAACATCATGGCGGCGGGCATCGGGGTCGGGATCCTCACGATCCCGTTGGTGGCGTCCGTCGCCGAGGATGCGATGTACGCGGTGCCGAGCGCGCTCCGCGAGGCGGCCTACGGGATCGGCGCGCGTCGCCGGACGGTGACGACCAAGGTCGTGTTCCCTGCCGCCGTTTCCGGCATCATGGCCGCCCTGATCCTGGGCTTCTCGCGGGCCGTCGGGGAGACGATGGTGGTGGCGATCGCCGCGGGCGCGACCGGCAGCGCGACCCGTCACCTGAACCCCCTCGAGCCGGGTCAGACGATGACCGGCGCGATCTCGTCCCTCGCGATCGGATCGGACCAGGTGAAGAGCGTCTCCGGCCTCAATCCGTTCGATTCGCTGTTCTTCGTCGGCCTGCTGCTGTTCGTCATGACCCTGGCGCTCAACGTGCTGTCGGAACGGTACGTGCGGAAGGTCCGCAAGGACTTCTGATGGCGGCGATCGCACCCACCCGACAGATCCAGGGTTCCGTCGAACTCGCGCTGCGCGGGAAGAAGCGCGACCTGTACGGCCGCTTCTTCCAGGCTGCGCTCCTGCTCTCGCTCCTGCTCTCGCTCGCGATCCTCATCGTGCTCCTCGGCACCGCGATCTCCGACGCGTGGCCGGTCCTGTCCACGAGGGCGGGAGACTTCCTCACGAGCAACGTGTCCCGTCTCGACTCGCGGGCCGGCGTCCGTCAAGGGGTCGTCGGATCGCTGATCCTGATCGGCTTCGTCGTGGTCGTTGCGCTTCCCTTCGGCATCGCCGCCGCGATCTATCTGCAGGAGTACGCGAAGGACACGAGGGTCAATCGACTGCTGACGACGAACATCCGGAACCTCGCCGGCGTGCCGTCGATCGTGTACGGCATCCTGGGACTCGTCGTCTTCGTGCAGACGATGCGCGCGGTCACCGGCCCGGACACCTTCGGCCGGAGCTTCATCTCCGGCGGCCTGACCCTGGCGGTGCTCGTGCTGCCGATCGTCATCCTCATCACGATGGAGGCCCTCCGAGCGGTGCCCAAGAGCATCCGGGAGGCCGCCTACGGTGTCGGAGCGACCCGCTGGGAAGTCGTTCGGAGCCACGTGCTCCCGTACGCGGCACCGGGCATCTTCACCGGCGTGATCCTGTCCCTGGCGCGCGCGTTCGGTGAGACCGCGCCCCTGCTGCTGGTCGGAGCCGTCACCGGGTACCTCTCGACCCCGAGCGGGCGATCACCGCTCGAGATAATCCAAGGGCAGTACACCGCCCTCCCGACCCAGATCTTCTCGTGGTCCCGCCTCGCGGGTGACGGCTGGAAGGCCAACACCGCCGCGGCGATCGTCGTTCTCCTCGTGATCATCCTCGTGGTGAACCTCGCAGCGATCCTGCTGAGGAACCGATATGACCGAAAGTGGTGAGCCCATGGACACGACCGACCTGACGCCGGCGGCCTCCGTCGCCGAAGATGGTCCCCAACTCATCGTGAAACCATCAGCCGTCCCCGAGGCCGAGGAAGCCATCCGCGAGGTCGTGTTCGCCACGACCGACCTCGCCGTGTACTACGGCGACTTCCGGGCCGTGCGCGACATCAACCTGCCGATCCTCAAGAACGAGATCACGGCGCTTATCGGACCCTCAGGCTGCGGTAAGACCACGTTCCTGCGATGCATGAACCGTATGAACGACCTGATCGAGGGCGCTCGGGTCGAGGGGCAGTTGCTCTACCACGGTGTCGATCTCTACGACGAACGGGTCGATCCCGTCGAGGTGCGCCGGCGCATCGGCATGGTGTTCCAGAAGCCGAACCCCTTCCCGAAGTCGATCTACGACAACATCGCCTTCGGTCCGAAGATCGCCGGGTACAAGGGCAACATGGACGACCTCGTCGAGGAGAGCCTCAACAAGGCCGCGCTCTGGGATGAGGTGAAGGACAAGCTGAAGGAATCGGGCCTTGCGCTCTCGGGCGGCCAGCAGCAGCGGCTGTGCATCGCCCGGGCGATCGCCACCAAGCCCGACGTGATCCTGATGGACGAGCCGTGCTCAGCCCTCGACCCGATCGCCACGGCCAAGATCGAGGATCTGATGCAGGAGCTGGTCGCCGACTACACGATCGTGATCGTGACCCACAACATGCAGCAGGCCGCCCGTGTCTCAGACCGTACGGCCTTCTTCACGGTCGATGTGCACGACGACGGCTCCCGCACGGGAACGATCGTGGAGTTCGACCGGACAGAGGCGATCTTCACCAATCCAAGTGACCAGCGGACCCAGGACTACGTCACGGGGCGGTTCGGATGACCAGAGAGACGTTCCACGAAGAGCTCGAGAAGACGGAGCTTGAACTGCTCAGCCTCGGGGAGCTGGCCGGCACCGCCGTGCAACGAGCGATCGAGGCCCTGATGCAGCACGACGATGCGAAGGCGCAGGCGGTGATCGACGGAGACGACCAGATCGACGAGCTGTACCTCAAGATCGACAGCGATGTGCTGCGCATGCTGGCGCTGCAGTCTCCGGTCGCAGAAGATCTGCGCTTGATCTCGGCGATCCTGCACTGCGATCTCCACCTCGAGCGGGTCGGCGATCAGGCGGTGAATGTGGTGAAGCTGTATCTGCGCACGAAGGATGCGCGCGGGAGCGAGTCGATGCGCCAACAGATCGAGGAGATGGGTACGTTGGTCGTCACGATGGTCCGAACCGCGATGGAGGCGCTCGGACGCCGCGACCTCGATCTCGCCCTGAAGGTGCCCACGATGGACGATCCGGTCGACCGCCTGAACCGCAACACGCACCTCGAGGCGTTGAAGCTCGCCGACGATCCCTCGCAACTGGACTGGGGCCTGCACATGAACATGGCCGCCCGGGCTCTCGAGCGGGTCGGTGACAACGCGGTCGACATCGCCGAGCAGGTCGGGTTCCTCATCACCGGGGAGTTCCGCGAGTTCACCGATGCATCGCATCCGGTGGTGATCGAATGACCGTGGTGCCGGAAGAGCGGCCGAAGGAACCGATCGATCATCCGATGACCCATGAGCCTTCGGCACACGTGCTGATCGTCGAGGACGAGGAGTCGCTCGCGGATTCCGTGCGCTACAACCTTGAGCGAGAGGGATACCGCGTCTCGGTGGCGACCGACGGACGTCTCGCACTCGACCGGTTCCGCACGGAACGACCATCCCTCGTCATCCTCGATCTGATGCTGCCCGAGATCTCTGGGCTCGATGTGTGTCGAACGATCCGCGCGGAGAGCGATGTGCCGATCATCATGGTGACGGCCAAGGACTCCGAGGCCGACAAGGTGACTGGGCTTGAACTCGGCGCCGACGACTACGTCACGAAGCCGTTCTCCGTCCGAGAGCTCGTGTCACGCGTGCGCGCGCATCTGCGCAGGGCGAGCATGCGTGGGGAGATCGCCCCCGCCGAGGATGTACTGCGCGGTGGGCCGGTCGAGATGGATGTCGGGCGTCACGAGGTTCGGGTGGGAGATGCGGTCATCGGCTTTCCGCCGAAGGAGTTCGAGCTGCTCGAAGCGTTCCTGCGACGGAAGGACCGGTTGCTCACGAGACTGTTCCTGATCGAGGAGGTTTGGGGGGCGGACTACGTCGGTGATACGAAGACTCTCGACGTGCACGTGAAACGCATCCGCCAGAAGATCGAAGACGATCCGCACGAGCCACGCCACCTGGTCACGGTGCGAGGGCTCGGCTACAAGTACGTGGACTGAGACCCGCGTCGGCGAGCGCACGCGGCAAGGTCCGCGAGGCATCGCTCGATCTAGACCGAACGGTGGTTGCACCCCTCGGCCGTGCGTCCGTACGATGAGCAGTCACCGTGGATGCCCAGTCCTTCCCCGAGTCCGTGTCGGCCACGACCTCGCGGTTCCTCAACCGCGAGCTCTCCTGGCTGGAGTTCGACTCGCGCGTGCTCGCCCTCGCCGAGGACCCGGCCCGCCCGTTGCTCGAGCGCGTGAAATTCGTGGCGATCTACACGCAGAACCTCGACGAGTTCTTCCAGATCAGGGTGTCGGGCCTCGAGGAGCAGGTCGAGGCCGGCGTGGCGCCGATGACACCCGACGGCATGAACCCCCAGGAGCAGCTCGGGTCGATCCGTGAGCGTGTCGTGGGGATGCAGGAACGGGCCGACGCGCTCGTGCTCGGCGACCTGTTGCCAGCGCTCGAGAAGGAGCGCATCCGGGTCGTGCATTGGGACCAGTTGTCCGACGCCGACCGCGACTTCCTCGGGCGACGGTTCCGCGAGCGCATCTTCCCCGTGCTGACCCCCTTGTCGGTCGACCCGTCGCACCCTTTCCCATACATCTCCAACCTGTCGCTGAACCTCGCGGCGGCGATCCGCGACCCGCTCACCGGTGAGCGCCGGTTCGCGCGGGTGAAGATCCCGCCCCTGCTGCCCCGGTTCACCGATCTGCCCGACGGCGAACGGTTCGTGCCCCTCGAAGACGTCGTGGCCGCCCACCTCGACCAGCTCTTCCCGGGCATGGACATCCTAGGTGTGCACGTGTTCCGCGTGACCCGCGACGCCGACGTCGAGGTCGAGGAGGACGAGGCCGACGACCTGCTCGCCGCCATCGAGACCGTGCTCCAGCGTCGGCAGCGAGGCGCGACCGCGATCAGGCTCGAGATCGACCCCACGATGAGCGACGAGATGCGCCAGCTCCTGATGCGCGAACTCGGCGTCGACGAGTCCCAGGTCTACGTTGGGGAGTGGTTGCTGGCGTTGGGCGACATGTGGTTCTTCGCCAACCTCGACCGGGCGGACCTGAAGGTCGAGCCCTGGAGCCCGGTGACGCCGCCTGAGCTGCAGTCGGCGGAGGGCTCGGTCGACGTCTTCGAGGCGATCCGTCGCGGAGACATCCTCGTGCATCACCCCTACGACTCGTTCTCGTCGTCGGTGGAGGCCTTCGTCGAGCAGGCGGCGAGCGACCCCGATGTGCTCGCGATCAAGCAGACCCTGTACCGCACGTCGTCGGATAGCCCGATCATCCATGCGCTCGTGGGCGCGGCCCAGGCCGGCAAGCAGGTCGTGGCCCTGGTGGAGCTGAAGGCGCGGTTCGATGAGCTCGCGAACATCACGTTCGCGAGGACGCTCGAGACCGCGGGCGTCCACGTGGTGTACGGGGTGGTCGGCCTCAAGACGCATGCCAAGACGTGCCTCGTCGTGCGCCGGGAAGGCGGCGGCATCAGCCGCTACGCGCACATCGGCACGGGCAACTACAACCCGACCACCGCCCGCCTGTACGAGGATCTGGGACTGCTGACCGCCGACCCCGATCTTGGCGCCGATCTCACCGACCTGTTCAACCTGCTCACGGGCTACAGCCGCCAACGCGAGTACCGCAAGCTCCTCGTCGCTCCGGTGACGATGCGCCCGGGACTCGACGCCTTGGTCCGGCGCGAGATGTCGCACGACGACGGATCGATCGTGCTGAAGATGAACAGCCTCGTCGACGCCGATCTGATCGACACCCTGTACGAGGCGTCGCAAGCCGGGGTCCGAATCGACCTGCTCGTCCGCGGCATCTGCTGCCTCCGCCCGGGCGTGCCGGGGCTGTCCGACGGGGTGCGGGTCCGATCGATCGTTGGCCGGTTCCTCGAGCATTCGCGCATCTACCGGTTCGGGAGCGAGGCGCGCGGGTACGACTACCTGATCGGTTCGGCCGACTGGATGCCACGGAACCTCGACCGCCGCGTGGAGGCGCTGACGCCCGTCGAGGATGCGGGCCTGCAGGAGCGGCTGGACGAGATCCTGCGCGTGGGGTTCGACGACGACGAACTCGCGTGGGAGCTCGATCCCGAAGGCGTCTGGGGCAAGGTTCCGTCGACGAAAGGCATCGACGCCCACCGAGTGCTCCAGGAGCTGGCGGTCGCACGCTCCGGCGGCGATCGGTGAAGCTCGAGCGCGAGGCCAAGTTCGAGGTCGGGCACGACTTCCGGATGCCCGATCTCTCGTCGCTCGACGAGTCGATGCGCGGCGAGGTCGGCACCACCGAGCGGTTCGTCAGCACCTACCACGACACCGACGACCTCCGGCTCGTGCGCTGGGGCGCATCCCTGCGGTACCGCACCACCGAAGGATGGGCGGTCAAGTTGCCCCGATCGGTCGAAGGGTCGATCGTGGTTCGTCAGGAGCACACGTTCGATGGGGGCGCCGGCCGGGCGCCCGTCGAAGCGATCGACCTCGTGCGCGGGCTCGTCCGTGGAGGAGCCATCGGACCGGTCGTGCGTCTGCAGACGATCCGCCACCGCACGCGCGTCACGCGCACGGCGGACGAACGCCTCGTATCCGAGGTCGTCGACGACGAGGTCTCGGTGCTCGAGGGGCGACGCATCGTGGAACGGTTCCGTGAGATCGAGGTCGAGCTCGCCGACGACGTGGATCCCTCCGCGATCGCGCCGATCGTCGATCTGTTGGCCGATGCCGGGGTTCTGATCAGCGAACCGATCCCGAAGGTCGTACGGGCTCTCGGCGCGCGAGCCCAGGCGCCCCCCGACGTGTTCGTGTCGGACGTCGGCCCCTCGTCGACGGTCGAGGAGGTCGTTCGGTGGGCGATCGCCATGTCGTCGCGGCGACTGATGCAGCACGACCCCGTCGTGCGGCTCGGCGTCGATCCCGAGGGCGTGCATCAGACGCGGGTCGCCACCAGACGCATCCGCTCCGACCTGCGGACGTTCCGATCGCTGCTCGAGCGGGACTGGCGGGACGAGCTCCGCGGCGAGCTCGGGTGGTTGGGCGCCGAGCTGGGAGGGGTCCGCGACTGCGACGTGATGGGTGAACGGCTCCGCGAGGACGCGCTCCTCCTGCCCGACGATGACGCCACGAACGTGTCGAAGGTGCTCGATCGGCTCCGTGCGCGGCATGACGCGGCGCGCGCCGAGATGCTCTCCGCGATGAGGGAGCCGAGGTACGTGGGGTTGCTCGATGCGCTGGTCGCCGCCGCCGCCGACCCTCGCGTGCTCGACGAGGTGGCTGGCTCGCAGGCCGCTGACGTGATGGGTGTCGTGATGGAGGCGCCATGGGGTCATCTCAAGAAGCTGTGTGACGGGCTCGGTCCCGGCTCGGCCGATGCGGAGCTGCACCAGGCGCGCATCAGGGCGAAACGGGTGCGCTATGCCGCGGAGGTGCTCACGCCCGTCTTCGGCAAGCCTGCGCGAGCGTTCGCCAGGCGCGCCGAGACGTTGCAGCAGGTGCTCGGGAGCCATCAGGATGCGGTCATGGCCATCTCGTGGCTGCGTGATCAGGCTAGCGGGTCCACGCCTCGCGTCGCGTTCACGGCCGGGAGGCTCGCCGGCATCGAGTCGACCGTGCGCGACGAGGCGCGACGGGCCTGGCCCGACGCCTGGGCCGATCTGCGTCCGAAGCGCCTGAGGTTCTGGTGATGAGGACCGAGATCCGCGCCGGCGGCGGCGTCGTGCGCCGGCGGGGCAGCCTCGGCCCCGAGTTCGCCCTCGTGCATCGGCCGCGCTACGACGACTGGACGTTCCCCAAGGGCAAGGCCGAAGACGGAGAGTCCGACGAGGAGAACGCCGAGCGCGAGGTGCTCGAGGAGACCGGCTTCCGATGCGAGCGCGGGCCGGAGGTGGCCACGATCGACTACCGGGATCATCACGACCGCCCCAAGACGGTGCGCTACTGGCTGATGTATCCCGCGGGCGGTGCGTTCACGCCCAACGACGAGGTCGACGAACTGCGGTGGGTCGATGCACGCGTTGGTGCCGCCCTGCTCACGTACGACCACGACCGGAGCGTGCTGGACGCTGCGCTCTCGTTCGATCGGCCCCTCTATCTCGTGCGGCACGCGAAGGCCGGCGACCGCGACGCGTGGATCGAGGACGACTTCCTGCGGCCGCTCTCGAATGGAGGGAGAGCTCAGGCGGAGGGCCTCGTCGGGCTGTTCGACGGGCTCGCGGTCGACCATGTGCTGTCGAGCCCCGCTGTGCGGTGCGTGCAGACCGTGCGGCCCTTGGCGCTCGTCAGGTCCGTGACGATCGAGGAGCGCGACGAGCTCGCAGAGGGAGCCTCCACCGACGCGGCTCTCTCCCTCGTTCGCTCACGCGGCGGCGCCGTCGTGATCTGCGGTCACGGCGACGTGATCCCGGCGATCGTGCTGACCCTCGCCGAGCGTGGTGTCGAGATGCACGATCCGCCGGCATGGAGGAAGGGTTCGACCTGGGTGTTGGAACGCGACGGCGGGCTGTTCACCGCGGTGCGATACCTCGGTCGCCCCGAGTGATCGTTCATCGGTCCACCGGCCCTCTCGTCGCAGCGAGCACGCCTGTGCGCCGGAACCCCAGCCGTTCGTAAAGGCCGACGACCGAGTGGTCATCTGGATCGGCGAACAGGCACACGTGCGACGCGCCCGACGCCACCGCGACCCGGACCATATGCGTCGTGACGGCGCTCGCCAGCCCACGTCCGCGCGAGTGCTCGAAGGTGGCCACGTTGTCGATGTAGCCGACGTCGTCGAGTACCAGCAGTGCCCCGAGCGACACGATCGCGCCGTCGTCGTCACGCAGACCGAACCATCGCTTGCCCCCGGGGCCGAGCACGTCCCGCTCGATCGCAGCGAGCTGGGCAACCGAGTCGCCGGCTTCGATGCCGAACAGCGCGAGCGACTCGCCGACCCGCTCCCAGAGCTCGGGTCCGCTCGGGAGCGCCTCCACTTGCCGCGATCCGTCGGTGGGCGGATGCTCGGCCAGGTCCATCACCAGATCCCATGTGAGGCGGTGACCTCGGGCCCTGAGCTCCCGGAGCAGGGGACCGGTGGCGTCCGGGTGGAACGAGACGAGGTGCTGCACCGACGTGCCCGCCTCGCGCAGGGCAGGGAGCAGTGTTGCCTCCACCTCCGCGAGCGTGAGGTCGGCGGCGGCGACGTCGATGCGGGCGTAGTTCGCATCCCAGACCGCGGGGAACCGCCCGTCGGTCACGACCGCGCCCCACCAGGTCGGTTCCACGTGGCCGAACAGCCGGTCGAGCGATCGCCAGAACCGCAGCACGTGATCGGGGATCGGTGATCTCACGGGGGGTGTCACGCGTTCGAGTGTAGCCAGGGGGCGTCCGATAGGCTTCGGCGATGATCACCGGTCTCCTCTACCGGAACGGGCAGCCGAAAGGCGAGCCGCTCGATCTCGACCGAGCGGATGCCTTGACCGGCGAGATGGGTGGTTTCGCGTGGATCGATGTCGTCGACCCCGACCCTCCCGACCTCGCGTACCTGCAGCGCGCTTTCGATCTGCACCCCGTGACCCTCGAGGACACCCTGCATCGGCGTCAGCGGACGAAGGTCGAGCTTTTCGAGGGCTACGCGTTCGTGGTCATGCGCCCGGTCACGCTCGTCGAGGGGGCGCCGTTGACCACGACCGAGCACGAGATCCACGCGATCGCCGGTGCGGATTTCCTCGTGACGTTGCGATGGTCGCCGGCCTACCCGCTCGATGCCGTCACCGCCCGGTGGCAGCGCCGGGCCGACCTGCATGGCGCGGGGTTCGCCCTCTACGTGCTGCTCGACGAGGTCGTCGACGACTACCTGTCCGTGGTCGAGGCGCTGGAGGAAGAGGCAGACTCGCTGGAGGACGTGGTCTTCGAACGCGACGACGGCGTCGATCAGGGATCATCGGATGTGCAGGAGCGCCTGTTCCGGCTCAAGCGCTCGACCGTGGTGCTTCGACGGTCGGCGGTGCCCCTGCGCTACGGCATCGACCTGCTGCAGGAAGAGCCGACGTTCGCGTCTGCGGCATTGTCGCCTTACTACCGCGACGTGATGGACCATGTGATCCGCGTCGCGGAGCTGGCCGACAACGTGCGCGATCTGCTCACGTCGATGCTCGAAGTGCGCGTTGCTCAGGCGGCGAACCGGCTCAACGAGGTGATGAAGCAGCTCAGTGCGTGGGCGGCGATCGTGCTGGTACCGACGCTGATCGCGGGCATCTACGGCATGAACTTCCGTGACATGCCCGAGCTGCGCTGGCAGCTCGGCTACCCGATGGCCATCGGCATGATGGTCGGTGCGGCGGTCGGGCTTTACGTGATCTTCAAGAAGCGCGGGTGGTTCTGACGATGTGTCGAGCCCTCGTCGTGCTCTGCGTGGCCGACGACGGGGAGGCACTCGTGGCTCTCAAGGCCGCGACGGTCTCCGCGGAGTGGGAGCTCACGCCCGGCGCGACCGATCTGCGGTCCGCCCTCGACCAGATCGACGCCGAGCGGCCGCACGTGATGGTGGCGTTCGGGAACCATGTCGAGCTGGTCGGCATCGTGCGCGAACGGTTCCCGTCGATGCGGATCGTCACGGACCGGGACTCGCCCGGGGCCACCGTGGTGGCCACCTCGCTCGGCGAGGTGCGGGAGCTGGTGCTCGGTCTGCCCCGCCCGGGCGGTCCGGTCGGCGCCTGATCGGCGTCGAGGTGCGTCGGGGCTCAGACGCCCCAGGGGCTCCAGCTGCCCAGGCGATGCACCATGCGCATCGTCACCATGATGTTGGCTCGGGCGTTGAACGCCGACCAACCGTCGAATCCGAAGGAGTCGGCCCGACCGGGCCAGTATCGGCGGAGGTGCTGGAAGATGCCGCTTGCGCCGCTGTAGCTGTTGTAGGCCTTCGGCTCGTAGTGGGATTCCCGGCCGGCCACGTACAGGGCCGTCGAGGCCCCTCCGGGAACGCTCCAACGGTCTTCGGCGCAGCGGATGAGCTGTTTGACGTGCCAATCGCCCTTGCGCCAGTCGATCTTGCAGATGTGGCGGCCGACGGCGGTTTCGCGGGCGTTCGCCGTGTTCACCACGGACGCGGCGGGCGCAACGGTCAGCAGCGTGGCCAGGAGCAGCGCGGCCGGGAAGCGGCGGCGCTTGAGTTCGGTACGAGTCATAGATCGAATCACCCCCGCGGTGAACGGAGCTGGCAGCTGCGTTCGGGTCGCTCGGCCGTGCGGTGAGCTCTTCACCTGCGTCGCCGGTCGCCCCGCGGTAGGTCGTGGGTGTGGACATCACCTCCTGTGGTCGATATCTCCGTCTGTGTGACCTATCGCACGAAGCCGTGGCCCCGACCCAGCTCCCGGCGCATGCAGGCATACGCGTACCGACCCTGGGAAGGTGGTGAGCGCAGCGTGCGCCGGGAGGAGCGGAGGGGAACCATCCGCGTCGTGCCCGGTCACCCTACGGGGGCCCTCTGACATACGACAACCCCACTATGACCGATGGTCATAGTGGGAGGGCCCTACCATGGGGGCATGTCCGAGACCTCCGGCACCGTGCTGCTCGCGGCCCCGCGCGGCTACTGCGCCGGGGTGGAGCGCGCCGTCGATGCGGTCGAGCGAGCGCTCGCCAAGCACGGGGCGCCCGTGTACGTGCGGAAGCAGATCGTGCACAACCTGCATGTCGTGCGCGACCTGGAGGTCAAAGGCGCGATCTTCGTCGATGAGGAGACGGAAGTGCCCGAGGGCGCCGTGGTCGTGCTCTCGGCTCACGGGGTCGCACCCTCGGTCTACGAGAACGCGGGTCGGCGGCACCTCGAGGTGATCGATGCCACGTGCCCCCTGGTCACCAAGGTGCACGTCGAGGCGCGTCGGTTCGCGGATCAGGGCCGTACGATCGTGCTGATCGGGCACCAGGGTCACGAGGAGGTCGAGGGCACGAGCGGACAGGCTCCGGAGCGAACGATCCTCGTGCAGTCGCCGGAGCACGCACGCAGCGTCGACGTGCCCGATCCGGAGAACCTGAGCTATCTGACCCAGACGACCCTCTCGGTCGACGAGACGAACGAGATCGTCCGCATCCTCGAGGAGCGTTTCCCCTCGATCCAGGGACCCCCGCGCGACGACATCTGCTACGCGACCCAGAACCGACAGGACGCCGTGAAGGTGATCGCGCCGAAGTCCGACGTCGTGCTCGTGATCGGTTCGCAGAACTCATCGAACTCGAATCGCCTGGCCGAGCTCTCCCGCGAGCTGGGCACGCCCGCGTTCCTCGTCGATGACGAAGGCGGCGTCGACGCGGCTTGGCTCGAGGGCGCCGGCACGGTCGGCCTGACCTCCGGCGCCTCGGCGCCCGAATGGCTGGTGCACCGCATGCTGTCCTGGCTCGCCGATCGTGGCTTCGCGACGGTCGAGGAGGTGACCCTCACCGAGGAGCGGGTGCGGTTCTCCCTGCCGGCAGGGGTGCGCCAGATCTCCATCTCGCCTGCGGCCTCGCCGCCGGCTTCCTGAGATCGCGCAGCACTAGGTCCACGCGGAGAACTGGTCGCGGTCCTCCTCGGGCTCCTCGTACGCGATCGAGACGAGGGTGTCGGTCGAGACCACGCCGGGCAGCCCGTGGATCTCCTCGAGGATCACCCCGCTCGCCACCTCCCAGGGCTGCGCGACGCAGACCATAAGGTCGTACTCGCCGCCGAGCACGGCCACGCCGGAGACGTCACCCATGTCGCCGAGGCGCTCGGCGATGCCCGCGGCAGCGCCGGCCTCGGCCTTGATGTGCACGTAGCAGGCGTCGCCGATGATCGCGGGGGCCTTCGGCGCCCCCCATCCAGCGATGCCGATGCGGTCGGGAGGGACCACCGGCGCCGTCACGGTGCGCAACACGCCCGGCACATGGTGGATCTCGGAGAGCACCTGGGTGGCGATCGTCGCGAGGTCGGGACCCTCTGCGTGCATCAGCACGTCCCAGGCGCCGATCACCGCGATCGCCCGGCGAACCTGCGACTTCGAGGCGAGCCCGGCGAGCACGTTGCTCATCGTGCCGGGCTCGACGTGGAGGTAGACGTAGGCGTCCATGCGCCGAGGCTAGGTCAGGGGGAGAGTCGGTACAAGGAAGCGGCCGCTCCGCGTCGTTGTGCCGCGCGTCACCCTTCCGCGGCGACCGGCGCGCCGGTCAGGGCCCAGAGCTCTTCCTCCCCTTCCTCCGGTCCGACCGAGATCAGGCGATCTCGCTCACGCAACACGAAGCCCGGACGCGGCCGGTAGATCCAGCGGGCCCCTCGCTGCACCGCCAGCACGAACATGCCGGTCTCGGTCTCGAGCCGCAGCTCCTTCAGCGAACGACCGGCCGCCGCCGATCCGGGCTGCACGATCGTCTCCGCGCTCGTCTCCTCGGTCTCCTCGAGCGCCATCTGCACGACCGGGTGCAGCGCTTCCCCGTGCTCGACGTACCAGGTCATGTCGCGAGCCGCGTCGCACATCGCCTCGCTCGCCCCGGCGAGCCGGATCAGGCCACGGAGCTCGTCGGGGTCGCGCGCCTCGGGGGCGGCCCGCAACACCCACGACTCCAGCTCGTCGCGGAGCTGGTCGCTCCGGGCCTCGAGCGCGCCGACCTCGGCGGCGAGCGAACGGTTGTTGAACAGCAGTGACGAGTAAGCCATGCCCACGGCGGCCTCCGCCAGGTCCTTCATCTCCACGAGGATGTCGACCGCTCGGTCGAGCTCGGACAAGACCGGCTCGTCACCCTCGGGCGGCAGCGGCAGCGGCGGCGCGCCGGCGAGCTGCCGGAGCTCGTTCACTCCTTCGTCGGGACCGCGCACCACGAGCACGTCGCCCGCGGAGATCACGTCGTCGGGCCCGGGGTCGAACTGCCAGTCGATGCCGGACCGGATCGCGACGATCCACATGCCGGTCTCGGTGGGCAGCGAGAGCTCGCGCAGGTCGCGTCCGACGAGCTCGCCGCTCTCGCGGACCTTGACGCGGGCGGTCATCTCGTCGGCGTGGCGCAGGTCGGGTTTCAGGGCATCGGGGATGCCGAGCCGGGCTGCCACCACCCGGGCGATGTCGGACGCGGCATCGCCCACCTGCTCGATCGCGTCGGCGATCCACAGCACGCCGGCCATGCCTTCGGCATCCTCGGGGCTGCGAGCGGCGAGCATCGCCGTGGTGCGGAGCCGGCGCAGGTCGTCGGTCATGCGCGACTCGAGACGCGCGACCTCGCGAGCGAGCTTGTCCTCGTTGAAGAAGACCGCCGCGTACGCGAGGTCGACCATGAGCTCGGAGGCATCCTTGAGCTCGACGAGCAGGTCTTTGACGTTGCGAGGTTCGTTCATCAGGTGGCCCCCAATACTGACATGACGAAGAGCACGGCGGCGACGCCGGTCAGGTCGAGCGTCGCCGTGATCGTTGGCACCCCGTGATTGTCGGGGTCGAGTCCGAACCGGGTGGTCAGCACCGCCACGTAGTAGCCGACGACCAGGGTCACGGGCAGCACCAGCACGCCCGCCACCACGGTGCCGCCCACCATCAGCCCCGCAGGCGGCCGGGCGACGCCGGTGACCGAGGCCAGCACCGCGGCGATCGCACCGATCGCCGTGAAGACGACCAGTCCGAGCGCGACGACGACCGTGGCGTCGACCAGCGCCGGGCGTTCCGGCCGCCCCCTCGGCGTGATCACGCCGAGCTGCAGCTTGGAGGACAGCCGTGACGACAGGATGCCGCCGATCGCGCCGGCCTGTGAGACGAACGGCGGGATCAGGATCAGGATGCCGGGGATCGCCTCGAGCTCGGTGCGATGCGCCTCGAGCACGGCGCCCGCGAAGATGTCCAGCAGCGGTACGAGGGCGCTCACGCCCGCCATCTCCAGTAGCGTTCGCTTCACCGCTGACGAGCTCCGCAGCACCGCCCACGCCAGCGCGCCGATCGCGGCCGCCGTGCACAGGGTGGCCACCACCGCGTTCAGGTCGTCATTGCGCGCGATGAAGGTGGCCAGGAACAACGCCGGCAGCGTGATCATGTCGCCGATCGCCGTGACCATGGGCGTCGAGACCGCGTCGAGGTCCCAGCCGCGCCGGAACGACTGGATCGACAGTCGCACGGTGACCACCAGGATCACGGCCGAGGCGAGCACGCCACCGACGACCGAGATCGTGACGAGATCCCAGAACGAGATGGTGCCCTCGCCGAACGCCGAAGCGACGAGCTTCGCCATGCCTGCGAGGTAGAACGACGAGAGGACGGCCGAGATGATCGCCACCTCGACGTTCTGGGAGAGCAGGCCGCCGCGCCGCAGGGTGGGCTCGAACACGCCCGCCGCGATCCCGGTGCCGAGCCGGGCGCCCATGGCGCCGAAGATCATGCCTCGCATGCCGACCGAGGCAGGGATCAGCACGAGCAGGCCCGGCATGAGCTCGAGCGTGCCGGTGATCGAACCGAGGATCAGTCCGGCGACGAAACCGGCGGCGGTGCTGAGGGCGAGGGCAGCCGCGCCCTGCTGCAAGGTCCGCTGCTCGACGCGCAGGGTGTCGTAGACACGGCGAGCGCGTCGGGGGACGAACCGGGTGCTCCTGGACGTGGCCATGGAAAGGACGATCGAGGCGCCGCCGGCGTCGGGCCGGTGGCGGCGGCCGAAGTATCGCCCGCGGCCCGGGGTCGAACAAGCTGCTCAGCTGGGCAGTACGCCGAGCGACGACATCACCACCAGCACGGCCACGACGCCCGCGAGGTCCATGCAGCTGGTGATCACCGGCACGCTCTGATCGTCGGGGTCGAGTCCCAGCCGGGCGGTTGCCACCGCGACCGCGTACGACAGCGTCAGCAACACCGGCAGCAGCAACAGTCCGGCGAGGAGGGTGCCGCCGACCATCTCCAACGCCCCCGGATGCGTCCGCGTGGTCAGATCCGCGAGCACGGTCGCGCCCGATCCCACGACCAGGAACGTCACGACCGCGAGCACCGAGACGATGGCCGCATCCGCCCACGCGAGGGCTTCCGGCCATAGAGACGCGTGAACGAGGCCGACCTGGATCTTCGAGGACAGACGGGAAGCGAGTATGCCCCCGAGGGCGCCGGACTGGGAGACGAGCGGGGGGATCAGGATGAGGATGCCCGCGTTGCGGACGAGTTCCGACTGGAAACGCCCCAGCAGACCACCTGCGGCGATGTCCAGCAACGGGGTGAGCGCGATGACCCCGATCATCTGCAGCACGATGCGGCGCACCTCGGAGCGATCGCTCCGCATCGCCGCGACGACGCTCCACGCGGCAGCACCGACGCATGCGATCGCGGCCGCAGCCGTCACGAAGCCGCTCTCGACGAGCAACGATGCGAGGAACAACGTCGGGAGGGTGGCGGCATCCCCGAGCGCCGTCACCATCGGCGTGCCGACCGCGTCGAGGTCCCAGCCCCGGCGGAATGACACGATCGAGAGCCCGACCGTGAACGCGAGGATCACGACCGACCCGAGCGCGCCGCCCACGACGGAGATCACGATGAGCTGCACGAGCGAGATGGAGGGATCGCCGAACAGGGTCGAGGTCGATCTCGCGAGCACCGCGAGCCACAGCGACGACGTGAGCGTCGTGACGACCGCAACCATCACGTTGTCGCGAAGCACCCCACCCCGACTGAGCGTCGCCTGGAAGAGCCCTGTGTGGATGCTCGTTCCCAGTCGGGCCTCGAGCGCGCCGAAGATCGTCCCTCGCATCCCGACGGCCGCCGGTATCAACACGAGGAGCCCAGGGAGTCGTTCCAGCGACCCCGTGATGTGGCTGAGGATCAGCCCCGCGACGAAGCCCGCGGCCGTGCTGAGGACGAGCGCCGCCATGCCCTGCCGGATCGTGCGGCGCTCCGAACGCAGGACGGCGATGAGCCGCGGTTGGCGGCGGGCGCGAGGCATAACGGCACGTGACTCATCGGTCGGGTCCTCCGGGGAGTGAGCCCAGTATCGTGCGGCGGGCGAGGCAGGGGCAACCGAGCGCCGTCACTCGATCCAGTCGCGGGTGAGGAACAGCCAGAACGCCAGTCCGGCCTCGTCCCCGTACCGCCGGAACCGACGCACGATCGTTGCGTCGGCGACGGGCTTGCTGCGCATCGTGAGGCGTGCGTACTTCGGCCGGGTCCAACTGTCGAGGATCAGCCGGGAGTTGCGTCCGAGCGTCATCATCACGTGCGCGGCCGCATATGGACCCACCCCCGGCAGGTCGAGCAGGGCCCGCTCAAGGTCGTCGTCGGACAGGTCGTCGGGGGTCGCCACTGCCATCGCCTCGAGATCGACCTCACCGGTGTCGACCCTGCGTGCGAGCTCGATCAGGTATGCACCCCGGTAGCCGGCGCGCACCACGTCTCGGTAGAAGGCCTCGGGAGCTGCCGCCATGGCCCTGGGGGTCGGGAAGGCGTTCGTGAGCGGCCCGTCCCCCCCGATCGCCGGCTCGCCGAGCGACGAGACGAGTGCGTTCACCATGCGCACGGTGGCGCCCCAGGCGCAGTTCGTCGTGCAGATCGTCTTCACGACGTCCTCGAAGACGGTGGGGGACCGCAGCATGCGCCCGGCCCCGGTCGCCGCCCACGAGAGGTCGGGGTCCTGGGCGATCAGCTCGTAGAACCCGGAGAGATCGTGATCGAGCCGCAGTACGTGCGCTGCGCCCGACAGCGCGGCGGCCCGCACGCGAGGCCCGGCAGAAGGTCCGAGCACATCGAGGCGCGCGTCGCCGCCAGTGCCAGGCCCGATACGGATGCGACGGGGACGAGCCCCCGTCACGCGGACGGTGACGGAGAGCGTGGTCGCGGCTTCGTCGAGCATCGTCGGCGCCAGCTCGGCGAACCCGTGCGAGTTCAGGGTTCGCGCGAGGTCGACCGGCTCCCCGCTCGGACCTCGCAGGGGCAGCGGCAACGAGGTCGGCACGACGTCACGGTAGCATCGGGCGATGATCAGGTGCAGCCCTCGTGCGGTGGCGTTGTTGCGCACGGCCGACGATGCCGCGCGCAGGTTCAACCCTGAGGCCCGCATCCGCCTGGTGCCCGACGACGGTGGCGTCCGGTTCGAGCTCACCGACGAGCCGGGCCCCGGCGACACGATCGTCGAGCACGAGGCAGGGTTCTCGCTCGTCGTCGCTCCGGGCCTCGCGGGCACTGTCGACGTCGCCGATCCGCACGACCGCCTCGTCCTGGTCGCCGACGAGGGTGAGGCCGGCACGTGAGTCTCGATCTCCACGCGGCCCGGGCCACGCTCGAGGCCGAGCGTGCGTCCCTCGAGGCGGAGCTCGTCAGCCTGACCGCGGTCACTCGCGATCCTGCCGCGACGATCGGGTTCGGCAAGCGCGTCGGGGAAGGAACGAACGAGGCGATCGGCCGGATCGAGCGTGTCGGCCAGGCCGATGCGCTGTCGGCGAAGCTCGCCGGTGTTCGGCGAGCGCTGGAGAAGTTCGACGAGGGCACGTACGGCATCTGCGACCGTTGCGGCGCGTCGATCCCCGACGAGCGGCTCGAAGCCCGACCGTCCTCGGTGCGTTGTGTGCGTTGCAGTGCGGAGGTTCCGTGAACGACGGGGGTTGCCCGTTGGTTTGACCCGCCGTGAACCGCCCACCTAGGGTGAGCGCCCAGATGGCCCGTCTCCTCTTCCGCATCGGCCGGTTCGGCGCCCGTCATCGCCTGGTCGTCGTGGCCGTGTGGTTGGCGGTGGTCGTGGTCACGGTGGGCGCAGTGAAGGTGCTCGGCGCCAAGACCAACAACGAGCTCTCGCTGCCCGGCACCGACAGCCAGGCAGCGTTCGATGTGCTGGCCGACCGGTTCCCTCCACAGCAGAACGGCACGAGTCCCTTCGTGTTCGCGGTCGAGGACGGAGCGCTCTCGGACCAGCCCTCGAAGGCCGCGATCGACGAGACGTTCCGGCGGCTGCGGGGCGCTGAGCACGTCTACAGCGTGGTGAACCCGCTCTCCAAGGACGGGAGGTCGGCCGGCATCCTGAGCGACGACGGCTCGATCGGGTTCATGCCGGTGCTGCTCGACATCGACTCGGGCTTCATCACCGAGACGCTCGCCGAGAAGGTCGTGTCTGCGACCGAGCCCGCGCGACAGGCGGGCATCCAGGTGGCCGTGGGGGGGCCGATCGGCAGCGAGCTGTCGCAGCCCGACACCACGACGAGCGAACGCATCGGCAACATCGCTGCGATGGTGATCCTCGCGATCGTGTTCGGGAGCTTCGTCGCGATGGGGCTTCCGATCCTCACGGCCGCGATCGGCCTCGCGGTGTCGACCTCGCTGATCGGCTTGCTGGGGCACCTGATCGCGGTGCCCACGGTCGCACCCACGCTCGCGATCATGATCGGACTCGGGGTCGGCATCGACTACGCCCTGTTCCTCGTCACGAAGCACAAGGAGCAACTGGACGCCGGCGTCGAGATGCGGGAGTCGATCGCCCGCGCCGTCTCGTCGTCGGGCAGTGCGATCGTCTTCGCGGGCAGCACGGTGGTGATCGCGCTCGTCTCGCTCGGCGTCGCGGGCATCCCGCTCGTGAGCACCCTTGGCCTCGCCTCGGCGATCGCCGTGCTGGCCGCCGTCATCACGTCGATCACGCTGATGCCCGCGATCCTGTCGCTGGTGGGCAACGGCATCGACCGGGTGCGAGTGCCCGGCTTCCTGCGGCTCAAGAAGCGGCCGGAGGGCCACACCAGGTGGGACGCATGGGCCCGCGGCGTGGCCCGGCACCCATGGCTCGCGATCGCGCTCGCCGCGGCGATCCTCGCACCGCTGATCCTGCCGCTGTTCTCGTTGCGACTCGGCCAGGAGGACATCGGCGTGACGCCGGAGTCGACCACCGAACGCCAGGCCTACGACCTGCTCACGCGTGGGTTCGGCGTCGGATACAACGGACCACTGCTCGTCGCGATGCAGCTCGATCCACCGGCGCATCCGAGCGCCGGCTACACGAGGAAGTACGACGAGGCCACCGCGCTGCAGGCCGAGCTCGAGAAGGAACAACGGCGCCTCGAGCGGCAGCAGGCGAAGCTCGAGCAGCAGCAGAAGGAACTCGAAGCCGAGCAGGCTCGACTCGAGCGGAAGGGGGCGGCGCTGGAACGCCGGCAGGTCAGGCTCGAGCGTCAGGCGGCCGAGCTCGAGGCGGAGCAGGCTCGGCTGCTCGACCAGGAAGTCCGGCTGCGCGCACGAGCGGAGCGACTCGCCCAACAGGTCAGGCCGATCGCGGCGCACCTCGCATTCATCATCGGACGGGAACGGTTCGTGCGACGCCTGATCGACCAGACGACCGACCCCGACAAACTCGAGCGTCTGCGCCGGCGACTCGCGCGCCTCGAGGAGAAGGAGGCCCGCACCCGTGCCCGGCTCGAGCCACTCGTCGAGCGGGGCCGGGCGTTGCTCGCCGACGCGGAGCGGCTCCGAGCCGAAGGGGTGGCGCTCGAACGACAGGCCGACGCGCTGCGAGCGCGTGCGACCCAGCTCGACGCGCAGGGCGCCGAGCTCGAGCGGCAGGCAGCGGCGCTCCAGCGCGAGGGCGCCGAGCTCCAGCAGCAGGGCGCCGACCTCCAGGCGGAAGCCGACGAGGCCAACGCCCAGCAGCAGCGAGCGCAGCAGCTGCAAGCGGAGCTCACCGACATCCTCACGAAGGCCGGGGGCGACGATCGGGGCACCGATCACCGCGTCGTGCAGGTGCAGGACGCCCTGACCGCGACCGACGGCATCGTCGGGCTCTTCCCGCCCCAGATCAACGATGCCGGGGACGCCGTCGTGGTGAGCGCCATCCCGGAACGGGCGCCCTCGTCACCGGCGACATCCGACCTCGTTCGCACCCTCCGCGCCGACGTGTTGCCGAGCGCCACCGCGGGCGAGGGCGTCGTGACCAACGTCGGAGGGTCGACCGCGTCGAACGTCGATCTCGCCACCAAGATCGGGCAGCGGCTGCCGATCGTGATCGCCACGGTCGTGCTGCTGAGCTTCCTGCTGCTGATGGTCGCGTTTCACTCGGTGATGGTGCCGCTGCAGGCCGCGGTCACGAACCTTCTGTCGGTGGCGGCGGCCCTCGGGGTGCTCACGGCCGTCTTCCAATGGGGATGGGGGCTCTCGTTGATCGGCCTCGACGTGCCTCGCGGCACGGTGCCGATCGCGAGCTACGTGCCGCTGATGATGTTCGCGGTGCTGTTCGGGCTCTCGATGGACTACGAGGTGTTCCTCGTGAGCCGGATCGAACAGCAACACGCGGCCGGGAAGCCGCCCCGTGAGGCCGTGCCCGCGGGGCTCGGCGCGAGCGCCCGTGTGATCTCGGCCGCCGCCCTGATCATGATCTGCGTCTTCGCGAGCTTCGTGATCAACGGTGATCCGACCGTGAAGCAGTTCGGGGTGGGCCTCGCGGTCGCGGTGCTGTTGGCGGGCGCGATGGTCGTGCTGCTTGCTCCCGCGATGCTCGTGCTCTTCGGCGGGGCCGTCTTCCGCCTGCCGGGCTTCCTCGATCGCGTGGTGCCACGCATCGACGTCGAGGGCGGGGTCGGGGAGCCGAGCGGAGCCGACCCCGACGTTCACGACCGGTGACCCAGCGGGCTCGACAAGGAGCGGGAGCGTCGATGCGCGCCCCGTCGCGTCAGCGGATCGATGGGGGACCCGGAGCGGCTGCCTCGGCGCGCACGATGTGCATCAGCGCGTTGATCTGCGCCAGGTGCGTGAAGGCCTGCGGGAAGTTCCCCCAATGCCGGCCGGTCCGCGGGTCGATCTCCTCGGCATAGAGTCCGAGCGGACTCGCGAACGAGAGCATCCGCTCGCAGAGGTCGCGGGCTCGTTCGAGCTCACCGATCTCGACCAGCGCTGAGATCAGCCAGAACGAGCAGATCGCGAACGTGGCTTCCTCGCCGTCCAGGCCGTCGTCGGTCTCCTCGATGCGGTAGCGCATCACGAGCCCGTCGAGCGTGAGCTCGTCGGCGATCGCGAGCACCGTGGCGCGGATGCGGGGGTCGTCGGCGGGCAGGAACCGCATCAACGGTGCGAGCAGGAGTGAGGCATCGAGCGCGTCGGAGCCGTACATCTGCGTCAGCACGCCGCGGTCGTCGACGCCGTGTTCGAGCACGTCGGCCTTGATCAGTTCCGCCTCGGCGGACCAGCGAGCCGCGAGCTCCGGCTTGTCGAGCACCTCGGCGAGCCGGGCGCCACGGTCGCATGCGACCCAGCACATGATCTTCGATGACACGAAATGCTGCGGCGTGCCACGCATCTCCCAGATGCCCTGGTCGGGCTCGCGCCAGTGCTCGACGGCCTCTTCCACCTGTCGCTCCAGGCCGAACCAGGCCCGGCCGGTGAGGAACTCACCCGAACGCATATGCAGGTAGACGCTATCGAGCAGGGCTCCCCACACGTCGTGCTGACGCTGGTCGTGGGCGTCGTTGCCCACACGCACGGGCCGTGAATGCTCGTAGCCCGTGAGATGGTCGAGGATCTGTTCGGTCAGCTCGGTCTCGCCCCCCACCCCGTACATCACCTGCAGGGAGGAGCCGTCCTTCACCTGGTCGGCGATGAAGTAGAAGAAGCTGTTGGCCTCGAAGTCGAACCCGAGCGTGTAGAGGCCCCACAGCGCGAACGTCGCGTCGCGCACCCAGCTGTACCGGTAGTCCCAGTTGCGTTCCCCACCGGGGGTCTCCGGCAGTGACGTGGTGGGCGCGGCGATCAGCGCTCCGGTGGGCGCGTAAGTCAGACCCTTCAACGTGAGCGCCGCGCGCTGCAGGTGGTAGCGCCATGGGTGATCGGGAAATTCGCCCATGTTGAGCCAGGCACGCCAGAAGTCCGCCGTCTCGTACACCCGCTGCCAGGCCTCCTCGGCATCGGCGGGCGCCGGGTTGGGGTCGCCGTTCCAGCTGAGCGCGGCGAACGCTGACTCCCCGTCATTGAGCCTGGTGAACGCCACGGCGGCGCGGCCCTCGAGACCGAGCCGCATGTCGGTGGTGAGACGCAAGGTGGGGTCGTCCTCGCGACCCCGCGCGATCGCCTCGGTCCAGCCGGGACCGGCGTACTCCCACCGACCGTCGGTGCGTCCGTAGTCGAACGCCGGCTCGCAGTTCAGCGCGAGGTCGACCTGCCCCTGGATGCACCGCACGACCCGCAGCAGCATGTGCTCGGCACGGTAGTCACCGGGCGGGCGCCGGTATCCCTCGGGCCGCTCGTCGTCTCGCCACGGACCCATCACGAGCGCGTCGCGCACGATCAGCCAACCCGTCCGCGTCTGCCACGTGGTCTCGAGCACGTTCGTGCCCGGCATGTACCGTCGCCCCGCGGGCACCAACAACTCGGCCGGGCCCAGGCGGAATGCCCCCGCGGAGCGGTCGAGGATCGCACCGAAGATGCTCGGGCTGTCGGGCCGAGGCGCGCACAGCCACTCGACGCTGCCGCTCGGACCGACCAGGGCAGTGACCTCGCGATCGCTGAGGAACCCGTACTCGGCGATGGGCGGGAACGGGCTCTGGTGGCTCTGCAACGGGGCAACCGATCCACCCTGGGGCGGCTCGGCCGGGCCCGGCAGCGGAACGACATTGGCGCTGCTCACGGGTGGCGAGTGTAGCCCCCTGCTGCGCGAACACTAGGATTTGGGGCGATGGATCGTCTCGCCTCGTTCCGGGCCTGGGAAGGCCGTGCGGGCGTGCTGCTCGATTTCGACGGCACGCTCAGCCCGATCGTGGCCAAACCCGAGCTCGCTCGCATCCGCGACGGGGCTCGCGAGGCGATCGCCCGGCTGGTCGGGCGCTACGCCGTGGTCGCGATCGTCTCCGGCCGCACGGGCGACCAGCTCCGCGAGCTCGTGGGGGTCGACGGGGTCCGCCTCGCCGCGCTCTACGGTCTGGCCGAGGAGGCGCTCCCGCTGACGAACGAGGTGCTCGACTCGGTCAGGGATGCCGCGGCAGGCGTGCAGGGGGCGCGGGTGGAGCCCAAGGGGGGATCGGTGGCGGTGCACTACCGCGCCGCCGAGGACGCGGCTTCCGCCCAGGGGGCGCTCGCGGCCGGGCTGGCGACGATCGCCGAGGCGGCCGGCCTCCAGCTGCTCCCGGGCAAGATGGTGATCGAACTCGTCCCGGCAGGCCGGCCGCTGAAGGACGGCGCGGTCGATCGCATCGTCGAGGAGGAGCGGCTCGACGCCGTGCTCTACGCGGGCGACGACGTCGCCGACCTGCATGCTTTCGAGGCGCTCGATCGGCTGGCCGAGCGCGGGGTACGCACGGTGAAGGTCGCCGTGCACGGTCGGGAGACCCCCGAGGCGCTGAGCGATGCCGCAGACGTGGTCGTCGACGGACCGGCGGGACTCGTCACGTTGCTGCGAGGTCTGTAACCGTGGGATCCGGTCGCTGCGAAGGGGCTCGGTCGTCCACGGTCAGCGTCGGCGCCGGGGCGGCCGCACCTGGTCCACCGCGTCGAGCTGGTCGGCGAGCCAGTTGGCGGGCGTGTGCGCCTGCACGGTGCGTGACAGCCCGCGGGCGCGCCTCGCCCGTTCCTCGTCGGGCATCTCGAGCGCCTCACGGATCGCTTCCGCCGTCTCGGCGAGGTCGAACGGGTTCACACCGAGCGATTGACGTCCCAGACGGCTGAACGCCCCCGCGTTGCGCGAGAGCACCAGCACGCCGTCGCGGCGGTTCACGAGCGGCCCCTCCATCGCCACGAGGTTCATGCCGTCGTAGGTGGGGTTCACGAACAACACGTCGTAGAGGTCGTACGCGGCCACGGCGAAGGCGTAGTCCTCCTGCACCCGCACCTCGATCGGCTTCCATGCCCTCGTGCCGAATTCGGCGTTGATCCGTTCGGCTTCCGCGAGGCATTCCTCGCCGTAGTTCTGGTATTCCGGCACGTCCTCGCGAGAGGGGCTGAACAGGCAGAGGAACCGGACCGATCCCACCCATGACGGGTTGCGACGCAGGAAGAGCTCGTAGGCGAGGAATCCGCGCAGGATGTTCTTCGACGGTTCGAGACGGTCGACGCGCAACACGATCCGGCTGTCGTTCGCCCACGCTCGGAGTTCGGCCCGCACCTCGTCGGCTTCGGGGCGGTTCGCGGTCTCTCGGAGGGGCTCGGCGCTCACCGCGACCGGGAACGATCGCACCGCGCCCGTGCGGCCGTCGATGTCGAGGCGCCCGCCCCGCAGCACGCGGAGCTCGGGGAGGCTGCGGGCCGAGAGCAGGTAGTTCTCGGCCCACTGCTTCGACTGGAACCCCAGCACGTCTGCGCCCGCCATGCCGCGGAGGATCGCGGTGCGCATCGTCACGGGCAGGATCCGCAGATACGTCGCGCCGGCGAACGGGGTGTGGGAGAAGTGCACGATCTTCGCCTCGGGGACGAGTTCGCGCAGCATGCCCGGCACGAGGCACAGGTGGTAGTCCTGGATCAGGTAGACGGGGTCGTTGTCCGCCTCCTGGGCGAGCGCCTCGGCGAACGCGCGGTTCGCCTCGACGAAGTCGCCCCAGGACTCCTGGGTCGCGTCGTCGAATATCGGCAAGCGCGGGATGTCCCACAGGTTGTGGTGCACCATCCACAGGATGCGGTTCGAGACCTCGTTGTAGTAGCCGTCGTAGCGCTCCGGTGGGATCACCACGTAGCGCATGCGCTGGTGGGAGTCCGACGTCACCGTCCGGCCCTTCAAGGCCACCGCGCGATCGCCGTCGGTCATGGCTGCCGAGAGCCACGACGTGTCGTCGCGGTAGAAGACGCCCGAAAGGGCCGTCACCAGGCCGCCGGTGCCTCGGCGAGGGCTGAGCCGTCCTCGCTCGTCGCGTTCGAAGCTGACGGGCCCTCGGTTCGATGCCACCACGATCGGCGACTCGATCGCGCTGGCGCCGCCTGTTCCTCTCCGTGACATCGCCCGCAGTGTATCCGGCGGCCCCCGTAGTCGATGCCCGCGTGGGGAGTGTGGGCCAGGCGGCGCCTTCAGGCGGCGCCCGAGGACGCGGGGGCCGCTCGATACCGCCTCAGCTCCGGATAGGCGATCGCCACGATACCGGCTCCAGCGATGCACGCCAGTCCGCCCGTGATGACGCTGATCGTGGGCGAGAACCAGGTCGCCACGAGTCCCGCCTCCACATCGCCGAGCTTGGGACCTCCCGTCACCACCAAGGAGAAGATGCCCCACAGCCGTCCCCGTAGCCGGTCGGGGACCATGACCTGCAGGATCGTCGACCGGAAGATCGCGCTCACCACGTCGGCGGCTCCGGCGACCGCGAGGAAGAACAGGGCGAGCGGCAGGTTCGATCCGACGACACCGAACGCGGCGATCGCCGCACCCCAGCCGGCCACCGCCCAGATCACCGCCTCGCCCTGGCGCCGGATGCGCGTGACGCTCCCCGACAAGAGGACCTGCGCGAGGGCGCCCACGGCGGGTGCCGCGAAGAGCAGGCCCACCACCGCCTCGCCCCGATCGAACTGGCTGACGGCCAGCACCGGGAAGAGCGCCGCCGGCATGCCGAAGATCATCGCGACCAGGTCGATCACGAACGTCGACTGGATCAACCGGTGGTGCACGACGTAGCGGAACCCCTCGATCACCGCCCGACCGCCGACACTGGGGGCGCCGTCACTCGCGAGCGGCGGCAGGGGCTTCATCGCGACGGCCGCGATCAACATCCCGGCGTAGCTCACGAGATCGACCGCGTACGCCCAGCCGGGACCGGTGGCGGCGATCAGCACCCCGGCCAGGGCCGGTCCGACGATGCCGGTCACCTGGAATTGCATCTGGGACAGGGCAACCGCCTGGGGCATGAGCTCGTCGCCCACAAGGCGGGGTACCGAGGCCTGTCGCGCCGGCATGTTGATGGCGGCAAGCAGCCACGTCAGGGCGTTGGCGACGTGCAGGACCGCGATCGGTGGCTGCGGCTCGAGGGCGGTCGCGACGAGCACTCCCGCGACGACCACGTGGCCGATCTGGGTCCACACGATCACCGATCGCCGGTCGTGGGCGTCGATGAACGAACCGCCGACGAAGGTGCCCGCCACGCTTCCGATCAGGCCTGAGAGGCCGAGCAGGCCCACGGCCGCGGGCGATCCGGTGAGTGCGAACACCTGCACGTACAACCCCACCCTCGCGAACTGGGAGCCGAGCGCCGACACGAACGAGCCGGTCCACAGCAGTCGGTAGTCGCGGGACACGCGCAACGGGGTGAGGTCGAGGAGCAGGCGGCGCAGACGCCGACGCACCCGACCGTCGCGGTCGGGTGCGTCGTCGGTCGGCATCCCCGAACGGTAGCAACCGTTCCGGGAGGGGGGTGGTCAGCCGGTGACGGCCCCCAGCGCGGTGTCGAGCACGTCGAGGCCGTCGGCGAGCAGCGCGTCGTCGATCGTGATCGGCGGGAGCAGCCGCACCACGTTCCCGTACGTGCCGGCGGTGAGCACCAGCACGCCCTCCTCGAGGCAGCGGCGAGCGATCGCGTTCATCGACTCGGCGCCGAGCGGTTCTTTGGTGCCGCGGTCGGCCACCAGCTCGATCGCGCACATCGCCCCACGACCTCGCACGTCGCCCACGATCTCCCAGCGCTGTGCGAACCCGTCGAAGCGCTCCATGATCGTCTCGCCGACCGCCCTCGAGCGCGCGAGGAGGTCGTCACGCTCGATCATGTCGAGCACCGCGAGCGATGCGGCGGCGGCGACAGGATTGCCGCCGTACGTGCCGCCGAGCCCACCGGGGTGCACGGCGTCCATGATCTCGGCTCGGCCGGTGACGGCGCTGATCGGCATGCCGCCGCCCACCGACTTCGCTGTCGTGACGACGTCGGGCACCACCGCCTCGTCCTCGATCGCGAACCAGCGCCCGGCGCGGCCCATGCCCGACTGGATCTCATCGGCGATGAAGACGATGCCGTGCGTGGCGCAGAACTCGGCGATGCCCTCCACGAAGCCGGGCGACGGCACGATGAACCCGCCCTCACCCTGGATCGGCTCCATGATCACGGCGGCGATGTTCTCCTCGCCGATGTGCTTGTGCATCTCGTCGATCGCGTACGCGAGCGCCTCCTCGGTGACACGGTCTTGATCGCCGAGCCAGCGGTAGGGGTAGGCGAACGGCAATCGGTAGATCTCGGGGGCGAACGGTCCCATGCCCTGCTTGTACGGCATCACCTTCGCGGTGAGCGACATCGCGAGCAGGGTGCGTCCGTGGAACGCGTGGTCGAAGGTCACGATCGCGCTGCGGCCCGTGTGGTATCGGGCGATCTTCACCGCGTTCTCGACCGCCTCGGCACCCGAGTTCGCGAACATCGTCTTCTTGGCGTGCTCGCCGGGAGTGAGTGCGTTGAGGCGCTCCGCGAGCTCGATGTACGGCTCGTTCGCCGTGACGTGGAAGCAGGTGTGGGTGTCGAGCTCGGCCTGCCGCGCGATCGCGGCGACGACATCGGGTGCGGTGTGGCCGACGTTCAACACGGCGATGCCAGTGGCGAAGTCGATCAGGCGGTTGCCGTCGACGTCCTCGACGATCGCGCCGCTCGCGCGCGCGGTGACGATCGGGTGGATGTTGGCCACGCCGGCGGCGACGGCCCCGCGGCGCCTCGCGAACCACTCGTTCGACTTGGGGCCCGGGATCTCGGTGATGAGCTTGCGTTCCTGGGGGATATCCATCCCACGAGTGTCGGACCCGCCGGGAGGACTGTCAGGCACCCACGGCGCCATGAACTGCATCCGACTTTGTACGGACCGTCCATCTCGCCGGGCACCGGACGCGATGCATGGCGTTCGCCCCTGTACGGTCCGTACAATCGGCTCATGACCGTGGCCGTGCGGGACATCGTCGCGATCCCGGGCATGCCGCTGCGCCTGCTCGCCGGCGAGGAGGACATCGATCGCCCGATCCGCTGGGTGCACGTCTCCGAGCTCGAGGACCCGACGCCCTGGCTCAAGGGGGGCGAGCTGATCCTCACGACGGGGCTCGGCATCGGAACGACCCCTGCGAAGCAACGGACCTACGTGAAGCGCCTGGCCGAGGCGGGGCTGACCGGCCTCGGCTTCGGGCTCGGGTTCACCCATGACAAGACCCCCCGTTCCTTGATCGCGGCTGCGAGCCAGGCCGGCTTCCCCTTGTTCGAAGTGCCGTACCCGGTGCCGTTCATCGCGATCACCGAGGCGATCTTCACGCGCATCGTCGCCGAGCAGTACGACACCCTGCAGCGTGCCGTCGATGCCGAGCACGTGCTCACACGGGCCGTGATGGAAGGGTCCGGCACCGATGGGATCGCTCGATCCCTCGCCGACGTCACGAAGGGCTGGGCCCTGCTGCTCGACCTCCATGGACTTCCGATGGCCAGCACCGGGCGCGCGGCGAGCCTGCGGGCCGAACGGGTCTGGGATGAGCTGCGGACCCGACGCCCCGACGGCACCTCGTTCAGCGTCACGCTCGTCGATCGCGGTCACCACATCTGGGTCCAGCCCGTGGGTGCGCGGGGGAGGGTCGAGGCGTTCCTCGCCGTGGGCAAGCCGGAGCAGCCGAGCCAGCTCGATCGCATCGTTGCTGGGCACGCGCTCAGCCTCTTCGCGATCGAGCTCGCGAAATCGCGCGCGGTGGCCGATGCTCAACGCCGCCTGCAGGGAGATTTCTTCGACGAGCTCACGCGGGGCACGCTCTCGGCCGGCGACGCGTCCCGCGGGCTCGCGCGGTTCGGTTTCGACAAGAACGCCCAGGTGCTCGTGCTCTCACTCGAGGCGGTCGACGCCGATCCCGAACCCGGCATGCTCGCCGACGCCGTCACCGACGAACGATCCCGCGAAGGGGGCGGGTTCCTCGCCTCCTCGCACGACGCGGGAGTGCATCTGCTGCTGGCCGCCGACCCGGTTCCCGACATCGCGGCCATCACGACGTCGATCGGCGAACGGTTCGGTGCCGAGCTGCGGGTCGGTGCCGGGTCCGCGGTCGACGCCACCGAGGTCGGGCGATCGTTGCGGGAGGCTCGCTACGCCCTGCAGGTGTGCCGGCTCGAAGGTTGGCCTCACGCGGGCTTCGCCGACCTCGGCACGTATCGCCTCCTGCTGTCGATGGCCGACCCCGATGCGCTCCGAGCGTTCGCCGAATCGATGCTGACCCCCCTCGACGCCTACGACCGCGACCACGGCGGCGAGCTGCTCGAGTCGCTCCAGGCGTTCCTGCAGCACAACGCGCGGTGGGAGGCGGCCGCCGCCCAGCTGTTCGTGCACCGGCATACGCTTCGTTACCGCATGCGCAAGGTCGAAGAGCTCAGCGGCCGCGATCTCTCCAGCAGCTTCGACCGCATGGAGTTCTGGCTCGCCCTGCGAGCCCGCGACCTGCAGGCGGCGCAGATCGACGGGTGACCCTCCGGACGTGACCTTGTCCACCACGTCCAATGCCGGTGTGGCGTGGGGCCGCTCCGTCGAGTGGTCCGTTCGCGCGCCTGGGAGGCATACTGACCGTCTGAGTGGTTGTTGAGCCGAGGGTTCGCTCCCGAGCGAGGAAGCCAGGAGCGAGGAAGCGAGGAGGGGGAACATGGGTGACGGGAAGACGTGGAAGATGTTCATCGGTGGGGAGTGGGTGGACTCCTCGCGCGGCGAGACCGAGCCCGACATCAATCCGGCGACGGGTGATTCCGTCGCCACCGTTCAGGTCGGGACACGCGATGACGCCGACAAGGCGGTCGCCGCGGCGCGGAAGGCTTACGACGAGGTCTGGTTCGACACGCCTCCGAAGGAACGCTCCGCGATGATGTTGAAGCTCGCCGACGCGCTCGACGCCGACGCAGACAACCTGACCCGTCTCGAGGCCGAGGACGTCGGCAAGCCGATCTCGGTCTCGGCGGCGGATATCCCCTTCATCACCGACAACCTGCGGTTCTTCGCCGGCGCCGCCCGGGTGCAGGAGGGAAAGGCCACCGGAGAGTATGAGCGAGGGTTCACGAGCATGATCCGCAGGGAGCCCCTGGGCGTCACGGTCGGGATCTGCCCTTGGAACTACCCGCTGATGATGGCGGCGTGGAAGATCGGACCCGCTCTCGCCGCTGGGAACACGACCATCCTCAAGCCTGCGGAGCTCACGCCCCGCACGACGTTGCGGTTGGCCGAACTGGCGTCGGACATCTTCCCACCGGGAGTGATCAACGTCGTGACGGGCCACGGGTCGGAGGTCGGCGACCAGCTCGTACGCCACCCGGATGTGCGACTCGTTTCTGTCACCGGCGATACGTCGACCGGCAAGATCATCCAGGCAGCAGCGGCGGAGACCGTGAAGCGCGTCCACCTCGAGCTGGGCGGCAAGGCGCCCGTCGTCGTCTTCGACGATGCCGACATCGAGAAGGTGGTCGAGACACTCAAGTTCGCTGGCTACACGAACACCGGCCAGGACTGCACGGCGTCGACACGCGTCGTCGCCGGGTCCGGTATCTACGAGGACCTGCTCGCCGAGCTGGTCCCCGCGGTGGAGTCCATCAAGGTGGGAGACATCTATGACGAGACGGTCGAGATGGGGCCGCTCGTCTCCACGGCCCAACGTGAGAGCGTTGCCGCTTTCGTGGAGCGTGCCCAGGAGACCGGGGCCAAGGTCATGACAGGCGGCGAGCCGATCGACGGCCCGGGCGCCTACTACAAGGCCACCGTCGTGGCCGATGTGGACCAGAAGGCGGAGATCATCCAGAAGGAGGTCTTCGGTCCGGTCGTGACCGTGCAGCGGTTCAGCGACGAGGATCAGGCCGTCCAATGGGCGAACGACGTCGTCTACGGTCTGGCATCGTCGGTCTGGACGAAAGATGCCGCTCGAGCGGCACGCGTCGCGCGCAGGCTGCAGTTCGGAGCCGTCTGGGTGAACACCCACTTCATGATCTCGCCCGAGATGCCGCACGGCGGCTACAAGGAGAGCGGTTACGGCAAGGACATGTCGATGTACTCGCTGGAGGACTACACGCAGATCAAGCACGTGATGTGGTCGCTCGACTGAGCGTGGCCACCAGCGAGATCGGAGCAGACGAGCGGCGAACGGGGCGTCCGGGAGGGCGCCCCGTTTCCTGACCCCGTGAAGGAGATGAACCCGACATGACCGATATCAGACCGTTCCTGGTGGACGGCGACTGGCGGACAGGCGAAGGAACCCTCGAGGTCCGCAGCCCGTTCGACGACGCCGTGGTGGCCGAGCTCGGGGTGCCGACCGAGGCCGATGTCGAGGAAGCGGTCGCTGCCGCGGCCGCGACGTTCGAGGATTCCTCGAGGCTTTCGGTCGCTGCTCGAGCCACGGCGCTCGACCATATCTCGCGTCGTCTGGCCGAGACGCAGGAGGAGAACGCCGAGTTGATCGCCCGCGAGGGCGGCAAGCCGTTGAAGTGGGCGCGCGTCGAAGCGGCTCGCGCCGTCTCGACGTTCCGGTGGGCGTCAGAGACGATCCGACACGGCCAGGACGAGGCGATGCGTCTCGACACCGAGGCCGCGTTCGGGTCGCGGTTCGGCATCCTGCGACGGTTCCCGATCGGGCCGGTGCTCGGCATCACCCCGTTCAACTTCCCGCTGAACCTCGTCGCGCACAAGGTGGCGCCGGCGCTCGCGGTCGGCGCGCCGATCGTGGTGAAGCCGGCGAGCGCGACCCCGATCGGGGCGCTGCGCCTCGCGGAGTTCTTCAACGAGACGGACCTTCCGAAGGGCATGTACCAGGTGCTCCCGGTGAACTCGAAGGTGGCCGACGCCATGGCCCGCGACGACCGGTTCCGCAAGATCTCGTTCACCGGTTCGGCCGGCATCGGGTGGTACCTGAAGGGGCTCGACCCGAAGAAGAAGGTCACGCTCGAGCTCGGCGGCAACGCCGGGGTGATCGTGCACAGCGACGCCGACCTCGACCTGGCCGCGCAGCGCATCGCGTTCGGTGGCTACTACCAGGCCGGCCAGAGCTGCATCAGCGTGCAGCGCGTGCTCGTCGCGAGCGAGGTGTACGACGACTTCGCGGCGCGGCTGACGAAGCAGGTCGAGCAGTTGAAGGTCGGCGACCCGATGGACGAGACCGTCGACGTCGGGCCGGTGATCACGCGGAGCGAGGTCGACCGCATCGCGGGGTGGGTGGCCGAGGCCCAGGCACAGGGCGCCGAGGTGCTCACGGGCGGCACGGCCGACGGGCCGTTCTTCCAGCCGACCCTGATCTCGCAGACCACCCCCGAGATGAAGGTGCGCTGTGAGGAGGTCTTCGGTCCGGTCTGCACGATCACGCCGTACCAGACGTTCGAGGAGGCGCTCGCCGAGGTGAACGACTCGAAGTACGGCCTGCAGGCAGGCGTGTTCACGAACGACATCAACCGCGCGTTCGACGCCCATCGCACCCTCGAGGTCGGCGGTGTGATCGTGAATGACGTGAGCGCGTTCCGGGCCGATCAGATGCCCTACGGCGGGTCGAAGGAGTCGGGGTTCGGACGCGAAGGACTGCGCTTCGCGATGGAGGAGATGACCGAGCCGCGCATCATGGTGCTCTCGCACGTGCCGCTCTAGGGAGGCCGCGATCGCGTGGAGTTCGTCGGATACGTCGCCGCGGCCGCGGTCGTCGTCTTCGGGATCTACGTCCTGCGACGGCTGATCCTGTCGTGGCGACACACCTATCGGGGCGAGGCCGACGGCGAGGATCGCAACCCAGTCGAACGCGGGTCAGGCGAAGGGAACGCCGACGGCACGGGAAGACCATCAGGGTGATGTGCTGAGCACGTCGTCGGCGAACGCCCCAACGATCGCCGCGGCCTCGCGTTCCCGCCGCCACAGGTAGTGATCGGCGCCTTCCATGAGGTGGAGGCGTCCGTCGGGCAGATCGGCCGTGAACCGGCGGGCGTCATCGGGCGGGCAGTGCGCATCGTTGTCGCCGGCCACCACGAGCACAGGCCGTTTCAAGCCCCGAAGCTCCGAAGGGTGAGGCATCGGGGGCAACGCCAGGTCGTCGGGGCGCAGCGGCATGCCGAGCAACGCGAGCGCTGCGACCCGTCGGTCATCCAGAGCCTCACGCAAGGCGACGCTCGCCCCGAACGACCAGCCGCAGGCCACCGTCGGCAGGTCGGGCGCCTCCTCGCGGACCCGCGCGATCGCGGCGCGCGCGTCGCGGATCTCCTCGCGCCCACCGCCGTAGACACCGCCCGAGCCCATAACGCCGCGGAAGTTGAACAGCAGGACGGCGAGCCCGCGTGCCCCCGCGAGCTCGTTGCGCAGGGCCCACAGGATCGGATGGTCCTTGCTGCCGCCGTGCTTGGGGTGTGGGTGGCACAGGATGGCTGAGCCCCGCGGTTCGCCGTCTGGGCGGCGGAGCTCGCCCTCGATGCGCAGGCCGTCGTCGGTCGAGAACGTCACCGCTTCCACGGTCTGCGACGATGGCAGCCGTGAACGCGTCGCGACAACCGACCGTGTCGGGCACCGCGTTCGCCCTGCGCGACGCGTGGCCATGGGCGGGCTTCTCCCGACTCGCCGGCATCGGCGATCAGCTGGGGTATCGCGCGGTGTTCCTGCCCGAGATCGTGGGGCGCGACGCCATCGCGGCACTCACCGGCCTCGCGGGCGCGACGTCACAGCTGCTGCTCGGCACCGGCATCGTGCCGATGACGTCGCGCCGCCCGGCGCTCACCGCGATGGGCATCGCGACCGTTCATGAACGATCCGGTGGACGAGCGATCCTCGGGCTCGGCACCGGTGCGCCGCACGCCGGGGCGCTCGATGAGCTGCAGGCGCAGGTCCTCGAGGTCAAGTCTCTCCTGGACGCGATGACGGGCCCCACCGCCGCCGGACTCGTGCTCGATCGGCCGGTTCCCATCTGGATCGCCGCCCTTGGGCCTCGCGCGGTCGCCTTGGCCGGCAGGATCGCCGACGGCGTGCTGCTGAACTGGTGCACTCCCGAGCGCGTGGCCGAGTCGAGGGCCCGACTCGAGGGGGCCGCGGCCGACGCGGGACGAGACCCTGCGTCGATCACGGTGGCCGCTTACATCCGGGCCGCAGTCGCCGACGATGCTTCCGGCGCAGGAGCTCGGCGGGCGCTGGCCGCCGCGGCGGGCGAATACGCGGCGTATCCCGCCTACCGCCGGCAGTTCGAGGCGATGGGTGTCGGGTCCGCGGCCGCCGCCGCGGCCACTGCGGGGGCGGCCGGAGCCGAGATCCCGCTCGAGGCAGTGGATCCGTTGCTCGACCGCGTCTGTCTGACCGGCGACGCCTCGAACGTTCGTGCAGGGCTGGAGGAGTACCGCCGGGCGGGGTGCGACCTGCCCGTCGTCTATCCGGTGCCGTTCGGCGCCGACGGGCAGGCGTCGGTGGCGAACACGCTCCGGGAGCTTGCGCCCTCGGGGTGAGTTGCAGCGGGCTCCCGGGCGCGTACACTGGGTTTGCAAGGTCGACACCGTGGAAAAGGGGTTTATGCAATGACCTACACGATCGCGGAGCCCTGCATCGACGTGAAGGACCGGGCGTGCGTCGACGAGTGCCCGGTCGACTGCATCTACGAGGGTCCTCGCATGCTCTACATCCAGCCCGACGAATGCGTCGACTGCGGTGCGTGCGAGCCCGCGTGCCCGGTCACTGCGATCTTCTACGAGGACGACGTGCCCGGCGAGTGGAAGCAGTTCACCCCGATCAACGCGGAGTTCTTCAACGACAACGTCAGCGGTCTCGGATCGCCCGGCGGCGCGGCGCAGGTCGGACCGGCGGCCGTCGATCACCCGGTGGTCGCCGGCTGGCAAGCGATCTAGCGACCTCGATCGTGTGCCGTGAAGGGTCCCGGCGTTCGCCCGGGGCCCTTTCAGCGTGTGCCACCTGGGACGATGCGCCCGGTGACCGAGACGCACCGTCGTTCCGCATGACAGGATGTGGCCGACGACCCGAAGGCGGATGAGATGAACGGACGGAGACGCCTCCCGGTGTCCACACACGCGGTCCCGATCGCGCTCGTGGTCGCCCTATCGGCCGTGTGGGCACCGATCGGAGCGATGGCCGAGGTGCCCTCGAGCGTCCCCCGCTCCAGCTCGACGATCACCCCGGCGGTCCCACCGGACGTCGCGCGCGCCCTGCTCCGTCGACCGGCCACGGTGGTCCGCGCCGGCGACGGGTTCATCGTGGAGGAGGTTGGCGTACCTCCGGCGATGCGCGGTGCCGACACGCCGGGTCGGGTGTTCCGGGTGCGGGTCGCCGGCCGGTACGTGCCGCGGGCCCTCCCCTACGTGTTGACCGTCGATGGGGCTCCACTCGCGATCGCCGTACCGTCCCCGAACCTGCGGTCGGTCGTGGCGCTCACCGACGACGACCTCGTCACGTCGGGGGCGCTCGGGTTGACATACGGCGGCCGGCCCGCCCGCGAGTCGCCGGCGTCGGCGCTCGGGGCACCGTCGCTACAACGGCCGCGGCGACTCCCGTCGCCCGGGCCCTACGACGTGGCACGACGCAAGTACGATTTCGGCGATCGCGCGTTCCAGCCCACCCAGCTCGGGGCCAAGGTCGAGGTCAGGGCCGACGTGCACTATCCGGCGGGTCTGCCCGACGGGCCGTACCCGATCGTGCTGTTCATGCACGGGAACCATTCGTCGTGCTTCCGCAAGGATCGGGCCGGGTACCGCTGGCCATGCCGTGAGGGATGGCGCCCGCTGCCGAACTATGAGGGGTACGACTACGCGGCCTCTCGGCTCGCGAGCTACGGCTATGTCGTGGTCTCGGTGAGCGCCAACGGCGTCAACGTGCTCGGGAACCAGCTCGCGGACTCAGGGATGCGCCAGCGCGGCGAGCTGCTCGAGGAGCACCTCGATCGCTGGCAGGCATGGTCGACCACGGGCGGCGAACCGTTCGCCGATCTGTTCGTGGGCCAGGTCGACATGACCACGATCGGCACGATGGGCCATTCCCGAGGTGGCGAGGGCGTGGTGTGGCACGTGATCGTGGACCGAGAACGCGACGCACCGTTCGGCGTGGACGCGATCCTGCCGATCGCCCCGGTCGACTTCACGCGCGAGACCGTGAATCGCGTGACGCTCGCGGTGGTGTTGCCGTACTGCGACGGTGACGTGTTCGACCTGCAGGGGGTCCACTTCTTCGACGATTCCCGCTACCGGGTGCCCGGCGACCCGACGCCGAAACACACCCTCACGCTGTTCGGGGCGAACCACAACTTCTTCAACACGGTCTGGACGCCGTCGTCGGGGTATCCGGGCTCGTTCGACGACTCGTTCGGGCGGTGCGAAGGCAAGCTCACTCCTGCACAACAGCGTCGCGTCGGGGCCACCTACATCGTTTCGTACTTCCGCCGGTACCTGGGCGGTGAGGTCGGGCTCGACCCGGTGTGGACGGGGGAGAGCACGCCGGCCGGCGTCGATCCCGATCGCGCCCTCATGGCCTACCTGGCACCCGATATGGCCGGGCGCCGCCTCGACGTCGACCGCTTCACCCGCGAGCGGTCGATCGCCCGCACCGAGGGCGGCGACGACGTGAGCGCATCGGGGCTGTCGTTGCTGGCGTGGTGTGCGAACACCTTCGAGATACCCTGCGTGCCTGGCGATCTGGCGTTCGCAGACGCGCATCTGCCTGGGCTCTCCAGGGGTGTGTTCGGATGGTCAGCGTCCGAGGGGGCGGTGCGGTTGGACCTCGGCTCGGGGATCGACGCTCGGGCCTTCGACGCACTGCAGTTCAGGGCCGCCGTGAACCCGGGCTACCGGGCCAATGGGGGCGTCGCCTATCAGGATCTGTCCGTGTCACTCATCGACGGCAACGGTGACGAGGTCTCGGTGGCGGCGGCCGACGTCGGGAACGAGGCGTTGCGCTTCCCCTCGGGGCTCCGTCGGTTCTCCGGACATGTGATCCTGCAGCAACTGCGCTTCCCGCTCGAGGGCTTCGAAGCGCTCGATCTCGCCGACGTTCGAGCGATCGAGATCAGGTTCGACCGCACGAACAAGGGCGTGATCGACGTGGCCGACCTCGCGTTCAGCGCCGGCGCCTGACCTAGGCGCCCGCTGCTCGGACGCGAGAGATCAGACGCGCGGCCGCTCGAGCGGGCCCTGCATCCGGACGCCGTCCTCGGGCGGCGGCAGCGTGCCACTCGCGCCGGCATCGGCCGGCAGGAAGACCCGGAACGAAGCCCCGCCGCCCTCGCGCTCCTGCACCCACGCCCGGCCTCCCTGGAGCTCGGCGAACCGACGCACGAGCGTGAGGCCGACCCCGACCCCTGGGGAGTGACTGGGTGCGTCGGGTCCCTGTCGGAACGCCTCGAAGACCGTCTTCCGCAGGTCCTCGGGCACACCCGGGCCGTCGTCTTCGACCGCGATGACGACGCCGGCCGGGTGGGGTTGCACCCGGACCCAGACCGTGGCCGTGGCGGGAGCGTGGCGCGCGGCGTTGGCGAGCAGGTTCTCCACGATGCGCTCGACCTTGGCCGCGTCGACCGACTGCTCCACCGGCGCCAGCTCGGCGACGAGGCGGGCGCGAGGCACGAGCTCCGATTCCTCGACGACACGACCGACGAGCGCGCCGACGTCGGTCTCCTCGAGCTGCGGCGCGACGATGCCTCGGGCGAGTCGATCCATGTCGAGCAGGTTCGTCACCAGACGTTCGAGACGCCGGGCGTTGCCGGCGATGCGTCCGGCGAGGTCGCGCGAGTCGGCCTCGTCGAGCTGCACATCGCCCCGCTCGAGCGTGATCGCGAGACCGAGGATCGCCGCCAGCGGCGTGCGGAGGTCGTGAGAGACCGCTTGCAGGAAGGTGTTCTTCATCTCGTCGAGCGAGCGGAGTCGCTGCGTGGCCTCGCGTTCGACGGCGAGCGCTCGTTCCAGCTGGGCCTGGGATTCCTTGCGTTCGGTCACATCCAGCAGGAAGCCCTGCCAGTACGGCAGGTTTGCCGGGGAGCTCCACCAGACGGGCCTCGTCCTGCACCCACACGATGCGGCCGTCCTTGGCGATCATGCGGTACTCCATCGAGAAATGGCTGCCGCCGGTCGTGTTGCTCTCGGCGTCGGCCGAGAGCACGCGTTCACGGTCGTCGGGGTGGATGATCGAGCGCCAGAGGGTCGGGTCGGCTCGGATGTCCTCGAGGGTGTAGCCGATCAGGTCGGTGTTGCCAGGCGCGATGTAGGTGGTGAGCGAGATCGTCGGGTCGTCGGGGTCGATCTCCTGGGTGTAGAAGATCGCCTGGTTCTGCTCCACGATCGTTCGGAACTTGAGCTCGGCTTCGCGGAGTCGCTCCTCCGCCTCCTTGCGCTCGGTGATGTCGACCAGGAAACCCTGCCAGAATCCTTCGTCGTCGGGAGCGGGCACGAACGTGGCCTCGTCGTGCACCCAGACCCACCGCCCGTCGGCATGCCGGAAGCGGTAGTCGAGCGTGTAGGGCTCCTTCGTCTCGTTGGATCGGTCGTTCGTCTCGTACACGAGCGCCTGGTCGTCCGGGTGGATCCTGTCGCGCCAGAAGTCGGGGGTCCAGGTCCACCCTTCGGGGGTGTACCCGAAGAGGTCCTCCACCTGGGGGCTGATGTAGAACTTCGCCGGTTCCCCTTCCGGTGATTCCCGGTACACGACAGCGGGGATGTGCTCGATCAACGCCCGGTACCGTTGTTCGGCCTGCCGGAGTTGCTCCTCGGCGTGTTTGCGCTCGGTGACGTCCAGCATCACGCCTTGCCAGTAGAGGGGGTTGCCGAGCGCGTCGCGCACGACCACCGACTCGTCGTGGATCCACACCTCTCGACCGTCGAGCGCGATCATCCGGTACTCCTGCTGATACGGCTCGAGGGTGCCGTTCGTTCGAGTGCTCTCGGCCATGACGCGGTCGCGATCGTCGGGATGGATGACCTGCAGCCAGAACCCGGGGGTCTCCCAGGCCGCGAGCGGATGGCCGAGGACCGCCTCGATCTGCGGACTCAGGTAGCTGCTGACGGAAGTCGGCTCGTAGCGCTCGAGGATGGACTCGGTGTACGTGATCGCGGGTGTGCGTTCCACCAACAGGCGGTAGCGCTCCTCTGCCTGACGGACGTTCTCCTGAGCGTGCATGCGCTCGGTGACGTCCATCATGAAGCCGAGGAAGTGATCGAGTTCGCCGTCCTCGCGGACGACCGGAGTCGACGTGTCGTGGATCCAGCGGTACGTGTCGTCGGCCGCCCGCATGCGGTACACCTCGTCGAACCTCGAGAGGTCGGCGGCGTCGAGCACCCCCGAATCTTCGAGGCGCGTCAGGTCCTCGGGATGGATCAGCGTGAACCAGAACGAGGGGTCGGCGAGGAACCGCTCGGGCTCGTAGCCGAGGATCGAGCGGACCTGCGGGCTCACGAACTCCATGCGGACGTCGCCGGGAGCGACCACCACGTCGATGTAGGTGACGGCCGGGATGTGCTCGATCACCTGTCGCCAGCGCCGTTCCGCGACGCGACGCTCGCCCTCGACGTGGTGACGAGTCACCGAAGCGCCGACCAGCGTGGCCGCCGCCCGCAGGGCGTCGAGCTCGGAGCTCCACCGACGTTCGCGCTCGCAGTCGTCGAAACCGATCGTTCCCCACCATCCGTCGCCCACGAAGATCGGGTGCTCGACGGTCGACACGACGCCGTGCGCGACGAACCCGGATCGGTCGGCCTCGGGCAGATCGCCGATGTGGCGCACGACCGGTTCGCCGCGCGCGTGCGACGCCGCACCCTCTCCGAGCCCGCTGCCCCCGGGATCCCCGTCGAGGGCGTGATCTGCGAATCGCGACTCGACACCAGGCGCGCACCACTCGTGGCGGATCGTGTCGCGCGGGCGACCCGTCTCGTCGGTGTGGTTCTCGATCACGAATGCCCGAGAAGCCCCGGCGGCACGACCCATGCGACCGAGCACCTCGTCGGCGGCTTCCCGCCAGTCGGCAGCGAGCAGGAGGCGTTCAGCGGCGTGGGCCACCGCCTCGAGCACGGCGGCGTGGCGCACGGGGTCACCCGCAGCCGAACGGGCCGTGTCCACCATGGCGCCTCCTCTCGCGCTCGGTCCGCGAGCGGGCGCACACGGACAGGACCCTAGAGGGTCACGTGTGGTGTATCGGCCGATGGAGGCCGGGGTGTAGGGGTCGCTGCGGTCAGGAAGGATCGGGCACGAGGCCGGGTGAGGTTCCGGCGGAGGGCATCTCGTCGGGCCCGGGCCACCTCGCCCGCGACTTGGCGGCGAGCTTGAACATCAGCTCGACCGCCTTCGGGTCCTCTGAGGCAGGACGCGCCTCGACGACGCCGTCGGCGATGGCCCGCTGCCAGATGTCGGCGCCTCGGTCGGTCCGCACGATCGTGAGGGTCCAGCCCTCGGACTGCCCGAGACCGCCGAACGAGATGTCGGCGTGCTCCGCGGCGAAGTCGGGACAACGCAGGCACCCCGGCCGTGTGTACCGATGGGCGTCCTTCAGCGAGTATGCGTGCTCGTCACCGTCGTCGGTGTAGAAGAGCAGCTTGCCCTTCACGTTCACCCTGGCGAGGTGGTCGAGGTCGAGCCCGAGCTCGTGTTGGGCGATGTCCACCATGAGCCCCTCGTAGGTGAACGTCTTCGAGCACAACAGGCCGAGCGTCCAGGCGATCTTCTTCCGCCACTTGTTCACGCGGCGGGCCTCCATCGATCCCGTCACGCTCGCCTGGCAGCTCATGCCCACGAGCGCGACGTTCGACAGGCCCATCTCGGCCGCCTGGAGCAGCGCCAGCGGGTTCGCCGAGTACGTGTATCGCGAGCCCGCCGTGTCGAGCACGCCCTGAGCGTCGGTGACGACGGTGGGCTCGGCATCCCACGGACGCTCGTCGGAGAGCTTCGACGTGCAGGCGCCGTCGATCTGACCCGTGCCCAGTCCCCAGATCAGCAGCGCGGAGACCACACCGCCGTCCTGTCCGCTCATCAGCGCCTCAGGTGCCGCGGCTCGTGCGAGCACGATCTCGCGGTGCTTGCCGATCACCTCGTCCGGCGCCCGCGCCATGCCGAACAGCGTCGTGTCGATCTCGGCTTCCCAGTCGCGGAAGCGGGGGCACGCGAGCGTGCAGAGCGAACAGCCCTTGTCGCCGTGGGAACAGCGGTCGGGACCTTCGTCCTGCAATTGGACGGGAAGGTTGTCCTCGTAGCCGAGCACGTTGAACGGACACGCGACGATGCACGCCGTGCAACCCGTGCACAGCCCGGTGGTCACGACCTCGTCGTAGAGATGCTTCCATTGGGTCTTGTCGGTCGGGGCCGGCATCGTGGGCAGCATAGCCCACGGTGTCGCCGCGACCTTCCCTCGCGTCACAGGTTCTGCGCTGTTGGGATAGGCTCGGTTGCGATCGAAGGAGGGAGACCGATGGAGCTGCCACGCGTTCGGCCCGCCGCGCTGTTCGCGGCGCTCGTGGCCCTGACGCTGGTCGTCGGGGCGTGTTCGAGCGACTCGGGCGGAGGCGACTCAGACGCCACGGAGGCCGAGTCGGAGGTCGGCGATCTCGCACCCGGGTCGGCCGCGATCAACATCGTCGACCTCACGTTCGAACCGACGACGATCACGGTGGCCGCCGGATCGACCGACATCGCGATCACGAACGCCGACACGGTCGACCACACGTTCACCCTCGACAACGACACCGTCGATGCGGCGGTCTCCGCCGGTCAGAACGTGACCGTCACCGTCGAGCTGTCGGAGTCGGTGGGGTTCCACTGTGAGATCCATCCGTCGATGACGGGAACGTTGCAGGTCGCGTGACGCGCCGACGGCCTCGAGGCGCGCTCAGAGGCTGAACGACTCGCCGCAGGCGCACTCGTGCTTGGCCTGCGGGTTCACCATCTTCAACCCACCGTCCATCATCGAGTCGTTGAACTCGAGCGTGGACCCGGTCACGATCGGCGCGCTCGCCGGGTCGATCAGCACCCTGAAGCCCCCCGGCCCCTCGACGACGTTGTCTCCGTCGGCCGGTGTGTCCTCGAGCGTCAGCACGTAACTGAAGCCGGAGCACCCTCCCGCGGTCACGCGGACGCGGAGGGCTGCGTCGGGGCGCCCGTCGCGCTCGGCCAGCGCACGCGCCTTCCTCGCCGCGCCGTCGGTGATCGTGATCATAGGCGACGTGCTGGTGGTGGTTGTGATATCCATCGCCCTCCAGGATACGTCCGGGCGCTCCGAACGCGAAGCCCCGACGGACGTGGGGTCCGCCTAGCTCCCCAGGAACGCAGCGAACATGCGCGCGTAGGCTCGGGTCGCCGCGACGAGCTCGTCGACCGGCACCCACTCGTCGGCGGTGTGGGCCACCGTGAGCGAGCCCGGTCCGCAGATCACCGTCGGGATGCTTGCCTGGTTGATGTAGAAGCGAGCGTCGGTGATGCCGGTGAACCCGACCAACCCCGGCCGGGTCCCGGTCGACGCCTCGACCGCCTCGACGGCGATGCGGGCGATGTCGGTATCGGCTGATGTTTCGGCGGCGTCGGTCCATTCCCGAAGCTCGACCTCGATCTCGACCTCGGGGTGTTCTCTGCTGAGGGACTCGACGAGCGCCAGGAACGGCTCGCGCACCGCGTCGGGGTCGGTCTCGCCGGGAACGATGCGCCGATCGATGTCGATCTCACAGCGGTCGGGCACGACGTTGGGGGCGCTGCCGCCCGAGATCAGGGCGGCGTTCACCGTGGGCCGGCCCACGAGCGGGTGCTCGAGATCGGGGAGCACCTCGGGCAGCCGCAGGAGGAAGCGCGCCATCGAGGTGATCGCGTTCACGCCTCGATGCGGCAGCGAGCCGTGGGCGGCCTTCCCGAAGGCCGTCGCCGTGAACCAGGCGCCTCCTCGCTCGGCCAGACCGACCTGCAGCTCGCTCGGTTCACCCACGATCGCGGCATCTTGGGTCAGCAGGCCACGCTCCCAGAGGACCTTGGTGCCGTGCACGCCGGCGAGCTCCTCGTCGGCCGCCAGGTGGAAGACGAGCGACCCCGCGAGTGACGTGCCGGCTCGATGCAGCGCCGAAGCCGCGGCGAGGGCGGCCCCGATCGGGCCCTTCATGTCGGCGGCGCCCCGCCCGACGAGGCGTCCGTCGTGGATCTCGCCGGCCCAGGGGTCGTGTCGCCACGTGTCGAGCGAGCCGGCGGGCACGACGTCGAGGTGGCCGTTCCAGGCGAGGCTCGGACCTCCGATCGGCGCCGAGCGAAGCCACCACGCTCGGGCGCCCGGCGTCCGAGCGGACGATCTCGGGCGCCGCCCCCAGCCCGGCGAGGATGTCACTCGCGACGGCCGCTGCTCGATCCTCGGTGCCGCCGGGGTTCTCGCTCTTCGCGGCGATCAGGGCACGCGTGTAGGTGAGCACCTCGTCGGGGTCGACGGCGGCCGCGGCGGCATCGAGCACGACCTCCTCTACCATGGCGCGCGATGCTACACGCCGACGCGCTCGCATCGCTCGCCGCGGCACTGGACGCCGACCCGACGCCGTCGCCCGGTCCGGGCGACCGCCTCGCCGCGGTGCTCGCCGCGATCGTGCTCGAGCCCGAACCTGCCCTCGTGTTCACCGTGCGCGCCGCCGCGCTCTCTCGCCATGCCGGCGAGATCTCGTTCCCGGGCGGGCTGCAGGACCCGGGCGAGACCCTCGCCGAGACCGCGCTGCGTGAGGCGCATGAGGAGATCGGGCTCGACCCGGAGTTGCCTCGACTACTCGGCGCACTCCCGCCCGTGCACACCTTCGTGAGCGGCATCCTCGTGGTTCCTTTCGTGGGAACGCTCGACCTCGCGCCCGCGTTCATCGTGAACGAGGACGAGATCGACGAGGTGCTGGTGTTCGGCATCGAGTGCCTCGCGTCGGCCGAGCGAACGGTGACCTACGACCGGCCCGACGGCGGTGTCTGGCAGGGGTTCGCCTACGAGCTCGACGGGCACACCGTGTGGGGCGCGACCGGATGGATGCTCCATATGCTGCTCGAGACGATCAGGAAGGAGACCAGGTGGCCGATGCCGTGAACGCGGTAGCTCCCGAGGACCGGGAACTGCGCATCCTGTTGGGGGAGGCCCGGACGATCGCGGTGGTCGGCCTCTCGTCGAAGCCGGGGCGTCCGTCGCTCGATGTCGCCGCCTACCTGCAGGAGCGCGGCTACCGCATCGTGCCCGTGAATCCTCGGGAGACCGAGGTGCTGGGCGAGCGGGCGTACCCGTCGCTGCAGGACATCCCCGACGACCTGCCGATCGACGTGGTCGACGTGTTCCGGCGGGCCGAGGACACGCCGCCGATCGCGCGCGACGCCGTGTCGATCGGTGCGAAGGTGTTGTGGCTGCAAGCCGGCATCGTGAACGAGGAGGCCTACCGCATCGCGAGCGAGGCCGGGCTCGAGGTCATCATGGGCGTCTGCATCAGGCGGGCCGACCAACGACTGCACCGGGAGGGGACCGGATGACCGCATGGGAGTACTTCGTCGCGCCGCTGCTCGAGCACAACCCGGGTGAGATCCTGAACACCTTCGGCGACGACGGCTGGGAGCTCGTGTCGGTGGTGGCCCAGCCGACCCCGTCGGGAGCCCTCTCGACGGTTGCTTACATGAAGCGACCGAAGCCGGCGTGAACACTCAGCGATCGTCACCGGGCTGACCGCGCCGGAGCCGCCGTCCGGCGACGAACCGGGCGCCGAGCGCGCCGGCGAGCACGACGATCGCGGCGACCGCGACCCAGGAACGCCATGGGTCACCGTCCTCCGCCGTTCCCACGACCCGTGGCGACGGCGTCGCGGCAGATGGGTCGGTCTGCGTCGGAGCCGAGATGGACGCGGTCACGCCCTCGAGGCCGAGGGTCCAGATCGAGTCGGCGGTGGCGACGTAGAGGGTGCCGCCGGGCCCGAGCAGCACGTCGGTCACGCCCGAAGGGAACCGGGCCACTTCGTCTGCCTCGGCCGCGGCCTCCGGTGACGCGGGCAGGCGCCAGAGACGGCCGTCGAACGATCCGAACCAGACAGAGCCGCCGGCCACCGCGCATCCGGTGAGGGCGATCGTGTCGGGGAAGACCACGACGGGGTCGATGAAGCGGCTTTCCCCGGAGGTGCCCGTGACCGCGGGCCAGCCGTAGTTCCCCCCCGGCTCGATCACGTTCACCTCGTCGTCCACGTCGGGCCCGTTCTCGGTCTCCCAGAGCGCCCCGGTCGAGGGATCGACGCAGAGGCCGAACGAGTTGCGGTGACCGATCGACCAAACGGGGTTGTCGGGACCGAACGGGTTGTCTTCGGGCACCGAGCCGTCGGGCTCGAGGCGCACGATCTTTCCCCCGACGTCGGCCTCGTCCTGGGCGCGATCGGGCTCGTGCGCCTCGCCCAGCGCGACGAACAAGGAGCCGTCGGCGCCGAACGCGAGATCCCCGCCGTTGTGGTATCCGGCGACCGCGCTGATCCCGTCGAGGAGCGTCTCCGGCTGACCCTCGGCGACCGAACCGTCCGCCCGCACGCGAACGAGCCGGTTCAGCCCGTCCGCTGGATCGGAGTGGTAGACGTACACCCACGGCTCGCGTTCGAAGTCGGGATGCACCGCGATGCCGAGCAGGCCGCGCTCCGCGTCGGGGATCACCGGGAGCGTGATGAACGGCCGATCGACCAACTCGCCGCCGGGGGTGACGACCCGCACGTTGCCCGTCTCCTTCTCCGTGAACAGCAGCGTGCCGTCGGGCATGAACGCCATGTTCGTCGGGAACACGAGGTCCTCGAGAAACGGCCGCGGCTCGAGGTCTGCGGCCGCCGCCGGGGTGGCGACGGACGCGGCGATCACGAACGTCGCGAGCGTGAGCCGGGCATGGCGCATCCATCGACGGTATCGCGAGATGACACGATGGTGGGGTTCGCGACGAGGAGACGCGGTGTACTCGATCGATCACGTGGTGTTGGCGGTGTCCGACCTCGATCGAGCGGGGAAGCGCCTGCGCCGTGAACACGGCCTCGCGTCGGTCCCCGGCGGTGTGCATCCTCGGTGGGGCACCGGCAACCGCATCGTGCCGCTCGGCGACGACTACATCGAGCTGCTCGCCGTGGTCGATCTCGAGATCGGGCGCTCGACGGCGCCCGGCCGAGCGCTGCTCGAGATGACGTCTGACGGCCGCGATCGCTGGCTGTCCGTCTGTCTGCTTGCAGACGACATCGAGTCCGTGGCCGCACGGACCGACCTGTCGGTGCAGCCCGGATCTCGGCTGACCCCCGACGGCTCGGAACTCCGGTGGCGGGGCGCCGGCTTCGACGACGACGCGCGAGAGCCCTGGCTGCCCTTCTTCATCGCGTGGGACGTGCCGTCGGCGATGCACCCAGGACGCCTCCCGATCCGGCATGACGTCGAAGTCACGGGCATCGCGGGTGTGCATCTCGTCGGCGACGCCGCGCGTCTGCGCGCCTGGCTCGGTCCCGAGGGCGATCCACTGCCGATCGACGTGGTCGAGGGAGAGCCAGGAGTCCGCGCGGTGGCCTTATCGGTCGCGGACGGCACGACGCTTCGGCTCTGAGACGGCGTCCTGCGGACTCAAACGGGTCGGTGACCCACGATTGCACGGAGGCCGACGGGAAGCGTCTCGTCACCGAACGCGTTTCCGACGGTCGCCTCCACGCCGTGCTCGGCGAGCAGGGCCGGCACGACCGAGGTATCGACCATCACGTTGTCGTGTCGCTCGTCGTCGCGCCGCCAGGAGCCGTCGTCCTGGCGGATGAACGTGGCCATCCGGCGCACGTACCGGTCGAGGGACGGCACCGAGAACTCGGTCACGAGCGCCCATCCATCGCCCAGCCAGCCCTTGTTGGGCTGGTCGACCCGGGTCGCGGCCCACTCGAGGTCGCACAGGTCGATCGCGAGGATGCCTCCGGGCCGCAGCGCGTTCGCGATCGCGACGAGTGCCTGGTCGATCGCCCCGGCGGTCGGCAGGTAGCTGAGCGCGTGCCCGACCGAGACGATCGCGTCGGCAGCGGGGATCGGATCGTCGGGCAGCGTGAGTCGGCGGATCTCCTCCGCCTCACCGATGACCTCGCGGGCGAGGTCGAGCATCGCGGGTGAGGCGTCAGTGGCGATCACCCTGTTCCCCGCGTCGAGGAGGTGTCTCGTGAGCAGCCCGCTGCCGCATCCGAGCTCGACGACGAGACCGTCTCGTGCGCGGACCGGTTCGAGCAGCGTCAGGATGCCCGGGGCGCAATCGTCGGCGTGGAACCCGAACCCTCGGTGGTGGATGAGGGCGAGGTCGCGGCGATAGTAGGGCCGATCGCTCACGGCTCGTTCATGGGTGGTCGGTGAGGGCCCGGTCGAGGTCCTCGATCAGATCGTCGGGGTGTTCGATGCCCACCGAGAGCCGCACGAGGTCGGCCGGCACCTCGAGCGGCGACCCCGCGACGCTCGCATGCGTCATCGGTCCGGGCACCTCGATCAGCGACTCGACCCCGCCGAGCGATTCCGCCAGGAAGAAGAGCTCCGTGCGGCGGGCGACGGTGAGCGCCCTCTCGGCGCTGCCCACCATGAACGACACCATGCCGCCGAAGTCCGCCATCTGCCGGGCGGCGATCTCGTGCCCGGGATGATCCTCGAAGCCGGGGTAGAGCACCCGGGTCACGGCGGGACTCGTGCGAAGGTAGCCGGCGATCGCTCGGGCGCCGGCGCAGTGCGCCCTCATCCGCACGGCGAGCGTCTTGAGCCCGCGCAGGGCGAGGTAGCTGTCCATCGGACCCGGCACCGCCCCGACCGCGTTCACGAGGAACCCGAGCCGCTCGACCCACTCCTCGTCGCTCGTCACGATCGCACCGCCGATCAGGTCGGAGTGTCCGCCGACGTACTTCGTCACGCTGTGCACGACCGCGTCGGCGCCGAGCGAGAGCGGGCGCTGCAGCGCGGGTGTGGCGAACGTGTTGTCCACGACCACCCGGGCTCCGTGGTCGTGCGCGATGGCACTGACGGCCCCGATGTCGACGATCTTCAGCAGCGGGTTCGACGGCGTCTCGATCCAGACGAGCTTGGTGGCCGGCGTCAGCGACGACGACAGCGCGTCGAGGTCGGCGAGATCGACCGTCGAGAACGTGAGGCCCCAATCGCTCAGCACCTTCGACAGCAGTCGGTAGGTTCCCCCGTACACGTCGTCGGCGAGCACGACGTGGTCGCCGGGGCGCAGGGTCAACAACAAGGTGGTCTCGGCGCCGAGCCCGCTCGAGAACGCGAAGCCTCGCGCGCCGCCCTCGAGCGAGGCGAGCGCCTGCTGGAAGGCTTCCCTCGTCGGATTCCCCCCGCGCGCGTAATCCCACACCTTCGGGGCGCCGACCTCCGGCTGCGCGTAGGTGGAGGTCTGGTAGATCGGCACGTTCACGGCGCCGTACGAGTCGTCGGGGTCCTGGCCGGCGTGGATCGCGCGCGTCTCGAACCGAAGCCGATCGCCGGCTCGCTCGTCGCTCATCAGACCCTCCTCATCGCATCTCGGGTGGGGGCTTCCATCCACGGGCCGTGAGCTCCTCGAGCGCGTCGGCCCCCTGCCGCGCGAGTCGCCACAGCATGGCCTTGCGCTTCGCGTCGTGCCCGGGGGCGAACTCCCCGCGGACGAGACGGTCGCACGCCGGGTCGCCACAGGCGCAGTAAGTGAACAGCGGCTCGGCCTCGCGGGGCGCCGCCGACCCCGGCCGGTACGGCGTGGCGGGCAACGCCGCCGATGGCACCACGATCACGCCCTCCCGCGGGTCGCCGGGGGCGAACCGCTTCCCGTCGAGCGCGTACAGCCCGGTGAGCGCGGCGAGGGCGGCGTCGATCCGATCGGCCGATCTGAGCTCGTCGGTGCGCACGCCCTGGGCTCGCAGCACTGCCGCTCGCCATGCGTGCTTGCGCGCGCCCCTGGGCGCCAGGCAGCCTGCCAGCACGACGGCGGTCGCATGCGGGAACACCTCGAGCGCCTTCCCGCGGGGGCTGCCCGCCGAGTACGCCGGGAACCCCGCCGCCGCCGCCTGCGCGAACACCTCGAACCCGACCTCCATCCAGGCGAAGAAGCGGTTCCCTTTGCCGTGGGCCTCGCTGGGGGTGTTGAACGACGAGATGTTGAGGGCCGCCAGCTGCCGTTCCGTCAGCCTCGAGCGTCCCGAGGGCGCCCATCGTGGCGGCGAGTCGATCGCGACGACGTCGGGGCGCAGCTCGGCGATGAGACGCTCCACGTCGTGCACGTGCACGCGCGACGAGGCGTGCAGGGGCACCCGGCGCTCGTCGAGCAGCACGACGTCGAGCCCCTTGCCGACGCCGACGTCGATGCCCAACGATCGCACCGCAGCCGCTACCGCTGCGCCTGGCGACGATGGGCGATGAATGCGAGCAGGTCGCTTCGCGTGAGCACGCCCAGCACCTGGCCGGTCTTCGCGACGAGCACCGCCGGCGCCTGTTCGAGCTGGGCGAAGGCCGTCTCGATCGGCTGGTCCCACTCCACGAACGGGATCGGAGGCGCCATGACCTCGGCCACGTCGGCCTGCAGCGCGTCGGGGTCCCGGAAGACCCGCTCGAGCAGCTCGCGGTCGCGGATCGACCCCACGAACTGCGTCACGTCGGCGGACTCCTCGCGCACGACCGGCGCTTGCGAGATCGAGCTCGCCTGCAGCACGTCGACCGCCTGGCGCACCTTGTCGTGGGCGTTCACGGTGATCACGGGCGGCAGCTCGGCGCCCTTGGACGAGAGCACCTGCTCCACGGTCGTGACCTCGGGCCCTTCGAGGAACCCGTACTGGCGCATCCAGGCGTCGGAGTACAGCTTCGAGAGGTAGTTGCGGCCCGTGTCGGGGAGCAGCACCACGATCGTCGTGTCGTCGCCGTAGTCGCGAGCGACCTCGAGCGCCGCGTAGACCGCGGAGCCGCACGACCCGCCGACCAGGATGCCCTCCTGGCGAGTGACGGCCCGCGCCGTGAGGAACGCCTCCCGGTCCGGCACCCGCACCCAGCGGTCGACGATGTCGGGGTCGAACGTCTCCGGGAAGAAGTCCTCCCCGATGCCCTCCGTGAGGTATGGCCGCGGTTCGTCGCCCGTGTACACGGAGCCCTCGGTGTCGGCGCCCACGATCACCACGTCGGGGTTCTGCGACTTCAGGTAGCGCCCCACGCCGGTGATCGTGCCGCCCGTGCCGACCCCTGCGACGAAGACATCGATGCGACCGTCGGTCTGTTCCCAGATCTCTGGGCCGGTCGTGTCGAAGTGGGCGGCGGGGTTCTCCTGGTTGAAGTACTGGTTCGGCTGGAACGCGCCCGGGATCTCGTCGGCCAGGCGCGACGCGACCGAGTAGTAGGACTCCGGCGACTCACGAGGCACTGCGGTCGGCGTGATGATGACCTCGGCACCGTACGCGCGCAGGAGCGAGATCTTCTCCTGGCTCATCTTGTCGGGCATCACGAAGATGCAGCGGTAGCCGCGGATCGCCGCCGCGATCGCGAGCCCGTGACCGGTGTTGCCCGAAGTGGGCTCCACGATCGTGCCGCCGGGTCGAAGCGTCCCTTCTCGCTCGGCGGCTTCGATCATGCGGATGCCGATGCGGTCCTTCACGGACCCGCCCGGGTTCAACATCTCCACCTTGGCCAGGATCGTCGGGCGCAGGCCGCGCGTGATCGAGCGAAGGCGCACGAGGGGAGTGTTCCCCATCGCGTCGAGGAACGTGTCCAGCACGTGCATCGAACCGACCCCCTTGCCAGTTGGTCCGGTTATCGTGCCACGCACGGGCGACCGGCGTCCGGGGTTGCGGCCGGGTGCCCACCGGGATCCCCGGACATGCTTCACCTCGAGGGATAAAGTGCCGATTCCATGAACCGACGCATACGGTGACGCGCGTGACCGACCGAACGCGCCGCCGATGACCGAGGTGCACGCGCGGGGGCGCGCGGGATGAGGATGATGGTGTGACCGAGGGCTACCGCACCGACGAGACCGAGATCGAGACCGCCGGCGAGGGCAACGGGGGTGGCGAGAGCCTGCTCGTGGTCGACGACGATCCGTTCATCGCCAGGCTGCTCGAGATCGAACTGCGCGCCGCCGGCTACGACGTGCGCGTCGCCGCCGACGGCGCCTTGGCGCTCGAGGCGGCTCGGGAGCGCCGCCCCGACCTCGTGCTCGCCGACGTGATGATGCCGAACATGGACGGGTTCGAGCTGACCCGTCGCCTCCGGCAGGACCCGGGCACGGCCACCGTCTCGGTGATCATGCTCACCGCTCGAGGGCTCTCGGCCGACAAGTTGGAAGGCTTCGCGATCGGCGCCGACGACTACATCGTCAAGCCCTTCGACACCCCGGAGCTGCTCGCGCGCATCCGAGGTGTGCTGCGCCGCTCGCGCGACACCCGTACACAGTCGCCGCTCACCGGGTTGCCCGGCAACGTGCGCATCGAGGAGGAGATCGACGCGCGCCTCGCGCGTTCCGACCCGTTCGCGATCCTGTATGCCGACCTCGATCACTTCAAGGCGTACAACGACCACTACGGGTTCATGCGGGGCGACGAGGTGATCCAGGCGTCGGCCCGCCTGATCGGCGAGGCCGCCCGCGGGGCAGCCGACGGCGCGGCCTTCGTCGGCCACGTCGGCGGTGACGACTTCGTGGTGGTCGTCGCTCCCGAACGTGCGGAACCGGTCGCCGACGCGGTCGTGGCCGCGTTCGACGGGGCCGCGCCCGGGTTCTACGACGAGGCCGATCGCGAACGTGGCTACATCGAGGTCACGAACCGCCGAGGCGAGCTGCAGCGGTTCGGGGTGCTGACCCTGTCGATCGGTGTCGCGAGCACGGCCAAGCGGTCGTTCCAGCACTACGCCGAGGCCGTCGCCGTCGCCACGGAGATGAAGCAGTTCACGAAGGGGTCGGAAACCTCGTCGTGGGCGATGGACCGTCGCAGCGGCGAGTAGTCCCCGGCAGGCGATCAGGGCAGCGGACCGGGCTCCGCGAGGAAGAACCCCTGTCCGAAGCCCACGCCCAGCTCGCGCAGCGTGGCGAGTTCCTCCGAGGTCTGGATACCTTCCGCGACGAGCGAGGATCCCATCTCGCGCGCGAACGAGACGAGCGCCGACGCGAGCGCCCGCTTCGCTCGATCGGTGTCGATGTCGCGGGTGAGGCTGAGATCGAGCTTCACGATGTCGGGTGCGATGCGCAGCGTGTGCCGCATGCTCGCGAACCCCGCGCCGGCATCGTCGATCGCCACCCTCGTCCCTCGAGCTCGCAGCGGAGCCAACGCTTCGACGAGGTCGTCGTAGTCCTCTACCGCCTCGTGTTCCGTGATCTCGAGCACCAGCCGATCGGCGAGGGGCTCGACGAGCGCCGCCAGTTCGGACGAGACGGCGGCGCGATGCGAACAGTTCACCGCCAGGTAGACGCCGGTGTCGATCCTCGGCACGGCGCGCAGCGCCTGCGTCAGCGTGGTCAGCTCGAGCTGCACGCCGAGCGCCAGCGAGACCGCCTCTGCGAACCACTCGTTCGGCGGCCGCGGCGGGGGTGTCGAGAAGCGCGCGAGCGCTTCGAGGCCGACCGTGGTGCCGGTCGCGAGGTCGACGATCGGCTGGAACGCCATCGAGACGCCCTCGCCCGCGACGAATCGCTGGATCTCCGCACGGCGCAGGTCGAGCTGCTCACGTTCGTCGTCCTCGCGGCGGAGCTGCTTCGAGAGCTCCGACACGATGCCCGCGATGACCTCGGTCGACAGGCTCGCACCGCCGGCCATCACCTTCTGGATCGAACCGACGATCTCCTCCCCGGCGGTGCCCTTCACGAGATAGCCCACCGCGCCCGCGCGGAGCATCTCGAGCACGGTCGGCCGGTCCTCGAACGCGGAGAGCGCGATCACGCGGGTGTCGGGGGAGCACCGAGCGATCTCACGTGCCGCCCGAGGGCCGCCGCCCGCCGGCATCGAGACGTCGACGAGGGCGACGTCGGGTCGCTCGTCGCTCGCGAGGGCGATCGCCTCGTCGGCGTCGCCCGCCGTGCCGATCAGCATCACGTCGTCCTCCTGCTCGAGCAGGTCGGCGAGGGCGCCCCGCAGCGAGGGTTCGTCGTCGGCGATCAGCACGCGGATCGGCTCGGTCACGAGTCCACCGGCGCCGCCGGCGTCGTAGGGGGAAGTTCCGACGGCCATCGGGGGGACGCTACCCGGCCTGAACGGGCCACTCAAGCATCCCGGCCACGGACCTCCGTATCGGAACACGGCGAGGGAGCATGCCGTCGCAGTAGCATCGCGCCGTGAAGTCAGCCGCCGCGCCGTGGAGGTGACGCGATGACCGGTCGAGAGATCCGTGCGCCACGTGGCAGTGAGCTGTCGTGCCGTTCCTGGCCGCAGGAAGCGGCGATGCGCATGCTGATGAACAACCTCGACCCCGAGGTTGCCGAGCGTCCCGAGGATCTCGTCGTGTACGGCGGCACCGGCCGGGCGGCGCGCAGCTGGGAGGCCTATGACGCGATCGTGCGCACGCTGAGGACGCTGGCCGACGACGAGACCCTGCTCGTGCAGTCCGGGAAGCCCGTCGCGGTCTTCCGCACCCACGATCTGGCACCGCGGGTGCTGATCTCGAACTCGATGCTCGTGCCGAAGTGGGCCGACTGGGAGACGTTCCGCGCGCTCGAGGCACAGGGACTCACGATGTACGGGCAGATGACCGCCGGGTCGTGGATCTACATCGGCACCCAGGGCATCGTGCAGGGCACGTACGAGACGCTCGCCGAGTGTGCGCACCAGCACTTCGGCGGCTCCCTCGCCGGCACGGTGACGCTCACGGGAGGCCTCGGTGGCATGGGCGGTGCGCAGCCGCTCGCCGTGACGATGAACGACGGTGTCGCGCTCTGCGTCGAGGTCGATCCAGCGCGCATCGAGCGTCGCGTGAAGACCCGATACCTCGACCGGGAGACCGACGACCTCGACGAAGCGCTGCGGTGGACCGACGAGGCCAAGGCTGCCCGGGACGCCGTTTCGATCGGGCTCGTCGGCAACTGCGCCGAGGTGCTGCCCGCCCTGCTCGCCCGCGGATGGCAGCCCGACGTCGTCACCGACCAGACCTCCGCCCACGACCCGCTCGGCGGCTACGTGCCGGCCGGGCTCTCGCTCGACGAGGCGGCAGAGCTCAGCGCACGAGCTCCCGCCGAATACGTGCGCCGCGCGGAGGCGTCGATGGCGGCCCACGTCGAGGCGATCGTGGGCTTCGCGGCTCGCGGAGCGGTCGCGTTCGACTACGGCAACAACCTGCGCGCCGGCGCGGAAGCCGGCGGGCTCACCCACGACGTCGCGTTCAGCTATCCGGGGTTCGTGCCGGCGTTCGTGCGACCGCTATTCTGCGAGGGGAAGGGGCCCTTCCGGTGGGCCGCGCTCTCGGGCGATCCGGCCGACATCGCGACGACCGACGCCGCCGTGGCCGAGCTCTTCCCCGAGAACGAGCGCCTGCACCGCTGGCTGCGGCTCGCATCCGAACGGGTGGCCTACCAGGGGCTACCGGCTCGGATCTGCTGGCTCGGCTACGGCGAGCGGGAACGGGCAGGAGAGCGGTTCAACGCGCTCGTGTCCTCGGGCGCGGTCGGCGCGCCGATCGTGATCGGGCGTGACCACCTCGACGCCGGCAGCGTCGCGAGCCCGAACCGCGAGACCGAGGCGATGCTCGACGGGTCCGACGCGATCGCGGACTGGCCGATCCTGAACGCCCTCGTGAACACCGCTGCGGGGGCACACTGGGTGAGCGTGCACCACGGCGGAGGCGTGGGCATCGGCTACTCGATCCATGCAGGCATGGTGGTGGTGGCCGACGGCACGGCGAACGCTGGGGAACGGCTGCAGCGGGTGCTGACGTCGGACCCGGGGATGGGGGTAGTTCGCCACGTGGACGCCGGCTACGAGCGGGCGATCGAGGTGGCCGACGAGCGAGGGGTGCGCACCCCGATGCGGGAGGGCTGATGCGCCTCGAGCCGCTGTACCGCATGCGCTTCACCTATCCGGAGCAATGGGTGGTTCCCCTCGACGGCGAGGCGGGGACGCAGGAGCAGCACTTCTTCATCGCCGAGGGGTGGTGCGAGGGACGCGTGTCGGGTCGGCTGCGGGGTGCCAACCATCCGCTCCGGCGCACCGATCGGACGTTCGTCCCCGACTTCCAAGGCGTGATCGAGTCCGACGAGGGCACCGTCGTCTTCTTCGACATGCGAGGCTTCGGCCGCGCGTACCCCGTCGGTCGGCGTCAGATCGTCGTGTCCGTCACTCACCTGTCCGACGATGAAGGCTCCGCCTGGCTGAACGACGCGATGTGCGTGGGCACGGGCGAGGTGAGGTCCGGCGACCCAGACACCGAGTTGGTGATCGACGTCGCCGAGCTGATCTGGGAGCCGGTGGCGCCGTGAGCGAGGCGCACATCGTCGCCATGGGCGGCGGGCAATGGCCCGACGACCCGGTCTACCCGTTCATCTTCGACCTCACCGGCGCCGCGCGCCCGAAGGTGCTGTACGTGCCCACGGCCGTCGGGGACGCCGATCGGGCGGTGGCCGCCTTCTACCGCTCGTTCCCGTCGCACTCCTTCGAGCCGAGCGACCTCGGTCTGTTCCATCGCACGGTCGAGGACCTACGGTCGTTCGTGCTCACCCAGGACGTCGTGTTCGTGAGCGGCGGCAACACGGTCAACCTGCTCGCGATCTGGCGAGCGCACGGTCTCGACGAGATCCTGCGGGAAGCATGGGACGCGGGCGTCGTGCTCGCCGGTGGCAGCGCGGGTGCCAACTGCTGGTTCGAGGCGTCGACGACCGACTCCTTCCTGCTCGGACGAGCCGACCCGCTTCCCGACGGGCTGGGTCTCGTGCCGGGGAGCTTCTGCCCCCACTTCGACTCCGAGCCGGTGCGCCGCCCCGAGTACCACCGCCTCGTCGGGGAAGGCGTGCTGCCGCCCGGCATCGCGTGCGACGACCTCGCGGCGGTGCACCTCGTCGGCACCGAGGTGGCCGAGGTGCTCGTCTCCGCTTCCGGCGCCGGCGCGCGACGCGTGGAACCCGGGGAGCACGGTGACGTCATCGAGACGCCGCTCGAGACACGGATACTGGAAGCGGCGCCGTGATGAGCGTCGAGGTCGGAGGACGGCTCGACGCGGCCGACGTCGTCGCGGTGGCGGGCGGCGCGCCCGTCTCCTTCGGCGCCGACGCCCGTGCGCGGGTCGCGGCGGCGCGTGCGGTGATCGGCGACGCCGTCGCGAGCGGCAACACGATCTACGGCGTCACGACCGGCTTCGGGGCGCTCGCCCACACCCGTGTCGATCCGGCGCAGGCCTCGACGCTGCAGCACGGCATCGTGCGATCGCACGCGACGGCGGTGGGTGCCCCCCTGCCTCGCGAGGAGGCGCGCGCGATGCTGTTGCTCCGCGCCCACGTGCTCGCCCTCGGCCACTCCGGGGTGCGGCCCGAGGTGGTCGATCTGATGGTCTCGATGTTGAACGAGGACCTGATCCCGGCCGTGCCCCAGCAAGGTTCGCTGGGCGCGTCGGGCGACCTCGCCCCGCTCGCGAACCTCGCCCTGCCGCTGATCGGCCATGGCGAGGTGCTGGCGCCGGAGGGCGGCGTGGAACCGGCCGTCGGCGCGATGGAACGGGTCGGGCTCTCGCCGCTCACGCTCCTCGCGAAGGAGGGCCTTGCCCTCGTGAACGGCACCCAGGGCATGCTCGCGATCGGCATCATCGCGGCCGAGCGCGCGGCGACGCTCGCCCGGACCGCCGACGTCGTGGCGGCGATGACGATCGAGGCTTCGCTCGGCACCGACCGGCCCTTCGACGAGCGGCTGCAGGCGCTGCGTCCGCATCCCGGGCAGGCGGCGAGCGCTGCGAACCTTCGCCGATTGCTCGCGGGGTCACCGATCCTCGCCTCACATCGTGAGTCGCCCCACCTCGTGCAGGACGCCTACTCGCTCCGCTGCGCGCCACAGGTGCACGGCGCGACCCGCGACGCGCTCGCATACGCGCGCGAGGTGCTGGCGATCGAGATCAACAGCGTGAGCGACAACCCGATCGTGCTCCCCGACGACGAGACGAGTGAGGTGATGAGCGGGGGGAACTTCCACGGCCAACCGGTGGCGGTGCCGCTCGACACGGTCGCGACCGCGCTCGTCTCGCTCGCGTCGATCTCCGAGCGCCGCCTCTACCGCCTGCTCGACGAGCATCTGTCCAACGGACTGCCGCCGTTCCTCGTGCACGGCTCGGGGCTCAACTCGGGCTTCATGCTCGTGCAGTACACGGCGGCATCGCTCGTGAGCGAGTGCAAGTCGCTCGCACACCCTGCCTCGGTGGACTCGATCCCTTCGAGCGCTGGCCAGGAGGACCACGTCAGTATGGGGATGACGTCGGCCCGGCACGCCAGGGAGGTCGTCGCGAACGCCGAGACCGTGATCGCGCTCGAGGCGCTCGGGGCCGCGCAGGCGCTCGACCTGCGGGCGCCGCTGGAACCTGGACCGGCGACCCGCGCCGTTCACGACGCGATCAGGGCGCGCGTGCCGTTCTTCGAGGCCGACCGCGAGTTCGGCCCCGACATCGCCGACGCGGTGAGCCTGGTGCGCGAGGGCCACGTGGTCGTCGCCGCGGAAGCCGTGATCGGACCGCTCGACTAGTCCAGCCTGGACTATCGCGCGAGCGCCGCGATGCCGCCGACGACCGTCGAGACCACGGGGTCGTGCCCCGGCCGGTACGGCACCTGGGCGAACGCCGGGTCCTCGAGCAGCACCAGATCGGCCCGCTTCCCGACCTCGAGCGTGCCGACATGGTCGGCGAGCCCCAGCACCCACGCCGGGTTCAGGGTCGCGGCCGTGAGCGCTTCGAGCGGCGGGACCTCGTACACGCCGGCAGCCATCGCGATCACTTCCGGCATCGAGACCACGGGTGAGGTGCCGGGGTTCGCGTCGCTGGCGAGCGCGATGGGTGCTCGCGCTTCGCGCAGCGCCCCGGCAGGTGCCGGCTTCCCGCGCAGGAGAAACGTCGAGGCGGGCAGCAGGCCGGCGACGGTCTCGCTCGCGGCCAGGGCCCCGACGCCGTCGGGCGAGCAGTGGTTCAGGTGGTCGGCGCTGCGGGCGCCGAGGCGTGCCGCCGCCGCGGCCGCACCCGAGTCGCCCAGCTGGTCGGCGTGCACACGGAGCGCGAGCCCTGCCGTGCTCGCCGTCGCTGCGATCGCGTCGAGGTCGTCGAGCGAGAATGCGATGTCCTCGACGTAAACGTCGACCGCGTCGGCGAGCCTCTCACGGGCGGCTTCCGGGATCAGTTCGTCACACGCGGTGCGGACCCAGTCGGCGCGTGTCATGCCGGCCGGTACGGCGTGGGCGGCAAGCAGTGTGACGGTGCAGGTCTGCGACCCTTCCGCGGCCAGTCGGCGCGCCAGCCGCGCGGCCCGCAGCTCCTGCTCGACCGAGAGCCCGTAGCCCGTCTTCAGCTCGAGCGCCGTCGTGCCGTGCGCGAGCATCTCGTCGAGCAGCGTCCGTGAGAATCCGAGCACCTCGTCGTCGCTCGACTCTGCGAACATGCGCGCAGACCTGAAGATGCCGCCGTCGCCCCCATGCAGCTCCCGGTAGGAAACGCCCCGAAGCCGCGCCTCGAACTCGTCGGCGCGCCACCCCACGAACGGCAGATGGGTGTGCTGGTCCACGAACCCCGGCACGAGGCAGCCACGATCGGGGGAGCCGAGTGTCGGTTCCCGAGGAAGGCCGTCCGCCGACCCCGCGTACGTGATCGCGCCGTCGTCGTCCCACGCGACGCCGACGCCTCCATCGGTGACCGCGGCAGGCTCGACCGACGGACGGGTGCCGCTCGCGCTCACCATCGCCGCCGCCACGACCGCCCCGCGCGCCATGGCGGCAGCTTACGTGGCGTCGCCTCGGCAGGTCGCCGCCGCCTAGACTCGGCACCGTGCTGGTCCAACGCGAGATCGTGCTGCCGGTTCCCCTCGAGGAAGCTTGGACCGTGCTGATGGACTGGGAGCGCCAGGCGGACTGGATGCTCGACGCCGACAGCGTGACGGTCGTCTCCGACGAGCGGGAAGGCGTCGGCGTGCGACTCGCGGTGCGCACGCGCATCCTCGGCGTGCCGGCGTTCACCGAACCGATGGATGTCGTGGCATGGGATCCACCGCGTCGGCTCGACATCCGCCACGGCTCCCTCGTGACCGGCACCGGCACGTGGCTGCTCGATCCGATCGAGGGCGGCACCCGGTTCACCTGGCGGGAGGACATCCGCCTCGCGGTGCCGGTCGTCGGCGAGCTGGCCGCGACGCTCTACCGGCCGGTGATGCGGGTGCTCATGGGGCGCGCGATGCAGGGGCTGCGCGGCTACCTGATCGCCACGGGCCCGGCCCGGACCTGAGCTCGGCCTATACTCGGGAGAGGACACGGGGAGCTCGGGGGACCGGGCTGAGAGGTCGGCTGATGGCGCCGGCGACCCGACGAACCTGAACCGGGTAATGCCGGCGGAGGGAGCTCCAGGCGGTGCGAACGGCATTCATCTTCTGCGGCGGCGGTCCCGCGCGCCTTCCGATCGACGTACCCGATGACGCGCTCGTGATCGCGGCCGACGTCGGGCTGACAGAAGCGAACCGGCGGGGCGTCGTCGTCGACATGCTCGTGGGCGACCTCGACTCGGTGGATCCGGTGGACCTCGAGGCGTTCGAGGGCGGTGGCGGCGAGGTGCGGCGGCATCCCGAGGACAAGGACGCCACCGACCTCGACCTCGCGATCACCGACGCGATCGTGGCGGGCGTGGGACGCATCGTCGTCGTCGGTGGCGACCACGGACGCCTCGACCACCTGCTCGGGAACGCCGTGCTGCTCGCGTCGTCGCGCCACGCCGCGGTCGAGGTCGACGCGATCTTCGGCGGGTCGCGTCTCCACGTCGTGCGGCGACGACGCGAGCTCGTCGGGGCGCCCGGCGAGCTGATCAGCCTGTTCGCACTCGGCGGGCCGGTGCACGGCGCTCGAACCGAAGGCCTGCGGTGGGCGCTCAACGGCGCCGTGCTGGAGCCGGGCTCGAGCCTCGGGGTAAGCAACCGCTTCGTCGCCGAGCGCGCCGTGATCGAGGTGGCCGACGGCGTCGTGCTCGTGATCCGGCCCGGCGTCGAGGACGGTGCATGATCCTGCGCGTACCGGGTCGCGTTGCTCGCTGCTGTGGCACTCGCCGCCGGGGCCTGCTCGGGCAGCGAAACGACGTCTGACCGGGGACAGCTCACGATCGTGATGCTCACGCACGATTCTTTCGACGTCAGCCAGGACGTGGTGCGTTGGTTCGAGCGTGAGAGGGGCATCGACCTGCAGATCGTGCAGGCCGGCGATGCCGGGCAGCTCGTGAACAGGGCGATCTTGACCGCCGGGAACCCGGAGGGCGACGTGCTGTTCGGCGTCGACGACAACCTCGTCCCCGCGGCGATCGAGGCCGGCGTGTTCGAGCCCTACGAGTCGCCCGGGCTCTCGCGGGTCGACGATGCCTTCGAGCTCGATCCGACCCATGCGGTCACGCCCGTCGACCACGGCGACGTCTGCCTCAACGTCGACCTGGGCTGGTTCGACGAACGGGGCCTCGCGCCGCCCGGCGACCTCGGGGACCTCACCGATCAGCGTCTCCGCGGGCTCACAGTGGTCGAGAACCCGGCGACCTCCACGCCCGGGCTCGCGTTCCTGCTCGCGACGATCGCCCGGTTCGGCGACGGCGGCTGGCAGGCGTTCTGGCGCGACCTGCGCGCGAACGACGCACTCGTGGTCGACGGATGGGAGCAGGCCTACTTCGGAGAGTTCTCGGGCGCGGGTGGCGGCGAGGGCGAGCGTCCGATCGTGGTGTCGTACGCGACGAGCCCGGTCGCCGAGGTGGTCCTCGCCGAGGAACCGCTCGACGCAGCCCCCACCGGGGTCGTGGTCGACAGCTGCTACCGACAGGTCGAGTTCGCCGGCGTGCTGGCGGGCACCGAGCACCCTCGCGAAGCCCAGGCGGTGATCGACTTCCTGCTCTCGAGGTCCTTCCAGGAAGACGTGCCACTGCGCATGTTCGTGTTCCCGGTGGTCAGCGACGCCGAGCTTCCCCCGGAGTTCGTCCGGTGGGCCGAGGAACCCGAGTCACCGCTCGCCCTGCCGCCCGAGCAGGTGTCGGTCGAGCGGGAGGCGTGGGTGCAGACGTGGACCGATCTGATGCTCGGCTGAGTCGCGCCGCCATCGGGCGGTTCGCGCTCGCGGCCGTGCCGGCGATGTTCCTCGGTCTCTTCTTCGTCTACCCGCTCGTGACGATCGTCGGGTCGGTGGTCGGCGACGTCTCGCCGGGGACCGTGCTCGGCGACGCTCGGCTGCGCGGGGTGATCTGGTTCACGACCTGGCAGGCCGTGGTGTCGACGGCGCTGACACTTGCGGTGGGTCTGCCGGCGGCGTACCTGCTCGCGCGGTTCCGGTTCCCCGGCCGGTCGGCGCTGCGGGTCGCCACGCTCGTGGCGTTCGTGTTGCCGACCGTCGTCGTCGGCGCCGCGTTCGCGGGTCCGCGGCCCTCGTTGGCGGCCCTGTTCGCCGCGCACGTCTTCTTCAACCTCGCGGTCGTGGTTCGCGTGGTCGGTGGGTTCTGGTCCCAGCTCGACCCCGCCTACGAGGACGTCGCGGCCGAGATGGGGGCGACGGGGATCCGTCGATTCACCGACGTGTTGCTGCCGCTCGCCCGCCCCTCGATCGTCGGGGCGGCGACCCTCGTGTTCCTGTTCACGTTCACGTCGTTCGGCGTGGCGCTGCTGCTCGCGGGGCCGGCGCGGGCCACGATCGAGGTGGAGATCTTCCGCCAGACGTCGCAGCTGTTGAACCTGCCGGTGGCGGGGGCGCTGACGCTCGTGCAGCTCGCGATCGTGTCGGGATTGCTGTGGGCGACGTCGCTGACCGAATCGCGGACCGGCGTGCGCCAGCAGGTGGCGTCGTCGAGCGAGGCGACCCGTCGACCACGCACAGGGGGGGAACGATTCTTCGTCGCCGTGGCCGCCCCTTTGCTCGCGGTCGCGGTGCTCGCGCCGCCGATGCGCCTGCTCTGGCGATCGGTGCGCACGCCGACGGGTTTCACGCTCGTTCGCTACCTCGACCTGGGCAACGTACGGGAGGGGAGCGCGCTCCCGATCTCACCGCTCGACGCCGTGGCGACGTCGCTGCGGGTCGCGGCCGGGGCCGCGCTGGTCTCGATCGTGGTCGGGGTGTTCGCGGCTTGGGTGGTGGCGCGCTCGCGCCGCGGCTCGTGGCTGCGTGGCCTGTCGGCCGTGCCGCTCGGGGTCTCGGCGGTCACGATCGGGTTCGGCTACGTGGTCGCCTTCGATGCGGGCGCGCTCGACCTTCGCGGCAGCGTCTGGCTGCTCGTGGCCGCCCAGGCGGTGGTCGCGGTCCCGTTCGTCGTGCGCCTGGTCGAGCCCGTGCTCAGTGCGACCGGCGTCGAGCTGCGGGAACAGGCGGGGGCGCTCGGCGCCTCACCGTGGCAGACGGCGCGAGACGTGCTGCTGCCGGTCGCCTCCCGGGCGATCCTGGGGGCCGCCGCGTTCGCGTTCGCCGTGGCGCTGGGGGAGTTCGGCGCGACCGCGTTCGTCGCTCGGCTGGACTCGCCGACGATGCCGGTCGCGATCGTGCGCCTGCTCTCCCAGCCGGGGGCTGCCTCGGTCGGTCAGGCCACGGCGATGAGCGTGGTCCTGATGGCGGTGACGGCCGCGATCACCGTCGCGATCGATCGATTCAGGGTCGGCGCGTTCGGTCGGATCTGATCGCGTCGTCAGATCGCGGAGGTGGGGGGCGGTGCCGCCGTCACCTGCACGACCGCCGGTTCCTCGGAAGCGTTGCGGATCGTGAGCTCGGTACCGGCCGGCACGAGCACGGCGTGCCACTGACCCATCCTCGTGCGACCCTTGCCGACCTGCACCGCGACCTCGCCGGCGAGCACGGACACGATCGCGTCGGATCCCGTGTCAGCGATCGGGCCGATGCCTTGCGCTCCCTGCAGGCAGATCAACTGGCTCCAGATGCGCTCGCCCTCGAAGAGTACCTCGGTGCGGGCCGCCTCATCGTCGAACCACACGAGGTCTCGCATGTCTCGCGGCTTCATCGCCGCTCAGCCTACGAGCCGCGCCGATACACTGCCCGGCAACGCGGCCGCCACGGCGCCCGATCGCGACCCATGACGAAGGAGCGGAACGCCACGTGACCACCTACGCCTACTCGAGCGAGTCTCCGGCCGACGTCAAGGCCGGACTGCTGATCGTGCCCGTGTTCCAGGGACCGAAGCCGGGGCCGGGGGTGCGCGAGACCGGCCTCGCGAAGGCATACGCCGACGCGAAGCTCACAGGGAAGAAGGGTGAGTCGGTGCTCGTCACGCGCCGCGAACGCGACCGGTTCGCCGCCGGCGCCGTCTTGCTCGTCGGCGTCGGCCCCAAAGACGAACTCACGATCGAGGGTATGCGCCGTGCCCTCGGCCGAGCCACCGCCACCGCGCGTCGATTCGGCAGCGTGGCCACCACGTTCCCGCAGGCGTTCGAGGTCCGCCGGTCCGCCGATGCCGTCCAAGCGGCGGCCGAGGGCCTCGGGCTCGGCGACTACCGTTTCGACCGTTACCGCACGACGCGCGACGACGCCGGGCTCACGAAGATCGTCGTAGTCGGCAACCCGAAGTGGGAGGCCCGCGGGCTCACGGCCGCCACCAAGCGCGCGGCGATCGTCGTCGACGCCGTGTGTTGGGCGCGAGACCTCGTGAACACTCCGGCCGGCGACCTGCCGCCCGCCGAGATCGCGCGCGAGGCTCAGCGCATGGCCCGCTCGGTCGGCCTCACCTGCAAGGTCTGGAACGAGTCCCAGCTCGAGAAGGGCGGCTTCGGAGGCATCCTCGGCGTCGGCAAGGGAAGCGTGAACCCGCCGCGCTTGATCGAGCTGACGTATACGGGCGCGGGCGGTGCCACGCCGATCGCGCTCACAGGCAAGGGCATCGCGTTCGACTCCGGCGGTCTTTCGATCAAGGACGCCAAGGGCATGGAGACGATGAAGGACGACATGGGCGGCGCCGCGTCGATCCTCGGCACGATGAAGGCGATCGCCCGGCTGAAGCCGAAGATCAACGTGATCGCGGCGATCCCGTGCAGCGAGAACATGCCGAGCGGATCGGCGCAGAAGCCCGGCGACGTCATCACGCACCGCGGCGGGAAGACCTCCGAGGTGCTGAACACCGACGCGGAAGGCCGCCTCGTGCTCGCCGACGCGCTCGCGCTGCTGGCCGAGCGCAAGCCTCAGCTGATCGTCGACACCGCGACCCTCACGGGGGCGTGCGTGGTCGCGCTCGGCACAGGCATCACCGGTGCCTTCGGGAACGACGACACCTTGATCCGCGACCTGATCGCCGCGGGCGACGCGACCGGTGAGCCGATGTGGCAGATGCCGCTGCACAAGGAATACCGCCCGTTGATCGACTCCAGCGTCGCCGACATCAAGAACATCGGCGACCGCTGGGGCGGTGCGATCACCGCCGCGTGGTTCCTCGCGGAGTTCGTCGGCGACACGCCCTGGTGCCATCTCGACATCGCCGGTCCGGCCTTCAGCGATCGTGGCACCGACCTCAGCCCGAAGGGCGCGACGGGCACGCCGGTGCGCGCCCTGGTCAGGTTCGTGCTCGACCGGGCGGCCGCGTAGGTCGCCGCGAGCATGGCCGAACCGAAGTCCTCCGATCCGCGCACCGGCCCGGCGCTCGGCATCTTCGCGCATCCCGACGACGCCGAGATCGCCGCCGGCGGAACCCTGGCGAACTGGGTCGAGGCCGGCCGCGAGGTGCACCTGCTCGTGCTCACGAACGGCGACCGCGGCTCGCAGGATCCGAAGCTCGACCGCGCTGACCTCGCCAGCATCCGCACCCGCGAGACTCAGGAAGCCGCCGAGGTGCTGGGGCTCGCGAGCGTGCGCATCCTCGATGTGCACGACGGCGACCTCGCGAACACGGTCGAGGCCCGCGAGCAGGTCGTTCGCCGCATCCGCGAGGTGCGTGCCGAGACCGTGCTCTCGGTCGACCCGACCGCGGTGTTCTTCCAGCACGTCTACTACAACCACTCCGACCACCGGAACGCGGGCTGGATCGCGCTCGACTCCGCGTTCCCGGGCTCGGGCAACCCGCACTTCTTCCCCGAGCACCTGGGTGACGGGCTCGGCGTGCAGGACATCACCGACGTCTGGCTCGGCTGGACGAACGAGCCGAACCACACCGAGGACGTGACCGCGACGTGGCAGCGAAAGATCGACGCGCTCGCGAAGCACGACAGCCAGCTGTCCGAAGGCATCGCCTACTTCGAGAGGTTCCTGCTCGAGGAAGCCGAAGAAGCCGGGAAGAAGATCGGCGCCGGTCGAGCGGAGGAGTTCCGTCGCCTCGACCTTTCGGATTGATCTCGGGCACCACCCACGCGCGAAGGGCGGAGACCTGACGAACGAGCCGACGTACGAGTCGATCCTGACCGAGGAACTCGCCCGTCTCTGCCGCATCGAGGAAACCGCGAAGGACGAGTGGGGGTCAGTGGGGTGCGAGACTGTCCGCGACGCCGCTCCTCGCGGCGATGGCCGAGCTGCGTGCAGCAGTCGAGGGAAAGACAGCCCGACCCAACTCTCGTTGAGGTCGGGCGTGGAACGTATGGCCCGCCTCCCGTAGGTTCTCGGCGAAGGCGAGGACCCGCCCTTCTGCCTTGCGCGCGATGGAACAGCAGCGCCGTCGTCATCACCCGACTGTCTGATGCCGTCCATCCGAGACGCGGCGTCGAGCGCTTGAAGGCTTGAGGGATCGACGCGATAGCCTTCCGCATGAGCTGGCACGAGGCGTTCTCGCGTCGCTACGAAGAGTGGTCGGCGCACATGACCGAGGACGTCGCGTTCTACGTCGAACTGGCGCGCGTGGCCGATGGACCGCTCGTCGAGCTCGCGGTCGGCAACGGCCGGGTCGCGATCCCCGTCGCGCGAGCGACCGGTCATCCGGTCATCGGGATCGACTCCTCACCGGCGATGCTCGAACTGGCCCGGACCGGCGCTGCCGAAGCGGGAGTGGAGCTCGATCTGCGTGAAGGCGATATGCGTGACCTCGCGCTCGATGAGCGAGCAGCGCTGATCTACTGCCCGTTCCGGGCACTGCTGCATCTGCCGACCTGGGCGGACCGTCGTCGCACGTTCGAGCGGGTCGCGGCCTCGTTGCGCCCGGGTGGACGGTTCGCATGGAACGCGTTCGCGTTCGACCATCGGATCGCGGCCGATCTGGATGGACGCCACCAGGACGAGCCGGTGCCCCATACCAACCGGTACGCGATCGGGGAGAACCGCATCGACATCACGCTCGACGACGGCGCGACCAGTTCGCTGCGGTGGGCAACGAAGAACGAGTGGCTCGGCCTGATCGATGTCGCCGGTCTCCACGTGGAGTCGCTCCACGGAGGCTTCGCGGGCGAACCGTTCGACGACGCGAGCGGGGAGTACGTGTTCGTGGTGCGCCGTTGACTTCCCCGGCCCGGACGAGGCCCGGCGCGTCGGTCGGCGTTATCCTTGGTCGAACCGAGGAGGGTTGATGAGGAAAGCGACGATGCTGGCAGTTCTGGTCGCGGTGTTCGCCGTGACAGCGTGCTCCGGTGACGAGGCGGAACCGGTTGAGGAGGCGGGTTCGCCGGCCGCGGGGGCGGAACAGGGGTGCGACTCACCCGTCGAGACCGCGACGATCCAGATCGCCGATCTCGCATTCGACCCGAACTGTATCGAGCTGCCGGCAGGCGCGGATTCCTTGATGATCGAGAACACCGACGACACCGATCACACGTTCACGATCGCGGAGATCAACCTGAACACCGAGATCGGTCCGGGCGCCGATGTCGCGGTCGACGTCGCTGCGATCAACGACGGAGTTTGGGCGTTCCGGTGCAGCATCCACCCGCAGATGACGGGGTTCCTCACCCGGCACTGAGGCGAACCGAGATGTGATCCGTGGCGGACCCCGTCGCCGTGAGGGATGTCTTCCTCGCCAGCGCCCGCGGTGCACGCGCCCGTCATGTGTGATACCGAAGAACCACCCGCTGAGGCCTTCGTCGACCGCGGCCAGGAGCAACAGCATCGACGCCTTCGCGGCGTCGACCTTCCAGAACTTCACCGGCCAGCGATCGGCGGCTTCCATGCCCACCACGACTGCGAGTTCCTCCATCATCTTCGGGACTTCGAGCGCGTGGAGGAGTCGCAATTGATCGTGCAGATGGTGCCGCATTGCGGCGGCCCCATCGCCGACCCGTCCGGACGTCCGTCGTGCCGCACCTGCTCGAGGTCTGCCCGGAGTCGTGACCGCAACTCGTCCGGCCCCAAGACCCTCGATGTCCTCCGAGCCCACGGTCGAACGCTAAGCCGGAATCTGTCAGATGGCCGGCGAGGATGCCTCTCTTCGCTCGTGCCGTAGGCTCCCGCTCGATGGCGAATCCGCACTTCGGCACGATCGGCGACGTCTGGAAGCACCTCGTGCTCGGCGACCTGCTCGACCGCCTTCGTCCGGCACGCTACTGGGAGACGCATGCGGGGTCGGGCACCTATCCGCTCGATCGCGAGTGGGAGCGCGAGTACGGCATCTACACCCTGATGCGTGAGGCGCCTCGCGCGCCGGCGGTCGAGGCCTCGAGGTACCTCTGGCTCGTGCGCACCCTGCCGCCGGCCGACGACGAGGAGCCGCGCTATCCGGGCTCGGCGCGGCTGGCGATGGAGGTGCTCGGCGACGCGGCGACCTACCTGCTCTGCGACCTCGATACCGGGAGTGTCGCCGACCTCACCAGATCGGTGCGCGAGCTCGACCTCGCCGACCTCGTCCGCGTCGAGCACGCCGACGGCATCGCCACGATCCACGGTGCCGCGCTGCAGCTGGCGCCCGCCGCGGCCGCCGAGACGTTCGTGATCATCGACCCGTTCGACGAAGGCCAACGCTCGGCCGACGGCATGGATTCGCTCGATCTCTTCCAGTGGCTCGCGCGGGCCGGCTTCCCGATCGCGCTCTGGCACGGCTACGACGACGCGGCCGATCGCGACGCGGTCAGGTCTCGCGCCGCCGCCGACGGCCTCGCCTCGCACTCGCTCGACGTCGTCACGGCGTTCTTCCGCGGCGACTCGACGTTGAATCCCGGCGTCGGGGGGTGCGCGATGCTGCTCGCGAACGTGCCGGGAGACGACGTCAACCATGCGGAGCGGCTCGGCCGCCAGCTCGCGGCGCTCTACGACGAGGCGCTGATGCCCGACGGCTCGCCGGGTGCCCTGTCGTTCACCAGAGCCGACCTCAGTTGAGCGTTCAGGCGGGCTTGGTCGCCGTCGCGAGGATGACCTCGCGGAAGTCGTTCAGCGGGTCGGGGAACCGCTCGACGAACGTCGCTCGGGTGCGCTCGCGCAACGAGGCCCATCCCGACTCGCCGAGCATGTTCCGCACGAACCGCCCGGTCGCCCAGACCTGCAGGCCGTCGAGGTAGTCGTCGAGCGAGTACGTCCAGTGATACTTCACGATCTCGGTCCGCACGCTGCGGAACCCCGCGTCGATCAGCGTCTCCTCCACGTTGGTGCGCGAGCGGAAGCGCTCGTGCCACGGGGCGGCCTCGGCGTAGGCGGGGGCCAGCATCTCCCGGGGCACGACCGACTCGACCATCTCACGCCACGCCTGTTGGTAGGCGTCGACCCCGTCGGTCCAGGACGTGAACCCGACCCGGCCACCGACCCGCAGCACCCGCGCGATGTCGAACAAGGCTGTCTCGACCTTGTTGAAGTGGGCGAGCACGAACGAGCCGAGCACCGTGTCGAACCGGCCGGGATTGAACGGCAGGTCGATCGCCTGGGCGGTCGCCACCGGCACCTTCGGACGCTCCCGGCGACCAACTCGCAGCATGCCGAGCGACTCGTCGATGCCGACCACTTGTCCTCCCGCGTCGGCCGCGACCTGGGCGGCGACCCCGGTGCCGGTCCCGACGTCGAGCACCGTGGCGCCGTCGGCGACGCCCACCATCTCGACCAGGTCGCGCGCGACCTCGGAGAAGCGCGCGGCGTGCACGCGCTCGTAGGTCTCGGCCACGTCGTCGTAGGTGCGCCAGTCGTCCATGCCTGCCAGCCTACCGGGCCCCGCGGGTAGGCTTCGGGCCGTATGCGAAGGGGCACACGGTGACCGGCGCGGCCGGCTACATGGCGCTCGTGCTAGCCGAGGTGGTGGCCGGCTCGCTCGCGTTCCTGTGGCTCAGTCCCCTGTGGAACGAGGTCAAGCGAGGGTTCTTCACCCTCACGACCGCGATCCTGCTGGTGCTGGCGCTCGGCGCATGGCTCTCGGCCCGCGCCGCACAGATCCCCGGCGACGACGCCGGTCGATGGTCCGCGACGCTGACGCTCGCGGCCACGGCCGCGGTCGGGCTTTCGTTCCTGCTGATGCTCGCGAAGCGGCAGTTGCCCGCGCGGATCGTCGGCGTGGCGAGCGTCGGGGTTTCGGTCGCCGCCCTCGTCGCGATGGCGGGCACCGGGCGCCAGTCGTTCCCGATCGCCGCGTTCCAACTGCTGGCCGGTGCGGCCTTCCTCGGCTCGATCACCGTCGGCCTGTTGCTGGGCCACTGGTACCTGACCGACCGGGGGTTGCCCCGTGGGCCGATCAACCGGCTCACGACGGCGGTGATCGCCGCGGTCGTCGTCGAAACGCTCGCGATCGTCTCGAGTGGCTTCGGCGGGGTGGAGAGCTCGGCCGCGCTCAACCCGCTCCTCACGGCGGGGGCGCTGGCACCGTGGATCGCGCTCGGCATGGTGGTCGCGACGTTCCTGATCGCCCTGCTCACCCGCGCGGCGCTCAAGGGTGAGCGAGCCTCGGCGGTGCAGTCGGCCACCGGCTTCTACTACCTCGCGGTCGTGACCGCATTCACGGCCGAGGTCGCCGTGAAGACCCGCTTCCTGGCCTAAGGCGATGCAGATCGCCGTCATGGTCGCCGGGTCCATCGCCGAGATCGTCGGCTGGTGGCTCGTGTCGACCGGACGTTTCGACGTCTGGAAGCTCATGCCGATCGTGCTCGGGGCGATGGGAGTGGCCGCCGTGATGGTGCGGCCACCCGTCGCGGTGGCCGACACCTCCACCGCGACCGCGATGGTCGTCGGAGTCGGCACCGGCTTCGCCCTCTACGCGGGCACCCGCGTCTTCGTGTGGATCGCATCTCGCTGGGCGCCGTTCCGCCGCGACGTGCTCGATCAGTACGGGCAGGCGGGCGAGGTCACGCTCGCCCGGTCGCTCGTGCTGAGCCTCGCGATCATGGTGCCGGCCGAGGAGCTGTTCTGGCGAGGACTGTTCCAAGGGCGGCTCGGCCAGTCGACGACGGCGGGTGCGGCGGCCGCGCTCGCGTGGTTCGGGTACGTCGTGGCCAACGTCGCGAGCCGGAGCCTCCCGATCGTGGCGGGCGCGATCGTGGGGGGCGCAGTCTGGGGGGCGCTCGCGTGGTGGTCTGGGGGTGTGCTCGCGAGCCTTGCGAGCCATATCCTGTGGACCGGAATGATGCTCGCGTTCCCACCCGGGGCGGGGCGGCCGGCGATCGAAGGAGGATCGGCGAGATGAGCTTCCTGTCGACGGCGGTGCAGCAGGTGCTGGAGGAGGCACCGTTCTGCGCCGTGGCCACCTCGACGCCCCGGGGTCCTCATTGCACCCCGCTCGTGTTCGCCTACTCGGGCGGCCGGGTGTGGCTCACGACCTCGCGCGGCTCGGTGAAGACGCGCGCGTGGAAGGTCGACCCCGGTGTCGCGGGACTCGTTCGCCTCGGCGACCTCGCCGTCACCTTCACCGGCAACGTCAAGACCTACGACGCCCTCGACAGGAACTCGTGGGGCGCGGCGGTCACCGGCGCCACGTCGATCGCGCGGGCCACCGCGCGGTTCAGCAAGAAGAACGCGCGGTTCTTCGCCGGGTACGCGTTCGACGCGCGGCAGGTGCCGCTCGCGTGGACCCCGCCGGGCCGCGTCTTCGTGGGCATCGACCTCGAGCGTACGGCCCTTCTCGACGAGGACGGCGTGCAGGAAGGGCGGGGCCGCTGGGGCGGCGAGGCGATGGGGCACGCGACGTTCCGCCAAGTGAAGCAGGGCCCCGACCCGCTCGCGGTGCTGCCGCCCGACGTGGCGACCACGCTCGGGCGAAGCGGCGAGGGCGCGCTGACCGTCGCGGGCGCCCGCGGGCCCGTCGTGCTCCCGGTGCGATGGCTCGTCGAGCCCTCGGCCCTCTACGTAGCGCTGCCGGCCGAGTCGCTCGCGCTCGCCGGCGCCGGTCCCGATGCGCCCGTCGCGCTGACCGTCGACGAGGCGAGCGAGTGGCGCGCGCGCGACATGGCCGGCGCGATGGTTCAGGGCACGGCATCCTTCTACGTGCTCGATGCTCTCGGCTCGGGCGCGAAGACCGCGCGCACGATCGCGACCGCGCTCCATCCGGGCGCGGGGGTGCTCGTACGCATCACCCCGAACCGCCTCGTGTGGTGGAAGGGCTGGTCGAGCGGCAGCGCGGCGGCGGCATGACGACGGTCGAGTTCTCCGTCGAGGTCGATGCTCCCGCCGAGACGGTGTGGGGGATCGCGAGTGACCCACGGAACCTGCCCCAGTGGGACAAGCACATCGTGCGCGTGGACCTCCCCGAGGGAGGTATGGCGCGCGACGCACGTTATGACGTCGTGATGAGCCTGATGGGCGTGCAGGCCACGGTTCGCGCCACCGTGCTGGAGTGGGAGCCACCGTGGCGCTCGAGCGTGCGGCTCGAGGGCTTGCTCGACGCGACCGTTACGACCTCGGTTGCCTCCCTGCCGTTCGATCGCAGCGTGTTGCGTCACGAGGTGGCGTATCGGTTCAGGGGCCCGCTCGGCGGTTTCGGGGCCGCCGGCCTGAACGCGATGGGCGGGGCCCAGTATGCGCTGCGTCATGGCGTGCTCGCGCAGAAGCGTGAGATCGAGGAGCGAGCCCGAGCGTGAGGCTCGGCTCGCTCGTGAAGGGCGCGGGGCTCGCCGTCGCCGCGGCTGCCGTCGGCTACGCGGCCCTCGAGTCCGACCAAGGGCGTGGGGTCGACGCCGATCTCTTCGCGGCGGTGAACCGAGGGCACGGTCCCGACGCCGACCGGGTGTTCGCGGGGATCACGGAGCTCGGCTCCCTCTACGCCGTCGGGGCTGCCGCGGGCGCGCTGGCGGCTCTCGGTCGTCCTCGTCAGGCTGCGCGCGCCATCGCCGCGGGGGGTGCGATGTGGGTGCTCGGCCAGGGGTTGAAGAAGGTGGTCGACCGCCCACGGCCCTACGACGCCGACCCCGGCGGCACGAGGGCGATGATCGCGCCGCCGATGGGCACGTCGTGGCCGAGCAGCCACCCGGCGGTGCTCACCGCGTTCACGACGGTCGCGGGGCGCGAGCTCGGCGCCGGGCGCGTCGCGCGCGTCGGCCTGACGACGCTGGGCCTGGCGGTGGCCGCGTCGCGCGTGTACCTCGGCGTGCACTACCCGAGCGACGTCGCGAGTGGGTTCCTGATGGGACGCGCCGTGGCCGCCCTGTGGCCGCGAGGACACCGCGGCTAGACTGCCGCGCGGTGCATCCCTTCGCGCAGATCGGCTGGCCCGTCCTCGACCGCTTCCGCTTCGGGGACTGGTTCGCGATCTCGCCACATGGTCTGTTCATCGCGATCGGCTTCATGGTCGGCGCATGGCTGCTCGGGCGCATCGCGCCCCGCTGGGGTGTCGCCCACGACGACGTGCAGGGCGTCGTGTTCTGGTCTTTGGTCGGCGCGATCGTCGGGGCGCGGCTCTTCTACGTGATCGGTCACGTCTCGGAGTTCGACTCGGTCGTCGGCATGCTCAAGATCTGGGAAGGCGGCATCTCGCTCCTGGGTGGCATCGCAGGCGCGGTCATCGTGAACGTGCCGCGGGTGCGCCGTGAGGGGTACCGGTTCTTCCAGGTCGCTGACCCGGTCGCGCCGGCACTGGCGCTGGGCATCGCGATCGGTCGCATCGGCGACCTGATCATCGCCGATCACCTCGGCACGCCCACGAGCTGGGCGCTCGCGTGGACCTACCGGGGGGGCAGGATCGCGCCGCCGTTCTCATGCCAGGAAGGGTTCTGCCAGGCCTCGCTGCAGGGGGGGCGGCTCGAGACGGTCTCCCGTGAGGGTGCTCGGCTGCTCGATGAGACCGGACGGGTGATCGCCGAGGGCGTCGGCGTGCACCAGGCCGCGCTCTACGACATGCTGAGCGCCACCGCTCTGTTCGTGCTGCTGTACGTCGTGATGATGCGGAAGCCGCGCCGCGAGGGCGTCCTCACCCTGACGTTCGGCCTCTGGTACGGCATCTCCCGAATCGTCGAGGACTCGCTCCGCATCGACAAACGATTCTTCGGCTTCACGGGAAGCCAGTGGACAGCGGTATCGGTCGCCACGATCTGCGCCGGGCTGCTGGTGTGGTTCGCGGTTCGCCCCGACCCCGACGCGCCGAGCGGCGGGGGTCGGGCGCGGGAACCCGGACCGTGGGCCGATGAGCGGCGGGAGCCGGTCCGGTCTGCGTCGAGCGCCGATGGGGCGTCGGAGGTGGCGTCATGAGCGTGGTGCGCCCGGACCCTCCCTCGCTCCGGATCGTCGCGATGCCGGGCGCGTACACGGTCTGCCGGCTCCCCTCCGGCGATCCGGTGCCGACGTGGGTCGCCGGTCCGTTCACGTCGATCACTCGCACGCCGAACGAACTGTCGATCGTCTGCCGCACGGAGCGGGTACCCGCCGAGGTGCCCGGAGAAGACGGCTGGCGCTGTCTGTACCTCGACGACACGTTCGACCTCTCCTTGGTCGGCGTGCTCCATTCCGTGACCGAGCCGCTCGCTACGGCGGGCGTGTCGGTGTTCACGATCGCCACCTACGACACCGACTACATGCTGGTGCGCCGGTTCAGCGAGGCGGTCGCGGCGCTGCGGAACGCGGGGCACGAGGTCGCAGGCGACCTCGACGACTAGTCAAGATCTGACTAGCTGGTCATCAGGGTCAGTGGCTTGCCCACGTTGGACTTCGTCGCGCGTGCGACCGCCGCCGCGGCCTCTCGGAGCGCCACGCTTGCCGGGGCGTCGGGCTGTGCGATCACGATCGGCGAGCCCGTGTCGCCGCCTTCCCGCATCGCGGGCATCAGCGGCACCTGCGCCATCAGGGGCACGCTGAGATGGTCGGCGGCTTCCTGTCCGCCGCCCTCGCCGAAGATCGCCTCGCGCTCTCCGCAGTGCGGGCACACGAACCAGCTCATGTTCTCGACCACGCCGATCGGGCGCAGGTTCGTGCGCTCGGCCATGCGACCCGCCCGCTCGGCCACGGTGCGTGCCGCTTCCTGCGGGGTGGTCACGACGAGCATCGAGGCGCCCGGCAGGAACGACGCGAGCGAGATCGACACGTCGCCGGTGCCCGGGGGCAGGTCGCAGAGCAGGAAGTCGAGGTCGCCCCAGTAGACGTCGCCCAGGAACTGCTCGATCGCCTTATGCAGCATCGGTCCGCGCCAGATCACGGGGGTGTCCTCGGGCACGAAGAAGCCCATCGAGATCACCTTCACGCCGTAGCCCTCGAGCGGCAGGATCATGTTCTCGAAGCCCACGGGCTTGCCCGAAACGCCCAGCATGCGTGGCACGCTGAAGCCCCAGACGTCGGCGTCGAGCACGCCGACCTTCTTCCCCTCGGCCGCCATCGCCGCCGCGAGGTTCACGGTGACCGATGACTTGCCGACGCCGCCCTTGCCCGAGGCGACCGCGATCACGGAGGTGGAGGGCGGGAACTGGATCTTCTGCTGGGGGGTCGGGCGCGCCGCCCCGCAGCGTCGAGACGAGCCCCTCGCGCTGCTCCTGGCTCATGGGCGTGAGACGCACGTCGACCCGTTCGACGCCCTCGAGCGGCTGCACGGCCGCGGTCACGTCGTTCGTGATGCGGTCCTTCAGCGGGCAGCCCTCGATCGTGAGCAGCACGTGCACCTCGACACGACCCCCGTCGATCTCGATCGACCGCAGCATGCCGATGTCTTCGATCGGGCGCCCGATCTCGGGGTCCATCACGCCTCGCAGCGCCTGTCGCACCTGCTCTTCGGTGACCACCGTCGTCCCTTTCGCTCTAAGCTTGATTCACACGGTGTTGACCGTGGAAATCCATGATACGCGCGAGGGGTGCGAGTGGCCGAGCCGTCTCCGATCGAGGTCCACAAGGCGCTGGCCGACGACACCCGGTACCGCCTGTACCGGTACCTGCGGCTGTCGGGTCGTCCGGTCTCCGTGCGGGAGCTGTCGACCCGGCTCGGATTGCACGTCGAACACCCTGCGCCCGCATCTGCGGCGCCTCGAAGAGGCGGGTCTCGTCGCGAGCGAAGCGCAGCGCGGCGTCGCCTCGGTGGGCCGCCCGCAGACGGTCTACTCCGTCGTCGATCGTGAGGAACGCGAGGGCCGTGACTACCGTCTGTTCGCCGAGATCGTGGCGGGCCAGGTCACCGGCGCACGCCAACGAGCGCGCGCCGTCGCGACCGCCCGGGAATGGGGCGCCTACCTGGTGGGGCGGTCGGCACCGAAGCCCGGCGCCAGGAGCGCGAGCGGCCCGAGCCTGGCGGTGCTGCAGGAGGCGCTCGCGGAGGCCGGGTTCGACCCGCGGTTCCGACGGCGAGGACGTGCCCGGGTCGACATCACGCTGCGCGACTGTCCGTTCCGGGACCTGCTCGACGAGCACCGCGACCTGGTGTGTGCCCTGCACCGCGGGTTGCTCGAGGGCATGCTGGCGAGCTCGAGGCCGCCGATGCGCCTGGATTCGTTCGAGCCCCTCGCCGATCGGTCCGGGGTCTGCCGTCTCTCGGCCGTGCCCGACTGAGGCCCGCGCCACCTACGTACGTATCGCCTGCGACGAACCGCGTACTCAGACTGAAGTCGAGACGCGTCCCGTCCGATGCAGTGGGGGAGCACACCCGGGCGACGGCGGTTCGTCCGGCATCAGCACGCGACTCACGTCGGAGGAACAGGGTATGGAGCAGACGGCCACGACGTCGTCGGACGGCACGCCCATCGTGCCGGAGTTCAACGCCTGGCTCGAGCAGCTCGTCGCCGGGGAAGGATCGGACCTGCACGTGAAGGTGGGATCACCCCCGATGATCCGGTTGCCCAAGGGACTGTACCGGCTCGACCGCGATCCACTCACGGGCATCGAATGCCAGGCGATCGCCGACGGCATCATCCCCCAGGACCGGATGCAGCGGTTCCTCGACACCGGCGAGATCGACTTCGCCTACTCGATCCACAACGTTGGCCGTTTCCGCGTGAACGTGTTCCGCCAGCGAGGTTCGGTGAGCATGGTGCTGCGGAAGCTGCGTTTCGGCGGCCCGTCGTTCGAGGAGATCGGCCTCCCCGACGCGGTGCGAAAGATCGCCGAGGAGCAGCGTGGCCTGGTCCTCGTGACCGGTCCCACCGGGTCGGGGAAGACGACGACCCTCGCGGCGATGATCGACTACATCAACAAGACCAAGCCGGTGCATGTCGTCACGATCGAGGATCCGATCGAGGTGCTGCACAAGGACGAGGTGGCCTCGATCAACCAGCGCGAGGTCGGCAACGACACCCAGGACTTCCTCGTGGCGCTCCGTGCGGCCCTGCGGCAGGACCCCGACGTGATCCTGATCGGCGAGATGCGTGACACCGAGACGGTGCGCGCGGCGATCGCGGCAGCGGAGACCGGCCACCTCGTGTTGTCGACCCTGCACACGGTCGACGCGACGGAGACCGTGAACCGCGTGATCGACTTCTTCCCGCCCTACCAGCAGAAGCAGGTGCGGCTCGCCCTCGCCGGCACGTTGCGCGGCATCGTCTGCCAGCGGCTCGTGCCCACCGTCGACGGCGGGCGCGTCCCGGGTCTCGAGATCCTGATCAACACCGGGCGCGTCGCCGAACGGATCGCCGATCCCGACAAGACCCATGAGATCAAGGACGTGATCCAGGACGGTTCCTTCTACGGCATGGTCACGTTCGACCAGTCCCTGCTGCAGCTGGTGCAGGACGGCAGGGTCACGGTCGAGGACGCGTTCCAGGCTGTGTCGAACCGTCACGACTTCGAGCTGGCGATGCAGCAGGCCGGCATGCCGCTGCCCGTGTAGCGAGCGACACGACCGATCCGTCGTTGGGCTTCGATCAGCTCGCGGCGGCGCGGCGGCGAACCATCGTGAGCCCCGCGCCCGCAGCCGCCCCGATCACCACGCCGACGATGCCCGCGGCGACCCATCCGCCGCCCTGCGACGGGGGCGCAGTCGATGCGGCCACGAGGGTCGCGTCGCCGACCGTGGCGTCGGCCGCAGGGGCATCGCCCACGACGATCACGCCGTTCATGCCGGGATGCAGGGTGCAGGCGAACGGATAGATGCCCTCGTCGGCGAACGACGTCGTGTACCGATCGCCCCGGTCGAGGTCCTCGTAGTGGCCCCACCCACTGCCGCTCACGTTGTGCGCGAACGGGTCGCGGTTCAGGAACGTGATCGTCTGGCCCGCCTCGGCCCACAGGGTCGACGGCGTGAAGCACGCGCCTTCCAACTCGACCCGGCCGCCACCGTCCTCGCTCGCGTCGCAGTGGCCTCCGCCGCCGGCCGCCGCTACCGTCATCCCTGCGAATGCCCCGATCGTGCCGAGCACCGCGATCGTCGCGATCCTGCGTGTGCGCGTCATCTCGCCTCCTGTCCGTCGAGCCTCGACCTCACCCTCGCCTACACCGACGAGGGCCGCGGGGTTCCCGGCTCAGCCCAGGTCGACGCTCGGCGCGATCGACTCGGCGATGCGGATCGCGTCGCGTCTGCCGAGAGATGTCTCCAGGCGGAACGTGAAGCCGGAGTCTTGCCAGATCAGCACGTTCCCGGTCACGAGCAGCCGGATCGGCTCATCGCCGGACACCAGCACCAGCTCGTGCCGGCCGGTCGTCCAGAACGCCGGTCGTCCTTCGACGATCACCTCCCCGTACCGGTTCGTCTCCGCCGACAGCTGCTTCGACGCGACCTCCCACTCGCCTTCGAACTGCATCAGCACCGCCCCCGCCTCGGTGCCGGCGAGCACCGGGAGCGCTGCCGACGGAGGCCAGGCGCTCACGATGCGCCGCGCGACCTCGCCCGGCTCGAGGCCGACCTGGGCCTCGTCGACCCACGTCCGGTCCGGCGGTCCCAGCACCGACGGGAGCGCGGCCCGGAACCCGGCGATCCTCGAGGCCTCGGCCGGCGACACCTCGAGCCCGAGGTCGTCGGAGGTCGCAACGTGCGTCGGCAACGCCGTGGGCCTGCCCGGCAACACCTCGACGGCCACGGCGCCGAGCTCGATCACGAGTCGCGCGGCCAGCGCGGCGCCGGCGAGCGCGAGCAGCGCTGCGGCGATCACGAGCAGCGTCCGTCGTCGGCTCGGCAGCGAGAGCCGGGGCGCGCCGAGCGACGGCGACGCCTCGAAGGCCCGGACCGTGGCTGCCACGGCGTCCGCGACGTCAGGGCTCTCGGGCCAGTCGACGTGACCGGCCAGCCCGGTGAGAGCCGCGCCGAGCTGCTCGTCGGTCATGGCGCGCATCCGCTCGCTCACGACTCCTCCACCTCCGCGAGCGCCTCGGCCGGCGCCAGCTCGGTCCGTAGACGGACGAGGGCCCGCGAGAGCCTCGACTTCACCGTTCCGAGGGGCACGTCGAGCGCCTCGGCAGTCTCGGCCTCGCTCATCTCGAACAAGAACCGATAGGCGACCACCAGCCGGTCACGATCGGGAAGCCGGTCGAGCGCGGCGAGCAGGAGCTGGGCGTCGGCGCGCTCGATCGCCGCGCCCTCGGGGGACGGGGCCGCGCCCCCAGGCTCGGCCGCGGCGGCCCGCATCGTCAGCCCGTCGCGCCGCCGGGTGGAACGTCCGCGGTTGCGCGCCTCGTTCGCGACGATCCGCAGCATCCACGGTCGGAACGGCGCCCCGGCCCGGAACCGGGGCATCGCGTAATAGGCCTTCACGAACGCGTCCTGCACTGCATCCTCCGCCTCGCCACGGTCGCGCACGACCAGCCAGGCGACGCGGAAGGCGATGCCCTGGTACCGCGTCACCAGCTCCTCGAACGCGCCGACGTCGCCGTCGCGGGCACGTCCGGCGAGCTCGGCGTCCTCCGATGGTGGGCCCTCCACGGGGCGCTGGGCACTCACGTCTCGACCGTCATACACCAGGGCCCCGCTCCGGGTTCCCGGTGCGGAACGAGGGCGCCGGCGGAGCCGGCGACCCTCGATGGGTTGCGCTCGGGCGATCAGGACGGGTCACGCCGGCGGCTGAGGTACCTCCGACCCCGGCGAGCCGTTCGTCGACGCGGCTTCCGCGACCGCGGTGAAGCCGGAGACGAGGCTCGAGAGCTCCATCGGCACGACGATCTTCGACGACGGCGACACGCCCATCGCCTTCAGCGTCTCGAGGTACTGGAGCTTCATCGTCTTGGCGTCGGCGCCCATCGCCTGTTCGTTGATCGTCTTCAGCGCGAGCGCGAATCCCTCGGCGCGCAGGATCGCCGCTTGCCGTTCGCCCTCGGCCGTGAGGATCGCAGCTTGCTTCGACCCCTCGGCGTTCAGGATCGCGGATTCCTTGTTGCCCTCGGCGACCGTGATCGCTGCCGCCTTCTGCCCGTCGGCCTCCGTGACGACCGCACGTCGCGTGCGCTCTGCCGACATCTGACGGGTCATCGCTTCCTGCACCGCCGCGGGCGGGATGATCTCGCGGATCTCGACGTTCGTGACCTTCACACCCCAGCGCTCGGTCACCTCGTCGAGCTTGATGCGCAGCAACGTGTTGATCTCGTCTCGCTTCGCGAGCATGTCGTCGAGAGGGATGTCGCCGATCACCGCTCGCAGCGTCGTCGATGCGATGTTCAGGGCGGCGCCCGCGAAGTTGCCGACCTGCACGACCGAGGTCTGCGCGTCCATCACCTTGTAGAACATGACGAAGTCGACCGCGATCGGGGCGTTGTCCTTGGTGATCGAGTCCTGGCGAGGGATCTCCAGGTAGAACTCGCGCAGGTCGACCGTGATGCCCCGGTCGACGAAGGGGATCAAGATCACGAGCCCGGGCCCCTTCTGCCCGAGCAGGCGGCCGAGGCGGAAGACCACGAGCCGCTGGTACTCGGGCACCACCTTGATCGCCTTGGCCAGGAACAGCACGACCAGCACCACCACCACGATCAGAGCGATCAGGGCTGGGTTGATGTTCATCGGTGATCTCCTCCTTCATCGGCCGCGGGAACCGCGGCCGTCTCGTGCTCGGTCGTGTCGCGATCGACGGTGAGCACGAGCCCGTCGAGTCGGGTCACCTTGACCGGCGCGCCCGCCGGGATCGAGGAGCCGTCGGCCGAGGTGGCGCGCCACTCCTCCGACGAGACGCGAACGATGCCGCTGGGGGTCAACCCGGCGCCGATCGCGACGCCGGTGCGACCGACCACGGTCTCAGCGCCATGAGCCGCGGGCATGCGGCGGATCGAGAGCACCTTGCGCAGCACGATGGCGAAGAAGGCTCCGACGAAGACCGCGGTGCCCACGAGCACGGGGGGCGACACCGAGACGCCGCCTGCGCGGTCGTAGAGGAACCACCCGCCGAGCAGCAGGCAGATCGTGCCGGCGATGCCCCACAGGCCGAACCCCGGGGCATTCAGCTCGACAACCATCAGCACGGCAGCGGCGATCAGCAGGACGATGCCGATCAGCTGGACCGGCAGCACGCCGAACGACACGATCGCCAGGATCAGCATCGCGGTACCGATCGTGCCCGAGAAGATGTGGCCGGGCACGATCAGCTCCAGCACGATCAGCGCGAGACCCAGCCAGAAGAAGACGAATGCGAGCGTCGGGTCGAGCAGCGTGTGCAGGAATCCGACGAACCCTCCCATCGAGCGGTCGACGATCGGCGCGCCGGCCGTCTCGAGCGTGACCTCGTCGCCGTCGGTGAGGACCACGGTGTCGCCGTCGACCTCATCGAGCAGCGCCTCCGTGGTCGGTGCGATGAGATCGATCACACCGTCGGCGAGCGCCTGCTCGGCGCTGATGCTGACCGCCTCGGTCACGAACGACTCGGCCACGTCGGCGTTGCGGTCGTGCTCCTCGGCGATCGCGCGCATCGAGGCGGCAGCGTCGTTCACGGCCTTGTCGGAGCCGACCGCGCCGTCGATGCCGACAGGAGTCGCGGCGCCGACGTTCGTGCTGGGAGCCATCGCGGCGACATCGCACGACAGCAACACGAACGACCCGGCCGAGGCGGCTCGGGCGCCCGACGGGGTCACGTAACAGATCACGGGTACGTCGGCGTTGAGGATCGCCTGCGTGATCTCGCGGGTCGACGACACCAGGCCACCCGGAGTGTCGATCTCGATCAACACGGCGGAGGCGCCGGCATCCGCTGCCTCCTGGACACCGTTCACGAGGTAGTCGGCCACGAACGGGTCGACCACGCCGTCGAGCTGCAGGCGAAGGATCGAACCCTGGGGAGGTGACTGGGCGCTGACGGAAGAGGAGAGACCGAGCAGGCCGAGGAACGCGAGGGCCAGCGCCGTCGTGAGCCGAGCCGCGTGACCCAACCGTGTCGTCGTCATCTCCGTGTCATGGATTCGTCCCATGTTGCGGTTCGGTTCTCCTTCGCACGCCAGTGGAACCGAGCCTAGTCCTCGGGCGAACCCGATACAGGCAAGGAAGGTCGGAGTACGATTGACGATGCGCATCGGCCTCGATCGGGTCGCTTCGGCGGCAAGCCGCGATCGGCCGGGGCTCCGTATACCGGAAGGAACACCGGGTGCAGGCTCGCAACGACGGACCGCTCCTCCCGAAAGAGGAACAGCAACTGATGGAAGGGCTCCTCGCCGGCAACGACGACGCGATCCGCGCGCTCTACGCGCGGTACGGCCGACCGATCTACTCGCTCGGCTACCGCTTGTTGGGCACCCGCGAGTCGGCGGAGGAGCTCACGCAGGACGTCTTCCTCACCGCGTGGCGCAAGGCCGCGCGCTTCGACCCCACGCGGGGACGGCTGTCGACGTGGCTGATGACGATCGCGCACAACCTCGCGGTCGACCGGCTTCGTCGTGAGACCGGCGTCTCCCGCCCGACCCTCGTGCTCGTCGACGAGGTGCCCGACGCTCCCGGGCTCGACGAGGAAGCCGTGCTGATCGAGCGAGACGCGGCGCTGCGGGCGCTGTCGTCCCTCACCGAGGCCGAGCGGCGCCTGGTGGCGCGCGCGTACTTCCGGGGCATGACCGCCCGCGAGATCGCCGAGTCCGACGGCATCCCGCTCGGAACGGTCAAGACCCGGCTGCGCTCGGCGATGATCAAGGTACGGAAGGCGAACGAGGGCAAGGAACTGGTGTGAACTGCACGACCGTACGCGATCGATTGGCAGAGCACACTCTGGGAGCGTTGACCCAACGCGACGCCCAGCCGGTCGACCGACATCTCGCGTGGTGCGCAGCCTGTCGCAAGGAGGCGGGGGAACTGCAACAGGCGTCGGCGACGCTCGCGTTCACCCTGGTGCCTGATGATCCTCCCGGCGAGCTCGCGGACCGCGTGGTCGCCGACATCCGCGATGCGGTCGAACGGCGCGATCGGCGCCCATCGTCGAGCCCGCGTCGCAGCCGGCTCACGCTCGTCGCTGCTCTCGCCGCGATGCTCGCCGTGCTCGGCACGGGCTGGGGCGCCGTGATGGCCGGGCGCGCCGCTCGTTCCGATCGGCTCGTGCGCCTCGAGACGATCCGCTCGCAGAGCGCGGTGGAGCGCTTCCGTGACCTCTTGAACACCGCAGAGTTCGGCGATCCGCAAGACGAGGTGTTCCTCGGCACGCTCAGCCCGGCATCCGCCGGCGGCGGAGGAGGGAGCGCTCTCACGCTCGTCTCGCCGTCGATCATCGACATGGCCATCGTGCTCGTGAACGGCGTGCCGGAGGAGACGCGGGAGCTGTTGCCGTTCACCGTTCGGCTCCGCGGCGACGACGGTGTGCTGATGGTCGGTCGCATCGAGAAGGGCGCGCTCGACGACAGCGGCGCCGGCATCGTGATGCGTGAGTTCGACGAGCTGATCGGGTACGACTCTGTGATCGTCCGCGATGTGAACGGCGATGTGGTGCTGAGCGGCTCGATGCAGACGCGCGCTGCCGTGACGAGCCCGAGCCCGTAGCGGAAATCACGTCGCGCCCGGCGAGCCGTATCCTGCTCGCATGCGATTCGGTCTCAGCCTCCCGCACTACGGATTCTCGCTCCCCGACGGCGCGCCGATCACGTTCGAGGCGATGTGCGAGTGGGCGGTCCGCGCCGAAAGGCTCGGGTTCGATTCGATCTGGATCTCGGACCACTTCTTCTACTCGTTCGCTCGGTACGGCGCCGATGCGACGCCGATCGCCGCGGTCGAGCCCCTCACCGCGATCGCCGGGCTGGCGACCGTGACCGAACGCATCCGCATGGGAACGCTCGTGCTGGGGGCGCCTTTCCGCCATCCTTCGATCCTCGCGAAGATGGCAACGACGATCGACGGTATCTCGGGTGGTCGGCTCGAGCTCGGCATCGGCGCCGGCTGGCTCGAGGATGAATTCACCGCGTTCGGCTTCCCGTTCGGCACGGTCGGCGATCGGTTCGACGCCCTCGAGGAATCGCTGCAGGTCCTCGATGCGCTGTTCTCCGGCGAACCGGCCACGTTCGACGGCCGCAGCGTCGCCCTTCGAGACGCCCGGTTGGCGCCCGCGCCCACCCAACCACGCATCCCTGTGTGGGTGGGCGGCAAGGGCGGGCCGCGGCTGTTGCGTCTCGCCGCCCGGTACGCCGACGGATGGAACGCCGTGTGGCGTTGGTCGCCCGAGGCCTACGGCGAGCGGGTGGAGGCCGCACGCGCGATGTGCGAGCGCGAGGGTCGTGACCCGATGACGTTCCGGTTCTCCGTCGGGCTCTACTCCTTGCTGGCAGCGAGCGACGCGGCGTTCCAAGCCGTGTTCGAACGCGGCAGCGCTTCGATGCCGGGCGGCGCGATGCGCGGCGAGAACGAGGAGTCGTGGCGCGCCGACACCCTCTCGGGCACGCCCGAACAGGTGATCGAGCGGATCCGAACCTTCGAGGCGATGGGGGTGGAGGAGATCGTAGTGGCGCCGTGGGTGTTGCCGTTCTCCGTGCAGGAACCCGAGATGGTCGACCTGTTCGCCGAAGAGATCCTGCCGGCGTTCCACGTCCTCGGGTGACCTGGCCGATGGCGCCCGCCACGTCGGACGACGCGCTCGACGCGGCCGTCTCCGTGCTCCGCGACGCCCGCGGGCCTCTGCATTGGACGGTGATCCAGGATCGCGCACTCCGCGCGGGGCACCTCGACCCGTTCACGACGCCGAACGTGCGTCGGGAGCTCCTCACCGCGCTCCGTCGTGGGGTACAGGAGGGCGTGCTGCGGGTCGCCGACACGGGCGTCTACGAGCTCGCCGTGCCGACGACCGACAGCTGAGCGAGGCGTACGCTTAGGCGGTCTTCTGCTTCGGTGGGCGTCCGCGCCGCTTCCCGGTGGGCGTCCGCGCCGTGGTCTTCTTCGCGCTGGACCCTGCGCCCCCGCCCGCCACCACTCCCTTGCGTCGTCCGGGCCGCGGCTTCCGCGCACCTGCGACCAATTCGTTGACGTGGTTCGAGCATAGGTCCTTCACGAAGTTGCCGCGGGACACCTTGATCGTGACGGTTTCGGCGGCCGGTCTGCCGCATGCATCACATACGAGGATCGTCTTCTCCGCCATGCCTCGTTCCCCCTTCGATCGTGAGCGGGGCTCAGGATACGCGGAATCGGGTGGATTCCACCAGGGGTCTGCGACGTGCGAGACGCGCTACGGACGATAGGCGATGGGTGAGAACCGCTCGAGTTTCTCGAAACGATGCTCGGCCTCGACCCACCGCACCGTTCCCGAACGCGACCGCATCACCATCGAGTGGGTCGTCGCGCCGTCGGGCCAGTAGCGCACGCCGCGGAGCAGCGAACCGTCGGTGATGCCGGTCGCAGCGAAGAACACGTCGTCGCCGCTCACGAGGTCATCGGTCGTGAGGACGGCGTCGAGGTCGAAGCCGCCGTCGATCAGCGCCTGTCGTTCCGCATCGTCACGTGGGTACAGACGCCCCTGGATCGCTCCGCCGAGACACTTCAGCGCCGCCGCTGCGATCACGCCTTCCGGCGTGCCGCCGATGCCGAGCAGAAGGTCGACCCCCGTGCGCGGCGCCGCCGCGGCGATCGCCCCCGCGACATCGCCGTCGCTGATCAGATAGACGCGAGCGCCCACGCTTCGCACCGCGTCGATCATGTCCGCATGTCGCGGCCGATCGAGGATCGTCACGCTCACGTCCTCGGGCTTCACGCCCTTGGCCTTCGCCACGAGGCGCACGTTCTCCTCGGGCGGGGCCGACACGTCGATCGAGCCAGCCGCCTCGGCGCCCGTCGCGACTTTCTCCATGTAGACCGCGGCGCCGGGGAAGAACATCGTGCCCCGCTCGGCCAGGGCGATCACCGCCACCGCGTTGGGCTGGCCGACCGCGGTGAGGCGGGTGCCGTCGATCGGATCGACCGCCACGTCGACGCCTGGGCCGTCACCGTTGCCGACGTCCTCGCCGTTGAACAGCATCGGCGCCTCATCCTTCTCACCTTCCCCGATCACGACCGTGCCGTGCATCGAGACGGTGTCGATCATCAGGCGCATCGCGTCGACGGCGGCGGCGTCGGCCGCGATCTTGTCGCCGTGGCCGATCCACCGCCCGGCCGCGAGGGCCGCTGCCTCGGTGACGCGTGCGAGTTCCATCGCCAGGTTTCGGTCCGGACGGGTGTCGTTCACGGGTTCCTCCCTCGTTCAGCGCGGCCCGCGTAGGCGCGTCTCACGCCCTCATCCTATCGGCGGGGGCGCGAGGTCTCGGTCGGCGTACCAGGCGAGCGTGCGTCGGATCGTGGTCTCGATCGGGGTGTAGCGCACCCCGAGCTCGCGCTGGGCGAGCGATGCGTCGAAGCGGTGCCCGTGCAACAGGGTTCGCACCGTCTCCGGGCAGATGCGACCGTCGCGTCTCAGCACGCGCGTCACCGCACCGGCGACGGCGCCGCCCGCTGAAGCCAGCACTCGAGGTGCGAACCAGACCCTGCGCGGGTGTCGAGATGCCTGTCGCAGCAGGGTCACGGCGGTGCGCACGTCGAGAGAGGCGCCGCTCACGAGGTAGCGCCGACCCGGCACACCGTCACGCTCAGCGAGCAGGTGCGCGTCGGTGCAGTCGTCGACGTCGACGACCGAGAGCCACGTATTCACGAGCAGAGGAAGTCGACCGTTCACGATATCGAGCAGCAGCGAGGCGGACCCTTCGGTGCGCCCCGGTCCCTGCACGGATGACGGGTTCACGGAGACCACCGGCACGCCAAGCGTCGCGCCGAGCGCGAGCACGCGACGTTCCCCCAGGAACTTCGAACGCTCGTAGTTCGACATGAATGAGCCGCGATGGGGAGTGTCTTCACGGCCGATCTCCCCGGCCCGTTCGCCGATCGTGGTCGCCGACGAGGTGTGCACGAGCCGTGACACCCGTGCTGCGGCCGCGACCCGAACCACGGCTGCGGCGCCGTCGACGTTCGAGCGCAGCATCGGACCGGGGTCACGTGCGCACATCGCGTTGACACCCGCGACGTGGAAGACGGTGCCGCAGTCACGCATGCCCTGCAAGAGCGCCGCGTGGTCGAAGAGGTCGCCCCGAACGACCACGGCGCCCCGCTCGGCCAGACCCTCGGCACTCGCGTCGGACCGGGCCAGCGCTCGCACCTCTCGCCCGTCGGCGATCAACCGGCGCAGGAGCGCGCCCCCCACGAACCCCGACCCCCCGGTGAGGAAGACTGGTCCGCGCACAGCTCAGCGACCCGAGGCGGCCGCGTCGCGGCGTGACAGGACCGACAGGAACCGCGCGAGGTATTGCACCGCCGAGACGATCGTGATCGCGGCCGCGATCGCCATGAGCCACTGGTCGAGATACCAATCGCCGAGCCTGATGTCGGGCCGCCAGATCGCGAACGTGATCGCGACGAACTGGATCGTGGCTTTCCACTTGCCCCACATCGACGGGGTCACCACGATGCCGTCGGAGGCCGACACCGCGCCGCGGAGTCCCATGATCAACAACTCGCGACCGACGATCACGAACGCGATCCAGGCGGAGACGCGGCCGACGGCCACGAGCGCGAGCAACACGCCCGAGACGAGCAGCTTGTCGGCAGCCGTGTCGAGGAAGCTGCCGAACGTGGAGGTCTGCTTCCATCGGCGGGCGAGTCGCCCGTCGAAGAAGTCGGTGGCGGCCGCGAAGGCGAACAGCAGGGCGGCGGTGGGCTCGACCCACGGGGCCGGGTCGCGCACGAGCACCATGCCCATCACCACCGGCGTCAGCGCGATGCGCAGATAGGTGATGAACGCGAGGAACGCGGCGGCTCGATCGTCGGGGGTGCTCATGGCCTCGTGCGCGAATCGTACCGGCTCGACCCGACGCTACGGCGCTGCGAGCAGATCCCGGACCTCGGCAGCCGACGTGCACGCCAGCGCGCGGGCGGCGATCGCCTTTGCATCGGCCAGGGTCGTCGACCGGACGGCGTCTTTCACGGTGGCGATCGCCGGCGCCGCCATCGAGAGCTCACGCACGCCGAGTCCGAGCAGGAGTGGGGTCGCGAGCTCGTTGCCGGCGAGTTCGCCGCAGACGCCGACCCAGCGACCGTTCGCCTCCGCGCCAGCGGCGGTGGCGGCGATCAGGTGCAGCACCGCCGGGTGCAGCGGATCATTGAGCTCGGCGACGTGCGCGTTGCCTCGGTCCGCGGCGAGGGTGTACTGGGTCAGGTCGTTGGTGCCGATCGAGAAGAAGTCGGCGTCGTCCGCCATGGCGTCGGCCATGAGCGCGGCTGAGGGCACCTCCACCATGATGCCGATCTCGATCGGCGCGTCGATACGGGTCTCCGCTCGCGCGCGGTCGACCGCCGATCGCGCCGCAGCCAGCTCATCGGTCGTCGCGATCATCGGGAACATCACCCGGACCGTGTGCTCGGCGCCCACGCGCAGCAACGCCCGCAGCTGCGCGAGCAGCAGCTCGGGGCGGACCAGGCCGAGTCGGATACCGCGCACGCCCAGGAACGGGTTCGCCTCGTGCGGCTGCGCGAGGGCGGCGACCGGCTTGTCGGCGCCCGCATCGAGGGTGCGGACCAGCAGCGGCCGGCCCTCGAGCGCCTCGGCGGCGGCTCGGTAGGCGGCTTCCTGCTCGTGCTCATCGGGGAGTGTGTCGCGATCCATGAAGAGGAACTCCGTGCGGAACAGCCCGATGCCGTCGGCCCCGGCAGCGACGGCGGCTGCGACCTCACCCGGTCCGCCGACGTTCGCGGCCACCTCGACGGTCGTGCCGTCGAGGGTCGTCGCCGGCTCGCCCGCCCGTGTTCGCAGCTCCGCGAGCCGCTCCGCCCGCGCCTTCCGAAGGCTCTCGAACCGCGCGACGACCTCGTGTGGCGGATCGACGATGACCTCCCCACGCTCACCGTCGATCGCGAGCGACGACCCCTCGGCGAACGAGAGCACGCGAGGACCCACTCCCACGACCGCGGGCATGCCGAGAGCCCGCGCCAGCACGGCTGCATGTGAGGTCGGACCGCCGTGAGCGGTGACGATGCCGAGGGCGGTCGCCGGATCGAGGCCGGCGGTGTCGGCGGGCGTGAGGTCGGCGGCGACGAGGATGCCGGGCGCGTCGAGCCGCGGCGCCGGCACGGCGACACCGAGGAGGCGGGCCAGCACCTGCGTGCCGACGCTCCGGAGATCGATCGCCCTGGCGCGCATGTATTCGTCGTCGAGCACGTCCCACTCGGCGGCCACGGAACCCACCGCATCGCGCCACGCCGCCGCAGCGTTGCTGCCTCGGTCGGCGATCGCCTCACGCGCCGGCGCGAGCAGGGCGTCGTCGTGCAGGAACAGCAGATGAGCGTCGAAGATGCGAGCCTCGTCTTCGCCGACTCGGTCGGCGACGGCGTCGCGCTGAGCCGCGATCGCGTCGGCGGTCGCGCGCACGGCTGCATCGAGCGTGGCGAGCTCCGCGCCGGGATCGGTTGCCGGGGCGTCGGACACCTCGAGGAGCGGCGTGTGGAACCGTCGCAGTTGGCCGACGGCGACACCCGGCGAGGCGGCGAACCCGGTCAGCGCCCCTTCCTCGAGGATCTCGGCGGCGGTGCCGGTCGGCCCCGCGACGGGCGCGGGGTGCGCCGCAGCCGCCGGCGCCACCATCTCGAGCGGCTCGTCGAACCGGCGGGCGGCGAGTGCCTCGAGCGCCGCGATCGCCTCAACCGCGCCGGGCCCCTGCGCTCGTACCTCGATCTCGTGGCCGGCACGCACGCCGAGCGTCGCAACTCCGTTCAGGCTGGCCGCGTTGGCCGGGCCGGCGCCGGTCGTGCGGTTCCGCACGCTGACCGAGGCCTCGTATCCGGCGGCGGTCTGCACGAACCGCGCGGCGGGCCGCGCATGGAGTCCGTGGGGGACGTCGACCGGGAACACCGTCACCGCGGTCTCGACCTCGGCAGCCTCGGCGCCGGGCCCACCGCCCCGGTCGGGCTCACCTGTTTCGGCAGGCCATTCGTCCCCCGCCGTCGCATCTCCAGTTCCGAGGTGGGCGATCTTGCCCGCGAGGCCCGTCCGTGCTTCCTCGGCGACCGCCCCCAGCGGCATGCCCAACTTGGCGGTGACCGCCGCGGCGACCGCACCCTCGACGAGGGGGGCCTCGCAGAGCAGGATGCGCTCGCGGCGCTCGTCGTCCATCAGATCGACCGCCATCTCGGCGGAGAGCACCGCGCTCCCGAGGTCCATCAGCACCAACACGCCGTCGTCGGACCACGCCCGCTCGATCGCCTGCATCACGAGCACGGCGTCGGTGCCGATAGGGTGCTCGGGACCATCAGGTCCCTCGACGGCCTCGAGTCCGCCGGCCGTCTCGAGCTTCACCTCGGCGCCGCCCATCTCGCGCGCGAGTTCGGCGACGCCTTCGGCGATGCGGTCGCTGTGCGAGACGATCACGATGCCGACCATCGACGGCCTCCTCAGGCCCTCGAGGCCAGCACGCCGATCAGGACGAACCCGTAGACGACGGTCACGATGCCGAGGGCGACGAGACCGCGTTCCAGCAGCCGGCGCCTGCCTTCGGACAGGCCGAAGTCCAGCAGCACCGAGCGCAGGCCCAGCATCGAGTGCACGGTCACGACCACGAGGAACACGCCCTCGATCACGAAGATGATCGGGGTGCTGATGTACTCGAGCACGTGCTGGTAGGTGCGCAGCCCGCCGACCTCGTCCACGACGAAGTGATGGGCGATCATGTGGATCGTCACGAGCACGAGAAGCGAGACGCCGGTGATCGCGGTCCACCGCCAGCTTTGCGATCGCGTCGATCGCTCGGGCGTCGTCGTCGCCATCAGCCCTCGGCTCCGAAGACGTGCAGTGCCGTGTACACGACCAGGATCGCCCCGAACGACATCAACGACCAGAAGAGGGCCTTCTGGTGGTTCGGCACGAAGCCGCTGCCGATCAGCGACAGTCTCGTGCCGTTCAACCCGTGCGCCACCAGCCCGACCACGAGCAGCACGTCGAGCCCGAGGAACAGCGGCGTCGTGGCGATCTCGAGGAAGCCGTTCCACGAGTCTTCGCCGCCGAGCAGCATCGAGAGCACGGCCAGGTGCAGGTACAGGTAGAGGACGAGCCCCAGCCCGGTGGCTCGATTCAACGCGAACGCCAGGTGACCGGTGCTGCGGTTGCGCGGATCGAACCAGGCGACCGGCCCCGGGAGCTTGCGCGAGACGGGACCCTCGGCCCTGCGCCCGCGAAGTATCTCCTCGACACCGGGGTCTCGCTCGGGCGTGGGCGTGCGTGCGTCGCTCATGCCGACGTCTCGCTCGCGCTCGACGGGCGTTCGGGCACGTCGCGCCCCTGGTCCTTCCTGCGGTGCCGGAGCTCCTTGCGCAGCGCCATGATGCGCTGTGCGGGCCGCACGTCGCTCGGGCAGGCTTCCGTGCACTCGAACGCGGCGTGACATCGCCAGGCGCCGGCGTCCTGGTCGGCCCAGTCGAGGATCGCGTCACGGTCGGCTCCGCGCGTCTCCTCCAGCAGCCGCTGCGCGTAGGCAAGGGCGGCCGGGCCGAGGTACGTGTCGTCGGTCGCGGCGACGGGGCACGCCGAGAGGCACAACCCGCACTCGATGCAGTCCTCGTACCGCTCGTGTTCCGCGATGCCGTCGGCTGCGACCGAATCGGGCAGGAACTCGCTCCCACGCACGATCGGGTGCGGTTCCGGATAGCGGGCCACGAACGGCGCCATGTCGACGACGAGGTCGTGCAGCACCGGCAGGTTCGCGATCGGGTCCACCGTGACCGTGCCCGAGACGCCGGAGAGCTTCGTGACGCAGGCGAGGCGCTCCTTGCCGTTCACGCGCACCCCGCATGTGCCGCACGACGCGTGGAAGCAGGAATGCCGCAGCCCGAGCGTCGGGTCCTGGTGGAGTTGGATCCACCGCAGGGCTTCGAGCACCGTCGTGCGCTCGTCGACCGGCACCTCGTGTTCCTGCACGTGCGGCGCCTCGTCGCCGCGCTTGAAGCGGTGCACGCGCACCCTGCGGGTCGTGGCGCCGCCGGTCGTCATGCCGCGAACTCCGCGGTGTGGGGGAGCAGCACCGTCTCGCGGGTGCGGCAGGACGCATCGATGCCGAGCTTGCGGCACACCATGTCGGCGCAGACCTCCGCCATGCCGCGAAGCGTCGTGCCCTTGCCGCCCGTGATCGTGACGAAGCCTTCGACGCCCTCCGCGGCGTGATCGATCGTCTTGAACGTGCGTGAGAGCTCGCGGCCTGAGTCCGCATCGTCGCGAGAGCCGACCAGCGGGCGCGCGGCCGACCACGCCGAGCGGAACGGGGCCTCGCGCACCGCGGGCACGAGCATCGAGCCTTCGTCCACCATCCGCTGAACATGGTCGGCGGGAACGCCGAGATCGTCGGGATCCTCGACGACCCACGAGCTCGTGCCGACGACCGACAGCGCTCGCTGGGGCACCACGATGTCGCCGTCCCCCGAGCCGTGGAGCCGGTTGATCACCATGTTGCAAAGGCGCCCGCGCACCGCAAGCATCACCCCGGGGGAGGGGCGGATCGGAACGTCGACACCCGCCATGCGCGCCACCTGCTCGGACCAGGGTCCGGTGGCGTTCACGACGAGATCGGCGCCGATGCGGGTCTCTCGTCCGGTCACCAGGTCGTGAACCCGCGCCCCCGAGACGACCCCCGCCGTGAGCTCCAGATCGATCACGTCGACCCAGCTCAGCAGATCCGCGCCGTTGGCCTTCGCGGTCGCGAAGAACCGCAGCGGCATGCGCATCGCATCCATCGTGGCATCGGGAACGCGCACCGCGACCTTCAGCTGGGGGTTCAGCAGCGGCTCCAGGCGCAGCGCCTCGCCGGGCTGGAGCACCTGCGTCGGGATGCCGGTCTCCTCACACCCCGCGAGGAAGCCGGGCAGATACGACATGTCCTCGTCGGTCAGGCCCACGAACAGCCCATCGTTCTCCTCGAACGACCCGGGGGCGATGCGGCGAAGCAGCATGTTCTCCTCGATGCACTCCACCGCCGACTCCTTGTCGTTCACGGCGTACCGCGCACCGCTGTGCAGCAGTCCGTGGTGGCGCCCGGTGGTGCCCGAGGTGAACTCGCCTCGCTCGACGAGGGTGACACGCACACCGCGCAGTGCGAGATCGTGAGCGAGGGCGCCACCGGTGCCGCCGCCGCCCACGATCAGGACGTGTGGAGCCGAGCCCGCACCTCCGTTCATCGGCGAATCATGCCACGCCGCTGGGGAACGGGCTCAGTCTTCGTCCTCCTGCTCCTGTCCGCGCGCGAAGTCGCCGCGCTGGGGCGTCACGGGATGCTCGTCGTCGTCGGCCTGGCCTTCGGCGAACGTTCCCTTCTCGACCTCGGCCGGCTCGCTGTGTTCCTGCTCCTGGCCCTCCGCGAAGTCGCCGTGGGTGTCGGCGTCGGGGTCGTGCTCGGCCTGGCCTTCGGCGAAGGAGCCCTCGTGCTCGTCGTGCTCGTCGCGTTCCTTCTCGTCGTTCATGTCGGCCTCCCGGCTCACTCGACCCAGTCGAACGTGCGGGTCACGGCCTTCTTCCACATGGCGTATTCCTTCTCGCGCTCGGCGGCGTCCATCTGAGGGGTCCACTCGTGGTCCTTGCCCCAATTGCCGCGCAGGTCGTCGATCGTGCTCCAGAACCCGGTCGCCAGACCGGCCGCGTAGGCCGCGCCGAGCGACGTCGTCTCGGCCACGGTCGGGCGGATCACCGGCACGCCGAGCACGTCGGCCTGTGTCTGCATCAGCAGGTCGTTGTGCACCATGCCGCCGTCGACCTTGAGCGCGGTGAGGTCGACGCCCGAATCGGCGTTCATCGCGTCGACCACCTCGCGGCTCTGCCACGCGGTCGCTTCGAGCGTCGCACGCGCGATGTGCCCGGCGGTGACGAAGCGCGTGAGCCCCGCGATCACGCCGCGGGCCTCGCTGCGCCAGTACGGCGCGAACAGACCCGAGAATGCCGGCACGAAGTACACACCGCCGTTGTCGTCGACGGTCCGGGCGAGCGCCTCGACGTCGGGTGAGGCATCGATCATCTTGAGGTTGTCGCGCAGCCACTGCACCAGGGCGCCCGTGATCGCGATCGAGCCCTCGAGCATGTACGCGGCCGGCTGGTCACCGATCTTGTACCCCACGCCCGTGATCAACCCGTTCTTCGACTGGACCGCCTCCGTGCCTGTGTTCAGCAGCAGGAACGAACCGGTGCCGTACGTGTTCTTCGCCTCTCCCACGTCGAAACAGGTCTGGCCGAACAAGGCCGCCTGTTGATCGCCGAGGTCACCGGCCACCGGAACGCCTGCGGCGGCGCCGACCGCCTCGCCGTAGACCTGGCTCGACGAGCGGATCTCCGGGAGCATCGAGCGCGGCACGCCGATCGCGTCGAGGAGACCGTCGTCCCAGTCAAGCGTGCCGAGGTCCATCAGCATGGTGCGGCTCGCGTTGGTCACGTCGGTGACGTGCTGGCCTCCATCGACGCCCCCCGTGAGGTTCCAGATGCACCAGGTGTCGATGTTGCCGAACGCCAACTCGCCGGCGTCGGCCCGTGCCCGCGCTCCCTCGACGTTGTCGAGGATCCATCGGACCTTCGGGCCGGAGAAGTACGTGGCGACCGGAAGCCCGGTCTTGTCGCGGAAGCGATCCTGGCCACCGTCGGCGATGAGCTCGTTGCAGATCTGATCGGTGCGGGTGTCCTGCCACACGAGCGCGTTGTGGATCGCCTGACCCGTTGAGCGGTCCCATACGACCGTGGTCTCACGCTGATTCGTGATTCCGATCGAGGCGAGGTCGCTCGCCGACAGGCTCGTCTTCTCGAGGGCGCCGGCGATCACCTCCTGGCTGCGGGTCCAGATCTCGGCAGGGTCGTGCTCGACCCATCCCGGCTTCGGGAAGATCTGCTCGTGTTCCTTCTGGTCGACGCCCACCACCTGGCCGCCGTGGTCGAAGATCATGAATCGGGTGCTGGTCGTGCCCTGGTCCAGGGCACCGACGTAGTCAGCCATCTGGGGCCTCCTCCGCTGTCAGGCGTCGCCGACCCAAGTGTCGGCGACGGTACGTAGCAACAAGTAGCTCGAGGTCGCGCCGGGGTCTTGATGTCCGGCGCTGCGTTCTCCGAGGTAGCTCGCTCGGCCTTTGCGGGCCACGAGGGGGATCGTGGCCGTCATGCCTTCCTCGGCGGCGTCGGCGGAACGACGGAGCGCCGCGGGCAGGTCCGCTCCGTCTGCGATCGCGGCGGCGAACGCGTCACGGCCGGGGATCAACGCGTCGACCATCGTCTTGTCGCCGGGCTCGGCCTTCCCGCGCGCCTGCACGCCCGAGACGGCGGCGGCGAGCGCGGCCGACCAATCGTCGGCCCTTATCTCGCTCTTGCCGGCCGTCGCGACGCCGAGCTGCAGGAACAACGTGCCGTACAGCGGCCCACCGGCGCCGCCCACCGTCGAGACGAGGGTCATACCGACCGTCTTGAAGAGGGCGCCGATGTCGCCGGGTGGCGCCGAGTCCAGCTTGCCGAGCACCGCCTGGAAGCCGCGGTCCATGTTGATGCCGTGGTCGGCGTCGCCGATCGCAGAGTCGAGCTCGGTCAGGTACGCCTTGTTCTCGGTGATCGTCGCGGCGAACGTCTTCAGCCACGCGACCACGTCGTCGAACGCGACACCCGCGCCCTCGCTCATGTCGGCGCTCACCCTCTCGTTCCGCCCGCCATGGGCGGGAGGTTCAGACCCCCCACCGCAGGCCGGCCGTCTTCACCGGGGCGTCCCACAGCTGCGTGAAATCGTCGTTCAGCTTCAGCAGCGTGATCGAGCACCCTGCCATCTCGAGTGAGGTGATGTACGAGCCGATCAGGTTCCGTGAGATCGTGATGCCGCGGCCCGACAGGAATCTGTTGAGCTCGTTGAAGACCACGTACAGCTCGATCATCGGTGTGCCGCCCATGCCGTTCACGAACGCCAGCACCTGGTCGCCCTTGCCGAACGGAAGGTCGTCGACGATCGCGGTCGCCATGAGGTCGACGATCTCGGCGGCCGGCTTCATCTTCATGCGCTCGCGCCCGGGCTCACCGTGGATGCCGACGCCCATCTCGATCTCGTCGTCGCCGAGCTCGAACGTGGGGGTGCCCGCAGCCGGCACGGTGCACGACGTGAGCGCCATGCCCATCGAGCGGCCGTTCGCGTTCACCTCTCGGCAGATGTCGGCGACCTCCTTCAGAGGCCGCTTCTGCTCGGCGGCCGCGCCGGCGATCTTCTCCATCAGCACGGTCGTGCCCACGCCGCGGCGACCCGCCGTGTACAGCGAGTCCTGCACCGCCACGTCGTCGTCGACGACCACCGACTCGACGTCGGTGCCTTCGGCGCGACAGAGCTCCGCCGCCATCTCGAAATTCATGACGTCGCCCGTGTAGTTCTTCACGATGTGCACGACGCCCGCCCCGCCGTCGACGGCCTTGGAGGCCGCTTCCATCTGATCGGGGGTGGGGGAGGTGAACACCTCGCCGGGGCACGCGGCGTCGAGCATGCCCGCGCCGACGAACCCTCCGTGCATCGGCTCATGTCCGGACCCACCACCCGAGACCAGGGCGACCTTGCCCTGCACGGGGGCGTCGGCACGGGTGATGTAGTACGGGTCGTAGGAGACCTTGACGAGGTCGGGGTGGGCCGCCTCGATGCCCTGGAGCTCCTCCCGAACGACGTTCGCCGGGTCGTTGATCAGCTTCTTCATGCGTGCCTCGCTTCCCGTCGGTCTGCCGGGTTGGCTCGTGCCCGCCCGGCGGGGGGCGGCGGGGGGCTCACGGGAGCCCCGCCGCCGACCGTCGCTTAGAGGTCGAAGATCGCCTTGGCCGCAAGCGCACCGATCACACCACCCACGACCGGGCCGACGACCGGGATCCACGAGTACGCCCAGTCCGAGCTGCCCTTGCCGGCGATCGGCAGGATCGCGTGCATGATGCGAGGGCCGAGGTCTCGCGCTGGGTTGATCGCGTACCCGGTCGGTCCGCCGAGCGACATGCCGATGCCGAGCACCAGCAAGGCGACGGGCAGGGCGCCGGTGGCGAGGGCGCCGCTCAGCACGTCGGCGCCGAGGGCCAGGCCACCGATCGAGAGCACGCCGAACACCAGCACGAACGTGCCGACGATCTCCGTGATCAGGTTCGCGGGTGTGTTGCGGATCGCGGGACCCGTGCAGAAGACCGCGAGCTTGAGCCCCGGATCGTCCGTCTCGCCCCAGTGGACGAGGTAGGAGAGCCAGACGAGGGTCGCGCCGATGAAGGCGCCCAGGAACTGACCGGCGATCGCTTCGGGCACGTCTTCCCATGGGAAGAGGTCGATCGAGGCGAGCCCGATCGTCACCGCCGGGTTGATGTGGCCGACGCCGCCCGAGACCGCGATGCTGCCGAGCACGCCGACGAAGACGGCCATCGCCCAGGCCCAGGTGATGACCACCCATCCCGAGTTCTGCGCCTTCGACTTGTTGAGGAGCACACCGGCCACGACGCCGTCACCGAGCAGAACGAGCAACGCCGTGCCGACCACCTCTCCGAGGAACATCTGAGCGACCACCCCCTCCGTACCGGGCCCCACCATCGGGGCCATGTCGAGGGCAGCCAACTCCGTTCGTAACGAGATGTCAATACGCCCGAATTGCCGACTTCACATCGACGACTCCCAACCTCGTTCGGTATCGTCGAACACATGCATCCGGAAGTTGACACGCACCTCGGGACGGTTCGATGGTGACGGCGGTGACCGAACCAACGGACGAGGTGCCCGGGAGGTCGTCCGACGTGTACGACGACGCGGTGATCCGGCGGTGGGTTCGCGGGTGCGCTGACGAGATCGGCGCGAACCGGGACTTCCTGACGCAGCTCGATGCGGCGATCGGCGACGCCGATCATGGCATCAACATGGATCGCGGGTTCTCGGCCGCCGTGACCGACCTGGACGCCACCGCCGATCTGCCTGCGGGCGAGCTGTTGATCCGCGTCGGCGGCACCCTGATCTACCGGGTGGGAGGTGCGGCGGGGCCGCTGTTCGGTACCTGCCTGAGCCGTGCGGGGGAGGTGTTCGGCGATGCCGACTCCTTCGACGCCGAGGACCTGTTGAAGGCGTTGCGGGCAGGCCTCGACGGCATCCAGGGCATCGGCGCGGCACAGGAAGGCGACAAGACGATCGTCGATGCCTACGCGCCCGCGCTCGCGGCGTTCGAGCGGGAGCTACGGGCCGGCGGCGACGGGTCCGCGGCCTCCCGCAAGGCGGCGGAGGCCGCGCGCGACGGCATGCGTGCGACGGTACCGATGCAGGCGCGGAAAGGCCGGGCCTCGTACCTGGGGCCACGGAGCGTTGGGCATCAGGATCCGGGCGCAACCTCGACCTCGTACATGTTCGCGGCGCTCGCGCGGTCGCTGGACGGTGGTCGTTGACGGAGCCGGCACCGCGCAGAGGCACGATCCAGTCGGTCGAGCGCGCAGCCCGCATCCTCAAGGTGCTCGGCACGGGCACCTCGCGCATGGGTGTCACCGAGATCGCGGAGCGTCTCGGCCTCGCCAAGGGCACGGCTCACGGACTGTTGCGCACCCTCGAAGCGCAGGAGCTCGTCGAGCAGGATCCCGAGACCGACAAGTACCGGCTAGGCCCGGCGATGCTGCAGCTCGGGAACGCGTTCCTCGACAACCACGAGCTGCGGGCACGGTCGCTGCTGTGGGCCGATTCGCTCGCCTCTCGAACGGGGGAGGCCGTACGAGTCGGGGTGCTGCACGGGTCGAACGTGTTGATCGTGCACCACGTGTTCCGGCCGGACAACTCGGTGCAGATCCTCGAGGTGGGCGCGTCGATCCCGTGGCACGCGTGTGCCCTCGGGAAGGCCATCGTCTCCTTCCTGCCGGAGGCCTCGCGCAGCGCCCTGCTCGACTCCGAGTTGATGCCGCTCACCGGACGGACCGTGACCGATCCGGTCGCGCTCGAGGCGGCGTTGGCCGCGGTCGTGGAGGAGGGCACGGCGCTCGAGGACGAGGAGGCGATCGTCGGCGAGGCCGAGATCGCCGCCCCCGTCTTCGACGACATGGGCCACTCCGTCGGTGCGATCGGCGTCGTGGGTCCGGTCGAGCGGCTCCTGCCCGAGGGCCGCCAGGCCGCCGCCGTGGTCGCGGCGGTGCGCGAGACGTCGCGGGGGCTCTCGCGCGACATGGGCGCGGGGCGCATCGGCGCGCGGAGAGGGGCCGGACGACGTTAGGGCCCCGGTCAGGCGTTGGGTGCGACGATAGGCTGCACCACCGATGAACGGGTCGCCGCGGTACGTCACGGTCGAGGACTACCTGCCGGTCGCGCGTGCAGCGGTGGCGCCCGACGTCTGGGACTACTACGAGGGTGGTGCCGGCGACGAATGGACGCTCGCGGAGAACCGCCGGGCGTTCGACCGCTGGATGCTGCGTCCACGCTTCCTGCGGGGCGCCGGTTCGCCGGATACCTCGACGACGGTGCTCGGCGCGCCGCTGCGGTTCCCGGTCGTGGTGGCGCCATGGGCATACCAACGGCTCGCAAACCCCGAGGGCGAGCTCGCCACCGCCCGGGCAGCGGCCGCCGCCGGCACGGTGATGGTCGTGTCGTCGACCACCGAGTCCTACCTCGAGGAGGTCGCCGCCGCGAGCGACGGACCGAAGTGGTGGCAGCTCTACGTCGCCGAGGATCGAGGGTTCACCGAGGCGATGCTTCAGCGCGTGGTCGCGGCGGGCTACGGGGCCATCTGTTGGACCGTCGATTTCGTCGTGAACGGGCTGCGCCACCGCGACACGCGCAGCGGCTTCGTGATGCCGCTCGGCATCGGCGCGAGCGAGTACCTGTTCGACGCGTCGCTCACCTGGGACGACCTCGGCTGGATCAAGGACCGAGCGTCCGGGTTGCCGGTGGTGGTGAAGGGCCTGCTCACGGCCGAGGATGCCGAGCTCGCGGTGCAGGCGGGGGCCGATGCGATCGTCGTCTCGAACCACGGTGGGCGTCAGCTCGACCGCTCACCGGCCGGACTCGACGCCCTGCCCGAGGTAGCGGCGCAGGTCTCCGGCCGCGTGCCCGTGCTGATGGACGGCGGCGTGCGGCGCGGCACCGACGTGGTCACCGCGGTAGCCCTTGGCGCCTCAGCGGTGCTCGTGGGGCGACCGGCGATCTGGGGCCTGGCGGCCGAGGGAGAAGCGGGCGTGGCAGGCGTGCTCGAGATCCTGCGTTCCGAGTTCGAGAACGCCATGGCGCTCACCGGATGTCGATCGGTGGACGAGATCGGCCCGGCGCTCGTCACGCCGGCGCTCTAGACGGCCGGTCGGCTCCGAAGCGCCGTCTCTGGGAGCATCTGGGTATGACCGGATATGACCTCCACACGCATTCCACCTTCAGCGATGGCACCGAATCGCCGACCCACAACGTGCACCTCGCCCGTGATCGGGGTGTCCTGGGCGTCGGTGTCACCGATCACGACACGTTCGCGGGCCTCGACGAGGCCGCCGCCGCCGGCGCAGAGACCGGGGTCGAGATCGTGCCCGGGCATCGAGTTCTCGGCCGAGTACGACGGGGCGAGCCTGCACGTGCTGGGGTACTGGGTCGATCCGACGCACGAGCCTCTGCGTGAGGAGCTCGTACGCCTCACCGACACCCGCTTCCGCCGTGGCGAGATGATGATCGAGAAACTGCAGCAAGCCGGCTACGACATCTCGTTCGACGACGTGCGGCGCATCGCCGGCGACGATCTGATCGCTCGCCCCCACGTCGCGCAGGCCATGGTCGAGGCCGGCATCGTGGAGACGGAGAAGGAAGCCTTCGACCGCTATATCGCCGACGGCGGCGTCGCGTACGTGCCGAAGCACGCGCTGCATCCGGTCGATGCCCTGCGCCTGATCGGTGCCGCCGGGGGCGTCTGCGTGCTCGCGCACCCCGCGATGTGGAAGGGCAACGGCTCGGTGCCCGACTCGCTGATCGAGGAGATGGCCGAAGGGGGCATGGTCGGCCTCGAGGTCGACCACCCCGACCACGACGACGACACCCGCGCCTACTACCGCGCGATGGCCGAGCGTCTCGACCTCGTGGCGACCGGATCGAGCGACTGCCATGGTGCTCGGTACGGCTTCCGGCTCGGGTGCAACACGACGCCCGTCGAGCTGGTCGACGAGCTGAAGCGGCGCGCGGGGCGTTAGCGGGTTCCGTCGGCCGGCGTCGATACGATGCGCTCCGTGACCGGCGCGGCGCTCGAGATGGTGTTCTTCGATATCGGCGGCGTGATGTACGACGACTCGGTGTACGCACGATCGTGGCGGAAAGCTCTCCGGGAGTCGGGCGCCGTCTTCACCGACGAGGAGTTCGAGCTCGAGTACTCGGCGGCGCGCGCCGCGCAGTCCGAGTCGTTCCGCCGGCGGCTCACGAAGCGGTTCCTCGGTTCGGATGACGAGCTCGCCTCCGTGGAAGTGCGCGCCGCCGGCTACTGGGCGTACCCGCCGACGGCGCTCTATCCCGACGTCATGCCGTGCCTCGAGGCGCTCGAAGGCCGATTCCGGCTCGGGGTGATCGCGAATCAGCCCACCTCGGTCCATCAGGCGATGGAGCGCGACGGTCTCACCAGGTTCTTCGAGGTCTGGGGCGTGAGCGACGACCTCGGCCTGCAGAAGCCCGACCCCAAGCTCTTCTCGCACGTGCTCTCCACCGCCGGCGTGTCGCCTGCCCGGACCGCGATGCTGGGCGACCGTCTCGACTACGACGTGCGCCCGGCGAAGGCCGCGGGTATGCGCGCGGTGTGGGTGCTTCGAGGCGAGGCCCCCGACGAGCCGACCCCGGCGCAGCTCGCACAGGCCGATGCGTCGGTCGACGATCTCGGCGAGGTCCCCGCGTTGCTCGCCTCGTGGTCGTAACGTCCCGCTCATGCACGTCGTGATCGTGGGTGGGGGCGCCGCCGGACTGAACGCCGCTCGAGGGCTGCAGCAGCGTCTGCGCGCGGGTGGACACACGCTCACGCTGGTCTCGACGGAGAACGTCTTCCTCTACCAGTCGTTGCTGCCCGAGGCCGCGGGAGGAACGCTCGAGCCGCGTCATGTTGTCGTGCCTCTCCGGTCGGCGTTGCGACACGCTCGGGTGGTCGTCGGCGACGTGGAGCGCGTCGACGCCGAACATCGTCTGCTGCATCTGCGCGGCGTCGACGGCGACCGATTCGAGATGCCGTTCGATCAGCTGGTGTTGGCGCCGGGATCTCGCTCGCGGACCCTGCCCGTGCCCGGGCTCGCCCAGCACGGCATCGGCTTCAAGACGCTCGGCGAGGCGATCCTGCTGCGCAACCATGTGCTGTCACGGCTCGAGGCCGCGTCGCAGCGTCCACCGCGCGACCCGCGGCGCCGGGCGGCGCTGACGTTCGTGTTCGTGGGCGCGGGATACGCGGGGGTCGAGGCGCTCGGCGAACTCGAGGATCTCTCCCGCTGGGCGCTGAAGCACATGCCGGAGGTCGGGGCCGACGAGCTGCGGTGGATGTTGGTCGAGGCGCGCGACGAGATCCTGCCCGAGATCGGCGGCGACCTCGGGACCTAGGCGGCTCGCGAGCTCGCCGAGCGGGGCATCGAGATCAAGACCGGCACGCGCCTGGACTCGATCGAGGGCGGGGTGGTTCGCCTGAGCGACGGGGAGACGTTCCCGGCGGAGACGCTCGTCTGGACCGCAGGGGTCAAGCCCGAGCCGCTCGCGGCGCTCTCGGAGCTACCGGTCGACGGCCACGGCAGGCTGCGCGTCGACGCGGCGATGCGGGTCGAGGGGTTCGAGGGCGTGATGTGGGCGGCCGGCGACGCGGCGGCGGTGCCGGATCTGGTGGCCGGCGGGTTCTGCCCGCCGTCGGCGCAGTACGCGACGCGGCAGGGAAAGCGGCTCGCGGCGAACGTGCTCGCGACGATCGAGGGCCGTGAGGTCGAGCCGTTCCGTTTCAAGGCGTTGGGGGCGTTGTGCTCGCTCGGGCGCTACCGTGGGGTCGCGGTCGTGATGGGTGTTCATCTCCGCGGGTTCCCGGCGTGGTTCGTGACTCGTTCGTACCATCTGTTGCAGCTGCCGACGCTCAACCGGAAGGTGCGAGTGGTGCTCGACTGGACGCTGTCGTTGTTCTTCCCGCGAGACGTGGCGGCGCTGGGGTCGCTGCACGACCCGACAGAGGCGTTCGAGCGAGCGTCGGAGGGAGAGGCCTAGGCGCCCTTGCGGCGTTGTTTCTGCAGGTCGCTCGCCGCCTGCAGCGCCTTGTGGCTGCGCCTGATGTCGGGCATCTCGGTTCCGCTCGCGAGCTCGTCGGCCGCCCACCGCGTGAGGTCGCGGATCGACACGATGCCCACGACGCGACCCCGGTCGACCACCGGCAGGTGGCGGATGTTCCGCGCCACCATGTGCTCCGCGGCGTCGGCGAGGTCCATCTTCGGGCCCACGGTCTCGAGATCGCGGCGGGTCATGCCGTGTGCCACCATCACCGAGTGCGGGTCGCCCCCGGCCGCCACGAGGTTCACGATGTCGCGCTCCGTCACGATGCCGGCGAGCTTCTTCCCCTCGAGCACGACCACCGACGAGATGCCGTTCGTGCGCATCGTCTTGGCGACGTCGGCGAACGTGTCCTCGGTCTCGGCCGTCTTCACGTCGGTGTGCATCACGTCCGCGACCTGCATCGTTGCGTGCCTCCTTGAGGAAGAGCTCCGAACCCGGGACTCGGGCGGCCAGCCTACCGCGTCGAGCCCCTCGGCCGTCGTACAACACTCCCGTGCGTCAGCTGACATCGCTGCTCTGGCTGCTCTCGCTCGTCGCGCTCGTTCCCGCGTGCACGGTCGAGACGCATCCGACGGCGGGCGTTCGTGCCAACCCCCGCGGCCGAGCGGTGATCCTGGCGCCGAGGTGCGCCGACGAGCGCATCGAGGCGATCCAGATCGCGGACCTGGACGGCCCGGTGCGCTGGCGCGCCGAGGGAGCCGGCACGTCGCAGTCGATCTTCGTGGTGGGGAGCGAGCCGCCGCTGATGAGGGTGACCGACCCGCTCGAGGGCTCGCTCGACCCCAACGACGCCTACGTGGCCACGGTCGAGTACACGGGGTCAACGCCCGACGTCGAGGTGGAGTTCCGCACCTCGAGCCTGTGGACCGACCGCGTGATCGACGCCGACGGGGAGTACCTCACGATGCAGGAGTTCGCCGACCAGGCCGACCTCGAGTGCATCGGGCCGTGGCTCTGGATCTTCGGCGGCGTGGCGATCGCGATCGTGCTCGGCTTCGTCGCCGTCTTCGTGGTCGGACTGATCGTCGTCGTCACGGTCGCGCGCAAGGCCAAGCGCCAGCGCGAACAGGTCGCCACTCCGAACCGTCCCGACCTCAGTGGTCGCTGACGCCGGAGAAGTGGAACTCGTCGATCTTCAGGGCGGGCACGCGTGAGGCGCTGAAGAAGAACTCGCTCGCGAGGTGCGCCTCGCGTCCGACCATCGAGACGCTCGACAGGGCCCCGAGGATCGACTGCGTGAACCGCAGGTTGCGCACCGGCCCGACGATCTCGCCCTGCTCGATCAGGAACGTGCCGTCGCGCGTCATGCCCGTGATCGACGATTCCATCGGGTTCACGATGTTCGAGTAGTGGAACCGGGTCACGAGCAGTCCACGATCCGTCGAGCGGACCATCTCGTCGACCGTCGCGTCACCGGTGCCCATGAACAGATGAAGCGGGAAGGGCCCCTCGGGGTTCGGCGAGGGCAGGCCGTGCCCCGTCGACGGGCGGCCCGCTTCCTTGCCGGTGCGCCGGTCGTACACCACGTCGCGGAACACGCCGTCGCTCACGAGGTCGATCCGCTGCTTCGGCGTGCCCTCGAAGTCGAACGGCACGCCGAGGGTGCGAGGGTCGGTGCCGTCGTCCCAGATCGAGATCGACGGCACGGCCACCTGCTGGCCCTGCTTGCCGTCGAAGCACGAACGGCCCTCGATGTAGGCGCGACCCGAGAATCCCACCCAGGCGAGGAAGCCGACGAGGGTCGCCGTCGCGGTGGGCTCGAGGACCACGGTGTACGTGCCGGCGTCGAGCGCCTGCGGCGAGGCGGATCCGACGGCCTTGTCGTTCGCGCTCTGACCGATCGCGCCGGCGTCGATCGAGTCTGTCGAGCCCGCGAAGAACTCGGCGAAGCCGCTGCCACCCTCGGGACCGGTGACGACCGTGGTGAGCGATGCCTGCGTCGACGGCGCCCAGCAGAACTGACCCTCGCTGTTCGCGACCCCCAGCTCGACGGCGATCGTCTCGTAGGCACCGGCGGCTCGACACCCCGGCGCGCAGCGTGTCGATCAGCTCGGCCACGGCTTCCGCGCGCATCTCGGGCGAGGCCGACGCCGTTTCCTCGAAGAACCGATCCACATCGGGGACGGGCGCGGGCGGTGCGAGCCCCGGCCACAGGGGGTCGGCCGCGACGACCTCCGCCATCTCGAGCGCGCTGCGGGCGGCTGCCAGTGCGCCCTCGGGCGTGGCCTCGTTCGAGGCGGCCACCCCGATGTGGCCGGCCCTCACCACGCGGACGCGCAGTCCGGTGTCCTCGCGCGCGATGCTCTGGTGGATCTCCGAGTTGGCGAACCGGGTGAGCCCGCCCGATTCGTGCATCAACAGCACCTCGACGTCGTCGGCGCCGCGCACCGACAACGCACCGTCGGCGATCCTTCGGAACTCGTCGGGCCCGAGCACGTCAGGGGCGCCGCTCACCCGCGCACCCCCACCTGCACGTTGCGGAAGCGCGCCGGAGAGGCGCCGTGGCCGACACGCCCCACCTGCCCGGGCTGACCCTTGCCGCAGTTCGGCGTGCCCCACACGACCCAGTCCTCGGCGCCGCCGACCGCGTCGCACGAGCCCCAGAACTCCGGCGTGATGCCCGTGTAGTTCGGGTTCTTGTAGAGGGTGGTGAGCGAGCCGTCCTCGATGCGCCACGCCTGCTCGCATCCGAACTGGAAGTTGATGCGCTTGTCGTCGATCGACCACGAGCTGTTCGTCGTCATGAAGATGCCGCGGTCGGTGTCGCTGATGATCTCGGCCAGGGTTCCCTCGCGGGGCTCGATCGAGATGTTCGTCATGCGGATCAGCGGCAGGTGACTCCAACCGTCGGCCCGGCTCGTCGCGTTCGAGGTCTGGCCGACGACGCCGGCGGTCTCTCGGCTCGACAGGAAGTTCTCGAAGACGCCGTCGACGATGATCGGCACGCGTTGCGCCGGAACGCCTTCGTCGTCGAACCCGAACGTGCCGAGCCCTCCGGCAGCGTGGCGTCGGCGGTGATCGAGACCAGGTCGCTCGCGTAGCGAACCTTCCCCCGGTCGCCCGGCGAGAGCCACGACGAGCCGGCGTAGGCCTCCTCCATGCCGAGCACGCGGTCGAGCTCGATCGGGTGGCCGATCGACTCGTGGATCTGCAGCTCCATCTGGCCCGAGTCGAGCACCAGCGGTCGTGACCTCGCTCGGGCACTCGGGCGCCGACAGCAGCGCCACGGCCTCGGCGCCGATGCGCCCGGCCTCCTCGATCAGCCCGAGCGTGCGGATGTGCTCGTAGCCGGCGGCCTTCGCGTGGCCGCGGAAGGAGTTCGGATAGCTGCGGCGCTGCATGTCGCCGTCGGCCACCGCGACGGCCTCGATGCCGCCGCCCGAGTTCGTGACGACCTGCTCGATCGCGGCGCCGTCGCTCGACGCGAACCAGGTCGATCGACGGAAGAAGTCGAGTCCCGCCTCGGCGAAGGAGAGTCCGGGCACGCCCTGCATCACGCGCGAGGCCTCCATCAGCAAGGCCACCTTCTCCTCGAGCGGCACGGTGAACGGGTCCTCCTTCGACGATCGTGCGCCACGAGGTGGTGGCTGGCTCCACCGGGGTGAGCGAGACGGCGTCGCCGGGCAGGCGCTGCGCAGCCCTGGCCATCGCGACCGCGAGCCGCGCCGTGCGATCGATCTCGGCTTCGTCGAGACGCGACGGTGGCGGCGAAGCCCCAGCGGCCGCCCACCAGCACCCGGATGCCGACCCCGGTCGAGGTCGACCGGTCGATGCCCTCCATCTCCTGGTTGCGGACGGTGAGCGACTCGCTCTCGTCGGTGCCGGCGCGCGCATCGGCGAAGTCGGCGCCTGCCGCGCGCGCGGCATCGACGGCCATCTTCGCGACGTCGATCACCCGCGCCCCCTCCGTCCGAGCCAGCCACCGGGCGCCGAGGGCCCGCGACACGCGGGGCATGGTACCCGTTGCGGTGCGACGTCACTCCCGCATGATGTCGGTACCGACAGGAGGGAACGAGATGGACGGACCGAGGCACGGGTTCACCGAGGAGCAGGCCCAGGCGTCGGCGGCGGAGATCGGACTCGACTTCACGACGGCGGCGTTCGACGTGGAACAGTTCCGGCACGGTATGGAGGTCGAGCTCGAGCACGGGCGCCGCGACCCGCTGACCGACGTGACCGATGACGACCCGCTCGTGACGGCCAGGATCGCCTGGGCGCACCTGAAGGAGTTCCCCGACTACTACGACCGGCTCGATCGCATGGAAGCCGAGGCCGAAGCCGAAGCTGAGGCCTGATCGACCCCCGGCGCTGCGGTTGGCGGCGGTGTCGGCTCGGGTGGGAAGATGCCGGCCCGAGCTTGACGATGCCGAGGAGGACCCTCCGTGCCGGTCGAACGCGCCGATGAACACCCCACCTTCGAGCTGGGCGGCAACACCATGACGAGTCTCGCCGCCCCGAGCTCGGGGTGCGGACGAAGCAGCGCTGTTCCGCATCTCGGTGCCGCCCGGCGGCGGCCTGCCCGCCCACCACCACGACCACCTCGACGTGTTCGCCGTGGAAGCCGGCGGCGGCACGTTCCACATCGACGACGCGTCGTTCGAGCTCGTGGCGGGCGACTCGGTCGTCGTGCCGATCGGCGCCGTGCACTACCTGGAAGCCGGCGACGACCGGCGCCACGATCGTGGTCACGATGCTCGCCGGCACGAAGCTCGTGCGCGCCGACGACGGCACCGAGATCGTGCCGCCCTGGGTGAGTTGATGGTGCGCGCGCACCTACGTCGCCGACGTCACGCTCTTCGACGGGCTGCGGGTGCGCCGCCGCCAGGGTGTGCTGATCGAGGGCGACCGCATCGCCTGGGTCGGATCGCACGTCCGGGCGCCGCGCGCTGCCCGTTCTGCTCGAGCCGTCGACGGGACCGGCCGCACGCTCACGCCCGGCCTGGTCGACTGCCACGTGCATCTGAACTTCGACGGCAGCCCCGACTTCGCGGCCGAGGCCGCGGCCATGGACCTGGCTTTCGCGACGATCAAGGCGACCGTCAACGCAGCGAAGCACCTGGAGGCCGGCGTCACCACCGTGCGTGACCTGGGCGGGCTCGGCACGTGCGAGCTGGCAGGGGCGATCGACCGGAGCGTCGTGCCGGGGCCGCGGCTGGTCGCGGCCGGCCGGGCGCTCACGGTCACCGGGGGGCACGGCCACAGCGTGGCGTTCGCGCGTGAGGTCGACGGCGCCGACGCGGTTCGCCGAGCCGTGCGAGAGGAGATCAAGGCTGGCGCCAAGGCGATCAAGGTCGTCGCGACCGGGGGCGTGCTGACCCCGGGGATCGGCGCCACGTTCACGGCGTTCACGCCCGAGGAGATCGGCGCCGCCGTCGACGAGGCCCACTCGTGGGGCAGGGGCGTGGCGGCGCACGCGATCGGCGCCGAAGGGGTGACCAGATCGGTGCGAGCGGGGGTCGACTCCGTCGAGCACTGCGTGCAGCTCACGAGGCCGACCGCCGCGTTGATGGCCGAACGCGGCACGTTCCGGGGGTCGACGTTGTCGGCGGTGTTCGGCATGTTGGCGCACCCGGCCGAGGTGCCCGACTACGCCATCGAGAAGATCAGCTCGGTGATCGACGACGCCGAGCGGGCGCAGGCGGTCGCGGTGCGGGCGAAGGTGCGTCACGTCTGCAGCACCGACGCCGGCACGCCGTTCAACCCCCACGGGAGCGCGCCGCTCGAGCTCGCGCGCATGGTCGCATGGGGCATGCGTCCCCTCGAGGCGATGATCGCGGGCACCTCGAGCGGCGCGGAGCTGCTGCGCGTGCCCGACGTGGGACATGGTGCGCGACGGCGCCCTCGCCGACCTCGTGCTGTACGACGCGAACCCCGTCGACGACATCCACGCGCTGCAGCGGCCGCGCACGGTGTGGAAGGGCGGCGAGGTCGTGGCTGGACGGATACCGAGGTGAGCTTCCGCGACGAGGCCCTCGAGGCGAACACGTCGTACGCGTCGGCCTTCGTGGCAACCGAACGCGCGGCGCCGCCGAGCAGGCGGGTCGCCGTGCTCGCCTGCATGGACGCCCGGCTGCAGCCTGAAGATGCGCTCGGCCTCGCGCTCGGCGAGGGTCATGTGATCCGCAACGCCGGCGGGCGGGTCACCGACGACGTGATGCGATCCCTGATGCTGTCGTCGGCGGTGCTCGGCACGAGGGAGGCGGCTGTCGATGCACCACACCGACTGCGGGTTGCTCGGCGCGACGAACGAAGACCTTCGTGCCCATGTCGCCGAGTTGACGGGCAGTCAGGTCGGTGAGATCGACTTCCTGCCGTTCGACGATGCGGAGCGCGCCCTGCTCGACGACGTGCGGGCGATCGAGCGCGACCCGCGCCTGGCGTTCGCGGCGGTGAGCGGCTTCCTCTACGACGTGCGCACCGGGCGGTTGCGGGAGGTCGCACCGGGCTGAGGATCGGCGGCGAGCGCGCGTTCCAGCGCGGCGACGCCGCGGGCGAGCTGCGCAAGCTCCCGCTGAGGAAGACCCGCGAGCAAGGTGCTGAACGCCTCGACGCGGCGACGGCGACCCTCGACCAACGCGTCCCGGCCGCGCTCGGTCGCCTCGACCCTGACCGCGCGGGCGTCGTCGGGGTCGGGGGAGCGGGCGACGTAGCCGTCGCGCTCGAGGCCGTCGACGAGACGGGTCATCGTCGGCGGCTCGACCTGCTCGAGGTGCGCGAGCTCGCCGATGCGCTGCGGGCCGACGAACACGAGCACCGAGAGCGCGGACAGGCGCGGGGCGGAGATGCCCAGCGCCTCGTCTTCCACGCGCAAGCGGCGCAACAGGTGGATCGCGGCCGAGTGGAGCCGGTCGGCCACCGCGTCCACGTCTCGCGCTGGGGAAGTGCGTCCTGGCGTGGTCACCGCGCGTACGGTGTCATATTTAGTTAGGCTACGCAAATAGAAGTCGAGGAGGCGCGCGATGGCAAGCACATCCGAGGAGTTGTTCGCGGCGATCGAGGCCGGCGACGTCGCGGGGGTGCGGGTGATGCTCGACGAGGACCCGTCGCTCGCGACCGCGCGCGACGCCGAGGGCGTGTCGGCGCTGATGCGGGCGCGCTACCGGTTCGACCGCGGGCTGATCGAGGCGCTGCAGTCGCGGGTCAGGGAGATGGATCTGTTCGAGGCGGCGTCGGCCGGCGACCTCGACCGGCTGGCCGAGCTGCTCGCCTACGACCCGGCGTCGGTCGATGCGCGCAGCGCCGACGGGTTCACGGCGCTGCACTTCGCGGCGTTCTTCGGCCGCCCCGAGGCGGCGCGGCTGCTCGTGAACCACGCGGCCGACGTCGACGCGCGCGGCACCGGCTGGATGACGGGCACCGCCGCTGCATTCGGCGGCGAGCGGCGAGCCACGCCGAGGTCGTCGGCGTGCTGCTGGAGGCCGGCGCCGATCCGAACGCGCGGCAGTCGGGCGGGTGGACGCCGTTGCACGCGGCGGCGCGCAACGGCGACGTCGCGAGCGTCACGTTGCTGCTCGCCTCGGGAGCCGATGCGGCGCGCGGCGAACGACGAGGGCACGAGCGTGCTCGAGATGGCTCAGGGCAGCGGCGACGTGGCGACGGCCGCGACGGTCGCCGCCGCGCTGGACCGCTGATCGCGCTCAAACGGCGTCCGGTCGAGAGTCCTCAGCGACCTCAGCGACCGGGGTACTCGGCGAACGCGTACTCCTGGGCCTCGGAGTCGCACGGGTTCCCGCGGCCGAACGTGATGCGACCCTCGGTGACGTCGGCGACGCACCAGAAGACCGTCTTCGAGTTCGGCCGGCCGAACTCCGGGTGCCGGCAGATGGAGTCCGGCTTCGTCTCGTGGTCGCTCAGGATCTCGCGCATCGTTCCGGTCGTGACCGAGCCTCGTAGACGGCGCGGCGACCAGCTCGCGGGCCCGCTCGTATCGGATCGCGGAGTGCTCCGCGTAGGCGGGATCGCCCTCGAACGGCAGCATCCGGTCGCAGACGTAGTGGTTCGTGTGCACGAGGTGCCCCTCGTCGTCGAGGCCGGTGACCTCGGCGTCGGTGGCGCTCCCCTCGACGTTCGCGACGCCGCCGTCGGCGCTCGTGAGCACGTTGTTGTAGCTCGACGCGCGGTCGTGCCGCAGCGACATCGCCACCATCTCGTCGAGGGAGCGGGCCCGCATCATCTCGAGCACCTGATGGGAGCGTGAGATGCCGAGCCGCTCGTCGTTGGGCGAGAGCTCGTTGCCGGTGAGCGAGAGCCCGGCCGAGTTCCAGCCGACGGAGAGCCATGGCACGCCGCCGAGTTGGAAGATCGTCGGGTCGCCCGCGACCCGCTTCTCGATGCCCGACGATGTGCTCCTCGGCGGAGGGGCGCAGGTCGTTCGTGTGGCCGACGAGCAGGTGGCCGTCGAGGGTCGCGGTCGCGCCGGCCACGACGTCGCTGCACCGGCCCTGCGTGACCTTCCGCCGCGGCTCGTACCAGAGCTCCTCGATCGAGGCGGCGAAGAAGTCGAGCGGATCGATCGCGGCCGCCTCGGCGATGCCTTCCAGCTCCTCGACGAGCCAGGGCAGGCGTGGTTCGGTGAACGCGAGGTACTCCTTCGCGAGCGCCCGCTGCTGGTCGACCGTGCGTCCGGCGGGCAGATCGTCGAAGATCTGCGCCGCCTCGGCGTGCACGCGGTCGCGGGCGGCCTCCCCGAGCTGGCGGCCGACCTCGCGGTGGTTGGGGCCCGAGACGCGGATGATCTCGATGCGCGGTGGGGGGGTCACGACGTCAGCTCCCCGATGAGCGAGCCGAACGCGTCGACGTAGGCGTCGACGTCGCCCTCGGTCGCCGGCACGGCGCACGTCGGCCCCGCGCCGACGATCGCCTCCCAGACGCCGCGGTTCGCGAGGTACACGCGGATCAGGCGCCGCAGCGGCACGTCGAGCGCCTCGTGGGCCTCGTCGGCGTCGCGCGGCATCGACGGCGCGAACGTGTAGCCGGAGCGCGGCCAGAAGCGGTGGGTCGTCCAGGGCAGGCCGGCGCGGGTGACGGCCGCCTCGATGCCGTCGGCGAGCCGCGTGCCGAGCACCTGCGTGTGCGCGTAGGCCTCGGGCGTGAGCACCTCGCCCATCGTGGCCTTCGCGGCCGCCATCGACAGCGGGTTGCCGAACAGCGTGCCGCCGGTCGCGACCACCGGTTTCTCGTCGTCGCGACCGGCCGGGCGGCGCAACGTCACGGCGACCTCGTCGGTCATGCCGTAGGCCCCGAGCGGCACGCCGCCGGCGATCGATTTCCCGATCGAGACGATGTCGGGCTGCAGCGACCACATCGCGGTCAGCCCTCCGGGCCCCACGACCTGCGTGTGGGTCTCGTCGTAGCAGAGCAGCGTGCCGGTCTCCCGGGTCGCGGCCCGCAGCGCCTCGTGGAAGCCCGGCTCGGGCACGAGCAGCCCGATCGCGTTCGTGAGCACGGGCTCGGTCGTCACGATCGCGATGTCGCGCGTCTCGAGGGCCGCGCGGAGGGCCTCGATGTCGTTGAACGGCACCATCACGACCTTGTCGGTGACGTCGCGCGGCAGCCCGGCTTCCTCGGCCACGAGCCTGCCGTCCTCGATGCTCGACGAGCCCCTCGTCGAAGTGGCCGTGGTACTTCCCGCCGAAGAACAGCACCTTCTCGCGCCCCGTCATCACCCTGGCGATGCGGATCGCCTCGAGGTTCGCGTGGGTCGCGCTCAGCGTGAACTGCCACTGGGGGAGCCCGTAGCGGCGCCCGAGCTCCTCGGCGACCCAGATCGAATCCTCGCTGGGCAGCAGGAACTGCGAGCCGGCCGCGATGCGCCGGGAGACGGCCTCGACGACGGGCTCGGGGCCGTAGCCGCCGAACATCGACATGTCGGCGATGTTGAAGTCGGCGTACTCGTTGCCGTCGACGTCGCGGAACCGAGCCCCCTTCGCGTCGTCGACCCACAGCGGCGGATGGTCGTACGACGTGCGGAGCCACGACATCGGCACGCCGTTGGGCATCACCCGCTCGGCGCGATGCCACGTCTCGATGCAGCGCGGGTGGGCCTCGGTGAACCGGGCGTCCTCGCGAGCCTTCAGCTCCGCGACCTTGGCGGGTTCGATGCCGTGTGCGCTCATGACGGGAATCTCTACCACTTGAACGACTCGAGGGAACCGTCCTCGGTCCCGGCGATCGTGGCTTCGGGCGCGATCACGGCGGGAGCGAGGCCGGAGCAGCGAGCTTCCGCACGCGCACGGGGTCGCAGGCGTCGTCGGCACGGCAGTCGAGCAGCACCCGCGCGAGCGCTCCGTTGTCCGAGGTGACGATCACGCGGTCGCCGTCGACGGCTGGCGTGGCGAGGGGCGTGGTCGCGACATCGTAGGAGGTGACGGGCTCGCACCTCGCCTGGTCGCACGTCGAGCGGAAGACCCACAGCCGCCCCTGGTCGTCACCGACGAGCACCCGACCGTCGGCGACCGCAGGCGCACTCGTCGCCCCGGTCGCGAACGGCGCGCCGGGCACGAACGAGGCCCGCCACTCGGGTTCGCATCGCCCCGTGCACGAGAGGGAGAACGCCATCAGCTGACCGCGGGCCACCGTGAACGCGAGGCCCTCGCCGACCGCGACGGCCGTAGCCGGGCCGTCCGTGCGCCCGGTCCACACGGGCTCGCAGTCCTCGCCGCAGACGGCGGGGTAGGCGGCGACCCCTCCGCGCGTCGACGACGACGCCACGACCACGAGGCCCTCGCCGAGCGCGGGCGGCCCGGCCGCGGGCCGTCCCGGCACGTCGGCGCTCCACGCCGGCGGACAGGCCAGAGTCCTCGCTCGCGCATCCCACCGGGAACGCGTAGAGCTCGTCGGACGTGACGTAGACGAGGTCGAAGTTCGCCGCAGGCTGCGAGACCCGGCCGTCGCCCGCGACGCCGACCCACTCGGGGGAGCAGCCCTCGCCGTCGCAGGTCGACGGGAACGCGTAGAGCTGGCCCTCCGCTGACCCCACGAAGACGCGCTCGTCGCGGACCGTCGGGACCGAGAGCGGTCCGTCCGGTACCACGCCGCGCCAGCGCGGCGCGCACCGGCCGGCGGTGACGGCGCACGAGACGCGGGAACGACCGTGAGCTGGTCGCCCGCGACGAAGAGACGCCCGTCGTCGATCGCGAGGCCGGTGACGGGCGTGTCGACCGTCGCACGCCACTCGGCGGTCGGGCTCCCGGTGGCGGCCGTCGGCCGAGGGTTCCGGTCGGCCGCACGCAGCACCCGGATCGCGCCGCCGACGACGAGCAGGCCGAGCGCCGTCGCGAGCAGCGCGATGCCGACCCGCATCGTGGCCCGCCGATGTAGCTCGTACGTGGCTCGCAGGTGACCGAACACGGCGACCATCGTGGCGCAGCGGGAGGTCAGGTGTCTCGCCGGCCGGGGTCGACCGTCTCTTCGCGGGCGCGACCGTCGCGGACCAGTTGCGTCGCGGCCGCCGCCAGTAGCGCGGCGCCCGCGCCGAGGAGCGAGCCCGCGACCACGTCGGAGAACCAGTGGTGGTCGACCACCGTGCGCGAGGTCGCCATCAGCACGATCCAGACGGCGGCGAGCGCGTACCAGCCGCGCCGGGAGCGCCACGGGCTGGAGGCGACGAGCACCAGGCCGATCGCGACCTGTGCCGCCGTCTTCGCGTGCGCGCTCGGGAACGACGTGAACGGGTTCTCCGGATCGATCGCGGTCGGACGTTCCCTGGCGAGCCCCGGCTTCAGCACGGCCGTGAGCACGTCGGCGAGGAGCCAGCCGAGCAGCCACGCCGCGAGATCCCACCGACGCCGGCGGAACACGAGCCAGGCCGCGACGACGATGCGCAACGGCACCATGACGACGCCGGCGCCGAGTCGCTCGAACGCCTCGCCCGCCGACCGGATCCAGCCGGGCCAGTCGAGCACCGTGCGCCGCCATCGCGTCGTCGAGCCCCTGCAGGAGCGGCGGGGCATCGACGTCGGTCGCGACCACGATCGCGAGCACCGCGACCACGGCGAGCATGCCGGCCCCGATCGCGATCGAGCGGCGCGGGTCGCGGACCAGATCGCCGTCTCGGCGGAACCGTCGCGGGGGCCGTCGGTCTCTCGTGCACGCGTCGACCTTAGATGTCAGAGGGGCTCGCTACGGTCGAGCTTCGACTTCCCCGACCTCCAGGAGGAACCCGTGAGCGAGCAGATCGGCATCGTGCTGTTGGCCGTCGTGTGTGGGCTCGTCGCCGGCCTGGCCGTGGCGAGCAGGCGCCGTCCGCGCCGACGGCGGCGTGGCCGCCGACGCCGCCACCGCCCGCATGGAGGCCCGGCTCGAGGTGCAGGCGGCCGAGCTTCGGCGCCTCGCCGATGCCGCGGCCGCGCGCGACCTCGCGGGCGAGCAGCTGCGCGCTGGCGTCGAGGGCGCCCGCCGCGCGCTGCAGGAGCTCACCGTGCGCGAGCAGGAACGGCGCGGCGCCGACGCCGAGCATCGCGAGGTGATCCGCCGGCTCTCGACGGTGCTCGCCGGCGGGGCGTCGAAGGGCCGCGCCGGCGAGCACGTCCTGCGCGACCACCTCTCGGCGCTGCCGCCCTCGATGCTCGTCACCGACTTCCGGGTCGGCGGCAAGGTGGTGGAGTTCGGCCTGCTGCTGTCCGACGGGCGGCGGCTGCCGATCGACTCGAAGTGGACGGCGCTCGCCGAGCTCGAGGCCCTCGAGGCCGCGACCGACGGCGTCGAGCGCGACGCGTGCGCCCGGGCGGTCGAGAAGGCGGTCGCCCTGCGGGCGAAGGAGGTCGCGCAGTACCTCGACCCGGCAGTGACCGCGCCGGTCGCCGTCGCCGCGGTCCCCGATGCCGCCTACGAGGTGCTGCGCCGCGCGCACGCCGACGCGTACGGCCACGGCGTCGTGATCGTGCCGTACTCCTCGGCGCTGCCGATCGTGCTGTTCCTCTACTCGCTCGTGCAGCGGTTCGGCGACGCCGCCGACGTGCAGGCGAGCCTCGCCGAGATCGGCGGGGTGCTCGACTCGCTCGAAGCGGTCGTCGAGAACCGGTTCGCGCGCGCGGGCACGATGATCGCGAACGGCGCCGACGAGTTCCGCTCGCAGCTCGGCAAGGCTCGCGGCTCGATCGCGCGCGCCCGCGCCTCGGGGTCGACCCCGACGGCTCGCAGGGCGCGCCTCTCGCGGACGCCGACGAGGAGGACGGTCCGCTGTCCGTCGTGCGCTGAGGGTGTGCCAAGCTTCCGCGCATGGACTTCGAGGAGGCGTTCGCGAAGCTCGGTTCCGCCGGCAGAAGCGCGCGTTCGGCGGCGGGACGGCTGTTCGAGGCGCACGCCCAACGCGTTCATGACGTACACGGTGCACGCGTTCGACGACGGCACCGCGATCTTCAGCTGGGAGTTCGCGCTCGGCGACTTCCTCGCCGGGCAGGGATTGCAGGTCGGATCCGACGAGGCATTGAACCAGTTCGTCTTCCCACGTCAGGACCTGCGCGGGCGCCAGAACGGCGCATGGCTCGTCGCCGCCATCGAGCAGACCGAGGCGATGCTCTCGACGATCCGCTTCGACCGGCCGGAGTAGGCTGCGCGCCGATGGCGGCGAGCTGCGCCGATCCGATACCGGTCGTGCTCGCGTCGCGGCGTTCGCGTCGTTCCCGGCGATCGCCGGCGCCTCGCCGCCAGCACCGCGAGCGCCCGAGCTCCCCGAGCCGGTGCCGTGCCCGGGCTGCTGGGTGCCGGCGCTCGAGACCAGCTGGCAGTGGCAGCTGCAGGGCCCGATCGACACTCGTTCGACGTCGACATGTACGACGTCGACGGGTTCGAGGTGACGAGGGGCGTGCGGGCCTGCACGCCGACGGCAGCATGGTCGTCTGCTACATCAGCGCCGGCTCGTGGGAGCGCTGGCGCCCCGACGCCGGCCGGTTCCCGATCGGTGCTCGGCCGGTCGAACGGTTGGCCGGGGGAGCGCTGGCTCGACGTCCGCCGACGCTCGGTGCTGCGCCCGATCATGGAGCGCCGGCTCGACATGTGCGCGCGCAAGGGCTTCGACGCGGTCGAGTTCGACAACGTCGACGGGTACGCGAACCGCACCGGGTTCCCGCTCACCGGGCGCCGATCAGCTCCGCTACAACGTGTTCCTGGCGAACGCGGCGCATCGGCGAGGCCTCAGCGCGCTGCTGAAGAACGACCTCGGCCAGATCCGCGGGCTGCTGCCGTACTTCGACGCGGCGCTCAACGAGCAGTGCCACCAGTACGACGAGTGCGGTCGCCTCGACCCGTTCGTCGACGCCGGCAAGGCCGTGTTCGGCGTCGAGTACAAGCTCGAGACCGCCGAGTTCTGCCCCGAGGCGAACGCGCACGACTTCAACTTCCTGCAGAAGCGCTTCGCGCTCGGCGCCTGGCGGGTGCCCTGCCGCGGGGTGTGATGGGACGGATCATCGCGCAGATGGTGGCAGGAGGGGTGTGTCTCTTCCTGGCCGCATGCAGCGACGCAGGGCCGGTGGCGCCGCCGGGGGTGTTCTTCCCGACGGTGCCGATCGAGGACGCGTACCCGGCGGCGGAGATCGAGGGTCGACTCGTCGTCGAGGGCGGATGCATCGACGTCACCGCATCGGACGAGCGATGGCTCCTGCTGTGGCCTGACGGATATCGGGCGTCGCGGGATCGCCGGGGAAGGATCCAGGTCACGACCGACGCGGAAGCCTCGTCGGAAGCGAAGGTGCCTCCGTGCGGCTCGGCGGTGGTGAGACGCGACCGGATGAGGTCGGAGGTGCGGCCGCGGCCGAAGCCTGGGCCTCGGATCTTACGGGCGAGCAGATGCCCGATCGCTGCAGGGACCTGTACTGCATCGTATCGCCCAGCTGAGGGGCGACCGACGCGAGCAGTGCCTTCGTGTGGTCATGGTTACCCGTTCTGTGCATACTTATGCACCATGAGGAGCAGACCCGCGTCGCGGTGCTCGGGGCCTCCGGCTATGCCGGGGGCGAGCTCGTGCGCCTGCTCGCGGCCCACCGGCAGGCCGAGGTGACGTTCCTCGGTGCCAAGGACTCGGCGGGCAAGACGCTCGCCGAGGTCCATCCGCACCTGGCCTCGCTGCCGATCGCCGGCAACGCTGGAGCCGATCGAGCCCGACGCGATCGCCGAGGCCGCCGACCTCGTGTTCTGGGCGCTGCCCAACGGCGCGAGCGCGACGCTCGTGCCGGCGCTGCTCGAGGCCGGGCTCCGCGTGATCGACCTCGCGGGGGACTTCCGGCTTCCGGCCGAGGCCTACCCGGAGTGGTACGGCTTCGAGCATCCCGCGCCCGCGCTGCTCGAGAAGGCGGTCTACGGGCTGCCCGAGCTGTTCGGCGCACAGGTCGCCGGCGCGGAGCTCGTCGCGAACCCCGGCTGCTACGCGACCGCGGCGATCCTCGGCCTCGCGCCGCTGCTCGGTGCCGGGCTGATCGAGCCCGGCGCGATCCGCGTCGACGGGAAGACGGGCCTCTCGGGCGCCGGGCAAGGCCGCGACCGAGTCCGACGCTCTACACCTCGACCGAGGAGAGCATCCGGCCCTACCGCGTGCCGCGGCACCAGCACACGCCCGAGATCGAGCGGGGGCTCGAGCTCGCGACCGGGGTCGCGCCGCCGGTGCTGTTCGTGCCGCACCTCGTGCCGGCGGTGCGCGGTGTGCTCACGACGAGCTACGCCACGCTCACCGAAGGGGCGACGACCGAGGTCCTGACCGAGGCGCTCACCGCCGCCTACGCGGGGCGTCCGTTCGTGCGGGTGCTAGCGCCCGGCGGCATGGCCGACTCCAAGCGCATGCGCGGCACGAACGTGATCGAGCTGCAGGCGGTCGCCGACGCCCGCACCGGCACGGCGGTCGTCGTCGGCGCCGTGGACAACCTCGTGAAGGGCGCCGCCGGCCAGGCGATCCAGAACATGAACCTCGCGCTCGGCCTCGACGAGGCGGAAGGCCTGCCCGACGCTGGCGGTGTACCCGTGAGCGTCACGTACCCGCTCGGGTTCCGGGCCGCCGGGGTGACGGCCGGCTTCAAGCCGAGCGGCCTTCCCGACCTCGGCCTGCTCGTCGGCGATCCCGGCACGACGGCCGCGGCGCTGTTCACGACGAACGCCGTGGCGGCCGCGCCGGTCGAGGTCGGGAGAGACCGCCTCGCGCGCGGCCGCGTCCGAGCGGTGCTCGTGAACAGCGGCCAAGCCAACGCGGCGACGGGCCCGCGCGGCATCGACGACGCGCTCGCCACGAGCGCGGAGGCGGCGTCGCTGCTCGGCGCCGAGCCCGAGGAGGTGCTGCCGTGCTCGACCGGGGTGATCGGCGAGCCGCTCCACGTGGACGGATGCGCGAGGCGCTGCCGGAGCTGGTCGGGGCGCTGTCGACCGGCGGTGGGGACGCGTTCGCGCGCGCGATCATGACGACCGACACCGTGCACAAGCAGGCGACCGCCGACGCGGGGGCGTTCCGGGTGGGTGGATGCGCGAAGGGCGTCGGCATGATCGCCCCGAACCTCGCGACGATGCTCGCGTTCGTCACGACCGACGCGGCGGTCGCCGCCGGCGATCTGCAGCGCGCTCGCGACCGAGCAGCTGGCGCCGCGGTTCAACGCGCTCACGGTCGACGGGTGCACGTCGACGAACGACACGGTGCTGCTGTTCGCGAGCGGCGCTGCGAGCGGCGGCGACGTCGTGCGCGCCCGGCTCCGCCGCCTGGGGCGACCTCGTACGGCGCGATCGACGCGGTCGGCGAGTCGCTCGTCTCCGCAGCTGATCGCCGACGGCGAGGGCGTGACCCACGTGATGCTCGTCGACGTCGAGGGCGCCGCGACCGAGGACGACGCCCGCCGGGTCGCGAAGGCCGTCGCCGACTCGCCGCTCGTCAAGACCGCGGTCTTCGGCGGCGACCCGAACCCGGGGCGGTTCCTGCAGGCCGCCGGCGCAGCCGGCGTGGCGCTCGACCCCTCGCGACTCGACGTCTCGATCGGCGGCGTGCCGGTGGCGGTCGGTGGCGTGATCCCGCCGGCCTACTTCGAGCCGGCATCCCAGCTGGCCGACGAGGCCGGCGCCGCGATGAAGGAAGCCGAGATCGCCGTGCGCGTGCGCCTCGGCGACGGGCCGGGGTCGAGCCGCGCCTACGGCTGCGACCTCTCCTACGAGTACGTGCGCATCAACGGGGAGTACACGACGTGACGACCGACCTTCCGCCGCAGATCCGCCAGCGCACCGTGGCCAAGGCGCGCACGTTGCTCGAGGCCCTGCCGTTCATGCGCGAGCACCACGGCAAGGTGATCGTCGTGAAGTACGGCGGCGCCGCGATGGACACTTCCGGGTCTCTCGGGGCCTCGCGGCGTCGTTCGCCGAGGACGTCTCCCTGCTGCAGAGCGCCGGCACCACGGCCGTCGTCGTGCACGGCGGCGGGCCGCAGGTCACGCACCTGAGCGAGCGGCTCGGCATCGAGACGACGTTCGTCGACGGGCTGCGCGTGACCGACGCCGCGACCCTCGACGTCGCGACGATGGTGCTGGCCGGCAAGCTCAACACCGAGGTCGTGGCCTCGCTCGTGACCGGCGGCGTCCCCGCGGTCGGGCTGTCGGGCGTCGACGGCGGCCTGCTGCTCGCGCGGAAGCAGTCCGGCCCCGACCTCGGGTTCGTCGGCGAGGTCGTGCACGTGAACGCCGACGTGCTGCGCACCCTCACCGACCAGCGGTTCGTGCCGGTCGTCGCGACCATCGCGGTGGACGAGACGACGGCCAGGCCTACAACGTGAACGCCGACGTGGTCGCGAGCCAGCTCGCGATCGCGCTGGGCGCCGAGAAGCTCGTGTTCCTCAACGACGTGCCCGGGCTGATCGGCCGACCGGCGACCTGCTGATCGAGCTCTCCGCCGCGCAGTGCCTGGAGCTGCTCGTGCAGCCGGGGGTCGTCGAGGGCGGCATGATCCCGAAGCTCGAGTCCGCGGTGGCCGCGCTGGCGGCCGGCGTCGGCCGCGTGCACCTCGTGGACGGGCGGGTCGAGCACTCCCTGGTGCTCGAGCTGTTCACGCCCGAGGGCGTCGGCACGATGATCACGCCCGACGCGCCGGCGCCGGAGGGCTCCGCATGAACGAGCCCCACGTGATGCCGACCTACGCGCGCTACCCGCTGACCCTCGTGCGCGGCGAGGGGACGCGGGTGTGGGACGACGACGGACGCGCGTACCTCGACTTCGCCGGGGCGCTCGGCGTGAACGCGCTCGGGCACTGCCACCCCGCGTGGGTCGCGGCCGTCCGCGAGCAGCTCGACACGCTCGACATGGTGAGCAACCTCTTCGCGACCGGCCCGCAGGCCGCGCTCGCCGCCCGGCTCGCCGGGCTGCTGCCCGTCCCCGACGCGCGGGTCTTCTTCTGCAACTCCGGCGCCGAGGCGAACGAGGCCGCGATCAAGCTCGTGCGCAAGCGCGGCCTCGCGACCGGGAAGCCGGGGATCGTCGCGCTCGAGGGCTCCTTCCACGGCCGCACGACCGCGACGCTCGCCGCCACCGGCCAGCCGGCCAAGCGCGCGGCCTTCGAGCCGCTCGTGGACTGGTTCCGGTTCGTCCCGCCCGACGACCTCGACGCGCTCGACGCCGCGATGACCGACGACGTCGGCGCCGTGCTGCTCGAGCCGGTGATCGGCGAGGGCGGCGTGCGTCCGCTCGACGACGAGTACCTGCGGGAGGCGCGGACCCTCTGCGACGTGCACGGCGCGCTGCTCGTGGCCGACGAGGTGCAGTCGGGCCTCGGCCGCTGCGGCGACTGGGCCGCGATCCAGCACGCGGGCGTCGTGGCCGACGTGCTCACGCTCGCGAAGGCGCTCGGCGGCGGCCTCCCGATCGGCGCCATGCTCGCGCGCGCAGAGTTCGCGTTCGGCCCGGCGAGCACGCCTCGACGTTCGGCGGCGGCCCGGTCGTCTGCGCGGCGGCGCTCGCGGTGCTCGCGACGATCGAGCACGACAAGCTGCTCGAACGGGCTCGGTTGATCGGCGACGCTCTTCCTGCGGCGGTCGCCGCGGCTGCACCGGACGGCGCGGTCCTCGACGCCCGCGGACGCGGATGCCTCTGGGGCTTCCAGCTCGCGCGCCCGGCCGCGAACGACGTCGTGCTGGCGATGATCGGCGAGGGCGTCCTGGCGACCCCCGCGGGTCCCGACGTCGTGCGGATGTCGCCGCCGCTGATCGCGAGCGACGCCGATGTGGCCGAGGCCGCGCGCGCTTTCGGCGCGGCCGTCGCGCGCGTGCTCGAGCCAGAGGAGGTGTCGCCGTGACCCGTTCCAACGGCGCGTCGAAGTCCAAGCGACAGCAGGCGATCCTGGGGCTGCTCGCGAAGGAGCGTCTCGCGAGCCAACAGGAGATCCGCGAGCGGCTCGCGTACATGGGCATCGGGGCCACGCAGTCCACTATCAGCCGCGACATCGAGGAGCTCGGGCTGGCGCGCGTGCACGACGTGCACGGCCCCCGGTACGTCGCGGCCGGGCGAGGCCGGGTCCTCCGCCCCGACGGCGCTGCTGCGGCACTGCTCGACGAGTTCGCGCTCTCGCTCGTCGCGCACCGACTCCGCGCTGATCGTCCGAACCTCGCCCGGC
>CAVSLG010000025.1:0-91397 GCA_963728665.1 uncultured Actinomycetes bacterium | reverse complement strand
CGTCGTCGATCACGCGGACCGACTACACCATCGCGATCGCGTAGGGCGCCTCGGTCAGGCCTGGCCGATCGGGTCGCTCGAGATGTCGCCCCGCACGGGGCCGAGCGGCTCGCCGAGCTTCGACGCGACCCGATCGAGCCTGGCGACGTACGCGTAGATCTCGTCGCGCAAGCGCTTCGCGTGATCGCTCAGGCCCTGCAGGTCGGCGAGCCTCCAATGCTTGTCGAGGATCGGCCGCAGCACCTGGTCGTGATGGATGCGCAGGTTGTAGATGCCTGCCTGCGCCATCGCCTTCGCCTTCTCGCGGAAGCCGGGGATGCCCGCCCCGGGCATCGCGAAGTTCGTGATCTGACGGTGCATCGCCTCGACCATCGCGTCGGCGTCGAGCTCGATCGCGCTGATCGCCATGTCCCGGTAGAAGACGTAATGCAGGTTCTCGTCGGTCGCGACGCGCGAGCAGAGCTTCTCGGCCGTCTCGTCGTCGGTGATCGCTCCGGTGTTGCGGTGCGAGATGCGGGTGGCGAGCTCCTGGATCGTCGTGAACACGACGCCGTCGAGCGGTCCCTGCTCGGAGAACTCCGGGTACCAACCACGCAGCGCCTGATCCATGCGCCCCTGCTCGAGGACCGTGGGATCGACGCCACGGGTGACGGTGAGGTAGTCGCGGAGCACGATCGCGTGGCGGCCTTCCTCGGCGGTCCAGCGCCGGACCCATTCGCCCCAGGCCTCCTCGTTCCCGAACGTGCGCCACAGGCTCAGGTGGTAGTAGGGCAGGTTGTCCTCGGTGAGCAGGTTGACCTCGAGCGCCGTCTGCGCCACATCGGGGAGCCGTGAGTCGGTGGGCTGCCACGGCTCCTTGACGAAGTTGCGGCCCTCCTCGTACGGCACGTAGTCGTGCGGCATCCACTCCGAGGTGGTCGCCGACGTGGCGGTCGAGGGCCGAGCCCACCTGGGGCATCAGCTCGTGCAGGATCGCCTCGCTGGACATGCGGGTGGCGCCCGCTCCGTTCGCTGGGGTCATGTGATCGCTCCTCGGTCGGTCCCGGTCCGTCGCCCGGCCTGGTGCCGCATGGGTTTGTGCATAGGTTCAGCACCAAAACCTCTGCACCAGTGTGACACGCTGGGTGTATCGCTCAAGGAGCGGCGTGGTGGAACTCCGTCCAGGGTACCGCGTCCATCGGCCGGTCCGCCGCGAGGCATCCGACGCCCGGCCGAGCGCGAAGACGTGAGCAGCGGTCGTCGGACCAGGCGCCCGAGGAAGATCGAGACGAGGAGTCGACGTGAGGATCGCCGTGATCGGTAGTGGAATCTCGGGGCTGGGCGCCGCCTGGGCCCTTGCCCGGCGCCACGAGGTCACGGTGTTCGAAGCCGACGAACGCCTCGGAGGACACGCCAACACCGTGGAGATCGAGGACCGCGGCCGCGCCGTGCCCGTCGACACCGGCTTCATCGTCTACAACGAGCGGAACTACCCGAACCTCGTGCGGCTGTTCGACACGAACGGCGTCGCGACCGAGCCCAGCGACATGTCGTTCTCGGTCTCGGCGGAGGGCGGAGCGTTCGAGTACCGCGCGCGGGTTCTCGGCATGCTGGCGCAGCCGTCGAACCTGCTGCGACCTTCGTACCGGCGGATGGTCCGCGAGATCGTGCGGTTCAGCCGCGAGGCGAAGGCGCTGGTCGGGCGGGAACCCGGCGAGTCCACGGGCGACTGGCTCGAACACGCCGGCTACTCGTCGGCGTTCCGCGACGACTTCCTGCTGCCCATGGTCGCGTGCATCTGGTCCTCGAACCTGCGGCAGATGCTCTCCTACCCCGCGGCGACGATGGCCGGCTTCCTCGACAACCACGGACTGCTCGATCTCGGGAACCGTCCGCAGTGGCGCACGGTGACGGGCGGGAGCCGTGAGTACGTGCGCCGGGTCGCCGCGGCGCTCGACGACGTCCGTCTCGCGACGCCGGTCGATTCGGTGGTGCGCGAACCCGACTCGGTGCTGGTCCGCGACCGGCAGGGACGCGCGGAACGATTCGACCACGTGGTCGTCGCCACGCACGCCGACACCGCCCTGACGATGCTCGGACGCGACGCCACGGCGAAGGAGCGACACCTGCTGGGGTCGTTCACCTACCAGGAGAACCTGGCCGTGCTCCACCACGACCCCGCCGCGATGCCGCGGCGGCGCCGGGCCTGGTCGAGCTGGAACTACCAGGCGCGGGAGCGCGGCGGGGCCGGCGCCGAGGGGGGCGTCTCGCTCACCTACTGGATGAACCTGCTGCAGAACCTCGACACCGAGCGCCCGGTGTTCGTGACGCTGAACCCGGTCGAGGAGCCCCGCGATCGGGTCGCTTCGTTCGTCTACCACCATCCCCAGTACGACCGGGCGTCCGTCGAGGCGCAGTCGGCGCTGGCGTCGGTGCAGGGCGTGCGCCGCACCTGGTTCTGCGGCAGCTACTGCGGGTACGGGTTCCACGAGGACGGCCTGCGCGCCGGCCTCGAGGTCGCCGCGAGCCTCGGCGCGCCCGCACCGTGGGCGACCGAGCCGACCGAGCCGGTCGCACGCCCCCGCGATCGGCCTCGAACCGGCCGGCATCGGAGGATGAGCATGCACAGCGCCCTCTACGTCGGGCAACGTGATGCACGAGCGGTCGTTCCCTCGGCAACATCGTCTGTCCTACGGGGTGTGGTACCTGCTCGCCGACCTCGACGAGCTGCCGGAGCTCGACCGCCGGTTGTCCGGCTTCGGGCTGAACCGCCCGGCGCCGGTCAGCTTCCACGACGCCGACCACGGCGCCCGGGACGGATCGCCGCTGCGACCGTGGATCGAGGGGCGGCTCGCCGAGGCGGGCATCGACCTCGAGGGCGGGCCCGTCCGGATCCTCGCCTTCCCTCGCGTGTTCGGCTACGCGTTCAACCCGATCTCGGTGTGGTTCTGCCACGGGCCCGACGGCGAGCTTCGGGCGATCCTCTACGAGGTCTCGAACACCTTCGGGGAATCGCACGACTACCTCGTGCCCGTCTCCCCCGGCGACGTGACGGGCAACGATCGCGGGCACAGCGTGCGCACGGTCTTCGACAAGGAGCTGTTCGTCTCGCCGTTCATCGACATGGCCGCGACGTACGACTTCTCGACGCGCGTGCCCGACGAGCGCGTCTCCGTCGTGGTGCGGGAGACCGCGGCCGGCGGCCAGGTGCTTGTGGCCACGCTGGGCGCGCGCCGCCGGCCGCTCACCGGGCGTTCGCTCGCGTCGGTCCTGCTCCGATACCCCTTGGTCACAGTGAAGGTGATCGGCGGCATCCACTGGGAGGCGCTGAAGCTGTGGCGCAAGGGCGCCCCCTACCGGCGTCGCGGCGCGCCCCCCGCCTCACCGATGACCGTGGTCGTGGGCGCCAACCGTCCGGCACGGGTCCCTTCCGGAGCGGGCTCGAGCCGGGGTACGCTCGCGCGATGAACGCGCTCGCGGGCGCCGCCGAGCGACGGATCCTCGACATCGTCGGGGCTCGTGTCCGCGCAGGCCAGGCCTCGATCACGCTTCCCGACGGCACGCACCGGGTGTACGAGGGACGACACCCCGGTCCCGCAGCCCACGTGTCGCTCCACAGGTGGCGGCCGCTTCGCCTCGTCACCACGACCGGCGCGATCGGGCTCGCCGACGCCTACGTGCGCGGCGACTACGACGTCGACGACCTCGAGGCGTTCCTCGAACTGTGCGCCCTGCAGCTCGAGCCGCAGTACCGCGCCCCGATCCCGGAGTGGCTGCACAGCTTCGGTCGCTGGGCATGGCGGCTGCTCGGCGATCCGTCACGTCCGCGAGGTCCCCTCACCGACATCGTGCAGCACTACGACCTCGGCAACGACTTCTATGCCGAGTGGCTCGACGAGTCGATGACGTACTCCTCGGCCATCTTCGCCGAGCCCACGTAGTCGCTCGAAGACGCGCAGCGGCGCAAGTACGCGCGCCTCGCCGCCCGCACGGGCGTGCAGGAAGGCGACCACGTGCTCGAGATCGGCTCGGGCTGGGGCGGGTTCGCCGTCTACCTGGCCGGCTGAGCTCGGCTGCCGAGTCACCACCGTGACGGTCTCGAAGGAACAGCACGAGTACGTCGAGAAGCTCGTCGTCGAGCACGGCCTCGTCGATCGCGTCGACGCCCGCCTGCAGGACTTCAGGACCGTCGAGGGTTCCTACGATCGGATCGTCTCGGTGGAGATGATGGAGTCGATCCCCAAGCGCCTGTGGGACCCGTTCTTCAGGCAACTGCGCGCGCGTGTGCGCGCCGGAGGCTCGATCGGCCTGCAGCTGATCGTGGTCGCCGACCGTCACTGGCGAGAGTCCGACGAGCACCCGGACTTCGTCCGCCGATACATCTTCCCGGGCGGCCAAGTGCCCGCGCCGTGGGTGCTGCACGAGCTCGCGGCTCGCCACCGGCTCGGCTGGCGGGAGGATGAGGGCTTCGGCGCCTCGTACGCACGCACGCTGGCGAGCTGGCTCGATCGGTTCGACGCCGCGTGGCCGCGCATCGCGGAGATGGGCTTCGACGAGCGGTTCCGCCGCATGTGGCGTTACTACCTCGCCTACTGCGGCGCGGGCTTCGCGAGCGGTCGCACCGACGTTCGGCAGATCGTGCTCGACCCGGCCTGAGCCGCGCGTCGTCCGCCGCCGGGCCCGCCGGCGCGGCCTCCGCCCGATGGCGGAGGGATCGGGCGAACGTCGCTTCCCCTGCCCCGCAGGTCAAGACGCAGCCCGGCCGATGCCGATATCCCCCGGCATGAGGGGGCATCCGTGACGGCAGATCCCGACAGCGTGGGGCTCGTCACCCCGACGGTGTCGCGGCGCAACTTCGTGCGCGCAGCTGCGGTCGGCAGCGTGATCGCATCGTCGGGCGCGGTGGGACTGTTCGACGCGCTGCCGGCGCGGGGCGGCGGCTCGCTCGTGGCCACCGATCCCGACCTGCACCTGCTGCGCCGGGCGACGTTCGGCCCGACCGAGGCGCTCGCGAAGGAGATCCGGCGTCTCGGGCGTCGTCGTTGGCTCGATCGTCAGCTCGACCCGCCGTCGGTCAACGACCGCTTCTGCCAGGACTACGTCGACGACCGCTACCCCGATCTCGGCATGACCGTGCGCCGTGCCTTCGAGACCCTCGAAGGCTCGTGGGACCTGATGTACGCGCTGGGGCAGGCTTCGATCGTTCGGTCCACGTGGAGCAACCGCCAGCTGTTCGAGGTGATGGTCGACTTCTGGTCGAACCATCTGAACGTCACGAACCCGCACGAAGCCTGCTGGTGGTCACGGCACGATTACGACCGGCGGGTGATCCGCAAGCATGCGCTGGGCAAGTTCAAGAACATGTTGCGGGCCTCCGCGACGCACCCGGCGATGATGATGTACCTCAACAACGCCGAGAGCTCGCGCGACAACCCCAACGAGAACTACGGTCGCGAGATCCTCGAGCTGCACTCGGTCGGCGTCGACGGCGGGTACGACGAAGAGGACATGCGCCAGTCGACGATGATCCTCACGGGCTTCGGCATCAGCTGGGAGACGGGCGAGTTCGAGTATCACCCGTGGGATCACTACGTCGGCTCGGTCGACGTGATGGGGTTCCACGCGGCGAACGGCAACGAGAACAAGGGGAAGGACGTCGGCCTCGACTACGTCGACTACCTGGCCCACCATCCCGCCACGGCCGAGCGCATCGCTCGCAAGCTCTGCTACCGGTTCGTCTCGGACCAACCGCCACGGTCGCTCGTGGACGCCCTCGCCGAGACCTACCTCGACCACGACACGGCGATCGTGCCCGTGCTCGAGAAGCTGTTCCGGTCCAAGGCCTTCGATGCGTCGGTCGGGGAGAAGGTGCGCCGCCCGTTCGAGGACGTCGCGGCCACGCTGCGCATCCTGAACATCCGCCCCGACCCCGAGGGCGTCGACGGGCAGCAGGGCCTCTACTGGATGCTCGAGGGCCTCGGTCATCTGCCGATGGGATGGGTGCCGCCCGACGGCTACCCCGACACCGGCGATCCGTGGCGGTCGGCGGGCCTCACCCTCAGCCGGTGGAACATGCACGTCGGACTCGCAGACGGGTGGTGGCCCGCGAACCACCTGAAGGTGCCCAACCTCGAGAAGAACGTGCTGCCGGCGAAGCTCCCCAAGACGCACGGCGCGCTCGTGGACGCCCTGGCGAAGCGTCTCGTGTTCCGCACGCTCCCCTCCACCCATCGCGACGCGGTCCTCGCGTTCCTCGGCGTCACCGCAGCCACGCCCCTCGACGAAGACGACGCGGCCGTGGGCTGGCGCCTCCCCTACCTGGTGGCGCTGATCCTCGACACGCCCAGCCACGGGATCCGGTGATCTGACATGACCAAGGACCGCACGACCACGCTCGACGTCACGCCGCTCTCACAGCCATGCGGCTGCCCGGCGCAGCCCGAGATCTCTCGACGCTCGTTCCTGAAGGCCGCGGGAGCGACCGGCATCGTCGCGGGTCTCGCGAGCGAGGGCATGTTCACGCGGCTCGCGTTCGGCGCGACACCCTACGTGGGCGACGTGCTCGTGGTGCTCTCGCTCCGCGGCGGTATGGACAGCCTGCAGGCGGTGGTGCCGGCCGCGGCGGCCCAGTACGGCGACTACGTGAACCATCGGCCCACCATCGCGGTGCCGCAGGGCCAGCTACTGCCGCTCGACGCGAACTTCGGCATGCACCCTGCGATGGCCCCGTTGAAGCCGTTCTACGACGCGGGCTCGCTCGGCATCGTGAATGCCGTCGGCATGGCCCAGCCGAACCGTTCCCACTTCTCGGCGATGGAGGAGATGGAGCGGGCCGCGCCCGGCACATCCATCCGCACCGGCTGGCTCGATCGCGTGCTGGGGCTGCGCGAGACGGACTCGCCGTTCCAGGCGACGCAGCTCGGGTCGAACAGCGCGGCCTCGGCGTTCCTGGGACCTGCTCCCGAGCTCGCGATGTGGAACATCGAAGACTTCGATCTCTCCGGCGCCTGGGATGAGACGGAGGAGGCCCGGTGGGACGCGGCCCTTCGCGGCGTGCACGACGGCGCGCCGCCGATCATCGCCGCTCCGGCCTTCACCGCGCTCGACGCCCTGTCGACCGCGTCACAGCTCCGTGATGCCGGCTACACGCCCGCCAACGGGGCCGTGTACCCCACCGACTCCAACCTGGGCAGCGCCCTGCGCGACGTGGCGCAGCTGATCAAGGCCGACGTGGGGCTGCAGGTGGCCGCGGTGGACTACGGCGACTGGGACATGCACGCAGGTCAGGGCGACGTCGGGGGCGGATGGATGGTCGACCACCTCGGGGAGTTCTCGTCGGCGCTGGCGGCGTTCGCGACCGACCTCGGGAACACGATGGGCGACGTCACGCTGATCACGCTCACCGAGTTCGGCCGTCGCATCGAGGAGAACGGCTCGGGCGGCACCGATCACGGCTTCGGTCAGGCGGTCTTCCTGATGGGCGACGGTGTGAAGGGCGGCCAGGTGCATGGTGACTGGCCGGGGATCGCCTCGCAGGACCTCGTCGACGGTGACCTCGACGCGACGACCGACTACCGCAACCTTCTGGCGTCGGTGCTGGAGAAGCGGTGCGGCGCGAGCGCAGGCGACGTCTCGAACATCTTCCCCAGCATCTCGAACGTGCGGCCCGACGTGGTGCAGCAGCGCGCGTTGTAGCCGCTAGCGCGAGGTCGACGCTCGCACCGAGATCGAGGTCGGCACGTCGCGGACCGAGACGACCGGCCGCCCCTCCAGCACGTCGACCAGCAGCGTCGCCGCGACCTCGCCCAGTCGATCCTGGTTGAGCTCGAGGGTCGTGAGCCCCGGTTGCGCCGACGCCGCGAGACCCACCTCCGCGATCGTCGCGACGAGCAGGTCGCCGGGCACCCTGACGTCGACGTCGCGCGTGGCTGCGATCAGCTCCACGGCTTGCCGCTCGTACAGGCAGAACACGCCGTCGGGGCGGTCGTCACGCCGCAGGAACGCCGCCGCACCCGCCCTCAACTCCTGCGCGGACGCCGTGGAATCGGCATCGACCGTGTGCACGAACGGTCGTTCTCCGCGATCGGCGCACCACGCACGATAGGCGGCGACCGCGTCCTCGGAGAAGGTCTCGAACGTCCGCAGGCCGATCATGCCGACCCGGCTCGCCCCCGCACCGAGCAGGTGGTCGAGCACCGACCGCGTGGCCGCGGCGCGATCGTTCTCGACGACGAGGTCGTCCGGCTCGCCGTGCGGGTCGCGGCCCACGAACACGATCGGCGCCCCCCTGCTCCGCAGCATCGGCAGGGTCGGGTCGCCGTCGGCCGGGTCGATCACGATCACGCCGTCGAGCGGGAGCCGGCCCCACGTCTGCGGACCGGCGGTGGAGGGCGCGACCACGAGCGCGTAGCCCCGTCCGACCGCGGCCCGCGTGGCACCGTTCATCAGCGCGACGTAGTAGTCGATCTGCGTGAACGCGATCGGGGCGTTGCCGGGCAGCGAGACGACGGTGGCGATCATGCCGGTGCGTCCGCTCGCGAGGCTCTGGGCGACCGGGTGCGGGGTGTACCCGAGATCCGTGGCGATCCGACGAACCCGCTGCCTCGTCTCCTCGGTGAGCCGGCCCTTGCCGCTCAGCGCGTGCGAGACCGTCGTGATGGACACGCCGGCGGCCTCCGCGACGTCCTTGATGCCGACGCGGCGCTTGCCTCCGTTCGCGGGGCGGCTCATGCGCCCACCGCGAGGTTCGCCGACGTCTCGCCCTTGGGTCGGGTGAGCCGCAGGGCGATCACGATCGTCAGCAGCGAGACCACCATCACGATCGCCGCGACCGCATTGATCACGGGCGTCACGCCGAAGCGGATCATCGAGTACACCTTGATCGGGAACGTGATCGAGGTCGGCCCGGAGTTGAAGAACGCGATCACGAACTCGTCGATCGACAGCGTGAAAGCGACCAGCGCTCCGGCGACTACGCCGGGCAGGATGGCCGGCAGCGTCACGAGCAGGAACGTCGTCACCGGGTTCGCCCCGAGGTCGGCGGCGGCTTCCTCGATGCGACGATCGAAGTAGCCGAGCCGCGTGCGCACGATCGCGGCGACGAAGATCATGTCGAACACGACGTGGGCGATCACGATCGTGTGCAGGCCCAGGGTGAACTTCAGCAGGTTGAAGAACGAGAGCAACCCGATCGCGAGCACGATGTCGGGGATCACCGCCGGTAGGAACAGCGCACTGTCGAGCACGCGGCTGCGCACCGTGCGCTGCAGGCCGAGCGCGAGCAGAGTGCCAAGCACGACCGAGATCGCGGTGACGAAACCCGCCACGATCAGCGAGTTCTTGATCGCGGCGAGCAGCTCCTCGTCGCCGACGAGCTCCCGGTACCACTGCAGGGAGAAGCCCTCCCAGACGGTCGGCAGCCCCGAGCTGTTGAACGAGAGGACCACGAGCACCGCGATCGGCAGGTAGAGGAACGCGAACAAGAGGCCCATGTGCACCCGCAGATATCGGCTATGCCGGACGGCCATGCTCCACCTCCTGGGTCCGCCTGAGCACCTGCGCCTGCACGGCGAGCACCATGAACATCAGCACGATCACCGACATGGCGAGCACGGCGCCGAAGGGCCAGTCACGGGCCGTCAGGAACTGCTGCTGGATCACGTTGCCGATCATCACCGTCTGCCCACCCCCGAGCAGGTCCGGCACGATGAAGTTCCCGAGACTCGGCACGAACACGAAGATGCACCCCGCGACGATGCCCGGGAGCGTGAGCGGGATCGTGACCTTCCTCAGGGTCTGCGCGGGGGTCGCGTACAGGTCGGCGGCCGCCTCCGATGACTGCGGTCCGAGCCGCTCGAGCGAGGCGAAGATCGGCAGCACCATCAGCGGCAGGTAGGCGTAGACCAGCCCAAGGGTCACCGCGAACTCGTTGTAGAGCAGCGGCAACGGTTCGTCGATCACGCCGATGCCCAACAACACCTTGTTGATCAGGCCGGCCGGGTTCAGCAGCACCATCCACGCGTACGTCCTGATCAGGAAGCTCGTCCAGAACGGCAGGATCACGAGCACCAGGAGCGGCACGCGCCATCGCGACGACGCACGGGCGATGAACAACGCCGCCGGATACGCGAGCAACAGGGCCGCAGCGGTGGCGATCGTCGCGATGCGCACGGAGGTCCACAGCACGCCGATGTAGAGCGGGTCGAGGGCGCGGACGTAGTTCTTCAGCGTCGGCTCGTAGATCACCCCGCCGTAGGGTCCCCTGCTGAAGAAGGAGTACGCGATCAGGACCCCGACGGGCACCAGGAAGAAGACGAGCCACCATGCCGTGCCCGGACCGAGCAGCACGACGCGGGGGCCCCAGACCCGGCCGCGGGCACGCCGGGCCAGGGCCGTCGCGGTGCTCATGACCGTCGGAGCGGTCGGCTCACGCCTTGATCTCGGTGGCCGCCTCGGTCCAGAGGATCGTGCCCTCCTCGCCGAGGTCGGTCTGGGCTTCCTGCTCGAAGAGCTCCGCCGGGGTGATGGCCAACGTGGGGAAGTCCTTGATGATCGCGGGATCGACGGCGGCCATCACTTCGGCGTTGGGCATCTTGTACAGCGTGTACTCGACGATCGACTTCCCGACCTCCGGGCGCAGGATGTAGTCGATGAACGCGTACGCGGCCGCCTTGTTCTCCGAGGACTCCATCACCACCATCGTGTCGGTCCACAGGTCGCTGCCCTCGTCGGGGATCACGAAGTCGATCTTCGGCTCGTCGGCGCGTCCGTACTCGCACCACCCGTCCCAGGCCTGCACGAGGCTCGCCTCACCCGAGACGAGCTTGGAGTAGAACGTGGTGTCGTCGAAGGCGAGCAGGTTCTCCTTGGCGTCCATCGTCCACGCCTTCGCCTCGTCGATCTCGGCCGGGTCGGTCGTGTTGACCGAATACCCGAGGCTCAGCAGCGCCGGCTGCAGCAGCCACCGGTCGGTGCCGAGCATCGTCATCTTGCCCTCAGTGTCGGGCTCGGGCGTGTGGAACGCTTCCCAGGTCGACGGTGTCTGCCCCACGAGGTCGGTCCGGTAGCAGATGCCGGTCGTACCCCACGTGTAGGGCACCGAGTGCGTGTTCCCCGGATCGAAGGCAAGCTCGGTCGCCTCGGTGTCGAGGTTCGCGATGTTCGGGATCTGCGACTGGTCGATCTCCGCCGCGTACCCGAGTCCCTGGAGCGCCTGGACGAACGGGCCCGACACGAAGACCAGGTCGAATCCCGTGCCGTTGGCGGCGGTGAGCTTGCCCATGATGTCCTCGTTCGTCGTGTGGATCGCGTACTCCACCGTGACGCCGGTCTCCGCCTCGAAGTCCTTGACGACCGACTTCGGCATGTAGGCGTCCCAGTTCGAGACCGTGAGCGTGGTGCCGCTGATGTCGACCGGCTCGGTCGAACCCGTATCGGATGCCGCGGGCGGCGTCTCACCCCCGTCGTCCGATCCACAGGCCGCGAGCACGATCACCGCGACCGACACGAGCGCTGCGAGACGAAGGAACCGCTGACGCATCCTGACGCACCCCCCAGGGATATCCCGGACCGACCTGTCGACAAGGTGTACGGGAAAAGCCGGTATGAAGGGCATGGTATAACCCACCAGAAGGGGATGCGCAAGCGCTTTTGCACCCCTGCGAGGGCGACCGCGCGAGACACCAAGCGGCGGAGTGCGGAAGACGAAGAGGGAGATCTCGAGATGGACGAACGGCTCACGATCGTGTTCATGCCCGAGAGTGCGTACGGGCCCACGAACAACTGCATCGGCATCGGCAAGATCCTCGAGCAGCGCGGTCACCGGGTCGTCTTCGCCGCCGAGGCGTCGTGGAAGGGCAAGCTCGAGCCCCTCGGCTTCGAGGAGGACCTCGTGGACCTCGCCCCCCCGCCCGAGGGCGACGACGACCAGGACGCCGGCCAGTTCTGGATCGACTTCATCAGCGAGACCGCGCCCGAGTTCCGCAAGCCGACGATCGAGCAGCTCTCCACGTTCATCGAACCGGTCTTCGCCTCGCTGATCGACGGCGCCACCTACTGCGAGCCACAGCTGAAGGAGATCCTCGACCGGGCCCAACCCGACGTGATCGTCGAGGACAACGTGAACGCATTCCCGGCGTTGATGACTCATGGCGCGCCGTGGGTGCGCATGATGAGCTGCAACCCGCTCGAGATGAAGGACCCCGCGCTCCCGCCGACGTTCAGCGGTTACCCGATCGACGACGACGGCGGGTGGGCGGCGTTCCGGGCGGAGTACGAGCGGTCGCATCGCGAGACGTGGGAGCGGTACAACGCGTTCGTCGTCGACGCCGGCGCACCTCCGCTTCCCGACCTCGAGTTCATCCACGAGTCCGACGTGCTGAACCTCTCGGTCTACCCGGCCGTGGCCGACTACCCGCGGTCACGGCCGCTCGCCTCCACGTGGCATCGACTCGAGTCGAGCGTGCGCGAGACCGAGGAGCCGTTCGAGGTGCCGGAGTCGCTGCGCGACGGCGACGGATCGCTCGTGTATCTGTCGCTCGGCTCGCTCGGCTCGGCCGACGTCGAGCTGATGCGCCGGCTGGTGGCCGTGCTCGCTGAGGCGCCGCATCGGTACATCGTCTCGAAGGGGCCCAGGGCCGACGAGATCGACCTGCCCGACAACATGTGGGGCGAGGCACGGGTGCCGCAGACCTCGATCATCCCGCACTGCGACCTCGTGATCACCCACGGGGGGAACAACACGACCACCGAGGCGTTCCACTTCGGCAAGCCCATGATCGTGCTGCCCCTGTTCTGGGATCAGTACGACAACGCACAGCGGGTCGACGAGCTCGGGTTCGGCGTCCGTCTCGACACCTACGCGTTCGAGGATCGGCAGCTGCGTGACGCGGTCGATCGGTTGTCGGGCGATGAGGATCTGCATCGGCGCATGCGTGAGTCGGGGGAAGCGATCCGCGCTCACGACGGGAAGCGGGTCGGCGCCGACCTGATCGAGCGCGTCGGTCGCGGGCACCCAACGGCCTGACCGCGCACCACAGCCTCTGTTCGGCTTATCGAGTAAGGCCAGCGAGCGGACAGACACGTTGCACGCCTTGACACGCGCCGATCGGACGTTCGAAGCTATCAGCTCGCGCGCGGTTCCCCCATAGTGTCCGCGCCTGCCGGGAGGGGTACGACATGACCAACGACGTGCGAGAGCGTTCGACGCACGCCCGCCGACGCTCGAAGCGACTCGGCACGGTCGGTGCAACCCTGCCCGCCGTGATGCTTGCGGCCCTGCTGATGGTGTCCGACGCCGCGATCGCCGGTGGAGCGGTGCCCGACCCGACGGTCTCCCGCACCGACGTCTCCACGAGCGAGGGCGGAGGCAGCGGCGGCGAGGGCGAGGGCGGGGGCAGCGCGAGCGGCATCGTGCCGCCAGGCGGATTGCTCACCACGCGCGACGGCCCGATCGATGCCGCCGATCCCTTCGCTGTAGGGCTGAAGAACATCGGCGATCAGACGCTCGACGCGACGATCCAGGAGGAGGCCTGCGACGGGTCGCAGGAGAACGCGCTGTGCAGCGTTCCGAGGGTCGGCGGCGTCGCCGGCAACTTCATCTTCCAGCCGGCCGACCCTGGCCGTCGTCGCGGTGCGAGCTCCTCGGGTGCCGTCGCGGTCGCGAAGCTCTTCTACGACAAGTCGGTCCTCGTGGGGGTCGATGGGTTCAAGATCTTCTACCAGAAGACCGACTCGAGCCCGGTGATCAGGCTGCCCCGATGCGGAGACGGCGTGAAGACGGAGTGCTTCCAGAGCAAGCGCCGGAGCAACGGCGACGAGATCGTGAAGGTGCGCCTCAGCGATGACCCTCGCGTGACGCGCGGGTAGTTCCGACGAGACGGTCGAGGGGGTGGCCGGTCAGGGCCGCACGTATGCCGTCTTCACCGTGGTGAAGAACTCCACGGCATAGCGGCCCTGCTCGCGGCTCCCGCTCGACGAGCCCTTCGTTCCGCCGAACGGCACGTGGAAGTCCACCCCTGCGGTCGGAAGGTTCACCGTGACGATGCCCGCCTGCAAGCCGTCGCGGAACCGCGCGGCTTGCGCGAGCGAGGTCGTGCAGACGCCGGCCGAGAGGCCGTACTCCGTGTCGTTGGCCAGCGCGAGCGCCTCGTCTGCGTCGGCGGCCCTGATCACCGTCGCGATCGGCCCGAAGATCTCCTCGCGGTTCACGCGCATCTCGTTCGCGGTCGAGACGAACAACGCGGGTTCGAGGAAGTACCCATCGGTCTCGCGCTCGAGCCGGGAGCCACCGTGCGCGAGCTCTGCACCCTCGTCACGCCCGACGGCCAGGTACTCGAGATCCTGCTCGAACTGGTCGGCGCTCACGACCGGCCCGATGTCGGTGTCGTCGGCGAGGGCGTGCCCGACGCGTAGCGTCCGCATGCGCTCGACGAGGGCATCGACGAACCGGTCGTGGATGCCCTCGGTCGCGATCAACCGTGAGGAGGCGGTGCACCGCTGCCCCGTCTGGAAGAACGCGCCCTGCGCGGCGCAGTCGACCGCGATGTCGAGATCGGCGTCATCGAGGACCACCAGGGGGTTCTTCCCCCCATCTCGAGCTGGGCCTTCCCGAACCGGGCTGCCAACGCCTGAGCGACACGCGAGCCGACCGCCTGGGAGCCCGTGAACGTCACGCCGCGCACCCTCGGGTCGTGCAGGAGCCGCTCGCCGACCACGCGCCCGGGGCCGACGACGAGGTTGAGCACGCCGGAGGGAAGACCCGCCCTCACGCAGATCTCCACCATCGACCACGCCGAGGCCGGCACCAGCTCGGCGGGCTTGAAGACGACCGTGCATCCGTACGCCAGCGCCGGCGCGATCTTCCAGGCAGGGATCGCCATCGGGAAGTTCCACGGCGTGATCACACCGACCACACCGAGGGGCTCACGGATCACGTCGACGTCGACGCCCGGGCGCACGCTGCGCATGTGCTCGCCGGGGATGCGCAGCGCCTCGCCCGCGAAGAACCGGAAGAGCTGCGACGCGCGGAGGACTTCGCCAACGCCTTCGGCCCTCGGCTTGCCTTCCTCGCGAGAGAGCTGCTCCCCGAGCTCCTGCGCGCGAGCCTCGAGGTCGAGCCCCACACGCTCCAGCACGGTGAAGCGTTCGGCCGGCGTCGACGCCGCCCACGCCGGGGCAGCTGCGCCGGCGGCCCCGATCGCGGCGTCGACCTGCGCCTCGTCGGCGACCGCGAACTCGCCCACCACGTCGGAGAGATCGGAGGGGTTGACGTCGTCGACCGTCGCCGAGCCCTCGAGCCACTCGCCGCCGATGTAGTTCGCTCGCACCGTCGATCGACCCCCGAGGGAGGTTCCCGCTCCGCAGCCTATCGAGGCGACGACGGCCCGGTCACGTGGCGAGCAAGACGATGATCGAGAGCATCCCGCCGATCGCGCCGACCAGCATCGGGATCGCGTACGGACGGCGCGACCGCAACGCGAGTGTCCAGCCCAGGGAGTTCACCGACGTGTAGGTCAACGCGCCGAGGGCGACCAGCGAGACCCCCTCGGCCCACCCCGCCTCGGCGATCAAGCCGATGCCTCCCGCGACGAGGCCGAGCGAGGTGGCGTACTCGGCGATCCAGTGCGGCAGGAAGAGCGACCCGTCCCGTCGGTCGCGCGCTCTCAGCAGGCCGGCCGACCGGTCCACCTCCGGGCTGGAGCGCATGTCGCGCGCCCACGTCAGCGCGATCGCGAGTCCCATCACGACCATGAACCCTCCGACGAGCGACGACACGACTCCTCCCGGTGCTCGGAAACATCATGCGCGCGGATACCACTTCCTTCCGCAGCAACGAGTATCGTCGACCTCGAGGGCACTTTCATCCGACTGGGGTGATGTCCACGAGCGCGTCAACGGCTCGGATGAGGTGATCGCGACCGACGCGATCGCCAACGCGATTGGAGGAGGGAGAGCTCATGGCAAGCAACCGCAGCGGCGCCGCGGTCGGCTTCACGATGTTCGCCGCGTTCATGATGATCCTGATCGGCTCGTTCCACATCATCGCCGGCCTCGCCGGCATCCTCGAGGACGAGTTCTACGCGGTCACACCCAACTGGGTCCTGCAGTTCGATGCCACGACCTGGGGTTGGATCCACCTGCTCGCGGGCATCATCGTGCTGCTCGCCGGCTTCGCCCTCTTCTCGGGCGCGGTGTGGGCTCGCACCGTCGGTGTGATCATGGCCACGGTCAGCGCCATCGCGAACTTCGCGTGGATCCCGCATTACCCGTTCTGGGCGCTGACGATCATCGCGATCGACATCTTCGTGATCTGGGCGCTCACGGTGCACGGGCGCGACATCGCCGAGCCGTAGAACGGCCTGCGCGAAACGATCGGGCCGGCCTCGGATCATCGAGGCCGGCCCTTCGCGTCTCCGAGGGTCAGACGTCGTGCGACTCGAGCGCGGCGTCGAGGTCGTAGTCGAGGGCGAGGGCGACCGTGGGCGCGATCGCGGCGATGCGGGCGACGCCGACGAGCGGTGCGATCGCGAGCAGCACGGCGACCACCTCGTCCTCGTCGGCTCCGGCCTCGAGGGCGTCCTGGATCGTCCATCGGAACGTCTCGACGGGTCCGCCGATGGCGACGAGCGAGGCGACGCGCACGAGCGCCGTCGTGCGTGGATCGAGGGAACGACACATGGGCCGTCGCTTCATCGACGCCGCTCAATCCAGCGAGCAAGCGGCGGTCGTTCACGGCGAGATGACGCAGGACCGCCCGGTATCCGGACATCCACACCCTCCGATCGTCGATCCGTCCACATACTCGACGGCGAGGAGCCCGACAGCATCGCCTCGACCGCATGAAACGAGCGACGAAGCCCTCGGTCAGGGGGTCAGCAAGCCGATCTCGCGAGCGACGCGCACCGCCTCGCTCCGGGAGGACACCCCCAGCTTGCGGTAGACCGAGATCGCCTGCGTCTTCACGGTGTGGGGCGAGACGAACAGCTCCCCACCGATCTCCCGGAAGGAGAGGTGGGTGGTGAGCAGCGGCAGGAGCCTGGCCTCGGCGGGTGTGAGCGATGGCGCCCCGGCCGCCGACTGCCCGGAGCACGCTGAGCTCGTCGCGAGCCATGGCGACCTCCGGGACGAGCGTGCCGAGGTCGGGCCGATGCGCGATCACGTCGTCCGCGTGCGTCAGGAAGCCCTCGGCCCACGCGGCGTCACCGAGCCCCATCGCGCACCGAGCGAGCAGAAGGTCGGCCTGCAGCGCGAAGACGGGCATCGCGTACGAGAGGCCGGGGTCGATCGACGCCGCCTCCTCCGCGCACGCTCGCGCGCGGACCGGGTCGCCCTGCACGAGCGCGACACGCGCACCGATCGCGTAGGTCAGCACGCTCGTGGGGTAGCCCTGGAGCGTGCCCTCCTCCACGATGCGCCTCGCTGTGGACGCCTGCGTCGCCGCGCCGGCGACGTCGCCGAGCTCGAGCGCGACGATCGCGACCTCCGCATGCGCGAGCGCCCATGCGATCGCGACCCCCATCTCGCTGGCTCGCTCGGCGGCGAGACCGAAGGCACGCGACGCCGGCACGAGCTCCCCTCTGCACACGTGGGAGAGCCCGGCGAGCAACGACGCGTTGGGGCGCCAGCGGCTGGTAGCCGGAAGGAGCAGCGGAAGCCCGCTCGGCATCCGCCAGCATGCGCTCGACCCCCTCTCGCCCCATCGTGGCGGCGAGCAGTGCGCGGATCCCTTCCCGCTCGCGACCCGCGGAGCCGGTTGCGTCCGCCGGCGCCACCGCATCGATCCACCGCTCCGCTTCGACCGGGTGCTGCTCCGCCGCATGGAACCAGGCTCCGAGCACGGCCGCGATCGGGAAGCGTTCGAGTTCGCCGTGCTCGCCGAACCACTCGATCCAGGCACGGACCGCGCTCGCCCGCCCACCGTAGTAGGTGGCCTGCGCGTAGCGGGCGATCAACTCGGCGACGCGATCGACGTGATTCCCTGCGATCGCGTACATCACGGCCAGGTCGGTGAGACCTTCCGTTTCGCACCACACGGATGCGCGCGCGGTGAGCGCCGGCACGAGCTCGGGTGCCCGATGCTCGAGCTCCATCCGCAACAGATCTCGGAAGAGGTGGTGGTAGCGGTACCGGTCTCGGCGACGGTCCAGCGGCACGACCAGCAGGTTCGAGGATTCGAGCGTCTCCAGCATCGCCCCCGACCCGGTGGTCGCGAGCGTGGCATCGCACAGGGGCCCGGACAGCTCTTCCAACACCGAGCTCTGGATCAGGAACTCAACCTCGGACGCCGGGAGATCGGCAAGCATGGTCTCCCGTAGGTAGTCCGCCACGTCGCGATCGTGCCCGCCGAACGAGGGCGCCGTGCCGGGATGGGCCGCGAGCGAGCGCGCCGCGAGGTACAACGCGACGGCCCACCCCTCCGTTTGCTCGGTGAGGCGGACGACGTCCTCAGCGTCGACCTCGCCGCCACCGGCGGCTCGCACGAGATCGGCGGCGTCGGCGGCGCCGAACCGCAGGTCGTCGATCCCAAGCTCGAGGAGCTCCCCCGCTGCTCGAAGACGCGCCAGCGCGAGGGGCGTCTCGAATCGGGCGACGAACACGACCTGGGACCGGGAGGGGACCTCCTGGGCGAGGGCGCGCAACAGGGCGAAGCAGCGTCGATCCGTGAGGCGATGGACTTCGTCGACGACGAGGACGAACGGCGTGTCGACCGCGCGGATCGCGGCGGCGAGACCGGCCGTCACGAGGCGCATCCTCGGATGCAAGCCGTCGAGCTCCCGCGCGAGATCCTCGCCGATCGGCGTCACCGGATCGAGCGCGAGGGCCAAGTATCGCGCCAGAGCCACGGGCTCGTCGGCATCCTCGCCGACGCTCAGCCACGCGGACGATCGAGGGTCGCGTTCGGCGAACTGAGCCAGCAGGGTCGACTTCCCGTACCCACCCGGGGCGATCACGCTCGCGATCGGGACAGCCGACGCGATCAGGATCCCCACGAGGTCGTCCCGCTGGACGTCCGACGCCCTGGAGACGGGCGGGAGGATCCTGGAAGGGAGCAGGCCCCACCGCGCCGCGAGCGGCGCGGGCACGGCGGTGCGAACGACCTGCGTAGCCATCTTCCCCCCCAGGCTCGCCCCGACAGGGGCGTTACCAAAGGCGAAGGCTAACGCATCGCGATCAAGGACAGGAAACCGAACTCAGCCGGCGAGGATCTTCGCCTTCTGCGCTTCGAACTCCGCGTCCGTGAGGACCCCCGAGTCCTTCAGCTGCCCGAGCTCCTTGAGCTGGGCGAGCTTGTCGTCGGTCGACGGTGCGGCGGGGGCGGGCGGCGGGGGCGCTTGCTCCTGCGGAGCCTGTTCGTAGCCCTGCTGCGGCTGTTCCTGCTGCGACCACTTGTTGGCCTGACGGCGCGACACGCGGTTCGAGACCGCGGTCGCGGTGCCCGCGATCGCCGCGGTGCGGGCGACACCTCTGATCAACCCTGGCATCGTCACTCCTCCCCTTCGAGTTCGTCGAGCGCTTGGATGAGGGCGTTCACGGGGATGCGGCCGTTCGCGACGAGCTGCGCGCCGCTGCGGCGGAGCGCGGTCGCGAACGGGGCCGCCCACGTGTTCTCGTAGACGAGCAGGGCGGCGGAGGATCCCGGCTCTATCGCCGCACCGGCCTCGTCGTAGTCGTCCGGTCCCAGGAGCCCGGACGAAGCCCCCTCGAAGACCGTGAGCTCTGGACCATCGCCGAAGTCGCTGAGATCGACGGCGATGACCGAGCCGTCATCGTCCTTGCGGACGAAGGCGAGGTCGAGGAGGCGGATCACGCCACGATCGACCAGATCGACGAGCAGCGGCAGGCCTTCGCCGCTGGGTTGCTTCCCGGCCGGCCACTCCACGACGAGGTAGTCGATCGGGCCGAGCTCGACGTCGGTATCGCTCACCAGAGCCTCCTCCTTCTCGCGCGCACGCCCTCGTTGGCGTCGTCATCCAGCTTGAGTGAGAATCCCAGGTCGGGCGCCGGGCGGCACCCCCAACCGCGTGGACGGACGGTGTCGAGGAGGCATGGGAGGAAACATGATGGCGCTTCGAGTCGAGGATTACGCGCTGATCGGCGACACGCATACGGCGGCACTCGTGGGCAGCAACGGCTCGGTCGACTGGTTGTGCCTGCCTCGATTCGACTCCCCAGCATGCTTCGCCAGCCTGCTCGGCGGTGATGAGCACGGATCCTGGATCGTCGCCCCGAGCGCGAAGGTCGTCACGACGTCCAGGCGGTATCGGCCAGGGACGCTGGTGCTCGAGACGGAGTTCGAGACCGCCGACGGGGCTGTTCGTATCGTCGACTGCATGCCTGCCCGACAGGAGCACCCGCGCCTGGTCCGCGTCGTGGAGGGGCTGCGTGGCTCGGTGCCGATGGCCGCGAGATGCGTGCCGAGGTTCGACTACGGGAAGACCAGGCCGTGGGTCCACGGATCGGGCTCCGTGGTGAACGCGGGTGCCGGCCCGGAAGCGGTCGAACTCAGGGCCGACGTCCCGATCGCCGTCGAGGGTCAACACCTCGACGCGAGCTTCGTCGCGAACGAAGGAGAGCGCGTGGGGTTCGTGCTCACATGGCACTCGTCGTGGCAGGATGCGCCGCCGTCGATCGACCCGCTCGATGCCGTCGACGACACCGACCGATGGTGGCGTGACTGGTCGGGTCGCTCCACGTACGAGGGCGGATGGAAGGACGAGGTCGAGCGCTCCCTCATCACGCTGAAGGCGCTCACCTACGAGCCGACGGGAGGCGTGGTGGCCGCGCCGACGACCTCGCTCCCCGAGTTCCTCGGGGGGGTGAGGAACTGGGACTACCGGTTCTGCTGGATCAGGGACGCGGCGCTCACGCTCGATGCCCTGATGACCGCCGGGTACGTGGACGAGGCGACGAGGTGGCGGGACTGGATGATCCGAGCGGTGGCCGGCGACCCCGAGGACCTCCAGATCATGTACGGCGTCGCGGGAGAACGCCGCCTCGACGAGTACGAGCTCGACTGGCTCCCGGGGTACGAGGGCTCCGCCCCCGTACGGGTGGGGAACGCCGCCTCGGGGCAGCTGCAGCTCGACGTGTACGGAGAGCTCACCGACGCGATCTACCGCGCCCGTCAGCTCGGCATGGCGCCTGCGCCCGAAGCCCTCGACCCCGCCAGAGGGGTGATCCGTTGGCTCGAACATCATTGGCGCGACCCGGACGACGGCATCTGGGAGGTTCGAGGCCCTCGCCGGCAGTTCGTCCATTCGAAGGTGATGGCCTGGGTCGCGGCCGACCGCCTGGTGAAGATCCTCGAGGAGTCGGGTGTCGAGCGGCCGCTCCACGGGCTCCGGACGATGCGCGACGAGATCCACGAGGAGGTCTGCCGTGAGGGGTACGACGCCGAGCGGAACACCTTCACCCAGTACTACGGCTCCTCCCAGCTCGACGCTGCGCTGCTGCTGATCCCGCAGGTGGGGTTCCTGCCCGCATCCGACCCCCGGGTCGCGGGCACGGTCGATGCGATCCAGCGAGAGCTCGTCCGCGACGGCTTCGTCATGCGATACATCCCCGACGAGGACGCGGCCGACGGGCTCCCGCCCGGGGAGGGCGCGTTCCTCGCCTGCAGCTTCTGGCTCGTCATCGACCTCGCGATGCTCGGACGTGTGCATGAGGCGCGCGAACTGTTCGACCGGCTGCTCGCGCTGCGCAACGATCTCGGCCTCTTCTCCGAGGAGTACGACCCGGAACACCGACGCCTGATCGGCAACTTCCCTCAGGCGTTCACGCATCTGACGCTGATCGCGAGCGCGGTCGCGCTCTCGGAGGCCGAAACGGAGGACCTGCCCGTCGATTGATCGATGCAGATCCGACGGTCGCGCTACGCCTGCGAGGACGGCTCGGGACGATCCTGCATCTCCGGGATCAAGAGCATCGCACCGAGGAAGAATCCGACGGCCCCGACGAACGTCCCGAGGTTCGCGATCGGCAGGCTCACGAGCTCACCGGTCGCGGGGCGGATGAAGGCGGCGATCGCCGAGAGCTGGAACGCGATCGACCCGCCGAGGTTGAGCGCCACGATCTGCCACGATGTGTCGCCTGGGCGCCACCGCCACCATCCGCCACAGACCTCGAGCCACGCCAGCGTGCTGGCGATCATGAACGCGATCGAGCCCAGCATGTCCGGTGCCCAGACGAGTCGTTCCTGCTGCTGCTGGCTGAACGTTGCATCCAACGCGCTGAACGTGCTGATGTTGAACAGCACGGTGCCGACCGATTGCACGGATGCCGACCACCAATCGATCCGCCCGGGTTGCCACGCGAGCAGCCTCCGACGGCCACGGGTCGCGGACACGCCCACTCCCTCCTCCGCGTTGATCGTCTGCACGTACTGGAGGTATCCCGCCGACGTGAAGAAGAGCGATCCGACGAAGTAGGTGACCCCCACGGTGCGGGGGTCGACGCGGTCGGCGTACGGCGGGAAGGCCCCGAGCGCGAACAGGAACGCGCCGAGCATGAAGAGCACGGCGATCCACCACCCGAGACGCCGTGGCTGCCACCACGGTCGCTCGAGGGCTCCATGGTCCTCCTCCACGAGACCGGTCTTGCGATGTCGCCTGGAGCTCCAGGTCAGGATCGAACCGTCGGGGAGCCGGTACCGCTCGCGGGTCACGAACGGACCGACCTTCCGGCGTTCCTCGACCACCCACTCCTCGGGGATCCGGACGAAGGCGCGACGCGTCGTCACGCGCTACGTGTGGCTGAACCCGGGCTTCGCGGTCGCTTCTCGTGGTGGGTTCTTCGCGAGGAACTCGGTCGCATCTCGCAGCGCATCGATCAACGCATCGGCGAGGTCGTAGCTGAAGCCCTCACGGACGACGACGCGCATCACGGCGACGTCGGTGGCATCGTCGGGCATCGTGTACGCCGGAACCTGCCAGCCGTCGGTGCGAAGGCGCTCGGAGACGTCGAACACCGTGTACGGCGCGCCTGGCTTCAGCATGAACGAGAACACCGGGATCGCCGTGCCGTCGCTGACGAGCTCGAAGGGCCCGAGCTCGGCCACCTTCGTCGACGTGTGCACCGCCAAGTCGCGGAGCGTCTCCATGACCCTGCGGTAGCCCGACATGCCCAGGCGAAGGAAGTTGTAGTACTGCCCGACGATCTGGTTGCCGGGGCGCGAGAAGTTCAGCGTGAACGTAGGCATGTCGCCGCCGAGGTAGTTCACGTGGAACACGAGGTCCTCGGGAAGGTCCTCGCTCGCCCGCCACACCACGAAACCGACGCCCGGGTACGTCAGTCCGTACTTGTGCCCCGAGACGTTGATCGACTTCACCATCGGCAGGCGGAAGTCCCACTTCACGTCCGGATGCAGGAACGGCGCCACGAAGCCGCCGCTGGCGGCATCGACGTGCACCGGGCACGTCGAACCCGGTCTCGCTCGTTGCTCGCGACCACGGCGTCGTGGATCGCCTCGATCGGCTCGAACTCGCCCGTGTAGGTCGTGCCCAGGATCGCCACGACGCCGATCGTGTTCTCGTCGATGCGCTCGACGGCTTCCTCGGGCGAGATCACGTACCGGCCCTCGTGCACCGGGATGTAGCGCGCCTCGACGTCCCAGTACCGGCAGAACTTCTCCCACACGACCTGCACGTTGGAACCGAGGATCATGTTGGGCCGGTCGGTCGGCTCCCCGGCGGCCTCGCGCCGGCCGCCACCGCCACTTCATCGCGAGTCCGGCGAGCATCACGGCCTCGCTCGATCCGATCGTCGAGGCGCCGATCGCGTCGCCGTCCTCGGGCGCGTTGAACAGGTGCGCGACCATGTTCACGCAGCGGCGCTCGATCTCGGCCGTCTGCGGGTACTCGTCCTTGTCGATCATGTTCTTGTCGAACGCCTCGGCCATGAGTCTGTCGGCCTCGGGTTCCATCCACGTCGTGACGAACGTCGCGAGGTTCAACCGTGAGCTCCCGTCGAGCAGGAGCTCGTCGTGGATCAGCCGATAGGCGGCATCGGGTCTCGCGCCGTGCTCCGGCATCGTGAACTTCGGGATCGGTTCCAGGTCGAGCCGATGCGTGTACGCGGGTGCGACGGCGGTCCCGTCGCGGTCGTCATCGTGTCGCTCATGGCCGTGCAACATCAGTCACCTCCAGGACAGAACGAACCGGTCACACCAGCGGGGCTCAGCCCGCGACGCCCGCGGCCACGGTCTGGTGGATCTCGTGGACGTGGAGCTTCTTCTCGTCTTCGTCGGTCCCCGGCGTCAGGTCGAAGACCACCTTCTTGACGGTCCCCGTGAACGCGAAGGGAGCCTTGTCCTCGTAATCCAGATCGACCACAGCGCCGTTGTCCCGGCCGATGTCCATCCCCGCGTAGCTCGTGAACGTGATCGGCACCGTCTGCGGCATGTCCCCCTCGCCGACCTGTTGATCGTTCACGAAGAGCGTGACGTGTCCCCCGCTCCCGGGCGTGTTCTCCTCGGTGTCGAAGAGCATCTTCACGTTCACCTCGCCCGAGGGCAGTTTCGCCTCCGCTGACTGCCGGTAGGTGTCGACCCCCAGCAGTGAATACGTGTGCTTCAGGATGCCGTCGCCGTCGACCCAGAGGCCGAACCCCCCGATGAAGTCGGCCATGGCCACGATGACGCCCTCGGCTCCCGTCTCAGGCACGACGAGGTCGGCTTCGATCGAGTACGACCGACCGTAGATCCTGGGGATCATGCCCCAGTTCACGTTCTGCACGTCCCCCGCGAAGCTGAACCGAGTGGTCGTCGGCAGCGGCGGCAGGATCCCGTAGATGACGGAGAAGCCCGCCATCAGTGGCAGCACCCGGTTGCGCTCGGCCTCCTTCCACCACAGCTCCTGGAGCTCCTGCACCTTCTCGGGGTGCTCGGCGGCGATGTCCTTGGCCTGGGAGAAGTCGTCCGGCAGGTAGTACAGCTCCCAGCCCACATCCCGGTCGGGGTCGAAGTCCGCGTCGGGCCCGAACGGAGCAAGCGTCTCCGGCGAGAGATCCCATGGGAGCCGGTCGGGCCGCGACGCCGCCCACCAGCCCTCCTTGTACATGCCTCGGCTCGCGAACATCTCGAAGTACTGCGTCGTGTGGCGCTCCGGCGCAGTCGCGTCGTCGAGCGTGTACAGGAAGCTGGTGCCGTCCATCGGCTCCTGCGCGATGCCGTCGACCATCTTCGGCTCCGGGATCCCGGCGGCCTCGAGGATCGTGGGACCGACGTCGATCACGTGCGTGAACTGCGAGCGCATCGTGTCATCGGCCTCGAGCCGGGACGGCCACGCGATCACCATCGGGTCGCGCGTGCCGCCGAGGTGGCTCGCCGTCTGCTTCCCCCACTGGAACGGGGCGTTGCATGCGTGCGCCCACGCGGCGGCGATATGCGGCGCCGTGTGGTCGCCGCCCAGGGCTTCCAGGCCGCCGTACTGCTCGATCAGCTCGGTCTGCTGCGCGGGATCGAGGACCAGTCCGTTGATGAACGTCAGCTCGTTGAACGAACCGGTGACCGTGCCCTCGAGGCTGGCGCCGTTGTCCCCCCAGATGAAGATGATCAGGGTGTTGTCGAGATCGCCCATCTCCTCGATCTCATCCAGCAGCCGGCCGATGTTCCAGTCGGCGTTCGCCTGGAAGCCGGCGTAGACCTCCATCTGTCGCGCGTACAGCTTCTTCGCCGTGTCGTCGAGCGAGTCCCACGCCGGGAAAGCGTCGGGACGCTCGGTCAGCTCGGTGTCCTGTGGCACGATGCCGAGCTGCTTCTGCCGCTCCAGCGTCCGCGTGCGCAGTTCGTCCCATCCGTCGTCGAACTGGCCCGTGTACTTGTCGGCCCACTCCTTCGGGACGTGGTGGGGGGCGTGCGCACAGCCGGTGGAATAGAACATGAACCACGGCTTCTGCGCGTCCTGTGCGCGCACCCCGTGGAGCCATTCGACGGCCTTGTCGGTGAGGTCGTCGGGGAAGTAGTACTGCTCGCCGTCCTTTCCCTCGGGCACGCCGAGGACCGAGTCGTCCTGGGTGATGATCGGGTCGTACTGGCCGGCGGCACCGGACAAGAACCCCCACCAGTGGTCGAAGCCCCACGACTTCGGCCAGTGGTCGAAGGGCCCAGCGCCCCCCTGCACGTTGTTCGGGGTCAGGTGCCACTTCCCGAACCCTCCGGTCACGTATCCGTTCTCCCTGAGGATGCGCGGAAGCCCGGCGCAGCTCTTCGGCTTGGCGGCCGTGTAGCCCGGGAAGGGTCCCGGGAACTCGGCGATCGAGCCGAACCCGACGCGATGCTGGTTCCGCCCGGTGAGTAACGCGGCGCGCGTCGGGGAACACACGGCGGTCACGTGGAAGCTGTTGTATGTCACTCCCATCTTCTGCACGCGGCTGAAGGTCGGCGTGCTGATCGGCCCGCCGAACGTGTCGATCGAGCCGAAGCCCGCGTCATCGATGATCGCGAGGAGCACGTTCGGCGCACCCTCGGGCGCCTTCGGCCCCGGGATCATCGACCAGTCGGCGACGGAGTCCTTCAGCGTGCGGCCCGCGGTACCGCCGAACGCACGGTCGGGGATCGGGAGCTCGCTCCGGTCCTGCACGAACTTGCCCATCGCGGTGGCGAGCTCGGCCTTCAGCGCTCGGATGCCTTCCTTGTCGGTCTGGGCGATGGACTTCGCCGGCGATCCGGGCAGCGCCTGCTCGATCGCGAGCCGATACTCGTCGTCGAAGACCGTGATGACCCCCGCCGTGCCCGGCGGCAGCTCGTCGGCCGAGCCCTTCCATGCCCGCCTTGACCTTGCGATCGGTGAACTTCCCGACCAGCCCACCGACGGCGCCGCCGACCGCGACGGAGGCGAGGAGCGGCGGGGCGAAGAGCCCGACCACCAGGCCGGCGCCGGCGCCCCAGCCGAGGCCCTTGCGGCCCAGGTGGTCGCCGTGCTGGACGACCGTGACCGCACCGTCGGCGTCGTGGGTGACGAGGATCGCCCCCTCGATCTCGACCTGCTTGTCCTTGACGATCTGCATGAGGCCGTCGAAGTCCCGGGTCGCGATGTCGATGTCCCGATAGCCGGCGACGAGGACATCGGTCTGCGTGTCAGTCACGTCAGTGCTCCTCTCCTTCGGTCGCAACCGGTCGGTCCCTTCCTGCATGCAACCGCGACCGGTCGGCGGCAACATCGTCTACATGGGACGAATCACGTTGCGGATGATCAGAGCCGTGGCAATGCTTCCACTTGCGGCCGGAGCCGCACGTGCACGCTTCGTTCCGCCCCCGCTTCGCGTCCTCGGCGGCGTAGACCTGCACGAGCTCCGACGGCGGGCGGTTCACGCGCAGCAGATCGCACATCGCGCGCATCGCGGGCTCGATGTGATGGAAGAAGTCCTTGTAGCTCGGGCAGAGGTAGTGCAACCCGGGGTCGCCGTCGGGCGTCGACGTGAACCGATCTTTGGGGCACCCGCCGTGGCACGCGAACCGCACGTCGCACTCGAGGCAGAACGGCGGTAGCGTGTCGCGCTTGGCCCGGCCGAATTCCTGCTGCTGAGGCAGCACGATCAGGTCGATCATGCGTGACTCGGTGATGTTGCCGAGCTTGTACGCCGGCTCGACGAAGTGGTCGCAGGAGTAGAGGTCACCGGTGTGCTCCAGCGCCAGCGCGAGTCCACACGTCTCCGAGTGAACGCAGAGCCCCGGCGCTTCGCCGTACCAGTTCGCCAGAGCGACGTCGAACATCTGCACGTAGACCTCACCGATGTCGCGACGCTTCCACTCCTCGAAGACGTCGATCAGGAACCGCCCGTACCCATCCGGTGGCACGGACCGCTCGGTGACGAGGTCCCCGTCCTGCACGTAGAGCGGGCGATCCTTCACCGTCCCGCCCCAGCCTTCGTTGGCGACCGGCAGCATCTCGGGCGTGGTGCGCTCGATGATCGGGATGAACTGCATGAAACGCGCCCCGCATTCGTCGCGCAGGAACCGGTAGACCTCACGCCCCCGGTCGTGGTTGGCCGCGTGGATCGTCGTGAGCGCGTTCCACTCGACGTCGTGGCGTTGAAGGACGCCGAGCCCGTCCATCACCCGGTCGAAGCTACCCTTCCCGCCCTTGTCGACCCGGAACGTGTCGTGCATCTCACGCGGTCCGTCGATCGAGAGCCCCACGAGGAAGCCGTTCTCGGCGAAGAACGCACCCCACTCGTCGTCGAGCAGTGTCCCGTTCGTCTGGATCGTGTAGGCGATGCGCTGATGCGGCAGCTTCAGCTGCTCGGCGAGCTCGACCGAGCGCCGGAAGAAGTCGACGCCCATCATCGTGGGTTCGCCGCCCTGCCACGCGACGGCGACCTCGGGTGAACGGGCGTGCGACTCGATCAGCTGCCGGAGATACGTCTCGAGCAGGCCGTCGGCCATGCGGAACCGGCTGCCCGGGTACAGCATCTCCTTGGACAGGAAGAAGCAGTACGTGCAGTCCAGGTTGCAGACCGCGCCCGTTGGCTTCGCGAGGAGATGGAACGCGTGGGGCGCCCCCGGCGGCAGTCGCGGCGCTGACCCTGCAGCCTCGGTCACGCTCATGCGGCAAGCCTAACCCGGGCCCCGGGCCCCGGGCCGGCGAGTCCGGCGAAGGGCCTCGCCGCGGAGGGGTTCAGCGTCGGTCGCGTCGGTCGTCGCGTCGATCGTGACGACGGTTGACGCCGTGCACGGCCACCGCTGCGGTGCCGGCGACGGCTGCGGTCCTGGCCACCGGGCGGCCGATCACGCCTCGGCGGGCTGCTCGTGCGGGTCGTAGTGGCATGTCACGCTCCCTCGCTCATGGCGGCTTCTTCCGCCTCGATCGATGCGACGATCGCCTGGATGGGGATCCTGCCGCGTCGCGACCAGCTGCCCACCGGCCCGGCGAGCCGCCGAGGCGAACGGGGCGGCCCAGACGTTCTCCCAGACGAGCACACCGGCCGTGCTGCCGTTCTCCATCGCCTCGGCGAGATGAACGACATCGTCGGCCGCGAGGATCTCCGCGACGTGCGCCTCGAGGCCACGCAGCTCGTCGACGTTCTCGAGGTCGTCGATCTCGAGTCCTTCGACGGTGCCGTCATCGTCCTTGTGCAGGACCAACAGGTCGAGCACCCGGATGATCCCCTTGTCGACCAAGGTCGCCAGCTCCTCGGCCATCTCGCCGGTGAAGCTGCTCTTCCCGGCGGGGAACTCGACGACCAGGAAGTCGACCGGGCCGAGTTCGTCGATCTCGTTCTCGCTCATCCCGTGCTCCCTTCCCTCGCGCTGCTCGAACCGGCTCTCACGATCGTTCGGCCGATCGTTCGGCCCTGATGCCATACTCCCCGCGTCCGCGTCGAGCGCCTTCACCCACGTCGGATGATTTCCTCGGGCCTCGACCGAGCGTCGCTCCGCACACCGTGTGGCACGCGCGCTGAGGCTGTCGCTCTCCGGCGCGGCTCGCGACTCGCTACACGTAGTCGTGCCGGTCGAGCCAGCGCATCGCGAGCCCTCCCCAGATCGGCGGGAGGTAGAACGTCACGAGGCGGAACGCGATCGCGGTCGACATCGCCGCGGCGTTCGGCACGCCGAGCGCGACGAGCGCCGCGGTGTATCCGGCCTCGGCGACCCCCATGCCTCCCGGCACCGGCATGAAGCCCGCGAACATGCTCACGACGGTGTTCGCCAGGATCAGCTCCGACAAGGTGAGGTCGTGCCCGAACGCGAGGAGGCAGGCCCCGAGGATCATGGCGTAGAGCACTTGGGTCGTGAGGTTGCCGCCGAAGATCATCGCGACCTTGCTCGGATGCTGGAACACCCGCAGGGAATCCTTCACCTCGACCAGACGCTCGCCGACGAAGGACCTGATCATCGTCCTCGTCTTCGGGATCGCGAGGACCACTCCGACGAGCACCACGAGGACCCCCGCCGCGACGAGCAGCCAGGTCCAGTCGAAGGAGCTTTCGGACACCTTCGAGCGGAAGCCCAGACTCGCGAGCCCCGACAGGCTGATGACGACGATCAGAGCCAGCTGGACCGTGAACCCCGACACGCTGTCGATCGCCCCCACGGCGATCGCCGACGTGCGCGAGAGGCCCACGCGCTGGAAGAACCGGATCTCGAGCGCGATGCGCGCCGCGGAGCTCGGCACGGCGAGCTGGATGAACCAGATCGCGTACTGGAGCATCAGCACGGGACCGAACCTCACCGGCCGGATGCACGCTCCGATCGTGGAGAAGGACTGCGCCACGCCCACGAACGGCACCGCCAGCAACGCCGCGACCAACCACGGGAGGTCGGCCTTGCGGAACTCCTCCACCAGCGTGTCGATGCCCACGTTCGACACCGCGGAGATCAGTGCGTAGGCGACCAAGCCGACGACCACGACCGTGACGACCGACCGCACGGTGACTCGGCGGAGCCGTTCCAGCTCGGGCGGCTCGACCCCGATCGCCGTGGAGAGCTGGTCCCGCAGGTCGTCGATCGACCAGTCCTCGTCACGCAACACCCGCCTGGTCACACGGTCGAGCACGGCCGGTTGCAGGTACGGAAGGATCTCGGCGGCGGTCTCCGGGCCAAGGGCCTTGACCGCGGCAGAGATGGCCCGTTCCCGCCCCACGGCGAGCGAGGTCGTCACGAGCACCTGGGCACGATCTGACGTGAGGTCGGCGGGAGACGCGCCCACGGTCCCGGCGGAGAAGTCACCGATCGCAGGGGTCCCGGCGGCACCGACGAAGATCTGCTCGGCGCCGAGCGAGCCGTGCGAGACGACGGCGCGACCCAGGTCTTCGGTCTCGCGCCAGATCGCGTCGAGCAGAGCATCGGTCAGCTCCGGCTCGTCGAGTGACGAGAGCGGCTGCGTGCCGGTCGTGTCGACGACGAGCACGGCATCACGGCCCGCCGCCATGCCCGCGGTCACGATGGGCAGCACGGCGATCCCCGCTCGTTCGGCGAACAGCGTCACGATCGCCTCGTGCTCCACCAGCTGCAGCCTTCCGCCGACGCGCGGAGCCTCGCCCCGGGTCCACAGGGAGGCCCAGAGCGACGCCAGGAGCTGCCCGTCCCACGCATCGCGCCCGTAGACCTTCACGAGCAGCGATCCCCCCGATGCTGTTGTGGCGTCGGCCAGCGACACACCTCGAGGCTCGAGCGGCGCATACGAGAGGTCGTCGACCTCGACGCCGAGGTCGGCGAGGACCCGGCGCATCTGCTCGAGCGAGAGCCGGCCGCCCGGCGAACCGAGCAGCAGGTGCGTGACCGCCGCCGCGCCGATCCCGATGGCGAAGCCGCCCACGACACCGACCGGGTGCGCGATACCGACGACAACGCTCGCAAGCGCCCCGGCTCCGACCACCCACCTGCCGAGGTAGCGGAGTGGACGCGACAGGTGCGGCGATGCCGCAGCGATCACGGCGGTGGCGAGGGCCATCCGCACCGCCGGGAAGACCGCGGGCGGGTCCGACGACGTCAGCGAACGGACGCTGTCGCCCCATTCGGAACCGGAAAACACCCCCAGCCCAGCGGCGACCACCGCCGCGAGCGTCGCCGCGAGCACCTCATCGAGCAGGAGGCGGGCTCTGCCATGGGACACGAGGGTGACGACCACGAGAGCCCCGGCCCAGAGGAACAAGAGGTCGTAGGAGATCTCCCAGAACCACCCCAGCAGTCCGGGCAGCGACTTCAGGAACGAACCGATCGCGCGATCGAGGGTGCCCGGGCCCGGCGCGACGAGGACGGCGCCGATCACGACGAGGACCGCCGTCACGAGGAGGACGAGGTCGGTCGGTCGTCGGGCACGGGGAGCGTCGGACGCCGACGAGAACACTCGGACGTCGGCGACCCTCAGGCTGCGACCCGAGGGTGGCCGGTCCGTCGCCCCGCGCGGCCCGGGCTCTCCCTCGACCCGCGTCGGGCTTCCCGAGGCTGCCACGGCGCTTGCAGCGTAGTCCAGTCGAACGGGACCGGCCGTCATCCAGCTGGGATGATGTCCCGGCGCGTCGGGATGCTCGACGGACGCGAACCGGAGGGGGGACGATGGCGACGGCCACGAACGTGACGAGCGGAGGGGCTCGGTCGGAGGCACCCGAGCGCGCCGGACTCGTGCTCCTCGCCCTGATCCTGGTCGCCGCCGTCGCGAACCTCAACCTGTCGGTCGCGAACGTGGCGCTCCCCTCGATCGGTCAGGCGTTCGGATCGTCGCAGACCGCCCTGGACCTCATCGCGGTGGGCTACTCGCTCGGCCTCGCGGCGTCGGTGCTGTACCTGGGAGCGCTCGGCGACCGGTACGGGCGCAAGCTGATGCTGATCCTCGGTGTGTCGCTCTCGGTGCCCGCGTGTCTCCTCGCGGCGTTCGCACCGACCGACACGGTGCTCTTCATCGCCCGGGTGCTCGGGGGCCTCTCGGCCGGCATGGCGTACCCGACCACGCTCGCCCTGATCACCGCTCTGTGGACCGGGCCGGCTCGCACCAGGTCGATCGCCTTGTGGTCGGCGATCGGCGGCGCGATCAGCGCCCTCGGCCCGCTCGCCTCGGGGGCGTTGCTCGAGCACTTCTGGTGGGGGTCGGTCTTCCTGATGACCCTGCCGTTGGCCGTCGTCGCCCTGGTCATGGCGATCGCGTTCGTGCCCGCCCACGTCAACGAGACCACGGATCCTGTCGACAACCTCGGCGGCATCCTCTCCGTGGTGATGGTCTCGGCGTTCGTCCTGGCGATCAACTTCGCCGCGGTCCCGAACGCCGGCACCCTCGCCCTCGGCCTTGGCGTGGTCGCGATCGCGGGCGTCGGCGCCTTCGTGATCCGACAACGCCGCGCGCCGAACCCCCTCTACGACCTGCACGTCGCCGGGCGGCGGATCTTCTGGGTCGCCGCGTGCGGAGGGATCATCGTGTTCGGCTCACTGATGGCCTCAGCGTTCGTCGGCCAGCAGTTCCTGCAGAACGTGCTGGGGTACTCGACGATCGATGCGGGAGCGGCGATCCTGCCCGCCGCTGTGGCCATGGTGATCGTGGCGCCGCGGTCGGCGAAGCTCGTCGGATCGCGGGGGGCGCGGTTCACGCTGCTCGCCGGCTACCTGTTCTGCCTGCTCGGCTTCGTCACGATGTTGCTGCTGTGGAAGGAGGGCATCCCCTACTGGCAAGTCGGCCTCGCGTACGCGTTCGTCGGGGTCGGGGTCGGGTTCGCGGGCACCCCCGCGTCGCACTCCCTCACCGGGTCGGTGCCGGTCACCAGGGTCGGCATGGCGTCGGGCACCGCCGACCTGCAGCGCGACCTCGGCGGCGCGATCATGCAGTCGATCCTGGGGGCTCTGCTTACGGCCGGTTACGCCGCGGCGATCGGACGCTCGATCACTTCGGCGCCGAACCAGGACAAGATCACCGACAGCGTGGCGGCCCAGCTCCAGAAGTCGTTCGACGGTGCGATCGCGGTCGCGCAGCAGCACCCGAAATACGCCGACCAGATCACGGCGGCCGCGAAGTCGGCGTTCCTGCAGGGGGATCAGTGGGCATACACCGCCGGCGTCGTGGCCGTGCTGGTCGGTGGCGCGCTGATCTTCTTCCTCTTCCCGAGGAAGGACGAAGAGGAACGCCTGCTGGCCGCCTACGCCGCCGAGGATGAGGTGGACGCGGCCGGAACCCCCGAGCCGGTCGGAGGGTGACCTCGATGCCGGACCCGAACCGCCACCGCAACCGGCCCGTCCGCCGGCTCGCCGAAGCCATGGTGTCGCCACATAGCTACGGTTCGGTACTGATCCTGATCCTCGTCACGTACGTGCTGTCGGTGTCGATGACGCAGTCGTGGGGGCGCTCCGTGGTGCTCCTCGTTCAGATCGGGACAGTCTGGCTGGCCCTGCACGTCTCGGGCGCCCGGCGAGGAGTTCGCGCGTTCGCGACCGCGCTCCTCGCGGTCGCCGGGCTCGTCGCGGCGGCGAACCTCATCTGGGGCGCGGGCGACCTGTCCACACCGGCCGTCTTCCTGACGAGCGCCGTGCTGTACTTCATCGCGCCACTGTCGATCCTGCGCGCGATCGTGCTGCAGCGAGATGTCGACCGCGAGATCGTGCTCGGCGCGATCGACGCGTACCTGCTGATCGGCATGTTCTTCGCCTTCGTCTACCAAGCGCTCGGGGCGATCGGGTCGGCCCCGTTCTTCGAAGGAGGGGTCCAGGGCACGGTCGCCGAGTCGCTCTTCTTCAGCTTCACGACGCTCACCACGACGGGGTACGGCAACCTCGTCCCCGCCGCGAACCCCGGCCAAACCTTCGCCGTCATGGAGATGCTGATCGGTCAGCTCTTCCTGATCACCGCGGTCGCGAAGGTCATCAACGCATGGCGCCCGGCGCGGTGGCGAGCGGCCGAGGGGGCGGGCGCCGACGAAGGCGAACCTGACGACCAGGACGACGGCAGGCGCTCATGAGCCGCCGAACCGTGGCCCGTCGCAGCATCACCCCGTTCGGATGACGTGCGCCCTGGGTCTCGATGCCAGAGTTGGACGAAGACGTGGCCGCCTCACGCGGGCGGGAGGAAGGTGGACCCCATGACGACGAAGAAGGTCGAGCACCCCACCCTCGAGGAGCGGCACGAACGTGGCAAGCGGGCCCGGGCTCGAACACCGCGCTCGAGCTTCGAGGGCTGGACGCCGGCAGCTGATCGTCCCGACCCGGTCGCGCTGCTCGAGGAACAGAACGTGACGCGGGAGGCCGATCTCGTGCCCGTGCGGCACGGACGCATGATGGTCTCGCCCTTCACGTTCTACCGGGGCGGCGCGAAGATCATGGCGGCGGACCTGAAGGACACACCGCGAGCCGGCCTCGACGTACAGCTCTGCGGCGATGCGCACCTCTCGAACTTCGGTGTCTTCGCCTCGCCGGAGCGCACACTGCTGTTCGACCTGAACGACTTCGACGAGACCCTGCCCGGGCCGTTCGAGTACGACGTCGAGCGCTTGTCGGCGAGCTTCGTGGTCGCCGCTCGGAACAACGGCTTCTCTCCCGCCGATGTCCGGGCGGCGACGATGGCGGCGATCGCCGCCTACCGCACGGCGATGCACGACTTCGCGGCGATGCGCACCCTCGACGTGTGGTACTCGCGACTCGACGCCCAGGAGGTGATGGACAAGGCCGCGACGATGGCGCCGAAGGGTGACCGCAAGGTGGTCGAGCGGGGCGAGAAGATGCTGCAGAAAGCGCGGACGAAGGACAGCATGCAGGCGCTCTCGAAGCTCACGCAGATCGTCGACGGGCATCACCGGATCATCAGCGACCCGCCCGTGCTGGTCCCGGCGCGCGAGCTCCTGGAGACGTACGGCTTCTCGGCCGATGCGATCGAGGGCGTCCTGCACGGGCTCCTCCGCGCGTACCGGTCCACGCTGACCGACGACCGCCGCCACCTGCTCGAGCGGTATCAGTTCGTCGACCTGGCGAGGAAGGTCGTCGGCGTCGGAAGCGTCGGCACGAGGGCATGGATCGCACTGCTCGAGGGCCGCGACGGCGAGGATCCGCTCTTCCTGCAGGTCAAACAGGCGACGACGTCGGTGCTCGAGGATCATCTGCCCAAGAGCCGGTTCCGCCAACCCGGGGAGCGGGTCGTGCAGGGGCAGCGGCTGATGCAGGCCGCGAGCGACATCTTCCTCGGCTGGACCAAGGGAGTCCAAGAAGATGTCTTCTACTACTGGCGCCAGCTCCGAGACATGAAGGGTTCGTCCGACGTGGAGCGCATGGTGCCGGCGGGCATGAACTACTACGCGGGCGTGTGCGGGTGGACGCTCGCACGGGCGCACGCCCGCTCCGGGGATCCCGTGGCGATCGCCGCCTTCCTGGGCCACAGCGACCGCTTCGACCGGGCGATGACCGACTTCGCCGAGCGCTACGCCGACCAGAACGAGCGCGACTACGAAACGTTCGTGGCCGCGATCCGCTCCGGCAAGCTCGAGGCCGTCGAGGGCGTCTGAGACGTCGCCGATCGGACCGAGAGAAAGCCCGCACGACCTCGCGCCGTCGGATGGGATCGCTCATGAATCCTCCGGATGTGCGACCTCGGTATCCAGAGCTCCCTGAGCAGCCCCGGACCCTGCTCGTCCACCCCCGGCTCCCCGGAGGGCGAACGCCGCGCCGACCGCCAGAAGCGCGCCGGCAAGCGGTCCGGCCACGTACACCCAGTAATCCGTGAAGTTCGCACCCACGAGGTCCGGACCGAACGTGCGGGCTGGATTCATGGATGCGCCGGAGATCGGACTGCCCCACAGGCCGGCGAGGGCGATGTACGCGCCCACGCCGAAGGCCCCGACGATCCCGATGTTCTGCGCACCCGAGGCCGTGCCCAGAATCACGCTCACGAGCCCCAGCGTGAGGACCGCCTCCATCAGGAAGGCGCCGAACGACGAGTAGCCGGCTGCCGGATAGTTGGAGCCGAACGTCGCGGAGACGTGGATGACCGATTGGAGGAACCACGCTGCGAGCGCCGCCCCGGCGAGCTGGACGACGATGTAGCCGCCTTCTGGCCCACCTAACGCTGGAGGTGGAACCCCGCGACGATCTCGATCGCGATGACCGAAGCGACGACCCAGTCGACGGCGGCGCAGAACGGGGGCCACCACCGGGTGCCGGCGACATACTGGCGTCGCTGCTGCCACGCGTCCTTGATCCCGTGGGCCGCGAACCCCACCACGAGGAGCCACGCCGCACCGGTGACGCCCGCCGCGGCGATCACCACGAACGTTATCGCAACACCGCTCTCGACGGCGATGACGCTCCACCGTCCGTCGGCGACCGCGAAACCGACATACACCGCCGCGATAGCGGCGAGTCCGAGCGCATAGACGGTCGCCGGTTCGAGCCACCAGAACCCGAGCGGCGACGCGGCCTGGATCGCGCCCACGACGACTCCCCACATGATGGCCGCTCGGATCGCCGGCTCCTCGCCTTGGCGATGGCGTGATCGGATATCACTCACTGCCCAAGCCCCGCTCGGCTCTGGACATCCGCATCGATCCGATCCGCGATGAAGTGAGCGTCGTCGTTCACGAACCCGATGAGAGCCGATCCCCGAGTGTGCTGCCAGGTGAGCCCGACCAAGAACAAGCCAGGTTCGTCTGTGACGCCGCGCCGATGCAGGATTCGGCCATCCACGTCCTTGACGCCAGGGATGTCGATCCAGGCGAAGTCGGATCGATACCCCGTCGCCCAGACGATCACGTCGATGTCGTGCTCGCTCCCGTCGTCGAAGATCGCGCGCCGCTCCACTGCACTCGCGAGCCGCTTCCTCATGGTCACGCCGGAGCGCCGAAGCCCTCTCGGACTCGACCCGATGAGCACGTCGCGTGTCGCCAACCTCCGACCGAGTCGTGAATCCGTGCTGACCTTCATGAACCCGATAGCGGAGAGCCACCAGAAGAGATCTTTGCCGAGGAGACGCTGCGGGAGGGAAGGGACCCGCCGGCCGACGGCCAGATCCACATTCCTCGTGGCGGCGAGTTCCGCGGCGATCTGGAAACCCGAGTTGCCTCCCCCCACGACGAGCACATGACCCTTAGGGAGTTGGGTCGGGCGTCGATAGTCGGCGCTATGGATCTGGAAGACCGTCTCATCCAGATCGAGAGCGACCGGAGGAACGAAGGGGACATGGAATGGGCCGGTCGCAACCACGACGTGGCGAGCCGTGAATCGCTCATCCGTCGTCGTGACGACGAACGTCCCGTCTCGCTTGGTGAGTGACGTGACCTTGGCGTTGAGCCTCACGGGGAGATCGAAGGCGGACACGTACGACTGGAGATACGCGGCGACCTCATCCTTCGACGGGTACGTGTCCCTTGGCGAAGGAAAGGTCATGCCTGGAAGGCTGCTGTACTGCGAGGGGGTGAAGAGCGTGAGCGAGTCCCATCGAGACCGCCACACGTGGCCGGTTTCCGGGCCGGCATCCAGGATGACGGATCTCAGACCGCGCTGAGCGAGGTGATAACCGACGGCAAGACCGGCCTGGCCGCCACCGATGACGACGACGTCGAGCGAAAGTGCCTCGGCCGTGGATGGGTTGTCGGGCTCAGTCGACCTTCCTTCGATCGGATCGGTCGTTCCGGATACGCGTTCCGTATGGCCTCCCCTGTCCCTCTCGTCGGTCCTTCATCGGACCCGGGTCCCTCCTCGGTCCAGACTACGTCTTCGCCGGCACCCCGTTCCTGACTTCGTGCCGAGCGGACATCGACGCGAGGGTCAGCCGGGATCGGCGAGCAGCTCGAGACGTCCTCCGCGGCCTTGATGCGCTTGGTGGCGTGATGGTGCCCGGGGTGGGAGTCGAACCCACACGCCCTCTCGGGCCGGCGCTTTTAAGGCGCCTCCGTCTACCGGTTCCGGCACCCGGGCCTCGACCGCGATGCTAGTCGCACGTCGCGGCCGCGTACCATCGTGGGCATGCGAGACCTCCACGCGTTGCCGAAGGTCGAGCTCCACATCCATCTCGAGGGCGCGATGCGCATCGCGACGGTGCGCGAGCTCGCCGATCGCAACGGCGTCCCGGCTCCATCCGGCCTCGGACCCGACGGATGGCGCTTCGAGGACCCCGGCGACTTCATCGACCAGTACATCGCGCTCTGCGGCCTGTTCACCGAGCTCGACGACTTCCGGCGACTGGGCCTCGAGGTGACCGAGGACCTCGCCGCGAACGGGGTCCGGTACGCGGAGGCGGTGTTCACCCCGTCGGCGCACGCGGCCGCGTTCGACGACGACTGGACCTCACCGCTGGAGGCGATGCTCGACGGCCTGGCTGCGGGCGCCCGTGACCACGGCACGGTGGTCCGTGTCACGCCGGACGTGGTGCGCGACCTCGGGATCGATGCCGCCGAGCGCACGCTCGAGGTCGCCCGCAAGTTCATGGACGACGGTGTCGTCGGTCTGAACTGCGCCGGGAGCGAGCTGGCCGAGATCGCCTCGTTCGGCCCGGTGTTCCGCGCCGCGAAGGATGCGGGCCTGCGCTCGGTGCCCCACGCGGGCGAGTGGGCGGGTCCCGAGAACGTCTGGCAGACGCTCGAGCATTTCCTGCCGGACCGCATCGGCCACGGCGTGCGCGCGATCGACGACCCGCGGCTCGTCGAACGGCTCGCCGCCGACGGTATCCCGCTCGAGGTCTCACCGATCTCGAACGTCGCCACGGGCGCGTATGCGTCGCTCGAGGAACACCCGTTCCTGCGGCTACGCGACGCGGGTGTCGTGGTCACCCTGAACTCCGACGATCCGCCGATGTTCGGCGCGTGGATCACCGACGTCTTCGAGGCCGCCCGGCGTGTGTGGCAGCTCTCCGACGAGGAGCTCGCCGACCTCTCTCGAGCGGCGGTCCGAGCCTCCTTCGCCGACGACACCACGAAAGCCGGCATCGAGCGCGGCATCGCCACCTGGCTCACGAGCCCTGGGCAGGAAGCGTTACCGGCTTCCGGGTAGCCAGCGTTCCCACACTGCTGCCGATACGTGGTGCATGCGACGGGAACTCCGAGCCGAGGACGGCTTCACGCTGGTCGAGATGATGATCGTCGTGCTGATCATCGGTCTGTTGATCGCGATCGCCCTTCCCACCTTCCTCGGAGCCCGCTCACGGGCCCAGGACCGCGCGGTGCAGACCGACGTGCGGAACGCCTTCCTCGCCGAGCGCACCTTCTACACCGACGGGGCGGCCTACACCGAGGACCCCCTCGTCCTCGAGAACCTCGAATCGGCACTCGAGTACGTCACCGGAGACACGCCCGCGGCGATCGGACCGGTCTACGTGCACGTGCACCCCGGGCCGAACGAGCTGTTCGTGTCGGGAAGGAGCGTCTCGGGCACCTGCTTCTACCTGCGCGAGATCGACGGCCAGGGCGCTGAGTTCGCATCGTCGCCGACCTGCGGGGTCGCAGACGTGCAGTCGCTTCACCTCGGGCTGGTAGCGCCGTGCGCACCCCGGGTGCTTGCAGGTCTTCGCCCGTCCCCTAGGCTCGGGGAGCCATGTCGACGAGGACGAGACCCGAGGTCGATCCGCTCGATGCCCTCGCGGTCCGCATCCGCGACCGCACGGCGACCGCCGCCGTCGTCGGGCTCGGGTACGTGGGGCTGCCGCTGCTGGTCGGCATGCACGCGGCCGGGTTCCGCGTGATCGGGGTCGACAACGACGACCTCAAGATCGACACCTTACGCGCGCGCCGTTCGCACATCGCCGACGTCGCGGACTCTGAGGTCGAGGCGATGGATCGCGCCTCGTTCAGCGAGACCCCGGCCACGCTCGCCGACGCCGACGTGATCGTGCTGTGCCTGCCCACCCCGCTCACCGACGGCACTCCCGACCTCACGATGGTGCTGACGGCTGCCGAGGACGTCGCGCGGTTCCTGACCCCGGGCGTGCTCGTGGTGCTCGAGTCGACGACGTACCCGGGCACCACCGAAGAGCTCCTCCGGCCGATCCTCGAGGGATCGGGGCTCCGCGCGGGCAGCGACTTCGCGCTGGGATACAGCCCCGAGCGCATCGATCCCGGCAACCGCGAGCACAGGCTCGACACGACCCCGAAGATCGTCTCCGGGCTCACCGATCGATGCCGCGAGCTCGCGGTCTCGTTCTACTCGGCGTTCATCCACACGGTCGTCACCACGTCGACACCTCGTGAGGCCGAGATGGCCAAGTTGATCGAGAACACCTACCGACAGGTGAACATCGCCCTCGTGAACGAGCTCGCGGTGCTCGCGCGCGACCTGGGCGTCGACATCTGGGAGTCGTTGCACGCCGCGGCCACCAAGCCGTTCGGCTACCAGCCCTTCTGGCCCGGACCCGGCGTCGGCGGTCACTGCATCTCGATCGACCCCACCTACCTGTCGTGGCGCGCCGGACAGCAGCTCGGCTACCGCGTGGAGTTCATCGAGCACGCCAACGAGGTCAACAACCGCATGCCCGATTACGTGGTCTCGCGCGTCGCCGAAGCGCTCAACGACGCCGGGAAGCCGATCAAGGGCTCCACGGTGCTCGGCGTCGGCGTCGCGTTCAAGCCCGGAATCGACGACCTGCGTGAATCACCGTCGCTGATGGTGCTCGAACGGCTCTCCCGGCGAGGCGCCCACGTCGAGTATCACGACACGTTCGTGCCACGGTGCGAGATCGACGGGAACGAACGGCAGTCGCTGCCGCTCGACGCCGAGACCGTGGGGGATCACGACATCGTCGTGCTGCTGACCCCGCACGACGATGTCGACGTGCACGCGCTCGTGAACACCGCGGCGATGGTCTTCGACACCCGTGGCGTGACGGTGGGCATCGACGCGCCGAACGTCGTGCGGCTCTGAACGAGGCGCCTACACCGGCCGTTCGTCGATCGTGATCGAGTCGATGTACACGGCCTCGGTCGGCACGCTCAGCTCGCCCGGGATGCCAGGGTTCTCGTCACCGGGGACCCTGCCGATGCGCCTCACGACGTCGAGTCCGTCGGTCACCTCGCCGAAGATCGTGTACTCGCCCGACCCCGCCCCCGGGTCGAGCTGCGGCGTCGGAGCGAGCGTCACGAAGAACTGGCTGCCGTTCGTGCCGGGACCGCTGTTCGCGTAGGCGAGCAGCCCCGGGGCGTCGAACGTCTGCTCCGGCGAGGTCTCGATGTCGAAGGCGTACCCGGGGCCGCCCGAACCGTCGCCGAGCGGGTCGCCGCCCTGGATCACGAAGTCCTCCACGATGCGGTGGAACGTGAGCCCGTCGTAGAAGCCCTCTTCGGCGAGGAACACGAAGCTGTTCACGGCCTCGGGCGCGATGTCGGGGCGCAACTCGACCTCGAACGTGCCGCACGACGTCGCGATCGTCGCCGTGTACGTGGCCTGCTCATCGATCGTCATGGGCGGGGGCCCGATGAACTGCGGGGTCTTCCCGCCGGCGTCGGCAGGCACATCGCCGCCGCACGCCACGGTCGACGGCGGCTCCACCACCGGCGGGACGGAGCCCGACCGGGTCCCCGGCTCGCCGGATGGCGTGGGTGCGGTCGCCGACGCGCTGGCCTGCGCCTCGCCGTCGTCGCCGCCGGTCACGATCACGTACCCGGCGACGAGCAGCACGAGACCAGCGACGCCGGCCACGATACCCAGCGTGAGATCCCGGCGGCGCTTCGAGGCCTGCCGCTCGGCCTGCCGGCGCGCCGCCAACTTGGCGAGTTGCTTGTCCCTGGAGCGATTCGGCATACGGCCGCAGAGACTACCCGGCGAGCATCTCGAGGGCCAAGCCGTCGAGGATGTCGGTCTCGCTCACCAGCACGCGCTCGAGCTCGAACCGTCGCATCGTGGCGACGAGGATCACCGCGCCGGCCACGATCACGTCACCGCGGCCGGGCGCCATCACCGGCAGCGCGGCTCGCTCGGCGTTCGTCATGGCCGCGAGAGCATCGCGCACCTGCTCGGCCCGGTCACGCGTGAGCCACGTGCGATGGATGCGGTCGGGATCGTACCGATCGAGCTCGAGTGCGATGGCCTGCACGGTGGTCGCCGTGCCTGAGACGGCGACGAACGTGCCGGCGTCGCCGACCGGCACCGTGGTCTCGACCTCATCGAGCACCCCGGCCACGTCGGCCTCGAGGGCGGCGAGGTCCTCCGGCGTCGGCGGATCCTGCCGGATGTGCCGCTCGGTCATCCGCACGCTGCCCATGCGCGTCGAGATCGCGAGCTCCGCGACGCCCGGCGCCGCGCCGACCACGAACTCCGTCGAGCCTCCGCCGATGTCCTGCACCGCGAACGGCCCCCACGCGGGGTCGAGCCCATGGGTGCCGCCGAGGAACGAGAGACCTGCCTCCCGCTCCCCCGTGATCACCTCGAGCTCGGAGCCGGCGAGCGCACGGACCGCCGCGGCGTACTCGTCGCGGTTCTCGGCGTCCCGAACGGCGCTCGTCGCGCCCACCCGGATGCGCTCGGCGCCGAGAGCCCGAGCCCGCCGGCAGAACGCGCCCAGCGCGTCGATGGTGCGGGCGAGCGCGTCGAGGTCGAACCGGCCGGTGCGGTCGACACCCAGGCCGAGCCTGGTGATCAGCATGTCGCGCGCAAGCTCGGTCGCGGGCGCGCCCGGTGCGGGCGCCGGTTCGACCACGAGAAGGCGGATCGAGTTCGTACCTTGATCGATCGCCGCGACCCTGCCGGGCCGTTGGTCGGCGTGCACCGGCTCGACACGCTCGGCGACCCATGCTCCGACCGGGTCGTCTCCCCCGGCGAGCCGGTACGCGTAGTGGGCGTGCAGGCACTTGATGCCGACGCGGGTGCCGGCAACGCCCCCCCATCCCCGAGCAGCGGCCAGGTCGGTCGCCCGGTCGGCGGCATACGCGTCGTGGGCCGCCTCGACGGACGCGCGGAGCCCCTCTTCGTCGGTCATCCGTTCGTTCAGACGAGCGATCCATCCTTCCGACTCGATGCGCGAGATCGCCTTGACCGCCTCGGGACACGTCAACCAGTACGTCGTCGGGAACGGATCGCCGGCCGCGTCGACCGGCACGTTGCGGATCACGAGCGGATGCCCCCCGGTGCAGCGCGCGACGACCGCGAACGGCGTCGTCGGCTCGCGGCCGAGCTGGTCGCGCACGGCGGAGAGATCGGCGGCACGCAGCTCCCGCTGCGCGGTCGGCATCGGTTCGGTGGACGCATCGGGCTGGGTCACGGCGCCCATGTTCCCATGACCCCAGACACAGCTTCGTTCGCGCCCGGGTAGCATCGCGCGGTGCTGTTCGAGCGCCGCTTCCGACGGGGCATCGCCGAAGGGGTCGTCACGATGACCTTCCGCCGGTGGCGCACCCGCCAGGCGATCGCCGGGCATCGCTACCGAACATCAGCGGGCATGATCGAGGTCGACGCCGTCGACCGGGTCGATCCCGAAGCCGTCACCGACGTCGACGCGCAGCGGAGTGGCTACCCGGCGGCAACGGCGCTCCTCGACGACCTGCGCGGCGATCACGACGTGCCGATCACACGGGTCACGTTCCACCTGGTCGCCGAGCCCGACCCACGCGACGTGCTCGCCCGCGATGACGGCCTGTCCGACGACGACGTCGCCGCGATCGATCGGCGGCTCGATCGCATGGATGCGCGAGCGGGGACCGGGTCGTGGACGCGGGCGACGCTACGCGCGATCGCCCGATCCCCGGGCGTTCGGGCCGCCGACCTCGCGACCTTGCTCGGCCGGGAGACCCAGCCGTTCAAGCGCGACGTCCGCAAGCTCAAGGAGCTCGGGCTGACGACGAGCCTGGAGATCGGATACCGGCTCTCCCCTCGTGGCGACGCCTACCTGCGGGCAAGCCGCCGGTGACCCGCGACCGATCCTTCACGTCGATCGAGACGGCTCGGCTGCGGCTGCGTCGCTTCGCGCCGCGAGACGTCGAGGCATTCCACGCCTACCGGGCCGACGACGACGTCGCCCGCTTCCAGTCGTGGCGGGACTACACCCTCGATCAGGCCGAGGCGTTCGTCGACGATATGGCGGCAGCCGACCCGGGGGTGCCGGGCGAGCCGTTCCAGTTCGCCGTCGCGCGATTGAGCGACGATTCGATCGTCGGCGACTGCATGCTGGCGCTCGACGCCGGCGACCCTGCGATGGCCGAGATCGGGTACACGGTGGACCCCTCGCAGCAGGGCCACGGGTACGCGACCGAGGCCGCCCGAGCGTTGCTCGACTACGCGTTCGAGCGACAACGCGTCGCCGCGGTGAGGGCCGTGACCGACACGAGGAACACCGCCTCGATCGTGGTCGCCGAGCGGCTCGGCATGGCGCTCGTCACCACGGTGCACACGAGGTTCAAGGGCGACCCCTGCGACGAGCACACGTACGACATCGCACGCGACAGGTGGGAGGCGGGGCGCTCGTGAGGGTTCGCTACTTGCGCTTGTGCTCGACGGCCCGCTTGTAGTCGACCAGACGCTCCTCGCTCTGCCGCATGAACTTCTTGAGCATCTGCTCGAACTCGGGGTCGGAGCCGCGGCGTGGCCGCGGCGGGGCGGGGTCCTGTAGCGCCTTGATCGAGAGGTCGATCTTGCCGTCTTCCTTGATCGCCCGCACCTTGGCCTGCACGACGTCGCCCTCGCGGAGGTGCTCGTGCACGTCCTTCACGTAGTTGCGGTCGATCTCGGAGATGTGGACCAATCCGAGGCGGCCGTCCTCGAGTTTGAGGAACGCTCCGTATGGCGTGATGCGCTCGACGGTGCCGTCGATCACCGCGCCGATCTCGATCTCAGCGATGTCAGATGCCCCTTTCCCTTGCGAACCCGGCCTTTCCGGGCGAGGCGGCCAGTGTGACGGGGATGCAGGGACCCGTCAATCGGCGGACCGGTGTGGGCGGCGACGGTAGCATCCGGTCGATGGAGGTGACCTCGCTCCCCGACGCCGCGTCGTTCCTCGCCGCCGCGGCGCCCGTGCTCGATCGCGACACGGCCGCGAACAACCTTCCGCTCGGCATCGCGCAGCAGCTCGTCGACCGGCCGGATACCTACGCCGAGGCTTTCTTCTGGGTGGCCGCGGAGTCGGGGCAGGTCGTCGGCGCCGCGATGCGGACGCCACCGTACCCGGCGATCCTCGCGGATCCCCTTCGCCACGACGTGATCGACGCCTTCGTCGCGACCTTCACCTTGGCGCAACCGGACCTGCCCGGCGTCACCGCGAACGAGCCGTGGGCAAGCCTCTTCGCCGACGCATGGACCGCCGCGACCGGAGTTCCGTGGCGCCGCAGCGTCGGTCAGGGCGTCTACGCGCTGACGGCGGTGCGACCCCCTCGGCCCGCCCCGGGGTCGGCGCGAGCCACGACCCCCGGCGATCGCTCGCTTCTGCGACGGTGGATGGACGCGTTCGCGGCGGAGGCGCTTCAGGCGATGCCCCGAGACGACGGCGACATGGAACGCGGGATCGACGCGCGGATGGGGTCGGGCGCCGCCGGGGGATTCACGTTCTGGGAGGTCGAGGGCCGGCCCGTCTCGCTCACCGGCTGGATCCGCATCCCCGGCGGCGCCCGCATCGGGCCCGTGTACACGCCTTTCGAAGAGCGGGGGCATGGCTACGCCTCGAACCTCGTGGCCGGGGTGAGCGCCCGCATGCTCGCCGACGGCGCCGAAGCGTGCTTCCTGTACACCGATCTACAGAACCCGACCTCGAACGCGATCTACCGCCGAATCGGCTACGAACAGGTCGCCGAATCCTCGATGGTCCGGTTCGGCGACCCGGCGTGACGCCGGTCAGCAGCGCGGTGTCGGAGGCGCTCCCCGCGACGGCACCATCACGAACGCCGTCTCTCCCGGGCGGACCATGCCGAGGCACTCTCGGGCGAGCTGCTCGAGATAGATCGGGTCGGTGAACCGGTCGATGCGGGCCTCGAGCTGGGCGTTGCGATAGGCCAGTTCGTCGGCCTGCCGTTCCAGCTGGACGAGGTGGCCGCGCTGATCGATCAAGGCGCGCAGGGGTGCCACCGCGAGCGTCAGCAGGATCAGCGCCACGACGGCGAGAACCGCGGCACGAGCCGTGAGCCGGGCGTGCGACGTGTGGCCGCGGGCGACCTCGTGCCGGCCGGCAGAGCGGCGCCGCGAGGGCTGGTTGCGGGCCGCGTCGGGCGTGGTCGCCGTGCTTCGCCTCGCGGCGGTCGGGGAAGGGACCGCTGAGCTCATGCCCTATGCGACCCCCGGCGGCGCGCCCGAGAGCGACCGCCCGCCCGAGTAGCGGGCCTGGTCGCCCAGCTCTTCCTCGATGCGGAGCAGCTGGTTGTACTTCGCCGTTCGCTCGCCGCGGCTGGGCGCCCCGGTCTTGATCTGTCCCGCGTTCGTCGCGACCGCGAGGTCGGCGATCGTCGTGTCCTCGGTCTCACCGCTGCGATGCGACACCACGTTCGTGAAGCCGCTGCGCGTCGCGAGCGCCATCGTGTCGAGGGTCTCGGTGAGCGAGCCGATCTGGTTCACCTTGATCAGGATCGAGTTCGCAACCCCGTCGCGGATGCCACGCTCGAGCCGCTCGCCGTTCGTCACGAAGAGGTCGTCGCCCACGAGTTGCACGCGCGAGCCGAGCTCCCGCGTGAGAGTCGCCCACCCATCCCAGTCGTCCTGGTCGAGGCCGTCCTCGATCGAGACGATCGGGAACCGGCCGAGGAGGTCGGCCCAGAACGCGATCATGTCGTCAGCCGTGCGATCCTCGCCTTCGAGCCGGTACCGGCCGTCGTCGGTTCGCAGCTCGCTCGTGGCCGGATCCATCGCGAGCGCTACATCGCCTCCGGGCGTGAGGTCGGCCTGCTCGATCGCCCGCACCAGCCACTCGAGGGCCTCGCTCGCGGTCGCGATCTCGGGAGCGAACCCTCCTTCGTCACCGACACCGGTCGCGAGGCCGGCGTCGTGCAACAGCCCCTTCAGGGCGTGGAAGCACTCCGCACCCCACCGCAGCGCCTCACGGAACGACGCGGCGCCGACCGGCATCACCATGAACTCCTGCGGCTCGAGCTGGTTGTCGGCGTGCACGCCGCCGTTGATCACGTTCATCATCGGCGTCGGCAACACGTGGGCGTTCGGCCCGCCGAGGTACCGCCAGAGCGGCAGACCGTTCGACACCGCGGCGGCCTTCGCGACGGCCATCGAGACCCCGAGCACCGCGTTGGCGCCGAGGTTCGACTTCGCGTCGGTGCCGTCGAGCGCGAGCAACGCCGCATCGACGCCGCGCTGGTCGAAGGCGGGGAGCCCCCGTAACGCCTCGGCGATGCGACCGTTCACGTTCGCGACTGCGCCGAGCACGCCCTTGCCGCCGAAGCGTTCGTCGCCGTCGCGCAGCTCGAGCGCCTCGTGCTCTCCCGTCGATGCGCCGCTGGGCACGCCTGCGCGCCCGAAGGCGCCGTCGTCGAGCCAGACGTCGACCTCGACGGTGGGGTTGCCGCGGGAATCCAGGATCTCGCGGGCGTGGACGGACTCGATCGAAGACATCGGAGGACGATGGTAGTCGACGCCTACCCGGCGGCCGGGGATTTCGCGTCTCGCGTCGCCTGGTCGTGCGGCCAGCGCGTGAACAGCCGCGAGTGGCCGATCGGGTCGAACCCGAGCCGTCCGTACAGGTGCCGTGGCCAGTCCTGCGCGTCGGCGAACAGGAACACGAACGATGCGCCGGCCTTCCTCGCCTCTTCGGCCGCCCGCAACACGACGTTTCGAGCGATGCCGCGTCCCCGGAACTCCTCGATCGTGTTCACGTCCTCGATCTGCGCGACGTCGCCTTCGAGGTAGAGCTCGCACGAGCCCGCCAGCGCGCCGTCGACGCGCTGCGCGAAGAACCGCGCCCCGACCCCTTCGACCAGCACCCGGCGGAACGACGCCAACATCTCGGCGATGCCGGGCTCGCCGCCCCATGGTTCGCGTCGGGTCACGTCGGCGAAGAACGGCTCCAGCTCCTCGAACCCCAGCTCCTCCACGGCGTCGAGCTCGGGTTCGCGGTCGGGGTCTCTGCGATGCGCCATCACCACCATGTGCTCGACAGCGTAGCCGTGCTCGACCATGCCCATCGCGATCGAGTCGGCGTCGTCGACCGACGCGAACTCGACCTCCCGATGACGGAACCCGTCGTACAGCTCGTCGAGCATCGCCACCACGTCGTCCGCGTTCGCCCCCGCAAGCGCGCGGTCCACGATCGCCATGTTCGCGTCGTAGCGCAGGGGAAACCCGTCGTGGAAGAACGCCGTGCCCCACGGCAAACGTTCCTCCCGCGTGGACGTTCGCTCCATCACCCGCTTCTGGAAGGCGAACGCGCGCTCGTAGTCGGTCGTCATCGCCAGCAGAGGATACCGACGCTCGCGGTGGCCTCTCGTCTCGCTCAGACTAGATGACCCCGGCGTGATCGCCGTTGGCGCCGCAGACGAGCACGACGAGCCGTTCACCGGCCGCCGGCTCGTACGCTCCGCACATCACGGCGGCCAGGGCCGCCGCCCCGCCGGGCTCGGCGAACATGCGCAGCTCCCGCCAGATCGCGCGCTGCGCCTCGAGGATCGCGCCGTCGTCGACGAGCACGACGTGGTCAACGTGGCCCGCGCGAGCGACCGCGAACGCGATGTCACCGGCGCGGCGTGTGCCGAGGGAATCTGCGGCTCGTCCCGACACCGCCACGTCGACCGGCGTTCCGGCGTCGATCGCGGCCCGCAGGCATCGCGACGACTCCGGCTCGACGCCGATCACGCGCGCGTCGGCGCCTGCGAACCACGACGCGATGCCTGCGATCAGGCCTCCGCCGCCGACGGCCACGAGCACCGCGTCGGCATCGGACGCCTGCTCGGAGAGCTCGAGCCCGATCGTGCCCTGCCCGGCCACGACCTGGAGCTGGTCGTACGGATGCATCCACACGGCGCCGGTCTCGTCGCGGCGAGCGATGGCAGCGGCCGAGGCGTCGTCGTAGTAGCCGTCGATCACGCGCACGTCGGCCCCGGTCGACCGGACCTTGTCGGTCTTCGCGGTCGGTGACGTCGACGGCACGAAGATCTCGGCGTGGTGCCCGAGCTCGCGGGCGGCGTGGCCCACGGCCAACCCGAAGTTGCCGCCGCTCGCCGCCACGACGCCCGCGGGCCCCACGCCCGCCGTGAGCATGCGGTTGAACGCCCCGCGCGGCTTGAACGAGCCGGTCACCTGCAGCAGCTCGAGCTTCAGCGTCAACGGCGACCCGACCCCGAACGTGCCGGTGGCCACGTCGAGTACCGGCGTGCGCCGCACGTGCGGCGCGATGCGCTCGCGGGTGGCGTCGATCTCGTCCCTCGTCGGCCCGGCGACCTCGCTCACGACCCGCGGGCCTCCCGGAACAGCTGCCGCAGCGTCGCCTCGTCGGCGGTCTCGACGTCGATCCCTCGCTCGGCCGCAAGCGCGACGAACCGCCCGTACCGCTCGGAGAACGTGCGCACGGTGCGGCGCAGAGCGCTCTCGGCGTCGACGCCCAACTTGCGCGCGAGCGCCACGGTCGCGAAGAGCACGTCGCCGACCTCCTCCTCGGCGTTCGCCGGGTCGGTCGCCGCCGCGAGCTCGTCGACCTCCTCGCGGAGCGCCTCGACGGCCGAGTCGGCCGAGCGCCACTCGAACCCCCACCCGGCCGCGCGACGTTGCACCTTGGCCGCTCGCGCGAGCGAGGGCAGCGAGGCAGGGATATCGTCGTCGACCACCGCGCGCTCACCCGCTTCCGCGGCCTTGAGTTTCTCCCAGTTCACGAGCACCTCGTCGGCGCCGGTCACCTCGACCTCACCGAAGACATGGGGGTGGCGGTACACGAGCTTCTCGACGAGACCCTGCGCGACATCGTCGACGTCCCAGCGGCCCTCGTCGGCAGCCATCTGCGCGTGGAACACGATCTGCAGCAGCACGTCGCCGAGCTCGTCGCGCATCGCGTCGTCGTCGCCGGCGTCGATCGCCTCGAGCAGCTCGTGCGTCTCCTCGAGCAGGTGTCGCGCGAGTGTCTGGTGGGTCTGCTCTGCGTCCCACGGGCACCCGCCGGGGCCACGGAGTCGCGCCATCACGCGCACGAGGTCGAGCAGCCGCTCACCCTTCTTCGAACTGGGAACCGGGCCCTCCGGGACGTGGGCGAGCAGGTCGCCCGAGCGCGAGGGCGACTCGGTCACGGCGCCGGCGTGCCCTCGTCGCCGTCGTTCGCGGCGCCGTCGGCGGGGCCGCTCGTCGCACTGGCGTCGGTGCTGTTCACGGCGACGACGGTGAGGGTGTCGAGGTCGAAGTTCCCGTACTTCGGGTTCACCTCGACGCCCTGCGTCTCGGCCTGGTCGCGCATCCACGCGTTGAACAGCGAGCCCTGCTCGCCCTCGACGAGCTGGGTCTTGGCTTCGTCGAACGGCGTGACCTGCTTGTCGACCAGGTAGATCACGTGCCAGCCGAACTCGCTCTGCACGGGCTCGGAGATCGTGCCGGGCTCGAGCGCGGCGGCCGCCTCACCGAACTCGGGCACGTAGCCCGACGCCACACCTTGCCCGAGGCTCCCCCCGTTGGCCCCTGATTGGGTGTCGGTCGAGACCTCCTTCGCGAGGTCCTCGAACGTCTTCTGCGTCGCCCCGGGCGCCGTCACCTGCTGGTAGACGTCCTGCGCCTCGGCCTCGGTGTCGACCAGGATGTGCAGGGCCTCGACGGTCGTGAACCGCAGGATCTCGTCGTCGTAGATCTGCTGCAGCTGCTCGTCGCCGAGCTCCTCCTCCGCCACGGCTCCCTGAACCGCCTGGAACAGCAGCACCTGGTTGGCCAGGCCCTCCAGGTCGGTGCGCGTGAGGTCGAGCTTGCCGAGCTCCGCGTCGACCGCCTCGGGGGTGAGCTGTTCGTCGAGGTTCGTGATGATGTCGTCGACCTCCGACGCCTTCACCGAGATGTCGTTCGTCGCAGCGTAGTCCTCGATGAGGGAGCCCTGGATCATGTTGCCGAGGGTGAAGCGGTTGCACACGGATTCCTGCGTCTCGCCGTCGGGAGGCGGCCCGCCGCACTCCTGCTGGTTCAGCGCCGCGAGGAACGTGAACAGCTTCGCTTCCTCCGCCAACTGCCCGTCGGTGATGTCTGTCTCGCCCACGGTCGCGGCCGCGGACGGGCCGGTGCTGCAGGCCGCGAGGAGCGCGACAGCGATCACGGGCATGGCGATGAGGCGGAGCGTTCGGGAGTCCACGAGCGACCAGTCTACGGGCTCGGACACAGACGCCCTCGGCCGACACACGAACGTCATGCGCCCTCAGTCGCCGGTCGGGGGGACCGGCGCGGGGAGCACCTTGTCGCCCGTGGCGGCCTCGAGCAGCCAGCGTTCCACGAACGCCACCAGGTCCTTGCCGAAGACCCGCTCGGGCACGAGGTTCAGCGTCCGCGACTCGGGGGCGAACGTCGACCCGTAGACGCGCTCCTCGAGGTCGAGCAGCAGCTCGTCGGGGATCGCCACCGGCTTCAACCGCACCTGATCGCGGAACGTCGAGATCTCCTCGACCCCGAGCGCCCGGGCGGTCACGCGCAGCGACGCGATCGCGAACAGCGTCTCCACCTCGTCGGGCAGCGCTCCGTAGCGGTCGATCGTCTCGGTGCGGATCTGCTCGTTGGTCGCGTGGTCGGGGGCGAGCGAGATGCGACGGTAGAGCTCGAGGCGCAGGGCCTCCTGGGCGACCCACCCCGGTGGCACGAACGCCTTCACCGGCAGGTCGATACGGAGCTCCTGCTCCTCGGGCACCTGCTCGCCCTTCATCTCGGCCATCGACTCCTGCAGGATGCGCGCGTACGCGTCGAACCCGACCGCGGCGATGTGGCCCGACTGCTCGGCCCCGAGCATGTTCCCCGCCCCACGGATCTCCAGGTCCTTCATCGCGATCTTGAACCCCGACCCGAGGGCCTGGTGCGCGCTGATCGTGGCGAGCCGCTCCCTGGCCTCCTCGGTCATCTCCCGTTGGGGCGGGAAGAAGAAGTACGCGAACGCTCGCTCGGTCGAGCGCCCGACGCGACCGCGCAGCTGGTACATCTGCGCGAGGCCGAGCAGGTCGGCCCGGTCGACGACGAGCGTGTTCGCGTTCGGCACGTCGAGGCCGCTCTCGATGATCACGGTCGAGACCAGCACGTCGGCCTCCCGGTTCCAGAACGTCATCATCTGCCGCTCGAGCAGCGCCTCGTCCATCTGGCCGTGCGCGACGACGATGCGCGCCTCGGGGAGCTCTTGCTGCAGCCACGCGACCTGCCGATCGATCGTCGCCACTCGGTTGTGCACCCAGAAGACCTGACCCTCGCGCAGCAGCTCGCGGCGCACGGCCCCAAGCGCCAGGCCCTCGTCGTAGCTGCCGACGTACGTGAGCACCGGCTGGCGGTCCTCGGGCGGCGTGTCGACCGTGCTCATCTCGCGGATGCCGGTGAGCGCCATCTCGAGTGTGCGCGGGATCGGCGTCGCCGTCATCGTGAGCACGTCGACGCTCGCCCGGAACTGCTTCAGGCGTTCCTTGTGTGCGACCCCGAACCGCTGCTCCTCGTCGACCACGAGCAGGCCGAGGTCCTGGAACGCCATGTCCTTGCCGAGCAGCCGGTGCGTGCCGATCACGACGTCGACCTTGCCCGCCTTCACGTCCTCGACGACCTGCTTCTGCTCGGCGTGGCTCACGAAGCGGCTGAGCATCTTCACCGTGACGGGGAACGGCGCGAACCGCTCGCTGAACGTGATGAAGTGCTGCTCGGCGAGGAGCGTCGTCGGCACGAGCACGGCGACTTGCTTGCCCTCCATCACGGCCTTGAACGCCGCCCGCACGGCGATCTCGGTCTTGCCGAACCCGACGTCGCCACAGACCAGGCGATCCATCGGCTTGGGCAGCATCATGTCGGCCTTGACCTCGTCGATCGCCGAGATCTGGTCGGTCGTCTCCTCGTGGGGGAAGGCGTCCTCGAGCTCTTGCTGCCACGGCGTATCGGGACCGAACGCGTGGCCGGGCACCGACAGGCGAACGGTGTACAGGCGCACGAGCTCGCCGGCCATGTCGCGCACGGCTCGCTTGACCTTGGCGGTCGCCCGCGCCCAGTCGCTGCCGCCCATGCGATGCAGGCGGGGGCTGTCGCCACCGATGTACTTCGCGACCATGCCGACCGCATCGCTCGGCACGAAGAGCTTGTCGCCGCCGGCGTACTCGAGCACGAGGTAGTCGCGTTCGGCGCCGGCGAGCTCGCGGTGGGTGATGCCCGTGTACCGCCCGACCCCGTGGATGCGGTGCACGGCGAAGTCGCCCGTCTCGAGCTCGTCGGCGATCGAGTCGGTGCGCCGGCGCGTGAACCGCGGCGCCGTGCGGGTGTGGCGGCGCGCGCCGAACAGATCCTCCTCGGTGACCACGGCCAGGCGCCCCGCCTGGAACAGGAACCCGTCGGCGAGGGGCGACTCCACCGGCTCGACCGCCACGCCCTCACCGAGCACCTCACGGGCGCGCTCCAGGGAGCCGTGCCCGCGGCCCGACAGCACGACCCGGAACCCTGCGGCGGCGAGGTCCCTCGTGCGCGAGGCGAGCTCGGCGGCGTTTCCCTGCGCCGTGCCCCAGCTCGCGATGCCGAGATCCAGCCCTTCGGCGAACTCGGTGAGGTGCAGGCGCACGCGGTCGCCGATCGCGTCGTCGAGCGCATGGAGCACCCTGGCGGCCGGCCAGGCCGTCGCTTCCGCGAGCGCCTCACCCTCGAGGTGGGCCGCCCGCGCCCGGTCGAGCGTTCGATGCGCGTGGGTGAGCACGACCCATCCGCCCTCGGGCACGAGCTCGGCCGGCGTCGGCATGCGATCGAACAGGAACGGCGCCAGCGTCTCCGATCCCTCGACGAACAGACCGTCGGCCATGCGCTCGAGCTGATCGGCGAAGCGTTCCGGGGCGTCGGCGGCCGCGGCCCGGGCGCGATCGCGCACGGCGTCGTCGGGAACCAGCTCGCGCGTCGCGGGCACCTCGGCGAGCGCGACCCGATCGGTCGACAGCTGCGTCGAGGGCACGAATTCCCTGATCGACTCGACCTCGTCGCCCCAGTAGTCCACACGCACCGGTCGTCGTGCGGTGCCGGGGAAGACGTCGACCACACCACCCCGCACGGCGAACTCGCCCCGGTGCTCGACCACGTCGGACCGTGAGTAGCCGAGGTCGACGAGGCGTTCCGCCAGCGCGTCGGGCGGCAGCTCGAGTCCGGCCACGAGCTGGAGCGGCGGCGTGACGCCGAGCGTCGGGATCAAACCCTGCATCGCGGCGAGCACCGGCGCGACGAGCACGAACGCGCCCTTCGCCTCGCGCATGCGGGCGACCGCGTTTGCACGCCGGGCCGCGACCTCCGGCGCGGGCGAGATGCCCTCGTACGGCAGGGCCTCCCAAGCGGGCAGCAACGCGACCCGCTCCGGACCGAGGAACGCCTCGAGGTCGTCGGCCAGTGCCTCGGCCTCGCGAGGGCCGGGCGCCACGGCGAACAGGGGCGCCTCGAGCGCGGTCGCCACGCCGGCGACCACGAAGTCCTCGCCCGCCTCGGCCCTCGCCACGATCGGTCGCGCACGCTCGAGCAGGAGCCGTTCGAACGGCTCGGAACGAACCAGCACTTCGAGCGCGTCTCGCAGAGCCAACCCCGGGACCTCCCGAACTGCGACCGGACACCAAGAACAGGCCTCGCGGCGTGCCGGCGGGGCCTTGGGGGAAGCAGTCTAGTCCGCGGGACGCGTCGGCCCGGGTCGCGTCAGTCCGGAGGCATCTGCCGGTTGAACCGGTCCTGGGTCGGGGTGAGTCCCTCGGCGATCAGGCTGCGCACCGCGTCGGCCGCATGGTCGACCCAGATCGCGATGTCTGCCTCGAGCTTCTTCCCGATGGGTGTCAACACGAAGTCCGCGGGATCCTGACGCCCGGGCGGGCGGCCGATGCCGATGCGCACGTGCAGGAAGTCCCGGGACCCCAAGGCCTGCTGCAGCGACTTCACGCCGTTGTGGGAGCTGCCGCCGCCGAGCTTCACACGCAGCTCACCCGCGGGGATGTCGAGTTCGTCGTAGACCGCGATCAGCCGATCGGGCTCGACGTGTTGCTTGTGCGCGAGGCTCGCGTACGACGGCCCCGACTCGTTCATGAACCGCGTCGAGGCCGCCAGCACCACGCGATCATCGCCTTCGCGAACCTCGGCGACCTCGACCGGCAGGAACCGCACCTTCCTGAACCGCTCTTCATGCGCGCGTGCGAGCTCGTCGACGACCATGCGCCCGACGTTGTGCCGGGTGTTCGCGTATCGATCGCCGGGGTTGCCGAGACCGGCGACGAGCCAGGTCATGGAAGTGGCCGGGGACTCAGCCCTCGCCACCCTCGCCTTCGGCAGGAGCCTCGCCGCCCTCCGCGGGAGCCTCCCCCTCGGCGGTCGGCACCTCGGCACCCTCCTCGGCCTCGGCCTCGGCCACGGGCACCTCGACACCCTCCTCGCCGGGGACCGACAGGTCGGCCTCGACGCGGAGCGCAGCAGGCGTCACGACCGAGAGCACGGCGTCCTCGGGGCTCGTGAGGATCGTGACGCCCGAAGGCGGCGTGAGGTCGCTCACGTGCACCATGTCGCCGAGCTCCACGTCGCTGATGTCGATCACGATCTCGTCGGGCACGTCCTGCGGCAGGCACTCGATCTGCACCTCGCGAAGGTGATGCTCGACCACGCCGCCTTCCTTCACGCCGGCGGCGTCGCCCGTCTCGTGCACGGGCACGTTCACGGTGATCGTCTCGGTGCGGCTGACCGCGAGGAAGTCGACGTGCACGAACTTCGAGTGGATGTGGTCTCGCTGGATCTCGCGCGGGATCGCCAGGTGCTCCTCGCCGTCGACCATGAGGTCGACCAGCACGTTCGACCCGGCGCTGCCGTGCAGCAGGTGGGTCAGCTCGCGGGAGTCGACGGTGAGCGGCGTCGTGTCGAGGCCCTGTCCGTAGAGCACGGCCGGGATCTTGCCGGCGGCGCGAAGCTTTCGGGCGACGCCCTTGCCGGCGTCGGAGCGACGTTCTGCGGTGAGTTTCGTGTCCATGGCGAAGAGGAGCCCTTCGTATCTGTGGGAGGCGGATCGGTCGTTTCGAGAACGTGGGGATGGTACAGGAAACCTCAGGTGGGCGGCATCGCTCCCACCTTGCGGTGCATCCGAGCGATACCTTCCGGCCCGACCGTGCGTCTTCACTGATGAGATGGCGGAAGGAACGGGATTGGGCGTCGAGGAGCGGCCCACGGAGGCATCGGAGCCCGATGTCTCCGATGGCGGGCTCGACGAGCTGTACGCGCGCCACATCGGCGCCGGCGTGCGGCTCGCGTTCCTGTTGACCGGCGATCGCCCGCACGCCGAGGACCTCGCGCAGGAGGCGTTCATCCGATGCGTCGGTCGCTTCCGGCACCTGCGGCGTCCCGACGCGTTCGAGGCGTACTTCCGCCGGGCGATCGTGAACCTGCACACGTCGGGGCTGCGTCGTCGTCGGCTCGAGCGCGAGTGGCTGTCGAAGGAAGGCGCCGAATCGGCGCGGCGCGTGTCGTCGCAACCCGACGTGGGAGCCCGCGAGGACCTGTGGAAGGCGCTCGCCACGCTGCCTACCCGGCAGCGCGCAGCCCTGGTGCTCCGGTACTACGAGGACCTGTCCGAGCGCGAGACCGCCGAGATGCTCGGGTGCTCGGTGGCGGCCGTGAAGTCGTTGGTGGCCCGCGGCGGCGGTGCCCTGCGCGAGCTGATCAGAGGTGAGGACGCATGAACGACGTCGAACACGACCTGCGCGAGCTCTTCGAACGGAAGGCGTCGTCGGTGGGCGGCGTGGCGCCGAGGCTGCCCGAAACGGTGCGGAAGCGCGGCCGACGCCGTCAGCTCGGCACCGCGTTCGTCAGCGGATTGACGGCGCTCGCGGTGCTCGCCGGCGCGGTGGGGGTCATCCGTGCGGTCGACACCGGTCGCGATCGGCAGCCGACGCCGGCCGACGATCCTTGGGCGGGTTACGAGGTCTTCGAACGCACGGCTACGGTCGGGAACTTCACGATCTCGAGCCCGAGCGACTGGTACCTCGTGAACCAGTGGCCGTGGGCGCGGACGGTCGCGAGCTCGCTCAGGAAGCAACGCGAGCGGGACGCGGAGGCGTGCGGCGAGGAGCCGACCCAGGACGAACGCCAGGCGTGTCGCTCATCGCTGATCGGCGTTCCTGGTGACGGTTGGGTGGCGCCCATCCTGATGCTGAGCGACACGGACCGTGGCCTCGAGAGCTCTCCATGCTTCGACCGGTCCTTCTCGGTCGGGCCCGAGGAGGCCGTGATGACGATCGCGCTCGACAGCCTCTTCATGGCCACGTACTTCGGCGCAGGCGACCGCGCGCAGTGGCCGGTGCCGTTCGACACGCCGCCAGCCGAGGAACGCCCATCGTGCGGCCAGGGCACATACGTGTACTTCGCCTCCGGCGACATCCCCTACGTCGCGCACTTCGCGTTCGGCTCGCACCCCTGCTGTTCGGCTGGAGCTTCGGGCCGAGCAGCCTCTTGACGCCGATCCTCCTCCTCAGCGACACCGATCGCGGTCTCGAGAGTTCCCCTGTCTCGACTCCTCGTTCGCCATCGGGCCGGGCGATGCGGTCATGACGCTCGCGTTCGACAACGCGCACTTCGCCGCGAACTTCGGCGCCGGCGACCGCACGCAGTGGCCCGTGCCGTTCGATTCGTCGTCCGACGCCGAGCGCCCGAGGTGCGGACCCGGTACCTATGTGTACTTCGCCGGTGGCGACATCCCCTACGTCGCGCACTTCGCCTTCGGCGATGCGGTCCCCGTCGACGAACGACGGACCCTGATCGACGCGTTCGAGGGCATGGAGGTCGCCGACTCGCAGGAGGTCCTCATGGAGGAATCCCAACCCGACGACGCCGCGGCCTACGTGATCGCCGGCGGCGAGAACGCCGCCGGTCCGTGGACGCTCGAGCTCCCCCGATCAGACGAGCGCGGACCGTCGCGAACGTCGACTCCTCGTCGTGTCGCCGGAAGGAAGCGGCGCCGTGGCCGGCGGACCTTCACGGTGCCGGCGAGGACCGCCGATCGAGCAAGCCGGTGGCGATCCTGTCTTCGGCGCGGTGACGAAGGAAGCCGCAGGAGTCGAGATCAGAGGCAACGTCATGCTTCCCGGTCCCGCCGCGACGATCGTTCCGCTCCCTCCGAGCCTTCCGTTCGATTTCGACCTGTTCTTCGCGTCGCACGAGGGCGACCAGCCGCCGTTCGCGGTGCCCGTCGACCCCGACGGTGAACCCATCGGGAACATGGCCGGGATCTCCGAGGGCAACGACATGACCTTGTTCGACATCCTCGGGACCGAAGGCGCGATCATGACCGACCGTTCGACGGGCATCACCTGCTACGTGGTCTCCTCCGAGCACGGCGTCGTCGATGGCTGTGCCGACGAGATCACGCTGCAGACGATCCCGCTTCCTGAGGACCGGGGGCAGATCCTCGTGTTCTCGCACGAGGATCCGATCGAGTTGAGCGGGATCGAGCTGGACGTCGATGGGGCTGACACGTTCGCCGGCGTCGAAGTGCCAGGGACCCGTCTGCGTCATGGGGATCCCGCCAGGATCCGGGACCGGCACGCTGTGGCTGCTTCAGAAGGGTCGGCGGGTCGACTCCGCCCCCGTCGCGTGGACGCCCGCAGGCGTCGAACGCACCTAGTCCAGCTCAGACTAGACCTGGTTCGCGCCGCCGAAGATCTCGCTGACGCTCGCGTCCTCGAACACGGCGCGCAGGCCGCTCGCGATCAGGGGGGCGATCGAGAGCACCCGGAGCTTGTCGAACTGGCGCTCCTCGGGGATCGGCAGCGTGTTCGTCACGACGACCTGCTCGATCGGCGCTTCCTCGAGCAACTGGCGCGCCTTGCCGCTGAAGATGCCGTGCGTCGCGCCGACGAAGATCGGACCGGCGCCCCTCTCGGCGAGGACGTGCACGCCCGCCGAGATCGTCGACGCGGTGTCGATCATGTCGTCGACGATCACGCACGGACGGCCCTCGACCTCGCCGACGACCGCCATCTCCTCGATCTTGTGCGCCTCGTGGCGGCTGCGCCGCTTGTAGAGGAACGCCAGGTCGGCGTGGAGGTACTCGCGGAGCTTCTCCGAGGTCTTGATGCGGCCGGCGTCGGGCGCCACCACGACGAGGTCGTCGCCATGCAGGCCGAGCTCGCCCGAGAAGTGGTTCGACAGGATCGGCAGGGCGGTGAGGTGGTCGAACGGTGAGTCGAAGTAGCCCTGGATCTGACCCGAGTGCAGGTCGACGCTGACGACGCGGTCGGCGCCCGCGGTCGACAGCAGGTCGGCGACGAGCTTCGCGCTGATCGGCTCGCGAGAGAGCGCCTTGTGGTCCTGCCGGGAGTACCCGTAGTACGGGATCACGGCGGTGATGCGCTTGGCCGACGCGCGCTTCATCGCGTCGATCATGATCAGCTGTTCCATCAGCGCCTCGTTGACGGGCTCGTAGTGGGTCTGCACCACGAACACGTCGGCGCCGCGCACGCTCTCCTTGGCCCGGAAGTAGATCTCACCCGAGGCGAAGCGGCGCAGGTCGGACTCGCTCACCGGGATGCTCAGACAGTCGGCGATCTCGTGGCCGAGCGCCGGGTGGATGGTGCCGGTGAACAGCATCATCCGCTTCTTCGTGATGATCTCCACGGCCCGCTCCCCCTAGGTTGCCTTCTTCTTCCGGCTCGTCCGCCGGCGGCGCTCCGCGTCCTTGCGCTCGCGGTACCCCTCGACCGTGCGCTGCTCGCCGCGCTCGACCGCCAGCGCGCCGTCGGGCACGTCCTTGGTGATCACCGATCCTGCTCCCGTGTTGGCGTCGCGACCGATCGTCACGGGCGCCACGAGCATCGTATCCGAACCGATCCGCGCCCCGGAACCCACCTTGGTCGTGTGCTTCGCGTAGCCGTCGTAGTTCACGGTCACCGTGCCGGCGCCGATGTTCGCCCCGTCGCCGATCTCGGCGTCGCCGAGGTAGGTGAGATGCTTCGCCTTCGCGCCCCGGCCGAGCGTCGTGGCCTTCACCTCGACGTAGTTGCCGACCTGCGCGCCATCGTCGAGCACCGTTCCCTCGCGCAGACGCGCGAACGGCCCGACCTCGCAGCCGCTTCCGACGGTGGCCCCCTCGAGCACCGAGAACCGCACGACCGAACCGTCGCCCACGGTCGAGGCCGCCATCGCGACCGACGGGCCGATACCGCATGCCTGGCCGATGCGCGAGCCCCGCTCGAGGAACGTGTTCGGGAAGATCACGGAGTCGGCGCCGATCTCGACGTCGACGTCGATGTAGGTGGCGCGGGGATCGACGAGCGTCACCCCGTTCGCCATGTGTCGCGCGTTCATCGCGCTCGCGCACGACGGCCTCGACCGCGGCCAGCCCGGCACGGGAGTTCAGCCCCATCGCGCCACCGGTGTCGACGGTCACGGCGTTCACCTTCTGCCCGGCGGCGAGCATCGCCGGGATCACGCGGTTCAGGTAGTACTCGCGCTGGCGGTTCTTCCGGTCGAGCAGGGGAAGCGCCGCGAACAGGTCGCGCCGGCGGAACGCGAACAGCACGATCGAGACCTCGCGGATCGCCCGGATCTCCGGGGTGGCGTCGAGGTCCTCGACGACCTCGACGAGCCGGGATCCGCGACGCACGACCCGGCCGTAGCCACCGGGGTCGTCGAGCACGGTCGAGGCGATCGTCGCCGCCGCGTTCGAGCGTCGATGCGAGGCGACGAGTCGCTTCACGTCGTCGCCGGTGACCGGGTCGAAGTCGCCGCCCATCACGAGCACGTCGTCGACACGGCCGACGGCGCGTTCGGCCACCTGCACGGCGTGGCCGGTGCCGAGCTGCTTCGACTGCTCGACGAAGACCGGCTTCGGGGAGAGCTTCCAGCTCGCGACTTCCGCCCGTACGTCGTCGGCGCCGTGACCCACGACGACGATCACCTTGGTCGGCTTCGCGGCGAGGCCGGCCTGCAGCACGTGCCACAACGCGGGACGCCCGCAGATCGGATGCAGCACCTTGGGAGTGACGGACTTCAGTCGCTTGCCCTTGCCGGCGGCGAGCACCACCAGGGCGAGGGAGCGAGGTCTGCGGTTCGTGGTCTCAGCCAACCGTCTGTCGTCCAGGGTCGAAGGCCAGTGGCGAAGGGCCGTCATGGTCCCACATCGGCAACGACGATGACGAGAGGCGCTTGCGCTCGCGCGTCGCGGTCTTCGGCAAGCCCTGAGGCGCCCCTTCCGGCTAGATCAAGTTGATCGACTCGAGCGCGGCCGTGAACCGCTTCTCCTCCAGGAGGCTCGCCGCACGTCCGCGAGCGACCGCAGCATCCTGGGTACGTTCACGTGCCCCGAGCACGTCGGCGAGCGTCAGATACGCCTCCGCGCGGGAGAGGACGAGATCCGATCCCTCAGCCGCGGCGAGAGCCCGATGCGCAGCGTCCTCGGCATCCGCCGCCGAGCCTCGCATGAGGAGCGCTCGCGAGCGCAGCATCGGGCGCCGCACCAGCGTGTCGCGATCGGGAACCAGGTCCGAGGCCTCGAAGGCGTCGGCGTGCGTCAGGAACTCGCGTCGCCGACCCTGGGTCGCCAAGGCACTGCACAGAAGCGCGTCGATCGTGCCGAGCCACCAGACGTCGCCCGCCGCCGCCAACACCTCACGCGCCTCGAGCAAGCGCAGCTCGGCGACCCCGGCCCTCCCCACCCACGTCTCGACGGCCGCCACCACGAGGGCCTGGGCCGCCGCAACCCATGACAGCCCGTGTTGCTCGAGCACGTCGCGCCACGCCCGCTCATGCCGGTCGAACGCCATCATCGTCCCCGGCCCCCAACGCTGCCATCGCGCGCAAAGCCGCCGACGCGCTCGCGGTCAATGGATGCTCGGCGATCTTTCGAACTCGTCGGCGACCGTCGGGGAAGCCGTCGAACGGCATCCGTCCGAACGCCGTCGCGAGGACGGCGTCCGCGGCCCCCTGCGCCGCCTCGCGCGGTCGCCCAGCCGCGAGACCGTAGCGCACACCCAGCATCCCCCACACACGGTGCTCCTCGAGATCGCCGCGCATCCATCCGAGATACTCGATCGCGATCGCCGCCTCGGCGAGTCCGACGTCGTCCCCGAGCGCCTCGAGAGCCTCCGCCGCAGCATGCGCGTCGATCGCCGCCGCTTCGATCTCGGGCTGGGTCGGCGACCGGTAGACGCGGTTCGCCAACAGCTGGATCCTCGCCCGCAGCGCGGCTGCCTCGGAACCGGCGGAACGCGCCTGCTCTTCTGCGGTGACGAGCAAGCCTCCGTCTCCTCGGGCCGTCCCGTCTCCGTGAGCGCGACACCGAGGTTCGGGAGCAGATCGAGCCGGCGAGGCGAGTCCTCCGGCAGCAATCGCGCCGCGCGGCCCAGCAGGTCGCGGGCCGCGATCAGGTCCAGGCCGGCGAACGCTCGCGCGCCGGCATCAGCGAACAGCAGTCCCGCGCGCTCCGCGAGCGCACGTGAGGATCCATCACGGATGCCCAGCTCCTCGCGCAGATGGAACGCGCGCTCGAGATGGCGAGCGGCCGATTCATCGACGTCCGGCTGCTCGGCGTCCTCATGAGGAGCCACGCGGCGAGGCGTTCGTGAAGGGTCGCGCGGAGCTCCTTCGAGATGCCGCGGTACGCCGTTTCGGTGATCAGGGCATGGGCGAACCGCCACCGCCCCGCCGCTTCGTCCTCGGCGTCGATGAGCCCGCGACGTTCCAGCGTCAGCAGTGCGTGATCGAGCGCCTCGTCGGCGACGACGCCGACGAGCGCACGAACCGCGGCGACACGGAACCGCCGGCCCTCGACCGACGCATGCTCCAGGATCGCTCGTGCCGAGGGATCGAGGTCGTCGACGCGAGCCGCCAAGAGCGCCTGGACGGTCGATGGGATCTCGACCTCACCATCCCGTGTGCCGCGCCATCGACCCTCGACGAGGGATCCACGGTCGCTGAGCATCGCCGCCAGCTGCTCGAGGAAGAGCGGATTGCCCTCGGCCGTCCCGCTCACGCGCTCGATCACAGACCCCGGCGCGCCGACGAGCAGCACCTCTGCGAGCCGCCGAGTCTCGTCGGGCCCGAGGGGTGGAAGCGTCGTCGTGAGGGCTCGAGGCTTCCCCGCTGCCCATGTCGGTCGGCGATCGAGCAGCTCGGGCCGAGCGAGACACAGCACGAGGAGCGGACCGTGGAACCGATCGACGACAGACTCGACGATGTCGAGCATCGGCTCCTCCGCCCAATGCACGTCATCGAGGATCACGACGAGCGGTCGGTCCGCGGACAGGACCTCGAGCAGGCGGCGGACGGCCCACGATGCATCGGCCGCCAGCGCTTCATGAACACCGAGAACCTGAGCGAGTCGATCCGCTACCGTCGGTCCGTCCGGTTCGTCGACCAGCCGTCCTCGAAGCACCGATGCGACAGCCTCAGCGTCCGCGCCGGGGAGGTCGGCGGCGGTTGCGAGAAGCTCGATCAGCGGCGAGAACGTGACCCCCTCCCCATAGGAGGGCGTCTGTGCGACGAGGACGCGGGCGGGCCCACGAACCGCGTCGGCGAACGTCTCACCCAGCCTGGACTTGCCCACACCGGGCGGAGCGAGGACCGTGACGAGGACACACACTCCGCCTTCGACCGCGTCATCCAGCGCGTGCTCGAGCATGCTCATGGGGCGCGACCGGCCGACGAACGGTGTCTGCGCGAGAGGCGGCGTCTCGCGAACGCCGAGGACGCGGAACACGTCGACCGGTTCGGCCTTGCCCTTCAACCTCCGTGGCTCCACCGGCTCGGTTCGCAGGTACCCCCGCGCGAGGCGCTCGGCCGCGGCGGAGACGAGGACATCGCCGACCTCCGCCGTCGACTGGAGCCGCGCCGCGGTGTTGAACGCATCACCGGCGATCCGGCCCTCGACCGCGGCGCCATCGTCCGCGAACGTCTCCCCGGCATCGATGGCGATGCGGACCTGGATCCGCGCGTCGACGCCACCGATCTCGCGGTCGAGTTCGTCGGCGGCCCGTCGCATCTCCAGCGCCGCGCGAACGGCACGGAGGGTGTCATCTTCGTGCGACGTCGGGATCCCGAATGCACCGACCACCGCGTCGCCGATGAACTTCTCGACCGTGCCGCCATGCCGTTCGATCGAGGCGCGCATCGCTCCGAAGTAGCCGTTCAGGATGCGTCTGAGGACCTCGGGATCCGTTCGCTCAGCGAGGTCCGTCGAGCCGACGAGGTCGCAGAACAGCGCAGCCACGATGCGCCGACGTGGGGGGCCTTCGTCTGCCGCCAGTCGCTCGCCGCAGGCGTTGCAGAATCTCGCCGGGTCAGGATTCGCGGTGCCGCACGACTCACACGTCTGCACGGAGGAAGTGTCGAGCACTTGGCCTCTCGTCGCAATCCACGACGCGCCGTGCCCGAATATCGGTAGCCTCAATCCTCCCCGCCTCGCCGGCTGGACCCTGTACAACGAGAGAGACCGATGGACCAGATCGACACAACGACGGCCACTGGGGAACCGTCCCGACGGCGGCTCGGCCTGGATCGGCTGCGGCTTCGATTCCGCGACCCCGCGCTCGAGTCAGCGTTCCGTGCCGATCAGTTCCGCCACCACCTAGGGAACATCCGATTCGCTTTCCTGGCGGGGATCGCTCTCTGGGTCTCCTGGGGTCTGCTCCTGCGCCCCTACATCCTGGCACTCTCCGAACTGCGCCTCGACCGGATCATGCGGTGGGGCGTGTTCATCCCCATGCTGGTCGTGGGCCTCGCACTCACGTTCACGCCGTTCTTCGGCCGGATCTGGGAGTGGGTCGCGGTCGCCATCGCGACGGCGACGATCGGCTCGTGGGTGTTCTACACCTCGAACATCCAGACCCTGCCCGCCGAATTCGGGTACGTCGGTGTCATCCTGATCACCGCCTTCACCTACACGCTGTTGCGACTGCGGTTCGTCCTGGTCTTGCTGATCACGCTGATCGGCATCGGTGCGTACCTGCCGTACGCGTTCACCACTCAATACATCGCGCCTGTGAGCGGCGTGCTGGCGACGCTCTATCTCGTCTCGTTCGGGTTCCTCGGCGGCCTGGCTGCGCATCGGATGGAGCGGTTCACGCGAACGCTGTTTCTGCAGGAGCGTCAGCTCGACCAGGAGCGCGTGCGATCCGACGGCCTGCTGCTGAGCATCCTGCCGCAGGTCGTCGTCGACCAGCTCAAGGTCACGCCCGGCCGGCGGATCGCGCAGGCGTTCGATGAGGTGACGGTGATCTTCGTCGACGCTGTCGGCTCGACGCAGCATGCCGCTCGCTCGTCGCCGGACGAGTTCGCGCATGCCTTGGACGAGCTGTTCAGCCGGTTCGACGAGATCGCCGACCGGCACGGTCTCGAGAAGATCAAGACGATCGGAGACGCGTACATGGCCGTCGCCGGCGCGCCGGTCCCGATGGCCGATCATGCGGGAGCCGCCGTCGCGATGGCCGTCGACGTCATCCGAGAAGCGGGTGCGGTCCGATGGCCGTCGGGCGACCGGATCGTGGTCCACGGCGGTGTGGCCACCGGGCCGGCCGTCGCCGGCGTGATCGGGCGCAGGAAGTTCGCCTACGACCTGTGGGGCGACACCGTGAACGTGGCGAGCAGACTGGAGGAGCAGGGAGAGCCGGGTGAGATTCTGGTGTCGGAGGCCACAGCCGTTCAACTGGGGGATCGGTACGAGTTCGGGCCGACCCGGATCCTGGACCTGAAGGGCAAGGGGCTCACGCCTGCTCGGGTGCTTCTCGGCCCCAGCTCGAACGTTCCTCTCGAGGCGCCGTCGACGTGAGTCGCCCCAGCCACGTCCCAGCCGCAGCGATCATCCTTGCCACCACCCTCACGGCCGGGTGCATCAGCTCCGGCCCGGCCGGAACCGGGGATGCGACGGACGCGAGAACGATCGTCGTCGGGGTGTCCGGCGCCTTCGCCGAGAACCAGCTCATCGCGGAGATGTACGCGCAGGTCCTGGAGCGCGCCGGCTACACGGTCGGGAGAGAGTTCGATCTGAGGTCTCGCGAGGTCTCACAGAGCGCATTGGAGTCGGGCCAGATCGACCTGAAGCCCGAGTACATCTCGTCGCTGCTGCTGTTCCTTGACTCCAAGGCGCAGGCGTCGAGCGATGCGACCGATGTCGCGAGGCAGATCGACGAGCGTCTCCGGCCTCGAGGCATCACGGTGCTCACGCCATCGCCGGCCGAGGACACGAATCAGTTCGTGGCGAACGCGAAGACGGCGCAGGAATTCGGCCTGACCACGCTGAGCTCGCTCGCCCCCGTCGCCGACCGGCTGACGATCGCTGCGCCGCCCGAGTGTCCGCTTCGACCCTTCTGCCTGCCAGGCCTTCGGGACGTCTACGGCATCCTCTTCGAGGACTTCGAGCCGCTGGACGCCGGAGGGCCGCAGACCGTCGCCGCGCTCAAGAGCGACGAGGTGCAGATCGGCTTGATGTTCTCGACGGATCCGAGCATCGAAATGAACGGGTTCATCCCGCTCCTCGACGACAAGCACCTCCAGGACGCGGAGAACATCGCGCCCGTGATCCGCACCGAGAAGCTGAACGACGAGGTTCGGCGGCTGCTCGACGCGGTGAGCGCCCGACTTTCCAGTGACACGGTGACCGAGCTCGTCGGAGAGGTCGTGATCGACGGGCAGGATGTGGCCGCTGTCGCCAAGGCGTTCCTCGCCGCGAACGGCCTCCTCTGATTGGTCATCTGGATCGATCGCGGCACCGACGGCCGCCTCAAGGCGCCGTCTTCTTCCCAAGAAGGCATGCGGAGCGGCTCGTGCATGACCGGTCGCGCTCGATGAGCCCCTCTCGCGCCACAAACACGTCGTCGGGCCCGTTCACCATGACCTCGGTCACCGTGTTCGCAGGTACCTCTTGCCTCACCCGGGGGTTGCGCCGGATCCCCACCGCGAGTTCCTATTCAGGCTGAGGGAGCCGTGATGAACGTTCAGCCGGATCGGATGGGTGGCGGGGTCCTCTCGGACTACCCCTACGGAAGGCTTGTCCTCGTAGGTATCGGTGTCGGCGCAGTCATATTCGGCTTGGGCTCCCGAGTAGCGATGCGGCTAGTCGGCATGATGGCCTCTCCCGAGCACGCGGGCGAGCAAACCGCCTTCGGCACCGTAGGGAAGGTCACGGTGGCCGGGGTCGTGGGACTGGTGGTCTTCGGATCGATCGCCGGTCTCTTCTGCGGGCTCGTCTACTTGACCACCCGGTCCCGACTGCCGGGGGGCTGGTTGGTCCGCGGACTGGTGTTCGGCCTGTTCCTGCTCGTGCCCATCGGCATCATCATCATCGCGTCCAGCAGATCGGACTTCGCTCTGACGTCGCCCACGCTCATCCTCGCGATCTTCGGGGGGATGATCCTCATCGACGGACTTGCCACCGCCTGGGTGATCGAGCGGCTGGGTCGGGACTACCTCCCCCCTCCACGGCCTAGCCCTACCGGATACGCCATCCTCGGCGTAGTCACGGCGATCGGTTTCGTGGCCCTTGGCACATCGGTCGCCGACGTCTTGTAGTCGGCGGAGCGAGGTCAGGGCATCCCGTCCACTTCGAGTGGCTATCATGAACCGTTCACCGTCACTTCGGTGTTGGGCCGACCCGTCTCTGCTCCGGGACCCTCAGTTGCGGCACCGGCCCATCCGGGGAAGGATTCGAGCGTGGACATCCCCGAGACCCGTTACGCGAAGACCGCGGATGGTGTTCACATCGCGTACCAGACAGTGGGCACCGGTCCGGTCGATATCGTCTTCGTGATGGCCTGGACCACCCACATCGAGCTGATGTGGAAAGAGCCGACGCTCGCGCGATTCCTCTCGCGGCTGGCAGCGTTCTCACGGTTGATCCTCTTCGACAAGCGCGGTACGGGACTCTCCGACCGCGTGCCCGACGATCGGCTCCCGTCGCTCGAGGTCCGGATGGATGACGCGAGAGCTGTCATGGACGCGGTCGGCTCGGAGCGCGCCATCGTGATGGGCTTCTCGGAGGGTGGTCCGATGGCCACGCTGTTCGCCGCGACGTATCCGGAGCGGACCATCGCGCTCGTGCTGTTCGGGACCAGCGCATGCTGGAGACCGACGATCGACTACCCGTTCCCTGTGCCCACCGACGAGGAGCATGAGGGCTACGTCGAGGAGATCGAACAGATGTGGGGTACGCGGGAGTTCGCGGCGCAAGAACTCCGGGACTGGGGCGCGCCCACGCTTGCCGAACGATGACCACACGATCGGTTGGCTCGCGGACTACCTTCGTCACGCCGCGAGTCCCGGAGCTGCGATCGCGCTCGAGCGGATGAACCGCGGGATCGACATCCGCCCGGCGCTGCCGGCGATCCACGTCCCGACGCTCGTGCTCGCCCGCGACGGCGACCTCCTGTTCACCGCCGAGGAGTCGAAGTGGATGGCGGATCAGATCCGCGGCGCACGCTTCGTCTCGTTCCCCGGCGTCGACCACTTCTATTGGGCAGGGAACCAGGACGAGCTGCTCGTCGAGATCGAGCGGTTCGTGGCGGAGGTCGGCGACGAGGAGACCGACCTCGACCGCGTGCTCGCGACGGTGATGTTCACCGACATCGTGGACTCGACGGCGCAAGGGGCGGCGCTCGGGGACAGAGCCTGGGCCGAGGTGCGAACCCAACACGACCAGATCGTGCGGTCGAACCTCGTCCGGTTCCGCGGCCGTGAGATCAAGACGATGGGCGACGGGTTCCTCGCGACCTTCGATGGCCCGGCGCGAGGTGTCCGATGCGCGGAAGCGATCGCCGCGCAGGTGCAGCCGCTGGGCGTCGAGATCCGGGCCGGCCTGCACACCGGGGAGGTGACGTTCGAAGGCGATGACGTCGCCGGGCTCGGCGTCGCGATCGGGGCGAGGGTGGGCGCGAAGGCGGATGCGAACGAGGTCCTCGTCTCCCAGACCGTGAAGGACCTGGTCGCCGGCAGCGGCCTCACCTTCGAAGACGCGGGCGAGCACGAGCTGAAGGGCGTCCCCGACCGCTGGCACCTCTACCGAGTCGTGAAGTAGGTCGCTTCGCGTGCGTGATGTCAGTCATGGCTGCTCCGGCGCACCGTCCATCCGGTTCCGGGGGGAGGAATCGAACCTCCATTCCAGGCTCCAAAGGCCCGTGTCTTGCCGTTAGACGACCCCGGATCGAGACGCGTACCGTTCGATTATCCCGCGTCGGCCGTGCGCGCGGTCGAGCGGCGCCACACGACCTCGCCGTCGACCGTCTCGTCGGTGGCGAGCAGCCCCGCGTTGCTCGCGACGCCGGCCGAGGCTTCGTGCTCGGGATGGACGTACGCCTCGACGGTCGTCACGCCCTCACCGACGAGCCACCCGACGATAGCCCTGGCTGCCTCGGAGCCGATCCCTCGGCCCTGCTCCGCAGAGCTGATCGTCCACGCGGCGGCCGCACGCAGATCGCCGTGATCGCGCTCGACGGTCGCCTGCATCGTGCCGACGATGCGACGGTCGTCCGCCGAGCGGACGAGCCAGTTCAGCCACGCTTCCTGCCCGTCGGGTGAGCGCTCGGAGGCCCACGCCGCGAGCCGGACGTGCAGCTCCTCGATCGTGTCGGGGCGCCCGCCGGTGAACGCATGCAACCGCTTGTCGTCGAGCACGGGGAAGAGCGCGTCCGCGTCGTCGGGAACGAGCGGCGACAGCCTGAGGCGTTCGGTCTCGATGCCGTCGGCACGCGGGAGCCCGTCGACGAGATCGATCACGCCGACGATCCGCGCTCGCCTCTCGCCGGTGGACCGCTCACCACGATCGAACCGGGCACCGCGGCCGCCAGCGTGTCGGCGTGGCCGAGGTGACGGGCGAGTGCGGCCACCGTGGGACCGCTGCCGCTCATGAACGCGCCGAGGGCGCCGGCCTCGAGGAACGCGTCGATCGTCCGCTCGACCTCCGGGTGGTGCGCGACGACCCCCGGCTGCAGGTCGTTGAAGAGCGCGTGCCCGAGCAGCTCGACGTCGCCGATCTCGAGCGCCGCGATCAACACGCCGGGATCGGGCCCGGTGACCGGGGCATCGTCCCACCACGCATATGCGTCGGCGGCCGACACCCCGAACCCGAAGGGCTTCAGGACCCACCAGATGCTCGCCGCGTGCACGGCGATGAGGCGCTCGCCGCGACCCGACGCGAGCACGGGCTCGTCCGCGAGCATCGCCGGCACGTCAGACCCGAGCGCGGCGCCGAGCTCGGCGAGCGCGAACTCGTCGAGACCGCACGACCAGACCTCGTCGACGGCGAGCAGCGCGGCGGCCGCATCGGCGCTGCCCCCGCCGAGTCCTGCGGCCACCGGGATGCGCTTGTCGAGCCGGAGTGACACCCCGGGTGCCGAGCCGTCTCGGTCCATCCGCCGAGCGAGCGCCTCCACGGCCCGCCCGGCGAGGTTCTCGCCAGGCACCGTCGAGACGAGGCGAGCCAGCTCCGCGTCCCCCTCGACCTCGATCGACACCTCGCCCGGCACCGCTTCCGTCGCCGTCACGACGTCGTGCAGCGAGATCGGCAGTACCACGGTCTCCAGATCGTGGAAGCCGTCGTCCCGGCGGTCCATCACGCGAAGGAACACGTTGACTTTCGCGTGCGCCCTGCGCGTCACGGCCCTGGGTGCGAGCGGGCTCACGCCGCCACCCGCTCGGCGATCGCCGCGAACCCGGCGAGACCGACCTCTTCGGGACGGGCGCTCGGCGAGATCCCGACGTCCGTCAGCACCTCGTCGGCCGTCTCTCCGTCGAGCCCGAGGCGTCGCAGCGCGTTGCGCATCGTCTTGCGGCGTTCGGCGAACGCGCCGTCGACCACGCGCCACAGCGATCGCTCGTCGACGGTGACCGGCGGCGCCGCGAGACGGTCGAGCCGCACCACGACCGAGTCGACCTTCGGACGCGGCCAGAACACGGTGGCCGGCACCCGGCGCACGACCGCGGCCGACGCGCGGTAGGCGACGCGCAGGCTCGCGGCGCCGAAGTGCTCGTCGCCCGGCGCCGCCGCGAGCCGCTCGCCGACCTCCCGCTGCACCATCACGACCCATCGGTCGATCGCGGGCACCTCCGCGAGGGTGTCGAGCACGAGCGGCACGGCGATGTTGTACGGGAGGTTGGCGCAGAGCGTCCAGTCGCGGGTCCCGCCGAGCTCCGATCGCCAGTCGAGCTTCATCGCGTCGGCGTGCAGCGCCCGCACGCGTGGGAGGTCGGCGGTCACCTCCTCGAGTGCCGGCATCAGTCGGCGATCGAACTCGACGGCGAGCACCTCGGCCCCGGCGTCGGCGAGCGCGACGGTCAGCGACCCGAGACCTGCCCCGATCTCGACCACCTGGCTCCCCGCGCCGACGCCCGCATCGGCGACGATCGCCCGTGCGAGGTTCGGATCGATCAGGAAGTGCTGGCCGAGCGACTTCGTGGGGCGGATGCCGTGGCGGGTCGCGAGCTCGCGGATCGCCCCGGCCCCGAGCGCCTGCGGGCGCCCGGCCTCACCAGGCGATCGAGACGTCGAGGACCCCTGCCCCGAGCGGCTGGAGGACCGCGAACGCCTCGGGCGAGAGGTCGATGATCCTCCCCGTGCCGAACGGTCCCCGGTCATTGATCGTGACCGTAACGGAACGGCCGGTCTCGTCGTCGGTCACGGTGACGAGCGTGCCGAACGGCAGCGTGGGATGCGCCGCCGTCAGGCCCGCCCACGGGGGGTCGTACCACGTCGCCAGCCCCGACTGCGAGTCGTCGACGGCGCCCGGCACCTCGGTCGTGCCGCCGTACATCGACTGAGGCGGAGAGAGCCGCATCTCGGTCACGGGCTCGCGCTCGATCCACCGACCGATCAGCCGACGGGACTCGATCTCGCCGTTGACCGACGTGACGAGGAACGTGCCGATGCCGCGACCGTCCCTGCCCTCCTCGAGCACCTTGACGGGCGTGCCGGGGGTCATGCGCGGCGTGTACTCGGTCTGCACGTCGAACGGGATCGTGACGGCTTCCATCTCGGTCACGACGCGGACCTCGTCGAAGGTCACCGTCGTGCCGGCGTGAAGGGGGGTCTCGGGTGATGGCCGAACGCGGTCGTCAGCGTCGGGTTGGATCCCCATGGCCGAGAGGAGTTCCCCGGCCGTGTCCGCGTTGGTCAGGACTTCGCGCACCTTCCCCAGCACGACGACCTGCGCGGACACGGCCGGGGACGTTCCGGCGCTCGAGGCGGAGAAGTCGCTCTCGACGAGCAGGTCCGTCAAGGACACGGACTCCTTGCCCGTCCCGGCCATCACCCAGACCCCCACATCTGTAGGGCTTTCGAATACTGCGGCGGTGTCGCCGGTGGCGTTCGTCGCGCTCGCGTCGAGGAATGCCTCGGCGCCGGCCGCGACGCGCGCCGGGTTCACCACCACGGTCATGCCGTCGGCGATCACGCTCGTCGGCGACGGCTGTACCAGGACGGCCGACGTCAAGGTGATGCCTTCGGCCGTCAGAAGATCCCGAACGGAGTTCGACGTCGTCGACACGGTCTGGTGCTCACCGTCGACGACGAGGGTCACGTGCTTGCGCAGAGAGAGGTTCACGACGCCGGCGACGAGCACGATGCCCACGACGACGGTGGCACCCATGACCGCTCGGTGGGTCCGCAGTCGGCGGACCCTCGTGGCGCGGATCGGCAACCTTCCTCCAGGTCTCTGAGGAAGGCCTCGCGGGGAAGCGGCTGTGCCGGATCGAAGCCTTCAAGCACGGAAGCAACACGCTAACAAACCCTCAACTCTCACTGCAACCTTGAGAACGAACACATGTTCGATGCACGTTCCTGTTCCTGGGTCGGTTCTGGGTGGATCCCTTCACCGCAGGCCGGGGAATGCCGCGCGCGAGTTCTCCGAGGTCGCGGCGACGAGTTTCTCCACATCGTCGCCCCGGACGCGCGCAAGCTCGGCGAGCGTGATCATCACGTTCGCGGGGTGGTTGTCGGTCCCGCGCTTCTTCTGCGGCGACAGGAACGGCGCGTCGGTCTCCACCAACAGCCGATCGAGCGGCACCGCAGCGGCCGCCTGCCGCAGGTGCTCGTTCTTCGGATACGTGACGTTGCCGGCGAAGCTCGTGAAGTATCCGCGCGCCGCACACTCGCGCGCGATGTCGGCGTCGCCCGAGAAACAGTGGATCACCACGTGCTCGGCCGAACCCTCATCGAGCACTCGAAGCACGTCGGGCCACGCGTCGCGCACGTGCACCACCATCGGCTTGCCCGTCTCCTTCGACCACCCGATGTGCGTGCGCAGCGTCCGGATCTGATCGACCTCGGGAGAGTGCATGCGGAAGTAGTCCAGGCCACACTCTCCCACGCCGATCACGCGTGGATCGCCGAGCATCTCCTCGATGCGGGCGGCCGCCTCGGCGTCGAACCCGCTCGCGTCGTGCGGGTGCATGCCCGCTGTGGCGAAGACACCCTCGAGGGTGTCGGCGAGCTCGGCCGAACGAGCGCTCGTCTCCACGTCGACACCGACACAGATCAGACGGTCGACGCCGGCGGCCTTCGAGGTCTCGACCACATCTGCAGGTTCCAGGTCGAGCAGGAACAGGTGACAGTGGGTGTCGACGGCCCCGGTGTCAGCCGGGAGTTGAAGGTTCCGGTCGGTCACGAGCGCCGAGACTACACGGGTCTCCACATACGGTCGATGGGGGGAGCTTCACGTGAAACATGATTCTTGGAAGCCTCACCCCGAAGTGCAGGGGGGTGGAAAACGGTGGAAGACTCCGCCCGAGGCTATCCGGCCTCGAGTCGGGGGAAGAGCGAATCACCCTTGGTCGTCGTCGTACCCACGGCGAGGCCGCCCCACACCCCCGCGGCAGGAAGTCGCTGGGCGTCGAGCGGCTCCTCGATCCCGAGCTGGGCCCACAGCGCCTCGGCCGCTCGCGGCATGATCGGCGCGACCGCGACGGCCAGCGCGCGCAGGGTCTCCGCGGCGGCGTAGAGCACGCTCGCGAGCTCGTCGCGGTTCGCCGGGTCCTTCGCGAGCTTCCACGGCTCCTTCTCGACCAGGTAGTGGTTGGCCCGGGCGACGATGTCCCACACCGCGACGAGGGCGGGCTGCAGCTGCACGGCGACCATGTGCTCGTCGTAGCGACGGAGCGCTCCCTCGATCACCGTCGGCAGGTCCGACTCGGCGCCCGGCGTCACCGGCTCAGGCACCGCCCCGTCGAAGTAGCTCGCGAGCATCGCGAGCACGCGGCTCGCGAGGTTGCCGAGGCCGTTCGCGAGGTCGGCGTTGTGGCGCTCGGTCATCGACTCCCACGAGAAGTTCCCGTCCTGGCCGAACGAGATCTCGCGCATGAAGTAGTAGCGGTACGAGTCGACGCCGAAGTGATCGATCAGCTCGAACGGGTGGATGCCCGTGAGCTTCGTCTTCGACATCTTCTCCCCGCCCACGAGCAGGTACCCGTGCGCCCACACCTGGGTCGGCGGCTCGAGCCCGGCGGCCATCAGCATCGCGGGCCAGTAGACGGCGTGGAAGCGAACGATGTCCTTGCCGATCAGGTGGATGGTCGCTGGCCACTCCCGCGCGAACCGCTCGGGGTCGCTCGCGTAGCCGGCCGCGGTGATGTAGTTCGTCAGCGCGTCGAACCAGACGTAGGTGACGTGCTCGGGGTCCCACGGGATCGGCACGCCCCAGTCGAACGTCGTGCGGCTGATCGAGAAGTCCTGGAGCCCGCCGCGGATCAGGCTGAGCACCTCGTTGCGGCGTTGCTCGGGCTCGATCGCGGACGGGTTCGCCGTGTAGTGCTCGAGGAGGCGGTCCGCGTACGCCGAGAGCCGGAAGAAGTAGTTCTCCTCGCGCATCTGCTCCACGGGCCTCCCGTGGATCGGGCAGTTCCCCTCGATCAGGTCGTCCTCGGTGTAGTAGGCCTCGCACGCGACGCAGTACAGGCCCTCGTACGTGCCCGTGTAGATGTCGTCGCGGTCGTTGTCGTGCACGGCCTGCAGGATCTTCGCGACCGCCTCGTAGTGCCGCGGTTCGGTCGTGCGGATGTAGTCGTCGTAGCTGATGTCGAGGCGCTGCCAGACCTCGCGCCAGCGCGGCTCGAGGGAGTCGGTCCACTGACGCGGCGTGACGCCGTTCTCCTCGGCCGCCCGCGCGACCTTGAGCCCGTGCTCGTCGGTGCCGGTGAGGTAGCGGACGTCGTCACCACGCAGGCGCCGGTAGCGCGCGATGAAGTCGCTCGCGACCTCGGTGTAGGCGTGGCCGATGTGGGGCACGTCATTCGCGTAGTAGATCGGCGTGGTGATGAAGAAGACGTCCCTGCCCATGGTCGGGTCATGATACGGGCTGCTGCCACTAGTCTGGGCTAGACTAGTGGCGAACCGGGTCGACATCCAGCAGCGGCTAGTTGATGTCGAACTCGTTTCCTTCGGGATCGGTCAACGCGACCGCGTAGTGGTCCAGACCCTCCTCGACGATCGCGTGCAGGCGCGTGGCGCCGAGAGACACGAGCCGGGCAGCCTCGGCTTCGACCCGCTCGCGCCGGGTCTCGAGAGACACGTCGCGGCCACCGCTCGCGTTCACGTCGATGTGGATGCGGTTCTTGATCGACTTCCTCTCGGGGACGATCTGGAACCAGATCCTCGGACCTTCCCCGTTCGGATCCTCGATGATGTCCGGGCCGATGCCAAGCTCCTCCTCGGGCACTCCGATCGACCTGAAGTAGTCGTCCCACGAGTCGAAGCCGGGCGGCGGAGCTGCGATGACGTAGTGCAACGCCTCGGCCCAGAAATGCGCGAGCGGTTCGGGTGACGTGCAGTCGATCACCAGTTGGTACGACACGGCCATCCGACACCTCCCGGAGTTCGACCGGAGCTACTTCTTGCCGAAGAGGGCACCGAAGACGGTGCGCAGGGTGCGGCGACCGTCGGCGGTGGTGAGCATGTCCTTGGCGAAGCCGACGCCGATGTCCTTCACGTCGTCACCCAACCCGCTTGTGGAGTCCGCCTTCGGCTCCGTCCTCGTCGAGACCTTCGCCCTGCCCGACGGCTTCGGCGTGGCCTCCGGCGCCGGCTCGGCCGATGGGCGGCGGCATCCCGGGCGGAGGCGGCGGCAGCGGAGCACCGGCGGCGCCGGCCGAGGGCTCGCTCGACGACCTCGGCGGCGGCGTTCAGGCGGGCCGTGATCATCTCGTGGGCGCTCTCGCGATCGACCGCCTCGGCGTACTTCGCCCGCAGCGACCCCGCCTCGGTCAGCTGCTCGCGCGTAGCCTCGTCGACGGCGTCCATCAGGGAGTCGGGGGGCACGAGGCGGGTGGCCGCCAGCGGCGTCGGCACGCCCTTGGGCGTCAGCACCGTGACGAGCGCCTCTCCGATGCCGAGCGACGTCAACGTTTCGCCGACGTCGTAGTGCTCGCTCTTCGGGAACGTGCGCACCGTCTTGCGCAGGTTCGACTCGTCTTCGGGCGTGTGGGCCCGGAGCGCGTGCTGCACCCGGTTCCCCAACTGGGAGAGCACCGACGACGGCACGTCGGTCGGACCCTGCGTCACGAAGTAGACACCGACACCCTTCGAGCGGATCAGCCGCGCGGTGAGCTCGATCTGCTCCATCAGGGCGTCGCTCGCGTCGTCGAACAGCAGGTGCGCCTCGTCGAAGAAGAACGCGAGCTTCGGCTTCGGCAGGTCGCCTTCCTCGGGGAGCCGAGCGTAGAGCTGGGCGAGCATCCAGAGCATGAACGTCGAGAACAGCCGGGGCCGATCCATCACGTCGGCGAGCTCGAGCAGCGTGACGATGCCCCGGCCGTCGTCGGTCGTGCGCATCAGGTCCGCGACATCGAACTCCGGCTCGCCGAAGAATGCGTCGGCGCTGGTCGACTCCAGCTCGACGATCGAGCGCAGCAGCACGCCGATCGTGGCCTTCGAGAAGCCGCCGTACTCCTCGAGCGCCGGCTTGCCCTCGTCCGACGAGAGGAACTTCAGCGTCGTGCGTAGGTCGGCCAGGTCGAGCAGCGGCAGCCGCTCGTCGTCGCAGTAGGCGAAGACGAGCGTCAGCACCGAGACCTGCGTCTTGTTCAGGTCGAGCACCTTGCCGAGCAGGATCGGCCCGAACGACGAGACAGTGGCGCGCACCTGCGCGCCGAGTGCGCCCGAGAGCGAGAGCAGCTCGACGGGATGGCCCCTCGGCTCGTACGCGAGGCCGAGCTGCTGCGCCCTCTCCACGATGGGACCGGCCGTCGCGTCCCCGGGCTGCGAGAGCCCCGTGAGGTCGCCCTTCACGTCGCTCACGAACACCGGCACCCCGGCGTCGGAGAGCTGGCCGGCCAGGATCTGCAGGGTCTTCGTCTTCCCCGTGCCGGTCGCGCCGGCCACGAGCCCGTGGCGGTTCACCATCGACAGGGGAAGCCGCACGGGCGCGCTCGCCGCGACCTCGCCGTCGAGCATCGGCGCCCCGAGCAGCAGCGACGGCTCGTCGAACGCGTACCCCTCGGACATCTCCTCGAGGAAGGTCTCGTCCATCGTGGGCGCGAGCCTAGCGGAGCCGCTCCCGTGGCGTCGGCGCCGACGTCAGTGCCTGACGGTCTCGACGACCTCGAAGCCGAGCGTGCAGGGGACGGATCAGGAACTCCCCGCGCTCGATCGGTCGACGTCAGAGCACGTCATCGAGGAGCGCACGATACAGCTCGTTCACGCTCACACCGTGTCGCTCGGCCACGGCGTGCGCCGCGTCGCGCTTGCGCATGCCGCCCGCCACCAGCTCACGCGCCTCGTCGGCGCAGGCCGACATGTCGGGCGCCGGCCGCACCCGCTCCCCGTCGATCACCACGACGACCTCGCCCTTGAGCTCCCGATCGGCGACACGCGACAGCACCTGGCTCACGCGACCGCGTTGGACCTCCTCGTGCAGCTTCGTCAGCTCCCGCACCACCGCCACCTCGCGGTCGCCGATCACCACGAGCACGTCGCGCAGCAACGTCTGCACGCGCAGAGGCGACTCGAAGACGACGATCGTGCGTGGCTCGTGCCGCAGCGCCTCGAGCCGGCGCACGCGCTCGCCCTGCTTCTTCGGCAGGAACCCCTCGAAGACGAACCGGTCGGTCGGCAGACCCGACACGACGAGCGCGGCGATCGCCGCCGAGGGGCCGGGCACGACCTGCACCTCGACACCCGCGTCGATACAGGCGCGCACGAGCCGGTAGCCGGGGTCCGATATCGCGGGTGTTCCGCCGTCGGTCACGAGGGCCACGTCGTCACCGTTGCCGAGGCGCACGAGCAACTCGTCGACCCGCTCGCGCTCGTTGCCCTCGAAGTACGACACGAGCGGCACCTTGATCTTGATGCCCGCCAGCAGGCGACCGGTCCGACGCGTGTCCTCGCACGCGACCAGGTCGACCTGGCCCAGCACCTCGCGGGCGCGGGTCGACAGATCGCCCAGGTTGCCGATCGGGGTCGCGACGAGCCACAGCGTTCCACCCATACGTTCCAGGGTGACAGGATGTGCCCCGAGCGCCCACGGGCGGAAGGACCACGACGGGGAAGCCATGGCCGAGGGACACAAGGACTACTCAGGCACCCCTCTGTGGAAGAAGCTCGGCATCCGGCCCGGGTCGCGGGTGGTGCTGGTCGATGCCCCGGAGGGGTTCCCCGACCTCCTTACGGCGCAGGCACCGTTGCCCGGAGACGTCCGCTTCATCGCCAGGGCCACGAAGGACGTCGACGTCGCGGTGCTGTTCGTGACCGAGCGACGCTCGATGGAACGCCGCTTCGGCGGGTTGCAGCGGGCCCTCGACCCCGCCGGACGGCTCTGGGTCTGCTGGCCGAAGAAGGCCTCGAAGGTTGCGACCGATCTCACATTCGGCGCCGTGCAGCAGCATGGCCTGAGCACCGGCCTCGTCGACAACAAGACCGCGTCGATCACCGACGTGTTCCAGGGGTGCCAATTCGTCGTGCGGCTGCGCGATCGGCCGCCGGTACCCTGACGCGATGCCGGGCCCGTCGCAGCGCATGAACCGACCGGTGGTGGCCGTGCTGGCCGTCGCCGCGATCGCGGGCGTGATCCGGTTCGCGGCGATCGACGACCCGCGGGAGCTCGTGTTCGACGAGACGTACTACGCCAAGTCCGGGTGCATCCAGGTCACCGACGCCAGGCCCAAGGAGTGCAGGATCGACTCGGGCGACGAGCGGTACTGGCTCGACAACGAGTGGGACACCGGCTCCTGGGTGCACCCCCCGCTCGGCAAGCTCACGATCGGGCTCGGCATCAGGGCGTTCAGCATGAGCTCGTTCGGGTGGCGGTTCACCTCGGCGCTCGCCGGCATCGGCGTCGCGGTCTTCACCGCGCTGATGGCGCAGCTGCTCCTCGGCAAGCCGGTGTGGACGTTCGTCGCCGGCCTGCTGATCGCGGTCGACGGCCTCAACGTCGTGCACTCGCGGATCGCGCTGCTCGACATCCACCTGGCGTTCTGGGTGTCGCTGGGGTTCCTGCTGCTGCTGCTCGACCGGCGCTGGATCGACCGCGCGCACCGCGAGGGCCCTCGCGCCGCCGCAGGAAGTCGACGGGCCCGCCGTCGCCGAGCCCGATGTCGAGGAGCCGCCGGAGGCCGACGCCGGTGAGCTCGCCGAACCTCCCCGCCTGCGGGTGCCCTCGCCGTTCCTGCGGCCCTGGCGCACTCGCCGCCGGCGCGGCCTTCGGGGCCGCGATGGCGGTCAAGTGGTCCGGAGCGATGGCGATCCCCGCCGCCGTGCTGCTCACCTACATCTGGGAGACGACGCGTCGTCGGCGCGAGGGGCGGACGCGAGGCAACGCCTTCGTCCGGTCGCTCGGCATGGAGACGCTCGGGGTCGTGGTCGCGTTCGCGATCGTGCCGGTCGTCGTCTACACGCTCGCGTGGATCCCGTGGTTCACGCACTTCGAACCGAGCCTGGCGGACTTCTTCACGCAGCACCGCGACATGTGGCGCTACCACCGCGACCTGCGAGCCACCGCGCTCGACGCCGCCACCGACAACTACACGCCCACGCACGGCTACTACTCGAAGGCGTGGACGTGGATCCCGATGCTGCGCCCCGTGAACTACTTCGTCGAAGACCTCGGCCCCGACATCCGCCAGATCCTCGCCATCGGGAACCCCGTGCTGTTCTGGGGCACGATATGGACGATCCCCTACTGCGCCTGGGCATGGTGGCGCAAGCGCGACTGGACGCCAGGGTTCATGGTGGTCGCGTTCGCCGGTCTCTACCTGCCGTGGTTCCTCGTCGCGCGACCGCAGTTCTTCTTCTACGCGCTGCCGTTCACGCCGTTCATGGCGCTCGCCGCCGTGTACACGCTGCGCGACCTCGCCGCTGCCCACCTCGTGATCCGCGATCACGAGACGGGCGAGGTCGCGCTCGACCCCGACACCGGCGAGCCCGCTATCAGCCGGCGACGGCCCTACCTGCCGTTCGTCTGGGGCTACGTCGCGGCCGCGGTCGGGCTGTTCCTGTGGATGTGGCCGATCCTCACGGCGAGCCGCATCTCCGACACGATGTGGAAGGCGCGCGTCTGGTTCCGGGGCTGGACGTAGCCGGCGGGACCTGACCGCCGGTCGCATCGGCAGCGGCCGGAGGCGAGCCCTGCGCCGGTACCCTCGCCGCCATGACGAGCCCGGGAGCCACGAGCAAGCAGCACGTGTCGATCGAGATGGCCGACGGCGTCCGGCTCGCCGCGACCCTCTACATGCCCGAGGGCGAGGGGCCGTGGCCGGCCGTGCTCGAGGCGCTCCCCTACCGCAAGGACGACATCACCGGGCGCTCGCGCAGCGAGTACCGGCGCCTCGCCGAGGCCGGATACGTGATGTGCCGCGTCGACGTGCGCGGCACCGGCTCGAGCGAAGGCATCGCGACCGACGAGTACCCGGCGGTCGAACGCACCGACATGGCCACGGTGATCGACTGGCTCGCGACCCGGCCGTGGTCGTTCGGCACGGTCGGCATGTACGGCTACTCCTACTCCGGGTTCAACAGCATCCAGATCGCGATGGAACGCCCGCCCGCGCTGAAGGCGATCATCCCGATCTACGCGACCGACGACCGCTTCGGCGACGACGTGCACTACCAGGGCGGCGTCGTGAAGCAGCTCGACCAGATCGACTACCCGAGCTACATGGTCGCGATCAACGCGCTGCCGCCGGCGCCGCCGATCTACGGCGAGGGCTGGCGGGAGGAGTGGGCTCGCCGCCTCGAGGGCACCGAGCCGTGGGTGCTCACGTGGCTCGAGCACCAGCGGCTCGACGACTACTGGAAGCACGGCTCGCTCTGCGTCGACTACGAGGCGATCGCGTGCCCCACGATGATCGTCGCCGGCTGGGCCGACGGGTACCGGAACAACTCGTTCCGCACGTTCGAGCGCCTGACCTGCCCGAAGCGGCTCGTTTTCGGCCCGTGGGCGCATGCGTCGACCGACACGTCGCTGCCCGGCCCGAACCACGACCTGCTGCCCGAGCACATCCGGTGGTGGGACCGCTGGCTGAAAGGTGTCGACAACGGCATCGACCGTGAGCCGCCGATCGTGCTGTACGCGCAGCGCTCGACCCTGCCGGCTCCCGACCGCCCCCTCGTCAACGGTGAGTGGCGGTACGAGCCGACCTGGCCGCCCGAACGGCTGCGGCCGGAGACGTGGCCGCTGGCCGACGCGACGGCGAACCGCCCCGGCGACGGCCCCGACGAGCTCGACGTGCGCGGCGACGTCGGGTGGACCGCGTGGATCTCGTGCGCCGGCGTGCTGCCGTGGGGCCAGCCCGACGACCAGCGTCCAGACGAGCTCCACTCCCTCACGTACACGTGGACCCCGTTCGAGCGGGAGTTCGAGATCCTCGGGCACGCGCGGGTGCGGGTGCGCATCGCCTCGAGCGAGCCGGTCGCCTACCTGTCGGCGAAGCTCTGCGACGTCTTCCCCGACGGCACCTCGTCGCTCGTCGCGCGCAACGTGTTGAACCTCACGCACCGGGACTCGCGGGAGCAGCCGTCGCCGATGCCCGTCGGCGAGCTCGTCGACGTCGAGCTCGAGATCGAGGCCGCGTCGTGGACGTTCGAGCCCGGTCACGCCCTGCGGCTCGACCTCGCCGGCACCGACTGGCCGAACACCTGGGCGCCGCCGCGCCCGGTGACGCTCACGATCGACCGGGCCGCGACGACGCTCGAGCTCCCCGTGATCGACGGCCCCAGCCCGATCGAGGAACGGCCGGTGCTGCCGCCGCCTCATGTGAGCGACCCGGACGAGGACGACGCCGGAGACGACGACCCGGTGGCCGGCGTTCGTTGGTCGGTCGCCCACGACGTGCTCCGGCGCGTGACATCGGCCAACGCCGGCAGCACGTTCGAGGAGGAGCCCGTCGAGCACGTGCCGTCGATGCACAGCCACTACGACGGCGTCGTGTCGGTCTCGACGGTCGACCCGGGGAAGGCGTCGGCGCACGGGAAGGCGGCGTTCGAGCTGCGATGGCCCGAGGCGACCGTGAACTCCCGGGCCGACGTGGTGATCGAGAGCGACGCCGAGGCGTACCGCGCGACGATCGACCTGGTCGTGCACGAGGACGGCGAGGAACGGTTCCGGCGACGCTGGGAGAGGACGATCCCGCGGGATCTCGCCTAGCGAGCCCCTCTCTGCCGAGGGTGGCCCGCCGAACCGACCCCAGAAACACGAATCCCCGGCGCGCTGGCCGGGGTTCGGTCTTGATGGGATATCCCGACTCCTACGGTACGCGCTGGCTCCGACATCGGCAAGCGAGGCCCACGGCCGTCACGGAACGTTCACGACTCGCCGCTCCAACTCAGCCGATCGCGGGGTGCTCCGGTTCGGGCTGCACCGCCCAGAGGTTGCCGCGCCGCGTGCCGACCGGTTCCCGCTTCATCGTGTCGGTCGTGAGCGCCGTGATCACGACCGGGTCGTCGCCGAACAGCTCGTCGGTCTGCAGGCACACCAACGTGCCGGGCGTGCCGGCCGGGAACACCACCTGATCGCGGCCGGCCACCTCGCGATCGACGAACGTCGGCATCAGCAGGAACAGCCCGAGCGGCGGCCACGAGTCGGGATCGAACTCGGGGACCTTCCGCCGGAGCTCGTCCCTCGTGGCGAGGCGGGCGTCGGGGTCGTTCATCGCCCGCCGGGCGAGGGTGAGGTCGAGCCGACGATCCCACGGCACCACCATGAGGGCGAACCCGAACCGGTTCGAGACCACCTCGGTGCGCACCAGCTCGTCGACGTCGAGGCCGTGGCGCTCGGCGACCTGCTCCGGCAGCTCGGCCTCGGGATCGGGGAACACCACGAACGGCACCGCCCGCCCGCGCAGGTAGTCGAGTACCGAAGACATCGCCTGTGTGACCTCCGTCCGCCCCGATCGGCGGAGCCGCATCGTACCCGCGGTGAGCCCGCGAACGGAACCCCCGATCGGCCGAGGGACCGGCCGAGCAACCGGCCTAGAAACCCGCCTAGAAACCGGGCAGCCGATCGCGGAAGAGGATGTAGCCGAGCCCCGCCGCCACGTCGAGCAGGAAGTGCGCCACGACGAACGGCCACGTGCGACGCCACCGAAGGAAGAGCACGGAGAAGAGCAGGCCCATCGCGAGGTTCCCGAGGAAGCCACCCCACCCCTGATACAGGTGGTAGGACGCCCGCAACGCCGAGCTGCCGACGACCGCAGCGAGCGGCGACCACGACAGCTGGCGCAGCCGCGTCACGAGGTAGCCCAGCACGATCACTTCCTCGACGAGGGCCGCCTCGAGCGCCGAGAGCAGCAGCACCGGCACGGTCCACCAGTGCCCGAGTGGGGGCGCCGGGATCACGAAGCGGTTCACGCCGAGCTCGACCGCCGCCAGGTACAGACCGAGGCCGGCGAGCCCGACGACCGCGAACAGACCGAGGCCCTTCGCGAGGTCGGGCCCGGGGCGGTCGGCCGCGAGCCCGATGCCGTCGAGGCCTTCGCCCGAGCGACGCACGAGGTGGACGACGAGGAACACCGGGGCCAGGCCGAAGACGAACCCCGCGAGCTGACGAGCGAGCTGGGTGCTCTGGTTCGCCGAGGCGACGATCGTGCCGGCGAGCGGCGCCTCCAACAGGCTGAGGATCGCGTACACCGCGCTCGCGAGCAGCGAGAGCAGCAGCACGACGACGACCTCTTCGGCGAGTGTCCGCCGGTCGGCCGGAGCCGGAGGGGTCGGCGCCTGCGGACCGAGCAGCCGTGCGCCGCGTGAGGGTTCGAGCTGCTCCATCGGGCTGACTGTACGCAAGCCGGGGTTCCCTCGGGGGTCGGGGGCTCCTCTAGACTTCGGCGGCGGCGACCGACGGGTTCGCCCGGAAGGGGATCGAGGGGCGATGGCGAGAGGCGACGCGGCCGACCTGGTGGTGGTCGGCGCCGGCACGGTCGGCGGCTGGGCGTCCGTCTTCGCGCGCGAGGCCGGCCTCGACCGCGTCGTCGTGATCGATCGCGACCTCGCCGGCCTCGGCGCCTCGGGACGCGCGGCCGGCATGGTGCGCGCGCAGGGCGGCTCGCCAGACACCGTGAGGCTCGGCACGTGGTCGATCGGCTTCTACGAGGACCAGCACGACCGCTACGGCACCGACTCCGGCTTCGTCGGCCGCGGGTACGTGATCCTCGCTGCCTCCGCCGCCGACGAGCGCGCGGCCCACGAGCGCATCGAGATGCAGCGCGCGGCGGGCCTCGACGTCCGCTGGGTCGACGCCGACGAGGTGCGTCGGCTGATCCCGGCGATGACCGAGGGGCGCGGCTTCCGCGGCGGCTCGTACGTCGCGACCGACGGCTGGGTCGATCCACCGCGGAACGTCCGGGCGTACGGGCTCGCGACGCAGCGCGCCGGCGTCGAGCTGCGCGAGCGGGTGGCGTTCACCGGGCTCCGCACCCGCGCCGGACGCGGCGGTCGGCGCCTCGTGACGGGCGTCGAGACCACGGCGGGCACGATCTCGACCGGCCGCGTGCTCCTCACCGGCGGCCCCGCCCTGCAGGCGGTCGCGAAGGCCGCCGGCGCCCGCGCCTGGGTGGGCTACGCCCGTCACCAGGTCGTCGTGACCGAGCCGAGCGAGGCCTTGCACCCCGACACGACCGCGATGGCGTTCGACATCGCGAAGGGCATCTACTGGCGCCCCGAGGAGGGCGGCTTCCTGTGGGGCATGTCGAACCCCGCCGAGGAACCCGGCCCCGGCCGCTCGATCGACTGGCCGTACTTGCGGGCGATGGAACGCCGCCTGAATCGCCTCATGCCCGCGACGCGCGGGCTCGGCATCAAGAAGGCATGGGCCGCGACGATCGAGTACACGCCCGACCACCTGCCGCTCACCGGGCCGCTCGTGCTGCGCGACGGCACCGAGGTCGAGGGCGCGGGGATCGCGAGCGCGTGCGGGCACGGCATGATGTGGGGCCCGGCCGTGTCGCGGATCGCCGCCGACCTGCTGCTCGAGGGCAGGACCGGTGTGGTGGAGCACGCCGACCACTTCCGCATGGACCGCTTCGACGAGGAGGGACGCTCGCCGTTCGTCGACCCGGTGGCGCTCCCCTTCCCGGTCGCGGTCGACGAGTGACCCGCCTGGCTTTCTTCAGGGCAGCTCGGGCTCGAGCGCGACATCCACGAGGATCAGCTCCGACGGCGCCGAGGCCACGACCTCGATCATCGGCTCGTCGGTGACCTGTGCCGCGTCCCCCGTCTCCATGCGCTCGCCGTTCACCGCGACGTCGCCCTCGATCACGTAGAGGTAGACGCCCCGTCCGGACGGCAGCTCATGGACGACCGTCGCCGCCGGCGTCAGCCGTGACACGAACACGTGCGCATCCTGATGCACCAGCACCGCGTCGCCGCCGTCGCCGGAGATCACGCGCAGCAGCGTGTCGGTGCGGTCCTCCGGCGTGAAGACCCGCTGCTCGACGCCGGGCTCGAGGCTCCGTTCCCGGGGCATGATCCATATCTGGATGAACCGCATCGGGTCGGTCTCGCTCGCGTTCTGCTCGGAGTGCCACGCGCCGCGGCCGAGCGTCATGCGCTGCACCGAGCCGGCGGGCAGCGGGCCGGGCTCGCCGCCGACGTCGTCCTGGTGGCGGAACGAGCCTTCCACGACGTAGGTCAGGCCCTCGATGTCGCGATGCGGGTGCATCGGCCAGATCGCGCCGGGCACGAGCCGGTCGTCGTTGAACACGCGCATCGACCCGAACGAGACGTACTCCGGGTCGTGGTAGGAGTCGAACGAGAAGTGCCAGCGCGCGCGGAACCAGTCGCCGTCAACGTCGCTGATCTCGTCGTCGCGCCGGATCGCGATCGTCACGACTACAGCAGCAGCACCGGGCAGGTGAGGGTGCGCGTGATGCCCTCGAGCTCCTGCATCGGCATGACGGTCGCCTTCGCGAGCTGGTCGAGGTCGGCGGCCTCCGCACGGGCGACCACGTCGTAGGGCCCGGTCACCGGGTCGACCTGCACCACGCCGTCGATCGCTCGGATCTGCTCGGTCACCTGGCCGGCCTTGCCGACCTCGGTCTGGATCAGGATGTACGCGTTGACCACGACGCCCCCCTATCCCTCGGCCCCGCCATCGGTGGCGCCGTCGGTGGCGCCGTCACCGGTGCCGCCCCCCGCGTCCTTCTTGCTGTCGAGCATGCCCTTCGCCTTGTCGAGCAGGTCGCCGCTGGCTCCGACCGCCTTGTCGACGACCGGCTGCACCTTCACGACCAGGTCGCCGGCGGCCGCGCGGGCCTTGTCGAGCACCGGATCGGCCTTCGACGAGAGGTCGCCCGTCGCGTCCTTCGCCTTGCCGACGACCGGCTGCGCCTTCTCGACCAGACCGCCGGCGGTCTCCGCCGCCTTGCCCGCGAGCGTGCTCGCCGTGCCGGCCGCCTTGCCGGCGAGATCGCCGGCCGTGCCCTTCGCCTTGTCGACGATGCCCTTGTCCTTCTGAGCCTCACCCATCGGTTCCTCCTCGATCGCGCCCTGGCCCTCCATCGTCCCGGCGGCGGCGTCCACCTGCAAATGCGCAGGTCAGGACGCCGGTCGGTCCGGTCGGGTCAGCACCGCCAGTCGTGCACGGAAGCCCGCGAGCCCCGCGTCCACGTGTTCGCGGACGCTCGACCTGCAGTCCGTGGTCGAGGTCGTGCAGGGGCATCAGCACGAAGGAGAGCCGGGCCCGCGTCGCGAAGCCCGGGTCAGGGGCGCCCCCGTACGCGGCGAGCGCGCGCTCGCCGACGGCGGGCATCTCGTGCACCCACCAGGCGAAGTCCCACGCCGGGTCGCCGATGCCGACCTCTTCCCAGTCGAGCACCCCCGAGAGGTCGCCCGAGGCCGACACGAGCACGTGCTCGGGACCGAGGTCGCCGTGGGTCACGCACGGGGCGAACCGCCATGCGGCGTCGTCGTCCAGCACCGCGTCGATCGCCGTCGACGCGGCGTCGAGCTCCTGCGCCTGCAGGTGCCCCGCGGCGAGATCGCGCAGGCGCACCCACTCGGCCCGCACCCCCTCGCGGACCGTGTCCGCGGTCGTCGGACCGCATGCCGAGGAACTCCGGCGGCACCATGTGCAGGTCGTACAGGAAGCGCCCGAGCCGCTCGGGCCACAGGCCCTCGTCGCCGACCGTGTCGCACGGGTCGCCGGCCAGCGCGCGATACGCCATGCAGACGGGCTCCCGCGAGACGAGCTCGGGCATCGGCACCGACGCGGAGACCTCGCCGGAGAGCTCCGGCAGCACCTCGATCTGGCGGAGCAGCCGTTCCCGCGCGTACGGCGTGCGAGGGAGCTGCACGATCCACTCGCGATCGACGCGGTAGGTGTCGCACGTCCACCCGCCGACGATCGGTTCGAACTCGTCGAGCGCGAGCTGCGGGAACAGCGCGGCCACGAGGTCGCGGTGCGCCGCGACCGAGCGGTCCTCCGATCCGCTCACGACCTCACCCCAGCGGCTCCGGCGGCGCGATCGAGGGATCGGCGGGCACGTCGTCGGCCTCGGTGAGCGGCCGGTCGAGCTCGGGGCCGCGCAGCGCGAACCAGGCGACGACTCCCCCGGCGAGCGCGAGCGCCGACGCGCCCGCATAGAGGGTCATCGGCCCCGCGGTCTCGTAGACGAACCCGCCGAGGCCGGCGCCGAGGATCGGGCCGAGGCCGAAGCCGACCATCTGGGCGACCGAGTTCCCGGTCGAGTACAGCGACGAGGGCAGGAGGCGGCCGACCACGACGACGCCCGTCGTGAACAGCATGCTGAACGCGATGCCCTCGAGCACGGTGAGCAGCGACACGATCGTGGGGTTCGAGATCGACCCCCAGAGCAGGAACCCGAGCGCGTAGACGGCACAGCCCAGCACGTACACGCGCCGGAGCCCGAGCCGCGCCTGCAGGCGCGAACTCGAGCGCATCATCGGCACCTCGATCAGCCCACCGACGGCGGTCCCGATGCCGATCAGCAGGGGGCCGCCACCCTCGCTCGCGATCTTGAGCCCGACGAAGTTCCACGCGGCGTTGAACCCGGTCCACACCAGGAACAGCGCGGCCAGGAACCCCCAGAACCGGGGCGCGTGGTGGAACACCGCCCCGACCGTGCCGAGCCGGCTCCCCCCGGTCGCGGCCTCGTGACGGGGGATGTCGCGCGGCACCGTGAACGACCAGGCGAACACGAGCACGCTCGCGAGCGCGTAGATCGGCATCGCCCACTCGATGCCCGCGGCCTGGAAGAGCCAGCCGAGGGTGAGGCACCCGATCGCGTAGGTGAAGCTCTCCCACGAGCGGATCTTGCCGTAGTCGCTCATGCGCTCGGCCCCGAGGTGCTCGAGCGTGATCGCGTCGATGTTGGGGCCGGTGCTCACCATCGCGCCCGCGAGGAAGAACCCGGCGACCGCGATCGCGACCATGCCGTCGACGCCGGCCAGCACGAGCCCGAACACCGCCGACAGGAACGCCCCGATCTGCAACGACGTCCGCCTGCCGATCGTCGCATCGGCGAGGTGACCCCAGAGCGGGTTCAGCACGATGCGCGCGACGGCCATCGCGGCGATCACGAGACCGATGCCGCTCTCCGTGAGCCCCTTGTCGTCGAGGTAGAGCGCGAGGAACGGGAAGAACGCCGCGATCACGAACCCGAACGTGAGGAAGAGCCCGCGCACGGCGGCGTCGGGGCGGATCTCTCGGGCGCGTTGACCGACCACGTGGCGTGACCTCTGCGGACGTTGGGGCAGCGGATCCGGACCGGGACAGTATGCGGGCGCTAGGCCTGTCGTACCTCGGCCTGATCGGCGAGCAGGGCGGCGCGGGCCGGCTCCAGCATGCCGGCGCCCGGCAGCTCGGCGTTCGCCGTCGCCGCTCCGAGGCCGAGCCGCAGAGCTGCGTCCCAGCCGTCGCCTCGATCGAGTGCCGTCACGAGCCCGGCGAGGAAGGCGTCGCCGCTGCCGACCGGGTAGCGCCCGCGCACGTAGAGGTGTCCCTTCGAACAGCGTGCCGTCGGGGGCGGCGAGCACGACGCCCTCGGCGCCCCGGGTCACGACCCCGGCGTGGCCGTCACCGCCGGCGAGGTCGCGCAGCTTCGCCGCGGCGGCGAGCGCATCGTCGCGCCGCGACGTCGGCACCCCGAGCAACCCTCTCGCCTCCAGGGCATTGACCTTCACGACGTCGGGCTGGGCCTCGAGTCCGAGCCGCAGGCGGTCTCCCTCGGCGTCGAGCGCGACCCGCACGCCTTCCACCCGCCCGTCGCGGACGAGATCGCGGTAGCCCTGGTCGGGAGCGCCGACGGGGGTCGAGCCGCTGATCGTGAGCCACCCCCCCGGCACCCAGGTCGACTCGACCGCGTGCAGCAGCTCCGCCCACGCCGCCGACGGCACGTCGGAGCCGTGCTCGTAGAACTCGGTCAGCCCTCCGGTCTCACGGTCGGCGACCGACAGCGACGAGCGGTTCTCACCGTGGGTCCACACGGCGCGCAGGGCCACGCCCTCGACGCCGAGCATCTCCTCGATCCACTTGCCCGTGTTGCCTCGGAGCAGCGCGACCGCGACGGCCTTCGCTCCGAGCGCGTGGGCCGCTCGAGCGGCGTTGAGCCCCTTGCCGCCGGGGACCTGCACGAACCCCTCGGGCCGGTGGATGTCGCCGCGCACGAGCCGCTGGATCTCGAAGAGCTTGTCGACCGACGGGTTCGCGGCGAGACAGACGATCACGCGGGGCTCCCGGCCGAGATCGCGCCGAGCGCCTCCTGCATCGTCGGCTGCCCGTCGACGCCGCCGGCCGCCCGGGTCGAGAGCGCCCCGCACGCGTTCGCGACCGCGAGGCACCGCTCGAGGGGCTCACCGCCGAGCATCGCGGCGACGAAGCCGGCGTCGAACGAGTCGCCGGCCCCTGTCGTGTCGACGGTCGCGACCGGCACCGCGGCCACCTCGACGCGCTCGCCGGGACCGGCGGCGATCGCGCCGCGCGCGCCCGCCTTCACCACGACGAGCGGCCCGCGAGACCGGAGCGTGGCGATCGCCGCCTCGAGGTCGGACGTGTGCGCGAGGCGGGCCGCCTCGATCTCGTTCGGCAGCAGCACGTCGACCGAGGGCAACAGGGCGTCGAGTCCGCCGTTCCATGCCCCGCTCGGGTCCCAGTTCGGGTCGACCGATGTGGTCGCCCCGCGCCCGCGGGCGTCGGCGAACAGACGCGGCAGGTCCTGCGCGAGGCCCGTCTGCAGGAAGTAGGAGCTCACGTGCACATGGCGAGCCGATGCCAGCAGGTCGGCGTCGATCGAGGCCGCCCGCAGGTCGCCGATCGTGCCGGGCGCCGTGAGGATCGCCCGGTCGTCGGGGCGCGACAGCACGACCGTGACCCCGGTCGGCCGCTGCGGATCGACGGCGAGCCCCGAGACGTGCACGCCGCGGGCGACGAGCTGCTCACGCATGTACGCGCCGAAGAGGTCGTCGCCGACGACGCCCACGAAGGCCACGCGTAGACCCAGCCGGGCGGCGCCGCACGCCATGATCGCGCCCGAGCCGCCGACGGTGAGCCGCGCATCGTCGACCAGGCGCTCCGCCTGCCCGAACGCCGGGGTCACGTCGTCGCCCCGCATCACGAGATCGGGGTTGGCGTCGCCGAGCACCACCAGA
>CAVSLG010000024.1:0-229058 GCA_963728665.1 uncultured Actinomycetes bacterium | reverse complement strand
AGATCTCGGTGATCGTGCCGACGGTCGACCGAGGGTTGCGAGACGTCGACTTCTGATCGATCGAGATCGCCGGCGAGAGCCCCTCGATGAAGTCGACGTCGGGCTTCTCCATCTGGCCCAGGAACTGCCGCGCGTACGCCGACAACGACTCCACGTATCGCCGCTGCCCCTCGGCGTAGATCGTGTCGAAGGCGAGCGAGGACTTGCCGGAGCCGGACAGGCCCGTGAACACGATCAGGCGGTCACGGGGAAGCTCGAGCGTGACGTTCTTGAGGTTGTGCTCACGGGCGCCGTGGATGACGAGGGAGTCGGTGCCCATACGGTGAGCCAGTGTAGTGGCGCCCGGCGACACGCTGCGGAGAGCATCGTAGCGTGTCCTGGATCGCCGCCGGGATCGCCTAGGGAGGATGCACGATGTCGACGTTGACGAGGGCCGGTGTCGCGCGCGCCAGGACGATCGGGGTACTGGCAGAGCGGGACGTGCCGGTCGCATCGGTCGATGCGTCGATCGGCGAGATCCGCGCCGGGCTCCGCGGGTCGCCGCCTCACCGGGCGCCCGCGGTCGCGGTCCTGCGGGACGGGCGTATGGCGGGGCTCCTCGCGGTCGAGGCGGTACTGTCGGCCCCCGACGAGTCCATCGCCTCCGCCTTGATGGACACAGACCCGCCGCGCGCCCGGCCCGAGACCGACCCCGAGGTGGCCGCTTGGCAGGTCGTGAACGGCCTCGCGCACACCGTGGCCGTCGAGGACGAGGACGGTCGGTTCCTCGGCTTGGTTCCCCCCCATGCACTCCTGGCGGTGCTCGCCGCAGAGCACGAAGAAGACCTGTCGCGCCTGGGCGGCTCGCTGCACGACACGTCTGAAGCCCGGATCTCCAGCCGCGAGTCCATCGGACGGCGGCTGCGCCATCGGCTCCCGTGGCTGATCATCGGGCTCGCCGGCGCCGCGGCCTCAGCCGTGCTCGTCCGAAGCTACGAGGCCGACCTCGCGCGCGCCGCGGTGCTCGCGGTCTTCCTCCCCGGGATCGTGTACATGGCCGATGCGGTGGGCACCCAAACCGAGACCCTCATCATCCGGGGCATGTCGGTCGGAGTGTCCATCCGCGAGATCGTGCGTCGGGAGTCCGCGACCGGACTCTTGATCGGGCTCGCCTTGGCAGCGCTGGCCTTCCCGTTCGTGCTGTGGTGGCGGGGGGACCCCGACGTGGCGATCGCGGTCGCCCTGTCGTTGCTCGCGGCGTGCGGTGTGGCCAGCGTGGTCGCCATGGCCCTGCCGGCGATCTTCCGCAAGGCCGGCGTCGACCCCGCATTCGGCAGCGGACCGTTGGCGACGGTCATCCAGGACCTGCTCTCGATCCTGCTGTACCTCTGGATCGCCACCGCGATCGTCTGAGATCCGGGAGCGCGGGAGGTCCGGTCGTCCTATCCTCCCTCGATGGAACGCGACCTGCGCGAGACGCCGCTCTTCAAGGATGTCGAGTCCTTCTTCCGTTCGGTCCTCGAGCCAGGGTTCGGCAAGGCCGTGCCCGCCGGCGATCCCGCACCCTCCCCCGACGGTCGATGGATCGCGTTCCGCGGGCAGCGACTCGACAGGCTGGAAGGCCACGCCCTGGGCCGGATCTGCCTGGTGGCCGCGGACGGCACCGGCCTTCGTCAGATCACCGACGGACCGAACGACGATTCGGAGCCTCGATGGTCGGCCGACGGCGTGCGCCTGAGCTTCCGGTCCGATCGCGCGTCGAAGGGCCAGCACCAGCTGTACGTGCTCGACGCGGACCTGCCCGCCGAGGCCCGACAACTCGCGACCCTGCCGGGGGCCGTTGAGTGGCATCGCTGGTCGGCCGACGGCGCCCGCATCCTTGCCGGGCTCGCCGGCAGCGCCGCGGAGCAAGCCGACGCGCTCGGGTCCGGCACCCTCGGCGGTGAGCTGGACGTGCCGGCGTGGGTGCCCGACATCGAGTCGATCGACGACGGAGACGCGGAACGACGAGCGCTCTGGCTGGTCGACGTCGCGAGCGGCGAGGCACGCCGGGTCTCGGTCGAGGGTCGCAACGTCTGGGAAGCCGACTGGTGCGGCGCCGGCCACGCCGTCGCCGTCACCTCCGACGGCGCGGGTGAGGACGCCTGGTACGGGGCGGGAGTGTCCCTGATCGACCTGGCTGACGGCTCGGAGCGACCGCTGGCGTCGAGCGACGTGCAGTTCGGGTGGGTCGCCGGGTCCCCGTCGGGCGACACGATCGCGGTGATCGAGGCCGTCTGCAGTGACCGGGTCGTGGTCTGCGGCGACCTGCGGCTGATCGACGTCAGCTCGGGAACGATGTCGCCGGTGGATCTCGGCGACGTCGACGCGTCGCGCGCCGTCTGGCTCGACGAGGATCGCCTGCTCGTCTTCGGACGGCGTGGGCTGGTCTCCCTCGCGCTCGAGGTGACGGCAGCAGGGATCGTCCGCGAGATCTGGACCACCGATGGATCGGTCGGCGAGCTCTACCACCCCAGCGGCGCCGCGTTCGGCGACGGGATCGCGGTGCTGACTTCGTCGCACAATCGGCCCCCGTCGATCGTCGTGGTCGATCGGGAGGGCGCCGAGCGAGAGGTCGCCGCGCCCCGCCACGCCGGCCACGACGTCGTGCTCGGCGCGGTCGGACGGCGGGAGGCGATGCGCTGGACCTCCACCGACGGCCTCGAGGTCGAGGGGCTGCTCACGCTGCCGCCCGGCGAGGGACCGTTCCCGCTCGTGCTCGACGTGCACGGCGGCCCGATCGGCAGCTCCGACGACCGCTTCCCCGGCACGCTCGACGCGCTGCTGCTCACGCGCGGGTTCGCGATCCTCGAGCCGAACCCCCGCGGCTCGACAGGTCACGGACAGGGCTTCGCCTGTCGGGTCGTCGGCGACATGGGCGGCCTCGACGTCGACGACGTGCTCACCGGCGTCGACGCCGTGGTCGCGGCCGGCCTCGCCGACCCCGACCGACTCGTGCTGACGGGTGGCAGCTACGGCGGGTTCATGGCCGCCTGGATCCCGACGCGCGATCAGCGGTTCAGGGCCTCTGTCTCTATCTCCCCGGTGACCGACTGGTGGTCCGAGCGGTTCGACAGCAGTCTCGGCGCGTGGGTGGGCGACTTCCTCGGCGGACAGCCCGACGAGGTGCCCGAGGAGTACTCGGGCCGCAGTCCGGTGCTGCACGCCGCGAGCGTCACGACCCCCGTCCTCCTCACGTCGGGGCGTCGCGACCGTGCGACGCCCGTGGGCCAGGCGGTGGAGTTCTACCGGGCGCTCCGCGAACAGGGGGTGCCCGCGGAGGTGGTGCTGTACCCGCAGGAAGGGCATGGCGTGGGTGAGTTCCCCGCGATCCTCGATGTGGCCACGCGGATGGTCGCCTGGTTCGAGCGGTTCCTGCCAGGCACCGGCGACGGACGCTAGGCTGCCTCACATGACGACCCGCGCCGAACTCGAAGCCCTGCCGACGAAGGATCTCTACGATCGGACGATCGCCCTCGCGAAGCGCAGGCTCGACGTGGGGTTCTTCTGGGACCTGCTGAAGGCGCTGCCCGTCGCCGAGGAGGTGATCGGCGACGACGAGCGGAGCAAGACCGACGTCCGCCGGCCGCTCGCGCTGCTGAACGACCTCCTCTACGATGCCGACTCGGGCCCGCTCGGCGAGGCCCTGCGACCGATGTACGTCGACTACCTGCTGGAGCACGACCGCGGGCACGACGCGGATGAGACGGGTGAAACCAGCGACGACGCCGCCGGGGCCGCCGAGGAGACCAGCGACGGCGCCTGAGCGCGACCTCGCTTCGTACCGGGACGAGTTCCCGGTGCTCGATCGCAAGACGTACCTGATCAGCGCCTCGCTCGGGCCGATCTCCCAGCATTCACGCGCGCTGCTCGACGGCTACCTCGACGCGTGGGCGACGAAGGGCGCGCCCGACCATCTCTGGTTCGAGGACATCTTCCCTCGGATGGCGGGCCTGAAGCGGTCGTTCTCGGCCCTCGCCGGATGCGACACCGACGAGGTCGCGATCACGACGAACATCTCGGTGGCGCTCGCGACTATCGCGTCGGCGATCGACCTTCGGGGCGAACGGAACCGCGTGATCCTGAGTGAGCTCGACTTCCCGACCGACGGGCATGTCTGGCTGGCGTGGGCAGCGAAGACGGGCGCCGAGATCGTCTGGCTGCGATCCCCCGACGGCCTCACGATCCCGATCGAGGCATACGACCAAGCGATCGACGAGCGCACGGCCGTGGTCATGGTGAACCGAGTGCTCTACCGGTCGAGCGCGTGTGGTCGACGCGAAGGCTGTCTGTGCGATCGCGCGGGAACGCGGGGCGCTCTCGTTCGTCGACGACTACCACGGGCTCGGGATCATGCCGCTCGACCTGCACGACCTCGGGTGCGACGTGTACACGGCCGGCTCGTTGAAGTGGATGTGCGGTGGGCCGGGCATGGTGTTCCTCTATGCGCGGCGATCGCTGTTGCCGACATTGGAACCGGCCGTGACCGGGTGGTTCGCGACCGAGGAGCCCTTCTCGTTCGACACCGAGCACCTCGCGTACCACCCGACGGCGCGCCGACTCGAGCACGGCACCCCTCCCGCACCCGTGTTCTTCCTCGCGCAGGGCGGCATCGACATCATCTCGGAGGTCGGGGTCGAGCGGATCCGCGCGCGACAGGGCGAGCTGACCGACCACGTGATCGCGCGGGCCGACGAGGCCGGGCTCGAGGTACGCACCCCGCGCTCGCGCGACGAGCGCGGGGGCGTCGTGAACGTGCGGGTGGGAGACGATGCAGGTGCGATCTGTCACGAACTGCTGGCCCGTGACGTGTGCACCGACTTCCGCGGCGACGGACTGCGGATCAGCCCGCATTTCTTCAACACGGAAGCAGATATCGGTCGCTGCTTCGAGGGGCTGCGCGAAGTGTTGGCCTCGCGCTGAGCGGTGCGGGGCTTGGTTGGGGGCCCCGTTCGGTCTCCGAGTCGCTGCGAGGCAACGAGGCTGCCGCGCCTTGCTAGTAGTCTGAAGAAGACTACCTCCGCGGCACGACCTCTCCCACCCTCACCACGAGTCGTATGTCGTCGAGCGCCGCGACGTCGCCGAGAGGGCTCTCTCCCACCACCACCAGATCGGCCGGAGCGCCGACCTCGATCGGGGCCCGCACGAACGCCTGCAGCGCCTCCTCGGTCGTGAGGCCCGCCTGCCGCAGCCACTGCAGCTCCATCACATGCACACCGGAGGGTATCGGGCCGTTGCCGAGGTCGGTGCCGTAGACGAGCTCGCCGCCGGAGCGATGGAACCTCGCCAGGTTGTCGAGAGCGCACCGGAGCTCGGGCGTGTCTGCACCGAACGCGTGGATGTCGAGCGTCGAGATCCACCGCTGGCGAGCCGCGGCCGCAGCGATCGTCGCGTCGTCGAGCCGCTCGGTCCACGGCGTGTGCGCGAGCTCGGCCACGCCGGCTCCCAGGGCCCGAGCGACCTGCCCCGCTCCCTGCGCATGCGCCGTCACAGGCAGGTCGACCGCCGCCGCCGCGTCGCAGATCGCCGCGAGGACCGAGTCGCTCGGCGTCGGCCCTGCCTCGGCGTTGAGCGAGACCTTGATCGCCACCGCCCCTCGACCTGCCAGCTCCCCGACCGCAGCCGCCGCTCCCTCGGGGTCGGCGACCTCGAGGCCCGTCCCTGCCGGCGCCCACGAAGCGTGCGTCGGATATCCGCCGGGCGCCGTCAGCATCGGGCCGACCGCCCGCACGAACGGGCCGTTGAAACCGGGCATCTCGGAGGCCTCGGCGAGCGGGAATATCCGCTCGGCCGGCCACGCCAGGTCGCGCACTGCCGTGACGCCTCCTCGGACGACCGCCACCGGGTCGCCCAGCCCGACATGCACGTGCCGATCAGCGCCCGCAGGCATCAGGAACCCGTCCGCCACGATGAGCTCGTCGGTCTCGGGTACGGGGTGCACGCGCCCGACCTCCACGATCGAGCCGCCCTCGCACGTGACCTGCACGTCGGGGGTCGCCCGGCCGGGGCCGAGCCACGCGAGCGGCGCACGGATCACGAGTCGAGCCACGCGCCGAACGATACCCGCCCCGCTCCGGGTTGCGGGATCGGCAACGACCCCGATGCGCGGTGCCGCCCACTGGTGCATGCTCGCGCGGTCGGCCAGCGAAGCGAGGAGGGGCACGCGATGGGTGGGCGGTACGACTTCGTGGTCGTCGGCGGCGGGTCCGCCGGCAGCGCGCTCGGCAACCGCCTGTCGTCGGACCCCTCGAACCGCGTGCTCGTGCTCGAGGCGGGGCGCCCCGACTACATCTGGGACGTCTTCATCCACATGCCGGCGGCGCTCGCCTTCCCGATCGGCAGCAAGTACTACGACTGGAAGTACGAGAGCGAGCCAGAGCCGCACATGAACGGCCGGCGCGTGTACCACGCACGCGGCAAGGTGCTCGGCGGCTCGAGCAGCATCAACGGCATGATCTTCCAGCGGGGGAACCCGCTCGACTACGAGCGGTGGGCATCGGATCCCGGCATGGAGACGTGGGACTACGCCCACTGCCTCCCGTACTTCAAGCGCATGGAACGCACGCTCGCGTCGGACCGGACCGACCCGATGCGCGGCCACGCCGGACCGCTCGTGCTCGAACGAGGCCCCGCGACCTCACCCCTGTTCGGCGCGTTCTTCGAGGCCGTGCAGCAGGCCGGGTATCCGCTCACCGACGACGTGAACGGCTTCCGGCAGGAGGGGTTCGCGCCGTTCGACCGCACGATCCATCGCGGACGCCGGCTGTCGGCGGCGCGCGCCTACCTGCACCCCGTGATGTCGCGCCCGAACCTCGACGTCGAGACGCGCGCGTTCGTCACGAGGATCCTGTTCGACGGCACGCGCGCGGTCGGGGTCGAGTACACGCAGGGCCGCGACGGCTCGCCCAAGCGCGCGCTGGGCGGCGAGGTCGTGCTCTGCGGCGGGGCGTTCAACTCGCCCCAACTGCTGCAGCTCTCGGGAGTGGGCAACGCCGCGGAGCTCCAGGCGCTCGGGATCGACGTCGTGGCCGACGTGCCCGGGGTCGGCGAGCACATGCAGGACCACCTCGAGGTGTACGTGCAGTACTCGTGCACCCAGCCCGTCTCGATCGCGCCGGGCATGAAGATGTGGCGCCGGCCGTTCATCGGCGCGGAGTGGCTGTTCCTGCGGTCGGGGCTCGGCGCGACGAACCACTTCGAGGCCGGCGGGTTCGTGCGCAGCAACGACGACGTCGACTACCCGAACCTGATGTTCCACTTCCTGCCGATCGCGATCCGCTACGACGGGTCGGCGCCCTCGGGCGACCACGGCTACCAGGTGCACATCGGCCCGATGTACTCCGACGCGCGTGGCTCCGTGAAGCTGAAGAGCACCGACCCGCGGGTGCATCCGGCGCTTGCGCTTCAACTACCTCTCGACCGACCAGGACCGTCGCGAGTGGGTCGAGTCGGTGCGCGTCGCCCGGAACATCCTGACCCAGCCGGCCTTCGATCCGTTCAACGGCGGCGAGATGTCACCGGGTCCGAGCGTCGAGACCGACGAGGAGATCCTCGCCTGGGTCGCGAAGGACGGCGAGACCGCCCTGCACCCCTCGTGCACCGCGCGCATGGGCGTCGACGACATGTCGGTGCTCGACCCGCTCACGATGAAGGTTCACGGTCTCGAGGGCCTGCGCGTCGTCGACGCGTCGTCGATGCCGTACGTCACGAACGGGAACATCTACGCCCCGGTGATGATGCTCGCCGAGAAATCGGCTGACCTGATCCTCGGGAACACGCCCCTCGAGCCGGAGAAGGTCGACTTCTACCGCCACCGGGCGGGCTGAGTCGCGTTCAGGCGACGCCGGCTTCCCTGAGCTGCTTCAGCTCGCGCTTCAGGTCGTGCACCTCGTCGCGCAGCCGCGCCGCGTACTCGAAGCGCAGGTCCTTGGCGGCCTGGTGCATCTCCTCCTCGAGGCCCTGGACGAGCCGTTCGAGTTCCTCGGTCGGCATCTCGGGGCGAGCCGCGCGCTGGCGCCGGGGCTTCGTCGGCGCGGTGGCCTTCGGATCGCCCTCGCCCCGCAGGGTCAGCAGGATGTCGGTGACCTTGCGCTGGATCGTCGTGGGGTCGATGCCGTGCTCGACGTTGTACGCAGCTGGATCTGCCGGCGTCGCTGCGTCTCGCTGATCGCCCTCTTCATCGAGTCGGTGATCTGATCGGCGTACATCAGCACCGTGCCGTCGACGTTGCGCGCGGCGCGGCCGATCGTCTGCACGAGCGAGGTCTCCGACCGCAGGAAGCCTTCCTTGTCGGCGTCGAGGATCGCGACGAGCGAGACCTCGGGCAGGTCGAGCCCCTCGCGCAGCAGGTTGATGCCGACGAGCACGTCGAACTCCCCCAGCCGCAGGTCGCGCACGATCTCGATGCGCTGCAGCGTGTCGACCTCGGAGTGCAGGTAGCGCACCCGGATGCCCATCTCGACCAGGTAGTCGGTGAGGTCCTCGGCCATCTTCTTCGTGAGCGTCGTGACGAGCACCCGCTGATCGGCCTCGGCGCGCTGTCGGATCTCCTCGATCAGGTCGTCGACCTGCCCCTTCGTCGGCCGGATCTGCACCTCGGGGTCGACGAGGCCGGTCGGCCGGACGATCTGCTCCACGACCTTCGACGAGTGGCGCAGCTCGTACGCGCTCGGCGTCGCCGACATGTACACGGTCTGGCGCACGCGCTCGGTGAACTCCTCGAACTTCAGCGGCCGGTTGTCGATCGCGCTCGGCAGGCGGAACCCGTGCTCCACGAGCATCGACTTGCGGGACAGGTCGCCCTCGTACATGCCGCCGATCTGGGGCACCGTCACGTGCGACTCGTCGATCACGACGAGGTAGTCCTCGGGGAAGTAGTCGAGCAGCGTGTACGGCGCCGTGCCGGCGCTGCGCCCGTCGATGTGGCGCGAGTAGTTCTCGATGCCGCTGCAGAACCCGACCTCGCGCATCATCTCGAGGTCGTAGCTCGTGCGCATGCGCAGCCGCTCGGCCTCCAGCAGCTTGCCCTGGCCCTCGAGCTCGGCGAGCCGCTCGTGCAGCTCTTCCTCGATCGTGACGACGGCGGCCTTCATGCGCTCCTCGCTCGTCGACGTAGTGCGACGCCGGGAAGACGGTGAGGTCGACGATGTCGTCGGCGACGATCTCGCCCGTGACGGGGTCGAACTCGCGAGATCTTCTCGATCGTGTCGCCCCACCACTCGATGCGGTAGCCCGTCTGCTCGTAGGGAGGGAACACCTCGAGCGTGTCGCCCTGCACCCGAAACGTGCCGCGCGCCCGGCTCATGTTGTTGCGCGAGTATTGGATGTCGACGAGCCGCTGCATCGCGAACTCGAGGGGGATGTCGGTGCCCTTGTACGGCCGGAGGATCTGTCCTTCGTACTCCTCGGGCGACCCGAGCCCGTAGATGCACGAGACGCTCGCCACGATCAGCACGTCGCGTCGCCCGAGGAGCGCGGCGGTCGCCGAGTGCCTGAGCCTCTCGATCTCGTCGTTGACCGAGCTGTCCTTCTCGATGTAGGTGTCGGTCGAAGGGATGTACGCCTCGGGTTGGTAGTAGTCGTAGTAGCTCACGAAGTACTCGACCGCGTTGTCGGGGAAGACTTCGCGGAACTCGTTCGCGAGCTGGGCGGCGAGCGACTTGTTCGGCGCGATCACCAGAGTGGGGCGCTGCACCTGCTCGACCACGTGCGCGATCGTGAACGTCTTGCCGGTACCGGTGGCGCCGAGCAGCGTGACGTGCTCGTCGCCGGCCCGCACGGCCGCGGTGAGCTGCTCGATCGCTGCCGGCTGGTCGCCGGCCGGCCGGAACTCTGACCGCAACATGAACGGGGGCACTCGCCAAGTCTAGGTCCCCCGACCGACATCGGTTGTTCGGCCGATGTTCGGCCGGCGACCGTGTGTCACGATGCGGCAACCCGTTGCGAGGAGGCTCACGATGCGCCGGTTCCTGATCACGTCGATCGCCCTCATCTCGCTGGTGGTATCGATCTCGTCGCCCGCCTCGGCGGCTCGGCTCCGTGCGTACCGCGGAGAGACCTCGGCCGGGACCAGGATCGACTTCCTGATCCGTGTCGCCGACGACGGACGCCTGTCGCTGAAGGAGATGTACCTCAAGATCGAGCTGCTGTGTGAGGACGCCAGCACGATCGAGTACAGGTCCTGGTGGGGGTTCGGCGGCGTCGGTCACCGGCTCGAAGGACGCAGGCTGAGGCTCGACCTCGTGTTCGGGCCGGAGGCCCTGCACGTGGCCGGCGTGTTCCGCTCGCAGATCGCCGACGGGACCTACATGGACACCCAGGCGACCCTGACCGATGCCGAGGAAGCCCAGCTCTGCACGACCGGCGACCTCACCTGGACAGCCGATCGCGTGCCGCGTGACCGGATGCCAGGCATCGGCTCGCGGAGCAACCTCACGGTCAGCCGCCACCTGGGCGGCCGCGTCGTCCAGCGCACCGCGAAGCTCGGATGAAGGGGGGTCGCGCCCGAGGCGTCGTCGTCGCCCTCCGTAGACTCGGAGCGTGCGGATCTGTCCCAACTGCGGCGCCCAGAACCCCGAGCAGGCTCGGTTCTGTATCGCGTGCGGCATCCCGCTCGACACCCTCGGCGAGGAACGCCGCCTGATCACGGCGTTGTTCGCCGACGTCGTCGACGTTCGGCGGCGCTTCGAACCGGGGGCGGATCCCGAGGACCTCACCGCGTCGCTGCGGCCCTTCCACGAGGTGCTCCAGCGACAGATCGAGGGGTTCGGCGGGGCCGTCGAGAAGGTCGTCGGCAACGTCGTGTTCGGGGTGTTCGGGGTGCCCGTCACCCACGAGGACGACGCCGAGCGTGCGGTGCGGGCCGCGCTTCGCATCAGGGAGGAGATGCAGAGCCTGCGCTTGCGGGACCCTTCTTCATTCGCCGTGCGGGTGGGCATCGCGACCGGCGAGGTCGTCGTGTCGCTCGGCCGCGGGCCGCGCATCGGTGAGCGGGTGACGGGCGACGTCGTGAACACGGCCTCGCGGCTGCAGTCCACCGCCCCACCCGACGGCCTCGTGGTCGCCGCGTCGACCTATCTCGCGACTCGCTTCAACTTCCGGTGGCAGGAGCTGCGTCCGGTCACCGTGAAGGGCAAGGCCGACCCGATCCAGATCTGGGCGCCGATCGAGTCTCGCGGGCGCATGGCGATCGAGCCGCCCGACCCCATGGGCGCTCCGTTCGTCGGACGACGAGACGAGCTGCGGACCATCCGCACCGAGTTCCTCTCCTCGCTGCGCGACCTGCGCCCTCGGTTGGTCACGATCGTGGGCGATGCCGGACTGGGGAAGAGCCGGCTGATCGCGGAGCTGTCGGTCGTGACCGACGAGCTCCCCGAGCTGGTGCGCTGGCGCATGGGGCGGCCGGTCCCCTACGGCGACACGACGGCGTTCGCTCCGTTCGCCGACATCGTGAAGGCGGAGGCCGGCATCCTCGATTCGGACCCCCCCGAGGCGGTCGCGTCGAAGCTCGACGAGACGCTCCAGCGGGTGAGTTCGAACGTCGACGAGGTGCATCGACTGCACCGGCATCTGCTGCCCCTCGTCACGGCCCGCGCCGGTGCCGACGACGCCACCCGTGAGGAGACGTTCTCGGCGTGGTCGACGTTCGTCGAACGGCTGGCGCAAGAGAACCCGACGATCCTCACGTTCGAGGACATGCACGATGCATCGCCGGCCCTCTTCTCGTTCCTCGACCTCGTGCTCGACGGCGTCGGGACGGTGCCGCTCACGGTGATCGTGGCGGGGCGGCGGGAGCTGTTCGACGTGCGGCCCGGGTGGGGCGATCGGCCGGGCGCCACGACGATGCAGCTCACGCCGCTCTCGAATGGTGAGACCGCGCAGCTCGTGGCGGCCCTGCGCGACCGCGACACCCTGCGGGCCGACATGGCCGAGGCGGTGGTGGAGCGATCGGGTGGGAACCCGCTGTACGCCGAGGAGTTCATGCGCATGCTGCGCGACCAGACCCGGCGCGATGCCGCCGGCGCGGGTGCGGATGCCGGCCCGGTCGCGCTCCCGCCGACGATCCAGGCGCTGCTCTCGTCGCGGCTCGACGCCCTGCCCTCTCGGCTCCGAGCCGCAGCCCAGGATGCCGCCGTCGTCGGCCTGACGTGTTGGCCGGGCGCCGTCGCCGCGATCACGGGCGCGCCCGACGATGTCTCGAGGACGACGCTCGAGGAGCTGGTCGAACGCGAGGTGCTGCGCCGCGCCAAGACCACCTCGGTCGCCGGGCAGACCGAATACACGTTCCGGCATGTGCTCGTACGCGACGTGGCGTACGGGCGTATCCCACGCGCTGACCGGGCACGCAAGCACCGCGCGGTCGCGGGCTGGCTCGGCTCGACGCTCGGCGGGGGAACCCCCGATCGGGAGGAGCGGCTGGCGTCCCACTACGCCGAGGCGCACGATCTGGCGGCTGCCGCGGGGGACCCGATGGCTGCGGAGATGGGTGATCGAGCCGTCGACCACCTGCTGACGGCCTCGAGCCGCGCCGTCGGTCTCGACCCCGCCCGTTCGCTCACGCACGCTCGACGAGCCCTCGACCTGATGGCCGACGACGATCCGAGGCGTCCACGCACCTTGATCGGCGCGGGCACCGCCGCCCTCGTGGCCGGACGGTTCGACCAGGCTGAGGACGACCTGCGGGCCGCGGTCGACCTGTTCGCCCTGCACGAGGACGAGATCGGGGCGGCCGACGCCACCGTCATGCTCGCCCGGTCGAGGTTCGAGCGGGGCGATATCGAAGGCGAGGGACCACTGCTCCGCCAGGCGATCGAGGTGCTCGAGGCGCACGCCCCCGGGCCGGCGCTCGCGCACGCGGCGACGAGGATGGCCGGACACCTGTGGGTGGTCGGCGAGCTCAGGTCGTGCGTGTCGTGGTCCGAGCGCGCTCTCGCCTTGGCGCACGAGATGGGCTTGCATCGTGAGGAGGTGCTCGCGATGCAGTACCGCGGCGCGAGCCGCAGCAAGCTCGGCGACGAGGCCGGTCTCGACGACCTGCGAGACGCACTGCGCGTGGGCGTGGAGTACGGCCTGGGCGAGGAGACGGCGGTGGCGTACAACAACTACGCCTACGAGCTCTGGTACCACCGCGGGCCTGCCGCCTCGGAGCCGGTCTGGGAAGAGATGGCGGCGTTCTGCGAGGCCCGGGGGCTCGAGACCTCCTACGCCTGGGCCCGGGGCGGGGTGCTCGAGCCGCTGTTCGACACCGGCGAGTGGGACCGCGTGTTGAGCACGGCCGCCTGGCTGCGGGGCTGGGATGCCGACCACGGCGGGGAGACCCAGCCGGGGTCGGTCGCCGTGCAGTTCCAGGGATGGGTCACGCTGCGCAGGGGCGACCACGAGACGGCGCGAGCGTGCGCCAAGGAACTGATGGATCGGGCCCTGCAGCTGGGCACGGCCGAGTACCTGAGCCCCGCGTTCCTGCTCGCCGCCGAGGTCGCGTGCGCCGACGACGACCCTCGCGCGATGCTGATGCATCTCGACGCCTTCACCGCATCGACGGCGTCGCAGCCGACGTTCCGGACGGGGTTCCTGCCGCTCGCCGTGCGCATGCTGGTGAAGGCCGATGAGCGGGAGCGGGCGGCGGAGATCCTCGCCGTGGACGTCGCCGAGGGGGGCTCGTCGCGACGGCTCCAGCTCTCCTACGACACGGGACGGGCGGCGTTCGAGGAGACGTGGGGCGACCCGACCGTCGCGCTGGACCTGTACTCTCGGATCGGCGCCGAGTGGGAGGCCTACGGGTTCCCGCTCGAGACCGCGCTCTCGAGGGTGGGATCCGCACGCTGCCTCGTGGAGGTCGGGCGGGCGAACGAGGCCCGCGCGCGGCTGGCCGAGGCGCGCCCGACGTTCGAGGCGCTCGGAGCGATGCCCTACCTCGACGATCTCGAGGCGGTGGAGCGCGCGCCTCGAGTGAGTCACATGCGCCCGGCGGCGACGATGCGCGCCAGGAACTGACCGGTGCGCTCCTGCTGCGGGTCGCCGAAGATCTGCTCGGGCGGACCCTGCTCGGCGATCACGCCCTCGTCGAGGAAGCAGACACGGGTCGCGATGTCGCGCGCGAACCCCATCTCGTGGGTCGCGATCAGCATCGTCATTCCTGCCGCGGCGAGCTCACGGATCACGTCGAGCACCTCGGCCACCAGCTCGGGGTCGAGCGCGCTCGTCACCTCGTCGAGCAGCATGATGTCGGGCTGCATCGCGAGCGCGCGCATGATGGCCACCCGCTGCTGCTGGCCGCCGCTCAACCGATCGGGATACTCGTCGGCCTTCTCCGCGAGCCCGAAGCGGTCGAGCAGGTCGCGTGCCTCGACCTCGGCCTGGGCCGCCGGCGTGCCCACGACCTTCGTCGGCGCAAGCGTGATGTTGCGCAGGACGCTCATGTGCGGGAAGAGGTTGAACGATTGGAACACGATGCCGATGCGCCGCCGGATCGCGTTCACGTCGATGCCCCGCGCCGTGATCTCGTCGCCCTCGACCACGATGCGCCCGGCGTCGATCGGCTCGATCAGGTTCACGCAGCGCAGGAGCGTGGATTTGCCCGACCCCGAGGCGCCGATCAGGCATATCACCTCGTGGTCGGCGACCTCGAGGTCGACCCCCCGCAGCACCCGCAGGTCGCCGAAGGACTTGTGGAGCCCCTCGATCACGATCGCCGGTCCTTGTGTCGACGTGCTCACGCCACGCCTCCGGCCTGCTGGCGTCGCTGGTCCCGCTTGATCAGCCAGTCGACGAAGAGCACCTGCGGGATCGTGATGACCACGTAGACGAGGGCGAGCGACACGTACGGTGTGAAGTTGAAGAACGTGGCCTGCGTGATCTGCGCCTGTCGAAGCCCCTCGGTGACGCCGAGCACCGCGACCAACGCGGAGTCCTTCTGCAAGCCGATGAAGTCGTTGAGCAGCGGCGGCAGCACTCGCTTGATCGCCTGTGGCAGCACGACGAACCGCATCGCCTGACCGCGTCGAAGCCCGAGCGAGCGCGCCGCCGCGGCCTGGCTCGGGTGCACGGATTCGATGCCGGCCCTGTACACCTCGGCGACGTAGGCCGAGTACACCAGCGTGAGCGCCACGATCGCCCAGAACACGTCGCTGTTGGGCACCCCTTGGAGCTCCAGCGCCGGCATGCCGAACCCGAGGATGAAGATCACCAGGATCGTCGGCACGCCGCGGAACAGGATGGAGTAGGACACGGCGAGCAACCGGAGCGGGGCGAACACCGGGCCCGGCAGGCTCCGCATCACCGCCAGCACCAGCGCCAGGATCAACACCAGCACTTCGGCGATCAGGAAGATGCGCACGTTGAGCCAGAAGCCATCGAGGATCTTGGGCAGCGACTCCTCGAAGATCTCTCGGTTGAAGAACTGCTCCTTCACGCCTGCTGGTGACGACCAGCCCGGCGAGTTCACCACTGCGAGGATCACGACGGCGAAGAAGATCACCGTGCTCGCGATCGCGATCCAGACGCTGCGGGAGCCGTCGCCGCCGCCCAAGATGCGAGAACCCCTGCCGCCACCGCCCGGCAGGGGTGCGCGAGGGTCGAGACCGGGTGTCCCGGGGGTGGCGGTCTGGCCTCCTGCGTAGCTCACCCGCGATCGGAGCCCCTCGCGTTACTCGAAGGTCGGAACGCTCGTGTCGGTCTCGAGCCACTCGTCCTTCAGCGCGTCGAGCGTACCGTCGGCCTCGAGCGCAGCGATGCCCAGGTTCACGCATTCCACGAACGGGTTGCCCTTCTCGAACGTCAGGCCGAACTGCTCCTGCTCGCCCAGGTCGGGGAACTGCCCGACCACGACGTCGGCGTACCCGTAGAACGCCGTCGGGAAGTCGACGACCACCCCGTCGATCTGTCCGTTCTTCAGGTCCTTGAGTGCGAGATCCAGGTCGTCGTAGACGCTGGCGCCGTCGGTCGGCTGCACCAGTTCCTCGATCACCGTGAGGCTCGTCGTGCCGATCGGCGCCCCGAGCTTCAGGTCCTGGAGCTCCGTCAGGGTGGTCGCGCCGATCGCCGGTGAACCCTCGTTCGCGATCAGCGCCTGGTTCACGTCGAAGTACCCGTCGCTGAAGTCGACCGCTCCAGCCCGCTTCTCCGTGATCGAGACCTGCTGCATCGAGAAGTCGAAGTCCTTGGGACCGGGGGCGAACGACTTGTTGAACGGGATGCCGAGCCACTGCACCTGCTCTTCGGTGAACCCGAGCTCCTCGGCCAGCGCGTACGCGAACGCCGACTCGTATCCCTCGCCTGAGTGCGGATCGCCCGTGAACTGGCCGGACTCCCATTCGGAGCCCTCGACGTTCTTGCCTCCGTACCACGGCTTGTACGCCGGGTTGCCCGTCGCGATCGTGAGCGTGCCGTCGTTCACCAGCGCCGCATCGGCCGCGCAGGTGGCGGCGTCGACGGGCGCCGGCTCGGTGGTGGCGCCGCTGTCGGCGGGCTCGGTGGTGTCTTCTTCGGGCGCGCACGCTGCCGCGACGATCGCGAGCACCGCGAGCCCGAGCAGGAACTTCCGCATCGCGCCTCTTCCCCCTCGTTCGTGTCGTCCCCGGGCGGGCGGTCGCCGCCTCTCGCCCAGGTTCCGGAGCCTAGCAGGGAGGTCGCGCTACTTCCGGGGTTCCCAGGTGAAGAACCGGACGGCGAGCACGAGGCCGGCGACCCCCCAGGCCGCCACGACCGCGAGGTCGGACCACACGAACGCGAACGGGAACACGGTGCCGGCCGGCGTGTGCACCGCGACGTCGCTGAACGCGCTCCCGAACAGGGCGTCGGCGAACGGCTTGACCGGGAAGACGTCCGCGATCGTGCGCATCCACTCCGGGGCCTGATCGCCGAGCGGGATGAAGATGCCAGACAGGAACAGCAGCGGCAGGATCGATGCGTTCACGAGCGGCGGCGCGGCGTCGGCGTTGGGCACGGCCGCCGTGAACGCCAGGGCGAGCGCGGCGAACGAGAGCGATCCCACCAGGAACGTGAGCAGGAACTCGAGGGCGGCCATGCCCGTCGGGATCGGAGCGTCGTACACGAGCTTCCCGAACGCCATCGTGATCACGACCAGGATCGCGCCGACGACCATGGCGTGCAGCACTCGCGCCGAGAGGTATGCGCCTCCCGGAAGGGGCGTGCCCCGGAGGCGCTTCAGGATGCCCGCGTCGCGGTTGAACACCGTGCTCATCGCGATGTTCGTGTAGCACGCGGTGATCACACCGAAGGCCGCCATCGCGATCACGAAGTACTGCGACTGCGCGAGGTCGGTGCCCTGCAGGGTCACGTCGTTCCCGCCCAACAACGACGTGAAGATCACGAGGAACAGCAGCGGGAACGCGAACGTGAAGAACGCCGATGCGGGGTTCCGCCAGAACGCGAGGTTCGTGAAACGGAACTGCCGCAGCACCTGCGCCGGCGCGCTCATGCCGTCCCCTCGTCGCCGCCGGTGAGCTCGAGGTAGACGTCCTCGAGGCTCGGCAGGGTCACCTCGAACACGTCGAACGTGTACCCGCGTTCCAGCGCCCATCCCGTGACCTCGTGGGCGGTCTTCGTGGCGTTCTCGGTACGCAGCGTGAACGAGCCGTCGGGTTCGGCGACCTGTCCCCACTCGGGCAGCGGGGGCGCTCCGTCGGGGGGCCGGTAGCGCACGTAAGCGAGCATGCGATCGCGACCGGCGATCGTGTCGGGCGTGCCCTCGGCCACGATCGCGCCGCGCGCGATCACCGCCACCCGATGGGCGAGGACCTGCGCTTCGTCCATGAAGTGCGTCGTGAGGAAGACGGTCTTGCCGAGCTCGGTGAGGTTCCTCACGATCTCCCACGCGTTGCGTCTCGCGTTCGGGTCGAAGCCCGTCGTCGGCTCGTCGAGGAAGAGCAGCTCGGGGTCGCCGGCGAGCGCGACCGCCACGTCGAGCCGGCGCTGTTGCCCGCCGGAGAGCTTGTTCACGCGGATGGTGCGCTTCTCGGCGAGTCCCACGAGCTCGACGACCTCGTCGACGTCTCGCGGTGCCGGGTAGTACCCCGCGTACTGTTCCACCGTCTCCCGCACCGTGAGGAAGGGGTCGACCCCGGTCGACTGCAGCACGATGCCGATCCGCCGCTTCTGCTCGGCGCCGCCCGAGGCCGGATCGCTTCCGAGCACGCTCACCTCGCCGCCGGTGCGGTCGCGGTACCCCTCGAGGATCTCGGCCGTCGTCGTCTTGCCGGCGCCGTTCGGCCCGAGCAGGGCGAACACCTCACCCCGGTCGACGTGCAGGTCGATGCTCCGGACAGCCTCCACGTCGCCGTAGGACTTGCGGAGGCCTCGAACGTCGATCACGCGCTCCGTCATGGATCGGGAGGCTCGGTGGCGCCGGGACCAGGCGGCAAGCCGCGGGTACCGGTCGCGGGGGGCTCGCCGGTGCCGTAGCCCGCTTCCTTGTCGACGACGTTCACGAGCGACCCTCCGTCGGCGAACCGGCGCGCGTTCTCGACGAAGATCGACACCACTGCGGCCTCCCACCCCCCGACGTCGCCGCTGATGTGGGGCGACACGATCACGTTCGGCATCGCCCACAGCGGGCTCTCCTCCGGCAGCGGCTCGATGTCGAAGACGTCGAGGGCTGCACCGGCGATGGTGCCGGCCCTGCAGTGCCTCCACGAGGGCGGGCTCGTCGACCGTGCCCCCGCGTCCGACGTTGTAGAAGCGGGCTCGCGCCGGCATCGCCGCGAAGGCGGCCGCGTCGAACAGGTGGCTGGTCTGCTCCGTCAGCGGGAGCGCGTCCAGCACGTGGTCGGCGTCGGCGAGCGCGCGGTGCAGCTGCTCGATGCCGAGCACGTCGCCGAACGTCTCGTGCCTCCGCGGCTGCCGTCCGACGAGGGCGACCGACATACCGAGCGCGAGCGCACGCGTTGCGGTGGCGCGGCCGATCGGACCGGGTCCGACGACCACGAGGCGGGCCCCTTCGAGCCGTTCGGTCGTGCGTCCCGAGGTCCACTCCCCTCGCTGCTGGTCGACGATCGAGCGATGCAGGCCGGTGGCGAAGGCGAGCATCGCGCCGATCACCCATTCGGCGATCGGCTCGTCGAACACGCCGCGGGCGTTCGTCACGACGACGTCGCTCTCGATCAATCCGGGGAACAGCAGCGCATCGACGCCGGCCGATGCCGACTGGATCCACCGGAGACGCTTCGGGGCGGACCAGAGCCGAGGCAACCACCCGGGATCGGCACGCCAGGCGAAGAGCGCATCCGCCTCGGGCAGGTGCCGGGACAGGGTCTCGAGATCGGACGCGTACCGCAGCTCGACCACGTCGATCGCCGTCTCGATGCCCGGAGGCGGCTCGTCGGCCTCGGCGCCGACGACCACCACGACCGGACGCGAGGGGAGCCCGGGGTTCACAGCGGCTTCCTGTTGGAGAACCCGGCGTGCTCGTCGTGGAACCACGCCACCGAGCCTTCGCCGAGGCGCCAGCAGAGGAACACGCGCTTGCCGTCGCGTTCGGCCGGGAAGTCGACGAGGCCGGTCTCGGGGTCGCGGAGCAGGATGCCCTCGTCGGCAAGGGTCGTGAGGTCGACGCGCAATCGCTCCTGTGCGGCGAACCAGTCGCCTCCGGCGACGCCACCGCCGTCGGCCTCGACCGCCGCCGTGATGCGCTCGCTCGCGTCGACCAGGGCTCGACGGGCGTCGCGGACCCTCGGCAACAGGTCGCGGAGCATCGGCAGCGCTGCCTCGGCCTGCTCGACGTCGAACACGCGATCGGTCACGCCGTCTCCAATACGTCGACGAGGTCGCGGAGGTCGGTGACGCGGGCGCCGTCGTGTTCCGGATGCCGCTCCCGGCGGTCGATCAGCACCGGGAACATGCCGAGCGCCGCCGGCGGAACGATGTCGAACTCCGGGTTGTCGCCGACGAACGCGACCTCGCCCGCGAGCGCTCCGACCCGCTCGAGGGCCGATCGATAGATGCGAGGGTCTGGCTTCTCGATGCCCTCGACGCCGCTGATCACGCGGACCGGGAACCGGTCACGCACGTCGAGTGCGGCGAGCAGGTCGTCGAGCCAAGCCTCGAAGTTCGACACGATGCCGAGCGTGACATCCGCGTCGGCGAGGCCATCGAGCGCCTCGTGAACGTCGTCGAACAGGGCGTAGTTGCCGAGGTCGGTGAAGCCCTCGAAGAGCGTCTCGCGCAGGCCGTCGGCCGAGGGCAGGCCGAGCGACTCGAGCATGCGCTCGTATACCCCGAGCCAGAACGCGCGCGACGACTCGGGCGTGAGCGTCCACAGGTCGCCTTCGCGTGACGCTTCGCTGAAGCGTCGGAGCACCGTGGCGCTGGCCTCGACAACGGCGTCGGCATCGCACTGGTGGCCGGCAGAGCGCACGATCTCGGCGAACAGCTCGGGGAACGACGGCGCCGGGTGCACCAAAGTCTCCCCCACGTCGAACAGCACCGCCCGGAACCTCATGCCACGATCCTCACGCCGGCGATGATAGGGCTCGCGCCCGCAGGTCCGACCAGAGCCGGTCGACCAGCGTCTCGAGATCGTCCAGGGCGCCGTCGTTGTCGAGGACCACATCCGCGTACCCGGCCTTCTCCTCCAGGGGCATCTGGGCGGCAATGCGGGCGCGCACGTCGTCTTCGGCCATGCCGCGGCGGACGAGTCGGGCGATGCGCTCATCCACCGCCGCCGTCACGACCACCACGACCGGGAACGCTTCGTGGGCGCCAGTCTCGATCAGCAGAGGCGAGTCGACCACGACCACGTCGTCGGTGTCGGCGTGCGCTGCCACCCTCTCGGCGATCGCTCGCCGCACCTCGGGGTGCACGATCGCCTCGAGGTCGGCGCGCGCATCGTCGTCGGCGAAGACGACGCCTGCGAGCGCGGTCCGGTCGAGCGAGCCGTCGGTCGCGAGCACGGCTTCGCCGAAGCGCGCGAGCACGGCATCGAGCCCGGGTGTGCCCGGATCGACCGCCTCGCGAGCGAGCGCATCGGCATCGAGCACGACCGCGCCATGATCCGCGAGCATGCGAGCGACCGTCGACTTGCCTGAACCGATACCGCCCGTGAGGCCGACCAGCAGCACGTCGTATCGCCGGCCGGCCCCGCGGCCGCTACTCGGAGCGGCCCTCGCGCCGCTTCAGGTCCTCGAGGATCGCCTCGAGCGAGACCTCCTCGTCGGCAGCGTCTTCCGCTGCCTCCACGGCTTCCTCGGCGACCGCGACATCGGCCTCCGCGGTGACGGTGTCGCCCTCGGCTTCCGCGACGATCGCGTCGTCGACGGCTTCCTCGGCGACGGCGACATCGATCGCTTCCTCGACCTTCGTCTCCTCGATCGCTTCCTCGACGACGGTCTCGGCCTCCGCGATCTCCGCGGTCTCCTCCACCGCCTCGGCGATGGCATCCTGCGGCTCAGGCTGCGGCTCAGCGGCCTCGGGCTCGGCCGGAACGGGAACCGGAGCCGAAACCGGAGCGGGAGCGGGAGACTCCGGCTCCGTCGCTCGAGCGGCATCGGCCTGGGCCACCGCCGCCAGGATGTCGTCGGGGATCTGGATCGTGGAGACCATCTCCGGTGTGGGCTCTCGACGGGCTTCCGGCTCGGCCCTGATCTCGGGCTCGCGCGGGGGGGGTGCCGAGACCTGCCGCATCGACAGGCTCACTCGGCGTCGCGAGATGTCGACGTCGATCACCTTGACCTGTACGTCGTCGCCGACCGACAGCACCGATTCGGGCGTGTCGACGTGCTCGTGAGAGATCTCCGAGATGTGCACGAGCCCCTCGATGCCAGTCGCGACGCGCACGAACGCGCCGAAGGGCACGAGCTTCGTGACCTGCCCCGAGATGATCGTGCCCGCCTGCGACGTGCGCTCGAACTCCTTCCAGGGATCTTCCTGGGTCGCCTTCAGCGAGAGCGAGACGCGCTCGCGCTCGAGGTCGACGTCGAGCACCTCGACCTCGACCTCCTGGCCCACCGTGACGACCTCCTGCGGATGGTCGACGTGCTTCCAGCTCAGCTCGCTCACGTGCACGAGGCCGTCGACGCCGCCGAGGTCGACGAACGCGCCGAAGTTCACGATCGAGCTGACCGTGCCCTTGCGCCGCTCGCCCTTCTGCAGGCCCTCGAGGAACTTCTTGCGACCCTCGCTCTGTGACTCCTCGAGGAAGGCGCGCCGGCTCAGCACGACGTTGTTTCGGTTGCGGTCGAGCTCGATGATCTTCGCCTCGAGCTCCGTGCCGACGAACGGATGCAGGTCGCGCACACGCCGAAGGTCGACGAGCGATGCCGGCAGGAAGCCGCGCAGGCCGATATCGAGGATCAGCCCGCCCTTCACGACCTCGATCACCGGACCCTTGATCGTCTGGCCCGAGTTCATGACCTCTTCGATGCGTCCCCAGGCGCGCTCGTACTGCGCCCGCTTCTTCGACAGGATCAGGCGGCCCTCTTTGTCTTCCTTCTGCAGGACCAGGGCCTCGATGTGGTCGCCGACCTTCACGACCTCGTTCGGGTCGACGTCGTGGCGGATCGACAGCTCCTTGCTCGGGATCACGCCCTCGCTCTTGTAGCCGATGTCGAGCAGTACCTCGTCGCGGTCGATCTTCACGACGTCGCCCTCGACGATGTCGCCGTCGCCGAAGTCGCGGAACGACGCCTCGAGCGCCTGGATCAGCTCCTCGGGGGTGTAGTCCTTGCCGTCAGCTGGGGCCGGCGTCGCGGGCGCGGCGTTCGCCGCCGGTCGCGGCTCGATCGGCGGCGCAGCCACAGGCGCTGGGGCCGTCGGCGGCTCAGGTGTCGCGGTCGTGCTGTCAGCGGCGGGAACCTCCGGGGTGGAGGCCTCAGGGGCCGCTTCGGTCTCGGTCGCCTCGGGGGCGACCGTCGTCTCGTCACTCATGTCGGTGGTCTCCTTCCGGCGCGTGGGGCTCACCACTCGCTGTTTGGGATTGTGCGAGTGGCACGCGGGCGAACCCACGGCCGTGCACAGGGTAGGTGGCCAGCCGAAACGCCGTCAAACGAGGACCGGTGCTCAGGTGGGCGTGGACGCGTCCGCCGAGGGGTCGTCTCCGAGCAGCATCGTCAGGAGCATGATCGTGGGCTCGACCGCGTCCAGCGCGTGGGACGTGCCCGCGTTCATGTACATCCAGGACCCCGGCCGCAGCCGTACTTCGTTCCCGTCGACCCTGAACCTCAAGGTGCCCGACAGCACTTGCACGATCGCGGCCCGTGCCGCGGTGTGCTCGGTCAGGCCTTCGCCGGCATCGAACCCGAAGACGGTCACATCGACGCCTGCTTCGCGGTGCACGACCTTGGACACGACCGCCTCCGGCTGGATCTCGACGAGGTCGTTCAGGTCGTGGAACGTCACGTACCCCATCGCGAGACCTCCTCCTCGGGGCGATCGGTCATGCCGCCGCCTCTCAATGACCGGCGGGAGCGGCGTCGGACCAGTTCATGCCCCGGCCCACGTCAGCCTGCAGTGGCACCTCGAGGTCGACCGCGTGCTCCATGCGGTCTTTCACGAGTTCGGCCGCGGCCTCGACGTTCGACTCGGGCACCTCGAAGACGAGCTCGTCGTGCACGGTCAACAGCATGTGGCAGTCGAGGCCGGGCTGCTCGCGGAGCGCCTGGTCGACGCGGATCATCGCGACCTTGAAGACGTCGCTCGCGCTTCCCTGGATCGGGGCGTTCAACGCCTGGCGCCGGCCGAGGTCGCGGACGCGCGGATTCGCGGCCTGGAGCTCGGGGATGTAGCGGCGCCGGCCGAGGATCGTCTCGGTGAAGCCTTCGACCGTGGCGTGTCCCACCTGCCGGTCGAGATACTCGCGGATCGCCGGGAACGAGGTGAAGTACGCGTCCATGATCTCCTGCGCCTCGTCGGGCGCGATGTCGAGGCGCTGAGCGAGCCCCCAGGCGTTCATGCCGTAGGCGAGGCCGTAGTTCACCATCTTCGCCCGCGAACGCGAACCGGGGTCGACCGCGTCGAGCGGCAGGTCGAACACGCGTGCCGCCGTCGCCGTGTGGATGTCCTCGCCGCTCTCGAACGCAGCGCGCAGGCCCTCGTCCCCCGACAGATGCGCCAGGATGCGGAGCTCGATCTGGGAGTAGTCGAGCACGAGGAGGACCTGGCCCTCCTGGCCGGGCACGAACGCTCGGCGGATCTGGCGGCCGAGCTCGGTGCGGATCGGCACGTTCTGCAGGTTCGGGTTCGTCGAGGAGAGTCGTCCGGTCGCGGCCGCGGTCTGCACGAACGTCGTGTGCACGCGGCCGTCGCGCGGGTCGACGAGGCGGGGCAACGCCTCGAGGTAGGTCGAGTTCAGCTTGTCGAGCTCGCGCCACGACAGCAGCGCGTCGACGATCGGATGGGCCTCGCGGAGCTTCTCGAGCACGCTCGCGTCGGTGGAGAGCTCGCCCTTGGGGGTCTTCTTCCCGGGCTGCAGGCCGAGCTGGTCGTAGAGGATCTTCCGTAGCTGCGGCGGCGAGTTCAGGTTGAACTCCTCGCCGGCCTGCGTGTAGACCTCAGCCTTCAGCGTGGCCATGCGGTCGCGGACCGACTCCCCCATCTCCTCGAGGTAGGCGACGTCGAGGCGGATGCCGCGGGCTTCCATGCGGCCGAGCACCGACGAGAGCGGCAGCTCCACGTCGTCGAGGAGCGAGCGCAGCCCTTGCTGCTCGATGAGCTCCTCCATCACGGGGGCGAGCAGGGCGATCGCGGCTGCCTCCGCGGCGACGGTGCGCCACGAGGCGTCGGCGAACAGCTGCCCCTCCTCTGCCTGCTCCCCCTCGACCGCCCCGAGCACGTCGGCCCCGAGGTAGGACTCGGCCAGCCCTCGCAACGGATACTCCGCCGATGCGGGATCGAGCAGGTAGGCCGCGAGCATCGTGTCGAACGCGACGCCGTCGATCGAGCCCCCCGACCGAAGCGCGACCCGCTCGAGGGCCTTGGCGTCGTGGGTCCATTTCGGCGCGTCGGGGTCGGCGAGGAACGCTCCGAGCGGGTCGACGCCGTCGAGCGGGGCGTACGCCGCCTGGGCACCGCCTGCCGACAACGCCACGCCTCGAACATCGTCATCGTCGGCGTCGAGCTGCACCCCCACCGGAGCACCACCGGCCCAGATGGCCGGCAGCTCGTCGGCCGTCACCTCGCGCAGGTCGAGTTCGGCGACGTCGACCTTCGGCTTGACGTTGCCGATCTCCTGCAGCCGGTCGAACAGGGAGCGGAACTCCAGGGAGGAGAAGAGGCGCCGCACCTCGTCGGCGTCCCACTCCCCCATCACGCAGTCGTCGGGGTCGACCGGCAGCTCGAGGGCGGTGTCGATGCGAGCGAGCTCCTTGTTGAGGCCGAGCCGCTCGGCCGACGCCACGACGTTCTCCTTCTGCTTGCCCTTGAGCATCTCGGTGTTCCCCACGAGCTCCTCGACCGAGCCGAACTGGTTCACGAGCTTCGCGGCCGTCTTGTCGCCGACACCTGGCACCCCGGGGATGTTGTCGCTCGAGTCGCCCTTCAGCGCCACGAAATCGAGGTACTGCGCCGGGGTGATGCCGTAGCGCTCGGTCACGGCTTCCTCGTCGTAGCGGACGATGTCGCTGATGCCCTTACGGTTGAACATCACCGTCACGCCCGGTCGCACGAGCTGGAAGAAATCGCGGTCCGCCGTGACGATCGTGGCGTCGACGCCCTGTTCGTGGGCGCGCAGCGCGAGGGTGCCGATCGCGTCATCGGCTTCGTTGCCGTCGGCGATGCGCAGCACCGGGATGCGCATCGACTCGAGCACCTCCTCGATCAGACCGAGTTGCGACGTGAAGTCCTGTGGCGTCTCGCGACGCCCCGCCTTGTAGTCGGCGTCCTTGGCCAGCCGCACGGTCGGCTTGCCCGCATCGAAGAAGACCGCGATCAGGTCGGGCTTCTCCTCGGCGAGCAGCTTGATCACCATGCTCGTGAACCCGTACACGGCATTCGTGAGCGTGCCGCTCGACGTCGCGAGGGTAGGCGGCAGCGCGAAGAACGCGCGGTACGCGAGGGAGTGCCCGTCGAGCAGGAACATCCGCCTCGGGGTCTCGCCGGACCCCGATACTGCGGCGCCACGCTTCGAATGGGTCACGGCTCGTATCGTAGTCTCCGCCCATGACGACCGACGCCGCGGACACCGACGCTCGCCACCCGTCGGCCGACTACCTCGAGGCGCTCTACGAGATCGAGGAAGAGGGCTTCCCCATGGTGCAGGCGGAGATCGCTCGATGGATGGGCGTGAGCCGCCCGTCGGTCAGCGAACACGTCAAGCGCCTGATCGGCGACGGCCTGCTCACGGCCGACGGCCGCACCCTGGGTTTCACCGATTCCGGCCGCGCCGTGGCGATCGCGCTCGTGCGTCGGCACCGTCTCGCAGAGCACCTGCTGATCGACGTGATCGGCCTGCCGTGGCACCAGGCGCATCAGGAGGCCGAGGTCTGGGAGCGCGTGATCTCCGCTCAGGTGGAGGAGCGGCTCGTCGACATCCTCGGCGACCCCGGCGCGTGCCCGCACGGCAATCCGATCCCCGGGTCCAGCCACGAGGTGGACGTGACCATGTTGGTCGCCCTGAGGGACGTGCAGCCCGGCGCGAGGGCGACGCTCCGACGGCTCACCGAGGATCTCGAACTGGAGCTCACCGTGATGCGGTTCCTGGAGGATTCGGGGCTCATGCCCGGTGCCGAGATCGTCGTCGACGGGATCGGACCGGATGGATCGATGAGCTTGTCGGTCCGCGACAAAGCTGTTGCCCTCGGTGTCGATCTCGCCGACCACCTTTGGGTGGAAGCCCGCTCGGGCTGAGCGAGGGAAGGCGAGCGGGCCTTCCATGGCGGGCCCATCGTTCGGTGCCGAACGACCTTGACAGGAATCCGACCCTCTGGATAGGGTTTCGACGTCCCGAAGAGTTCGTGTTCGGAAGTCCGAACAAGGAAAGGAGTACGGCCGGTGGGTGCTGCGTTCCTGGTCGCGATGCGTGAGGGCATCGAGGCGGCGCTGATCATCTCGATCCTCCTCGCCTACCTGAAACAGATCCAGGCGCGAGATCGGCAGTACCTCGTCTGGTGGGGCACCGCGCTGGCCGTCGTGGTGAGCATCGTCGTCGGGACCGTCATCTTCGCGGTGGGCGCGGAATTCGAAGGCGAGGCCGAGCAGGTCTTCGAGGGCCTCGTCACCCTGGCGGCGGTCGGTGTGCTGACCTGGATGATCTTCTGGATGCGGCGCCAGGGCGCCCGCGTCAAGTCGGAGCTGCACGAGCGGGTCGACACTGCCTTGCTCACCGGCGGATTCGCCCTCGCCGCCCTCGCCTTCGTGGCGGTGCTTCGCGAAGGTGTCGAGACGGCGTTGTTCATCTTCGCCGCCGCCAAGGGAACCGCCGTCGAGTCAGGTGGGGTCGGCGGACAGGTGATCGGCGCCATGCTCGGCCTGACGCTCGCCGTCGTGCTCGGGGTCCTGCTGTACCGGGGTGGGCTACGGCTCAACCTCCGGTCGTTCTTCCGGATCACCGGCCTGCTCCTGATCGTGGTCGCCGCTGGGCTGTTCGCGTACGCGCTGCACGAACTGCAGGAGGCCGGGTGGCTGCCGGTCCTGGCCGGCACGGCCTTCGACATCTCAACGACCTTCCCGGACGACGAGGGCGCTGGAGGCATCCTCCGCGCGATCTTCGGCTACCAGGCCAACCCGACGTGGCTCGAGCTGGCAGGCTGGTTCGGATACCTGGTGATCGTCGGGGGCATGTTCCTTCGGTCGGCTCCGCCGGTTCCCGCAGCCCCGCCGGCGACGGTCACGGCGACACCGGACCAGGAGGCTTCCCAGCATGTGGGCGACCGCACCTGAGATCGATCGGTGCCCCGAGGTTCGTTCCTGTCACTCTTTCATGTGAGCCCCGAGGGCCTCTGACCTGCGGGTTCGCGCCAAACCGTTTGGTGCGCGGGGCGGGTCGAGTTGACAGGTCTCAACCTCGCGTTTATCGTTCGCGTCGGTCCCGCGAGACCGCGGGCAGGACCGGGAAACCGGACCGGCCGGGTCGCTCGGGACCGTAGCTTGACGGGCCGCGATGCTCGACAGGGAACGATCGCGTATGGGGAAGGCGTGATCGAACCCGAGGGGCGTCGCGGCCCGTCATCTTTTTCCCGCCCCGTTCGGGGGGTTCGACGCTGCACCCCGAACCAGTGGTCGAGACTTCCGGGCACCCCGGTCACGACCCTGAACCATCACTGGAGTCTGCGGGCGATCCACGACCGCCGCTGGAACCGGCGGCGCGTACCACCGTGACGCTAGAGGACGGCTTCGAAGAACTTCTTCGTCTCCGGGTACTTCGTGTGGTTGATCATCTCGTCAGGTGTGCCCTGCTCGAGGATCACGCCCTCGTGGAAGAACATCATGCGGTTGGCCACCTCGCGCGCGAAGCCCATCTCGTGGGTGACCACCATCATCGTCATGTGCAGGTCGGTGGCGAGCGACTTCATCACGGCCAGCACCTCCCCGATCAGCTCCGGATCGAGCGCCGAGGTCGGCTCGTCGAAGAGCATGACCTCCGGCTCCATCGCCAGCGCCCGGGCGATCGCGACGCGCTGCTGCTGACCGCCGGAGAGCCGGATCGGGTACTCGTCGGCCTTGTCGGCCAATCCGACCTTGTCGAGCAGGTCGAGACCCATCGCGCGCGCGTCGGCCTCGGGGATGCCCTTCACCGTGACCGGCCCCTCGATGACGTTGCCGATCACGGTCATGTTCGGGAACAGGTTGAAGGACTGGAAGACCATGCCCGCCTTGATGCGGAGCTGGCGGACCTGCTCCCGCTTGCCTTTCGTGCGATGACCGCCCTCGAGGCGGACGCCGGCGACCTCGATCATGCCGGCCGTCGGGTCCTCGAGGAAGTTCACGCACCGCAGCAGCGTGCTCTTGCCCGACCCCGACCGGCCGAAGATGACGACGACCTCACCCTTGTCGACCTCCATGTCGATGCCTTTGAGTACCTCGAGGGCACCGAAGCTCTTGTGGAGGTTCTCGACCCTGACGACCTCTTCACCGTTGCGCACGCCTGTCAATGCCCCTGCCCTCCCAGTTCGGGGCCCGCCACGCCGCCGTCGACGACCGGGGGGATGTCCACCGTGTCAGCCGTCTCACCAGGACCCGTAGCCTTCGACGTCTTCGGTGCAGCCGTGGGGGCTCCGCGCACGTATCCCTTGCTGATACGTCGCTCAAGACGGCTCTGGAAGAGCGTGAAGATCGCCGTCAGGGCCCAGTACATGCCCGCCGCCAGCAGGTAGGCCTCGAGCGGGAGGAAGTCGCGGGTGCCCACGAGTTGGGCGCGGCGGAAGATCTCTTCCTGCCCGACCGTGGCGCCGATGAAGCTGATGAGGGCCGTGTCCTTGAGCATCGCGATGAACTCGTTCCCGGTCGGCGGGATGATCACCCTGAAAGCCTGGGGCAGCACCACCCGCTTCATCTTCTGACCGTAGGTCATGCCGAGCGCGTCCGCCGCCTCGGACTGGCCGTGGCTCACCGACTGGATGCCCGCTCGGAAGATCTCCGTCATGTACGCGCCGTAGTTCAAGCCGAGCGCAACGATCCCCGCAGCCAGCGACGAGAGCGTGAGGAGGTCCTCGACCCACGACGGGAGTCCGAGGTTCCCGACCACGACCGGAAGGGCGAACGCGATCAGGAAGAGCTGCACGATCAACGGCGTGCCTCGGAAGAAGGACGTGTAGAAGCCGGAGACGCCGTAGGCGACCGGATTCCTCGAGAGCCTCCCGAGGGCACCGATCAGCGCCAAGAGCACGGCGAGCACGATGCCTGCCAACGCGATGATGAGGGTGTACACCAGTCCGCGGACGACATAGTCCGCGCTATCCCGCATGAACTGGGTGTTGAAGTCGGCAGCGGCGAACAGCGCCCCCAGGATGATGAAGATCACGATCCAGACGACCGCGACCTTCAGCCGGAAGGGCACCCGGGCGCTGGCCTGCGCCATGCCCTCCATGCGACCCTCAGGTCGTTGGGCGGGGGGCCGGGTTGCCCCGGCCCCCACCTCATGTGTCGCCATGTGGCCCTCCGTCAGCAGACGTCGGTTCGCTCGAGGATCATCCGGCGGACGGGTCCACCGTCAGGTCTTCTCCGAACCATTCCATCGACAGATCGGTCAGCGTGCCGTCGCTGTGCATCTCCTCGACGATGCCCGAAGCCGCCTCGAGGAGCGCGGCCTGGTCGAGCTCCGAGGACTTGTCGAACGCCACTGACAGCGGCTCCGAGAACAGCGGGTCGCCGAGCAGCACCATCGGCCGTCCCTTGTCGATCGCAGATTGCAGCGTGGGTGTCGCCGACATCACGGCGTCGACCTGACCGGATTCCAGAGCCTGGATGGCCGTGGAGTCGGTGTCGAAGCCCTTGATGCTGATGCCAGCCGGTGGAGGGGGGAAGGTGAAGCCCGGGATGTCCAGCGTGCCTTGCAGGAAGAAGTCGTACGTGCACCCGGCGCACACGCCGACCGACCGGCCGCTCAGCTGGTCCACCGACGTGATATCGCTGTCATCGGGGACCGCGATGGACGACGGCGTGTAGTAGTAGGCCGGCGTGAAGTCCAGCACCTCTGCCCGCTCGGCCGTCACGGTCATCGAGCCCACGCTCATGTCCCAACGACCTTGCCAGTTGCCGGCGGTGATGGCCTCCCACTTCGGAGTGACCCACTCGACCTCGACACCGAGGCGGTCTGCGATCTCAGTCGCAACGTCGATATCGAAGCCCTCGTACTCCCCGGTCTCCGGGTTCAGCGATGACTGCGGCGGGTAAGCGGGGTCGGTCGAGATCTTGATCACGCCGTCGGTGCAGACCTGCGCCAACGCGTCGCCAGCAGCGGTGTCGGCATCGGCGCAGGCGCCCGTGGTGCTCGTGCCGCCGCCGCCACCTCCCGAGTCGGTCGTGTCGTCGCCGCCGCAGGCCGCCGCAACGAGCGACAGTGCAGCCACGAGCACGAGGATCGACCGGAAACGGAGCTTGTGCATCCTGCCTCCTTCCAGAGGGAACGCAGTTCGTGCGCCCCTCGCCGGACTATAGGCCTGGGGGGGCCAGCGGGCAACGCGGGCGCGCGGTCCTCCCGCTTGGACTACGCAGAGCGGGGGGTTCGGGGTTTCACGGGTTCGCGTGACCTGGCGGAGGAACGCTCACGTCGGAAGCGGCAACCACCGCGTACCGGCCGCGGCGAATAGTCCGGGCTCGACACCGACCAGCTCACCGTCGGCGTCGAACGCGTAGGTTCGTGCCACGCCCTCGTACGTGGTGAACGTCGTGAACGCGGCCTGCATCGCCACGCGATCGAGGGCCCCACCGGTGATCGCGCCCGCCGCGAGGCGACCGGCGTCCCACGCTTCGGCGGCGTACACGCCGGGGGCCAGCCCGTGCTCCGACTGGTAGGCGTTCAGGAAGCGCCGGCTCGGGAGCCCCAGCTCGAGCGAGACGTCGACGCACGAGCACGCGACCGACCCGACCACCACCCCGTTGCCGGCCGGGGACGTCGGCGGGATCGTGGTCTTGAGCGCGTCGCCCGCGAGGTCGACCGGCCTGCCGCGCGCCGATCCCGCGGCCCGCATCGCCCGGGCGAGCTCTCGCGCGCCCGGTGGGAACCCTCCCCACACGACGACCCTGCAGCCGGTCGTGGCGACCGCTTCCGACGCCTCGACGGGCGCCGTGCCGTCGATCCTCGTCGACGGCCAGCCGCCGAGCCCGGCCTCGACCTGGTCCACCAGGCCACGTCCGTACGGGCTGCCGTCGCCGACGAGGCAGACCGGCTGCGGCTCGCCCTCGGGTGAGCGTTGGCCGGCGATCTCGGCAAGCAGCGACGCCTCGGATGCCCGGTCCGGCACCAGCCGACGCCACAGGGCGGCAGGGTCTCCCGGTGGAGACGACGGTTGGAGCCACGGTGACCCGCTGACCGGTGACAGGCTCATCGTCGGCACGCCGGCCTCGGCGAGGATGCGCCCCACCTCGGCGGGCTCGTGCCAGAACGGCGCCGCAACGGCGAGCACGAACGACCCGTCGGCCGCGACCTCCTGTGCCATCTCGATCGCGGTGCCCGCGTCGCCGCGGGTGTCGAACTGCACCACCTCGGCCGTGGCCCCGCGCTCGACGAGGCGACGCTGCACGGCCATGTCGAAGGCGAGGAACGAGGGCGACACCAGGTCGACGTGGTCGGGGACCGAGAGATCCTGGAAGAACGCGACCCTGACGTTCGGTGTGCCGTCCGCGTCGGAGCCGGAGCAGGCGACGAGCGCCGTGACGACAACGGCGAGCAGGCCGGCGATCGGCGATCGGATGCGCAGGGTCATGGGCGGGGTGGCCGCTAGTCTATGGAGCTCCGGCCGGGATGGCGGAATCGGCAGACGCGCGGGACTCAAAATCCCGTGGGCTTCGGCCCGTGAGGGTTCGACCCCCTCTCCCGGCACCCTCACATCGTTGCGGCGAGAGCGCCCGCGACGGCGAGGTCCTCGAACGCCAGGCCGACCGACTCGAACAGGGTGACGTCGTCATCCCCTTCACGAACAGCGCTGCCTCGCACGACCTCCTGCAGGTCCGCGATCACGTGGCCGGCCGAGATCGCGCCTTCCCCGATGGGCAGCAGCAGGTCGCCCGCCTCCTCCAGCGCCGCCGCCCTGGTCTCCACCACGACGCGGGCCCGGCGGACGGTCTCGGTGTCGACCTCCCTGGTCTCGGGCCGGTACGCGCCCACCGCGTTCACGTGCGCGCCCGGGGCGAGGCGTCCGCCGTCGAACAACGGCTCGGTCGACGTGGTGCAGGTGCAGACGACGTGGGCGTCGGCCACGTCGTCGGCGGTACCCACGGCAGCCTCGATCCCCATCTCGGCCGCCCGTTGCACCAGCCGCTCGGCCCGATCGCGCGTGCGGCTCACGACCACGAGGTGGGTCACCGACCGCTCGGCCGTGACCGCCTGCAGGTGGGCCTGCGCCTGCACCCCCGCCCCGAAGATCACGAGCCGCGTGGCGTCGGCACGCGCCAGGTACCGCGTGGCGAGACCGCTCACGGCCCCGGTGCGAAGGGCGGTCAGGGCAGAGCCGTCGACGATCATGCGCGGGGCCTGGGTCTTCACGTCGAACAGCACGTAGATCGCGTGGATCAGCGGCAGTCCGCGGCCCGGGTTCGCCTCGGTCAGGGTCACGAGCTTGACCCCTACGCCGGGCTCCCCCACCGCGGGCATCAGCAACAGGGTGCCCTTGGGCGTGGCCATGTGCGATCGGAGCGGGGTCGCCGAAGGGTCGCCGTCGCGGAAGGCTCGCTCGAGCGCGTCGATCGCCGCTCGCATCGGGAGCCGTCGAACCAGGTCCTCGGCGTCGACGAAGGGCACCTGCACGGCGCCCTGCCTCAGAGCTCGCCCAGGTAGGCCTGGCGCATCTGGGGGTTGCTGAGCAGCGCCTCGGCCGTGTCGGCGAGCACGACCTCGCCGGTCTGGATCACGTAGCCGCGGTCGGCGATACGAAGCGCCATGTTGGCGTTCTGTTCCACGACGAACACGGTGCGGCCCAGCTCGCGGATCGTCTGGATGATCTCGAAGACCTGCTCGACCAGAACGGGTGCGAGGCCCATCGACGGCTCGTCCATCAGCAGCACCTTCGGATCGGCCATCAACGCGCGGCCCATCGCCACCATCTGCTGCTCCCCGCCCGAGAGCGTGCCCGCCTTCTGCTTCAGGCGCTCGCGGACCCGAGGGAACGTCTCCAGCACCTGCTCTCGATCGCGGGCGGTCGAGTCCTTGTCGGTGCGCAGGTACGCGCCGAGCTGGAGGTTCTCGTCGACGGTCATGTCGGCGAACAACCGGCGGTTCTCCGGCACCATCGAGATGCCGCGCCGCACGATCTCGGACGTGGGCAGTCCGGAGATGGGCTCGCCTTCGAAGATCACCTCGCCCTCGGACGGGGTCACGTAGCCCAGGATCGTCTTCAGGGTCGTGCTCTTGCCGCTGGCGTTGCCGCCGAGCAGGCAGACCATCTCGCCCGAGAAGATCTGCATGTCGACCTCACGCAGCACCGCGACCAGGCCGTAGTGGGTCGAGACGTTCCGAAGCTCCAGCACCGGCGTACGCTCGGCGGCCTCGCTCACCCGAGCTCCTCGTGCCGGACTCCCAGGTACGCCTCGATGACCTGCTCGTCGTTGGCGACCTCTTCGTACGTGCCCTCGGCGATCTTGCGCCCGTAGTCGCACGCGATCACGCGGTCCGACACCCCCTTGACCACCCGCATGTCGTGCTCGATCACGAGCACCGTCAGGCCGAGCTCGTCGCGCATCCGCACGATGTGGTCGCGCAACTCGAGGGTCTCACGCGGGTTCATGCCGGCGGTCGGTTCGTCGAGCAGCATCAGCGCCGGGTCGGTCGCGAGCGCCCTCGCCATCTCGAGCCTGCGTCGGTTCGCGTATGAGAGCGCGAACGCGGGCTGATCCTGTCGGTAGCCGGCGAGCCGCGAGCCGAAGAAGTCGAGGCTCTCCCTCGCGCGTTCGCGGATCCTCGCCTCTTCGGCACGCACCGAGGGTGGCCGGAAGATCGACCCGAACACCCCCGCCCTGCTGCGACAGTGTTGTCCGACCATCGCATTCTCGAGCACGGTCATGTTCGGGAACAGGTGCACGTTCTGGAACGTGCGAGCGATCCCCGCCCGGGTGAGGCGGTTCGGCGCCAGGCCGACGACCGAGACGCCCCGCAACCGCACGTCGCCCTCGTCCGGCGGATAGAGGCCGGTGATCACGTTGAAGACGGTCGACTTCCCGGCGCCGTTCGGGCCGATGATCGAGACGATCTCGCCTTCACCGACCCGGAAGGAGAGCTCGTTCAGAGCGCTGAGCCCCCCGAAACGCTTCGTGACGCTTTCGACCTCGAGCAGGGCGGTGCTCATCCGGCACTCTCCCCCAGTGGAGAGATCGACGACGCAACGTGCTCGTCGGATGCGACATCGCTGGCCCACTTGTCCTGTTCTCGGTCCTCTTCATGCAGCTCGCGGCTGCGGCGAACGTTCGGCACGAGACCCTCGGGCCGCAGGAGCATCACCGCGACGACGGCGGCACCGTAGGCGAGCAGCCGATACTCCTCGAACTCGCGCAGGAGTCCGGGCAGGCCGACGAGCACGAGGGAGCCGGTGATCACACCCGGCAGGCTGCCGATGCCGCCCAGGATGACGATGCCGAGCACCTGGATGGAGACCAGCACCTGGAAGCTCGCGGGCGTGAGTGACCCGATCTGCACCGCGAACAACGCCCCGCCCACCGAGCCGATCGCGCCGCCCATCGCGAACGCGAGCAGCTTGTACGCGGTCGTGCTCACGCCCATCGCGTCGGCGACCTGCTCATCCTCGCGCAAGGCGGTCCACGCGCGGCCGACCCGCGAGTTCGCGAGCCGCCACGACACGAAGAGGGCGAGCACGACGAACGCGAACGCGAGGTAGTAGAAGTGCTGCGGATCTCGGAACCCGAAGTCACCGATCGCCGCGTCGGTGATGTCGCGCATCCCCTGTGGGCCGCCGACGAGAGGCTCGAGCCACGGGCTCGTGACGAGTACGACGATCATCTCCCCGAGCCCGAGGGTCACGAGGGCCAGGTAGTCTCCGCGGAGCCGGAGCACCGGCGCCCCGATGAGCACCCCGGCCAACGCCGCGATCAGCACGACGATCGGAACCGCCACGTAGAAGTTCAGGTTCAGCGAGATCGCCGGCTCGGATGACCCGATGAACGTGTTGAGCGTGGCCCCCGTCAGCAGAGCGAGCGAGTAAGCGCCGAGGGTGAAGAAGAAGACGTACCCGAGGTCGAGCAGCCCGGCGTAGCCGACGACGATGTTGAGGCCGAGGCCAAGCAGAGCGAACACCATCACGGTGCCGAGGACCTGTGAGATCACGGACCCGAGCACATGGGGCGCGATCAACACCACGGCCAGTGCGACGATCATGAGCAGGAAGCTCAGCGGAGTCAGGCGCGGTCCCGTGGACCCTCTCGCCCGGCGTGCGATGACCGCGTCTCGGATCGCATCGCCCTTGCGCTGCTTCAGTATCGAGGCGCCGGCAGCCACCGCGGCGATCACGATCGCCCCGACCCAGGTCAGTCCCCCTGTGACCTTGCTGTACAACCAGTCACGCTCGACCCCGAGCTGATCGAGCGCGATCGGCACGATGCGCTGCAAGAACCCGAGGAGCAGCGTGACCCAGACGGCGGAGCCCAGGGGACGCCGGATCGCATCGGGCAGCGTGCGGTACACGGCGCCGGCGGCGCCGACGATCAGCGAGGCGACGACCAGGACGGCCGCGGCCACGACGGCAGGTCGCCCTCTGGTCAGGTACTCCATCAGCGTCGGCGAGATGTTCAGGAAGACGGCTCGGACTCGTTCCACCCCGAACGCATCGACGAAAACGACGAAGGCCCCGAAGACGGCGCCCGCCAGCGCTCCCGTCGTCGCTCCCACCACGGCCGCCTGCGCCCGGCTGAGCTGGACCAGTTGTCCGGCCTCGATCCTGGGCGCCGCGGCAACGTATCCGGCGAGGAGCGGCGGGGCCGCGAGCATCAGACCCGCGAACGTGACCTGTTCCCCGATCAGGTTCAGGCCCGTGAAGTTGCCGATCAGCCCGACCGCGGCGAGGAAGATCGTCACGATGCCTGCGATCACGCCGATGCGCACGCTCGTGCGCATCAGACCTTCTCCGCCTCACCGGAACCGAGCAACCCACCCGGGCGGAACACCAGCACGAGGATCAGCACCAGGAACACGAACATGTCGCGCAGCGAGAACGGGCTAGGGATGCCGAATCCCGTGAGGAACAGCGGCGGGCCGATCGCCTGGAGCACTCCGAGCACGAACCCACCCAACGCGGCGCCCCCGATGCTTCCGATGCCACCGAGCACGGCGGCGGTGAACGCCGCGATGCCGGGCCTGAACCCCATCGTGAATACCACTTGCGTGAACGTGAGGGAGAACAGCAGTCCGGCGATGCCGGCGAGCACACCGCCGACCACGAACGTGATCACCACGATGCGATCGACGTTGATGCCCATGAGGCTCGCGATCTCGCTGTCTGCGGCAACGGCGCGCATCGAGCGGCCGGTGCGGCTGCGACTCACGAACAGCTGCAGAGCCAACATCGCGACGATCGCCGTCACGAAGACGAGTAGCTGCACCTTCGAGACGGAGATCCCGAAGAGGTCGATCGCTCCCTCGAGCACCGTCGGCAATGGATAGCCTCGAGGCTGAGGACCGAAGAACCCGCGGAACGCGCTCTGGATGAACAGCGAAGCTCCGATCGCGGTGATGAGCGGCACGAGCCTCGGGGCGTTTCGCAAGCGACGGTACGCGATCCGCTCGAGCAGGACCGCGACGAGGGTCGACCCCGCGATCGACACGATGAGCAGGATCAGTAGTGCGAGGAAGGGGTTCGAGTTCAGGAATCCGCTCTTCAGGTATGCGTCGGCGAAGAAGAACGAGATGAACGCACCCGCCATGAACACTTCACCGTGAGCGAAGTTGATCATGCGGAGGATGCCGTACACGAGCGTGTACCCGAGTGCGATCAGCGCGAGGATCGCCCCTTGGCCGATCCCGTTCACGATCTGGTCGACCCAGAAGTCACCTGAGTATCGTTCAGCCTCGGGAAGCGTCAGCGTCTTGTACACGCCGACCACCACGACGAACGCGATCGTCGCGCCCAGTACCACCAAGATGATCCGACGCCACGGAAGCGTCGCGAAGCCGCTCAGCCGCGCGTCGACGGATCGTGCGGACCCGGAACTGGACACGCCTCGCCCGCCCCCCTCATGGATGGGTCCCCGGGCGACCGCTCACACGGCCGCCCGGGGATCCGTCGTTCTCTCGTGGGACTACAGGACGTCGTCCAACGACTTCGTGTCGCTGTACACCGGTGTGTCGGGCTTCGCCCCACCCTCGACGGGCCAGTTCGGACCCTCGAAGATGCCGATCGTCACGTCCGTGGCACAGTCACCCAGCTCCGTGCAGGTGATGATGCCGGTGAGGCCCTCGTACCCCGAGGTCGCGAACACCGCATCGCGCAGGGCCGTCCGAGGGATCGACAGCGAGCCGTCGTCGTTCTCCACGGCGACCTGCTCGATCGCGTCGAACAGCACGTTCGCCGCGTCGAACGAGTGCGCGTGGAACACCGACGTCGGCTCCGAGCCGAACTGCTCCTGGTAGGCGGGGATGAACTCGTTGGAGTAGAACTCCCCCTCCTGGAACACCGAGATGTCGGGCGATGACAGGAACACGCCGTCGACGGCGTCGCCGGCGTTCTTGATCGTGTCGCTGCTCATGCAACCGTCCGACGCCATGATCGTGACGTCTGGCATGATCTCCGCGCCCTGCTTGAGGATCAGCGAGCAGGCGGCCACGAACACCGGCGCGTACAGCACGTCGGGGTCCGTCTCGGCGATCGACCGGAGCAACGGCTTGAAGTCGGTGTCTTCGGAGTTGATCTGCTCCTGCACCGTCACGGTGCCGTCACCGGCCTCGAAGTTCACGGCGGCCGCCGCGGTGAGGCCCTGGGTGTACGGGCTCTCGTCGTGGATCGTCGCCAGCTTCGTGGCGCCCTGCTCGTTCAGCGCGTACTCGGCCACGATCGCACCCTGGATGCGGTCGTTGTGCGCCGTGCGCGCGTAGAACGGCTGGTGCGCCTCTTCCGACGTCAGCGCCGGGTTCGTGTTCGACGGCGAGAACAGCAGGATGCCCTTCTCCGACATGATCGTGTCGGCGACGCCGAGCGCGGCACTCGAGCAGCTGGTACCGATCACGGCCACGATGGACGGGTCCGCCGAGAGGGCCGTGCCGCCCGCCTGGCCGCCTTCGGCCGAGCACAGCTCGTCCTCGTGCGTCCACTTGATGTCGTGGCCGAGCAGTTGGCCGTCCTGGCCATCGAACGTACCGTCGAGGTAGTCGCCGGCGAGCACGGCGCCGTTCTGGCTGTCCTGGCCGAGCGCGGCGTCCGCGCCCGAGATCACGAGCAGCGTGCCGATGTTGATCGGCTCGCCCGCCGCGATCTCAACGGTGCCGAACTCGTCGACTTCCGCGGTCTCGGTGCCTCCGCCGGTGTCGCCCCCACCGTCGTCGTCATTGGAGCAAGCGCTCGCCACCAGAGCGAGCGCGGCGACGGTGGCGATCACCGTCAGCCAAGATCGACGCTTCATAGAGCCCCCTTCCTTCCATGCTTCGAGACGGGTGTTGGTACCACATCCCGAACCTGCAAGCCAATCGCTCCATCGGATCAGCCTGCACGTGCATACGTTCGGGGGGTCCCCGCGGGATGCGTGCCGGTCGGCTCGGCGGGTTCAGGTGAGTGGGAGCGCCACTCGGAACCCCCGTACCAGGTCGAGCATGCCGTCGCGGTCCTCCTGCACCAGGCGAGCCATGAGGGCGCTTCCCGCGATCACGCCGTCGGCGAACGCTCCCGCCTCGCGAGCCTGGTCGGGCGAACCGATGCCGACGCCCACGAGCAACGGCAGATCGGTGAACGGGCGCAGAGAGGTGACGAGTTCTTCGGCCGTGCCGCCGAGGGTATCGCGGGCGCCGGTGACGCCGTAGGTCGCCACGCAGTAGACGAACCCATGCGCCTTGGCACCGATCTCGGCGAGCCGCGCGGTCGCGGCGCCGGGGGCGGCCAGCAGCACGGCGTCGATCCCCCGTGCCGCGCAGGCCGCGTCGAAGGCCGCCGCTTCGTCGACAGGCAGGTCCGGCACGATGATGCCCGTCACCCCGGCGTCGTCGGCGTCGTCGAGGAACGCCTCGACCCCCCGTCGGAACACCGGATTCACGTAGGTCATCACGACCACGGGGATCTCCAACGCGGCGTCGCGGACCGTGGCGAGCACGTCTGCCGGCCGGGTCCCAGCGGCGAGCGCCGCCGATGAGGCTTCCTGGATCACGCCCCCGTCCATCACCGGGTCCGAGTGCGGCACCCCCACCTCGATCGCATCGACGCCGGCGTCGGCGACCGATCGCAACAGGGCCGCGTCGACGCCGGGGAACCCTCCGGTCAGGTACGGAACGAACGCCCGCCCGCCCGCCTCCCGCCGCGCCCGAAGCGCGGATTCCAGGGCACCCATCAGGCTCGAGATCCCAGCGCGGCAAGCACCGTGTCGAGGTCCTTGTCGCCTCGACCCGAGAGGCAGACGAGGACCCGCGTACCCTCGGGCAGGGGGCGGTGGAGCAGCCAGCCGATCACATGGGAGGGCTCCAGTGCCGGCAGGATGCCCTCGGTGCGCGCGAGCGCCTGGAAGCCGGCCAGGGCGTCGTCGTCTGAGGCGTTCACGTACTCCGCGAGGCCCTCGTCGTGCAGCCAGGCATGCTCGGGCCCCACGCCCGGGTAGTCGAGGCCGGCGGAGATCGAGTGGGTCTGGACGATCTGCCCGTCGGCATCCTGCAGCAGGTACATCATCGCGCCGTGCAGCACCCCGGGCTGCCCCTGGCTGATCGACGAGCAGTGCTCCCCCAGGTTCATGCCGCGACCGCCGGCTTCCACACCGATCAGTCGCACGCCTGGCGAGCCCACGAACGCCGTGAACATGCCGATCGCGTTGGACCCCCCACCCACGCAGGCGACCACGACCTCGGGATCGCCGCCGAGCCGCTCGGCGTACTGGGCCCGGGCCTCGTCACCGATCACGCGCTGCAGGTCGCGCACGAGCTGCGGGAATGGGTGGGGCCCGACGACCGAGCCGATGATGTAGTGCGTGTCGTTGACCGTGGCCGCCCAGTCGCGGAGCGCCTCGTTCACGGCTTCCTTCAAGGTCTTCGTGCCCGCCGTGACGGGCACGACCTCGGCGCCGAGCAGCTTCATCCGGGCGACGTTCGGCGCTTGGCGGCGCGTGTCCTCCTCGCCCATGTACACGACGCACGGGAGCCCGAGCAACGCGCACGCCGTGGCCGTCGCCACGCCGTGCTGGCCGGCCCCCGTCTCGGCGATGATCCGCCGCTTCCCGAGCCGCGTCGCGAGCAGGGCCTGTCCGAGCGCGTTGTTGATCTTGTGGGCCCCCGTATGGGCGAGGTCCTCGCGCTTCAACCAGACGTCGTAGCCGAGCTCCTCGGACAGGCGAGCCGCGTGGGTGATCGGCGTCGGACGCCCCACGAAGTCGCGGCTCAGCCCGCCGAGCTCCTCACGGAAGCCGGGGTCCTCGCGCAGCCTCGCCCACGCCTCGGTGAGCTCGTCGAGCGCCGGGATCAGCACCTCCGGCACGTATCGGCCGCCGTAGTCGCCGAAGCGTCCACGCGCGTCGGGCAGGGTCGGCAGGGGCAGGGTGGCGGTGTCGCGACTCATGCCGTTCGGTCTCCTCGTCGTGGGGGTCGCGCTTCGATGTCCGTGATGAGCCGGCGCGCGGCTGCGCGGGGGTCGTCGGCCCGCATCAGGGCCTCGCCCACCAGGATGGCAGAAGCTCCCGCGTCGACGGCGGCTTCGACGTCGGCCCGGGTCTTCACACCGGACTCGAGGACCGCGACCCGGTCGGGAGGGATACGGCGAACGCGATCGAGGGCCCGCTCGACGTCGACGTCGAGGGATTCGAGGTCGCGAGCATTCACACCGATGACCTCGGCGCCACTCGCGACCGCGCGCTCGAGCTCCCCGTCGGCATGGGCCTCGACCAGCGCGTCCATGCCGAGGTCTCGCGTGAGCGCCAGCATCGCCGCCAGCTCGTCGTCGGTGAGGGCCGCCGTGATCAACAGCACGGCGTCGGCGCCGTGGGCCCGGGCCTCGATCACCTGCGCCGGATGCACGAAGAAGTCCTTGCGCAGCAACGGTACTTGGACGCCCGCCCGCACCGCCTCGAGGTCGGCGAGCGACCCGTGGAAGTGCCGCCGCTCCGTCAGCACCGAGACAGCTGCAGCACCCCCGTCGACGTAGGCGGTCGCTTGCGCGATCGGATCGGCGTCGTCCGCGATCGCGCCGGCGCTCGGCGACGCGCGTTTCACCTCGGCGATCAACGCCGGCGCCCGCACGCGCAGGGCGCCGACGAACCCGCGCGCCGGTGGCCGGGCGTTCGCGCGGGCCAGGAGCGCCCCCTCGTCGAGCGGGCGTTCGGCGAGCTCGCGTCGAGCCCCCGTCACGAGGTCTGTGAGGAATCCCATCGAGCCCGCGAGTCTACCGACGACGAGCTCGCGGCCTGGACTCACCCGAGGCCGAGGGCAGATCCGAGGTCCAGTCCACCCTCGAGTGCGGCGCGACCCACGACGGCCCCGGCGGCACCCGCTGCGCGAAGTGCCAGCAGTTCAGCGATGCTCGAGATGCCGCCCGCAGCGATCACCGGACGACCCGACCGGACGACGCGTTTCATGAGCGCCACGTCAGGACCCTCGAGGGTTCCGACCCTGGACACCGCGGTCACCAGGAACGCCGGCGCCCCCGCGCCCACGAGCCAGCCCAAGGTCTCGGCGAGCGGCAGGTCCACGGCGTCGACCCCGCGCGCTCGGATCCTGCCCTCGTCGACCTCGATGCCGACCACGAGCCGGTCGGCGAGGCGCGTGATCGCATCGAGGGCGACGGCATCCTCACCGAGCGCTCCGGAACCGAGCACGACGCGGTGGGCCCCGGCGTCGAGGACATCCTGCGCCTGCCCGATCGTGCGGATGCCACCACTTCCCTGCACGCGCACGCCGACCGCCGCGATCGCGCGCACGACGCCGAGGTTGCGAGCCCGGCCGTCGAACGCGAGGTCCATGTCGACGACGTGCACCCATCGGGCGCCCACCGTGGCGTAGGCCTCGGCCGCGGCGAGCGGATCGCCGTCGAACGCGCTCGTGGGGACCGGCCCGTCAGGCGAGTACGACGCGAGCCGTCCGTCGGCGACGTCGATCGCGGGGATCACCTCGAAGCCCATGGACCGCAACCCTACCGGCCATCCGCTGGCATCATGGGTGCATGCAGATGCCCGTCTTCGCGCTCCACACCGTGCTGTTCCCCGGCCAGACGATGGGCTTGCGGGTGTTCGAGCCCCGCTACCGGGCCCTGATGGACGAGGTGCTTCCCGCGGGGACGTTCGTCGTGGTCGCGATCCGCCAGGGACAGGAAGTAGGCGGCCCCTACGAGGCGCACCGCGTCGGCGTCACGATCGCGATCGAGGCCCAGGATCGCGACGTCGACGGGTCGCACCGCCTGCGCATCGGCGGACGGGATCGCGTCGCCTTGATCGCGCCCATCGGAGACGACCCGTATCCGGTCTGGCACGTCGAACCGTTCCCGGATGAAGGAGGCGCGGGCACCGACGACGTCGAGGCGGCCACTGGCGCGCTCTCGGCGTACCTGCGGGTCGCCGGCGAGCCCGCCGGTCAGGTCGCCTCGATCCCCCACGACCCCGTGGCCGCGAGCTACGTGCTCGCCGCGGCCACCCCCGGCCTCGTGCCGCAGCGGCAGGAACTGCTGGAGCTCGCAGGTGCGGGCGAACGGCTCGCCGCGGTGCGCGCGGTCTTCCGACGCGAGACGGCTCTCGTCCGCGCGCTCCACGCAGGGGTAGGCGGCGCCGGGCTCGACGTCAGCCCGAACTAGTCTGTGCTGGACTATCGAGCCGTAGAACCAGCACCCTCGAGCTCGGCTGTGGGGTCGCGCTCGACCCTCGCGGCGTCGCCGCCGAGGAGCGACCGGAGCTCGCCGAGCAGCGGGCCGCCCGGATGCACCCGATACGTGCCCAACTCCAGGGGGGTGACGCCCGTCGAGGAGAGGAACCGCACCCGGACCGGCGCCCCACCGGGGTGCGCCTCGAAGAGATCCTTGAGCCTCGCGAGCACCGAGGGGGTGCACGCCGCCGCGGGAAGGTCGACGACCAGCGCATCGGGCACCGTGGCGATCGTGGCGGCCCCTCCGAGGTCGGGCTCGCGCACCTCCGTCGCGCGGATCTGCAGCTCGCGTCCCCGCAGGTCGATGCGACCGGTGGCGAGCACGATGCGATCGGTCTCGATCATGCCGGGCACGGCCTCGTAGACGCTCGGGAACGCGACCACGTTGACCCCTCCCGCCAGCCCCTCGAGCCGGAACTGCGCGTAGGGCTCCCCGCGTTTCGTGTACTTGCGGGCGACCGCGCCGATGATGCCGCCGATCGTGACGAGGTCGCCGTCGCCCAACGAATCGAGGTCGGCGATCTCATGTGAGCATCTCGACGCCAGGACCTCACGCACCTCGAGCAGCGGATGGTCGGTGACGAACTGCCCGAGCATCTCCTTCTCGAGCCGCAGCAGCGTGGGTTTGTCGAACTCCTCGGCCTGGAGCACCGATTCGTCGATCGCTCCCGCGCCGGCCTCGTCGTCGCCCCCGCCGAACAGGGAGAACTGCCCGGCTTCCTCGGCCTTGCGCTCAGCGAGGATCGGACCGGACACCTTGTCCTGCGCCTGCAGGAGACCCTGGCGCGTGTAACCGAGCGAGTCGAACGCGCCCGCCTGCACGAGCGACTCGAGCACGCGCTTCGTGAGCACCCCCGGGTCGATCTTGCGACAGAAGTCGGAGAACGACGTGAACGCGCCTTCGGCGCGACGCGCCTCGATGATCTTCGTGACGGCCCCCTCCCCCACGTTGCGCACGGCCGACAGCCCGTATCGGATCGCCGGCGCGTCGCCGGGCGCAGGGGCGAAATCGGTCTCGGACTCGTTCACGTCGGGCGGCAGCACCTCGATGCCCATGCCGCGGCACGCGTACAGGTAATAGGGCTTGCGGTCCTTGTCGTCCTTGACCGAGGTCAGGATCGCCGACATGTACTCGACCGGGTGGTGAGCCATCAGGTAGGCCGTCTGGTACGCCACGTAGCCGTACGCGCAGGCGTGCGAGGCATTGAAGCCGTAGTCGGCGAACGGCACGATCATCTCGAACAGGTCGGCGGCGAGCTTCTGCGGATAGCCCTTGTCGACGGCGCCCGCGATGAACTTCTCCTTGAACGGCATCAGCACGTCGAGCTTCTTCTTGCCCATCGCCTTGCGCAGCGTGTCGGCTTCGCCCATCGAGAATCCGGCGAGCGCCACCGCGACCTGCATGACCTGTTCCTGGTAGATCATCACCCCGTAGGTGTCGCGCAGGATCGGCTCGAGATCGTCGTGCGGATAGGTGACCTGCCGTCGACCGTGCTTACGCTCTGCGTACTCGGTGTGCAGGCCGTTGTTCAGCGGGCCGGGCCGGTACAGGGCCACGAGGGCCATCAGGTCCTCGAAGCGGTCGGGCTTGAGCACCTTGATCAGGTTGCGCATGCCGGCCGATTCCATCTGGAAGACGCCCGTGGTCTCGGCGCGCTGCAGCATGCGGTAGGTGGCCTCGTCGTCGAGCGCGACGTGGTCGATGTCGAGCTCGAACCCACGCGCGCGCAGGTGTCGCAGGGTGTCCTCGATCACCGAGAGGTTCCGCAGACCCAGGAAGTCCATCTTCAGCAGGCCGAGCGCCTCGACCCCGTTCATGTCGAACTGCGTGACGACCTTCTTGGAATCGTCGCGGGAATCCTTGGAGAGCTTCAGCGGCAGGTAATTCACGAGCGGGGCGTCGCCGATCACGACCCCGGCCGCGTGCACTGAGTCCTCGCGACGCAGGCCCTCGAGGGCCCGCGCGGTCTCGACGATCTCCTTGGCCTCCGGCTCGCGCTCGTAGGCGTTCGCGAGGTCGGGCGAGAGCTTGAGGGCGTCCTCGATCGGGTAGTCGCGGCCCATCACCGCCGGCGGATACATCTTGCAGAGCCGATCGCCGACTACCGGTGGGAACCCCAGCACGCGCGCGGCATCGCGGATGCCCTGCTTCCCCTTGATCGTCTGGAACGTGACGATCTGCGCGACGTGGTCGGCTCCGTACTTCTCGGTCGCGTAGCGGATCACCTCGTCGCGACGACGCTCGTCGAAGTCCATGTCGATGTCGGGCATCTGGATGCGCTCGGGGTTCAGGAACCGCTCGAACAGCAGCCCGTACCGCAGCGGATCGAGGTCGGTGATGCGCAGCGAGTAGCTCACGACCGAGCCGGCCGCCGATCCTCGCCCGGGACCCACCCGGATGCCTTGCTCGCGGGCATGGCGGATCAGGTCCCACACGATGAGGAAGTAGCCGCCGAAACCCATGCTGGTGATCACGCCGAGCTCGTGGTCGATGCGCTCGCGGATCTCGGTCGTGATCTCGCCGTAGCGTGCCGCGGCGCCGTCGTCGACGAGCTGGCGCAGGTAGGTGTCGCGATCGAGGCCGCCGGGCGTGTCGAACCTCGGCAGGTGGTAGCGCTGGTCGGCGGGCGCGCGTTCGCCGTAGACGAGGTCGAGCTCGACGCTCTCGGCGATCGTCAGCGTGTTGTCGCAGGCCTCGGGGGCCTCGGAGAACACGTGCCGCATCTCTTCGGCGCTCTTCAGGTAGAACTCGTCGGAGTCGAACTTCAGGCGCTTCAGGTCGGTCTGCACCTTCTGTTGCTGGATGCAGAGCAGCACGTCGTGCGGCTTGGCGTCTTCCTTGAGCGTGTAGTGCAGGTCGTTCGTGGCCACGACCGGGATGTCGAGGTCACGTGCCAGCTCGAACTGCTGGCGGAGGATCCTGCGCTGATCGCCGATGCCGTGGTCCTGCACCTCGATGTAGTAGCCGTCGGCGCCGAAGATGTCGCGGTACTCGGCTGCCGTCTGGCGAGCGCGCTCCTGCTGCCCGTTCAACAGCTGCACGGACGTCTCGCTCGACAGGCATCCCGACAAGCACGTGATGCCTTCGGCGTGCTCGGCCATCAGCTGCTTGTCCATGCGCGGACGGTGGTAGAAGCCCTCGAGGTAGGCGGCCGAGACGAGCTTCAACAGGTTTCGGTAGCCGGCTTCGTTCCGCGCGAGCAAGGTGAGGTGGTAGTACTTCTCTTCGCTCTCGCCCGGGTTGCGATCGAACCGCGAGCCCGGCGCCACGTAGGCCTCGACCCCGATGATCGGTTTCACTCCCGCCGCCCTGGCCGCCTCGAAGAACCGCAGCGCCCCGAACATCGACCCGTGGTCGGTGACGGCGACCGCCGGCATGCTCAGTCGCCGCGCCTCGCTGAAGATCGTGGGCGCGCCGGGGTTCGACGCTGGAGACTCGATGCGTGCGGCCCCGTCGAGCAGGGAGTACTCGGAGTGGACGTGGAGGTGGACGAAGCTGTCGCTGCGATCGGTCATGTGCGGTGTGCGCGCTCCTTGCGGGGAGGATATCCACAGCGCCCCGGGGACCTGTGGAGAACTACACCGGTGTGATTCGAGCGGGTGACCAACCTACGCCCGGCCCACAGGGTCGTCAAGGTTGCAGGTCGCGGGCCCTCTGAAGCGCGTCTCGGAGGTCGTCGGGCAGCGGTTCCTCGATCTCGACCCGCTCCCCGGTCAGCGGATGGTCGAACGCGATCCGCCAGGAGTGCAGGAACGGTCGGTCGAGGCCGAGCGCGGTGGCGTCGTCGCCCCCTCCCCCGTACGCGCGATCGCCGAGGATCGGGTGGCCGATCGCGCGCAGATGCACGCGGATCTGGTGGGTGCGGCCGGTGCGGGGAGCTGCCTCGAGCAGCGTCGCGCGGGCCAGTCGCTCCCGGACCTCGAACCCGGTCTCGGCCGGCCTGCCCTCGCTGTGGTCGACGACGATGCGCTCCGCCCGGCGGCCGAGGGGCGCGTCGACGGCGAACGTGTCGTGTTCCACCAGGCCGCGGACGAGCGCGAGGTACCGCCGATCCACCTCGTGGCGGCGCATCATTCCCGAGAGCGCCTCGTGCGCCTCGTCGGTCTTCGCGACGAGCATCAGCCCGGACGTGCCGGCGTCGAGGCGATGCACGATGCCCGGGCGGAGCGTGCCCCCGGCTCCCGACAACGCGATGCCCATGCCGAGCAGACGGTTCACCAGGGTGCCGGTGCGCCGCAGCTCCGTGGGGTGGGTGATCATGCCCGCGGGCTTCGCGATCACCAACAGATGCGTGTCCTCGAAGCGGACCGGTACCGCGGGCCCGTCCGCCACGAGCGGTTCGCGGGCTCGCATCGCGACCTCGAGCCGCTCGCCTCCCCGGAGCCGGAAGGACTTCGGGCGGACCTCGCCGTCGACGAGCACCCGACCGTCGGCGATCGCGCGCTGCACGTCGGCCCGTGTGGCCCCGGAGAGGCGGGCGATCACGGCGTCGAGACGACCGGCCTCCCCGACGAACGTCTCAGCGCTCATCGACGGCGGGCCCGTCAGAGGGTGCCGGCGATGCGGCTCCTCCGAGCGGGGCGCCGGCCTTCGCCTCGCTGCGGTCCCCGACGAACGAGCTCACGGCGAGGATCACGGCGCCCACGACGATCGCGGCGTCGGCGATGTTGAAGACGGGCCAGATCTGCAGGTCGATGAAGTCCACGACACGCCCGGAGAAGAAGCGGTCGCCGCGGGTGAGTCGATCGGTCAGGTTCCCGAGCGCACCCCCCAGCACGAGACCCAGGGCCATCGCCGTGACGACGTTGGTGTGCCGGAAGGCGGTCACGATGATCAGGATCGACACGACGATGCTCGCCGTCGCGAAGAACCACGGCGCGTTCTGCCCGAGGCTGAACGCCCCACCGGGGTTGGTCGCGAATCGGAACGTCAGGACTCCCTGGATCACCTCGATCGGGTCGGTCGCGAGGCGCTGCTCGGCCCAGACCTTGCTGAGGCGATCGAGCAGGAAGACCAGCCCTGCGGCGGAGAAGAGCCAGAGCGCTCCGCTGCGTCGCGCGCGGTCCACAGCCGCTACCGGCGCGATTGCGCCTGCGCATCCTTGATGCAGAGGTCGACGTAGGGCAGTGCCTTGATGCGCGCCTTCTCGATCGGCTTCCCACATCGATCGCAGGTGCCGTAGCTGCCGTCGTCGATGCGCTTGAGCGCCCGATCGATCTTCGCCAGCAGGTCGCGCACGTTGTTCTCGATGGACAGATCCTTCTCACGCTCGAAGGTCGCCGTGCCCGCGTCGGCCGACTCATCATCGAGGCCCACGTCGCCCGCGAGCTCGGATTGGGTGGCCGCGAAGGCCTCCTCCTCGATCGTGGTCAGCTGATCGCGCAGCTCGACCTGTTCCTCTTCGAGGCGACCCTTGAGGTCGCCGATCTCCTTGGCAGTGAGCTTGGTCTGGGGCATGGTCGGCGAAGGGTAGCAGATGGGACCCTTCCGAACTCGTTATCGCAGGTCAGAGGGGGTCGATAGCCCGTCGGAGGTCGTCGTCGGAGACCCCTTCGAACGCGAACACCTTCGTCCTGGAGCGGGTCCCGGTGCGCAGCGTCACGGCACGCTTGGGGATGCCGACCAACGCAGCGAGCGCGACGGCCGCCTCGGCCGTGGCCTTGCCTCGATCGGGGGCGGCTCGCACCCGCACCACGACCTCGCCGGCGGGGCCGCGCACGACCTCCGTGCGACCGGATCGAGGCACCACCCTCACCGTCAGGCTCGACATGGCATGTAGCATGACGGTCACAGGCGACGACGGGAACACGCCGCGCGGATCCGTGAGGCACGAGCGAGCCGGGGATGGTGAGAGCCCGGCGCCGAGCCCCGCGCGGACATCATCCCCGAGCCCCTGCCCGAGCCGGCCGAACGGCCGCGGGAGGCGCAGGCGGGTTCCGCCCGTGACAGCGGGAGGCCTTCGGCTCGGAGGCCGCGAGCGGCCGTGGCCCGTGAGGGCGCGGCAACGCGGGGTGGTACCGCGGGGCAGACTCGACGCCTCGTCCCGGCAGCGATGGGACGGGGCGTTCCGCATGTGCGGGCAGCGCCCGGCGGGTGCGGCGAAGGAGGAAGGACGGGAGATGGCGGCGTTCGAGTCGGTGGACACGACGGCGAGCTTCCCGGAGCTCGAGCGCGAGATCCTCGCGTTCTGGAAGCAGCACGACGTGTTCCGTGCCTCGCTCGCCCAACGCGAGGGCGCGCCGTTGTGGATGTTCTACGAGGGGCCCCCGACCGCGAACGGCAAGCCGGGCGTGCACCACGTGGAGCCCCGCACGTTCAAGGACGTCTACCCGAGGTTCAAGACGATGACGGGCCACCTCGTGCCGCGCAAGGGCGGCTGGGACTGTCACGGGCTGCCGGTCGAGCTCGAGGTCGAGAAGGAGATCGGCACCACCGGCAAACGCGACATCGAGGCGTTCGGCATCGCAGAGTTCAACCAGCGGTGCCGCGAGTCGGTGCAGCGCTACGTCGGCGAGTTCGAACGGCTCACCGAGCGCATCGGTTACTGGGTCGACCTCGACGAGGCGTACTGGACGATGTCGTCCGGCTACGTCGAGTCGGTGTGGTGGTCGTTGAAGTCCTTGTTCGACTCGGGCCTGCTGCATGAGGCCGACAAGGTGACCGCCTACTGCCCGCGGTGCGGCACCGCGCTCTCCGACGCCGAGGTCGCGCTCGGCTACCAGACCGTCGACGACCCGAGCGTGTTCCTGCGGTTCCCGATCGTGGAGGCGGGAGACGCGACGCTGGTGGGCGCCTCGATGCTCGTGTGGACCACGACGCCGTGGACCCTGCCCTCGAACACCGGGGTCGCGGTCGATCCCACGGCCGACTACGTGGAGATCGCCCTCGACGACGAGCGACTGATCGTGGGCGGCCCGTTACGTGAGGCCGTGCTCGGCGACGATGGCGACCTCGTCCGCACGCTCCTCGGATCGACGCTCGTCGGGGCGCGCTACGAGCCGCCTTACCCGAACGTCGACGACGCCCACCGTGTCGTGGCGGGCGACTTCGTCTCGATGGACGACGGCACCGGCATCGTGCACATGGCGCCGGCGTTCGGCCCCGAGGACCTCGCCATGGGCCTCGCCCAGGGCTGGCCCGTGCACAAGCCGGTCGGTGACGACGGTCGGTTCACCGACCTCGCGCCGGCGTTCGTGCGCGGCCTCTTCGTGAAGGACGCCGATCCGAGGATCGTGGAGGACCTGCGCGAGCGCGGCGTACTGCTGCGGGCAGGCACCTACGAACACAGCTACCCGTTCTGCTGGCGATGCAAGACGCCGCTCCTCTACTACGCGCGCACGACCTGGTACGTCCGCACGACCCAGGTGAAGGATCGCCTGCTGGCGGTCAACGAGGAAGTGAACTGGTTCCCCGACCACATCAAGCGCGGACGCTACGGGAACTGGCTCGAGAACAACGTGGACTGGGCGCTCTCACGCGAGCGGTACTGGGGCACGCCGCTGCCGATCTGGCGATGCGGAGCCGGCCACGTGCGCGCGGTGGGTTCGCTCACCGAGCTCGGCGAGCTCGCAGGGCGCGACGTCCGAGACGTGGACCCGCACCGTCCGATGATCGACGACGTCACGTTCGCGTGTGCCGAGTGCGGCGAGGAGGCACGTCGCGTGCCCGAGGTGATCGACACCTGGTACGACTCGGGCGCGATGCCGTTCGCGCAGTGGGGATACCACCCCGACCTCGGTCGCGGCATCGAGGAGTTCGAGCGGCACTTCCCCGCCGACTTCATCTCCGAGGCGATCGACCAGACGCGCGGATGGTTCTACACGCTCATGGCCGAAGGGGTGCTGCACTTCGACGCCTCGGCGTACCGCAACGTGGTCTGCCTCGGTCACATCGTCGCGGCCGACGGGCGGAAGATGTCGAAGTCCCTCGGCAACATGTTCGACCCGTGGGAGGCGCTGGACCGCCAGGGCGCCGATGCCCTGCGCTGGTTCATGATCACGAACGGGTCGCCGTGGGCCTCCCGTCGGATCGGACACGAAGTGCTCGACGACGTGCTGCGCCAGTTCCTGCTGACGCTCCGCCACGTGCACGCGTTCTTCGTGACCTATGCGACGGCCGACGGGTTCGACCCGACGTCGCCCGCTCCCCCGGTCGCCGACCGTCCCCTGCTCGACCGGTGGGTGCTCTCCCAGCTCGCGCGCACGGTCGGCACAGCCCGCGACGGCCTCGATGCCTACGACGCCACCGGCGCGGGCCGCCGCATCGAGCGCTTCGTCGACGACCTCTCGAACTGGTACGTGCGCCGCTCGCGCCGTCGGTTCTGGAACCCGGGCGGGGAGGTCACCGATGACGCGTCGGCGGCGTTCCACACGCTCTACGAGTGCCTCGTCACGATCTCCTCGCTGCTCGCCCCGTTCACGCCGTTCATCGCCGACGCGATGTGGCGGAACCTGGCCGCCGGCCGAGCCGGGCGGCCCGAGTCGGTCCACCTCGGCGACTACCCCGAGGTCGACCAGGCCGCGATCGACGACGGGCTCGATGCCGCGATGGAGGCCGCGAGGACGATCGTCGGCCTCGGGCGGACCGTGCGCACGCAGACGAAGACGCGGGTCCGCCAGCCATTGTCGGAGGCCGTCGTGCACCTGCCCGGCAGCCTCGAGGGTCTCGAATCTTTGCTCGACCTCGTCGCCGACGAACTGAACGTGCACCGCGTGGTCTTCGCCGAGTCCGCAGGCTCGTTCGGGCGCTGGCACGCGAAGCCGAACTTCAAGGCGCTCGGTCCGACGCTCGGCCCACGTGTGAAGGAGGTCGCGGCCGCGCTCGCGGCCGACGACGGCTCGCTCGCGGGCGAGCTCGCCGTGGGAGCGTCGGTCGTCGTGACCACGTCGGGCGTCGACGTGACGCTGGGCCCCGACGACGTCGACCTCTCGCAGGATGTCCGTGAGGGCTGGGGGGTCGCGAGCGAGGGCGGCATCACGCTCGCGCTCGACCTTCATCTGACGGACGAGCTGCGGCGCGAAGGGGTGGCGAGGGAGCTGATCCGCGCGATCCAGGAGGCGCGCAAGGCGGCAGGCCTGGAGGTCACGGACCGGATCCAACTGGGCGTCGAGGCGGGTCTGGTCGTGACCGACGCCCTCACGGCACACCGTGACACCGTCGCCGGCGAGACCCTCGCGGTCGATCTGATCCACGGTGAGGTCGAGGGCCCCGCCGTCGAGACCACGATCGACGGTGACACGGTGCGGATCAGCGTGCGGCGCGCGGACTACGCCTCGCCCGCAGGCGCTTGAGCGTGGCGTCGGCGAACGAGACGAGGGCGAGCGAACCCGCCACGACGGCGAGCCCGACGAGCGTCGCGCCGCGCTCGATCGCCATGCCCGCGGCCAGGCTCACCAGGCAGAGCACTCCCAACCCGAGCGCCGCGAGGTAGCGGCCCCCGACGTCCCGTCCGTACCGGCGGTCGTCGCCCGGCCCGGTCAGTCCTCGCCCCAGAAGAGCTCGCGGAGCGAGCGATCGCTTTCGGGCTCGGCGTCACCGCGAGTCGCGCCGGCGGTGGCGGGTTCCTCGAGGTGAACGGTGTCGTCGCTCTCGGGCACGCGGGTGGGCTCCGTCGATCGCTCGGGGGATCCGGCGTCGGCCGTCTCCGAGGGGGCCGGTGCGTCGGCGGGCCCGTTGCTCTCCGTCACGTTCGCCGCGGGCGCTGCCGCGGGTGCGGCCTTCGCCTGCTCGGCCCGGGCGGCCTTCGGCACCGAGACCGGGCCGGGGGTGGCCGCGCCGGCCGGTGCCTGCGGAGCGGACCGCGAGGACTTCGCCATGCCCTTGACCGTCTCGGCATGCTCCTGCACGAGCCCGGCGAGGGACTGCAGGAACTCGCGTTCCCGCGCGATGAAGGCGCTCACGGCCGCTCGTTCCTGCGGGCCGTTCGGCGTCGCGGTGACGCCCGAGGAGGCCGACCCTGCGCTCGCGCGGGCCTCCGCGGTGATGCGGGCGGCTTCGGCGCGCGCACGCGCGATGATCTCGTCGGCCTGTCGAGCGACGTCGCCGAGATCGGGCGAGCCGACGACTGGCGAGGCGCTGCCGGCCCGCAGACGATCGGCGTCGGCGGTCAGCGCCGTGAACGAGTCGGTGATCTGGTCGAGGAACTCGTCGACGTCGCGCATCTTGTAACCGCCGAAGCGCGAGACGCGGAACTCCTTCTGCTGGATGTCGGCGGGCGTGAGGCGCGACGGCGCGGCGATCGCCTCACCCAACCCTGTGTCCTTCTTGCTCATGAACCCCTCCTGGTCAGCAGAGCACGGTCTGCAGCACGAAGATGATGATGAACGCCACCACGACCGAGAGGTCGAACATACCTGCCGGGGGGAGGATGCGACGAAGCGCGCGCAGCGGTGGCTCGGTCACGTCGTACAAGAGCTCGTACGCAGAGCGTAGCGGACCGGTGGCAGGTGGGCGCCACCCGGCGAGCTGCACCCAGCTCAAGATGACCCGCACGAGCAGGATCACCCAGACGAGCGTGAGCGCGACGCAGATGAGCCTGGTCATCGGGTCGAGAGGCTAACAGCAGGGCCGGAACCCGGGATCGACACTCCGGCTGTGGCTCAGAACTGGTTGTAGAAGCCGGTGCCGGCCAGGCGTTCCCGCTCTTCGGCGGAGACCTCGACGTCGGCGGGGCTGAGCAGGTAGACGCGGTTGGCGACCAACTCGATCTTGCCGTCGAGCCCGTAGACGAGCCCGCTCGCGAAGTCGACCAAGCGACGCGCGATCGAGTCCTCGGTCGACTGCAGATTCATGATCACCGCCGTGCCGTCCTTGAACCGGTCGGCGACCTCTCGGGCCTCGTTGAACCGCTTCGGCTCCGACTTGTGGATCGACGTCATGCCCGTGGACATGGGGCGTGGCGACGCGATCGTGCGCACGACCCCCTCTGCTTCGGCGGGCACCTCGCGCACCGCTTGCGGACGCATGCGCCGCACCGGCGCAGGGTCGGCCTCGGGCATGTCATCGACGAAGTCTTCGTCTTCCTCGACGAGCCCCAGGTAGTTCAGCGTCTTCTTCCACACGCCGGCCATCTCCGTTCCTCTCGTGTCATCGGCCGTGTCACGGCGTCTCGCCCGGGTCCCCCGAGCGCTCCCTGGGGCCGAACAACACCGTTCCGATGCGAACCATCGTAGCGCCTTCCTCTACTGCAGCCTCGTAATCCAACGACATCCCCATGCTCAAGTCCACCACGTCCGGGTGGTTCTCCCGAACGACATCTCGCAGCTGGCGGAGCGTGCGGAACCACGGACGGGCGTCCTCGGCCGTCTCGCCGATCGGCGGGATCGTCATGAGCCCGCGGAGGCGGAGGCCGTCGAGGCCGGCGATGAGGCCGGCGAACGAGACCACCGTATCGGGGGGCACGCCCGCTCGCGAGCCGGTGAGATCGACCTCGATCAAGGCATCGAGCGTGCGCCCCAGGGCCGAGGCGCGGCGCGCGAGCCGCCGCGTCGCCCGTTCACCGGCGACCGTCTCCACGACGTCGGCGAGGGCCGCCACGTGGTGGGCGGAGTTCGTCTGCAACGCGCCGATGTAGTGCCAGCGAGCGCCGGGCACCGCCTCGTGCATGTCACGCAACTCTCGGACGTAGTTCTCCCCGACCGCCGTGACCCCGGCCTCGACCACCCACCGGATCGGTTCGGCGGGCTGCGTCTTCGCGGCCGCCACCAGCAGGACCGACGCGGGGTCGCGCGAGGCTCGATCGCAGGCACGCTCGACCGTGCGGCGGATCGCGCTCAGGTTGTGCATCACCTCGTCGCGGCTGCCGTGCATGCGACCATCGTGCCACGCGACGGACGGCGGTCACCGGGACGATGCCGGGAACGAGAACGGGGGCGGGGAGGTCTCTCGGCCAAGAGGCGGGGGAAGGGCGCCTCCTCGCGTGGGAACCTCCCCGCCCCCACGCCCACACGGGGCCGCGCGGAGCGGGCGGTGCTCGATCAGGTCTTCAAGAAATCGGGGATATCGAGATCCTCCTCGGCGTCGAACGACACCGACGGTTGCGGCTCGTGCTCTCCGGTGGTGAAGACGTCACCCTCGTCGTCACCCTCGTCGGCCAGGATGGACGGGAGGGGTTCGCGGGTCTGCTCGCCTTCACCGCGCACCGGCTCCTCGAGCAGGCGCGACAGACGTGACTCGAACTGGTTCCCACCGGTCGCGCTCGGGGCCACCTTGTCGAAGCCCGCCGCGACGACCGTCACGCGGACCTCTTCGCCGAGCGCGTCGTCGACGACGGCTCCGAAGATGATGTTCGCGTCGGGGTGCGCAACCTTCGTGATCGCGTCGGCGGCCTGGTTCACCTCGTGCAGGGTCAGGTCGGTCGGTCCGGCGATCGACAGCAGCACGCCCTTGGCACCGTCGATCGAGCTCTCGAGCAGCGGGGAGCTGATGGCCGCCTTCGACGCCTCGGTCGCTCGATCGGCGCCCGACCCGAGGCCGATGCCCATCAGAGCCGACCCAGCGCCCGACATGACCGACTTCACGTCGGCGAAGTCGAGGTTGATCAGACCCGGGGTCGTGATCAACGAGGTGATGCCGTCGACGCCCTGGAACAGCACCTGGTCGGCCATGCGGAAGGCCTCGACCATCGGCATGTTGGGATCGGCCACCTGCAGCAGTCGGTCGTTCGGCACCACGATCAACGTGTCGACGGCCTTCTTGAGCTCGGTGATGCCGAGGTCGGCCTGGGTCGCGCGCTTGCGCCCCTCGAAACCGAACGGACGGGTCACGACGCCGATCGTGAGGGCGCCGAGACCTCGGGCGACCTCGGCGACCAGGGGCGCGCCGCCGGTGCCGGTACCGCCACCCTCTCCGGCCGTGATGAACACCATGTCGGCGCCTTTGAGGATCTCCTCGATCTCATCGGCATGCTCGGTGGAGGCGTTCTTGCCGACCTCGGGATCGGAGCCGGCCCCCAGACCCCGGGTCGTCTCGCGTCCGATGTCGAGCTTCACCTCCGCATCGGACATCAGCAGCGTCTGCGCATCGGTGTTGACGGCGATGAATTCGACGCCCCGCAAGCCTGCCTCGATCATGCGGTTCACCGCGTTCACACCACCGCCGCCGATACCGACCACCTTGATGACGGCGAGGTAGTTCTGGGGAACGTCCATCTGTCTGCCTTCCTCCACGAGCCGGAGCTCGATCTACCTGGGGAAATGTCCGTACCTTCGAGCCGAAACTATAACCGTTAACTGAAGAGTGATTGTCATATCTACATGACGTAGAGTGTGGCAAGTTACTAAGTCTCAGCAGGTCCGTCAAGTCGAGAGTTCGGTTCGGCTGCGTCGGTCGATGACAGTTCTTGCGACCTCAGGGCGACGGAGAAGGAGACGGAGACCCCTGCGCGTCGTGGCCGCCGGCGCCGTTTCCCGGCGGGTCGGCGTCGGCGGGGACGTCTGCCGACGGGTCCGGGACCGAGATCGGCTGCTGGGATCCCACGAACCTCGCCGTCGGGGCCGCGACGGCCGAGAGATCCACGGAGAGCAGGCCCCTCCCTTCGTCGTCCGCGTACTGAAGGATCGCTCGCAGCGCCTGGGATTTCGCCGAGGCATCGTGCACGAGGCCGTACCGAACCTCCACATCGCCATCGACGATCAGGGAGACATCGCCGTTCCCCGCGACCGTGATCGAGTCGATCCGCGCGCGCAACGTCGGGGCCATCGCCTGCACGACCACTCCCGCCGCCTCGATCTCCCGCCGCCCCGTCGTCGCTCCGGGGGCGGGGACCATCTCGGGCAACCCCGAGGATCGCGGCGCTCGTCCGAGCGCCGTGCCGTCAGCGGCGACGAGCCGTCTCGAGTCGTCGGCGACGAGGACCAGCACGGGTGTGCGCTCCCTCACCGAGATCGTGATGGTGCCGGGGAGGCGTGTCTCGACCGTCGCGTCGAGGATCCATGGTTCGGCCTCGAGTCGAGACTCCGCAACGGTCGTGTCGAGGTGGAGCACGTTGGTCTCGCCGTCCACGCCTGCGATGCGCAGCACCTGGCGGGGCGCGAGGCGTTCCTCACCCTCGACCTCGACCACGCGTGCACCGAAGACAGGCGTGTAGCTGAGGGCCACGCTTCCAGTCACGATCACGACCGTCGTGGCGCCGGCGATCGCCCATGGACGGAGTCGACGACGACGGCCCTCGTCGACCCGGAGGACCGGCTTGCCATCGATGATCGAGGGCTCGGTCTCTCCCACCCCGTCGCGATCGCGCGCATCTTCCTCGCGTGGCTCATCCGCTGACACGGTCGAACCCCCCGATCAGCTGGACCTCCGGCTCGAGCACGATGCCGGTGCGCGACTCCACCGTTCTGCGGATCAGGTCGATCAGCGCGCGCACGTCGTCGGCGCGCGCCCCCTCGTCGGCGACGATGAAGTTCGCGTGCTTCGTCGAGACCTGCACGCTGCCGACGCGGGTGCCTTTCAGTCCCGCATCCTCGATCAGCCGGGCGGCGTGTCCGTCGACCGGATTCTTGAACACGCTTCCGCAGTTCGGCTCGGCGAGGGGCTGGGTGCGCTTCCTCCACGCACGCGTCTCGTCCATCGCGGCTCGGATCGCAACCGGATCGCCCGATCGCAGCTCGATCTCGGCGCTGGTGACGACGGCGTCAGGCGGGAGCGCGGAGCGGCGGTACGAGAACCCGGCCGCCGAGGCGGGCACGCGTTCGACGCGGCCCTCTTCAAGCCGGAAGACCTCGATCTCGACGACCACATCGGCCATCTGACCCTCGTGCGCGCCGGCGTTCATCTTCACCGCTCCCCCGAGCGTCGCCGGGATCGCCACACCGAAGGCCAGTCCGTCGAGCGCGTGCCGGAGCGCGACACCCGCCAGCGCCGGCAGGGGCATCGATCCGCCGGCCGTGAGCCGCTGGCCGTCGCGTGCCACCCACCGGTACCCCCGACCCAGCCGGAGCACCAGCCCGTCGAAACCTCGGTCGGAGACCAACACGTTCGAGCCCTTCCCGATCACGACGTGATCCAGGTCGCTCGCTATCAATGCCTGCGCGACGGCGACCAGGTCCGCCTCGGATTCGGGTTCCAGGTAGAGGGCCGCCGATCCACCGATCCGGAACGTCGTCAACGGCGCCATCGGGAAGGAGGTTCGCAGCCGGTCGCCACATGCCGCGTGCAGGATCGCCTCCGCTCGGGCGATGTCGCTCATGCCTCGCCTCCCAGCCGCTCGACGGCTGCGTCTGCCAGCATCCAGACGTCGCCGCACCCCATCGTCACCACGAGGTCCCCGTCGCGCACCTCGCGTTCCAGGTAGTCGATCACTTCCGCACGGTGAGGCAGGTACACCACGGGGGTCGACGGTGATGCGAGCGCGACGCCGTCGACGACGAGCTTCCCGGTCACGCCGGGGATCGGTTCCTGCGCCGCGCCGTAGACGTCGGTCACGAGCACGAGGTCGGCGCCGGCGACGCTCTCGCCGAGCTCCCGCCAGAGCGCCTGCACACGTGAGTAGCGGTGCGGCTGCACCAAGGCGATCAGCCGCCCGGGCCGGCGACGGCGGGCCGTCTCGATCGTGACCGCCATCTCCGTGGGCGTGTGTCCGTAGTCGTCGAAGAAATCGGCGCCGCGTGCGCGGCCGCGCAGCTCGAACCGACGATGCACCCCGTCGTAGGCTCCCACGGCGGCCGTGGCGTCGGCCAGCGGCAGCCCGAGGAGGCCCGCGACCCCGACGGCCGCCGCGGCGTTCAGCAGGTTGTGAGCACCGTCGACGCGGAGCCACACCGTGGCCTCGTCACCGTTCGGATCGCGGATGCGCCCGGTCGCACCGTCGGGGCCGAGCTCGTCGATCGAGACCACGAGGTCGTTGGCCTCGCCCACGCCGTAGCGCAGCGCCTCGATGCCGGCGCCCGCGAGCACGGACCGGACGCCGGGGTCGTCGCCACACGCGACGACGTGCTCGCAGCCGGAGACGAACGCGCCGAACGCGGACTCGATCTCGTCGCGGCCACCGGGATAGAAATCGACGTGATCCACGTCGACGTTCGTCACGACACCCACGTGCGGACGCGCGAGCAGGAACGAGCCGTCGCTTTCATCGGCCTCGAAGACGAAGACCTCACCGTGCCCGCTCCGCGCCCCGCTCCCGCTCTCGTTGAGATCCCCGCCGATCAGATAGCTCGGGTCGAATCCGCACCGCTCGAGCACCACGGCGATCATCGAGGTGGTGGTCGTCTTGCCGTGGGTGCCCGCGACGGCCACCGCTCGGTGCCCGGCGGCGAGGGCGGCGAGGGCCTGCTGCCTGGCCCACACCGTGATTCCTCGTTCCCGCGCCGCGCGGAGCTCGGGATTCGCGTCGCCGATCGCGCTCGAGATGATCACCACATCGGGCGTGCCGAGCCGCTCGGGGTCGTGGCCGACCCACACGTGGGCGCCCGCGTCGAGGAGCTCGCGCACTCCCTTGGAGTCCTTCATGTCGGAGCCGCGCACCTCGATGCCCCGCGCGCGCAGCAACCGGGCGAGGTTGCGCATGCCTGCCCCGCCGACCCCGATCATGTGCACCGAGCGGACCCCTTCCAGGCTCGGCACGGGCAGGGTGGGGATGCTCCCGGTGGGCGGCGCGTACGACCTCATGCGGCGGCGACCTCCGTCACGAGGTCCGCGATCCGATCGTCGGCGTCGGGGCGTGCCCACGCGAGCATCGCGGTCCGCATCGCGCCACGCCGAGGTTCGTCGTCGAGCAGCGCCGAAACCCGCTCGGCGAAGAGCGCCGGCGTCAACGCCGGCTCGAGTACGACCTCCGCGCCCCCCGCCCGCTCCACCTCACGGGCGTTGGCTTCCTGATGGTGCTCCGTGGCGTAGGGGTACGGCACGAGGATCGACGGCACCCCACACGCGGAAAGCTCCGAGAGCGTGCCCGATCCCGCCCTCGCGACGGCGAGATCGGTCACGGCCAGGGCGAGGTCCATGCGCTCGATGAATCCCTCGACGCGCACGAGCAAGGCGCCGCATGCCTCCGCCGCCGGTGCCACCTCATCAACGTGGGCCGGGCCCGTCGCGACGAGGAGCTGGAGGTCCTCACGCTCGCGGAGCTCCCCGATCGCCGCAGCGACCGTGCGATCGAGCTGCCGCGCCCCCTGGCTTCCCCCGAACACGGAGACGGTTCGGCGACCGCCCTCGAGCTCGAACGCGCGGAGGGCCTCGGCTCGGCGATCGGCCCGCGCGGTCATGACCTCCGCGATCTGGCGGCGGACGGGGTTCCCGGTGCGGACGACCCTGGTGCCTGCGGGGAGTCGCTCGGCAGTCGCCTCGAAGGTCGTGGCGACCGCGGCCGCCCAGCGAGCGGCGACGCGATTGACCACCCCGGGCACGCCGTTCTGCTCGATCAGTACGATCGGGGTCCTCACGCGGCGGGCTGCCAGGATCGCGGGCGCGCTCGCGTACCCGCCGATGCCCACGACCACGTCGGCCGCTCGCACCATGGGTCGCACGACGCGAGAGGCCGCGAACGACATCCACAGAGCCTTCGCCGTGTGCATGGAGACCCGCGTCTGCGCCGACGCTACCCGCACGGGCACGAACGGGAAGCCCGCATCGGGGACGAGGATGGCCTCCTGCCCGGTCGCCGATCCGACGAAGCGGACGTCATGGCCGCGAACCCGCAGCCGATCGGCCACGGCCAGCGCTGGGAAGACGTGACCGGCCGTGCCGCCGCCGCTCATCACGACCCTCATCGGGAGATCCTCCCCCCGGCCGCGTGCTGGCGGGCCGTCCTCCCCCGTGGACGTGCGCCCGGCGCCGTCCGGCGCGTCGGGGTGCGCGTCCGTGACGACGACGAGCGTGGCATCACGTGGGCACTCGTCCTGGCGATGCTCGCGAGGACCCCGATGCTCGCGAGCGTCACGACGAGCGCGGTCCCGCCGAACGAGAGCAACGGCAACGGGACCCCCGTGATCGGCATCAGCCCGGTGACCGCACCCAGGTTGATGATCGTCTGCAACCCGATCCACCCGGTGATGCCCGCGGCCATCAGACGCCCGAAGGTGTCCGGCGCGGCGATCGCGATCCGCGTCCCGGCGAACAGGAGCACGGCGAACATCGCCAGCACGAACAGCGCTCCGAGCAGACCGAGCTCCTCGCCGACGATCGCGAAGATGAAGTCGGAATGCGCGTTCGGCAGGTAGTCCCATTTCTGGCGGCTCGCGCCGAGACCGACACCGGTCCACCCGCCCGAGCCGAACGCGATCATGCCTTGGATCAGCTGGAACCCGGCTCCGTCCGGATCGTTCCAGGGGTTCAGGAACGCATCGACGAAGCGGGTGCGACGGTAGGCCTCGCCGAAGATCAGGAACGCGGTGCCGGCGAGCGCCACCGTCCCCGTGACGACCAGGTATCGCAGGCGTACCCCGGCGGCGAACATCAGGATGAACACCGACCCACAGATGATCACCGTGGTGCCGAGGTCGCGCTGCAGGATCACGAGGAGCGCGACCACCAGCACGACCGGGGCGAGCGGGATGAGCAGGTGCACCGGGTCGTCGAGCGAGCCCCACTTCTTCGTCAGGACGGTCGCGGCGAACGCGACGACCGCGAGCTTCATGAACTCCGAGGGCTGCAGGGTGAGGTAGCCGAGGTCGATCCACCGCGAGGCCCCGTAGAGCGATGACCCGGCCGGGTGATTCAGGGCGACCAGCATCAACGGCACGAACAGCACGATCATCGGCACCGCGAGCTTCTGCCACACGATGTGGGGAAGCCGCACGGCCACCAGGAGTGCGACAACCCCCACGATCGCGTAGATGCCCTGCCGCTGGAAGTACCAGAACGGGTTGCCGTCGTAGCCCTGGGTCGCGGAGACGGAGCCCGCCGACAACACCATCGTCAGGCCGAGCATCGTGAGCACCGCGGTCGGGACGAGCAGGAGCAGTACGTTGACGCGCGCGGCATGCAGAGCATCGGCGCGGCGGCTGGGCGTCCGCACCACGCGCAGGTGCTGCCGCTGACCGTGAGCCGGCTTCCTACCGGCCACCGGCGATCACCTCCTGCAACCCGCGAGCGGCCGCGGCGAACCGGTCACCACGCTCTGCGTAGTCGCGGAACTGGTCCCAGCTCGCGCACGCCGGCGCCAGCACGACGCAGCCGTCGGGACGGGCCAGGTCGAAGGCGGTCCGCACGGCATCCTCGATCGAGGCCGCGGACCGCACCGGCCGCACGCCGTCGAAGACCCGAGCGACCTGCGGGGCCGCCTCGCCGATCGCGACGACCGCTCGGAGCCGCCCGGCACGGGTCGCGAGGGGCGAGAGGTCGACGCCCTTCGCAGTGCCGCCGGCGATCAGGACCGCGTCGTCGACGCCGTCGAGCGCGGCGAGCGCAGCGTGAACGTTCGTTGCCTTGGAGTCGTCGATGAACGCCACGCCGTCGACGACCACCGCGATCTGCCCCCGGTGCGGCGCCGGCACGAACCTCTCGAGCCCGTCCCGCACGCCTCGGGCCGAGGCACCGAACGCCAGGGCAGCGGCCGCGGCAGCGGCGGCATCGGCGCGCACCGCCGCCGTGCCGGCGACGTCACCGAGACGTTCGGGTTCGGTCGCCAGACGCGAGACGAGCGCCTCGCCGTCGAAGCCGACCTCGCCGACATCCGGGGTTCCTGCGCGGAACCACACGATGTCGCAGGGAGCCTCAGCCGAGCGGGCGGCCGCGGCCTGATCATCGCGGTTGCCCACGTGCGTGTCGCCAGGCACCTGTCGCGAGTAGATCCGCGCCTTCGCATCGGCGTACGCCTCGAACGATCCGTGCTCATCGAGGTGGTCGGGCGCGAGGTTCAGCAGCACGGAGACCCGCGGGTGGAACGAATCCTGCATGCGGAGCTGGAACGAGGAGCACTCCACCACAAGGACTTCGTGCCCCTCGCGGGCGGCCTCGGGGAACGGGTGGCCGATGTTGCCGCACGCCGCGGCGTCGATGCCGTCGGCCCGCAGGCACGCTTCGATCATGCCGGTCGTCGTCGTCTTGCCGTTGGTGCCCGTCACGGCCAGGTACGGCGCGTCGGCGAGCCGGGCCCCGAGCTCCATCTCGCTCCAGACGGGCAAATCGCGGCCGCGCGCCCAGGTGAGCACTGGGGCCCCCTCGGGGACACCCGGTCCCGTCACGACGAGCGTCGCGCCCTCGAGATGCGACGGATCGTGGCCGCCGGTCAGAATCTCGACGCCCGCATCGCGAAGCGCCGCCACCGAGGACAGCTCGGACGCGGGCCTCGCCTCGGTCACGCGCACCGTGGCGCCTTCGGCGACCAACACGCGGGCCGCCGACGAGCCGGCCACGCCGGCGCCGACCACCACCACGCGTTCTCCGTCGAAGCGGCCGCTCACTCGAGGCCCCCCTGGCCGATGAAGTCGGCATAGAACAAGCCGAGCCCCACGGCGACGCAGAGGGCCGCGATGATCCAGAACCGCACGATCACGGTGAACTCGGGCCACCCGGCAAGCTCGAAATGATGGTGGATCGGCGACATGCGGAAGATCCGCCGGCCGAACCCGCGGAACGAGATGACCTGCAGGATCACCGACATCGTCTCCATCACGAAAAGCCCGCCGAGGATCACGAGGAGCAGCTGGGTGTTCGTGGTGATGGCCAGGGCGCCGAGGAGCCCGCCGATCGCGAGGGCACCGGTGTCGCCCATGAAGATGCGTGCCGGGGCGGCGTTCCACCACAGGAAACCGGCGAGGGCCCCCATCATGCCCGCCGCCACGATCGCGTTGTCGAGCATCGCGGGTCCGTCCACGTCGAAGCACCCCTGCAGGCGGATGCCTTCCGCTCCGAAGCAGAGGTGCCGGAACTCCCAGAACGCGATGAAGACGTAGGACGCGAACACGAGCGCGCTCGACCCGGCGGCCAGGCCGTCGAGGCCGTCGGTGAGGTTCACCGCGTGCGACGACGCGGTCAGCACGAAGAAGACCCACACGAGGAAGAAGACGCCGAGCGCCAGCGCGGTCGGCCGGATGAACGACAGGTTCGTGCTGATGCCGGTCTCGTCGCTCGAGCGGGCCACGATCAGGCCGAACAGCACCGAGACGATCGCGGTGCCGCCGAACTTCTGCAGCTTCGTCAGCCCCAGCGACCGGCGATTGCGGACCTTCATGAAGTCGTCGAGGAAGCCGACCAGCCCGAAGCCCACCGCTGCCACCACCAGGGCGAGACCCACCGGGGTGACGGGCCCGCTCGTGAACCGTGTGGCGAGATAGGAGAGCAACAGGCCGGCGAGGATCACGATGCCGCCCATCGTCGGGGTCCCCATCTTCTCCATGTGGGTGTGGGGACCATCCTCGCGGATGCGCTGGCCCCACCCCCAGACCGTGAAGGCCCTGATCGCGATCGGGGTGCCGAGCAGCGTCACCGCCAGGCCGATCGCGCCCGCCACCAGGATCCAGATCACCGCAGTGCCTCCGCGATGGCCTCGAGCCCCGCGACGCGCGAACCCTTGAACAACACGACGTCGCCAGGTCGAGCATGCGCCCGGACGTCGGCGAGCGCCTCGTGGGGTTCGCCGTATGAGGCGACGTTCTCGGGTTCCACGCCCTCTCGGAGCGCCGACATCGCGATCGGCCTCGCGCCGTCACCGACCGTCACCAGTCGTTCGACGTGCAGCCGGGCAGCGAGGTCGCCCACGCGCTCGTGGGCCTCGCCGGCGATCGGACCGATCTCGGCCATGTGCCCGAGCACGGCGATCAGGCGGTTGTCGGCCGCCATCACCCGGGCGGTCTTGAGCGCGGCCGCCATCGACTCCGGGTTCGCGTTGTATGCGTCGTTGATCACGCGGACGCCTCCGGGGGTCGTGAAGGTCTCCATGCGCCAACGCGAGACGGCGGCGGCCCCGAGCGCCTCGGCGGACGCCTCGACCGGGACCCCGAGGATCCGCCCGACCGCCGCCGCGGCGAGGGCGTTCGACACCATGTGCTCGCCGGCGACCCGGAGGTCGATGCGAACACGCTCCTCGTCGATCACGAGGGTGAACGAGGCCGTGCCGTCGTGCCCGACCTCAACGCCCTCCGCTCGGACGTCGGCCTGCGCGTGCACGCCGAACGTGACGACCTGGCCGGCCGTGCGCGAACGGTAACCCGCGACGATCGGGTCGTCGGCGTTGAGGACGACCCATCCCTGCGGCGACACGGCCTCGACCGGCTCTGCCGAGGCCTCGACGATCGCCTCCCAGGACCCGAACACCTCGATGTGCGCGACGCCGACATTCGTCACGACGGCGATGTCCGGCTTCGCGACCTCGCTGAGCAAAGAGACATCGCCCTTGCGGCGCGCGCCGAGCTCGGCGACGACCACCTCGCTCAGCGGATCGGCGCCGAGGATCGTCATCGGCAGGCCGATCTCGTTGTTGAACGATCCCGGGCTCGCATGCGTTCGGTACCGCCGCGACAGCACCGCAGCCGCCATGTCCTTCGTGCTCGTCTTGCCGTTCGCTCCGGTGATCCCGACCACGATCGCGGACGAACGCCCACGCTCGGCCGCGGCGAGCTTCAACAGGGCCTCGCCGGTCGAGTCGACCACGACGGCCGACCCCGCCACGGCGTTGCCCTCGGGCACGAGCACCGCTGCCGCGCCTCGCGTGAACGCATCCTCGACGAACCGCACCCCTTGGGTCCGCTCACCGGGGAGGGCGACGAACAGCGCCCCCGGCCTCGCGAGGCGTGAGTCGATCACCACGTGCGTGATCTCGGTGTCGGGGCCGACGAGGCGCCCTCCGACCTCTCGAGCGATCGTCGACAACGGGCGGGGGATCACGCCGGCCCCTCCAGCGAGCGGAGCTCCCCGCGGGCGACCTCGCGATCGTCGAACTCGAGCGTGCGATCGGCGATCTCTTGGTGCGGCTCGTGGCCCCTGCCGGCGATCACCACCGCGTCGCCGGGCGCCGCCTCGGCGAGCGCCAGTGCGATCGCGGCCCGGCGGTCGGGTTCGATCCGGTAGTCGCCGCCCCCCTCGATCGCTCCTGGCTCGATCGCCGCGATGATCTCGAGAGGGTCCTCGGAGCGAGGGTTGTCCGACGTGATGATCGTCAGATCGGCCGTCGAGGTGGCCGCCCTTCCCATCAAGGGTCGCTTGGCGCGGTCGCGGTCTCCCCCGCAACCGAACACGACGATCAGCCGGCCCGTGGCCAGCGGGCGCGTGGCCTGCAGCACGCCGAGGATGCTATCCGGAGTGTGGGCGTAGTCCACCACCACGAGGAACTCCTGTCCCTCGTCGATCGGCTCCACCCTGCCGGGCACCTCGCCCACATCGGCGATGCCCGTGACGATCGCCTCGTCGGGGAGGTCCACGTCGCGCGCGAGCGCGATCGCCGCGAGGCAGTTCGACACGTTGAACGCGCCGCGCAGCGAGGATCGCAGCTCGAGTCCGCCGGCCCGGAAGCTGATCCCGGATGCGGAGACCTCGATATCGACGGCTCGCAGGTCGGCGTCGGTGTCGACGGCGAACGTCGACAGCGGGATCTCGGGAGATACCAATAGGCGGCGCGCCCAGGCATCGTCGGCGTTCACGGTGCCCCGGCGGGCGCGCCGCTCCGTGAACAACGCCGCTTTGGCTTCGAAGTACCGCTCCATCGAGTCGTGGTAGTCGAGATGGTCCTGCGAGAGGTTCGTGAACGCGACCGCGTCGTAGACCACCCCATCGGTCCGGTGCTGCTCGAGGGCATGTGACGACACCTCCATCGCCACGAGCCCGACACCCTCGTCACGCATCCGAGCCAGCAACCGGTGCAGATCGGGAGCCTCGGGGGTCGTGCGCTCGAGCGGGAGCGGTTCCCCGTCGAGGCGTGCCCCGGTCGTGCCGATCATGCCGGGGCGAACGCCTGCTCGGCGTGCGATCGCCTCCAGCAGGTACGTCGTGGTGGTCTTCCCGTTCGTCCCGGTCACACCGAGCATCGTCATCGCGGTCGCAGGGTCGCGGAACGCGCGCGCCGCGATCGGACCCATCGCGGCGCGGACGGAGGGAACGAGCACCTGGGTGGCGGGCATCTCGAGCCACCGCTCCACGACGAGCGCGGCGGCTCCCGCGTCGAGGGCCGAGCGTGCGAAGTCGTGGCCGTCGGCCGACTCGCCAGGCACGCAGCAGAACAGCGCTCCCGTCGCGACCGCGCGGGAGTCGTAGGCGACGTCGAGGATCGACAGCGCCGTGTCGCCGCGGGGCTCGGCATCGGGGACGGCGTCGACCAGCGCCGAGAGTGAGATCGGCGGGAAGGAAGGCGTGGACGGGGGGGACACCGACGGGGAAGCCACCGGTGACGAGCTTACCCGTGCCCCCGGCCGTCGGCCGGTAGCCATCAGGAGGTTCCCAGGGCGTTCGGCGGCAGGGCCACCGGGGGTGCAGCGGGGATCGCGAGTCGCTGGATCGCGTACCGGGCGATCTCCTGGAACAGAGGGGCCGCCGCCAGGCCGCCGTAGACGGTTCGGGGCTCGTCGATCGAGACGCCGATCACGACGCGTGGGTCGGCGGCCGGGAGGAACCCTGCGAACGAAGCGTGGTACCGCTGTACGTAGTGGCCGTAGGCATCGAGCTTGCGCGACGTGCCGGTCTTGCCCGCTACCTGGTAGCCGGGGATCTGGGCGTTGACGCCAGTCCCCTCCTCGACGGCGGACGCGAGCATGCTCGTGAGCAGCTGGGCCGTGTCGGGGCGGATGATCCTGCGTGTCCGTTTCGCGTCGGCCTCATGGAACGTGCCGTCGGGGCTCTCGAAGCCGCGCACGAGCGTCGGCTGCATCCATCGGCCCCCGTTCGCGATCGTGGCGTAGACGTTGGCCATCTGGAGCGGGGTCACGGAGATGCCCTGGCCATAGGAGACCGTCGCCCGGATCACCTCGTCCCACCGATCGCCGGGCAGCAGCACCCCCGAAGCCTCGCCCGGGAAACCCACCCCGGTCGGGCGCCCGTATCCGAATTTCTCCATGTACGAGCCCAGCGTCACGCTTCCCACTTGCTCGGCGATCAGGGCGGCGCCGATGTTGCTCGACTCCGTGATGATGTCGCCGATCGTCATCGATTCCACCGGGTGTACGTGCGAGTCGTGGATCGTGAACGGCCCGACCTTCATCGATGCCGGCACGCGGAACCGTTGCTCGAGCGAGACCGCCCCGGTCTCGAGCGCCGCGGCCGCCGTGATGATCTTGTTGACCGAGCCCGGCTCGAAGGAGTCGGTCACAGCCCGGTTCCGCATCGCGTCGATCGGCGCGGCGCTGTAGTCGTTGGGGTCGAACCACGGGTAGGTGGCCATCGCCAGCACCTCGCCGGTGGCGGGGTCCATCACGACCGCGGTCCCGCCCAGCGCTCCGTTTGCCTTCACCGCGCGTTCGAGCGCGGCCTGCACCATGTACTGCATCTGCCGGTCGATCGTCGTATGCATCGTCGAGCCGGGCACCGGTTCGACCAGCGTGTCGAGCCCGCGGGAGATCGGCAGTCCGTCGGCCGACAGCTCGGCCGTGCGTTCACCGGGCGTGCCGGCGAGCGTGTCGTCGAAGGCGCTCTCGAGGCCGGCGGCCCCTTCCCCGTCGATGTTCACGAATCCGAGCACCTGCGATGCGAGCGCCCCGGCCGGGTAGTAGCGCTTCGGCACCTCGAGGAACCCGATGCCCGGCAGGGCGAGCGCCTCGAGCTCCTCGGCCAACTCGAGATCGACCTGCCGGTCGATGTAGGCGAACGTGCCGTCGCTCTCGAGCGCCGCCAGGACCTCACGCTCGCGCAGATCGAGCACGTCGGCGATCGTCGCCGCCTCGGTGTCGGCGTCGACGACGGAACGGGGGTCCACGTAGATGTCGCGGGCCTCGCGGGAGACGGCGAGCGGCACGCCCGAACGATCGACGATCTCACCGCGACGGGCGGGCAACGTGATCGTCCGAACGCGCTGCTGAAGGCCGAGCGCCTCGAGCTCGGGGTTGTCCCGAACCTGCAGGAAGGCCAACCGCACCACGATGCCTCCGAAGGCGAGCATCATCAGGGTCAGCATCGCGATGAGCCTCGTGACCGGAGGGCGCTTCATGCTCCGCCTCCCGAGCCGTTCGACACATCCGACCGCGACCGCACACCCGGCACACGAAGGATCACGGAATCGCCCGGACCCGGTAAGACCATGCCGACGACGTCGGCCCACTCCGCGATCCGCGAGGGCGACGAGAGGCGGGCAACCTCGACGTCGAGCTCCTCGTGCCGTTCCTCGAGGGCCCGGACCCGTTCCTCGATCGCCTCCGTGCGATAGGTCGTGTTCACGACCATCGCGTTCAGCCCGACGACGATGAGCACGAGTGCCGACACGACCACCGCCGCGAGGAACCAGAAGGCGGGGGTGGACCCGCGGCGCGCCCGACGCTGGGGAGGGGTGGAAGGTGTCGGGCGCGCCGCGGGCTGCCGCGCGGGGCGCGCGGCGCGAGCGGGTGGCTGGGGGGCGGGAAGCTTCCGTGCCGGAACGCTCACGCGGCGACCTCCGCGCGTTCGGCGGCTCGGAAGATCGCGCTGCGGGCGCGGGGATTGCGAGCGACCTCCTCCTCGGAGGGGCGCAACGGCTTCTTCGTCAGCACCGTGAGGCGCTGGTCGTCGCGGAACGTCGTCTTCACGACGCGGTCTTCCAACGAGTGGTACGCGACCACGACCACGCGGCCCCCGGGAGCGAGGAGCCCGACCGCCTGAGGCAGGGAGGCGGCGAGTTCCTCGATCTCCCGGTTGACCGCGATGCGGAGCGCCTGGAACGTGCGACGCGCGGGGTGGGGGCCCCCCGGCCGTCGTCCCACGGCGCCCACGATCACGCCGGCGAGCTGGTCGGTGGTGGTGATCGGCCGGCGCCGCGCGATCGCCCTCGCGATGCGTCGGGAGCGGCGTTCGCCACCCAGCTCGTAGATCAGGTCGGCGAGCTCACCTTCGGGCAGCGAGTTCACGAGGTCGGCGGCCGAGGGCTCGTCGTCGTCTGCGCCCGACATACGCATGTCGAGCGGACCGTCATCGCGGTAACTGAACCCGCGCTCGGGCCGGTCGAGCTGCATCGACGAGACGCCGAGGTCGTAGAGGACACCGTCGACGGGGCCTCCGGTGACCACCTCGTCCACCTCGTCGAACGTCGTCCTGACCGAGCGGAACCGCCGTCCGAATGGGGCGAGGCGCTCGCTCGCGAGGGCCAGCGCGCGCGCATCGCGATCGACCCCGATCACGTCGTCGGCGCCGGCGCGGAGCAACGCCTCGGTGTGACCGCCCGCGCCGAGCGTCATGTCCACGATCGTGCCGGGATGGGGTGCGTCGTCGACGAGGAATCGGACCACCTCGGCGACCATGACGGGCGTGTGCGGCACTCCCGCATCTGATGCGCCCGCGGCATCCGGCTCCTCCACGTCAACCCAGCTGCCCGGCGAGGATGCCGATGCCGATCGACGCGAGGAGCGTGAGCGCCGTCATGCCGATCAGGGACAGGCTCTGCCGCACCTCCGTGCCGAGCTTGGTCGGCTCGACACGTCGTGGACCGGGAACCGTCGTTGCCATGTGCGCCCTACCTCCTGGGATCGAGCGCACCGGTCTGGTACGCGTCGGCGAATCCGGCGGCGTAGCCCCCGTACGTCTCGCGGTCCCAGATCTCCATCCGGTCCCGCACGCCGAGCACCACGACTTCCTTGTCGATGCCGACGGCCTCCCGCAGGCGTTGCGGGATCGTGACCCGCCCCTGCCCGTCGAGTTTCGACTCCTCGGAGGAGCCGAAGAACATGCGCGAGTAGGCGCGGCCGTCGGTGTCGGAAAGAGGGGAGGACGCGACCTCGTCGGAACGCCGCTGCCATTCGGCCCTGGGGAAGACGTAGAGGCATCGGTCCTGGCCCACGGTGATCCAGCAGCCGTCAACGAACGCGGCCCGGAACTTCGCCGGAAGCGAGACCCTGCCTTTCGGGTCGAGCTGGTAGCTATGCGTGCCGAGCAGTTCGGCCACGCCTCCTCCCCTTTCCTCCACCAAGCTCCACGTTTATGCCACTAACACTCCACCACGTCAACGTGAACATGTGTTCGGGCGGAAGGCATGCGAGCGCGAGGCCGTCATGGATAGGACGGGGACGTTCGAGATCGAGCGGGAGAGCGGGTTAGATCAGGAAGTCTTCCCAGCCCGGCTCGAGATGGCCGAGCGTGAGGTGGAACCCGTCACGCGGCGCGAACGGCTGGCGAGCGAGGTGGAAGCCGGCCTCGGCGGGCGTGCGGTCTTCCTTCTTCGCGTTGCATCGGCGGCACGCCGCGACCACGTTCTCCCAGACGTGCAGCCCGCCGCGGGACCGCGGGAGCACGTGATCGAGGTTCTCGGCCGAGGCACCGCAGTACTGGCACGCCCATCCGTCGCGGGCGAACACCGCGCGGCGCGTGAGCGGCGCATGTGGACGGTAGGGCACGCGCACGTACCGGCGCAGACGCACCACCGAGGGCGCCTCGAGCACGAGGCGTTCGGAGTGGAAGATCATGCCGTTGGAGAGCACGACCTCAGCCTTCTCCTTCAACACGAGCACGACGGCACGGCGCGCTGGCACCACCGCCAGCGGCAGGTCGGTCGCGTTGAGGACGAGCGCACGTCCCATGCAGGGCAGTCTACGGTGGCCTCGGCGGACTCGGGGTCTCGACGCACCGAATCACATATGTGTAATCTCTGGGCTGCGGCGGCCGGGTCGAGCGCGATGCCTGGAGTTGCGAATAGGGGCCGCGCGGGGCGTCCGCGAGCATCGGCCCGGCCGCCGCGCTCATCACCGACGATCGACGCCCTCCCGCTTGCGGGAACTTGCCCGCATCTCCTCGTGCCCGCCGGTGCCTGGTGCCGGCACGGAGCGGCCTTCCACGGCATCTGGCGTACCATGACCGGGTTGCCTCGGGGTACAGCGAGCTGTCGGAGGTGCTGGTGGAGGTCGAGGAGCGTTCCCAGGACTGGACGCGGTTCGCCGCCCGGTTCCACGAGATCGAGACGAACGTCGAGCGGGTCGTGCGCGGCAAGCACGCGGAGATCAGGCTCGCATTGGTCGCGCTGATCGCCGAGGGGCACCTGCTGATCGAGGACGTGCCGGGTGTCGGCAAGACGATGCTCGCCAAGTCGATCGCCCGCTCGATCGACTGCTCCTTCCGCCGCATCCAGTTCACGCCCGACCTTCTGCCCACCGACGTGACGGGCGTGAACGTCTTCAACCAGGAGCAGCGCGACTTCGAGTTCAAGCCGGGCGCGATCTTCGCCAACATCGTGCTCGGCGACGAGATCAACCGGGCCTCACCGAAGACCCAGTCGGCCCTGCTCGAGTGCATGGAGGAGCGCCAGGTCACCGTCGACACCGAGACCCACCCGCTGGGCACGCCGTTCATGGTGATCGCGACGCAGAACCCGATCGAGCATGAGGGCACCTACCCGCTTCCCGAGGCACAGCTCGACCGCTTCATGCTGCGCCTGTCGATCGGCTACCCGAGCATCGACATCGAGACCGAGATCCTCGCCAGCCACACGTCCGGCGCCCAGCCGCTCGAGGAGATCGGGCCGGTGAGCGACGCCCCTGGCGTCGCCGAGATGATCGAACAGGCGCGCCAGGTGCACGTGGCGCCCGCCCTGCGGCGCTACATCGTCGATCTCGTCGAGGCGACCCGTCGCCATGGCGACGTCTACCTGGGCGCCAGCCCTCGCGCGTCGCTCATGATCCTGCGCGCGGCCCGTGCCTACGCAGCGGCCGACGAGCGCGACTTCGTGATCCCCGACGACGTCAAGGCCCTCGCCGTTCCCGTGCTCGCGCACCGCATCATCGTGACGGCCGACGCCGTCATGACCGGCCGCTCCACCGACGTCGTGTTGCAGGAGATCCTCGCCGAGGTGCCGGTCCCGGTCGCGGAGAACCCCTGATGCCGTCGGGCCGGGGACTGGTCGTCTTCGGCACCGGCCTCGCGATGTGGGTCGCGGCCCGCCTCGTGGGCTCGTCGGGGATGGAGGTCGTCGGCATCGGCCTCGTCGCGCTGCCGTTCCTCGCAGGCGTGTTCGTGCGATGGGGACGCACGAAGCTCCGCATCCGCCGTCGGCTGTCCGACGTTCGCGTTCCGCCCGGGCACTCGGGTCACCGTGCGTCTCGACGTCGAGAACGAGGCGCCGGTGCCCTCGCCGTTCCTCTTGGTCGAGGACCGCCTGCCGGCGGCGCTCGGGCGTCCGGCTCGCCTCGTGGTGTCCGGCCTGCCGGGCAAGGGCTCACAGCAGAGTGGCGTACACGGTGCTGCCGCAGACCCGCGGGCGCTACCGGCTCGGTCCGCTCACGGTCGACGTCTCCGACCCGTTCGCGCTCACGCGGCAGCGCCTGGAGTTCGACGAGCTCGACGAGCTGCTCGTCACGCCCGAGATCGAGGACCTGTTCGTCGCCCCCGACTCGGGCCTCGGACCGAACTGGGGGGCCACCCGAGCCCGGCAGCTCTTCCGCACCGGCGAGGAGTACTACACGATGCGCCAGTACCAGCTCGGCGACGACCTGCGGCGCATCCACTGGCCCTCGGTGGCCCGCACCGGCGACCTGATGATCCGCCAGGACGAGTCGTCACGGCGTGCGAGCGGGCTCGTGTTCCTCGACAACCGAGGCCACGCGCTCGGACAATCGCATTCCCCAGCGTTCGAGCGAGCCGTCTCGGTCGCCGCCACGCTCGGCGTGCTGCTGGCGCAGCGAGGCTTCGCGCTTCGCCTCGGCACCACCGAGGCACCCGCCGGCCGCCGTGAGCGAGGAGCGCTTCCTCGACGCGCTCGCGGGCATCAGCCACGCATCGGCCCGCTCGGTCGGTCCCTCGCTCGCCCATCTGCGTGCCGGCGCGTCGGCCGACACGTCGCTCGTGTACGTCGCGGCGCCGCCCGCGCCCGGCGAGCTCTCCTCGCTGATCCGCGCCGGAGCGGGCTTCGGCCCCAAGCTCGTGGTGCTCGTGCACCCCGTGGATCCGCAGACCCTGCCCCCCGGACGGGCGGCCCAGCTCGAAGGTCGGGCGACCCAGGCCAGCATGGCGTTCGCCCGAGCCGGATGGGACTGCATCGTCCTGACCCCCTCGACCCCACTGAAGGAACGATGGCACGCACCCAGGGAACGTCCGCTCGCACGCAGCGTCTGATCGCCGGCGTCGCGACCGTGCTCGTCGCCGCGGCGTCGGCGGTTGCGCTCGGACGCGTCTTCGAGGGCAACGGTCCGACGCTGCGCCTGTTGCTGGCCGGCGTCGCCTCGGCAGTGATCGCGACGGCGCTCGAGCGCCGGAACCTCGTGCTGGCGACGCTCGCGAGCGTCGCTGGCCTCACGATCGCGATCGGCCTGCTGGTGTTCCCCGAGACCACATGGTTCGGCCTGCCGACGGCCGAGACCCTTCGAGCGTCGCTCGAGGCGGCCGCACGTGTCGGCGAGCAGGCGCGGGTGCAGGTGGCGCCCTCGCCGCCGCTCGCACCCCTGATGCTCGCGGGCCTCGCGGGGGTCTGGGCCGCGGTGTTCGCGGCGCACTCGCTGGCCTTCCGCGCCGGCAGCCCCTTGCTCGCCCTGCTCCCGCCGATCGCGCTCGTGGGCTTCGCGGACTCGGTGCTCGAAGACGTGATCCGGCCGATCTTCGGGTTGCTCTTCCTGGTCGCGGCCACCGCGCTGCTGTTCGCCGACGGCCTGCGCCGCGTGCAGGGTTGGGGCCCGGTCTGGACGAGCCCCGGTCGGGTGGCGCGACTCGACGTCGCGGCCGGTCGAGGTGCGAGACGAGTCGCTGCGGCGGCGGTGATGGTCGCAGCGGTGGCCCCGTTCGTGCTCCCGGGGTTCGGCTCGCGGGGCGTGATCGATTTCTCGAGCGCTGACGACGGCCGGGTGCGGATCGACCCGTTGGTGTCGGTCCAGGAGAGCCTCCAGCGCGACGAGATCCTGCCCGTGTTCGACGTCGAGGCCGAGGTCGGGCGGTACTGGCGCATGGTCGCGTTGCCGAACTTCGACGGACTCACCTTTCGCCCCGACCCGGTCCCCGACGCTCTCGCGATCGAGCCGGGCGCAACGCTCGGCACGACGACCCCGGTCGCAGCTCCGGCGGAGACCACCGACGTCACGTTCACCACGAGGAGCGAGCTCGGGCTGCCGTGGCTGCCGCTCCCCTATCCGCCTCGCTCCACCGACGCCCAGCTCGAGGGCATGCGCTGGGACCCCGAGGGCGGCTCGATCCTCCTCGACGGCGAGGTGGGCGCGGGCGTGACATACAGGGCCGTCGCCGACGTGGTGCAACCCACCCCGCAAGAGCTGCGTGCCGACCCGATCCCGGCGACCGGCGCGACGATCCGCTACACCCTGTTCCCGACCGACCTGCCGCCCGAGATCGAAGAGAGGGCCCTCGAGTGGACCGAAGGAGCCTCGACCCCCTACGACCAGATCATCGCGATCCAGGACCGGTTCACCGGGGGTGGATTCACCTACGACGACACGGTGCCGAGGTCGTCGAGCGACAGGGCGATGGTGGAGTTCCTCGACGAGACCAAGACGGGGTTCTGCCAACAGTTCGCGACCACGATGGCGGCGATGCTGCGAACCCTGGGCATCCCGGCTCGGCTCGCGATGGGTTTCACCCCCGGTGCGTCCACCGACTCGTCGGAGCGACTGTCCGTGACCACCGAGAACGCGCATGTGTGGGTCGAGGTGCTCTTCCCGTCGTTCGGGTGGGTGCCGTTCGAGCCGACCCCGAACCGCCAGAACCTGGAGGCCTACCCGTACCTCGATCCCGACACCGCCGAGCCGTGCGTGAACCCCGACGGCTCGCCGTGTGGGCCCGACGGTTCACCTGGCCCCGACGGGCCGGCGGGGTCGGAGAACGCGGCGAACTCCACGTTCGCCCGCGAGGGCGTGCCGCCCGGCCTCCTCACGGACCGCGGCTCACCCCGAGGATCGACGACTCCCTTCGGCGTCGCGAACGCCGCGCCCGATCCCGGTCCGTTCACGGCACGCAACGCGGTCCTCGCAGGCCTCGTCGTCGCGGGGCTGGCGCTGCTGCTCGTGCCACCCGTGCGTTCGTGGCGCCGACGACGGCGACTCCGGCGCGCCGGACCGGCCGCCCGCAGCCTGGTCCTCGCGACCTATGACGTGTTCACCGACCGGGCGGCCGAGCTCGGCCATCCGAGGGAGCCCGGCCAGACCCTCGAGGAGTACCGTCGGGACGTGGCGGGCGAGAGACGGTTCGGCGGCGGTGACCTCGACCGGTTGACGAAGCTCGCGACCGATGCCGCCTACGCCGGTCGGGAGCTCGATCGCGACGACGTGGAGGCCGTGCGCCTCGCCTCCGACTCGGTCGTGCGGGCGATGCGGCGCGAGGCCGGCTGGGCGCAGCGGCTGACCGGACCGTACCGGCGGCGCTGACAGCCTGGCCGTGCTTAGGAGGTGGCCGTGACGGTCTGCGCCGCAGCCTCTCGCAAGGCCCGGACGAACTTCTCGCGATCCTCGCGGAACTGCCGCACATCGGTCTCGACACCGCTCGCGATGTCGTCGATCGCGACGAAGAACGCCATCTGACCGTCGCGGAGCGCGTCCATCACCTCGCCGTCACGGCGACAGATCTTGAAGATGCTCTGACCGTCGGTGACGAGCTTCACCTCGGACAGGTGCTTGTCCATGCCGGCCTTCTTGTTGAGGAACTCCCACGAGCGGCGCACCCGCTGCAGCGACATGCCGCCGTCGAGGAGCGACTTCACGACGCGCAGCGCGACGAGGTCGCGAAAGGCGTAGAGGCGCGGCACCCCCGGACGACCCCCGGTGCCTTGGACGGACGGTTGCACCAACCCGATCTGGTCCCAGTACCTCAGCTGGCGTGGCGTGCAGCCGGTGAACTTGCAGGCCTGGTGGGTGGTGAATCCCTCCATCCGGTTGCGCGCCCCCTCGGTCTCGAGCTCCATCGTCCACACACCTTCGGCACGGATCACCGAAGGACGGTTCGGAGGACCGGCCGACGACTCGCGCCAAGGGGGAAGTGACCCCGTTGTACAACAGCGCGTGGAACGGCGGCAAGCCGCGAGGTCACGACGGTCGCGGGACCGCCCGTACGGAGGACGCGATGACGAGGGTCAGGCGTCGTCGCTCGGCGCAGGCGGGCGGAACCGGGACGCGAGCCGGCCGATGATTCCGGTGAACGACCCTCCCTCGGACTGCATCGCTCGGATCTGGTCGCGGCCGAGCTGACCGAGGTACCGGTAGATCAGGAGCGCCGACCCGATCATCGTGACGAACCCGACGGCCGCGATCCATGGGCTCACGACGAACAGGAGCAGCAACACGCAGCCGAGCACGAACGCGATCGCCGCGAGCCGGATGCGACGCGCGAGGTGGGTGTAGAGGTCGGTGCGCCCGACCTGTTCCACCAACTTCGGATCGTCCTCGGCCAGCCGTCGCTCGATCTCGTCGAGGATGCGCTGTTCGTGTTCGCTCAGGGGCATTCGGTTCCTCCGGCGATGCCGCTCGGCGGTCGTTGGGGGTTGCCCGTCGGACCCCTCGATTATAGGGAGCCTTCCCGACCTTGGAACCCACGCGTTCAGGTCGATGGATCGCGCCGCGACCGGTCGAGCAACGAGGCCGGCATCGCCGCGCCCCGCCCGAACCGGTGCTCGATACGGTCGACGGCCCGTTCCACGTCGCCCCACCGTTCTCCGCGGAGCAGCGCGAGCTGCTCCGCCCCCGCGGGCACCAGTCCGCTCGCCTGCACCCCCAGCAGACGCACCCGCCGCCGTTCCCCCGGCAGGGCACTGTAGAGCTCGGCGACCGTGTGGTACAGGTCGGCGCCCACGTCGGTGGCATCGGCCAGGGTCTTCGATCGCGTGAGGGTCGTGAACGTCGCCAAGCGCACCTTCATCGTCACCGTGCGGGCCCGGTACCCGTCGGCACGCAGCCGCGATGCCACCTTGCCCGAGAGCGCCAGCAGCTCGCGCAGGAGCGTCTCGTCGTCGTCGAGGTCGTGTTCGAACGTCTCCTCGTGCCCGACCGACTTCGGCGCCTCGTAGGGCACGACCTCGCGGTCGTCGATGCCGTGGGAGAGCTGCGACAGGTGCCGCGCGTGCTGTTCGCCGAGCAGGCGACCGAGGATCGGCTCGGGCGTCGCGGCGAGATCGCCGATCGTGCGCACCGCGAGGCGCGAGAGCACCTCGCCCGTCTTCTCCCCCACGCCCCACAACCGACCGACGGGCAGCGGCTCGAGGAATCCGAGCACGCCGTCGGTCGGCACCACCAGCATGCCGTTGGGTTTGCAGTGGTCGGAGGCGAGCTTGGCCACGAATTTCGTCGGCGCGACGCCGACCGAGCACGTGACACCGACCTCGCGCTCGACCTCGGCGCGGATGCGCGCCGCGATCGCTCGAGGCTCGCCGAACAGCATCGTGGCCCCGCCCACGTCGAGGAACGCCTCGTCGAGGGAGATCGGCTCGACGAACGGCGTGTGTGCGAGCAGCACCTCGCGGAAACGGTTCGAGTGCGTCTGGTACGCCTGGAAGTCGGGCGGCACGAACACGCCGTCGGGGCAGAGCCGACGTGCGCGCACCGTGGGCATCGCCGAGCGCACACCGTACTCGCGGGCCTCGTACGACGCCGAGCTCACGACGCCGCGGCCGCCGACGCCGCCGACGATCACCGGCTTCCCGGCGAGCGACGGGTCCTTCAGCACCTCGACCGAGGCGTAGAACGCATCGAGGTCGGCGTGCAGGATCGGTTCGGGCGGACGCTCGTCGGGCAGGGTGTGTCCCCGCGATCGGCCGAGCGATCGAGAAGTCATACGACCATCATCCCGCGGAGCCGGGGCTCGCGTGCCAGAGCGTGCGTGACCCTGCTGCGGCCGGCGCCAGAGAACCGGCCAGAGAACCGGCCGAGAACCGGCCAGAGAACCGGCCGGAGAGCCAGGATGACCAACCTCGCCGCGCACGGCCTCGCGCAGTCGCCCCTCACCCCGTGCCCGGTGCAACACCGACAGGTCCCAGACCTCCTCGGCGACCACGCTCACCCCGCCGACCCCGGTGCGGCGGAGCTCACCCGCGACAGCGAGCGCGTACCCGTGGAACACGGTCTTCGCGACCTTCGGCTGCACCGACTCGAACACCGTGATCTCCACCGGCCCCGTCGCGTCGTCGAGCGTGAGGAAGATGATGCGCTGGCCACTGCGGATCGCCGGGGTCTGCGAGGCGACCTTCACGCCCGCGACGATCACCTTCGAGCCGCCGCGCGAGCTGCGCAGATCCTTCGAGCGCGTGACCCCGAGGTCGGCGAGCAGCGGCTCGTAGAAGCTCACGATGTGCCGGGTCGCGTCGAGCCCCAGCACCTCGAGCTCGGCCCGCACCACCTCGGCGTCGGAGTAGTCCTTGAACCGATGCCCCTCGGCCGGATCGGCGCCCATCGTGAGCGTGAGCTGATCGCCCTCGCGCTCGGCCTCGGCGGTCATCGCCACGTAGAGGTGGCGGCGGCGGGCCGGTTCGAGTGGGTCGAACGCGCCTGCGTGCGCGAGCGCCTCGGTCACCGGACGGCTCACCGTGGTGCGCCGCATGAAGTCGCCCACGTCGCGGAACGTCCGGTCGGCGCGCGCCGCCAAGATCGAACGGATCTCGGCGTCGCTGATGCCGTGCACGTCCTGGAATCCGATGCGGATCGCCCAGGTCGGGGTGCCCGATGGATGGGTTATCTGCTGCGCACGACCTTCCTCCGATCGATCACCCGATGTCACCGCTTCCACGACGTACTCGGGCTCGCTCGCGTTCACGTCCAACGGCAGGATCGGGATGTCGTGGCGGCGGGCGTCGTCCAAGATCGTGCGGCGCGGGTACATGCCGGGGTCGTGGGTCAACAGGCCCGCGTACAGATGCGCCGGATAGTGCGCCTTCAGCCACGCGCTCTGGTACGTCGGCACGGCGAACGCGGCGGCGTGGGCCTTGCAGAAGCCGAAGCTCGCGAACTGCGTCACCGCGTGCCAGACCCTCGCGGCGGCGTCGCGGTCGACGCCGCGGGACACCGCGCGTTCGATGAAGTCGGCCTCGAAGCCCGGGAGCAGATCGTCGCGGTCGAGGTGGCGCCTGATGTGGTCGGCGTAGGTCTCGGTGTAACCGGCGAGCGCCGCGAGCGCACGGATCACCTGCTCGTGGAAGACGATCACCCCGTAGGTCTCCTGCAGAGGCCCGCGCAGGCCGGGGTGGATGTAGGTGGGACGCTCGAACGCCGATCGACGCCGGAGGTAGGGCGTGATCATGTCGGACTTCACCGGCCCCGGCCGGAACAACGAGATGTCGACGATCAGGTCCTCCCAGCGGTCGGGCTGCAGCTTCTGCAACAGCTCGCGCTGGCCCGGAGACTCGATCTGGAAGCACCCGAGCGTGTCGGAGGCGCGGATCGTCTCGAACGTGGCGGGATCGTCGAGCGCGATGCGGTCGAGGTCGACCTTCTCCCCCGTCGTGCGGGCGATCTCGTCGAGCGCGTGGCGCATCGAGCTCAGCATCCGTACCCCGAGGATGTCGAGCTTCAGGTAGCCGAGCAGCTCGACGTCGTCCTTGTCGGCCTGGATCATGCGGTGCCCGTTCGCGCTGCGCTCGAGCGGCACGCGCTCCACCAGGTCGTGGCTCGCGAGCACGATGCCACACGGGTGCAGCGCGACGTGACGCGGGAACCCGGCTATCTGCTCCGCTACCCGGATCAATTGCTCCATCTGCTCGAAGCGGAGGTTGATGCCCGCCAGCTCCGGCAGGCGGTCGATCGCCTCGCGCAGGTGTCGCGCGGAGATGTGCGGGAACGACTTCGCGACGACGCCGACCTCGACGTCGGGCAGTCCGAGCGCCTTGCCGACCTCGCGGATCGCCGAGCGGGCGCGGTACGTGTCGATCATCGCGACGCAGCCTGCGCGCTCTTCTCCGTGCCGGCTGAGGATCATGTCGTAGACGTCCTCGCGGCGGGCCGATTCCACGTCGACGTCGATGTCGGGCAGATCCTTGCGCATCGGGTTCATGAACCGTTCGAACGACAGGTCGTGACGGAGCGCGTCGACGTCGGAGATGCCGGTCAGGTAGCACACGAGTGAGCCCGCCGCGCTGCCACGGCAGGCGGCCCGGATGCCCATCGACTTCACGTCGGCCACGATGTCGGCCACGGTGAGGAAGTACGCCGCGAACCCCATGCGCCGGATCATCGAGAGCTCGTGGTGCAGCCGGTCGCGCAGACGCTCGTCCTCACGCATCTCACGCTCACGCACCCCCCGCCAGCATCGCTCCGTGAGCACGGCGTCGGCGCTGCGGCCGGCCGGGGTCGGGAAGTCAGGGAAGTGGATGCGCCCGAGCCCGAGGTCGTATCGGCACATGTCGGCGACGTGAAGGGTCGCGTCGCAGAGGTCGGGTCGCTCGGCGAAGAGCGCGCGCATCTCGGCGACGGGCTTCAGCCAGCCCTCCGCGTTGCGCCGGGTCACGTTCGTCTCGGCGAGCGGCACGAGCCGCCGCATGCACTCGAGCACGTCGGCGAGGAACGCGTCGCCCGGCTCGAGGTAGCGGACCGGGTTCGTCGCGACGGCGCCGACACCGAGCCGGTCGGCGAGCCGGAGCATCGCCCGAACCTCGTCGGTCGAGTCGCGCTCGAGCCGGTGCTCGACGCCGACGAACAGCCGCTCACGTCCGATCGCCTCTCGGAAGGGATCGAGCAGCCGCGCGGCGTGATCGACGCGACCGGCGACCGCGGCTCGGCCAGGGTGCGACCGGGGGCCCGCGATCGCGATGAGCCCCGCGGCATGCGCGCAGACCTGCACGGGGTCGACCCACGGGTCGCCGCGCTCGCCCAGCATGTGCGCGTCGGTGAGCAGCCGGCAGAGGTTCGCGTACCCGGTGTCGTCGGTGGCGAGCAGCATCACGTGCGCGTCGCCAGGAGGCGGCTGCGACGCACGCACGGTGATCGACGCACCCAGGATCGGACGCACGCCCTCGGCCTCGCACGCCCGCACGAACCGGGCGGCGCCGTAGAGCCCGTCGCGATCGGTCATGGCGACGGCCGCCATGTCCGATGCGGCGGCGTTCGCCGCGAGCGCTGCCGCGCGGGCCGCCAGCTGCTCGGGCGTGAACGCACCTTCCTTCAGGGAGAAGCACGACCGAACGTCGAGGTGCACGAACGACGGCGTCATCTGATCGCCCGCAGCCGAGCGTGTTCACTCGATGGCGCGTTCGATGCGGCTTCCGCCGAAGCTTCGAGACCGTGTCCTAACCCGGCGCGGGAACCGGCTGCTGGTCGCGAGCCACAGCCGCGACGGTCATCACCACCGCCGCCGGCACGAAGAACATGCCCACCGAGAAGATCGCCGATGACGCAGCACGCCCACAGCAGTACCGCCGCGACGACCCTTGCAGCCCGCCGAGCACCATCATCGGAAGCAGCGAGATCAGCACCGGGACGGACACGACCACGAGCACCCACGAGCCGTCGGTCTCGAAGATGCTTGGCCCACGCAGCCTGCCTGTCCGCCGGGCATCGATACGCCACACGATCTCCGAGCGGAGCGAACGCCGCGTCGGCCGCGCCGAGCACCGCCGCCGCGAACGCCGCGAGGACGAGCCGTCTCGTCATCTCGACGCCGGTGTATGTCCCGACGCCTCTCAGCGCCGCCAGACCGATGGGTCGTGGGCGAAGTGCACGCGCACGGGGTCGAGCAGCCCGCAGCCGATCGACCGAACGGGCGTAGGCATCGGGCTCGGGTGCGCTTGCTCGCCCCGACGCCTGGGAGCCCTCGGCGCCCTGCCACTCGGCGCGGGACTGCACCGCCTGCCCCGCGAGCACGATCGCTCCCTCGGGCGTGTCGATCGCTAACGACTGGTGCCCCGCGGTGTGTCCCGGCGTCGGCACCAGCCGGAGCCGGGAGCGACCTCGGTCTCGCCGTCGAGGACCTCGTACGTGAGGCCCGGAACATCGACCCACTCGGGCACCGTGTAGTCGGGCTCGTGGACCATGGCCCACTCGGCGCGCTGCACGAAGATCGGCATGCCCCGGAGCCGGGCGTTCTGCCCGCAGTGATCGAATGCAGATGGCAGTTGGCCGCGCCCGTCACGTCGGCGAGCGAGATGCCGGCCTCCTCGAGGGCATGCTCGACCGGGCGAACGCGTGGCGAGAACGTCGCGTCGACCTCGGCGTTGCCGAAGCCGACACCGTTGTCGAACAGGAAGATCCCGCCGGGATGCTCGACCGCGTGTCCGTACGACGGCCACCACTCGACCCCCAAGAGCTCGGCCGTTCCGCATCGGGGAGCCGCAGCTCGGAGACCAGGAAGGGGATGACTCGCACCTCGGTCACGGCGCCACGCTACCTTCCTCGCGCTACCGCCTGGCTGCTTGAGCGCTAGTCCCACAGACGCTCCATGTGCCAACGGTCCTTGGCGCGGTCGAAGTAGAGGTCCCAGACCGCGCCGCCGCGCGCCTCGACCCGCCAGTACTCGCGATCGCGACCGTCGGACCACCACCGGCCCTCGATCTTCCACCGCCCGATCACATCGGCGACCTCGTAGCGCTTGCCCCGCCACTCGAACGCGCTCGGCATACCGGTGTCCCGTTCGACACTGATCTCTTCGTCGAATCGCTTCGTCACCGTGACGGGCCTCACAGACGTCGGGTGAACCCCCAGCATGAATCGAACATGTGTTCGAGTGAAGGATGAATGTACGCCCGAGATCCGACATCCGTCAAGGTGGCTTCCCGGGCGGAAACGGGCCGTATCATGCTCGGCATGACCACCGTCGCCGATCCGAACGAGCAGCTCACGCCCGCAACCCCACCGACCTCCACCGAGCAGTACATCGAGCTCGTCGAGCACTCCTCGGCGCACAACTACCACCCGTTGCCGGTCGTGGTCTCCGAGGCCGAGGGTGCATGGGTCACCGACGTCGAGGGCAAGCGCTACCTCGACATGGTCGCCGCCTACTCCGCGCTGAACTTCGGCCATCGCCACCCCGACCTGATCGCCGCGGCCCATGCTCAGCTCGACCGGGTCACGCTCACGAGCCGGGCGTTCCACAACGACCAGATGGGCCGGTTCTGCGATGGCCTCGCCGAGCTCTGCGGTATGCAGATGGTGCTGCCGATGAACTCCGGCGCCGAGGCGGTCGAGACCGCCGTGAAGACCGCCCGCCGGTGGGGCTACGACGTCAAAGGCGTGCCCGAGGACCGCGCGAAGATCGTCACGTGCGAGGGCAACTTCCACGGACGCACGATCACGATCGTGAGCTTCTCGACCGACCCCCTCGCCAAGGGCGGGTTCGGGCCGTTCACCCCCGGGTTCGAGACCGTGCCCTACGGCGACGCCGGAGCGCTCGAGACCGCGCTCGCCGATCCCGACGTCGTGGCGTTCCTCGTCGAGCCGATCCAGGGCGAGGCCGGCGTGATCGTGCCGCCCGAGGGCTACCTACGGCGGGCCCGTGAGCTCTGCGACGAGAACCGGGTGCTGCTGGTCGCCGACGAGATCCAGTCGGGGCTCGGGCGCACCGGGCGCACGTTCGCCTGCGAGCACGAGGGCGTGCAGCCCGACGTGTACGTCGTCGGCAAGGCGCTGGGCGGAGGCATCGTGCCGCTCTCGGCGGTCGTGTCCACGCGCGACGTGCTCGGGCTGTTCCGGCCCGGAGAGCACGGCTCCACGTTCGGCGGCAACCCGCTCGCGTGCGCGATCGGCCTCGAGGTGCTGCAGCTCATCGGCACGGGCGAGTACCAGCGCAGGTCCGACGAGCTCGGCACGGCGTTGATCGCTCGTCTGCGCGCCGAGGCCCCGCCCGCCGTGGTCGCCGAGGTGCGTGGGAAGGGCCTGTGGGTCGGCATCGAGCTGACCCCCGAGGCCGCGCCGGGGCGCGAAGTGTGCGAGCGGCTGTTGGAGATGGGCGTGCTCGCCAAGGACACGCACGAGACCACCGTGCGGCTCGCCCCCCCGCTCTGTGTGTCACAGGAGGACCTGGACTGGGCGACGGAGCGGATCCTCACGGCCCTGGTCGAGCGGCTCGACTGATCGGCGAGGGCGGGGGCGAGCCGGAACCCCTCGCCCCCGGCACGGTCGTCACGCTGCGCGAGACCTGGCAGGGGCGGCTCACGGCCGTGCGATCGGTGCGCGTGGTCGAGGACGTGCCGCACCACCATCGTGCGTTCTACCTCGCGCCCGGATCCCGCTTCCTGCGCGACCCACGCGATCCGGGCGAGGTGCGCTTCTCCGAGGGTGAATGGCGCCTCGAGGCGAGGCAGCGCGACCGGCCCGTGCTCTCGTTCGCGTTCCCCGAGACGGCCTACGCCGTGCTGCTGTCGTGGAGCGTCGACTGGAGGTTCGAGGGGTACTACGTGAACATCCAATCCCCCCTGCGTGAACGCGCGGGCGCGCTCGAGTACACGGACTGGTTCCTCGACGTGCGGATCCCGCCCGCTCGAGACACCTACGGTTGGAAGGACGAACTCGAGCTCGCCGAAGCGATCGAACGCGGCTTCCTCACCCCCGCCGATGCCCACGACGTGCGATGGGCGGGGGAACGTGCGATCGAGCAGGTGCTGCTGCACGAGCCGCCGTTCGATGACGACTGGGCATCGTGGCGTCCGGACCCGTCGTGGGGGCCCCTGGATCTGCCGGACGACGCTGCCTGAGAGGAACACCCGCATCCCACACCCCCGTAGGAGCCGGACGTAGGATGCCGCCGTCCGTTCAGTCAGAGAAGGGGGATCCATCATGGACAACTCGGGTGGCTTCACCACCCCGCCCCCGCCTCCGCCGCCGCCCGGTGGCGAGGGAGGCGCAGGAGGGCCCGGCCTCCCGCCGCGTGGGATCGGGGAGATCCTGAGCACCGCGTTCGAGATCTACAAGGCCAACGCCGCAAGCCTGTTGATGATCGTCGCGATCGTCGTCGTGCCGCTGACGTTCATCAGTGCCTTCATCGGCGGGGTGGTCTTCGCGCCGGAGTCGGAGACGGTGCTCGTGTTCGGCGAGTCCGTCGAAACGGTCAGCGCCCGCTCCGCTGGTGCGGCCATCATCGTTGCCCTGCTGACCGCCGTCATCGGCGTTATCATCAGCGCCGTGCTGCAGGCGGCCATCATGCGGGGTGCCGCGCAAGGCAGCATCGGCGATCCGGTCGACATCGACGCCTCGTACAAGTGGGGCTTCGCGCGGTTCGGCAGCGTGATCTTGATCTCGATCCTCGTCGGGCTCGCCGTGGCCGGCGGGTTGATCCTGTTCATCATCCCCGGCCTGATCTTCGCGGTGATGTTCTCGGTATCGATCCCGGCGCTCGTCGTGGAGAACCTGCGGGGCACCGATGCGATGAGCCGGTCCTGGAACCTGGTGAAGGGCTACTTCTGGCACGCCGTCGGCGTCATCATCCTCGCCGCCATCATCACGGCGGTCGTGGGCGGCATCATCGGCGCGATCGGAGGCGCGATCAGCAGCAACTGGTTCGTCTCGTGGATCTTCCAGGCGATCGCCCAGATCATCACGGCGCCGTTCGCGGCGATCGTGAGCGTGCTGCTGTACCTCGACCTGCGTGCACGCCGGGAGGCGCTCAGCGCCGACGGCCTGCGCGGGGAGCTGAACCGAGCCGCCTAGCCTCCACCCGTCGAGCACCGCACCCCCTCGAGAGGGCGCCCGAAGGGGCGCCCTCTCGGCGTCAGAGCGTTCGGCCGGTCAAGTTGTCGGCCGAGCCGCGCAGCGGCGAAGGTATCCCCATGACGAGCACGCCGGACCTCTCCGCGTTGCGCTCCCGCTTCCCCGCGCTCGCACGCACGCGCGACGAGCGCCCGGTGGTCTACGCCGACGCACCCGGAGGGTCCCAGGTGCCCGACACCGTCATCGAGGCGGTCAGCGGGTCCTACCGCCGCGGCATCTCGAACATGGACGGGGTGTTCGCGGCGAGCAGGGAACTCGAGGAGACCGTGGCGGCGGCCAGACGCGCCGGCGCGGATCTCGCGGGCGCGGACCCCCGTCAGATCGTGTTCGGCGCGAACTCCACGTCGCTGCTGTTCCACCTGTCGCGCTCGTTCGCTCGCACGATCGGCCCCGGCGACGAGGTGGTCGTCACCCGGCTCGACCACGATGCCAACGTGCGGCCCTGGGTGCTCGCCGCCCGTGATGCCGGCGCGAGCGTGACCTGGGTCGACGTGCGACCGGACGACGCCACGCTCGACCTCGTCTCGTTCGGAGCGGCACTCGAGCGTTCCCCACGGCTCGTGGCGTTCACGCTCGCCTCGAACGCCGTCGGCACCGTGACCCCGGCGGCCGAGCTCGTCGCCCGTGCGAAGGCCGCCGGCGCTCTGGTCGCCGTCGACGGAGTGCACGTCGCCCAACACCGCTCGATCGACCTCACGGCCCTCGAGGCCGACATCGTGACGATCTCGCCCTACAAGGTCTTCGGGCCGCATATGGGCATGGTCGCGGCGTCCGACGAGGTGCTCGACGCATGGGATCCCTATCGGGTGCGCCCGGCCGAGCACTACGCGTCGCCGGAGCGCTGGGAGACCGGCACGCAGAACCACGAGGCGATGGCGGGTTTCGTCGCGGCGGTCGACTACCTCGCCGAGATCGGCGCGACATGCGGCACGCCCGCCGACCCGTCGCGACGGGCCGCGGTGGTCGCGGCGTTCGACGCGATCGGTGCCCACGAGCGCGCCCTCGCGCGCCGATTCCTCGAAGGCATCGCGTCGATCGATCGTGTTCGCCTGTTCGGCATCGGCGACCTCGACCGGCTCGACGAGCGGACCCCGACGTTCGCCGTGCGCGTGGGCGACCGGCATCCTCGCGAGACGGCGACGGCGCTCGCCGACCGCGGGATCTTCGTGTGGGACGGCCACTACTACGCGATCGAGCTCTACGACCGACTCGGCCTGCTCGACGCCGGTGGGGCGGTGCGCATCGGCTTCTGCCACTACCACTCCACCGATGAGGTCGATCGCGTGCTCGAGGCGCTTGCCGACCTCGCCTGACCCGCTCGGACGTCCCCGCTGACCTGCGACGATCCCGTGTGCGGAGCACTCGGGCCCCTCGGCCGATTGGTACGATCGACCCACGCGTCCGGCTCGACTCCCCCTCGGAAAGGAACGACATGCGCATCTTGATCCTGGGCGGTGACGGCTACCTCGGGTGGCCGACCGCGATGCGGTTCTCGAACCGCGGCCACGAGGTGCACGTGGTCGACAACTACCTGCGTCGCACCGCCCACCAGGAGGCCGGCTCGGACTCGCTCACGCCGATCGCCGCGAACCTGCCGGAGCGTGCCGCCGCCTGGAAGGATGTCACCGGGCTCGAGATCGGTGTCACCGAGGGCGACCTGACCGACTGGGCCGTGACCGAGGCGCTCTTCCGCGAGTTCCGGCCCGAGGCGATCGTGCACTACGGCGAGATGCCGAGCGCCCCGTACTCGATGAAGGACCGCGAGCACGCCGTCTTCACGCAGACGAACAACGTCGTGAACACGCTCAACGTGATCTACGCGATGCGCGACCTCACCCCCGACGCGCATCTCGTGAAGCTCGGCACGATGGGCGAGTACGGCACGCCCAACATCGACATCGAAGAGGGCTACATCGAGATACGGCACAACGGCCGCGAGGACTACCTGCCGTTCCCGAAGCTGCCGGGCTCGATGTACCACCTGTCGAAGGTGCACGATTCCCACAACATCCACTTCGCCTGCCGCGTCTGGGGCATGCGGGCGACCGACCTGAACCAGGGCGTCGTCTACGGCATCCACACCGACGAGACGCGGCTCGATGACCGCCTGATGACCCGGTTCGACTACGACGACGTGTTCGGCACGGCGCTGAACCGCTTCTGCCTGCAGGCCGTGATCGGCCATCCGCTCACGGTCTACGGCAAGGGCGGGCAGACCCGCGGGTATCTGAACATCGTCGACACGCTGCAGTGCGTGGAGCTGGCGGTGCTGCACCCGGCCGAGCGCGGCGAGATGCGGGTGTTCAACCAGTTCACCGAGTCGTTCTCGATCATGGAGCTCGCCCAGCTCGTGCAGAAGGCCGGCGCCGAGGTCGGCCTCGACGTCGCCGTGGAGCCGATCGACAACCCCCGCGTCGAGCTCGAGGAGCACTACTACAACCCGGTGCACACGAAGCTGCTCGACCTCGGCCTCAAGCCGCACCTGCTGTCGGAGACGCTGATCGAGTCGGTGTTCGCCGAGATCGAGCGGCACAAGGACCGGGTGATCGCCGACCACATCCTGCCGCGCGACCGGTGGCAGCCGGCCGGCGCGTCGGCCCCGGCCGGAACCGCGGCCCAGGCGCCCGTCTCCTAGCCAGATGTGGGCGCTGCGGCTGCTCGCCGGCGCGGTCGCGGTCGCGTTCTTCCTCGCGGCTATCCGTTCCTACCAGCACCGCAACATCAGCCGGCTCAGCCTGTTCACGGCCTTCATCGCCGCGGCCGCCGTCGTGGTGCTCGCGGCGCTCCCGAACCTGTTCGACCCCGTCTTCGACACGTTCAACTTCCGACGGCAACCCGGCGACAGCCGGCGGCTCGTGGCTCTGCTGTTGGGAGCCGTGGTCGTGCTGTTCCTGCTGCTGTTCCGACTGCAGGGCCACGCCGACCGCAGCGAGCGGGCGATCCGGCAGCTCGTCGAGTCGCTGACCGTCGAGCGCTTCGACTGGGAAGAGGCCGAGCGTCGCGTGCCGCCTGGCCCGAAGGTCGTCACGATCTCCCCCGCCTTCAACGAGGCCGAGAACGTCGGCGCCGTGATCGAGGCGATGCCGAAGGAGATCGCCGGCTACCACGTGGTGCCGATCGTGATCGACGATCATTCAGGCGACGACACCGCCGACGCCGCCCGAGTGGCCGGCGCGTTCACCGCGACCCTGCCGATCCGCCGCGGCGGAGGCATGGCGCTGCGGGTCGGCTACGACATCGCTCTGCAGCTCGGCGCGGACATCGTCGTCTCGCTCGACGCCGACGGACAGCACCTGCCCGAGGAGATCCCGGCGCTGATCGCGCCGATCATCGATGACCGCGCCGACCACGTGAACGGCTCACGCATGCTCGGCGACTTCGAGCGCGGTGGGTCGCTGATCCGCCACGCCGGCGTGCACTTCTTCTCGTGGATCGTGACGATCCTCACGGGCCAGCGCATCACCGACATCTCGAGTGGCTACCGTGCCACACGCGCCGAGACCTTGCGCAAGCTGATCCTGGTGCAGGATCAGTTCTGGAGCTCGGAGATCACGATCGAGGCGCTGCGGCAGCGGGCCCGCATCGTGGAGGTGCCCGTCACGTTCCTCACGCGCCGCGGGGGCGAGTCGAAGAAGCCGAAGAGCATGCGGTACGCATGGCACTTCTCGAAGGCGATCGGCAAGACTTGGCTCAGGTAGCGTTGGCGTTCGGGACGTCGCGTGCGTCGAGATCCAGGGTCAGGCACCACGGCACCACCGCGGCGGGCGCCGTGATGCCGACCACGTAGACGATCTTCGCCCAGGCCTCGTCGAAGCCGCCCGCGAGACCCACGAACGCGGCGACGACGATCACAGCCACGGCGGGGCGCAGCGGCCGCCACGCGGCCCGGCGCCGTGTGGCCACGAGCAGGCCCGCGGCCACGATCAGGGTGCCCACGGTCGCCACGATCACCCCGGCGAGGTGGAGCCAGCCGTGCCACGAAGTCGCCTCCTCCGTCGCGTCGGTCGGGAACGCCAGCAGCAGGTCGCCGGTCGCGGTCACGAGGTATCCGGCGACGGCAACGGACGAGAGCCCTGAGGGCCTTAGGGCCCCGAGCGCGAAGACGGCATAGCACGCCCCGAGCCAGACGAACGCCGCGATCATCGGCAACCCGGGCGCGCCGCCGAGCGCCATGCTGCTCGGCCACCCGACCCACCCGTGGGACGCGACCACGTCGCCGCGAACCCCCGCGAGCACGAACGCCACGAGCAGAAAGCCGGCGGGCCCGGCGGCGCCGGCCCACATCGAGAGCCGCCCCGGTCGCGCGGCGGTCATCGACTCGCGGATCACCCGGACGTCGCGTGGGCGGCGGCGATCTCGGCCGCCACTCGGGCGTTGTCCTCGAGCAGGGCGAGGTTCGCCTCGAGGCTTCGTCCGCCGGTCAGCTCCGCCATCGTCGAGAGCAGGAAGGGCGTGCGCGCCTTCCCGAAGGCTCCACGCTCATCAGCGAGGCGCTCGGCCTCACGGGCCGCCCGCGCTACCTCGCCGGCGTCCATCGCGACCTCCGACGGAACCGGGTTGCAGATCAGCACGGTCGAATCGGTGCGCAGGGTGAGGCAGGCGCCGAGCGTGGCCGCGGCCTCGTCGGGTGAATCCATCCGGTGTTCCAGCTCGACCGGAGCCTCCCTCGCCAGGAAGAACGGCAGTCGATCCACCCCGTAGCCGACGATCGCCACACCGAGCTCCTCGAGCTTCTCCGTCGTCGCGACGGGGTCGATGATCGATTTCGGTCCGGAGCAGACGAGCAGCCCCGGCGTGCGGGCGAGTTCGAGCAGGTCGGCGCTGACGTCGGGCGCCTCCCCCGGGTGCACACCGCCGATGCCGCCGGTCGCGCCCACGCGCACGCCGGCCCTCGCGGCAGCCCAGATCGTGGCGCTCACCGTTGTGGCCCCGAGCGCGTGCGTCGCCACCGCGACCGGCACGTCGCGTCGCGCCACCTTCGTCACGACCCCCGGCTCGCAGAAGCGGGCGAGCACGACGTCGTCGAGCCCCACGAGCATGCGCCCGTCGACGACCCCGATCCACGCCGGCACGCCGCCTGCCTCACGGATCGCCGAGCTCATGCGCCGCACGCACTCCTGGTTGCGCGGTGCGGGCAAGCCTTGCCCGATCACGCTGGTCTCGAGCGCCACCACCCCCACGCCCCCGGCGAGCGCATCGCGGACCTCGTCGGCGACGACGAGCAGGTCAGGCATGCGACGCCTGCCGTTCGGGCCAGGCCTGCTCGCTCGCCGCGACGAGGGCGCCGGCGTGGCAGGCCTCGGCGAGCGCATCCTCGGGCGCCGCACCTCGGGCGAGCGTCGCCAGCACCACCCCGTCGAAGGCGTCGCCTGCCCCCGTGGGATCGATCTCGACGATCGGTTCGGCCGGGGCGGTCAGCACCCGGCCGTCCACGCAGAGCGCGGCACCCCGGCGATCCATCTTCACGGCCGCGAGGCGATACCGCTCGCCGAGCGCCGCGGCGGCGTCGGCACCGGTCCGACCGGTGAGCACCTCCCCCTCATGCTCGTTGGCGAACACCGCGGTGGCCGCCGAGGTCTCCTCGAGGAATCGGTCCGCACCGAAGGCCTCGACCAACGGCCAGGAGGCCGCCTCCACCGCGACCAGATCGGCCCTCGCCCGGGCGAGTGCGGCCACGGCCGCGTCGTGGCCTTCTTCCTGCAGCAGCAGGTAGCCGGAGACGAGCACGGCGCCGGCCTCGATCGTCGTGGGGAGATCGTCGGGCGCGAGTCGCGCGTTCGCTCCACGGTCGGCGACCATCGAACGTTCCCCCGGCTCGTGCACGACCAGCATCGTGCCCGTGGGCGCCTCGGAGTCGATCGTCAGGGCCTCGTCGACCCCGCGTTCCGCGAGTGCGCCTCGCACGGTCCGGCCCGGAAGGTCGTCGCCGATGCGGCCGAACACCCGTGTCGCCGCGCCGGCCCACGCTCCCCAGACCGCCGCGTTGGCGGAGGTGCCTGCCGGCTGCAGGAGCACGCGGCCGTGCACGTCGCCGCCGCGCTTCAGCGCCTCGGCGTCGACCCTGATGTCGAGCATCACGTCGCCGACGCACACGAGGTCCACGGCGCACACCTTATCGAGGCGACGGCGCGAGGCCGGTCCTCAAGCGGGGCGCCGCTCGACCGGCTCAGCCGGCAGGGCCGGAGGCACGGGCCTCGGGATCTGCGATCCGCCCGTGACTCGCGCCTCTTCGGCGGCGGGAGCCCCCGGGGTCAGCGCCGCTCGACGCTCCCGCGCGATCGCCTTCTCGCGTCGGAACTTCTTCCAGTCGCTCGTCTTCGTGCTGAGCGCCAGGTCGGTCGTGATCTGCAGGGCACCGAGAGCCGCCAGCACGGCCGCCGACCACCACGGGGCGTTCGAAGCCGGCCAGAACGCGAGGGCGATGAACGGGGCGAGCTTCGTGGCGATCGCCCCTGATGCATGCATCCACGCCCGAGAGTCGGGGTCGGCTCGCAGGTACGTGCCGTAGTCCGACTTCAACCCGGGCCTCGGCGGCGGGGGCCCACCGAGGAAGTAGTCCGTCCATCGGATGCCGATCATGTAGCCGACCAGCCAGTGCGTGGGCGAGTGCAGCGAGAACGACCAGATCGCCCCCGCCGCGACCAGGGCGAGCCCCTTCCACAGCGGGGTCTGCCAGACGAAGGCGGCCCCGACGGCGAGGGCACCAGCGATCGAGCCGAGCGCCATCAGGAGGTTGCCGGCCCAGACCGGCACGCGCAACCTGATGCCCGCACGGAACGCGGCCGTGTCGATGCGGCCGATCTGGTCGGCATGCTCGTCGACCAGGAAGCGGTCGAGCTTGACGCGCTTCACCACCGCCCAGAACCCGAGGGTCCCCAGATCTGTGTTCCCGGCCGCCGCGGCGGCCTCGATGCGGTCGAGATCGGCGCCGATCTCGCCTGGATCCTTCGGCGATGCAGTTGCCCGAACCTCCACGATCCGGCCCCTTTCCGGCTATACGATTCGCCCGGCGCTCCTGCGAAGAGCGCTTCCCCGACCTGCAGGAGGGCACTACGTCCAGGAGTATCGCGCAGCCGGCGCCCACGGGCGCGTCGCAAGGCCATGCGCTCGTCACGCTCGACGGGCGTTACACCATCGTGGAGCGCATCGCCTCGGGTGGCATGGGCGAGGTCTTCCGCGCCCGCGACACGGTCCTGGCCCGCGAGGTTGCGATCAAGGTGCTGCACCGGTCGCTCGCCGGCGATCAGGCGTTCGTCGATCGGTTCCGCACCGAGGCGCGCGCGGCCGCCGGGCTCTCCCATACCAACATCGTGGCCGTCTTCGACTGGGGCTCGGTCGACGGCATCTACTACATGGTCATGGAGTTCGTGCGCGGTCAGAGCGTGCGAGCGCTCCTGAACGACCAGGGGCGCCTCGAGCCGGCCCAGACGGCTGAGGTCGTTCGCCAGACGCTGCAGGCGCTCGACCACGCGCATCGCCAGGGCATCGTGCACCGCGACATCAAGCCCGAGAACATCCTGATCACCACCGAGGGCATCGTGAAGGTCGCCGACTTCGGCCTCGCCAGGGCTTACGCGGAAGGCCGGCAGACCCAGGCCGGCACGGTGACCGGCACCGTGCAGTACCTGGCGCCCGAACAGATCCGCGGCGAGCCGGCCGACCCTCGCAGCGACCTGTACTCGCTCGGCATCGTGAGCTACGAGCTGTTGACCGGAAAGCTGCCGTTCACCGGCGAGACCGCGATGTCGATCGCGTACAAGCATCTGTCCGGCCGGGTGCCGATGCCGAGCGCGACCCTCCCCTCGATCCCGCCCGAGCTCGACGGGTTCGTCGCGAGCGCCACCGACCGCGATCGGGAGATGCGCCCCGAGTCGGCGCTCGCGATGCATCGCGACCTCGAGGCGATCGCGCCGTCGCTTCCGACCGCCCGCGCGCTCAGGTCGATCGTCGACGACGCCCCCGCGGTGATGCCGCTGCCGGCCGACGGCACGACGACCGACGTCGTCGTGCTCGGCGACGCATCCGAGACGAGCGAGCTCGACACGACCACCGCCACGATCGCCCGTGTCGAGCGGGGCACCCGCCGACGCTGGCGCCGGCGTCTGGGCATCGTCGCCCTCGTGGCGGCGCTCGCCGCCACAGCCTGGGGCGTGTGGACGTACCTGATCCCGCACCGGGCCGACGTGCCCGCGCTCGCCGGCGTTGCGGTGGACGCCGCACGGGACCAGCTCTCCGACCTCGGGTTCGCCGTCAGCATCGCCGATGGGCAGTACTCCGAGCGCGTCGCCGACGGCCGGGTGCTGCGCGTGCAGCCGGACCCGGGCACGTCGCTGGAGCAGGGCGAGACCGTCACGATCGTGCCCTCGCTCGGCCCTCCCCCGGTGAAGGCTCCGCGGGTCGCCGGCATGACCCTCGACCGCGCGACCGCGCAGCTCGAACGGGCGGGCCTCGAGGTCGCCGTCGCGAAGCGCCGGTACGACGAGAAGATCCCCGAAGGCAGCGTGATCGAGCAGCAACAGACGGGCATGGTCCCCTCCGGCAGCACGGTCGAGCTGGTGCTGAGCCGGGGTCACGCGCCTGTCGAGATCCCCAAGATCGCCGGCCAGAGCGAGTCCGAGGCGTCCGATACCCTGCAGTCCCTGGGATTCTCGGTCAGGACCGAGGAGACCTTCTCCAACAGCGTCGAGCGCGGGTTCGTGATCGGCGTGAGCCCCAAGGCCGGCGTCGAGGCGCCGTACGCATCCACCGTCACGCTGAAGGTCTCGCTCGGGCCCGAACGCTTCCGTGCCCCGAGCTTCATCGGGCTGACCCGTTCCGAGGCGGAGGCCAGGGCCGCGGAGTACGGCCTGCAGGCGTCGTTCACCGACCTCCCCGGAGGCACGGGCGTCGTCATCACCCAGAGCCCGGCTCCAGGCGTCACGGTCAGCTACGGCGACGCGATCCAGCTCTTCCTGCTGTGAGGTTCGGCGCCCACGTGCGCCGTGGGTCGGAAGCCACCACCGGCGTCGTCGAGGAGTGCCGTCGACGCGGCGCCGACTGCGCGCAGGTCTTCGTCTCGAATCCCCGCGCCTGGGCCTCACCCTCGTTCTCCGACGAGTCGGCGGCCCGGTTCCACGCCGCCTGGGCCGCCAGCGGGCTCCACCCTCTGGCGGCCCACGCCCCCTATGTCGTGAACATCGCCTCGCCGAACCCCGGCTTCCTCGCACGTTCCCGAACGCTCGCCATTCGCACCGCGACCGCGTGCGACCGGCTCGGGCTCGACCTGCTCGTGCTGCACGCGGGCGCCGGCGGCAGCGGCGAGCCCGGCAGGGCGCGTCACCGGGCTGCTCGCACCTTGCGCGCGACCGCGCGGTCCGCCGAACGGGTGCGCGTGCTCGTGGAGCTGATGGCAGGGACCCGCGGCGCCGTTGCGTCCACGATCGCGGAGGCGGCGTCCCTGCTCGAGGAAGCCGACGACGACCACCTCGGCCTCTGCCTCGACACCTGTCACCTCTTCGCGGCCGGCTACGGGCTCGATGAAGCCGACGGCGTCGCCGCACTCTTCGACGAGCTCGCGGAGCACGGGCTCACCGAGCGGGTCGGCCTCGTGCACGCGAACGACTCGGCCTTCCTTCGAGGGGAACGCCGCGACCGCCATGCCCCGATCGGCGAGGGAGCCATCGGCGTCGAGGGCTGGCGCGCGATCCTGGCACGCCCGGAAGCGGCGGACTGGGCCTTCGTGCTCGAGACGCCCGGCGACGCCGAGTCGCACGCGACGCAGATCGCGCTGCTCCGCAGGCTGGCTCCCTCGTGACGCCGGAACGAGCCCGGGCCGGCCTCAGGGCTCGAGCTCGGCCCTCGGGCCCTCCTGGTAGCTGTAGCGCTCCTCCGCGAAGGGCTCCGCGTGCACGTGGTAGCCGCGCTCCTCCCAGAAGCCCCGCTCGTTCCGGTCGCTGAACCGGAGCCCCGTGAGCCACTTCGCGCTCTTCCACGCGTAGCGCTTGGGCACGACGAGCCGCAGCGGCCAGCCGTGCTCGGGCGTGAGGTCCTCGCCGTGGTTGCGCCACGCGAGCAGCACGTCGTCGCCGCTCATCGCCTCGAGCGAGAGATCCGACGTGTAGCCGTAGGAGCACTCGGCGATCACCCACTTCGCCTCGGGCGTGGGCTGCGCCCGCTCGACGATCGCGCGGAAGGGGACTCCCTCCCACGTGTTGTCGAGCGTCGTCCAGCCGGTGACGCAGTGCATGTCGGCATCGACCGTCACGCTCGGCAGCGCCCGCAGCTCCTCGTAGGTCAGTCGGAAGGGCTGCTCGACGAGACCCGAGACCTCGAGGTCCCAGTTCACGCCGTCGAAGCTCGGTATCGGCCCGTAGTGCAGCACCGGCCAGGTCTTCACGAGACGCTGGCCCGGCGGGATGCGTTGGGCGATCTCGGGCGGATAGTTCTTCGTGAACAGGCCCATCAATCCTCCTTCGCGGCGTCGCGGCGCCCGGATGACGCGGCCTCCGCGACGGAAGACCATGCACCGAGCGCGACGTCGACACCTTCGTCGCTCACGTCGGCGTGGGTCACCATGCGCACGTGGCTTCCGGTGTGCGTGGCGCCCACGCCGAGGGCCGCGAGTCGCTCGACGGTCTCGATCACTCCCAGCCCCACCGCTTCCGTGTCGACGAGCACCATGTTCGTTTCAACCTGATCGAAGTCGATCATGCCGGTCAGTCGATCGTCGACACCCTCAGCCAGCCGCCGGGCCCGATCGTGGTCTTCGTGCAGCCGCTCGGGGCCGCGCTGGAGGGCGACGATGCCGGCGGCCGCGGTGATACCGGCCTGGCGCCATGCCCCTCCGAACAGGATCCACAGGCGCCGCGCCTCGGGCATCAGGTCTGCGGGACCGCAGAGCAGGGATCCGATCGGCGCGCCCAGCCCCTTCGAGACGCAGAACATCACGGTGGCGGCCTCGCGTGCGAACTCCGACGCGTCGACACCCGCCGCGATCGCTGCGTTGAACAGGCGCGCCCCGTCGAGGTGCACGGCAACCCCGGCGTCGTCGGCCACCTTCCGGACCGCCTGCAGCTCGTCGAGCGGCATCACACGTCCGCCGGCGCCGCCGAGCGTGTTCTCGACCGACAGCGCGTCGACGACCTCGACGTCGTAGTACGAGTCGGGCTCGAGCAGCTCTGTGGCGATCTCGGCGTCGATCCACCCCCGAGGTCCGGGGTCGGCGGTGCGGAACGCGATGCCCGACAGAGCCGCCGAAGTCATCACCTCGGTCGTCGCGACGTGCGACCACGCCGAGCACGCCACGAGGTGCCCGTTCGTGCGCGCATGCAGGGCCAGCGCGATCTGGTTCGCCATCGTGCCGGTGGGCACATAGAAGGCGGCCTCCGTGCCGAGGCGCTCGGCCGCGAGCTCCTGCAGGCGGTTCACGGTCGGGTCGTCGCCGTACCAGGCGTCTCCCACCTCCGCCTCCGCCATCGCTCGGCGCATCTCGGGCGACGGAGCGGTGACGGTGTCCGATCGCAGATCGACCCGGAACCGGCTCATGGGACGCAGTCTAGCGAGGGTCGGACGAAGGGCCGCTGCCGCCTCAGTACAGGAACATCGGCTTGCCGTCGACGTGGAGGATCTTCGGCCGGTAGGCCTCGGCGTCGTACAAGGCATCGACGTCGACCCGCTTCACTCCCTGCCCAAGCACGGTGAGTGGCACGTTGACGTAGTTGCCGTTGCGCAGCGCCACCAGGCGGCCGTGAACCTTCTCGATCGCGAGGTCGGCTGCCATCACCGCATAGTTGATCGCGACCATCAGGTCGAGGGAATCGGGAGAGCCCGACCGCATCAGATAGCCGATCTGCTGGTAGATCATGTCGGAGCCGGTGCGTTCCTTGAGCAGCTCGCTCGTCCGCTGTCCGATGCCGCCCAGCTTGCGGTGTCCGAAGGCGTCCTCGGCGCCGGCCTGCACCATCTCGCCGCCGGCGAACGTGGCACCCTCGGAGATCGTCATCATCGCGTAGTTGCTCGGGTTCGCGGCCTTGTCGCGCTTCAGCTGCTCGGCCAGACGGTCGATGTCGAACGGCACCTCAGAGATGATCGCTCGCTCCACGCCCGACAGGTACGCCGACACCAGCGAGGTCTCACCGCTGTAGCGGCCGAACACCTCCACCACGGCGACGCGCTCGTGCGACCCGGCGCTCGTGCGCAGCTGGTGCACGAAGATCACCGTGCGGGTCACGGCGGTCGAGAAGCCGATGCAGTAGTCGGTGCCGTGCACGTCGTTGTCCATCGTCTTCGGGATCGCGATGACGGGCACGCCCTCTTGGTGCAGGCGCAGAGCGAACGAGAGCGTGTCGTCGCCGCCGATCGGGATCAGCGAGTCGAGGCCCAAGTGCTCGATCACGCGCAGCACGTGTGCCGAGTGATCCCTCGGCCCGTCGTCGACACGCCCAGGGGCCAGGAACGCCGGCTCGTCGGCAGCCTTCACCTTGGCGGGGTTCGTGCGCGAGGTGTGCAGGAACGTTCCTCCGGAGCGGTCGATCGTGCGCACCACGCCGGGGTCGAGCGCGAGCGAGTTCGCCGCCACGCTCTCGAGGTCGTCGGGGTCGGTGTCGAGCAATCCACGCCACCCCCGCCGGATGCCGACGACCTCGTGCCCCTCCGACGCCGCCCGGTTGACCACCGCCTTGATCGCGGCGTTGAGGCCGGGCACGTCGCCGCCGCCGGTCAAGATGCCGATGCGCATGAGGGAAGCCTACGAGGGCCGGCCGGACCAGCGTGGGACCCCGCCCTCAATCGCACAGGATCTGCGGCAGGCTCCAGAGCTCGTCAGGCACCGTGCGGGGTGCGGCGCCCACCTCGACGATCGGGGTGGTCACGATCTGCCGCCCGATCATGCCCACCATGGCGCCCCACCCACCTCGCGCGGCTTCCTCGATGGCCGCGATGCCGAGGCGGGTGGCGAGCACGCGATCGTAGGCGACCGGCGATCCGCCACGCTGCACGTGGCCGAGGACCGTGATGCGCGATTCCACACCGTTGCGCTCGCCCAGTTCCCGTGCGACGAGGCTACCCATGCCGCCGAGCCGCGGCCACCCGTTCTCGTCCATTGGGTAGTCGGGCACGTCCATCGTGCCGGGCACGGGCGCGGCGCCCTCCGAGACCACCACGATCGAGAACCGGCGGTCCTCCAGCATGCGTTGCTTCACGCGGCGGGCGACGAGCTCGATGTCGAACGGATGCTCGGGCAGCAGGATCACATCGGCCGCCCCGGCGAGGCCCGCCTCGAGGCCGATCCAGCCGGCGCTGCGACCCATCACCTCGCAGACCATCACGCGCTGGTGGCTCTCCGCCGTGCTGTAGAGCCGGTCGATCAGGTCCGTCGCGATCTGCACGGCGGTCTGGAACCCGATGCTGTGATCGGTGCCGCCGATGTCGTTGTCGATCGTCTTCGGAACGCCGATCACCGGCACGTCGGACATCGCGGCGCACGCGCTCATCGTGCCCTCGCCCCCGATCGCGATGTAGCCGTCGAGCCGATGCACCTCGGTCGTCTCGCGAACCCGATCGATGCCGTCGGGGGTCCGGAGCGGCTGCACGCCCGACGTGCCGAGGATCGTGCCGCCGCGGGACAGGATGCCGCGTACGTCATCGCGGGTGAGCTCGTCGGCGGTGCCCTCCATCACCCCGCGCCACCCGTCACGGAACCCGTACACGGTGGCGCCGATCTCGTCGAGCGCGTGCCTCACGACGGCCCGGATCGCTGCGTTCAGCCCCGGGCAGTCGCCTCCGCCGGTGAGGAGTCCGATCCGCACGGGCGACAGCCTACGACGGCGGTCGGTGACGAGGTGTCACCGGGGTCGGAAGGTCGGGTGCAGCCGTGGCTGCGGATCGGTCAGTCGCGCTCGGCCTCGTCGGCCTGAGCCTTCAGGACCTGGTACCAACTGTCCTCGTATGCGCCGTCCTCGTGCGGGGACCCTTCGGTGGACTCAGCCTCCGTCCGTTCCGCGTTCCTCTCCTGCGCGAAACCGAGATCCTTGTCGACCGACCGCCTGTCCGCCATCGTTCGTCTCCACTCCCTACCGCACGTGAGATCGATGCCTCATGCAGCATCGGAAGCAGCCGCGCGAACCTTGATACCGCAGGCCGGGTAGGGGGTGGGTCCCGGCGCGGTCTCGAGGCTCCGATAGGATGCCGCCATGACGAACACGGCGGTGCTCGCGGGGTTCTTCCCGGAGATCAAGGGGTGGCTGGAGGCGATCTTCGTCGGCCTGCTGGTGCTGCTGGCGGGCGCCGTGGGCGTCTTCGCCCTCTTCGTGATCGCGCAGCAGTTCCGGAACCCGGGTCGCCGCGAGCGGCGGGGCCTCTAACCCTCGGAACTCGGCACGATCGCGGTTCCCGCCTTGCCCTGCAGCGCGTCGGTCGCATCCTCCAGGTCGCCGACCACGGCCATCGCCCCTCCACCGCGAACGAAGCCCACCGCCGCCTCGATCTTCGGGCCCATCGAGCCCGCGCCGAACTCGCCCTTCTTGAGCAGCGCCTGCGCCTCGTCGACCGTCATGCGGTCGATGTCCTCGGGGTAGAACGAGCCGAAGCCTCGCTGGACCTTCTTCACGTCGGTGAGGATCAACAGGGTGCTCGCGCCCACCTCCTTCGCGAGGATCGCGGCGGCGAGGTCCTTGTCGACGACGCCTTCTGTCCCCACCAGCCGGGGCCCATCCTCGATCACGGGCACTCCCCCGCCGCCGCTCGCGATCACGATCACGTCGTCGGCCACGAGCCTCGCGATGACGGGGGTCTCCACGATCGAGTACGGCTTCGGGCTCGGCACGACCCTGCGCCACCCCCCGTGCGGATCGGCCTTCATCGTGTAGCCACGCTCGGCTTCGAGACGGTGCGCCTCCTGTTCCTCGTAGTAGGTACCGACGAACTTCGTCGGGTTCGCGAAGGCGGGGTCGTCCGAACGCACTCGAGTGAGCGTCAGCACGGTCGCGACCGGACGCTCCATGCCTCGTTCGAAGAAGACGTCGCCGATCGTCACCTGCAGCAGGTAGCCGATCTGCCCCTGGCTCTCGGCGCCGCACACATCGAGCGGCATCGGGTTCACCGTGGCGGCGGCGGCCTCCTGCTGCAACAGGATGCGGCCGACCTGAGGGCCGTTCCCGTGGGTGAGGACCACCTGCCACCCGTCCTCGGCGATATCGGCGATGCGCTCGGCGGCCTGGCGGCACGCTCGGTACATCTCCTCGAACGTGTCGTCGGCGCCGTGGCGAAGCAGCGCGTTGCCGCCCAAGGCGACCACGACCCGTTCCATGCGCACCCCTTCCGACGACCGTCGCGGGCCCGCTCGGCCCGACGCTCACGCAGGGCGCGACCCGGTTGCCGCGCCCTGCGTTCCGACTCGGCTCAGCCCAGCACGGGCTTGAGCACGTCGAGCAGCTGCGGCGACTCCGGCAGCACGTCCAGATCGTAGCGCACGCGCACCGCGGGCTTGCCGATGTCGATCACGCGCCGGAGGTCGATGGGCGTTCCGATCACGACGAGGTCGACGTCGGAGGCGTCGATGATCTTCGCCATCTCGGCGAGCTGGCCGTCGCTGTAGCCCATCGCCGGCAGCACGGCGCCGACGTCGTACTTCTCGAAGGTGTCGGCGATCGTGCCGAACGCCCACGGTCGCGGGTCGACGATCTCGGCCGCACCGTTGCGCTGCGCAGCGACCACCCCGGCGCCGATCTTCATGGAGCCGTGCGTGAGGGTCGGACCGTCCTCGACCACGAGCACCCGCTTCCCGCGGATCGCGTCGGGGTCGTCGACGGTGACCTTCGAGTTCGCCTTGACCACGGTGGCCGTCGGGTTCACCTCGGCGATCGTCACATCGAGCTGGGCGACCTGCTCCGGCGTCGCGGAGTCCATCTTGCTCATGATGATCACGTCGGCGGCTCGCAGGTTCGCCTCGCCCGGGTGGTAGGTGAGCTCATGACCGGCGCGCAACGGGTCGACGAGGGTGATCCAGACATCGGGCGTGTAGAAGGGCAGGTCGTTGTTGCCGCCGTCCCACAACAGCACGTCGGCCTCGGCCTGCGCTTGCTCCAGGATCGCTCCGTAATCCACGCCCGCGTAGATCACGGTGCCGCTCATGATGTGCGGCTCGTACTCCTCTCGCTCCTCGATCGTGGTGTCGTACCGGTCGAGGTCCTCGAGCACCGCGTAGCGCTGCACGCGCTGGGCGGCGAGGTCACCGTATGGCATCGGATGCCGCACCGCGACGACCGACCTGCCCGCGTCCTTCAGCGCGCCGGCGATCGCGCGGGTGGTCTGGCTCTTGCCGACCCCGGTGCGCACCGCGACGACCGCGACCGTGGGGATCGTTGCCCGGATCATCGTTGCGTCGGGGCCGAGCAACACGAAGTTCGCGCCTGCCGCGATCACCTCGTTGGCCTTGTGCATCACGTACTCGTGCGTGACGTCGGAGTAGCTGAAGACGACGTCGTCGACGTCGAGAGCGCGGATCAGCCCGACGAGCTCGGACTCGTCGTAGATCTGGATGCCGTCGGGGTAGTTCGACCCCGCGATCTCGGCCGGATAGCGCCGATCGTTGATGAACGGGATCTGGGTGGCGGTGAACGCCACCACCTCGACGTCCGCGTCGTCGCGGTACACGGTGTTGAAGTTATGGAAGTCGCGACCCGCGGCTCCCATGATGAGGACACGTCGCTTCGCCATGACGAACTCCCTCCGGCTCGAAGGCCTGTTGCGTCGGAATCGTCTGATGCGCGGAGGCGTGCGCGCCTCGGGGCCTAGCGCGCCGTGGCGCCGTCCCCGCTCTTCACCGCGGAGACTACCCCAACGGCCCCGGGCGGGTCAGGGGGCGTCGGTCCCGCGCTCGCCGGGGCCGACGGACCGCCAGCCGTCATCGTCGATCCATCCGAACGGGCGTGCGAAGTGCGGCACCCCGACGACCCACCTCTCGTGGCCGGCCTCGGCGAGCAGCCGGTGGCGCGAGTCGGCTCCGGTGGATGGATCCTCGTCGTGGCTCGAGAGCCAGGTAGGGTGCGCCGCCTGGATCGGCAGGTGCAGCAGGTCGCCGGTGATCAGCACCCGCTCGTCGCCGGCGTCGAGGATCACGCTCCGGTGGCCTGGCGTGTGGCCGGGCGTATGGACGACGCGGATGCCTTCGGCGATGACCCTGTCGTTCGGATCGAGGTCGAGCAGGCCGAGCTCACCGAGCCTGGTGAGCTCCGCCACAGCGGCATAGGGCTCGTGCCCGTCGCCGAAGAACGCCATGTCGGCCTCGTGGAGCACGTACCGGGCGTTCGGGAAGCGTGGCTCACCCTCCGCCCAGACGCCGCCGGCATGGTCGGCGTGCAGATGCGAGAGCACGACGAGGCCGACCGCGTCGACGTCGACCCGGGCGGCGGCGAACGCCTCGGTGGCCGTGCTGCCAGAGCCCGGCGCCCACGGCCGGTAGGGAGGGTAGGCGCCGACGCCGGTGTCGATCACCGCGGTCCCCCACGGTCCCCGAGCCACGAATGCGTGCACGTGCCACGGCCACGACGCCTCCTCCACGAACGCCCAGGGGTGCCGATCGCGCTCGGCCGGCCAGTCGGCGTCGCGACCGGGGCACTCATCGGCGAGCTCGAGGGGTGCGAAGCCGTAGCAGGCGACCGAGATCTCGACCGATCCGACGCGTACGGGCTCGACGTGCGTCACCGACCGAGCCTACGTGGCCCCGAGGTCGCCGGGCTCGTCGACGTCGCGGAGCGTCGCCCGTTGGGGATCGAGGGCGGTCCAGGTCGCCTCGTCGATCACCGCCATCCGCATCGCCTGCAGCCAGGAGCGGAGCGACCGTTCCCCCCCGTGCAGCAGGGCGTGCCCGCTGGCTCGGCCGGTGGCCGCGCGGATCACCGCAGGCAGCGGCCGGAAGCGATCGCCGTCCTGCAGGGTGACCGCGTCGACCGACGCTTCCGCCGCCACACGCAGCATCTCCAGGACGACCGCGGTCGACAGTTCGGGCATATCTCCTCCGACGACCACCGCGAACGCCCGCTCGACCTGGGCGAGGCCGGCGACGGCGCCCGCGAGCGGGCCCTCTCCCTCCCGGGGGTCACGGGCGAGGCGTACCGGCATGCCGGGCGGCATCGGAGGCTCGGGGGCGTCGGGGGCGAGCACCACCACGACGTCCCCGGTGATCTCGGCCACGCGGATCACCGCGTGGTGCAGGAGCGGCATGCCGGCATGCACCGCACCGAGCTTGTCGGCGGTGCCGAACCGCGTGGAACGACCCCCCGCCAGCACGACCCCGCTCGCGAGACCGGTAGTCTCGCTCAGACTAGTTCGTCTCCTGTACGTCCCGCTGCGGTGAGCCCTTGCGTCGGCGGGTCGGGTCGTCTTCCTTGCGCGACTGCACGTAGGCGAACCCGAACCTTCCCTTGATGCACAGGTGGCCGTTCGTGACCGAGTGATCCCATGGGCTCGTGACCTTCACGATCTCGTTGTCCTGCACGTGCAGCTCGAGCTCGCACCCCACACCGCAGTACGGGCAGATCGTGTTCGTCACGGTCTGTTCGCTCTCGTCCCACGTGCCTTCGTCACGCATCTCGTGCTCGCTCGTGAACATCAGGGCGCCCGTGGGGCAGACCCCGATGCAGTTGCCACAGTAGACGCATGCGGACTCGTCGAGCGGCACCGCGTACTCGGTGGAGATACGGGCGTCGAACCCACGCCCCGCCACGGCGATCGCGAACGTGTTCTGCGCGTCGACCCCGCAGGCCTCGACGCACTTGTAGCAGAGGATGCAGCGCGAGTAGTCGCGCACGTACAACTCGTTGTCGATCTTCACCGGCTGCGCCACCCCCTCGGCGACCGTCGGGTCCACGGGCTCAGGGTGATGGCCGGGCTCGCGCGCGTCACGCTGCCCCGCCGGCAGCTCGGGCATCACGGCACCGAACCGTTCCGGACGCACCTCGTACTCCTGCATCCATCGGTGCACGTCGGGGCTCGTGAGTTCCATCTCGACGCTCGACGCGAGGAACTCCATCACGAGTTTCCGTGAGTGCTGCACTCGCTCGGTGTCGGTCGTGACCGTCATGCCGTCCTCGGCCTTCCGGCTGCAGGCGGGCACGAGGGTCCTGGAGCCTTCCACCTCGACCACGCACACGCGGCACGCGTTGATCGGGGTGAGGTTGTCTGCGAAGCAGAGCGTGGGCGTGTCGACCTGGTTCGCTCGGCACGCGTCGAGGATCGTGGCCCCTTCGGGCACTCGGGTCTCGACGCCGTCGACCGTGATCGTCAACAGCCGGCGAGGCGGCTCGAGCGGCACGGCACCAGCCGAACGAGTCGCCATCACGACTCCTGTTCCTCGGTCGGAGTCGGCACGTCATCGCCCTCGAGCGCGGAGGCCTCGTCGCCGCCGAAGACGCCCAGCGTCGCGATCGCTGACTGCACGGCGTTCGCGGCGGTCTGGCCGAGGCCGCAGATCGAGGCGTCGCGCATCACCTGGGAGACGTCGGTGAGGAGCATGAGCTCATCCTCGCGTGACCCGAGCGCCCGGCCCTGCACGAGACGGTGCAGCGCCTCCTCTTGGCGCACGGTGCCGACACGGCACGGCACGCACTGGCCGCACGACTCGTCGCGGAAGAACCGAGCGATGCGCAGGCACGCGTCGGTGAGGTCGGCCGACTCGTCGAACACCATCACGACGCCCGAGCCGAGGGTGTACCCGCCGGCGCGCGCGTCCTCGAACGTCAGCGCGACGTCGAGTTGGTCGGGACCGACGAACCCGCCTGCCGCGCCGCCCAGGAGCACCGCCTTCAGCTCGGCGTCATCGCGCACGCCGCCCGCTGCGTCGATCACCGCGCGGAGCGTGACGCCGTGCTCGTGCTCGTACACGCCGGGGCGCGCGACATCGCCCGACAGGCAGAACAGGCGCGGACCCGTCGAACCCTCGGTGCCGATCTCAGCGTAGGACTGCCCGCCGACGCGCAGCACCTCGAGCACGTTGATCAGCGTCTCGACGTTGTTGATCCCGGTCGGCTTGCCGAACAGGCCGCGCTGGACCGGGAACGGCGGCTTGTTCCGAGGCTCGCCGCGCTTGCCCTCGAGGGAGTTGAACAGCGCGGTCTCCTCGCCGCAGATGTACGCGCCGGCCCCGCGGCGTAGCTCGATGTCGAACCGGGCGCCGTGGCTCATCACGTCCTCGCCCAAGAACCCGTGCCGGCGCGCTTCCTCGATCGCGTGCGTGAGACGCTCGGTCGCGAGCGGATACTCGCCCCGGATGTAGATGTACCCCCGTTCGCACCCGGTCGTGACGCCCGCGATCGTCAGCGATTCGATCACGGCGAACGGGTCCTGCTCCATCACGACGCGGTCCTTGAACGTGCCGGGCTCGCTCTCGTCGGCGTTGCACACGAAGTAGTGCGGGTGCACGGGTTGCTCTGCGACCGCCTTCCACTTCACGCCGGTCGGGAACGCCGCGCCGCCACGGCCCATGAGCTTGGAGTCGGTGACCTCGCGCAGCGTCCACTCCGGGCCGTGCTCGAGCGCGAGCCGAAGCGCCTCATAGCCCCCGTGGGCTCGGTAGTCGTCGATCGAGGAAGGATCGGCGATCGCGATGCGACCGAGCAGGCGCAGACCCTCGCGCGAGCCCGCGTCTCGCGTCTGCGGGGCAGATTCGGGCCCTGCCTCGGCGGAAGCCCAGACACCGTCGCGGATCATGGACTCGAGCACCTCGTCGGTCACCGGCGCGAGAGCGGAGTCACCCTGATCACCGGCTCGCTGGATCAGCAGCGCCGGGGCCCGTTCGCAGAGCCCGAGACACGGGCTGGGCACGACGATGCTGCCGTCCGACGTCAGCCGATCGATCACCGCGTTCCCACCCGCGCGGCGGCATGCGATGTCATCGCAGACGTGCACGACGGTGGGCGGGCGTTCCTCGACGCTGAACATCGCGTAGAAGGTGGCGACGCCGTAGGCCTCGGCCGGCGGCACGGTGAGGCGCTCGCAGACGTAGTTCATGCCACCTCGACTGATCCAGCCGACGGCGCCCTGCAGAGCGTGGAGCGCCGGCAGCAGCAGGTGGCGATCGTCGCCGCCCTCACGCCCGCCCCTGGCCACCCGGTGATCGAGAGCCGTGCGCTCTACCGCACCGTCCCATGCGCTCCCGGGAGGCCCGAGCAGCTCGTCGACGGCAGCGCGCTCCGAGGCCGTCGGCTCGGCCTGCATCAGCTTCAGGTCCACAGCGCCTCCACGGGCGGCGCGAGCGGGCGGGTGGCGGTCACGGTCCGGATGCTACTCCCCGCCTCCGCCGGAGACCGAACCGGCGGTCTCCGCTTGGGGCATCTTGTCGATCCGCACCGCGGCCGCCTTGAACTCCGCAGTGCCCGACTTCGGGTCGGTCGCTTCGATCGTGAGCACGTTCGTGTCGACCTGGTCGGGGAAGTGGAACGTCATGAACACGAGCCCCGGCCGCAGTGCCTCGTCGACGTGCACGGGCACCTCGACCGACCCACGACGGCTCGACACCACCACGCTCTCCCCTTCGGTGAGGCGGAGTCGCTCGGCGTCCTCGGGCGAGACGTCGATCGTCTCGCCGCGGCGCAGCGGTGACGTGTACGCGCCCGTCTGCACCCCTGTGTTGAACGAATCGAGTCGGCGGCCGGTCGTGAGACGGAGCGGGAACTCGTCGGTGAGCTCGTCGACCGGCGGCTCGTCGATCACGATCGAGAAGGGCGCCTTCGGGCCCTGCGCGGCGGGGTCGTCGAACTCCCACAGCCGTGCGTGCAGGAACAGCGTGCCGGGGTGTTCCTCGTCGGGACAGGGCCATTGGATGCCGCCGAGCTCCTCGAGGCGTTCCCAGCTCATGCCCGCGTGCATCGGGCTGAGCGTGCGGCACTCGTCCCACGCCTCGCGAGACGAGACATCACCCCACCCTGCTCCCATGCGGTTCGCGAGCTGCGTGATGATCCAGATGTCGTCCTTCGCGTTGCCCGGCGGTTCGAGCGCCGCTCGGACCCGCTGCACGCGCCGCTCGGAGTTCGTCACCGTGCCCTCGGACTCGAACGCGCTGTTGGATGCGGGGAAGACCACGTCGGCCAGCTCGGCCGTCTTCGTCATGAAGATGTCCTGCACGATCAGGGTGTCGAGGCCGCGGAGCAGATCGACGGCGTGCTCCTTGTCGGCCTCGCTCGACGCAGGGTTCTCGCCGATGCAGTAGACGGCGGTGAGCTCGCCACGTTCCATCGCGTGGAACATGTTCGTGAGGTGCCAGCCGTATCTCGGGACGATCGGCACACCCCAGGCCTGCTCGAACCTCGCGCGCGCCACCTCATCCTTCTCGATGTCCTGGAAGCCGGGCAGCTTGTTCGGGATCGCGCCCATGTCGCCGCCGCCCTGCACGTTGTTCTGGCCGCGCAGCGGGTTCACGCCGCTGCCGTAGGTGCCGACGTGGCCCGTCAGGAGCGACAGGTTGATCAGCGAGAGGACGTTGTCGACGGCGTTGTGGTGCTCGGTGATGCCGAGCGTCCAGCAGATCATCGCGCGGTCGGCCTTCGCGAACGCGTGTGCAACCTCGCGGATCACGTCGGCCGGCACCCCCGTCACGGCCTCGCCGCGCTCGAGGGTCCAGTCCATGATCGAGTCGACGTACTCGTCGTACCCGAGGGTCGCACCCTCGACGAACGCGTGGTGCTGCAGGTCGTTCACGACGATCTCTCGAGCGATCGAGTTCGACAGCGCGATGTCGGTACCCACGTCGATGCCGAGCCAGAGATCGCCCCACTCGGCCGACTCGGTCCGTCGCGGGTCGACGACGATCAGCTTCGCGCCGCGGTTGACCGCTTTCAGGACATGGTGGAAGAAGATGGGGTGCGCGGCCCGAGCGTTCGAGCCCCACAACATGATGAGGTCGGTGTGCTCGACCTCCTCGTATGAGCTGGTACCGCCACCGGCGCCGAAGACGGTGGCCAGACCGACCACCGAAGGCGCGTGTCAGGTGCGGTTGCAGCTATCGATGTTGTTGCTGCCCAGGACCTGACGGCTGAACTTCCCCGCGACGAAGTTCATCTCGTTCGTGGCCTTGGAGCAGCTGAACACCCCCGTGCCCCAGCCGGGGTTGCGATCCGCGGCGCGGCGGAGCCCCTCGGCGGCCCGGTCGAGGGCCTCGTCCCAGGTGGCCACGCGCAGCTCGCCGTGCTCGCGAACCATCGGCTCGGTGAGGCGGGTGAGCGTCGTGCTCATCGACACGTATCTCCTTCCAGATCCCTCCGACAGGATCCGTTCGCCGATCCGGGGCCAGATGCCCCGTGCGCCGATTCTACGGCGAGCGGCGTCCAGGCCGGGAACCGACGTGACCGAGGCATGACCACCGGTCGGTTCGGGTGGCCGCCGTCGCGTCGGCGGTCCATGATGTGCGCATGGATCACATCCCGATCGGCGATCACTCCGAGGAGCCCGACAACGTCGTCCGACTGCCGGGCGCCGAGAACGACCAGGAGTCCACCGACACCCACGATGACATGAGCTACGAGGAGGCGCTGGCAGCCGGCGCCGACGCGGACGTCGACGACGACGCATCGTCGTCGGCTCCGGGATCACAGGTCGCAGCCCTGCTCGAACAGGGCATGAAGGTCAGTGCGGGCCTGTTCGCTGCCGGTGCCACCGCGCTCGCGGATGCCCTCCGATCCACGATGCCCCAGGCGGACGAGCAGACGACCGGCCCGAAGGACCCGGCAGCCACGCTCGCCGGCGCGGGACTGGGCGCCGCCGTCACCGCGGCCGAGGCGGCGGCCGGTGCCGCCAAGCAGGTGGCCGACACGGTCGGTCCCGCCATCACGTGGCTCGTCGAGCCTCGCTTCGCGAAGGATGCCGGCGAGATGGCGGCGGGCGCCGCCCGCGTGCTCGACGGGCAGTGGAAGGCGTCGCAGGCCGAGATGGTCGAGGTCGCGACGACGTTCCTCGGTGCGTTGGTGCCCGAGATCGCACGGGGAGTCGCCGACCAGGTCGATCTCACCGCGCTCGTGCGTGAACGCGTCGACGTGAACGCGATCGTCGAGGACGTCGACATCGACCGCATCCTCGACCGCGTGGATCTCGACGCCGTGATCGATCGCGTCGACATCGACGAGATCGTCGCCCGCGTCGACATGGAGCGCCTGGCCCGGTCGTTCCCGGTCCAGCCGATCGTGGACCGGGTCGACGTCGATCGCGTGATCGCACGGACCGATCTCGTCGCGATCATCGACCGCCTCGACCTGGCCGAGATCGCCGAGGAAGTCATCGAAGAGATCGACCTGCCGCGTCTGATGCGGGAGTCATCGGGCATGATGGCCAACGAGACGGTGCAGACGGTGCGGGTGCAGGGCATGAACGCCGACCGGTTGGTCTCCCGCGTCGTCGACAGGGTGCTCCGACGCGAAGCCCGTGAGCTCCTCCCTCAGGAGGCATCCGATACGAGCGGGAGCGAGGCGCCATGAGCGGCGCGGCTGCCACGAGCACGCGAGCTTTCCCGGCGGGAGCCGGCGAGCGACAGGGCCTGCGCGCCGGCGTCGTCTCGCGCACCGGGGCGATGGTGATCGACATCGCGTACGTCGCGGTGCTGGTCGCGGCCGGGTACCTGGCGTACGCCGGGTTCCGGTTCCTGCGACGGCCGGCCCAGTTCACCTTTCCCGAGCTGACGATGGCCGAGGCGGCGATGTTCGGCTTCGTCGTGGCAGTGCTGATCCTCACGATCTCGTGGACCGGCACCGGACGGAGCGCGGGGGCCCGGGTGATGGGCTTGCGGCTCCTCGGTCCGGCCGGGGCTCGCGTCGGGCTCGTGCGAGCCTTCCTGCGGGCGGTCACCTGCGTGGCGTTCCCGCTCGGGCTGTTCTGGAGCATCGTGAGCAGGCGCAACGCCTCGGTCCACGACCTGATCTTCGGCACCAGCGTGATCTACGACTGGCACGACCACGTGCCGGAGGCACGCACCGACGAGGCGACGGGCGGCTGAGCGCTACCCGACCCGCTCGGGACGCGTGTACACGTTGCAGCGACCCTCGCGCACGAATCCGACGATCGTCATGCCGAACCGCTCCCCCGCTTCCACGGCGAGCGACGAAGGCGCGCTGACGGCGCTCACGATCGGGATGCCGGCGACGGCGGCCTTCTGCACGATCTCGAAGCTCGCGCGGCCGCTCACCTGCAGAACGCGTTCGGCGAGCGGCACCCGTTCGCCGAGCACCTGCTCGCCGATCACCTTGTCGACCGCATTGTGCCGGCCCACATCCTCGCGGAGCGCGAGCAGCTCGCCTTCGGGCGTGAAGAGGCCGGCGGCGTGCAGGCCGCCGGTGCGATCGAACACGCGTTGCTTCGACCGCAGCCGCTCGGGCAGCGAGACCAGCACGTCGGCGGCAACGACCGGCCCGTCGCCGACCGGGGCGCAGTGAACCTCGATGTCGTCGAGCACGGCCTTCCCGCAGATGCCACACGATGACGTGGCGTAGAAGTTCCGACGTAGTCGCTCATGGTCGAACGGGCGGTCGAGCGTCACCGTGACGATGTTGTACCGCTGCTCCTCGCCGTCGAGATCGTCACAGTAGGCGACGCGCTTCACCTGTTCCGGTTCGATCAGCCCCTCGGTGAACAGGAACCCGACCGCCAGCTCGTAGTCGCCTCCCGGGGTGCGCATCGTGACCGCGACGGACTCGGCCCGCCGACCCGGCCCCTGCACGCGGATCTCCATCGGTTCCTCGGTCGCGAGGGAGTCGGGTCGTTCGCGGCGGACCCCGTCGTGGAGCGACGTCACCCGCACGGGCGTGACGGTGCGTCGGAGCGGCTCCGTGGTCGTCATCACTCCAGTATCGGCCGAGTGCCGGCGAAGGTCACCCGCCGTCCGACCGAGATCGAGCAACATGCCACCGGTCGTGACCGGCGGTCGCGGTGCGCGCAACGTCGGTTTGGACCCGCGCGACCGGGGGTCGTATCGTCCGGGAGCCGTTCTTCGTCTGAGGAAGGAACCCACCGTCACCATGAAGTCCGGACTCGAGATCGCCCAGGAAGCCGAGCTCCGCCCGATCGCCGATGTCGCCGCTGCGGCCGGCATCGAACCCGACGAGCTCGAGCAGTACGGTCGCTATCGGGCGAAGATCGATCTGTCGATCCTCGACCGTCTCGCTGGGCGGCCCGACGGCAAGCTGATCATCACCACCGCGATCACCCCCACGAAAGCCGGCGAGGGCAAGACGACGACGAGCGTCTCCCTCACCCAGGGACTGGGCCAGATCGGCAAGGACGTGATGCTCTGCCTGCGGGAACCGAGCATGGGTCCGGTCTTCGGCATCAAGGGCGGGGGCAACGGCGGCGGCTTCGCCCAGGTCGTGCCGATGGAGGAGATCAACCTGCACTTCAACGGCGACTTCCACGCCGTGCAGGCCGCCCACAACCTGCTGGCCGCCGCGCTCGACGCGAGCGTCTACCACGGCAACGAGCTCGGCATCGACCCCGCAACGATCACGTGGCCCCGCACGCTCGACGTGAACGACCGGGAGCTTCGGTACACGGTGGTCGGCCTCGGAGGCAAGGCGCACGGATACCCGCGAGAGAACTCCTTCGTGATCGTCGCGGCCTCCGAGATCATGGCGGTGTTCGCGCTCGCCTCCGACGTTGCGGACCTGCGGCGCCGCCTCGGCAACATCGTGGTCGCGTCCACGCACGAAGGGAAGCCGGTCACCGCTGAGGACCTCAGGGTCGCGGGTGCGCTGACCGTGATCATGAAGGACGCGCTCAAGCCCAACCTGGTGCAGACGCTCGAGGGGCAACCGGTGATGATCCACGCGGGGCCGTTCGGGAACATCGCCCACGCGAACAACTCGATCATCGCGGATCGCGTCGCGCTCAAGCTCGCCGACTACGTCGTCACCGAGGGCGGCTTCGCGAGCGACCTCGGGTTCCAGAAGTTCTGTGACATCGTCTGCCGGTTCGGTGGGTTCGCACCGAGCGCGGCCGTGCTCGTGACCACGGTTCGTGCCACGAAGTCCCACGGCGGGAAGCCGTTCGCCGACCTCGGTACCGAGGACCTCGACGCCCTGCGCCGCGGCATCGAGAACCTGAAGGCGCACATCGAGATCGTCCGCCAGTACGGTCTGCCGTGCGTGGTGTCGATCAACAACTTCCCGACCGATACCGAGGCGGAGATCGAACTGATCGGCGAGCTGGCGGTCGAGGCCGGCGCCGAGACCGTCGTCGTGAACCGGGCCTTCGCCCAGGGCGGCGACGGGGCGGTGGAGCTCGCGGAGGCGGTGGTCGACGCGTGCGAGCGGCCGAACACGTTCGACTTCCTCACGCCGTCTGGCGCCGGGCTGAAGGAACAGATCCAGGCGATCGCGACGAAGATCTACGGCGCCGACGGGGTCGACTACCTGCCGCAGGCGGAGAAGGACATCGCCCGCATGGACGAGCTGGGCTTCGGGCAGGTGCCCGTCTGCATGGCCAAGACCCACCTCTCGCTCAGTCACGACCCGCTGATGCTCAACCGACCGACGGGGTTCCGCCTTCCCGTGCGCGGGGTAGTGCCGAGCGGCGGCGCAGGGTTCGTGGTCGCTCTCTGCGGCGACATGCAGCGCATGCCCGGCTACGGTCGCACGCCGGCGTTCCACAACGTCGACGTCGACGAGCAAGGCCGCACCGTCGGCCTGTTCTGAGGCAGGCTCGGGCCGTCGAGGCCCTTGGTGGCGGAGCCGGTCGCGTTCGGGAAGGGGCGGCAGGCGCTCGCGAAGCCTGCACTCGACACCGCCAAGGCCTACGGTGCGATCGACGTCTTCCACGGCGACCGCACGCACTGCAAGGTGTGGAACGCAGCCGACGCCCTGCGGGATCCGAAGGTGCGGGTCAAGGGGCCGGGGCGGCGCCTCCCGAGGACGACGGCATCGCGGTCACCACGTCGTTGATCGAAGGTGTGCGAGCACCACCCGCGTTCTCCGTGGCACCTCCCTCGCTCAACCGCACTCCACGGCCCGTGATGCGGGCGATGGCCGACTCGACCGCATCCACCGAGCGAGCGACGGGTAACCGGGCGATCGCCCTGCTGCGGACGCCGGCGGTGCTTCGGCTCGCATCATCGTGCGTCGGCTCGTTGATCGCCGGGCTCGCGGTCGGGGGACTGGGTACAAGGCTGGTCATGCGCCTGTCCGCGATCGCGGCGGACGACTCGAAGATCGGGCTGTTCACCGAGAACGGGAACGAGGTCGGCGCCATCACGACCGGGGGGCGCTCGCGCTCCTGCTCTTCGTCGGCCTCGCTGTGGGACTGTCGACGTGGTTCCTCCTGTTCGTGCTCCGCACGGTGTTGCCCGGCCGGTTCCTGCCCCTGTGGGTCTCGCTCGTGCTGTTGGCCCTCGCGAGCCCCCTGGTGATCGATCCCGGGAACGCCGACTTCACGATCATGGGGAACCGCGCCTTCAACGTGGCGATGTTCACCGTGCTCTTCCCCGCCTTCGGGTTCGGGTCCGTCTGGGTCGCGGAGCGGTTCGATCGATGGCTGCTGCAGCGACGATTCGTCCGGCTGGCGCCGCTCACGATCGCCGGGTCGGTCCTCGGAGCCGTGTTCGGGGTCCTCGGCCTCGCGGCCTTGGTATCGGTGAGCGGGCCGATCGGGGGTCTCGCGCTCGCGCTCATCGTCGTGCTCGGTGTGGTGGCCGCCTTCGCGAGCGGTGGCGTCGCCCTCGGCGCGAGAGAGGTGTCACTCGTCGTCCTCGTGGTGAGCGGCGCCACGGGTCTCGTCCGGTTCGTCCAGGACGCGCGGACGATCGTGGGCTGAACCGTCACGACTCGGGCGGCATCACGCAGAACTCGTTGCCCTCGGGGTCGAGCATCACGGCCCAGACGTTGCCCTCTTCCTCGGCCCAGTTCCGCAGCGTCGCTCCGAGCCCCTCGAGCCGGATCACCTCGTCGTCGACGGTCTCGTCGGCCACGACGTCGACGTGCACGCGGTTCTTCCCCGCCTTGGGCTCGGGGACCTCGGTGAAGAACAGCACCGGCAGCCCCGGGATCTCGTCGTCGGGCGGCTCGACCATGACGCTGGGATCGTCCTCGGGGTCGTCGATGCCCTTGCCCGCGAGACGATCGAGCTCGTCGGCGTTGTATGGCGCGACGCGCCACCCGAGCGTGGCAGCCCAGAACCGCGCCAGCGGCGCGGCGTCCTCGCAGTCGAAGACGATGGCGTCGATCCGCACGGGTCGAGCCTACGCGGGCACCGCCCGCGAGACCAGGACCGTGGGTCGGACGGGCTCAGGCGATGAGACGCAGCCCGAATGCCTCGCGGCATTGCTCGAGCAACGTGTCGGCCCGGTCACGGATCGCGGCGACCTCCTCGAGCAAGGCCCCGCGGCGGGCCTCGTCCTTCAGTCCCGCCGCATTGATCTCGACGTTCGCGCGGGCCGCGATCACCGCGCCGAGCAGCATGCCGGCCGCCGACATGCCGTCGCTCGCCGCGTTCGGGTTGCCCATCGCGGTCGCGTCCTCGGCGAGCTCCATGATGTCGACCGCACGACGCGCGATCTCGAGCGGCACCCCCGCCGCGTGCTCCAACCCGCGCTGGATCGCCTCCGAACGCGACGCCTTCTCGACGTCGGTCTCCTTGAGCATCCGGAACGCCGACATCACCGCTTCGAACGACTCCGCGTCGCGGTCCCCGAGGGCAAGGAACTCCGCCCGCGCCGCGTCGGCTCGGTCGACGAGCGCCAGCATCCGTTCCTCGAGATCCTCGAAGCCCGGTTTGCCGAGCGTGAGCCGGCCGACCATCGCGATCAGGGCCGCGCCGGTCGCACCCGCGATCGCCGCCGCCGCGCCGCCCCCGGGGGTCGCGTGCTTCGACGCCATCGCGTCGAGGAACCGATCGACCGACATGTCGCCGAACCGTGCGTCGCTCATCGTTCGCTCTCCTCCCTCTCGTCCACGAGACGCTCCAGCACCTGTCGGTCGGGATCGAACCCGGACAGCCGGATGTGCTCGGCGTCGCCGTCGGCCAGCGCGGAGACCGGCACGAGTCCCACGATCTCGGAAGCGGTCACCGCCATGCCGTACCCCGCGGCGAGCCGTGCGACGCCGTCGAACGCAGCACGCGGGCCCGTCACCTCATGGTCGACGAGGTTCATCGAAACAGTCACCGCGCCTCCTCGTTCGGGGACCGTGAATCCGATCGCCCGCACGGCCGGGAGGCCGCCGTTGGACTCGCGGAGTGCCCTCGCGATCGCCTTCGCGGCGGCCTCGTCGGAACCGTCGAGATAGACGTTGAACGCGACGAGTGGCTTGCGCGCTCCCACCGCGGTCGCGCCCATGGGCCCGATCTCGTGCGGACCGAGATCGGGCAACCGCTCGCCGCGGGCAACTGCCTCGCGCAGGCCCTCGTACTCGCCCCTGCGCACGTCGGCGAGCGACGCGCGCTCGGGCACCAGCGCCGCGCGATCGTAGAGGTACACGGGCAGGTCGAGACGCTCGGCGAGCTCTCGCCCGAACCCGCGGGCCAGCACCACGCAGTCGTCGATCGTGACGCCTCGAACCGGCATGAACGGGATCACGTCCGCGGCGCCCATGCGCGGATGGCCGCCCCGGTGCTCACGCATGTCGATCAGCTCGGCGGCCACGGTGGCGCCTGCGAGGGCACTGGCGCGAATCGCGTCGGCGGCACCGAGCACGGTGGTGTCCAAGCGGTTGTGGTCGGGATCGGCCTCGGCGTAGACGACCCGAGCCCCCGGCACGTGGAGTGCCCGGACGATCGCGTCGACGACGTCGGCCCGGCGACCCTCGCTGAAGTTCGGGACCACCCCGTAGAGCTCGTCGCCGTTCATGCGATCAGCATAGGTGTGGAGTGGGGTCGAACCCCGCCCCACGTCGATCGCCGGCACCAGTGTCGGAGGAGCTAGGCGCGCGGGCGCTCCTTGTTCGGATCCAGGAGCGACAGCACCTCGACCGTCGCGGGCGCCGTGCCGCCCTCCACCGCGACCTCGACCTTCTCGCCGTCGTTCGCAACGGCCGCGTCGAGGATCGCGAGACCGATCGTGCCGAGCCGGGGAGAGGACGCCGGCGAGGTCACGATGCCGACCTCCCGCCCGTCCTTCGTCACGGCTGCGCCGTAGTCCGGAGCCACATCGCCCGAGATCCTCAGGGTCTTGAAGCGCTTCGGCGGGTTCGCCCCCCGCTCGGCGAGCGCAACCGCACCCACGCACTCGGTGTCGGCCTTGATGAACCGATCCATCGACAGGTCCCACGGCGAGATCTCGCCGGGGTTGTAGTCCACGGCGATGATGATCAGGCCGATCTCGGTGCGCGCGAGGTCGATCGCCGTGAGCCCGAACGGGGTCGCCCCGGCGGCGATCAGCGCATCCCACACCGGGCGTGCGTCGTCAGGCGCGACCACGACTTCGTAGCCCTTCTCACCGCTGAACCCGGTACGCAGGACCCATGCTTCGGCGCCCGCGACGGTCGTCGCCTCGGGCCAGAACCGGAAGTACTTCAGCTCTCCGAGGTCGCGGTCCGTCAGCGGCTGCAGGGTCTCCTGCGAGGTCGGCCCCTGCACGGCGATCATCGCGTAGTCGTCGGTCTTGTGCTGGACCTCGGCGTCGAGACCCTCGGCCGTCTCGCGGAACCAGTCGTCGATGCCGGCCGAGTTGATCATCACGAGGAAGTGGTCATCGGCGAACTTGTAGACGTTGCCGTCGTCGATCATCAGCCCGTCGGCGTTGACGAAGGCGCCGTAGCGCACCGAGCCGGCCCCCATGCCGTCGAGCGCGTTCGTGAACCGGCGCTGGATCAGGCGCGCGGCGTCCGGTCCGGTCACCACGTACTTGCAGGTCGAGTAGAGGTCCCAGATGCCGGTGGCGGTGCGCACCGCCTCGTACTCGTCCATCGGGTCGCCACCCTCGTGCATCGCCCAGGGGTAGCCGTCCTCCCAGACCACGTCGGCGTTCTGCGACATGTGCCAGTCGTGCAGCGGCGAGCGCTTGTCCTCGGTCATACGATCTCCTCCTCGTGTCTCGTGTGCGGTCGTCGAGCCCGTTCGCGCTCAGGCGCGGGGGCGCTCCTTCTTCGGGTCGTAGGCAGCCAACACGTCGACAGAGCCCTCGATCGCGGACCCGTCCGGCATCGCGACCTCGACGGTGGTGCCCGGTGACGCAAGCTCGGTCCGCAGGATCGCGAGGCCGAGGGGCCCGAGGATCGGGCTGGTCGCCGGGCTCGTCAGCACGCCGGCATCCTGTCCGCCCGAGGTCACCGCGGCGCCGTACTCGGGCAACGTTTCTCCTTGGAGACGGATCGTGACGAAGCGGTTCGGGGGATCAGCCGCGACGCCGCGGAGCGATTCCTTGCCCATGAACTCCCCTTCGCCGTCGAGGGCGACGAGTCGGTCGAGACCCAGATCGTAGGGGGTGCGACGGTGCGGCTCGTAGTCGTAATCGGTGACGACCATGCCGGTCTCGACGCGCACAGGTTCGATGATGTCCACCCCGTAGGGGGTGGCCCCGGCGCCCTCGACGGCTTCCCAGACCGCGCTCGCGTGCTCGGGGCGAAGGAACAGCTCGTAGCCGAGCTCTCCCGAGAACCCCGTGCGCGAAAGCCAGACGGGCGCCCCGCCGATGGTGACCGGCTCTGGGAAGAACGTGAAGTAGCGGAGCGCGTCGACGTCGGCGCCGGAGACGATCGAGCGAACGAGATCGCGACTCTTCGGTCCCTGGATCTGCATGCTCGGCAGTTCAGGCGCGATGTAGGCGATCTCGACCTCGAGCCCCTTCGTCGCATCGGCGAAGTAGTCGGCGTGCTCGTTCCCGTTGGTGCAGACCCACAGATGCTCGGCCGAGTGCCGGAACACGGTGCCGTCGTCGACGACCAGCCCGTCTTCGTCGACGAAGGCCCCGTAGCGGACCTGACCGTCACGCATGCCGAGCACGTCGTTCGTGTGCACCCGCTGCGCGGCCTCGAGCGCCTCGGCGCCCCGGAACTCCCACTTGTTCAACGGTGAGAGGTCCCACATGCCGACGCCCTCGCGCACGGCTCGATACTCGGCGTCGACGTCGCCGTAGTTCGTGACCCAGAGCCAGCCGGCTTCCTCCATGAAGCCTGCGGCCTTGGTCGACGTGATCGCGTGGAACGCCGTCTCCCTGCTCTGCCCCACCCGCGCCTCCTCGCACGCCGACGCCCGCTCCGGGCGCCCGTGGTCCGGGTTCTATCAGACGATTGAACGGTTGTTCAAGTCGAGACGATCACGCCCCCGCCGTCCGCAACAGCTGGCGGACCGTGGGCTCGGGCCGGCCGGGCATCTTCGAGACGAGCACGAGGAACAGCTGGGCCGTCACCAAGGCGTCGTCGAACGCCTCGTGGGGATTCACCACGGGCACGCCGAAAGCCTCCGCACTCGCCGAGAGGGCGTAACCCGGCTTCCCGCGGATCGCACGGGGGGCGCCGTCGACCGTGATCGCGAGGTTCCGCACGTCGATCGTGCGCCGGCGCCACCTCCGGAGCGACCCCCCGAAGATCGCTGCCAGGAAGTGCACCTCGACGTCGGCGAACCAAGCGAGCAGGAACCGGCCGGCCAGCGCCGCGGCGAGGGCCTGGCGGGCCTCGTCGATCCCGGGGGACCCCGCGAGATCCTGTGGCCGGAGCTCGTGGATCGTCTGCGAGCGCGGCGACGGCGGCACGCGCGGTGACACGAGCTGATGCACGGAGTCCCGCAGGCGCACGCGTCCCCCTTCCACGGGGACGACCCCGAACGACACCACGACGTCGGTGCCGAGGTCGAGGCCGGTCGTCTCGAAATCGAGCGCGGCGAACGACGCATGACGCCAGGAAGCCGATCGTGCCCGGGGCGACGGCGGTGCCGGCATCATGCCGTCGATCGGCACCGCACCACGTCCGCCTCGGTGACGACGAGGTCGACCAGGAGATCGAAGTGCCCGGCCGGCAACGCCTGCCCGAGGGGGAGCAGCTGCGATCCGAACCCGATCCCGACACGCGTGGCGTCGGCGCGCGTGCGCGGGAGGAAGCGATCGTAGTAGCCGCCGCCGTACCCGACCCGCCGACCCGCGCGATCGAACGCCACTGCCGGCACCGCGATCAGGTCGATCGCGGATGGATCGAGCGCCACTCCGTCGGCGGGCTCGAAGGCGCCGAACGATGTCTCGGTCACCGCGTCGCCCAGCCGGTAGGTCCGGACCTCGATCTCGCCGTCGACGATGCGCGGGAGCCCCACCCGCTTCCCGCGTGCGAGCAGTTCCTCGATCAGCTGCGCGGTCGACGGCTCCGACCCGAACGACCAGAACGCGAGCACGGTGTCGGCCGTCGCGAGCTCGGGCACGGCGATGAACCGCTCCGTGATCTCGAGCGCCGAGCGAGCCCGCTCGGCCGGCGGGATCTCGTCGCGCACGGCGAGCACGCGTCGCCGCACCTCGCGCTTCGCGCGCTTCAGCTCGCTGCTGTTCATCGCTGCGTCACTCGGGCGATCACATCGAGCCTGTCCGCAGGGCCAGCGGGCAGCACCACGCACCAGGTCGCGCCCGCCGCGCGCAGGCTGTCGGTGAACCGGCGCCACTCCGCCGCCGTGCCGCTCCAGACACCGTCGAGGGAGAGCCCCCGCTGCGACCGGTCGGCCAGCAGCCGATCGAGGTCGGCGCGATCTTCCCCCACGAGCGCGATGCCCGCCCACGTGGGCGCCACCGTGCGTCCGCCGGCGAGCTCGCGGAGCGTCCCCGCCCGAGCAGCGAAGCCCTCGGCGTCGAGCCCCCAGCCGTTCCACGCGTCGGCCACCCGCGCGGCGATCGTGAGCACCGGGTCGGAGAGACCACCGACCCAGATCGCCGGTTCCCCCGGCGGCAGCAACGGGCCTGCGAGCGGCGGCACGAACGTTCCCCCCGACCACGTGCGCCCTCCGAACAGCGCGTGCAGGGCCTCGACGGTCTCCCGCAGCGTCGACAGGCGCTCGGCGGCGGGCGGAAACGGGAACCCGTAGCGCTCGTGCTCGTCGGCCGAGGCCCGGTCGCCGGTGCCGATACCGAGGATCGCGCGCCCTCCAGACATCGCGTCGAGCGCCGCCGCCTGCTTCGCGAGCAGGCCGGGGGCCCGCAGCGTCACGCGAGTGACGAGGGTGCCGACGTGCAGGCCGGGCTGGCTCGCCGCCACCGCCGCGAGGAGCGAGAAGACCTCGAGCGCCGGACGGTCGGGTCCCGAGGGCGGGTAGAAGACCGGCGGGAACAGGTGGTCGGGCGCGAACACCCCGTCGACACCGAGTTCGCGCGCATGCGCGGCGACAGAGAGCGGCTTCGCCGGGTCATCGGTGAAGACGGGGAGCGAGACGCCCAGCCTCAACCGGCGTCTCCGTCGATCCGGGCCGAGACCAGCGCGGCCGCACCGATCCCGCCGGCGTCGTTGCCGAGAGCGGCCCGCACGATCGGCACCTCGGGCCGATAGGCTGGTGCCTCGACCGATCGCCGGAAGGCGTCGCGCGCGGGCGCGATCAGCAGCTCACCGGCCTCGGAGGCGCCACCTCCGATCACGACCAAGTCGGGGTCGAGCACGTTCACGAGTCCCGCGATGCCGACCCCGAGGCGGTGCCCGACCTCGACGAAGATGCCCCGGCTCACGGTGTCACCCTCGCGCGCCGACTGCGTCACCATGGCCCCGGTCACGGCCTGCGGGACCCCTCCAGCGAGTTGCCGCAGGACCGAGTGCGGATGGCGGGCGGCGGCACGCTTGCCTTCGCGCGTGATCGCCGAGCCGCTCGCCACCGTCTCCCAGCAGCCGCGGTTCCCGCAGCCACATCGCGGACCGTCGACCGCGACCACGATGTGACCGATCTCCGCCGCGAAGCCGTTCGCACCCCGGTACAGCTCGCCGTCGAGTACGAGACCACCGCCGATGCCAGTGCCGACGCTGACCATCAGCATCTGCCGAGAGCCCTGCCCAGCGCCGTGTCGGAACTCGCCCCACGCGGCCGCGTTCACGTCGTTGTCCGCCAAAGCCGGCAGGCCGAGCGCATCGCCCACGAACGGAGCCAGCGGGGCGTCTCGCCAGGCGAGGTTGGGCGAGTACCGCATCAGCCCATCGAGGTCGATGATGCCGGCCGCGGCGATGCCCACGCCGACCACCTCAGGGGTCGCGATCGTCCGTGCCGCCTCGACCATCGTGTCCAACGTGGCCTGCTGATCATCGGCCGGCGTCGGTCGGACCTCACGCGCCAGCACCGTGCCGTCGGGGTCGACCAGCAGGGCGGCGGTCTTCGTGCCCCCGACGTCGATGCCGATCGCCGGCCCTCGCTCGCTCACGTGGCCGCCGACTGCCCCTCGTCGGCCGGGGGACGGCCGAACGTGATCTCGAGGTGGTCGCCCGCGAAGTTGGCCTCACGCACGACGAGACGCTTGAGCGTCTGCGGCAGGATCAGGTTCCGCTTGTACGAGCCGACGCGCACGAAGAGCTCTTCGCCCCGCCGGTGGATGTCCATGTCGTCGCGCGAGACGAACGGCAGGCGCATCGAGAGGACGTAGCCCTCCCCGCGCTTGCGCACCCGGATCGGATCGTCGTGGTAGAGCACCGCGGTCACGTCGCGATCGCCGTAGACCTCGGTGCCCATCTCACCCAGGAGCGGCACGCCCACCATCTCGCGGTCGAACAGGCGCGCCTCGAGGATCGGGACGGGCTCGAAGGACTCGTGCACGGTGGCGAGGTGCTCCGCCTGGATGTCCTTCCACTTGCCGAAGTAGGGGTCGTTGACCTCGTCGGGGATGATGCGGTTGACCACCACGGCGTCGATGCGGTAGCCGAACAGGCCGAGGTAGGTGTAGGTGCGCCGCGCCTCCGAGATCACCATCTTCTCGGGGTTCACCACGAGGCGCACCGACGAGGTCTGCTCGTCGGTGAGGATCTGTTTCACGGCGTCGAGGTTGCGATGCAACCGCTCCACGGCCGCGAACACCTGGTCACCGGCGATCGGCAGCGAGGTCATCTTCGACAGCATCGGCCGCACCGTCTTCACGATGCGCCGCTCGACCGGGAAGATGCGCTCGATGTACCAGTTCATGATCTCGGGCAACGACAACAGCCGCAGCGTCTCGGCCGTCGGGGCGCAGTCGACCACGAGCATGTCGTAGTCGCCGCTCTCGACACGGGTCTTCACGTCGATCAGGGCGAAGATCTCGTCGAGGCCGGGGATCACCGTGAGCTCTTCGGCCTGGATCGTCTCCGTGCCGGCCCAGTTCATCAGCTGGATGAAGTAGTCCTGGATCTCACGCCAGTTCTCCTCGAGCCGTTCCTGCGCATCGATCTGCACCGCCCAGAGGTTCGGTGTGATCTCGGTGGGCGAGGATCCGATCTCGACCTCGAAGGAGTCGGCGAGCGAATGGGCCGGGTCGGTCGACATCACGAGCGTGCGATGCCCACCCCGGGCGGCGCGCACGGCGGTCGCGGCGGCCACGGTCGTCTTGCCGACCCCACCCTTGCCCGTGAACAGCACGACGCGCATTGGGGCCCAGCTTAGACGGTGGAACGGATCGGTCGGTCGGGCCCGGTCAGCCCATCTCGACGCGGCGCTTGAGCTTCTCGAGCGCGTTCTCGATCACGCGCTTGGCGCCCTCGCTCCGCAGGAACCCCGGCACGAGCACCCCGAGCTCCACCCCGAGACGGTAGGTGACCTTGGTCTCGCTCTCGGAGAGCTCGTTCAGCAGGTACTCCCCCCTGATGTCGCGGATCGCGCCCCGAGCCTCCGAGGTCGTCCACGAGAGCCCGGTGTCCCCGGGGGCGTATCGATACGCGAGCGTATACGAGGCTTTCCCGAGCACGGGAACATCGACCTCGAACGCAACCTCGGTCGCCCGTCCGCCCTCGCCTCGTCGGCGAACCTCGACGGAACGGACGTCGGCCCATTCTGGATAGGCCTCGTAGTCCTCGATCACCTCCATCACGTCTTCGAGGGGGGCGTCGATCTCGATCGAGCCTTCAGCGTGTTCCATCGGCGCAGAATCCTAGCGTCTCGCGTTCGTCACGACGCTGACGGCCAACAGCGCCACCGATGTCATGATCACCACCACGACGACCCACATGAGGGCGCGGGAGGAGACGACGGGCTGCCCACCTTCTGCGAGCCGGTGGGCTTCCCAGGCCGATCCGGCGTAGACGAGCAGGGTCGCCCCGAAGAACACCAGGAACATCGCGAGCGCACCCGCCGACCGTACCCCCGAGACGAGCACCGTCAGGGTCATCGCGGCGAGCACGGTGAAGATCACTCCGCGAGCCAACCCGTCGAGTCCCCTTCCGACCATGCGATGCCCGAGCCCCGGAAAGAGGAGCGAGGCCCGGACCGCATCCTTGGGGTCGACCGTGGTCGGCGCCTCGTCGCGGCGCATCAGCGAGGCGAACGTCGTGCCGCACACCGCGCAGGCATCGAGCTCGAGCGCGTTCTCGTTGCCGCATGCCGGGCACGGCCAGGTCGGCGCCCGCCGAGGGGGCTCCCCGGACGGCACCGTCGCCTGCGTGGTCGCGATGCCGGCGGCGGCGAGTGACGGATCCGGTTGGGTGGGCCGCCGCTCGGGCTCGGGTTCCGGCTCGACGAGCGAGCGGAAACACTGCCCGCACCATTCGGCGTCCGGGCTCGCGAGCGCCCCGCAGTCGGGGCATCGTTGTTCCGAGGAGGATCCGGTCTGCACGGGCCCAGGGTACCCCCCGACCTGGCCCCGACGAACGAAGCGACGCTCCTAGCCCGCGGCTTCCTGCAACCAGAACACGAGTGTCCGCGCGATCGCGGGCCAGGTGTGGTCACGGAGCACGCGCTCGCGGCCCGCCGCTCCCATCGTCCTCGCGCGCTCCGGGTCGGCCAACAGGGTCCCGACCGCCTCTCCGACGCGGTGAACGTCGGCGCCGTCGACGAGGATGCCGGTCTCACCGTCCACGAGCGACTCCCGGGCCCCGCCGGAGTCCCCGACGACTACGGGCTTCGCGCACGCGGCAGCCTCGATGAACACGTTGCCCCACCCCTCCACCTCCATGCCGGCCAAGCGCGTGCGACACGGCATCGCGAACACGTCGCCGAGGGCGTAGTAGCGGGGAAGATCGTCCTCGGACACCTGACCCGTGAAGACGACGGAGCCGTCGGGAGCGTCGGCCGCCAGCGCTCGCAAGCGGGCCTCGTAGGGCCCACCGCCCACGATCACCAGCGTGGCGCCGGGCGCGAGCTGACGGACATCAGCCATGCCACGTATCAACACGTCCTGTCCCTTGCGTGCGACGAGTCGGCTCACGCAGACGACCACCGGGCGGTCGCCGATGCCGTGCCGATCGCGGAGATCGGCGACGGCGAGGTCGGGACGGAACGTCTCGATGTCGGCGCCCGGATAGAGCACCGAGACCGGCACGTGCCGGGGCACGGCGGTGCGCACCGTGCGCGCGATGAACGCGCTGCACATCACCGGCACCCTCGTGGCCCGTGAGGTCGCGTACCGCATCGCCGCATGGGTGCCCGGCGCGATCGAGAGCCAGTACTCGAACCCGTGGGCAGCGGCGAGATAGGGGACCCCTGCCCTCGCCAATCGCGGCCCGAGCATCGCGAGCGGGTACGTCGCGCCGAACAGCACCACCTCCGCCCCGATCTCGCGCACAGCCGCCTCGAGTCGGCGGCCGACGTCCGGGGTCGGCCACAGGAACGGCTCCGGCTGGCGCAGCACGGGGTAAGGCGCGCCCCCGTCGAACGCCGCCGCGTCGTCGTGGCCCGGGCTGAACACGGCGACGCGGTCTGCGGGAAGCTCGTTCATGAGCGCCTCGAGGGTGCGTTGGATACCCCCCACGCGCGGCGGGTAGTCGTTGGTCACGAGCAGGGTGCGAGGGACGTCCACGGTGCAGATATCCTGCCAGAGCGATGCGTCCGATCACCGCCCCCGCAGCCGAGCTTTCGGCCCTGTCCGAAGGCCGAGGGGCGGTCGACCTGTCTGCCTACCGCACCGTGCGGGTCTGGGGCGACGACGCGAGGCGATGGCTGCACGACCTCGTCACCACCGACGTCGCCTCACTCCGGACCGGCGAGGCGCGCCGTTCCCTGCTGCTCGACGCCACCGGCCACATCAGGGCCGACATGCACGTCGCCTGCGACGACGATGGCTTCTGGTTGTTCCAGGCCCCCGACCAACCCGAGCACGTGGGTTCGGCGCTGGCCCTCTACGTACTCTCCTCGGATGTTCGCATCGACGAGCTGACGGGTGAACGGGCCCTCGTCGCGCTCCCGGGATCGTCCGAGGACGGCGGCGGATTCCGACCGTCGGCGCTCGGGACGGGTCGTGACGTGTTGATCGACACCGGGGAACGGCGCGCACCGCCGGGGCGGGAATTCGTGAGCGACGACGCCGCCGAGGTGTGGCGCATCCGTGCCGGCCGGCCCCGCATGGGCCCGGACTTCGACCGTTCCTCGATCCCCGCCGAGGCCGGCCTGGAGTCGCTGATCGACGCGACGAAGGGGTGCTTCCTCGGCCAGGAATCGGTGGCCCGGGTCCGCAACCTCGGGCATCCGCCCCGGCTGCTGCGACAGCTCGAATGCGACGGACGGGTCGACACCGGTTCGACGCTCACGACGACGGCCGGCGACGAGGCCGGGATCGTGACCAGCGCCGCGGACCGCGACGGCGGCGGCACCGTGCTGCTCGCGTCGGTCCGGTGGGTTGCCCGGGAACAACTCCTACGCTCCCCGGACGGGCTCTCACTGTTCCCTGTCCCCTCGTTGGACTAGCCCGTTCGGGTCATTTCGCGTCCCTCGGCTGGCGTATCGCAGGAGCCTGCTTCCGACCCCTTCCGCTCGCGGCTACCCCTCTGATATGAATCATGTTCCGCGGTTCGATGCCTCGCCCGCGGGACGCTCCGAGGGGGAGGGATCGGTAGTGAGGATCGAGCGGTTCCCGAACGTCGACGTCAGCATCCTGCCGCCGAACCCCGCTCCCCCCGACTTCTGGCAAGAACGCGCCGCGTGCTTCGGCGTCGACCCCGACATCTTCTTCCCGATCTCCGAGGAGGAAGCCGGTCCCGCCCTCACGTTCTGCAATTCGTGCCGCATCAAGGAAGAATGCCTCGCCTGGGCGCTGAAGAACGGTGAGCGCTACGGCGTCTGGGGCGGGCTCACCGAGCAACAGCGCCGGCGACTGCAGCGCAGGGTCGCCTGAGACCCGCTCCCGCATCACGCGCACCCCTAGACTGAGGGCGTTGCCATGTCGATCGACACGACCCCCGTCTATGCGCTCGCTCCGCTCCGCATCAGCTTCGTGGGGGGCGGCACGGACTTCCCGCACTGGTACCTGGAGCACGGCGGCGCTGTGCTCTCCACCACTATCGACCACTTCGTCCGCGTCACGGTGACGCCTCGCGACGACCGCGCCGTCCGCGTGCGATCGCTCGACCTCGGCGAGCTCGTGCAGTACCGACTCGACGAGGGGCCCCACTACGACGGCGTGCTCGATCTCGCCAAGGCGGCGATCGACCGCATGGGCATCGACGTCGGTCTCGACGTCGACATCGAGTCGGAGGCGCCGCCAGGAAGCGGACTGGGCGGTTCTTCGGCCCTCGTCACGGCTGTGGTCGCAGCGATCGCCTGCCTCGACGAGCGAGTGCTGGCCCGTGACGAGATCGCGCAGCTCTCCTACGCGATCGAACGCGATGACCTCGGCATCTCGGGCGGCTGGCAGGACCAGTACGCGGCGGCGTTCGGAGGATTCAACCTGATCGAGTTCGGTCGCGACGGGGCCCGGGTGACGCCGGTCGTTGCGGGCCCAGACGCCTTCGAGGAGCTCCGCAAGCACCTGCTCCTCTGCTACACGGGGAAGGTCCGCCGCAACGTCGGACTGATCGACCGGCAGATCCAGATGTTCGAGGCGGGTCGCGAGGACACCCTGCTCGGCATGAAGCAGCTCCGCGAGATGGCCTACGCGATGCGCGACGCGATCGAGGCGGGCGACATGGAACGGCTGGGCGCGATGCTCCGGGAGGCGTTCGAGGCGAAGAAGCGCATGAACCCCCACATCGCCGAGGACACGCCGATCGAAGCGATGCTCGACGCCGCAGCGACGGCCGGTGCGAGCGGCGGGAAGATCTGCGGCGCCGGCGGGGGTGGCTACCTGCTGATCGCCACGCCGCCCGAGGCGCGCGCCTCGGTGCGAGCGGCGCTCGAGGCGATGGGCGGACAGTTCGCGCCGTTCGAGGTCGACCCCCAAGGCGTGCGCGCTCGGCGCGGCGACCGCCGTTGGGCGCCCGGGCACCCGTGACGCCCTCCCCCGTCACCGAACGGCGGCTATTCGCGCTGCTCGACCGCGACGGCACGATCAACGAGGAGGTCGGCCACCTCGCCGATCGCGATGAGCTCCGGCTGATCCCCGGGTCGGCGGACGCGATCCGGCGACTGCAGGGCCTCGGGCTCGGCGTGGTGGTCGTCACGAACCAGGCGAACGTCGGCCGGGGCCTGCTCGCCCCCGCCGACCTCGAGCGCATCCATGCGCGCCTGCGGGAGATGCTCGCCGATGAGGGCGCCGACGTCGACGCGATCCTGCATTGCCCGCACGCACCCGAGGACGGTTGCGGGTGCCGCAAGCCCGCGCCGGGCATGGCTCTCGACGCCGCCGCGCGATTCGGGTTCGACCCGGCCGACGCCTTCGTCGTCGGCGACCACGCGGGTGACGTCGGCATGGGACGGGCCGTCGGAGCCACGACGTTCCTGGTGCTGACGGGCCACGGCCCTGAGGAGCAGGAGAAGGCCGGCGGCGACGCCGACCACGTGGTCGCAGACCTGGCCGCAGCCACCGATATCATCGCGGCACGCGTCGGACGGGAGGCCACGGCGTGACCCAGGACGAGCTCCGCGTGACCGCTCGGGACTACCTCGACGCCACCGCCGACACGATGCGGCGGGTCAAGGCCGAGTGCCTCGACGACATCGCGGCCGCTGCGGAGATCCTGATCGCGTCGTTCCGAGACGGCGGGAAGCTGTTGATCTGCGGCAACGGCGGGAGCGCCGCCGACGCCCAGCACCTCGCGACCGAGTTCGTGAGCACCCTCACGATCGACAATCCTCGGCCCTCGATCCCGGCGATCGCGCTCACGACCGACTCGTCGCTCCTCACGGCGATCGCGAACGACTTCGGCATCGCCGGCGTCTTCGCACGGCAGGTGGAGTCGCTCGGGCGCGCGGGCGACGTGTTGATCGCGATCTCGACGAGCGGGAACTCGGTCAACGTCGTGAAGGCCGCCGAGCAGGCCCGATCGCAAGACGTGCGGGTGGTCGCGCTCACGGGCGGATCGGGCGGTGCGCTGGCGCCCCTGGCCGATGCCGCGGTCCGCGTGCCGTCGACCGTGACGGCACACATCCAGGAGTGCCACCTCGCCGTGGAGCAACTCCTTGCGCTGTTGGTCGAGCGGGCGCTCTACCCGGCCGGCTGATGGTTCGACCGGCCGTCGCTCCGCAGCCGGATCAGTTCGGCGATCCCGCCCGGATCTCTTCCAGGATCCGCTCCTCCCATCCGGGACCGCCATCGTCGGTCAGGAGCCACCACGTCGCCCCCGCGGCTGCGTAGTCGCCGGGATCCGTGTCTGGCGCCCCTTGGACCACAGCGTCGAACGGGGCGTCGGACCCCCGGACCGACCGTGTGAAGGCCAGTGCCTCGGCGAACGTGCCGGGTGGGATCGGGCCCGGTTCACCGCCGGTCACCGCGATCGGGAACACGCCGTCCCACCGGGCGGCCCGACGGAACGGCGCTCGGTTGGGCCACATCCCGGCGATCCAGACCGGGATCCGCGGGCGCTGGACCGGCCGTGGCAGGAACCGCACGCCGTCCAGCCGGTAGTGGCGTCCGTCGAGGCCGACCGGCTCCCCAGACCAGAGCCCGTCGAGGATCGAGAGGCCCTCGTCGAGCAGCTCGGCGCGTTCGCGATCGCCGGTCGGCTCTCCGAAGGAACCGAACTCGACGTCGGGCGGGAACCCGAGCCCCGCGCCGAAGATCACACGGCCGTGGCTCAGGTGGTCGAGCGTCACCGTCTCTCGAGCCACGGTCCACGGCCGACGCCGCGCGAGCGGCGTGACCAGAGGGCCCAGTCGGATGCGCTCGGTCGTCGCCGCGAGCGCCGCGAGTGCGATCCAAGGATCGTGCACCGACACGTCGAACGTGTCGGAGAACCGGATGTGGTCCCACAGGAAGAACCCGTCCCACCCGGCGGCTTCCGCCTCACGACCCATCGTCAGCAGCAGGTCCAATTCCCCGATGTTCGGCACCGTGACCCCGTGGCGCATCAGGGCCATCCTAAGGTGACGTCCCGGCGGCGTGTCGGTGGCGACCGTCACCATCACCGGCGTGACGTCTTCCCCGTGGCACCCGCTTGACCATCGAACACCTGTTCGATACCATCCAGCTCCCGTTCGGCCCCTCCCGACGGAGGCGACGCCCGTGCCGATCGATGCGAGTCCGGCCGAACCGATCCAAACCACCCTCGCGCTCGGCGTGCCCCTGTCCGATGTCACGTTCTGCGTCGTCGACCTCGAGACGACCGGGGGCTCCCCCGCCGACGACGCGATCACCGAGATCGGCGCCGTGAAGTATCGCGGCGGGGAGCGGCTCGGGTCGTTCCGGGCTCTCGTGAACCCCCGGCGGCCGATCCCCCCGTACATCGCCCACCTCACCGGCATCGACGACCGCCTCGTCTCCGGCGAGCCGGCGATCGAGCAGGTGCTCCCGGCGTTCCTGGAGTTCTTCCGTGGATCCGTGTTCGTGGCGCACAACGCGGGGTTCGACTTCGGGTTCCTCAACGCGAACTGCGACGTGCTCGACTACCCGGCGCTCCCGGGTCCGCCGCTCTGCACGGCACGGCTCGCACGCCGGGTGGTCTGGCCCGACGTGCCGAACGTGAAGCTCGCGACGCTCGCGAACTACTTCCGCACCAGGGCGACGCCGACACACCGAGCCCTCGACGACGCGGAAGCGTGCGCCGAGGTGCTGCACGGCCTGCTCGATCTCGGCGGCCGCCTCGGCATCCTCACGATGGGCGACCTCGCCGAGGCCGTGCGCGCGCGAGGGCGGCCCAACTTCGGCAAGATCGCGCTCGCCGACACGCTGCCGCACGCCCCGGGCGTCTACCTGTTCAAGGGTCGCGACGGTCGTGTGCTCTACGTCGGCAAGGCCAACGACCTGCGCTCGCGCGTGAAGTCGTACTTCTACGGCGACGAGCGGAAGAGGATCGTGAACCTGCTCGACGAGGTGCGCTCGGTCGAGGGCATCCGCTGCGGCGGCGAGCTCGAGGCGCTCGTCGTCGAGGCGCGGTTGATCCGCCGGCACGAGCCCAAGTACAACCGCCGCGGGAAGACGTGGCGGCGCGGCGCCTACCTCGCCCTCGACCCTCGAGAGGCGTGGCCGCGGCTGAAGGTCGTGCACGCGGCGAAGGCCGGCGACGGGCGTCTCTACCTCGGGCCGTTCGGCGGCACCGCGCGGGCACGGCTCGCGAAGGAAGCCCTGGAGGAGACCGCGCCGATCCGTCGGTGCACCACCTCGATGGGGGCGAGCACGCGCTTCGCGCCCTGCGCCCTGGCCGACATGGGCCGCTGTCTCGCGCCGTGCGACGGACGCACCGACCCCGAGCGCTACGGAGAGCTCGTCCGATGGCTCGCCTCCTCCCTGGCTTCCAGCCCGGGCGAGCTCCTCGAAGCGCTCGAACGTCGCATGACCCGCCTCGCCGAGGCGGAGCGGTACGAAGAGGCGGCTTCGGTCCGAGACCGCCTGCGCGCGCTCGCCGAGGGGCTGTGGCGTTCGAGGGTCGACGCCTGGCTCGTCGATGCAGGCGAGCTCGAGCTCCGCGTCGGTGACGGAGGGTCGCTGCGGTTCGACCAGGGCGCCTTGCGCACCCCGGGCGCCGCCGGGGAGCCGCTCACCGCGCCGTGCCCGCGCGAGCGGGCCGATGAGCTGGCGGCCGTGAGATCGTGGGTCGCGAAGCACCGTCCGCGCGTCACCGCATGCGACCGAGCGCCCGCCGAACCCGTCGACGGGGGCGCGGCTCTGGCGCGGGTGCTGCAGCGTACCCGCGAGGCGTCGGGGAACCGCGAGGACCGTCGGCGCGACCGGCGCCGCTAGACTGACCGCATGGAACGCGCGGTCATCGTCGAGGGCGCCCGCACGCCCGTCGGGAAGTTCCTCGGCTCGTTCGCCGAGACCCCCGCGGTGCTGCTCGGCGAGCTCGCCGCGAAGGAAGCACTGCGCCGGGCGAACGTCGAGGCGGAGCAGGTCGACCAGACGATCATCGGCCACGCCCGCCAGGCCGGGAACGGCCCGAACACCGGCCGCCAGGTGAGCATGCGCGCGGGCGTGCCCGAGGACGTCAGCGCCTACAACGTGAACATCGCCTGCGGCTCGGGCATGAAAGCCACCCAGCTCGGTGCCCAGCAGATCATGCTCGGCGAGAGCGAGGTGGTGCTCGCCGGCGGCATCGAGAACATGACCCGGGTGCCGTACCTGCTTCCCGACATGCGGCTCGGACACCGGCTCGGCAACACCGAGGCCGTCGACGCGATGTACCGCGACGGGCTGCTCGACCCGCTCTGCGGGCTGATCATGGGCGAGACCGCCGAGAACCTCGTCGACATGTACGACATCACCCGCGAAGAGCAGGACGAGTTCGCGCTACGGTCCCAGCAGCAGGCGGTGGCGGGCGCCGAGGGCCGGACCACGGAGATGTTCCCGGTCGAGGTCACGCTCGGGCGGAAGTCGGTGACGGTCGACGACGACGAGCACGTGCGACCCGATTCCTCGATGGGGTCTCTCGCGAAGCTCCCGCCTGTATTCCGCGAAGGAGGCAGCGTCACCGCGGGCAACTCGAGCGGGCTCACCGACGGCGCCGCCGCGCTCGTGCTGATGAGCGAGTCGCGGGCGAAGGCAGAGGGTCGCGACCCACTGGCGGCGATCACCGCGATGTCGTGGGCGGGCGTGCCACCAGAGATCATGGGCATCGGACCCGTGCCCGCCACCCAGAAGGTGATGGACCGGCTCGGGTGCACGATCGACGACTTCGAGCTGATCGAGATCAACGAGGCGTTCGCGGCCCAGGTGATCGCGTGCGAGCGCGAGCTGAAGTTCGACCGGGAGCGGCTGAACGTGAAGGGCGGTGGCATCTCGGTCGGCCACCCGATCGGCATGAGCGGTGCGCGCATCATCCTCGCGCTCGCCTACGAGATGCGCGCCCGCGATCTGTCGATGGGCCTCGCCACGCTCTGTATCTCGGGCGGGCAAGGACTCGCGGTCGTGCTGGAGCGCGCATGACTGGAAGCGCTGGAGCGCACGTGAGAGGAGCCGAACGATGAGCGCCGTGCATGCCGTCGTGTTGATCCAGTGCGAGGTCGACGAGATCGGCGAGGCCGCGCAGGCGATCGCCGAGATCGACGGCGTGAGCGAGGTGTACTCGGTCGCCGGCGAGTTCGACTTGATCGCGATCGTGCGCGTGCCCGCCCACGAGCAGCTCGCCACGGTGATCCCCGGCGGCATCGCGAAGGTCGACGGGGTCGAGCGCACCGAGACCCTGATCAGCTTCCAGGTGTACTCCAGGCACGACCTCGATCGGTTGTTCTCGCTCGGCTTCGACGAGGGCTGAGCGCCCCTGACGTCGAAGCCGGCGTCAGATCAGTGACGTGTAGCTGACGCCCCCCGACCAGTCGACCGCCACCACCAACGCGGTGTGACCCCATGTGCTGAGGTCACCGCCGTCGGGGTCACCGTACTTCTCGAGCATCGTCCGCCGTGCCAGCGCGTCCTCGTCCGTGCCGTCCTCGACGACGCGGGCTCGGGTCACCCGCTTCCGCCCGCCGAGCTCCAACTCGACGTCGGGGGTGATCATCAGGTTGCGCACCCAGTCGCTGCGATCTCGGTCCCCCGCCATCAGGTAGACGATCTGGTCGACGAGGACGAACCAGATCTCGATGCGGTGGGGGCTCCCGGTGACGCGGCCGGTCGTCGTGAGATAGCAGAAGTCCAGAGCCGCGAGGTCGTCGGGCATCGAGGGCTACCAGACGGCCCAGATGACGAGCGCCGCGATGACGACGAGGGCCACCACGAAGATCACGAGGTCCGCCTTCTTCACCTTGCCGGGCTGTTGGTAGTTGAATCCCATCGCGCTACAGACGGTAGTACTCGCGGAACCGTTCCGGCGAGAGCCAGTAGATGTGCTGGCGGACGGTCGATGCGTACGTGCGGGCCTCGAGGTGGTCCTTACACGCGCGCTCGGAGACGACGGAGCCCGAGGGGTCGACGATCCCGACGCGCCAGCCCGAGTCATCCTCGCGGAGCTCGACCCCGAACCCGTTCTCCCCGGCTCCCACCCGTCGGCCCTCAGCCCTGCTGCACCAGGTTCTGCTCGAGCCGAGTCAGGTGTTCGCGGAGCGGTCCCAGCACGGAATCCTGGTCGAGCATGAACTCCGGCTTCAGGTCGGCGATCTGCTCGAGCGCCTCTTCCAGCCTCGACCCGGCCTCCTCGGCATCGCGCAGGGCGTTCACCAGGGTGACCGCGTAGTCGGGGCTGAACGACCGGCCGTCCCACGGTGAGGTGCCGCCGCTCCCGATCACCTGTTCCGCGAGGAACTCGCGTCCGTTGCGCTTGTCCGTGCCCTTGATCTTCACGCGCTCTCCTTCTCGCTGACGAGTTCCAGCAGGCGGTCGGCCAGCTCGAACGGATCGACCGGTCGCACGAACCAGGCGTCGGCGCCCGACCACCGCGCGAGCCACGCGTCATGCTTGCGCTCCAACAGGATCACGATCACGCCCGTGTACGGATCGGTGTCGTCGCGCAGGGCCTTGGCCAGCGCGAAGGCACCGGCGCGAGATGCGATCTCGTCTGCTACGACCACATCGGGGCGGTCGCGGAGCGCCGCGCGGATCCCCAGCTCCCCGTTCGCGGCTGCTCGGAACCGCAGCTCGCTGCCGAGAGCCCGTTCGACACTGCGCACGGCGAGGGCCATCAGTTCCCGCGAGGCCGGATCGGGCGACACCAGCAGCACGTCCACGGCCAGGATGCTACCCGGTTTCCCGCTCCCGCCGGTCTTTGCCTGGGCTCGGGGCAGCGGCTAGGCTCGCGCCTCTGGACCTCGAGGTGCGCCGGGCGCCGATCCGCCCGCCCGCGATGGCGATCCACACGAGGAGGGGACCGTGGAGGACACCGGCAAGGCGGCCGTGGCCGAGTTCGTGACGACGTTCGCCCTGATCTTCGTCGGGGCGGGCGCGGTGATCCTGAACGCCAACGGCCAACTCGATCTCACCGGAGTCGCGCTCGCCCAAGGGCTCGTGCTCGCGATCATGGTCTCGATCACCGCGCACATCTCGGGTGGAATGGTGAACCCGGCGGTCACGATCTCGCTCTGGGTCACCGGCAAGATCGCGACCACGCGGGCCGGCGTGTTGATCGGGGCGGAACTGACTGGCGCGGTCGCGGGCGCGCTCGTGCTCCGGTTCCTGCTGCCGACCGAGCTGTTCGACGTCGGCACCGGCGGCATCCCGGCGCTCGGTGACGGCATCGCGGTCGGTAAGGGCATCCTCATCGAGGCCGTGACCACGTTCTTCCTGGTCTTCGCGGTCTTCGGCACCGCCGTCGACGATCGAGGGCCGTTCTCGAAGACGGCCGGCCTCACGATCGGGCTCGTGATCGCGTTCGACATCATGGCCTTCGGTCCCTACACCGGCGCCGCGATGAACCCCGCCCGGTGGTTCGGTCCCGCGCTCGCCACGATGGACTGGGCAAACTGGTACGTCTGGATCGTCGGTCCGATCGCCGGAGGCATCATCGCCGGCGTCCTGTATTGGAGCGTCTTCCTGAAGGACAAGGAACCTGCGACGCCCTGAGTCGGCGTCTCAGGAGACGGTGGGTCGGCGTCCGGCGGGAAGGAACTGGCCCCCCGTCGCGTTCCGAGATGACACGAGATGACGGCGGACATCTACCTCGACGGCGCGTCGGCCACCCCCCTGCTGCCCGAGGCGCGCACAGCGTTCGTGGACGCGCTCGACGCCTTCGGCGATCCGCTGTTGATCCATGCCTCGGGCCGGGAGGCCCGGGGCCTGCTCGACCAGTCGCGCGAGATCGTCGCCGGGGCCCTCGGGGCCCAACCCGACGAGATCGTCTTCACCTCGGGCGGAACGGAGGCCGTCGCCCTTGCGATCTGGGGAGGCGTGCGCGCGATGCGCGAACTCGGCACACGCATCGTCGTGAGCGCGGTCGAGCATCCGGCGGTGGGCGGCGTCGGCCACGTGCTGCAGAGCGACGGCTTCGAACTCGTGGAGATCCCGGTCGACGCCTACGGCCGCATCGACCTCGACCGCTACGCCAGCGAGGTCCGGGTCCCCGGCACCCTGCTGGCGAGCGTCCAACACGCGAACCACGAGCTCGGCACGATGCAGCAGATCGGCGAAGCGGCGCGGTTGGCGAGGGAGGCGAAGGTGCGGTTCCACACCGATGCGTGCCAGACGGTGGGACGCCTGCCGGTCGACGCCGAGGCGCTCGGGGTCGACCTGCTCTCGTGCTCCGCGCACAAGTTCGGCGGCCCCCCGGGGGTCGGCGCGCTCTACGTGCGTCGCGGGGTCGGCGTCACCGCCTATCCGTGCGGTGACGACCGAGAGCGCAAGCGCCGGTCGGGCATGGAGAACACGCCGGGCATCGCCGCGATGGCGGCAGCCCTGCGCGCATCGCTGGACTCGATGGGCGACACGGCGGCGCGGCAATGGGCGCTCACGGCCCGGCTGCGCGAGAGCATCGCGGAGACCGTTCCCGGCGCCACCGTGCACGGCCACCCGACCCACCGCACGCCGCATCTGGTCTGCTTCAGCGTGAAAGGCATCGACGCGCCTACGTTGATGATGGCTCTCGACGATCGGGGCTTCCGCGTAGCCGCCGGTTCACTCTGCTCGGGCCAGCCGGGCGACGCCTCACCCGTGCTCGAACACATCGGGCATACGGGCGTGAGCAGCTTCCGGGTGGGGCTCGGACAGAGCAGCACCGAGGCCGAGGTCGACGCGCTGCTCGACGTGCTGCCAGGGCTGGTGCAAGAGCTTCGGGAGGTCGCAGCGCTCTCGGAGGACGCACTCGCCCGCTTCCGAACCCCGCCAGCCCGATGACGCGCGGCTGAACCACCCGCGAGAGTGAGGAACCGCTACCCGACGGTCCAGGTGTCGCCGCCCTGCAGGAGGGTGCCGAGGTCTCCCTTGCCGAGGCGCTCCTCAGCGCTCACGAGTTGGGCGTGCATCGCCTCGCCGTAGACGGGGCGATCGAAGTTGCGGAAGACGCCGAAGCAGGTGGCCTCGTGGGGGCCGAGCGAGAGGTGCGCGAGCCCGAACGGCAGCGACGGCCGTCCGCCGGCCTGGTGCACGACGATGCGATCGGGGTCGACCTCGGCCGTCTGCTTGACCTGCAGGCGTCCGTTGTCGCCTACGATCACGCACTTGGTGCCCTCGTCGAAGATGATCGGCTCGCCGTCGGCCAGCCGGATCTGGTGGTGCACGCCCTCGGACTTCTCGCGCAGCAGGTCGAACGCGCCGTCGTTGAACACGTTGCAGTTCTGGTAGATCTCCACGAACGCGGTGCCGCGGTGGGCCGCGGCCTGCCTCAGTACCTCGGTCAAGTGCTGGCGGTCGTTGTCGATCGTGCGCGCGACGAACGTGCCCTCGGCGCCGAGCGCGACGGCGATCGGGTTGAAGGGGTGGTCGACCGAGCCGAAAGGCGTCGACTTCGTGACCTTCCCCTCTTCGCTCGTGGGAGAGTACTGGCCCTTCGTCAGGCCGTAGATCTGGTTGTTGAACATCAGGATCTTGATGTTCACGTTCCGCCGTAGCGCGTGGATCAGGTGGTTCCCGCCGATCGAGAGCCCGTCACCGTCGCCGGTCACGACCCATACGCTGAGTTCCGGGTTCGCCGTGGCGATGCCCGTCGCGATCGCCGGCGCCCGCCCATGGATGCCGTGCACCCCGTAGGTGTCCATGTAGTACGTGAACCGTCCGCTGCAGCCGATGCCGCTCACGAACACGGTCTTGTGCGGCTCGATGCCGAGCTCGGGCATGAAGCCCTGCACGGCCGAGAGGATCGCGTAGTCACCGCAGCCCGGGCACCAGCGCACCTCCTGGTCGGAGGTGAAGTCCTTCTTCGTGAGCGTGTCGATCACGTCAGTCATGGAGTACCCGCTCGATCTCCTCTTCCAGGTCCTCCGCGAAGATCGGGAGGCCCTGCACCTTGGTGAAGCTCCTGGCGTCGACGAGGAACCTCGCCCTGATCAACATCGCGAGCTGGCCCATGTTCATCTCGGGGATCAGCACCACGCGGTAGGCCTTCACCACGTCGCCGGTGTTCGCCGGGAACGGACTGAGGTGACGAAGGTGCGCGGTGGCGACCTTGCCCCCCGCATCACGGACGCGGGTCGCGGCGGCGCGGATCGTGCCGAGCGACGAGCCCCACCCGAGCACGAGCAGGTCGGCCTCCCCCGAAGGGTCGTCCACCTCGAGCGGCGGGATATCGTCGGCGATGCCGTCGACCTTGGCCTGTCGCAGGTACGTCATGCGCTCGTGGTTCTCGGGGTCGTAGCTGATGTTGCCCGTGCCGTCCTCCCGCTCGAGGCCGCCGACGCGGTGCACGAGCCCAGGGGTGCCCGGCACCGCCCACGGCCGCGCCAACCGGTCGTCACGCGAGTAGGGCAGGAACCCCTCGCCGTTGGGCTCCGCGAAGTCAGGATCGATCTCGGGCAGGTCACTCACGTCGGGAACACGCCATGGCTCCGACGAGTTCGACAGGAACGTGTCGGAGAGCACGATGACCGGCGTCCGGTAGCGCACGGCGATGCGCGCGGCTTCCAGGGCGACCGCGAAGCAGTCGGACGGAGACGACGCCGCGACGATCGGCAACGGGCTCTCGCCGTGGCGGCCGAACATCGCGAGCAGCAGGTCGCCCTGCTCCGTCTTCGTGGGCAGGCCGGTCGAGGGACCGCCCCGCTGCACGTCGACGATCACCATCGGCAGCTCCATGATCACCGCGAGCCCCAGCGTCTCGGCCTTCAGGTCCATGCCGGGGCCGCTCGTGCCGGTCACCGCGAGGTGGCCCGCGAACGCCGCGCCGAGCGCCACGTTGGCCGCCGCGATCTCGTCTTCGGCCTGGAGCGTGATCACGCCGAAGTTCTTGTGCCGGGACAGCTCGTGCAGCAGCTCGGAGGCCGGCGTGATCGGGTAGCTCGCGTAGAACAACGGCAAGCCGCTGCGCTGCGACGCCGCGATCAGTCCCCACGACAGGGCGGTCGACCCGGCGATGTTGCGGTAGGTGCCCGGGTCGACGGGCGCGGCGGCGATCTTGTACGAGTGGGCGAACAGCTCGGTGGTCTCGCCGAAGTTGTACCCGGCCTTGAACGCCGCGACGTTGGCGTCGTAGATCTCCTGTTTGCCGCCGAACTTCCGCTCGAGCCAGTCGAGCGTCGTCTGGGTCGGCCGCCCGAACATCCACGAGACGAGCCCGAGCGCGAACATGTTCTTGGCGCGCTCGGCCTCCTTCTTCCCGATGCCGACGCCCTCGGTCGCTCGCACCGTGATCGAGGTCATCGGCACCCTGTAGAGCTGGTAGCCGTCGAGCGCGCCATCGGTCGTCGGGTCGGTGGCGTAGCCGGCCTTCTCGACGTTGCGCTGCGTGAAGGCGTCCTCGTTCACGATCACGATGCCGCCGGGGTCCACCTTCGACAGGTCGGCCTTGAGCGCGGCCGGGTTCATCGCCACGAGCACGTCGGCGTGGTCTCCCGGGGTGGTGATGTCGCTCGACGCGAACTGGATCTGGAACGCGGACACACCGTGCACCGTGCCGGCCGGCGCCCTGATCTCCGCAGGGAAATCGGGCAGGGTCGCGAGGTCGTTGCCGAGCACCGCGGTGGCGGAGGTGAAACGGTCGCCCGTGAGCTGCATGCCGTCGCCCGAGTCCCCGGCGAACCGAACGACGACGCGTTCCTTCTCTTCGACGGTCTTGGTCATGCCTGGGCGTCCGTGAGGACCGATGCTCCTTCCGCTGCGGGCTGGGTCGTCGAGGGACCTTCGGTCACTAGCGTACTGCGGCACGGGGCTCGCGACGGCGCACGGCCGGTAGATTCACACCATGAGGACACATCGATTGGGATCGCATGGGCCTGAACTGTCGGTCGTGGGCTACGGCGCCTGGGAGGCGGGCGGCACGGCATGGGGCCCCAACGAGTCCGACGACGCCGTGATCGGCGCGATGCGGGCGGCCCTCGACGCCGGCATCAACTGGATCGACACGGCAGAGGTCTACGGCGACGGGGTCTCGGAGTCGCTGGTCGGGCGCGCGATCGCCGGACATCGTGACGACGTGATCGTGGCGTCGAAGGTCGCGCCTCGCCCGGAGGGCACCGGGTTCCGGCCCGAGCAGATCACCGCGGCGTGCGACGCTTCGCTCGCGCGCCTCGGCGTGGAGACGATCGACCTCTACCAGCTGCATTGGCCCGACGACGGCGTCCCGGTCGAGGGATCGTGGGGCGCGATGGCCGCGCTGCAGGACGCCGGAAAGGTCCGGTGGATCGGGGTGTCGAACTTCGACCGTAGGCTGATCGAGCGGTGCGAGGCCGTTCGGCACGTCGACTCGCTGCAGCCCGAGTTCTCGATGCTGCGTCGCGATCAGGACGACCTGGTCGCATGGTGCGGCGAGCACGGCACCGGCGTCGTGAGCTATGGACCGCTCGCGTTCGGGCTGTTGACCGGCGCGATCACCGCGGGGACGACGTTCGCGCCTGGTGACTGGCGGGGCGAGGACGGTGACGACGCAGGAGACGACCCCGACGAGGTCGACCTGTTCGCCCCCGAAGTGCTGCCGAAGGTGCTCGACCTCGTGGACCGGCTCCGCCCGATCGCGGAGGGGCTCGGTGCCACACTCCCCCAGCTCGCGTTGGCCTGGAACGTGCACCAGCCGGGGGTCACGAGCGCGATCGCCGGCAGCAGGAACCCCGACCACGTGCGGGCGAACGCAGCGGCGGGCGACCTCGCGCTCGACGCAGGAACCCTCTCGGAGATCGATGCCCTGCTCGACGGGGTCGACCTCGCCGGCAACTGACGGCGAGGCCGACGCGACGAACCGAACGAGCTCAGGCCGAGCGCTGGACCTGACGGATGCGCCGCACGATGCCGTTGAGCAGCTTCAGCGTGACCTGCGGCTCGTCCTCGAGCAGCGACAGCAGGTGCCGCCGGAACAGCCGCAGCACGCGGAGCGGTGTCACGGCCACGACCGATGCGCTCCGGGGCTGGGCGTCGATCGCGGCGAGCTCGCCGAAGAAGTCACCGGGCAGCACGGTGCCGACCTTCCGCTTCCCCCGAACGACCTTGCCCTCACCCTCGAGCACGACGAACAGGGTCTCTCCCAGCTCGCCCTCACGCACCACGGCGTCACCGGGCGCGAATGTGAGCTCATCGGTGTCGGCGGCCAGGCGATGCAGGTGCTTCTTCGAGAAATCGGCGAACAAGGGGACGCCGGCGAGCGCGGTCGCGGTCTGACGCCTCGTTCGCTTCAGCGCTTGCTCCGGCTGACGAGGCGGGCGGCGACCCTTGGACTCGCGCCGCCACAGGTCCGGAAAGCTCTGGCTCATCGCCGCAGCCTACTCCGACGCCGCGCCGCGAAGCCAACGGCCGGGCCGGCAGGACGCGTTGTGGCCGGTCGCAGGGGCCGCCGCTAGGGTGAAGCGCATGGACACCCGCACTCGTCTCGAGGCGCTGCTCAGCAGCCGGATCGCCGTGCTCGACGGCGCATGGGGCGTGCTGCTGCAGGGGCGGGGTCTCACCGAGGAGCAGTTCCGCGGCGAGCGGTTCGCCGATCACGGCCACGACGTCCAGGGCGACCCCGACCTGCTGAACATCACGCAGCCGCAGGTGGTCACCGAGGTGCACGACGCCTACTTCGGGGCCGGCGCCGACATCGCCACGACGAACACGTTCACCGCGACCTCGTTCGGACAGCGCGACTACGGCCTGGAAGCCGCAGTCGTCGACATGAACCTTCAAGGGGCCCGGCTGGCCCGTGAGGCCGCCGACCGGGCCGGCGGCGACCGGTTCGTCGCCGGTTCCGTCGGGCCGCTGAACGTCACCCTGTCGCTCTCACCCAAGGTCGACGACCCGGGCTTCCGCGCGGTGACGTTCGACGAGGTGGTCGGGTCCTACGCCGAGCAGATGCGAGCGTTGCGGGATGGCGGCGTCGACCTGCTGCTGATCGAGACGATCTTCGACACGCTGAACGCGAAGGCCGCGGTCGCCGCCGCGAAGGAGGCCGCGCCCGATCTCCCGTTGTGGATCAGCGTCACGATCGTCGACCGGAGCGGCCGAACGCTCTCCGGCCAGACCGTCGAGGCGTTCTGGACGTCGATCGAGCATGCCGACCCCGTGGTGGTGGGTATCAACTGCTCGCTCGGCGCCGCCGAGATGCGCCCCTACGTCGAGGCATTCGCCCGCATCGCCGACCGACCGGTCGCCTGCTACCCCAACGCCGGCCTGCCGAACGCGTTCGGCGGGTACGACGAGACGCCGGAGGTCACGAGCGAGCTCTTGCGTGAGTTCGCCGGGGCGGGGCTCGTGAACGTCGTCGGCGGCTGCTGCGGCACCACTCCTGACCACACCGTGGCGATCGCGGCCGCCGTCCGCGACGCGGCACCTCGCTCGTTGCCCGCCTTCGACGATCGGGTCCCCACCTACAGCGGGCTCGAGCCGTTCGCGATCCACAGCGACACCGGCTTCGTGATGGTCGGCGAGCGGCAGAACGTGACCGGCTCGGCGAAGTTCCGGCGCCTGATCGAGTCGGGCGACTACGAGGCGGCGGTCGAGGTCGCGCTCGACCAGGTTCGATCGGGCGCCAACATGCTCGACGTCAACATGGACGCCGACCTGCTCGACGGCGAGGCGGCGATGACCCGGTTCCTCAACATGATCGCGGTCGAGCCCGAGATCGCGCGTGTGCCGGTGATGATCGACTCGAGCCGCTGGGAGACGATCCTGGCGGGCCTGAAGTGCGTGCAGGGCAAGGGGGTCGTGAACTCGATCAGCTTGAAGGAAGGCGAGGCCGACTTCCTCGACAAGGCCCGCACAATCAAGACGTACGGCGCCGCCGTCGTGGTGATGTGCTTCGACGTGCAGGGCCAGGCCGGCACGGTCGAGCGCAAGGTCGAGATCGCCGATCGGTCGATCCGCCTGCTCGTCGACGAGGCCGGGTACGAGCCGACCGACATCATCATCGACCCGAACATCCTCGCGATCGCGACCGGCCTCGAGGAGCACGCCGACTACGCGAAGGCGTTCATCGAAGCCACGCGTGAGATCAAGCGGGCGCACCCCGACGTGCGCGTGTCGGGCGGCGTGTCGAACCTGAGCTTCTCGTTCCGCGGGAACGAGCCGGTGCGCCGGGCGATCCACTCGGCGTTCCTGTATCACGCGATCGCAGCCGGGCTCGACATGGCGATCGTCAACGCGGGTCAGCTCGAGGTGTACGAGGACATCCCGAAGGACCTGCTCGAGCACGTCGAGGACATCATCTTCAACCGCCGCGACGACGCGACCGAGCGCATGGTCACGTTCGCCGACACGGTGAAGGGAGGCGGCCTCGAGCGCGAGGACGACCTCACCTGGCGTGAGGGCACGGTCGAGGATCGGCTCGCGCACGCGCTCGTGCACGGCATCGTCGACTTCATCGTCGACGACACCGAGGAGGCTCGTCAGGCGTACGACCGCCCCCTCGAGGTGATCGAGGGCCCGCTGATGGCCGGCATGTCGATCGTCGGCGACCTGTTCGGCGCCGGGAAGATGTTCCTGCCCCAGGTCGTGAAGTCCGCACGCGCGATGAAGAAGGCCGTCGCCCACCTCGAGCCCTTCATGGAAGAGGAGAAGCTCGCGCTCGGTCCCTCGGCCGACAGGGCCCAGGGCACGCTCGTCACGGCTACGGTCAAGGGCGACGTGCACGACATCGGCAAGAACATCGTCGGCGTCGTGCTTGGCTGCAACAACTACCGCGTGATCGACCTGGGGGTGATGGCGCCCGCGGAGCTGATCCTCGACACCGCCGTGGCCGAGAAGGCCGACATCGTGGGGCTGTCCGGCCTGATCACGCCCTCGCTCACCGAGATGGTGAACGTGGCCTCTGAGATGCAGCGCCGGGGTATGGACCTGCCGCTGCTGATCGGCGGGGCCACCACGTCGCGCCAGCACACCGCCGTGAAGATCGCCCCTGCGTACGAGCAGCCCGTCGTGCACGTCGTCGACGCCTCGCGGGTGGTCGGCGTCGTCTCCAACCTGCTCGACGACGGCCGCAAGACCGAGCTCGACGCGCAGAACCGCATCGACCAGCAACGGCTCCGCGAGCTGCACGCCGAGCGGCTGCGGACCCCGCTGCTGCCCTACCGGAAAGCGCTCGCGAACCGCACGCCTGTCGAGTGGCGGGCCGAGGACGTGCCGCCTCCGCCGTTCACGGGCCCGCATGTCGTGGAGCCCTCGCTCGCCGAGCTCCGCGACCTGATCGACTGGACGTTCTTCTTCACCGCATGGGAGCTGAAGGGCCGGTACCCGCAGATCCTCGATCACCCGCAGCAAGGCGAGGCGGCTCGAGAGCTGTTCGAGCACGGGAACGAGCTGCTCGACGCGATCGTGGCCGACGGCTCGATCCAGGCCCGTGGGGTGTACGGGTTCTGGCCGGCGCAGGCCGACGCCGACGACATCGTGCTGGACGACGGAACGGTCTTCCCGATGCTGCGCCAGCAGGTCGAGCACGGCGAGGACGACGACCGACCGAACCGCTCCCTCGCCGACTTCATCGCCCCGCCCGACAGCGGTCTGACCGACCATCTCGGGGGGTTCGCGGTCACGGCCGGCATCGGCGCCGACGAGCTCGCGAAGACGTTCGAGGCCGAGCTCGACGACTACCGCGCGATCATGGTGAAGGCCCTCGCCGACCGCCTCGCCGAGGCGTTCGCGGAGTGGCTGCATCGCGAGGTTCGCCGGGCCTGGTACGCACCTGAGGAATCGCTGGCGGGCACGGATCTGATCGAGGAGCGCTACCGGGGGATCAGGCCCGCCTTCGGCTATCCGGCCTGCCCCGATCACACCGAGAAGCGGACGCTCTTCGACCTGCTGGGGGCGCGTGATCACGGGATGGACCTCACGACCTCGTGCGCGATGACCCCGGGCGCGACCGTCGCCGGCCTCTACTTCGGGCATCCGCGGGCGCGGTACTTCAACGTGGGCCGCCTCGGCAAGGACCAGGTCGAGGACTACGCGCGGCGCAAAGGTCAGAGCCTCACCGAGACCGAGCGCTGGCTCCGCGAGAACCTCGCGTACGACCCCGACTGACCCAACCACGACGCCTCGGCCGCACCGGAGTGCTCCTGCGGCTCGTGCCCGACGGCTCGTCCAGGGGTGCGGGTGGGCGCCGCTGGTAGCGTCGACGCATGACCAGCTTCTGGCACCCATTCGCAGACATGCACGCCGTCGAGACGACCGGCGCGACCACGCTCGTCAGCGGCGACGGCGCGTACGTCGTCGACGATGCCGGCCGTCGGTACCTCGATGCCACCGCCTCGCTCTGGTACTGCAACGTGGGTTGGGGGCGCGGTGAGATCGCCGACGCGGTCGCGACGCAGATGCGCGATCTCCCGGCGTACTCCACCTTCGGTGACCTCACGAACCGCCCCGCCGAGACGCTCGCCGAACGGGTCGCCAGGCTGGCGCCGGTCGCAGGATCGAAGGTGTTCCTCACGAGTGGCGGTTCGGACTCGATCGACACCGCCATGAAGATGGCTCGCCGCTACTGGCAGCTCCGCGGTGAACCCGAGCGGACCGTGTTGATCCGACGCGAGAAGGCATACCACGGCATGCACACCGCGGGAACCTCGCTCGCCGGGATCCCCGCGAACGCCGCAGGCCACGGCGAGCTGATCGAGGACGTCACGGAGGTCCCGTGGGACGATGCCGACGCACTTGGCGCCGCGATCGAGGCCGACGGACCCGGCCGGGTGGCCGCGTTCTTCTGCGAGCCCGTGATCGGCGCCGGTGGGGTCTTCCCACCCCCGCCCGGCTACCTGCAGGCGGCCCGCGAGGTCTGCCGCGGATCCGGCGTCCTCTTCGTCGCCGACGAGGTGATCACCGGATTCGGCCGCACCGGCGACTGGTTCGCCTCGAGCCGCTTCGGGCTCGACCCCGACATCGTCACGTGCGCGAAGGGCATCACGAGCGGCTACCTGCCGATGGGCGGCGTGATCGCCGCGCCGTGGGTCGCCGAGCCGTTCTGGGCCGAGGGCTCCGGGCTCTGGCGCCACGGCTACACGTACAGCGGGCATGCATCGGTCGCCGCGGCGGCGCTCGCCAACCTCGACATCATGGAACGCGAGGGCCTCTGCGAGCGAGCCCTGAAGCTCGAGGCGCCGCTGTTCGAGGCCCTGCTGGCGCTCGCCGACCACGAGCTGGTCGAGGAGGTGCGTGGCGGCGTCGGTGTGCTCGCGGCCGTGAATCTACGTCAGGACCTGGTCGCCGACGACCCCGCGCTGCCGGCTCGTGTCGGCATGGCCTGTCGCGAGGCCGGCATGCTGGTCCGCCCGCTCGTGGGCGGCGCGATCGCGGTCTCGCCTCCGCTCGTGATCGGCGACGACGAGATCGCCGAGATCACCCGGGCGTTCAGGACGGGTCTCGACGCGGTCGTGAACGACTAGTCTTCGCCGGAATACTGGCCGTTGTCTCGGGCGAGGCGACGCGGTGCCCGAAGCTAGTGGAACGAGTTGCCGCAGGCGCAGCCGCCTTGGGCGGCCGGGTTGTCGATCGTGAAGCCCGTCTGCTCCAACGTGTCGACGAAGTCGATCGTCGCCTGTGACAGGTACGGCACGCTCATCTTGTCGATCACGAGGCGCACGCCGAACTGCTCCTCGGCCTGATCCTTCTCGCTGACCTGGTCGTCGAGGTACATCGCGTAGCGGAGTCCCGAACACCCACCGGGCTGCACGGCAACCCGCAGTGCGATGTCGTCGCGACCTTCCTCGGCGAGCAGTTCCTTGACCTTGCCGGCCGCGGTCTCGGTGAGTGCGATCATCGTTCCTCCGGGTCGTCGTCGTCGGGTGTAACCCACATATCGTACCCGGCAGCGCTGCGAATCCCGACCTCTGCCATGGGAAAACCGTTCACCTCGCCGCGAGGTCGACTACCGTGGCGCCGCTCACACGGACGAGATCGGCCGGCGCCAGCGGGAACACCGAATCGGGGGTCCCGGCAGCGGCCCAGACATCCTCGTGGAGCAGCAGATCTCGGTCGCAGAATGCCCGGATCGGCTTGGCGTGACCGAAGGGTGGCGTGCCGCCGACCGCGAAGCCGGTCGCGGCGCGAGCCTCCTCGGGCGTCGCGCGCCGGACGCCGTCGGCCCCGACGACTGCAGCGAGCTTGGATTCGTCGACGCGGTTCGACCCCGAGGTGAGGGCGAGCAGCGGCTCGCCGTCGGCCACGAAGATGAGCGACTTCACGATCTGGCCGATGTCGCATCCGATCGCACGAGCCGCCTCGTCGGCGGTCTTCGTGCCCTCGGGGAATCGGCGCGGTTCGGGATGCAATCCCTGGGCCCGAGCGGCCTGGGCGAAACGGTCCATCGCCCCGGTCACCGTGCCGCCCCCGCCAGCTCGCGGGCGTGCGTCGCGAGGTCCTCGGCCGCCGCGATCAGCACCGAGCGGGCATCGTCGAGCGCAGCTCGCTCCCCCACCCGATCCACGAGCGACATGATCGGCACACCGGGTACCTCGATCGTCGCGCGTCCACAGATGATCGCCGCTGGCACCTCGGCGAGCCGGCACGCGGTGAGCACCCCTGCGGGCGTCTTGCCGTGCAGCGACTGTTCGTCGAGCGATCCTTCGCCGGTGATCACCAGGTCGGCGGCGGTGATGCGCTCGGCGAGGCCCACCGCGTCCATCACGACCTCGACCCCCGGGTGCAACCGGGCGCCGCAGAAGGCCATCAGTCCGAACCCGAGGCCACCGGCCGCCCCCGCCCCGGGCTCGTCACGAAGCCCGATCGCGAGGTCTCGCTCGACCACGGCGGCGAGATGGCCAAGCGCCCGGTCGAGCACGGCGACGTCGTCGGCGCTGGCGCCCTTCTGCGGGCCGTACACGGCGCTCGCGCCGGAGGGCCCGGTGAGAGGGTTGTCAACGTCGCAGGCGCCGGTCACATGCACGCGCGCCAGGCTCGGGTGCATCCGGGAGAGATCGATGCGGGCGAGGGTCACGAGCGCCTCGCCGCCCTCGGCGATCGGGTTTCCTGACACGTCCAGGAACCGTCCACCGAGCGCCGAGGCCATGCCGACGCCGCCGTCGTTCGTGGCGCTCCCCCCGATGCACACGACGAGCCGGTCGGCGCCGGCGCCGATCGCGCGAGCCATCAGTTCCCCGGTGCCGCGGGTCGTGGTTCGCAGGGGGTCTCGTCGATCCTCGTCGAGCAGCGCGAGGCCCGAGGCGCGTGCCATCTCGACCACTCCGAGCGTGCCTCCCCTCGACGGCACCAAACCGAACGCGGCATCGACGGGGTCGCCCATCGGCCCGGTCACGGTCGTCGCCTCGACACGTCCACCGAGCGAGTCGACCAACGCGTCCATCGTCCCCTCGCCGCCGTCGGCCATGGGCACGAGCTCGAGGACGTCGTCGGGTCGTTCGCGGCGCCACCCGGTCGCGAACGCCTCGGCCGCCTGGCGAGCGGTCAGCGTGCCGCGGAACTTGTCGGGAGCCACGAGGATGCGCACGGGTCGGACTGTACAATCCGCGCCGGGGCCCGAAGGATCGGCTGCCGGCCGGTGAGGAGGATCACGTGAGCCTTGATCGCGAGCAGCTGCTGGGCGTCGCGCACGCCGAGCGCCAGCGCCTGGGGCGCATGATCCAGTACGCCGACCCGGAAACCTGGGAACAGCCGAGCGCCGCCGACGGCTGGTGGAACCGCGATGTGGTCGCCCACCTCGCTGCCGGCGACACGATCGCGGCCCAGCTCGTGGCCGGCGAGCCGGCCGCCGAGCTCGAGGAGTGGCGGACCGATCACCCCGATGGGCACTTCGACATCGATGCGTTCAACGCATGGACCGTGAACCGTCGCTCGGGCCTCGACACCCGTGAGGTGCTCACGCTCTGGGGTCAGGCCGCCGGATCGTTCCTCGCATACTGCGCCACGATCCCCGACGAAGACTGGGCCTCGAAGCGCTACGACTACGTCGCCGGCCCGATCGCGGCGCGCTACCTCGTGCAGTCGAGGGTGGTGGAATGGTGGCTGCACGGCGAGGACGTGCGGGCGACGAACGGCCTCGGTCCGAATGTGCAGCACTGGCCGATCCACCTCACGATCGATCTCGCCGTGCGCATGCTGCCGTGGTCGCTCGGCCGTTCCGGTCTCGACCTCGCAGGGCAGAGCGTGCGGGTCGAGGTCGACGGCGCGGGCCAGGGTACGTGGCACTGGGGACTCGGCTCGGGCGAGGCCCCCTCGGGACGGAGGAAGCCCGATGCCACGATCGTCGGTCGTGCCCCCCAGCTCGCGCTCGTGGCGGGCCAGCGCCTGAAGCCCGACGACGTGCTGTCGTCCGGCAACGTGGTGCTCGGCGGCGATCGCCTGCTCGCCGACTCCGTGCTGCGGCACCTGCGCGCCTTCCCCTAGGGCTCTCGCAAAGCCTCGTCAGCGCGTGACGACGAGACGCTTCACGGCCCGTGGATGCGACCCGAACCGGTACTTGTACCGGTAGTCGCCCTTCAGCAGGTCGAAGCCACCGCAGCCCTCCTCGATCGCGAGACGGATGTCCTCCCCGACGAGCACCATGCCCGGGGCGAGGTTCCCCCACGACCGGTCGAACGCGGAGTTGTAGAGGTACGACGTGCCGCCCCAGACGAATCCGATCGTGCCGGCCGCGAGCTGACCACCGACCTCGATGAACGAGAGCCGGAACACCCCGTCGGCGCAGAACGCCTCACCGAGGCGTCGGAAGAAGATCTCCATGCCCGGCACCATGAACACGCCCTTGGGCCCCTCCGACAGGCGATGCAGCTCCACGAACCGGTCCAGCAGCGGGATCATCGTCTCGTCGTCGGCTGTCACGATGCGGAACTCGCCGGCTTCCTCGACGAGCTTGCGGGCCTTCCGCTTGATCTCGTGGCGGTACTTCGACGAGAGCTCGGCCAGATAGTCCTCCCACGACCCCGGCAGTGGGAGGAACGGCGAGACCCCGTCCTCGTCCTCGGTCACCTCGAGACCCTGGGCGCTCGCGGCATCGCGCAGCAACCCGAACCAGGGCCGATCCTCGGGCAGACCCCGGAGGTCGGCGTCGGCCCAGTCGTCACGGGTGAGCAGCGCGGTCCAGAGCTCCTTGGCCATCGCATCCTGTCGCTCCGGCACCCCGACCGGCCCCATGTAGTCCGTGATCTCGGTGCCGCCGAGGAACCGCAGCGTCCGGCCGATGCGCTCGAACGCGACCGCCCCGACCTGGCTGCCGTCGTCTTCCTCGGCGAACGCGAGCAGCAGGTGCTCGGGCGTCTCCCCGAACTCTTCCCAGTAGAGCTTCAGGAACGCCGGCGTGTGGAAGAACGTCCCCGAGGGGTCGGCCTCGACGAGCTCGTGCCACCCACGCCGGTGGAAGTCCCGCCCGTCCTCGCTGAACACGATGCGCATGACGCACCATGCTACGGAACCAGGCGGCGCAGCCTCGTCTCAGCTCGAGTGCCGAGGGAAACGTCACCAGCTGCCTCCGCCGCCTCCCCCACCGCCACCGCCGGAGGACCCGCCGCCGGAGAACCCGCTCGAGCCCGAGCCCGACGGGGTCGAGGCGATCGTGCCGCCGGTCGTGACCGCGAAGCCCTCCATCGAATCGGCGAACTGCGTGTAGACGAACGGACGAGACGAGATGTACCAGCTCGTGTCGGGCTCGATGCCCAGCGCCTCGAACGCCTTCGCCCACTTGTCGGTGCAGCCGAATACCACCGCGAACGGCAGGAACCGCGTGAACACGAGCTCCTTCTCGGCCCATCGCGACATGTGGGTCTCGGCCGTCTCGATCACCGTGCGGAACCCGCGCACCCGCCGCAGCATCGCGGTGCCCTTCGCGGTGCGGGCCGGCATGCGTGCCGCCGTGGCCAGGAGCAGCACCGCCCCCAAGATCAGCGGGATGCCGAGCAGGCCCCAGCGGGTGAACGCCGCGAGCACGAACGCGAGGCCGCCGGCGACGATGAGCGCCAGGACGCCCAGGGCGTACCACTTCGTGCGCACCTTGTCGGGACGCTGGCTGAACCACCCCCGCTTCACGGCGTCGGCGTAGAGCGATTCCTGCACACCCTTGAGCCGCTCGGCGAACACGTTCTTGAGCTCCGAGATCGTCACCTCGGTGCCGTCGCGGAACAGCCCGTTCAGCAGCCGCCGCTCGTACGTGAGTAGGTCGTCGTCGGGCTTGTCGAGCCTGATCAGCCGCCAGTCGGGCTTGCCGAACCACCCTTCCTTGGGGATCTCCTGGATCAGCAGGTAGCCGCGCACGGCGAGGTCGACGAGGGTGGCCGACACATCGAGCACGTTCGCCTGCTCGTCGAGCAACGTGCCCATCTGGCCGGGGCGCATGTCGTCGGGCGGTGCGAACTCCACCGGCGCACTGTCGTCCGCCTCGCCGAGCGGAACCGCTTGATGCTCGCCCGTGGGGTTGCCCATCACCTGGTCGACCTGTGAGCCCCGGTACCGCCGGTCGCGTCCACGACTCCAGACGAGCGCGACCACGCCGCCGATCGCGGCGAGACCGAGCACGGCCGTGCCGCCGAGGGTCGCCGGGGTGGCGGCGAACGCGCGACGGAGGCTCCAGCGTTCCTCGAGCACCGGCTCCGGCTCGGGCACTGCCCCCTTCGGCAGGCCGACCACGATCGTGACGCCGCTGTACGAGCCGAGCCCCGTCTGTGCGAACCGCGCCTCTGCGCCGTCGGACGCCGAGCGCTGACAGGGCAGGGTCGAGCCCTCGTACCCCTGGAAGCACGCCACCTGCGTGATGTCGGCGGGCGCATGCACGCGCACGGTCGCCCGCTCGATCGGGGCGGACCACTCCGTGCCGACCGCGTTCCAGTAGAGCTCGTCGTGGTCGCGGAAGCCATTCAACGCAGCTTCGACGGTGTACGTCAGCTCGTAGGTGTGCCGCCCGGTGATCTCGATGTCGGCGTCACCCACCCTGATGCGGGTGATGCCGCCTTCCGCCGACTCGACCTCGTAGCCGGCCGGCGTGCCGTCGCTCGCACGCACCTCGATCACGTCGAGCGGATAGATGCGGTCGTCGGTGTCGTCGTAGCGCAGGCGTGTCGGGATGTCGCGAAGGATGCCGTGTCGAGGTGTGACACCGAAGTCGTAGTCGATCGCCTCCACGATCGTCAGCGTGCCGTCGTCGTCGATCGTGATGTCGACGTCGTACTCGACGATGCGCTCGCTGAACTGGGCACGGGCCGGCGCGGCCACGAGCAGCAGCGCTCCGACCGTCGCGGCGACCAACGAGAGCCAGCGAGCGAGAGGAGAGGGTGTCGTGCGGGTCACGCGGCGAAGCTTAGACGGTATGCGCCTGTGCCCCGCTGGCTTCGCCGGCTCCGTCGAGCGCGTCCTGCAGCACGTCCCACGCGAGCACGGCGCACTTGATCCGGATCGGGTACTGCACGACACCCTTGAGCGCCACGAGGTCGCCGAACGCCTCTTCGTCGGGCTCGACCTCGCCGGCCATCATGCTGCGGAAGTCGGCTGCGAGCGCCTTCGCGTCGCTCATCGACGCGCCCGTGACGGCCTCGGTCATCATCGACGCGCTCGACTGGCTGATCGAGCACCCCGCTCCCTGGAACGTCACCTCGGCGACCGAATCGCCCTCGATGTGCGCGAACACGGTGATCTCGTCGCCGCACAGCGGGTTGTTGGCGTGGCACTGCAGCTCGGCGCCGGGCAGCTCGCGCTTGTTCCGGGGGTTCTTGTAGTGGTCGAGGATGACTTCCTTGTAGATGTCGTCGAGCGCCACGGTTGCCTCTCTCGGTCGGGGGTCAACTGAAGATGGCTTGCGCGCGGTCGAGACCCTCGACGAGCGCGTCGACCTCGTCCTTCGTGTTGTAGACGTAGAACGACGCGCGGGCGGTCGCCGCGACGCCGTAGCGGCGCATCACGAGCTGCGCGCAGTGATGGCCGGCCCTGATGGCGACGCCTTCCTCGTTCAGGATCGTCGCGAGGTCGTGCGGGTGCACGTCCTTGAACCAGAAACTCACGGCCCCGCCCCGGATGCTCGCGTCCTTCGGCCCGAACACCGTCGCGCCGGCGTCGAGTAGGCGATCGAGGGCGTAACGGGTGATCTCCTCCTCGTGGGCTCGCACGTTCGCCATGCCCAGGCCGTCGAGGTATTCGATCGCCGCGGCCAGGCCGACCTGTTGGGCGATCGGCATCGTGCCGGCCTCGAACTTGAACGGCGCCGACTTGTAGGTGCTGTGATCGTGGAAGACCTCGTGGATCATCTCGCCGCCGCCGAGCATCGGCTCCATCGACTCGAGCACGTCGATCCGGCCGTAGAGACCCCCGCTCGCCGTGGGACCGAGCATCTTGTGGCCGGTGAACCCCAGCAGGTCCACGTCGAGCGCCTGCACGTCGATCGGCGAGTGCGGCGCGAGCTGCGCCGCGTCGACCGCGATGATCGAGCCCACTGCGTGCGCCGCGTCGGCGAGCTGTCGCAGCGGCGTGATCGTGCCCAGCGCATTCGACATGCCGGTGACGCTCACGATCTTCGTGCGTTCGGTGAGCAGGGAGCCGAGCTGTGAGAGATCGAGCAGCCCGTCGTCGGTGAGCGGGATGTAGCGTAGCGTGGCGCCCGTCACGGCCGCGGTCATCTGCCACGGCACGATGTTCGAGTGGTGCTCCAACTCGGTGATCAGGATCTCGTCGCCTTCACGCAGGTGGGCGCGACCCCACCCCTGCGCGACGAGGTTCAACGACTCGGTGACACCGCGCGTGAACACGATCGTCTCCGGCTCGGGAGCGCCGAGGAATCGGGCAACCGTGGCGCGCGCGCCCTCGTAGGCCTGGGTCGCCTCCTCGCCGAGCATGTGGATTCCACGGTGGGCGTTGGCGTTGTGCAGGCGATAGAAGTCGGCCTCGGCCTCGATCACCGTGTTCGGCTTGTGCGAGGTGGCCGCGCTGTCCAGGTACACGAGCGGATGCTCGCCGACGGTGCGCGAGAGTATCGGGAAGTCGCGCCGGATCGCCTCGACGTCGAGTCCGCCCATATGCACATCGGTCGTCTGAGGGTTCTCGGCGTGCTCGCTCATGGCCCTGCTCCCTCGGTTCTCGTTACCCCACGTCGACGGGGACTTCAGCTTCGAGTCCCAGCTCGGCGCGAACGCCCTCGTAGCCCTTCTCCTCGAGCTCGTGGGCGAGCTCGGGACCACCCGACTTCACGATACGCCCACCCATCATCACGTGGACCCGGTCGGGCGTGATGTAGTTCAGCATGCGCTGGTAGTGGGTGATCAGCAGCACTCCGAGATCAGGGCCGACGAGCTCGTTCACGCCCTCGGCGACAAGCTTCAGGGAGTCGATGTCGAGACCGGAGTCGGTCTCGTCGAGGATCGCGATCTGCGGCTGCAGCACCGCGAGCTGCAGCACCTCGTTCCGCTTCTTCTCACCGCCCGAGAAGCCCTGGTTCACGTACCGGTTCACCATGGCGTCATCGATGTTCAGTCGGTCCATCTGGTCCTTCATGTGCTTGCGGAAGGCCAGGGCGCTCACCTGCTCGCCCTTGACCGCCTGGTAGGCGGTGCGCATGAAGTTCACGACGCTCACGCCCGGAACCTCGGTCGGGTACTGCATCGCGAGGAAGAGTCCGCGCTTGGCTCGCTCGTCAGGTGTGAGCGAGGTGATGTCCTCTCCGTTGAAGACCACGGTGCCGCCGGTGATCAGGTAGCCGGGGCGGCCCATGATGACGTTGCTGAGCGTCGACTTCCCCGAGCCGTTGGGGCCCATCAGGGCGTGGGTCTCGCCCTGACGCACCACGAGGTCGATGCCGTTCAAAATCTGCTTGCCCTCGATCGTCGCCTGCAGGTCTCGCACCTCGAGGGTCGCCGGACCGCTTCGGTCGCCGTTCGTCTGGTTCGCGCTCTGGTCGCTCATCGTCGTTTCACACCTCGATCGTCACGTCGTCGCCGTCGACCGACACCGGGAAGATGTCGACCGGCTGGGTTGCGGGCAGGGTCTTCGGGTTGCCCGTGTTCAGGTCGAACGTCGACCCGTGCTTCGGGCATTCGATCGTCTCGAGGTCGACGTCGACCTCCCCTTCGTCCAGGAAGAACTTCGCGTGGCTGCAGATCGCATCGAGCGCCCGGAACCCGTCCTCGCCCAGGTTCACGATCGCGATCTCACGGCCGTCGAGGCGGAATCGACGAGCCTCACCGGGCGGCACGTCCTTCGTCTCGCACACTCGCACCGCCATCAGCGGATGCCTCGCTCGAGCTCGTCGGCGATCGCTTTCTCGGCACCCTCGCGCACCTCGTCGATCTGCACGCGGTCGAGCACCTCCTGGAAGAACCCGGTCACGATCAAGCGCTCCGCCTCGTCGTGCGGGATGCCGCGGGACTCCAGGTAGAAGAGCGCGTCGTCCTCGACCGGCCCGACGCTCGCAGCGTGGCCGCACTTCACGTCGTTGGCCTCGATCTCCAGGTTCGGGATCGCGTCGGCTTTCGCGTGCTCGCTGAGCACGATGTTCCTGCTCGTCTGCATCGCGTCGGTCTTCTGCGCGCCCGGTCGCACGTAGACCCATCCTGAGTACACGGCCCGGCTGTGGTCGCGCAGCGCGCCCTTGTACAGCAGATCGCTCGTGCAGTTCGGCGCCACGTGCTCCTGGCTCGACCGATGGTCGAAGTGCTGGTCGCCGTCGGCGAAGAAGACACCGAGCTGCTCGCTGAACCCGCCCGGCTCGGCGAGCTCCACCTCGGTCTCGGTGCGTGCGAGATCGGCGCCGAACCCGAGACTCAGCGTGCGAACATCGGCGTCGCGCCCAACACGCGCGCGCTGCACCGCGAGGTGCGTCATGCCGGCCCCCCAGTCCTGGATCGCGGCGTACCGCACGTGCGCGCCGTCGCCCACATGGATCTCGGTGATCGCGTCGCTGAATGCTCGCGTCAGGTCGGGCGAGGCGTATCGTTCGATGAACGTCACCTCGGCGCCTGCCTCCACGACGATCAGCGTGTGCGGGAACACCGCTGCCCCGACGACGTCGACATAGGTCAGCGTCTGCAGCGGCAGATCGATCTTCGTGTCTCGCGGCACGTACAGGAACGTGCCTCCGGTGCGGAAGGCCGCGTGCAGGGCCGTGAACCTCGTGCGTTTGGTCGGCACGAGGTCGTGCAGGTAGCGCTCGACGAGGTCGGTGTGCTCGGCCGCGGCGGCATCGAGGTCGGTGAAGATCACGCCCTTGGCGGCGAGGCTGTCGGCACGCTGCGTGGAGATCACCTCGGAGTTGCGCTGGATCATCAGTCCGGCGCGCTCACCGGCACCCGCCGCCTGCAGGAGCCCATGGGTGTTGACGGCCTCGGGCCCGCCTCCAGGCGTGAACGGCGCGAAGGTGAGCTGCAGATCCGAGAGGTCGGTGTAACGCCACTCCTCGGTCTCCTGCGAGGGTGTCGGGAGCGACTCGAACTCACGGAAGGCCCGGGTGCGCAGGTCGCCGGTGAACCCGGCGACCTCGGGAAGGGACGCGAGCGAGCGCTCGTCGAAGGTCAGCTCGGGGCTGGTCTCGGTGGTCACACTTCGAATGCTACCCGGGAGGTCGGATTCACCCAACCCGTCGTTGCGCTGGAGGCATCGACGAAGACGGGAATCAGCCGACCGAGCCTTCCATCTGCAGCTCGACAAGGCGGTTCAGCTCGACGGCGTACTCCATCGGCAGCTCGCGCGTGATCGGCTCGATGAAGCCGTTCACGATCATCGCGGTGGCCTCGACCTCCGACAGCCCTCGGCTCATCAGGTAGAAGAGCTGGTCGTCGCCGACCTTCGACACCGTCGCCTCGTGACCGAGCGCGGCCGTCTCCTCTTCCACCTCGATGTAGGGGTAGGTGTCGGAGCGGCTCTCCTCGTCGAGGATCAGGGCATCGCAGCGCACGTTCGACTTCGCGTGGTGTGCGCCGGGCTCGACCCGCACGAGGCCACGGTACCCGGTGCGGCCGCCGTCCTTCGAGACCGACTTCGAGGTGATCACGCTCGTCGTGTACGGGGCGGCGTGGACCGCCTTGCCGCCGGCGTCGGTGTGCATGCCCTTGCCGGCGTAGGCCACCGAGAGCACCTCGCCGCGCGCGCCCTTGCCCACCAGATAGATCGACGGGTATTTCATCGTCACCTTCGAGCCGATGTTGCCGTCGACCCATTCCATGACGGCGTCTTCCTCGGCGACGGCGCGCTTGGTGACGAGGTTGTACACGTTCGTCGACCAGTTCTGGATCGTCGTGTACCGCACGCGCGCGCCCTTCTTCGCCTTGATCTCGACGACCGCGGAGTGCAGCGAGTCGCTCGTGTAGATCGGGGCCGAGCAGCCCTCGACGTAGTGCACGTACGAGCCCTCGTCGGCGATGATCAGCGTGCGCTCGAACTGACCCATGTTCTCGGCGTTGATGCGGAAGTAGGCCTGCAGCGGGATGTCGACGTGCACGCCGGGCGGCACGTAGATGAACGAGCCGCCCGACCACACGGCCGAGTTCAGCGCTGCGAACTTGTTGTCGTTCGCCGGGATCACCGTGCCGAAGTGCTCGCGCACGAGGTCGGGGTAGTCGCGCAGGGCGCTGTCCATGTCGGTGAAGATCACGCCCATCTGATCGAGCTCGTCCTTGATCTTGTGGTAGACGACCTCGCTCTCGTACTGCGCGCTCACGCCGCCGAGGTACTTCTGCTCCGCCTCGGGGATGCCCAGCTTGTCCCACGTGCCGCGGATGTCGTCGGGAAGCTCCTCCCAGCTCGAGGCCTGCTTCTCGGTCGAGCGGATGAAGTAGTAGATGTTCTGGAAGTCGATCTCGGACAGGTCGGCGCCCCACCACGGCATCGGACGCATATCGAAGTACCGCAGGCTCTTCAGGCGGTACTTCCGCATCCAGTCCGGCTCGTTCTTGAGCGCCGAGATCTCCTCGACCACGCGCTCGTTCAGACCGCGCTTCGGTTCGAAGACGGCATGGGAAGGGTCCTTCCAGTCGAATCGGTAACCTTTGGCGAGCTCTTCGAGGTGTTCTTCCTGTGTGACGGCCATCGGTGGCGGCTCCTCGCGCGTCGATCGTCGGACACCGCCCGGCGACGGTGCTGCGAACACATCCGATGCTACCCGCGGGTGAGGCTCAAAGTCCACCGCCCAGGTCGGATTTGCGTCCGCCTTCGCAGGTTGCATACCCTTTTGCCATCAGGCGAAGGGGGGACGTCGGGTGGACGCAGCGAGAGCGGCAGGCGGAGTGAGGCCCAGAACGGGCGTGAAGATCCTGGCGGCGGTCGATCGCCGTGGGGGCGCTCGCGGTCGCGGCGACAACCGGTGATTCGTGGGCGGTCCGATCGATCCTGGTGCTGGTCGCCGGCGACGTGGCGACACGCCTCTGGCGGTGGTGACCCGACGGCGGATCGACGCGGCCGCGCTCCTGGGAGGTCTCGCGCTCCTCGCGCTCTGCGCGATCCCGGCCTCGAGCGGGCGGGTGGGCGGCGCGGAGCGAGCGGTCTTCGAGTCGATCAACGGTCTGCTGGAAGCGCTCGAACCGCCGATGCTCGCCGTGCAGTTCCTCGGGGTGCTCGCGATCGGTCCGATCGTCGCGGTTCTCGCCCTGGTGGCACGTCGCCCTCGGCTCGCGGTCGCCGCTGTGCTGGTGACCATCGGGAAGCTCCTCGCCGAGCGAGTGGTCTGGGAGTTCGTGCAGCGGAACCGACCGGGCGAGACTGAGCCCGAGGCGATCGTGCGCGGTGGGACGGCCACGACGGGGGTGTCCTTCGTGAGCGGTCACGTCGTGCTCACGGCGGGTCTCGCCTGGGTGGCGACCCCGTACCTGCACGGCAGGTGGCGGATCGTGCCGTGGCTGGTCGTCGCCCTCGTCGCGTTCGCGCGCATCTACCTGGGGGCCCACAACCCGCTCGACGTGGTCGGGGGGGCCGCCCTCGGTCTCGCGATCGGCGGCGCGGTCAACCTGGCGCTCGGCGTACCGATCGAGGGCTCCGGCACGCCGGCTCACGACGTGCAGGAGGCCGGGGCCTGACGACCCCGGCCTCGACGCCTCGACCCATCGCCCGGGCTACCCGCCCAGTTCCACGGGCGCGGCGACCAAGGAGCCGTACTCGGTCCACGACCCATCGTAGTTCTTGACGTCTTCGTAACCCAGCAACTCCTGCAGCGCGAACCAGGTGTGCGAAGAGCGCTCACCGATGCGGCAGTAGGCGATGACCTCCTTGTCGGGCGTGATGCCCTCCGCCTCGTAGAGCGCACGAAGCTCGTCGGCGCTCTTGAACGTGCCGTCGTCGTTCGCCGCCTTCGCCCAGGGGATGTTCGCGGCGCCGGCGATGTGGCCCGGCACCTGCGACTGCTCCTGCGGCAGGTGGTCGGGCGCCAGCTTCTCGCCACGGAACTCCTCGGGTGAGCGCACGTCGACGAACCCGCTCGCGCCGCCGACCTTGCCGATCACCTCGTCGCGGAGCGCCCGGATCTCCGGGCGCTCGGCGCCGGCGATCACGTAGTCGGTGGCACCGTAGCTCCGCACGTCCTGCGTCAGCTGACGGCTCTCGAGCTCCCACTTCTTCCGCCCGCCGTTCAGCAGCTTCACGTCGTCGAATCCTCGCAGCTTCAGCAGCCAATAGGCATAGGCGGCGAACCAGTTGTTGTTCCCCCCGTAGAGCACGACGGTGGTGCCCTCGCCGACACCCGCCTTCGAGAGCAAACGGGAGAAGCCCGCCTGATCCTGGAAGTCGCGCCCGACCTCGGAGTGGAGATCGGTCGTCCAGTCCCACTTCACCGCGCCGGCGATGTGGCCCTTGTCGTAGGCCGTGGTGTCTTCGTCGACCTCGATCACCCGGACGTTCGGGTCGTCGAGGTGCTCCTCGAGCCAGTCGGTGCTGACGAGCACGTCGGCCTTGGCGTAGTCGGCCATGTCGGATCGGTCCTTCCCTCCCCCGATGGGGAACGTGAACGGCGGCCACGAGATGCGGCCGCCGAGTGTGCGTACCGGGTCCGGGCTCGGTGCGTCAGGGGCCGCGAGGCGTGTGCGTCTTGAGGACGACGCGGGCCTTCGGACAGCACAGGCGAGACGGGATCATGGCCGCCACCTCCCCGATGCATCTCGTCCGAACCAAATCACGTCTCCCAGGTGGGATTTGCAGGTGCAATACCTATCGCATGAGCGACGGGGGAGTCAACGCCGGGTCGGACCGATCACGGGCGATCGCTCAGAAGATGCCGAGCGCTGCCTTGGCCTCGTCGGACATCATCTCCGGTGTCCACGGCGGGCGGAGCACGAACTCCGGCCGCACCTCGTCGACACCGGGGATGCCTCGCAGGAACGACCGCATCTGGTCTTCGATCATCGGCCCGATCGGGCACCCCATCGTGGTGAGCGAGTACTGGATGTCGACGCCACCGTCGTCGTGCACCTGCACGTCATACACGAGCCCGAGGTCGACGATGTTCAGTCCGAGCTCGGGGTCGAAGACGTTCTTCAGCGCCTCGAAGACGGCGTCGCGAGTGTCGGCGCCCGATGCCTCGTCGGTGTCGTGCGCTTCGGAGCCGTCGCTTCCTGCGTCAACCGCGATCTCTTCGTGCATGCGCGCATCCTGTCTCGTCTCGTCCTATCCTGAACAGCGTACCCGTACTTCCCCACAACGAAGGAGCGTGTTCCCGACCATGTCGGAGTCGCCGATCCGTGCGCTGATCGTGGACGACCACCCCGTGACCCGCGAAGGGCTCCGCACCGCGCTGGAGCTTTCCGACGAGATCGTCGTGGTCGTCGGCGAGGCCGCGACCGGCGAGGAGGCGGTCGAGCGCGCGCGGGAGCTCACGCCCGACGTCGTCTTCATGGACGTGCGCATGCCCGGCATGGACGGCATCGAGGCGACGCGACGCATCCGGCAGGCGGCCCCGACCACGAAGGTCATCCTGATCACGATCGACGAGTCGAGGGGCGCGATCAGCGAAGCGATCCAGGCAGGCGTCTCGGGCTACCTCCTGAAGGACGCCTCCCCCGACGCGCTGGTCGACGCCGCCAAGAACGCGATCGAGGGCAACGCGGTGATCCACCCTCAGCTCACGAAGACGTTCATCGAAGAGGTGCGGCTGGGCGAGGGCGACGGCCCGAAGGCGGCGCCCCTCTCCAAGCGCGAGCGTGAGATCCTGCAGAAGGTGGCCGACGGCTCGACGACGCGCCAGGTCGCCACCGAACTCGGCATCTCCCCGCACACCGTGAAGACCCACCTCGAGCGCATCTTCGAGAAGCTCGGTGCCAACGATCGTGCCCAGGCCGTGGCGATCGCGATCCGCACCGGCATCGTGCACTGACCCCGCCCCCCGCCGCCGAACCTCAACCGGTCTCCATGAAGGCCGATAGGAACAGCACATGCTCCGTTCCGTGCTGCTCTGCGACACGGCGGACGAGATCTCGGCGCTCCGGGTGGCGGCGATCGGTGATCCGGATCTCGTCGTCGAGGTCTCCACCGACGCGCTTCGCGCGATCGAGACGGCCGCGCGTGCTCGGCCCGACGTCGTGGTCTGCCGTCTCTCCATGGAAGGGTTCTCGGGCATCGACCTGCTCACCCGCATCATGGCGTCGTCTCCCGATTCGGCCGTCGTCGTCCGTGTGCCCCTCGATGACGTCGCCCGGGCGTCGTCATGCCTCGCGCGAGGCGCGCGCGGGGTGATCGCCACCGACGACGAGCCGAGTGCAGTGATGGCCGTGATCCGGGCGAGCGCCGAAGGCGTGGTGGCGCTGTCGCCGCGCGTCGCCCATTCCATCGGCAGCGCGCTCATCGAGTCGATCGGGGCGACCGAGCGCCTCGGCGAGGAGCTCGAGGACCTGCGACACAGCGTCGCCCAGGGCACGTCGGCGAAGGCGGACTTCCTGTCGAACATCTCGCATGAGCTCCGCACGCCGGTGACCGTCGCCAAAGGCATCGCCTACGTCCTGCGGAACCCGTCGATCGACGAGGACGAGCGGACCGAGTTCCTCGGAGAGCTGCAGGGGTCCCTCGACAAGCTCATGGGACTCATCGACGAGATCATCACGATGTCGGAGCTCGAGCGCGGCACGTTCGAGCTCTCGCTCGCCGAGGTCGATCTCGCTCCGACGGTGCGCCGCGCCGTCGACGCGACACGGGAACGCCACCCATCGATCCGCATCGAGTCCTCGATCGCCTCCCCGCTTCGAACGGTCGCCGACGCGGACCGGCTCGAAGGCGTCATCACGGAGCTGCTCGACAACGCCTGCCGCTACTCCCCCGACGGCCTGCCCGTCCTCATCTCGGCGAGGTCGATGTCCGAGGGGATAGTCGTGAGCGTGACCGATCGGGGCGAAGGCCTCGACCGGACCGTGGCGAAACGATCGTTCGACGAGCCCTTCTCGACCGGCGAGGGCGTGCTGCGCAAGGAGAAGGCAGGGGTCGGGGTCGGCTTGCACCTGGCGCGTCAGCTCGTGATCGAGCACGGGGGAACCCTGTGGGCCGATCCGCTGCCGGGAGGAGGCACCCGTGTCTCCTTCTGCATCCCCCCCCGCGACGCTCGCGGCGGCACACGGGCAGCCGGGGCGGCCTAAGCGCGGGACTGCGCACGAGCGGACGGCGACCTGCCGGTCGAGAACCGACCCCCCACGGGGCCCTGGCGACGAGCCTCCGAGTGGCCTATCCTCGCGTGAGAGTCGCGTGCGAAGAACCGTGCTGGGAATGATGATCGCCCTCTTGGGCATCGGGTGCGCCGCGCCCTCCTCGACCGACCCTCCAGCGGTCGGCGACCCCATCGAGATCCTCTCCTCACCGACCCCGTTCACGCAGGTCAACGCCGGACCTGTCTCCGCGATCGTGCCCGACGGCTGGGTGGCCCATCCGCCCGTCGGGAACGGGTTCCGAGGCGGGTTCCTCGCCTCTCCCCACCCGGAGCGATGGCGGCTCATGGACGGCGGCGTGCCGGGCATGTCGGCGACGTGGGTCGACGCCACACAGGTGGGCATGCCGTCGGACTTCTACTACCTGGCGGCCACTGGCTCCCTGCTCTCGAGCCTGACCGATTCCCGCCGATGCAGCGCCGAGACCCGCCGGGTGTTCGTGAACCGGCGACCCGAGTTCTCCACGCAGGGCCCGACCCATGGCGACTACGTAGCCCGGGGCGAAGGCACCTGCGAGGTGCGGGGGATCGCGACTCGCTGGGCCTACTTCGTGGCGGCCCCCGGTTACGGACCGGTTCGCGAGATCGGCATCCCGGCGTCGGGGCTTTACGTGGTCGTCGCGGTCACCCCCGATGGGGACCGCGCCGCGTCACTCCTCGACCGGCTGATCCGCCACACCTCGTTCGGCGGGTCCTCGGTCGATGACCTCGTCGATGCAGTCGGGAGCAGGTTCCGCCCCTGACCGACGGCGATCAGCGCGGGTTGCGGTCCACGAACGGCGGTCTGACCACGTCAGCAACCCCGCGCCGCCCGCGGATGTCGACCTCGACGGTGTCGTCGATCGCGGCGACGTCGGCGGGCCAGAGGTAGGCAAGCCCGATGCCGGTCTGCAGCAGCGGTGAGAACGTGCCGCTCGTGACCTCGCCGATCAGCTGGTCGCCCACGAACACGGGGTAGTGCGCCCGCGGGATGTGCCGACGCTCATGCATGCGCAGACCCACCAATCGGCTCGGCAGGCCTTCCTCGCGCTGACGGAGCAGCGACGCCCGTCCCCGGAACTCGCCCTTGTCGAACGAGACCGCCCACGAGAGCCCGGCCTCGAGGGCGGTGACCGATTCGAACAGATCCTGCCCGTAGAGCGGGTACCCCATCTCGAGGCGAAGGACATCACGCGCCGCGAGACCGCAGGGCGCGCCGCCGAACGGCTCCATCGCCTCGAGCAGCGCGCTCCACAGGTCGTGCGCCACGTCCTGGAACGTGAACAGCTCGAACCCCACCTCGCCCGTGTATCCCGACCGCGTGACGATCACGGGACGTCGCTTGTACTCCGATTCCACGCACTGCATGAACGCGAGGTCGCCCGCCTGAGGGAACAACCGCTGCATCACGTGCACCGACTCGGGCCCCTGCACGGCGAGGAAGCACCAGTCCTGGTGATACATCAGATGCACGCGGGAGTCGGCGGGCGTCTCCTCCAACATCTGCAGGACCCGGTGCGCGTTGGCCGCGTTCGGCACCACGAAATAGCGCTCGTCGTCGAGGCGATACACGATCAGGTCCTCGATCACGCCTCCTCCCTCGTTGAGCACGAGGTTGTAGAGAGCCTCACCCACGGCGGCTCGGGAGACGTCGTTCGTGACGATCCGCTGCAGCAGCCCCAGGGCCCCCGGGCCCGTCACGTCGACCTTGCCGAGGTGTGTGAGGTCGAACAACCCGACGCGCTCGCGGACCGCTTCGTGCTCCTTGAGGGTGCCGGCGTACTCGATCGGCATCAACCATCCGCCGAAGGGACCGAGCTTCGCGCCGAGCGCCTGGTGCTCGGCCTCGAGCGGCGTGTGCTGCAGGGTTGCAGGCTCGTCCACGCCGGGCATCGTAGCCGCTTCGGGCAAGCCCGGTAGACTGGCTCGTCGGATGGGTGATGCGTACGACGTAGCCGTGATCGGAGGTGGGACGGCGGGGTATTCCGCCGCCCTGCGCGCCGCCCAGCTCGGCCTCCGCGTCGCCCTCGTCGAGCGCGACGACCGGATCGGGGGCACATGCCTCCTGCGAGGGTGCATCCCGACGAAGGCCCTGCTGCAGTCGGCCGCGGTGATGGACGCCGTGAACCGCTCAGACGAGTGGGGCATCAAGGCGTCGGGCGAGCCCGACTGGTCGGCCGTGAAGGCGTTCGAGGATTCGGTCGTCGACAAGCTGGTCAAGGGCGTCACGGGCCTGATCTCGGCGCGGAAGATCGACGTCGTGCACGGCCTCGCCCGGCTGGTGCCCGGTCGGACCGCGCTCGACGTCGACGGCGCTCGTCTCGAGGCGACCGACGTCGTGATCGCGACGGGTTCCGCCCCCAAGCTTCTGCCCGACGTCTCGCTCACCGATCGCATCATCACGAGCGACCAGGCCCTCTGGTACGACCGAATCCCCGGGTCGGCGGTCGTGATCGGCGCCGGCGCGGTCGGCCTCGAGTTCGCGTCGTTCTACCGGTCGTTCGGGGCCGAGGTCACCCTCGTCGAGGCACTTCCACGGCTCGCCCCGCTCGAGGACGAGGAGGTGTCGAAGGAGATCGCGCGCGCGTATCGCAAGCGAGGCATCGCCACGACGGCAGGCGCGTCCGTGCAGCAGATCCTCGATACCGGTGACACGGTCGAGGTGACCTACGACGCGGGGAAGGGCGCCGTGAGCGTGACCACCGACGTCTGCCTCGTCGCGACCGGACGCGGGCCGGTGACCGAAGGACTCGGCCTCGCGGAGGCGGGGATCGCCACCCACGAGAAGGGATTCGTGGACGTGGACCCCGAGTTGCGCACCAGCGTCGCCCACGTCTGGGCGATCGGTGACGTTGCTTCCACCCCGCTGCAGCTCGCCCACGTGGCCTTCACCGAGGGGTACGCGGTCGCGGAGCGCATCGCGGGGCTCGACGCACCCGTGATCGACTACGTGAACATCCCGAAGGTCACCTACTGCACGCCCGAGATCGCGAGCGTCGGGCTGACCGAGGCGCAGGCACGAGATGCCGGGCTCGACGTCGTGGTCGACAAGGTCGACTTCCGCGCCATCGGCAAGGCGAACATGCTGGGCGAGGGCGGCTTCGTGAAGCTCGTCGCCGAGGTCGATGGGCCGGTGCGCGGCGTGCACATGATCGGCCCCCACGTGACCGACCTGATCGCCGAAGGCATGCTCATCGTGAACTGGGAAGCGATGCCCGCCGAAGTGGCGGCGATGATGCACCCCCACCCATCACTGTCCGAGGGCATCGGCGAGGCGCACCTGGCGCTCGTCGGCAAGCCCCTGCATACCCCGTGAGGAGCGAACGAGTGGCGACCGAGGTCGACCCGACCGGCGCCCCTGCCGGAACGACGGGCGCCGCACGACCCCTGCCCGACGACGAGCTCGTCGAGATGCTGCACATGCTCAAGCTCTCCCGGTACTTCGACGAGCGCATGGAGGCTCTGTACAGACAGGGCAGGCTGCCGGGAGCGATCTACTCCGGGCGCGGGCAGGAGGGCACGCACGTCGGCGCGACATGGGCCTTGCGCCCCGACGACTCGCTCTTCCCCACGCATCGGGACCTCACGGCGCAGCTGACGAAGGGCCTCGACCTCAAGCGGGTCATGGCGCAGTTCTGGGCTCGCATCGACGGCTACACGCGCGGCCGAGACGGCAACAGCCACATCGGCGACTGGTACGGCAACAAGACGTTCACGGTGATGTCGCATCTCCCGATCGCGTATCCCGTCGCCGTGGGCGCCGCGCTCGCCTACAAGCTCAAGGGCGAGTCGAACGTCGCCCTCGCGATCTGCGGCGACGGTTCCACCTCGAACGGGCGCTGGCATGAGGCGATCAACACGTCGGCGATCCATCGGCTACCGGTCGTCTGGGTCGTGAACAACAACCAGTTCGCGTACTCGACGCCCAACGCGCTCGAGTTCGCGATCCCGACGATCGCCGAGCGGGCGGTCGCCTACGGCATACCCGGTGTGCGCGTCGACGGCGGCAACGTGCTCGAAGTCTTCGAGGCCACGCGGGCGGCGGTCGAACGCGCCCGCGCTGGCGAGGGCCCGACCCTGATCGAATCGGTGTCGCTGCGGTGGCGAGGCCACGCGGGTCATGACCCGGCGAAGTACATGCCCGACGAGCTGCTGCAGGAGTACATGGCGAACCATGACCCGGTCCGCAACTTCGAGGAGTACCTGCTCTCCGAGGGGGTCATCACGAAGGACGCCATCGACGAGATCGTGCAACGCGTGGAGACGGAGTTCGACGAGGGCTACGAGTACGCCCTCGCCTCACCGTTCCCCGAGCCCGGCGACGCCACGAAGGGCTTGTGGGTCGAGGACGGCTACTGGACGAACGAGCCCGGCCGCAGCGGCGGCACGGAGGCCGGCTGATGGCCACGACGGTGAAGGTCGAAGCGGGCGCCGCCGGCCACGGCGCCGAGCCGCGTGGCAAGCGTGGGGACGACGGCCAGGCCACCTACCTGATCGCGATCGCCGAGGCCCTCTGGGAGGAGATGGAGCGCGACGAACGCGTCTACATGCTCGGGGAGGACATCGGCGTCTACGGTGGCGCCTTCAAGGTGACCGAAGGCTTCCTCGACCGCTTCGGTGACAAGCGCGTGATCGACACGCCGATCGCCGAGGAGACGATCGTCGGGATGGCGGTTGGGTCTGCGATGGAAGGGCTTCGACCTGTCGCGGAGTTCCAGTACGCCGACTTCATGTCGTCCGGCTTCGACTCGATCTCCACGGTGCTGGGGCGCTACCACTACCGGTCCGGCGTGCCGCTGCCGGTCGTGTTGCGCGGGCCGTCGGGCGGCTACGTTCGGGCTTCGTCGTTCCACTCGGTGAACCCCGAACCGTGGTTCGCCTACGGAGGCGGCATCAAGATCGTGGCGCCGGCGTTCCCCTCCGACGCCAAGGGCCTCATGAAGTCCGCCGTGCGCGACGATAACCCCGTGCTCTACCTCGAGCACAAGTGGATCTACCGCCGTATCAAGGAGCAGGTGCCGACAGATCCCGACTTCCTCGTGCCGATCGGGAAAGCCGACGTGAAGCGCGAGGGCGCCGACGTATCGATCGTCACCTACGGCGCCCTCGTGCACAAGTCGCTGGAAGCCGCCGAGAACCTCGCGCAGCGGGGCATCTCCGCCGAGGTCGTCGACCTCCGGACCGTGCACCCGATCGACGAGGACACCGTGCTGAGCTCGATCGCGAAGACGTCACGCGCGTTGGTCGTGAGCGAGAGCTACCGGTTCGTCGGCATCGGTGCCGAGGTCGGGGCCACGATCGCCGAGAAGGCGTTCGAACACCTCGACGCGCCGGTGACCCGCCTATCGCCGCCGAACATGCCGGTGCCCTTCTCCCCCACGCTCGAGGACGCGTTCCTGCCACAGGTGGCCGATATCGAGCGTGCCGTCGAGGAGTTGTCCGCCTGGTGAGTCGCGCGTCGCGCGAGGGAGGAAACCGATGACGTCGATCCAGATGCCGCAGCTCGGCGAGACGATCGTGGAAGGCACGATCCTGAAGTGGCTGAAGGCCGAGGGTGACGCCGTCGAGCGTGACGAGCCGCTCTTCGAGATCTCGACCGACAAGGTCGACACCGAGGTGCCCTCGCCGGTGGCGGGCACCCTCACGAAGATCCTCGTCGAGGAGGGCGCGACGGTGCCCGTTGGGACGCAACTGGCGGAGGTCGCGTCGGACGAGGACTCGTCGGCTCCGGCGCGCGCGGACGCTCCGGCGGGTGGGGCTGCAGCGTCGTCCGCGCCGTCGGCCTCGCTGGCGAGCGGTGGGCCCAGCGGCGAGACGCCTGGCCAGGGCGCGAGCGACGCCTCCGCCCCACCCGCCTCCGCCCCACCCGCCTCCGCACCTGCTGCGCCCGTCCCTGCAGGAGCTGGGGCCGTTGCGGTGCCGGATCGAGGGGCTCGATCGCAGATCCTGTCGCCACTCGTGCGCAAGCTGGCGCAGGAGCACGGGATCGACCTGTCGACGATCGTCGGCTCGGGGACCGGGGGGAGGATCACGAAGGCGGACGTGATGGCGGTCGTCGGGTCGGGGGACGGCGGCGCATCCTCGCCCGCAGGCGTTGCGGCTCCCGTTCCGGCGGTCGCACCATCGTCGGTCGGGGCGGCGGCCGAAGGCGAGGCGGTCGAGCCGATGTCGCACATCCGCAGGGCGATCGCCACCCACATGCTCGCCTCGGTGAACGAGACGGCGCGGGCATGGACGATGGTCGAGGTGAACGTCGACCACCTCGTGAAGCTCCGCGAGCGTGCGAAGGACACGTTCCTCGAAACCCACGGGGTGAAGCTCACGTACCTGCCGTTCGTCGTGCGCGCCACCGTCGATGCGCTGCAGGCGTTCCCGGCGGTGAACTCGCGCATCTCCGGTGACGATGTCGTCACGCCACGAGCGGTGCACATGGGTATCGCCGTCAGCTACGACGCGGGCCTGATCGTGCCAGTGATCCGCAACGCCGACGTGATGAACAGCGTCGGCATCGCCCGCGCGATCGCCGATCTCGCGGCTCGGGCCAGGTCACACGAGCTGAAGCCCGACGAGGTGCAAGGCTCCACGTTCACGATCACGAACCCGGGCCCGTACGGTTCCTTGATCAGCGTGCCCATCATCAACCAACCGAACGTGGGCATCCTGTCGCTCGACGGCATCCAGCGCCGACCGGTCGTGCTGGAGGGCGACGCGATCGCCGTGCGCAGCATGGTCTACCTCTCGATGTCGTGGGACCACCGACTGATCGACGGTGAGATCGCCACGCGCTTCCTGGCCCGTGTGAAGCAGAACCTCGAGGGTTGGGACTTCGCAGAGGACCTCGGGATCTGATGCCGTGACCCGCCGCACCTGGCTGTTCGAGCCCGAGGGACTCGTTCCTTACGACGCGGCGAACGAGGCCATGCACGACCTCGCGCGGCGACGACTCGATGATGCGGCCCCCGATTCCCTGATCCTGCTCGAGCACCCTCCGGTGTTCACGGCCGGTCGCCGGGCCAAACCCGAGCACCTCGTCTGGAGCGATCGGGAGGCCGTCGCGCACGGTGCCGAGGTGCATCACGTCGACCGGGGTGGCTCGTTCACGTTCCACGGGCCCGGACAGCTCGTGGGGTACCCCATCCTGCACCTCGGCGCTCGTCCCGACGCCGCCCGGTACCTGCGTTCGCTCGAGGCGGCCGTGATCCGAACCGGCGCAGAGCTCGGGGTGGAGCTGCATCGGCGCGACGATGTGCAGACCGGTGTCTTCGCCGGCGACGACAAGGTCTGTGCGATCGGCGTGCGCTTGATGCGGACCCGAGTGACGCTCCACGGCTTCGCGATCAACTGCAACACGGACCTGTCGTGGTTCGCGGGCATCGTCGCGTGCGGGCTTCCCGACAACGGTGTGACGTCGCTCTCGGAGCTGCTGGGGCGCGACATCGCCGTCGAGGAGGTTCGCCCGATCGTGCGACGCGCCCTCGCGGATGAGTTCGAGCTCGTCTACGAGGAAGCCACACCCGACGAGCTCGAACCGTTCCTCGCTCCGCTCGTCGCGTGAGCGTGGCGTGAGCAGCGGGACCCCGATGGGGGCGCCGGCCACCGCTCGCTCAGGGCTTGTCGGCGATCAACGCGTAGCGCGGCTGATGCTCCAACCACCCGAGCGGCCACGCTTCGTGCAACCGCGCGGCCCACTCGACGTCGCGCAGCCGCTGGATGCGCACGCCGGTCCACCCGGCTTCGTACGCAGCCTCGACCAACGGGGTCGGTGAGGGCATCCGCGCGAGTGGCAGTGCCTCGAGCACCTCGTCGGGGTAGGGAGCATGGTGGTGGTCGGCGACGCCCATCACCCGCCGGACAACGTCTGCCGCCGCGTGCTTCGCTCGATCGGCCGGCGCGCGGGAGCCCCAGACACCTTCGAAGAGCACGAGGCGCCCACCCGTCACGGTCGCCTTCCGCCACGCGCGGAGCGCTCCGACCGGGTCGGGCATCGTCCAGAGGACGTGGCGCTCGATGGCCGCGTCGAACGGTCCCTCGGGCGGCGCCATCGCCGAGCCCACCTCGAAGGAGAGCTCGAGCCCCCGTGCGTCGGCCTTCTCGCGCGCCTTCGAGAGCATGCCTTCGGACAGATCGAGGGCCGTCGTCCGGTATCCGAGCTCGGCCGCGAGCAGACTCAGCGAGCCGGTCCCCGCCCCCACGTCGAGCACCGCCACGGGTGGATCGGGCAGCGCCCGCCGCAGTGCGGCTCGCCAGGCCGCGGCCTCCAACGGGTCGGAGACGGCATGTGAGGCGGAATGGTCGTACGTCTCGGCGTCCCGATCCCAGAAGTCCCGGATGCGATCGTGCACGTCGGTCATGCAGCTTCCCTTCGAGGGTCGTCAGAAGAGGCGAGCGGCGAGCTTGGGACGGTACTCCCCCACGAGCGGGTCGTCTCCGAGCGTCGAGAACACGTCGACCATCGACTCCCTCGCGGCGGCCGGGTCGTCGTCGAACGCCGCGAGCAGCCCCTCGAGCGCCTCGCGCCAGCGTCCCGACGCCGCCGCCAACTTCGCCTGCGTGATCGCGTCCTCGCCCGCGAGCGAGGCCCAGTCGTGTACCCGAACGGTCGCCATGACACGCTCCGCGTCGGGGTCGGGCAACAGGGGCTCGACGAGCGCCGTCGCATCATCGGTCTCTCCGCGCCCGACCAGGATCCGAGCGAGGCCCACCGCCGCCTCCTTGCTCTCTGGATCCTTCGCGAGAGCGTCGCGGTACCCGGCTTCCGCCGACTCGAGATCGCCGGCGACCTCCTCCGCGAGGGCTTCGTCGGCCTCGACGTCGGCCTGGCTCGGCAGGATCGAATCGATGAACCGATTGACCTCCGGCTCTGGGTAGGCCCCGATGAACATGTTGACCGGTTGTCCGCCGCTGAACGCCACCACGGTCGGGATGCCTTGGCTCTGCACGGCCTGCAGCAGCGCGTTGCCCACGGCGTTGGCGTCGACATCGAGCTTGGCAAGCAGGAACGCACCCTCCCGCTCGCCGGCGACCCTCTCGAGGATGGGGCCGAGTGTCCGGCACGGCGCACACCACGTAGCCCACATGTCGACGACGACGGGTCGCTGCATCGACCCCTCGATCACCACCTGTTCGAAGTCGGCGTCGGTGACGTCGACCACGGACGTCGCGGTGTTCGGCCTGCTCATGTCCACCATGCTTCCCAGCCTCTCATACGCTCACGGCCGCGACGGGCGAGAGCCGTGGCCGGTCGGGATCGTCGTGGTCGCGACCTCGCCCGTACCTGCGCAGGCGCAGCGCGTTCAGCACCACGGTCACGCTCGAGACCGCCATCGCACCCGCTGCCCACATCGGATCCAGCACTCCGAACGCGGCGAGCGGGATCATCACGACGTTGTACGCGAACGCCCAGAAGAGGTTCTGCGCGATGATGCGGTACGTCCGACGGGCCAGCTCGATCGCGTCGGCGACGGACGCGAGCGACCCTCCCAACAGGTTCACCTCGGCCGCGGCCAGCGCGACATCGGTGCCCCCGCCCATCGCGACGCCCACGTCGGCCTTGGCGAGCGCGGGAGCGTCGTTCAGGCCATCGCCCACGAAGATCACTCGGTGGCCGGACAGCTGCAACCGTGCGACCTCCTCGACCTTACCCTCGGGAACGACCTCGGCCGACACCCGGTCGATCCCCACCTCTTCGGCGACCGCTCGAGCGGTGACGCGATGATCGCCCGTGACCATCGCGACCTCGAGACCGGCCCCGCGCAGGCGAGCGACGGTGTCGCGCGCGTCGGGCTTCACGCGATCGGCTGCGGCCACCACGCCGATCGCCTCGCCGTCACGCCACACCGCGAACGGAGTCCGCCCGTCGGCCGCCAACCGCTCGATCTCACCCATCATCGCGAGCGGCAACGAGCCTGTGCGTCCAACGCGGATCTCGTGGCCCTCGACCGTCGCGATCGCCCCCAGCCCCGGCTCGACCCGATGCGCAGCCGCTGCGGGCACATCGACGCGGCGCTCATGGGCGCCCAGGACGATCGCCGAGGCGATCGGATGCTCCGACCCCTCCTCGGCAGCGGCGGCCAGACCGAGGAGGGCGCCGGCGCTCAACGCGGGCGAGGGCACGAGATCGGTGAGCCGCATCACGCCGTCGGTGACCGTGCCCGTCTTGTCGAGGAGCACGACGTCCGCGTCGCGGGCGGCCTCGAACACCTCACCACCCTTGAAGAGCACCCCCAACTCGGCGGCCCTGCCCGTGCCCGCCATGATCGCCGCGGGCGTCGCGAGCCCGAGCGCGCACGGACAGGCGATCAGGAGCACCGCCACTGCGTGGAGCATCGACGCGCCCGCCGTCGCGTCGGTGAGCGCGAGCCACCCGACGAACGTGGTGGCCGCGATCGCGAGCACGATCGGCACGAACACCGACGACACGCGGTCGGCGAGGCGTTGGATGGGTGCCTTCGACCCCTGTGCCGCCTCGAGCAACCGCACGATCTCGGCGAGTCGTGTCCCCGCCCCGACGGTGGTGACGAAGACGACCAGCCGGCCGTTCCCGTTCACGGTCGCACCGACGACGTCGTCACCGGGCTCGACGTCGACGGGCGCCGACTCGCCGGTCAGCAGCGAAAGGTCGACCCACGACGAGCCTTGCTTCACGACCCCGTCGGCCGGGATCGTCTCTCCCGGACGCACGACGACCAACTGACCGGGGCGGACGTCGCCGATCGGCACACGGCGTTCCGCACCGTCTATCAGCACCGTCGCCGACTTCGCGCCACGGCCGAGCAGCGCCCTCGAGGCGTCACCGGCGCTCGCACGAGCCCGCGCCTCGAGCACCTTCCCGACCAGGATCAACGTCACGATCACCGCTGCCGTGTCGAAGTAGTGGTCGTGCCGCCCGAGCAGGTCGGCGGCCACGCTGTAGCCGTAGGCGGACAGCGAGCCGAGCGCCACCAGGGTGTCCATCGTGGTCGCGCCGTGTCGAGCCGACCGGCCAGCGGCCCGCAGGAACGGCCAACCCGAGTAGAAGACGACCGGCGTCGCGAGCACCCAGGCGAGCTGCTGGCTCAAGGCCGCGTGCGGCACGGCGAAGGTGAGCCACAACACGGCCACGGTCAGCGGGACAGCCACCGCGAGCCGGATCGCATACGAGCGCGCCTCGTCGGCAGGAGACCGTCGTTCGGTGTGTGCCCGCGCGCCGTACCCGACCCCGCGGACCGCGTCGACGAGGGGTCCAAGGGTCTCCTCGGGAAGACCACCCTCCTCTCCCCGGACCGTCGCCGTGCGCGTCGCCAGGTTGACCGACGCCCCCTCGACACCCGGCACACGCTCGAGCGCGCGTTCCACCCGGTGCACGCAGGACGCGCAGGTCATGCCCTCGATGTCGAGCACGATCGCGTGGCGGTCGCTCTCCACGGCACTCACTTGCCGGCGAGCCGGCCCACCGCTGCCATCAACTCCTCGATCTTGGCGTCGCCGCTCCCTTGCTCGATCGACTCGCGCACGCAGTGCCGAACGTGGTCGTCGAGCAGTCCCATGCCCACGGCACGCAGCGCCGCCTGGACCGAGCTCAGCTGGGTGAGGATGTCGATGCAGTAGGCGTCCTCATCGACCATGCGCTGCAGCCCTCGCACCTGCCCCTCGATCCGGCGAAGTCGATCCTGCAACGCCTTCTTGTTCATCTCGTACCCGTACACGGCGCCTCCTCACATGTGCCGCTCGTCGTCGGTGATCGACTGATAGTGGTCGGGGTCCTCCCGGAACCGTCGCATGCACCCGACGGAGCAGAAGAGGAACGTCGTGCCGTCGTGCTCCCACGCCGCCGCCGCGGACGCTTCGTCGACCGTCATGCCGCACACCGGGTCCTTCACGGGTCGCCTCCCTCAGGGTGTGATCGAACCCGTTGCCAATATACCAGGGGGGGGTATCATGGGTTGCGATCGCCGAGCCACGGGATGCCGTGGGCTCCGGTGTATGCTCGCCGCACGGTGCGAGGGAACTCGATCACGTGTCCACGCGGGTAGCGCCGACCCCCCACGGGGCGCTCGGACTCACCGACGACGACCTCTTGGCGATGTACCGGCTCGTGCTGATGGCGCGCCTGCTCGATGAGGCAGCGCTGCGGCAGAACCGCATGGGGCGTGCGCCGTTCGTGGTCCCAGCCGAAGGGCACGAAGGATGCCAGGTCGGCACTGCGTGGGCCATGCGCAGAGGCGTCGATGTCTGGCTGCCGTACTACCGGGACGGCGGGGTGGTCCTCACCGCCGGCATGACACCCTACGAGATCTTCCTCGGCATCTTCGCGAAGGCCGACGACCCGTCGAGCGGCGGACGGCAGATGCCCTCGCACTGGGGGCATCGGGAGCTCGGCATCATCACCGGATCCTCCCCCATCGCGACCCAGGTGCCGCACGCGGCCGGCATCGCGTACGCGATCAAGTACCGGAACGAGGACGCCGTGGTGGCCTGTTGGTTCGGCGATGGTGCGACGAGCGAGGGCGACTGGCACGAGGGACTGAACTTCGCCGGCATCCACCGGCTGCCGGTGGTCTTCGTCTGTGAGAACAACCACTACGCGATCAGCGTTCCGCAGTCGAAGCAGATGGCCATCGACGATGTGGCCGACCGAGCGGCGGGCTACGGGTTCCCCGGAGTCGTCGTCGACGGCAACGACGTGCTCGCCTGCTACGCGGCGATGAAGGTGGCGCACGAGCGTGCGCGCGCCGGCGAGGGTCCGACGCTGATCGAGTGCAAGACCTACCGGTTCCTGGGACACACCTCCGATGACGACGACAAGACCTATCGTTCGCGCGACGAGGTCGAGGAGGCCCGCCAACACGATCCCGTCCACGTGTTCGGCGAGTACCTGCGCTCGCAGGGGCTGCTCGACGACGTCGGGGCCGAAGAGCTGCGGGCTTCGGTCAAAGGCGAGATCGACGAGGCTCTCGCTGCCGCGTGGGAGGCTCCCGACCCGGACCCGGCGTCGACCCTGCGACACGTCTTCGCCGACGATGCTCCGGGCGACGGCGAGGGCGGCCCATGACCGAGAAGAACGTCGTCACGGCGATCCGCGATGCCTTGCACGACGAGATGGCCGACGACGATCGCATCGTGCTGCTCGGCGAAGACGTGGGGAACCGTGGCGGCGTGTTCCGCATCAGCGCCGGCTGGATGCAGGAGTTCGGGGAGCAACGCGTGATCGACACACCGCTCGCGGAGTCGGGCCTCGTCGGGGTTGCGATCGGCATGGCGATGCACGGCATGTTGCCGGTGGCTGAGATCCAGTTCGCGGACTTCATCCACCCGGCGTTCGACCAGATCGTGTCGGAAGCTGCCCGCATCCGGTACCGGTCGAACGGGGCCTTCTCGTGCCCCCTCGTGATCCGGGCCCCGTGCGGCGGCGGCATCCACGGGGCGCTCTACCACTCGCAGTCGATCGAGGCGTTCTTCGCCCACGTGCCGGGGCTCAAGGTCGTGATGCCGGCCACCCCCGCCGACGCGGCGGGACTGCTGCGCGCCGCGATCGCCGACCCCGACCCGGTGCTGTTCCTCGAGCACAAGAAGACCTATCGAGCGGTCACCGGCGACGTGCCCGACGAGCGGCACGTCGTCGAGATCGGGAAGGCCGACGTGAAGCGCGAGGGTACCGACCTCACGTGCGTCAGCTACGGGTACGCCCTGCACACATGCCTCGACGCCGCCGCCCGGCTGCTCGACGACGAGGACATCTCCGTCGAGGTCGTCGATGTCCGCTCCCTCGCGCCGCTCGACACCGAGGCGATCCTGGCCTCGGTGCGCCGCACCTCGAAGGCGATCGTCGTGTACGAGGACAACCGCACCTACGGCGCGGGCGCCGAGATCGTTGCCACGATCGCCGAGGAGGCGATGTTCGACCTCGATGCACCGATCGTGCGCGTCGGCGGCCCTGACGTCCCCGCGATGCCGTTCGCGACGCCCCTCGAGCACTTCTTCATGGAGCCGGAGCCGGACCAGGTCTATCGGCGCATGCTCGACCTCGCCCGGGCCTGATCCCGAGCTCGCGCCTGCCCTGCCCTGCACACCGGTTCAGGGTGCGCCCGGGGGCGTCGATAACGGCACCACGGTGAACCCGCGCCACGCGACGCCCGAGCCCGACCGCGAGCGGTCGACGAACCGGCACGATCTCACGGTCGTGCTCGGCGCCATCGCGCTGTTCGCGATCGGCGTCGCGACCGGCGCGTTCCAGGTGATCCACGAGTCCCTCGAGACCAGGGCCCGCGGACTGGCCGACGCCGCGTTCGGAGTCCTGATCGTGGGCTGCTGGGCGGGCGGCGTGATCGCGCTGCTGCACCGTCGGCGGGCACGGGTCGAGCAACATCGCCGCACCGAGACCGAGGCGAAGTACCAGACGATGATCGAGCAGGTGCCTGCGGTGGCCTACACGTGGGACCCGGCACACTGGCCCGGCACCGCGCCGGCTGCCTACATCAGTCCGCAGATCGAGCGCTTGCTCGGTTTCACCGCCCAGCAATGGATCGAGGATCCCGAGCTCTGGGGCCGTCAGGTACACCGCGACGACATCGACCGAGTGCTCTCGGCGTGGAGTGACGCGATCGAGGCGGGCGAACGGTTCTCGGTCGAATACCGCATCCGCACCGCCACCGGCGACGAGGTCTGGGTCCGAGATGTGGCCAGCCCGGCCACCGCCGACGAGGGGATGCGCTACCGGGGGGTGATGCTCGACGTCACGTCCGAACACGAGACGCAGCAGGCGCTTCGATCCCTCGAGGAGCGGTTCCGGCGTCTCGTCGAGCAGACGCCGGGCATCACCTACATCGAGGACGCCGTGACCGAGGAGAACCTCTACATCAGTCCCCAGGTCGAGGACGTCTACGGGTACACCCCCGAGGAATGGATGGCGGACCCGGGTCTGTGGGCCGGGTCGCTGCACCCCGACGACCGGGCATGGGTCGTGGCCGAGAGCACCGCCGACACCGGCGACGGGTGGAGCGTCGACTACCGGTCGATCACCCGAGACGGGCGCACGATCTGGGTGCACAACGAGGCCGTGCTGGTGCGCGGAGACGATGGCAAGCCGCTCGTGTGGCAGGGACTCATGCTCGACATCACCGAGCGCAAGGAGGCCGAGGCCCGCCTGCGTGAGGCGGAGGAGCGGTACCGCACGCTCGTGGAGCAACTCCCTGCGGTGATCTACGTCGACGCGGTCGACGAGATGGCGACCGCGCGATACGTCAGCCCGCAGTACGAACGGCTCACGGGCTACACGCCCGCCGAGCGTATGGCCGACCCGGCCATGTGGATGCGGATGATCCACCCCGACGACCATGACCGTGTCTTCGCCGAATCGAACCGCACGAACGATACGGGTGAGGACTACGACATCGAACATCGGATCATCCGCAAGGACGGGCGAGTCGTCTGGGTGCACGACCACGCCTTCCTGATCCGCTCGACCGACGGAGACCAGGTCTGGCAGGGGGTGCTGACCGACATCACCGACCGCAAGCTCGCCGAGGATGCCCTCTCGAGGCGGGATCGCATCCTCGAAGCCGCCGGATACGCCGCCGAGCGATTCCTGCGAGCGCCCTCGTGGCAGGAGTGCATCGACGACGTGCTGGCTCGGCTCGGGTTCGCCGGTTCGGCCACGCGAGCGGTGGTCTTCGAGAACCTCGGCCGCTCGTCAGGTCCGCACGCGGTCCTGCGGCACGCATGGCTCGCCGACGACGCCCCCGATGCGATCGACGGTCCACCGTCGGAGCCACAGCCGTACGGCGACGAGCGCGCGCGCTGGGTCGAGGTGTTGGGCTCGGGAGGCGCGATCCACGGCCCCGTGGCCGATCTCCCCGAGATCGAGCGGAGCACGCTTGCTGAAGCCGGCATCCGTTCCACGATCATCATGCCGGTACACCTGGAGGGCATGTGGTGGGGGTACCTGGGCTTCGACGAGTGTCGGACGGACCGGGTCTGGCAGCCCGCAGAGGTCGACGCGATCCGTGTGGTGGCCAACACGCTCGGCGCTGCGATCGAGCGGGAACAGGGCGCCAGGCGTCTCGGTGAGGCGGAGGAGCGCTACCGAGCGATAGTGGAGCACGTGCCCGCCGCGATCTACCTCGACCGCGCCGACCGGTCGATGCGCACGATCTACGTCAGCCCCCAGATCGAGGAGATCACGGGATTCACGCCCCAGGAATGGATCGACGACCCGGATCTCTGGCTCACGATGATGGCCCCGGAGGACCGCCCCGAGGCCGAGCGGACCTACCTCGAGTCGGTGATGTCGAGACACCCATGGAAGGCCGAGTACCGGGTCAACACTCGCGACGGCCGTACGATCTGGCTGCACGACGAGACCACGTTCGTCACGGATGCCGACGGCGAACCGCTGTTCCTGCAGGGCGTGCTGATGGACATCACCGAACGCAAGCTCGCCGAGCAGGCACTGCGGGAATCCGAGCGGCGCGAACGCGACGCCGCCGAACGCTTGCGCGCGCTCGACGAGATGAAGAACACGTTCCTGGCGGCGGTCTCGCACGAACTGCGGAGCCCACTCACGTCGATCCTCGGCCTCTCGATCACCCTCGAACGCACCCCAGAGATGGAGCCCGGCGATCGCGACGATCTGCTCGAGCGGCTCGCGTTCAACGCGCGAAAGCTGGATCGGCTGCTGAAGGACCTGCTCGACATCGACCGACTGAACCGAGGGATCGTCGAGCCCCAATACCGAGCGGTCGACCTCGCCGCCCTCACACGCCGCAGCGTGGAGAGCCTCGACGCCGTCGCCGGTCGCAGGATCGAGTTCGAGATGCCGCCGCTCGTACTCACGATCGACCCACCGAAGCTCGAGCGCATCGTCGAGAACCTGGTCGCCAACGCCGTCCGACACACCCCCCCGTCATGCCGCATCTGGGTCCGCTTGGAGCCCGTCGAGGGTGGTGCGCTCCTCAGCGTCGAGGACGACGGCCCGGGCGTGCCCCCCGAGCTCCATGACGCCGTCTTCGAGCCGTTCCGCCAGGGGCCCACCGCCACGCCGCACTCCCCCGGCACCGGCGTCGGACTCTCCCTGGTCGCACGGTTCGCGGAGCTGCACGGTGGTCGCGCGTGGGTCGAGGGACGTGCCGGTGGGGGCGCATCGTTCCGTGTGTTCCTGCCGTCGGCTCCCGGCACCGGTCCGGCTGCCGATCAGCAGCGCTCCGACGAGGAGACGGCGACCGCCGAAGCGGTCTGAGCCGCTCGCTTGGGCCTAGCCGTCGTCGGGACGGTCCGCCTCGAGGTCGGGCTCGTCGACGAGGCGCTTGCGGACGGATGCCACCAGCCCCTCCCCTCGCGCCTTTGCCTTCCGCCGCTGTTCCTCCATCGCCTGCTTCGCTTCGTCCGGATCGATCTCCCGTGTGAGATGGGCATCGATCACCTCGTGCCGGTCGAGGGCGCTGGAGATCACCGCCTGCACGATCGCGGCGACGGGCAGCGCGATGAACGCCCCGATCAGGCCCGCGATGCTGGCCCCGGCGATCGCGCACCCGAAGGCCACCGCGGCGTGCAGCTCCATCGTCTTCGCGGTGATGCGCGGGCTGAGCACGTAGTTCTCGAGCTGCTGGTACAGCGTGAAGAACACGAGCACGACCAGCGCCTTCCACGGGCTCTCGACCACGGTGACCAGGAGCGGCAGGGCCATGGCGATGTAGGTGCCCACGGTCGGGATGAACTGCGAGACGAGCCCCATCCACACCGAGAGGGGCACCGCGAACGGGACGTCGAGGACCGACAGCACGATGAACGTCGCGACGCCGGAGACGAGTGCGAGCAGCAGTCTCGAGTAGAGGTAGGCGCCGGTCTTCTCGATCGCCACTTCCCAGACCCAGAGGACGTGCTGCTGGCGGGCCGGCGGCAGGACCGAGAGCACCGTCCGTCGGAAGCGCGGGCCGTCGGCGGTGAAGTAGAACGTGAACAACCCGACCGTCAAGAGCATGAAGACGGCACCGAGCAGGGACGAGGCGAACCCGAAGACGTTGCCGGCGATGTTGGTCGCGAACCCCGCCAGATCTGAATCCGCGTTCCGGAGCTGGTCCTCGATCGTGGCCTGCGAGATCTCGACGTTGAACCACCGCTCGGTGTACCCGCTGACGTTCGCCAGGATGTCGGGCGCCGCATCGATCAACGCACGGAGCTGGTCCACGACCAAGGGGATCATCAAGCCGACCATCACGATCGAGAAGACCGCGATCGCGAACAGGATGGCGCCGGTGGCGAGACCTCGGCGCCATCCCCGCCGGGAGAGCCAGTCCACCGCCGGCTCGAGCGCGAACGACGCGAACAACGCGACGAGTACCCACGTGAGCAGACTCGAGAGCTGGCGCAACAGCGACGTCGCGGTCATCGCGACCAGCCACACGGCGAAGATGACCGCGAGGAGGGTGAGGATCCATCGCCACGAGGGGGGCTGGATCGTCACCGGGATGGGCCGGCGTTCCTGCGGCTCCGACGAGCCGTTGCTCGACCTCGGCTCCCGACCCTCGCTCATCGATCCTCCCGCTTGCACCGAGACTGCTTCTCGCGCGGAGGATACCCCCGATGCAGGGCTACACTCGGACGACATGCTGGAGCGCGACCACAACCCTCACGACCGCAGGCTGCACCTTCCGATCGTCTCGGTGTCGAACGATCGGGCCGACACGGGCGTGAACGCCCGGGGGGAGCGCAAGCCACCCTGGCTCAAGGTGCGACTGCGGAGTGGTCCCAACGCTTCCGAACTCCGAACCATCATGCGCGGGCTCGACCTGCACACCGTCTGCGAGGAGGCGATGTGCCCCAACATCCATGAGTGCTGGGAGGATCGCGAGGCGACGTTCCTGATCCTCGGCGACCGCTGCACACGCCGGTGCGGGTTCTGCGACGTGATGACCGCCAAACCCGACGCGGTCGACTTCGACGAGCCCGCGCGCATCGCGGAAGCCGTGGCGCGGATGGACCTGCGCTTCGTCGTACTCACGGGCGTCGCGCGTGACGATCTGCCCGACGGGGGCGCGGCGATCTGGGCCGAGACCGTTCGACGTGTGAAGCAGGAGGTGCCCGGCGCAGGCGTCGAGGTGCTGCCGAGCGACTTCAAGGGCGGGGAACACGACATCGCCACGGTGCTCGAGGCAGAGCCGGACGTATTCGCCCACAACCTCGAGACCGTGCGACGGCTGCACGGTCGCATCCGTCCGGCGTTCGGCTACGACCGATCGCTCGAGGTGTTGCGCATCGCGAAGCGGTTGCACCCCGGCCAGGTCACGAAGTCCAACCTGATCCTCGGCATGGGCGAGCACCCGGACGAGATACCCCAGGCGATGCGCGACCTGGTCGGAGCAGGGTGCGACATCCTCACGATGGGCCAGTACCTGCAACCTACCCCGCGACACCTGCCCGTCGACCGATGGGTACATCCCGACGAGTTCGCGTCTCACGCGCGCGAGGGCGAGGAGATGGGCATCGCCCACGTGGAAGCCGGCCCGCTCGTTCGATCGAGCTACCACGCCGGCGCCCAGTTCCGGCGGGCGCTCGACCGTGGGCTCGTCGGCGCCGGCGACTGACGACTCACCGCTCGTCCTGGCGAGCCGCACGGCGCAGTGCGGCGAACCGCTCCCCGAGGTCGTCGAGCTGATGGTGTGCGTTGAGCCCGCTCGGGTTGGGCAGCACCCACACCGCCGCCCGGCCGAGGGTCCGAGTCGTCGGGCCGATCTCGGCCCGCGGCTCACGGAACCCGGCACGGTACGCGCCGATGCCGAGGATCGCGACGATTCGTGGCCGGTACCGCGCCGCCACATCGGTCAGCCTCTCGGCCCCGGCACGCAGCTCGTCGAACTCCAGGTCGGATGCTCCGGCCGTCGCGCGTGCAACCAGGTTCGTGAGTCCGCACCCGTACCGAGGCAGCTCGCGATCCTCCCGGGGTTCGAGCACGCGATCGGTGAATCCCCCCAAGCGCAGCGCCTTCCAGAACCGATTGCCGGGCCGCGCGAAGTGGTGCCCGACGGCCCCGGAGTAGAGCCCGGGGTTGATGCCGCAGAAGATCACGTCGAGCCCAGGCGCCAACACATCGGCGATCGTGCGACCAACCGCGGCCGCGACCTCCGCTCGCGTGGGCTTTTCGATGCCGCCCATGCGCCGAGCATCGCAGAAGGTGGAGGAGCCGGCCTGTAAGCCGGATCCTGTGCGCGGGACTGTCGCCCCGTCGGCGACCATCTCTCTCGGCGACGCCGGAACGTCGTCGCCGGGCCGTTCACCGGCCCGGTGCGGCCTACCCGGCAGCTCGGACGGGCCGTCCTCGAACGCTGCCTGCTCGGCCTTGCTCCGGGTGGGGGTTGCCAGCCGCGTCGGTCGCCCGCCGCGCTGGTGCGCTCTTACCGCACCGTTTCACCCTTACCTGGAGCGGCTCGCGCCGCCCAGGCGGTCTGCTCTCTGTTGCCCTGTCCGCGAGGTCGCCCCCGCCTGGCTCGCGCCAGCACCCTGCCCTTCGGAGTCCGGACTTTCCTCGAGCGATCGAGATCGCCCGCGGCCGCCCGGCCGGCTCCTCCACGGCCGAGGATACCCTCGCCGTAGACTGCTGGACTGACGATGCGACGGCCGATCGCCTTCCTCGTGCTCGGGCTCACGCTGGTGGCCTCAGCCTGCGCGAGCTCGGCCGAAGGCCCGTCCGACCCCGCCCCGGCCGCCGATCTCCGCGGCGCCCCGGCCCTGCTCCAAGCCCAGGTGCGAGGAGCGACGCTCCGATTCGTCGAGGCATACCGCGCGACCGTGCTCGGCGGCGACGACCTCGAGGCGCTCGCGGCGACGCCGTTGATGCGTCGGTTCGCGTATTGGCTCGGTGTCACGAACGCCGCCTTCCCGGGAGAGATCACCGCCCGGTCCATCGTGAACGCCGTCGGCCCCGCCACCGTGGTCGGCGCGAACGGACGCGTGCTCCAGGTCGAGCTCTCGGCCCAGGTCGACGTCGTCGCCCAGCCGACCGACGGCGACCCGCTCGAGTTCACCGTGCCGCTCGACGGGCCTGTTCGGTTCGCCGCGACCGAGCCAGGCGCCTGGCGCGTGATCGATTTCGTCCGGTTCGGGGTACCCGTGAGCGGGGCGTTCCTGCCGCTCGACCTCGTCTATGAGCGTCCGGGGGTGCGGATCAGGCTCGACGGCTTCGGTGGCGTGCCCACCTGGAGTTTCTTCGTGGGGGTCGCGGCAACCGGTCCGAAGGTTCTCACGCTCTCCGAATCGGACGTCACCCTCGTCGGCGCCGACGGGAGCGTCGTCGGGGAGGCGATCGAGGTCTCGGTGCCCCTGCTCGAGATCGCACCGGGCGGTCGCATCGACGGCGCACTGTCGTTCGAGCCGATCGACGAGATCCGAGGCGTATCGCTGCGCATCGATGTCGGCGGACCCGACGATCCGGCACCGCTCGAGATCCCCCTCCGCGCCCTCATGGGAACCGACGCCGGAGCCTGACCTGCGGCATCAGCGGGCGGCGAGCCAGTCGTCGACGCCTTGGTTCGCCAGGCGATCGGCTTCGGTGTTCCGCTCACGACGCACGTGCTCGAACTCGATCGAGTCGAACCCGGCCGCGAGCTCACGCACGCGCCGGTGCAAGGGCTGAAGATGCGCCGACTTCACCCGGTACCGCCCTGTGAGCTGGTTGATCAGGAGCTGGGAATCGGATCGCAGCAGCACGTCGACGGCGCCGATCTCGTGTGCCCGTTCCAACCCACGGATCACGGCCGTGTACTCGGCCACGTTGTTCGTCGCCTCGCCGAGGCCCTCGGCCACCTCCGCCAGCACGACCCCCGCGCGGTCGGTGATCTGCGCGCCAGCGCCTGCCGGGCCGGGGTTCCCGCGTGAGGCGCCGTCGCAGGCGACGATCACATGACCAGGATGCGCCGGCAGTGCTCACACCTCCTGACACCTTCGGCACGCTTCAGCTTGTCGAGCACGACTGCCGAGAGCTGTTCGTGGCAGGCCTGACACACGCCGTCGACGAGCGCCGCCGCGCCGATGCCCTTCTTCAGCCGCCGCAGGTCCTCGTAGAGCTCGAGCACGTCGGGCTCGATCTCGGGAACGATCGCATCGCGCTCGGCGCTGCGCTCGACGAGATCGGCGTCGACGTGTGCGAGCTCCTCGCCGGCGGCGCCTGCGGCTTCCCCCGCCTCGGCACGAAGGGCGGTCGTCTCCCGTTCGGCTGCCGCTGCGCTGGCCTCGAGCTGCTCGCGAACCTCCAGGAGGGCCAGCAGCTCATCCTCACGATCAGAACGGCGCTTGCGGATGCTCGCGATCTCGTGCTGCAGCGCCTCGAGCTCCTTGGCGTTCACGATCGACCCGTCGTACATGCGCGTCTGCTCGGCCTTCTCCTTCTGCGACATCGAGTCGATCTCGTGCTCGAAGCGCGTCTGGTCTCGGCCGATCTCATCGAGCTGCAGACGGAGCTCCCCCAGCCCCCCTTCGGCAGCGTCAGCCTTACCTCGCACCTCGGCGAGCTCGGAACCCTCCACCAGCACCCGTCGCCGGGCACGCAACCGGTCGATCGCGGTGTCGACGTCTTGGAGGGCGAGCAGGCGTGGGGTCGTCATGGCACGCGAAGACTAGCCGATGCCTGGCACCGAGCCGTGTCGACATCGACCGACGACGCATCGGGTGGATCGACACCGGCGGCCCGCCTCGCCGCCGGTGTCGCCCTACGGGAACTCGACGCTCTCGAACTGTGCGTTCGTCTGCTGTCCCATGTACGCCACAGCAGCGACGATGACCACGAAGATGAATGCCAGCATCAACGCGTATTCCACGGCGGTCGCGCCCCGGTCCTCCAGCACCCGGTCGCGGATCGCCGCATGCCAGACCTGAGCCTTCGAATACAGCCGCAGGATCATGCGGAACCTCCTAGCCTCAGGTCGGTCGCGGGCCGGCCGGAGATGCCGACCGGCCCTTGCGCCCGTCTTGCAGTGGGTATCGGCTCCGAGGACCCTCGGATTGAGTGCCGGGTAGGCTTCCTTCGTGCAGGCGGAAGCGAGCGGCCGGGTCGCGCTGGTCACCGGGGCGGGCAGCCCGACCGGGATCGGGTTCGCGTGCGCCAGGGTGCTTGCCCGTGAGGGCGCCGCCATCGCGGTCGCGTCGACGACCGATCGGATCGAGCTGCGCGCGGCCGAGCTGCACGCCGGCGGAACCGAAGCGGCGGGGTTCGTGGCCGACCTCACCGATCGCGATCAGGCCCGGGCGACGGTCGAGGGCGTGCTGGAGTTGTTCGGCCGCATCGATGTCGTGGTGAACAACGCCGGCATGGTGAACGTCGGCATGCAGGGCGAGGGCAGCGACGCTTTCGCCGAGATGACCGATGCCGACTGGGACCTCGACGTAGCGCTCAACCTGCAGACCGCCTACAACGTTACGAGGCCGATCGTGCCCGGCATGATCGAGCGCGGGTGGGGTCGCATCGTGATGGTCTCGTCGGTGACGGGTCCGCTCGTCGCGATCGCGGGATCGGTGGGATACGGCGCGGCCAAGGGGGGGATGGACGGGTTGATGCGCGGTCTCGCGCTCGAGCTGGGGTCGTGCGGCATCACGGCGAACTCGGTCGCCCCCGGTTGGATCGCCTCCGGGTCACAGACCCCCGAGGAGGCGGCGGCCGGCCGTCACACGCCACTCGGCCGTTCCGGCCGGCCCGAGGAGGTGGCCGAGGTCGTGGCGTTCCTCGCGAGCGATCGCGCGAGCTATCTCACCGGTCAGTCGATCGTGGTCGACGGCGGCAACACGATCCAGGAGATGAAGGGCTCATAGCGCCCCCCGCATGGTGCGCTTCCTGCTGCGTCCTCGCTGGATCGCTCTCACGCTGTTCGCCGTCGTCGTCGTCGGCGTGTGCCTCCGGCTCGGGCTCTGGCAGCTCGACAGGCTCGAGGGCCGGCGGGCGTTCAACGACCGGTACGCCGCGGGGCTCGCGGCGGCCCCGCTCCCGCTCGACGACCTGCTCGGAGACAGCGGCCCCCTCGCCTACCGTCGCGCTATCGCGATCGGTCGGTTCGACACCGAGCACGAAGTGATCCTCTACGGCCGTACCCTCAACGGCCAAGCTGGGAACCACGTGCTGACCCCGCTCGTGCTCGCCGACGGGCGGGCCATCGTCGTCGACCGTGGATGGGTGCCCTTCGAGATGGACGAGCCTCCCGTCGCTGCGGCCGCCCCGCCGACCGGCGTGGTCGAGGTCGAGGGGACCCTGTTCGCCCCGCAGCCGGGCGGGGCCGGCGAGGTCCGAGACGGCGAGGACCGGGTGACCACGGTGCGGACGGTCGACGTCGAGGCGATCGGCCGCGACGTTCCGTATGAGCTCGTGCCGTGGTTCCTGCAGCTGCGATCGCAGTCCCCGTCGAGCAGCGATCTCCCCGTGCCTGCACCCCTTCCGGAGCTCACCGAGGGACCTCACCTCAGCTATGCGTTCCAATGGTTCGCGTTCGCGACGATCGCGGCTGTCGGCTACGTGACCCTGGTGCGGCGTGAGGTGAAGGAACGGCGAGCGGCCGAGTCAGGCCCCGGCGTCGGGACCGGCTGAGCGCCGCCCCAGGTCGCGGTCCATGATCAGCAGCGCCGGACCGCTCTCGCCCGCGAGCTTCAATGACTCGACGATCTGCGAGACCGTGGCTTCCTCTTCGACCTGCTCGGTTGCGAACCAGTCGAGGAAGGCCGCCGTGGCCCGATCGGCCCCCTCGTAGAGCCCATCGATCGACGCCGTGATCATGCGCTCGTGGGCCAGCGATGCCTCGAAGACCTCGAGGGGCGATCCGAACTCCGCGGGCGGCGCCTCGAGGGACCCGAGGACCGCCTTCCCTCCGCGGTCGAGGATGAAGTCGAAGAACTTCATGGCGTGTGCCTGCTCCTCGGCGGCTTGGCCGCGCATCCAGGTCGAGAGGCCGGGGAAGCCGCCCTGCTCGAAGTGCGCGGCCATCTGCAGGTACAGGTGCGCCGAGGCGAACTCTTTGCGCATCTGCTCGTTCAGCCTGGCCTCGAGGTCGGGTGTCAGCATCACGACATCGTACCCATCCAGCCCTGTCGATTCCTTGCCCCGTCCTCGGACGAACGGCGTTCCTGAGCAAGGAACCTGGAGCCTTCCCGATCGGGGCACCGTACGCTCCGGACCGATGCTCCGGTACCTGGTGCGGCGCGCGCTCTTCATGGTGCTCGTGCTGTTCATCGTCTCGCTGCTGACCTTCATGATCTTCGTGAAGCTCCCCTCGGGCGACCCTGCACGTCGGGCCGCCGGGAAGTCCTCGACTCCCGAACAGATCGAGAACGCGCGGCGAGCCTTCGGCCTCGACCGGCCCCTGTACGTGCAGTACGCGCGATTCGCCAAGGGCTTGATCCCGTGGCCCGGGTTGTTCCTGTCCGAAGACGTCTACTACTCCTACGGCAACTTCGTCCCAGTGAAGGAAGAGATCGCTCGTCGGCTGCCGGTGACGGCCACGCTCGCGGTCGGGGCGGCGATGATCTGGCTGCTGATCGGCATCCCGCTCGGGGTACTGGCCGGCATCAAGCGGCGATCGGCGGCGAGCCGGGCCACGATGTTCCTCGCGATCGTCGGCGTGTCGATGCCTGTGTTCTGGCTCGGCCAGCTCCTGTTGTACGTCTTCTGGTTCCAGCTCGGATGGGCGCCACCGAGCGGGCTCGAGATCGGCCAGAGCCTGCCGGCCGCGGTGCTCACGGGCTCGTTCATCCTCCCCTGGATCACGGTCGCGGTCGGGTACGCGGCGATCTACGCCCGCATGACCAGGTCGAACGTGATCGAGACCATGAGCGAGGACTACATCCGCACGGCCCGCGCCAAGGGACTTCCGGAGCGGACCGTGATCGCCCGACACGGCATGCGCGGCGCCCTCACACCGATCGTGACGATGCTCGGCCTCGATCTGGGGACCTTGCTCGGCGGTCTGTTCATCACCGAAGCGCTCTTCGGGCTGCCCGGCGTGGGTGCGCTCGCGGTGGACTCGATCGGTCGGCAGGACTTCCCGATGGTCATGGGCATCACCGTGCTGGGTGCGCTGTTCATCGCCGTGGCGAACCTGATCGTCGACGTCACCTATGCAGCGCTCGACCCACGTGTGCGCTACAACTGAACGCGGCCGCTACGCCATCTGGTTTCGCATGCTCTCCGCGGCCACAGCGAAGTAGTCGTCGAGCGCCTGCGCGATGTCGTCGGGCGGATCGAGCGAGACGATCGCCTCCCGCATGTGCAGGAGCCATCGGTCGCGCTCCTCGCCTCCGATCGCGAACGGCGCGTGCCGCATGCGCAGCCGCGGGTGGCCCCGCTCGTCGCTGTAGTCCGTCGGCCCGCCCCAGTACTGCGCCAGGAACAGCGTGAGACGGCGTCGAGCGGGGGCGAGGTCGTCTGGCTCTGGGTACAGACGCAGCAGCACCGGATCGGCGGCGACCCCTTCGTAGAAGCGATCGACCAGCGTCTCGAAGAACGTCATGCCGCCCACGATCTCGTACACGGTTGGCTGATCGGTCACGCCGACGAGTCTACGGACCGTGAGACCCGATCCAGTGCGCGGGCATCCTCGAGCCGGCTACGCGAGCCGTGCCTACGGCGTTGGATCGGACTCGGGACCGGGCTCGGAGCTCGGTGAGGGATCGGGGTCGGGGCTCGGCGAGGGATCGGGGCTCGGTGAGGGGTCGGGGCTCGGCGAGGGATCGGGGTCGGGGCTCGGCGAGGGATCTGGACTCGGCGAAGGATCGGGGCTCGGTGAGGGGTCGGGGCTCGGCGAGGGATCGGGGTCGGGGCTCGGCGAGGGATCACCGCCGCCGCCGCTCCCGCCGCTCCCGCCGCTCCCGCCGCTCCCGCCGCTCCCGCCGCCCCGCCGCTCCCGCCGCTCCCGCCGTTGTGGCCACCGCCGCCCGTGGGAGCCGGGTCGATCTCGCCGTCGGTGCCGATGGACGCGACCTCGAGCACACGTCGGGCGCGGCTGGGGGTCGTCGAATGCTCGAGATCGGCGCTCGGCACCTGCAGCTCGAGCTCATCGGGCGGCACGATCACATCGCCCTTCTCGTCGAGGTCGACGCCTGCGGCGCTGTTCACACCCTCGCGGGCTGCCGGCCACACGGCGATCCCGGCGACCGCCACGGCGAAGAGCGCGGCGACCGACAGGCCGACCTTCAGCGTGTGGCGGAGTGCGTGGCGCTTCCACGTGGAACGCGCGATCGCGTACACGATGACGCCGCCGACGGCCACGAGCATGGCGAACGTGACGGCATCGGCGAGGATACTGAGGTCTGTCGTCGACATATCTGCCTCATGTCGGTTGCGGGGGGAAACCGCCCTGGTTCGGGTCGGCTATTAGGGGGACGGCCGCAGACCTAGGTCTTTTGTACCTCTTGGGAAGGGTCTCGACAACGCCATCGGCCCGGAAATCTCGGGGGAAAACCGTTCATCTTGCGCTCCGCAGCCCCTCAGGGCACCCGATCGCAGGGAAGACACGCGGCCATCCCACGCAGGACGGGCGGCACGGTCGGCGAGATCGCCGGCAACCAATCGGGCGCCCGCGAGTCGTATCCTCGGCCGATGCGCCCGACCGCCGACCTCGCCGACGAGCACGGCGACGCCGTTCGGTCGTGTGACGCGCAGTTCCGCAGCTTCGGGGGTCGCACCGCGTTCGAGGGTCGCATCACCACCGTGCGCTGCTCCGAGGACAACGCGCTGATGCGATCGGTGCTCGAGCAGCGCGGTGACGGACGGGTGCTGGTCGTCGACGGCCGCGGCTCGCTGCACGCCGCGTTGATGGGTGATGTGATCGCATCACTGGCCGTCGACAACGGCTGGGCGGGCATCGTCATCAACGGGGCGGTGCGCGACGTCGCTGCGCTGCGGCCGCTCGATATCGGCATCAAGGCGCTGGGTTCGAACCCGCGCAAGAGCGCCAAGACCGGCGCGGGCGAGGCCGACGAACCGGTGCGGTTCGGCGGCGTCACGTTCGCACCGGGCGAGCATCTCGTTGCCGACCTCGACGGCATCGTCGTGATCGGCGGCACGCCGGATCGCTGACGACGAGGTTGCGGACCTATGTCGGGACGGTGGCGTTCCCGCCGTTGGGGTTCCCCCCGCCTGCCGGCACGGTCAGGCTGTCGGTCGTGATCGATGTCGAGGTCGTGGGGGCGGGTTTCGCCGGGCTCGCCTGCGCCCGAGCGAGCGCGGCCCGCGGCCTGCACACGATCGTCTGGGAACGGAAGCGGGACCCGGGCGCCGGGGTGCGCACCACCGGCCTCCTCGTGAAGGAGACCGCCGACGAGGAGGACCCTCCGCTCGAACTGGTGCGACGGATCCACGGCGTGCGTCTCTACGGGCCGTCGATGCACTGGTTCGATCTCGACGCCCCGGGCTACTACTTCCTCGCGACCGACACACCCGCCCTGTTGCGCACGATGGCCGACCGGGCCGAGGCGGCCGGCGCCGAGATCCGGTGCGATCGGTCGTTCGATGCTCCGATGCGGACCGGGCGAGTGCTGGTCGGCGCCGACGGACCGAGATCACGTGTCGCGCGCGCCGCGGGTCTCGGCGTGAACCGGCGCTTCCTGGCGGGTATCGAGGCAGAGCTCCACGGGGTCGTCGACCTCGAGGAGCGGCTGCACGTCTTCCTCGACTCTGAGCTCGCACCCGGCTACATCGGATGGGTGGTCCCCGGCGTGGGCGTCACCCAGGTGGGGCTGGCGTGCCGCGCCTCGGTCAGACCGGACCTCGACCGATTCATCGAGCGGGTCGGCGCCGTGATCGATCTCTCGGGTTCGCGCCGGATCGGCACGCGCGGTGGTCTGATCCCCGTCGGCGGCACCGTGCGGCGGTTCGCGACCCGTGACACGGTGCTCGTCGGCGATGCCGCCGGCCTCGTGTCACCGCTCACTGCGGGGGGCATCCACACGGCGCTGCGCTCGGGGCGGACAACGGGACTCGCGATCGCGAGCCATCTCCTCGACGATGGACCGCCTCCAGATCGGGCGCTGCATCGCGCGTATCCCACGTTCGCCTGGAAGCGCCCGATGCGCCTCGCCATGGATCTGTGCCCACCGAATCCGCTGATCGATGCCGCTCTCGAGAGCCCGCGGTTCCGCGCGATCGCTCAGGCGATCTTCTTCCACCACCGGGGGCTGCTGTCCGGAGACGCCTGGCGCGACCTGGGTCCGGCGGTGGTCTCGGCATCGCCGGTCGGAATCGGGAGCGGCGGACGGTGACCGGGTCGACAGGCACGGTCCCGAGCTTCGCTACAGCACGGCGTCGAGCTCGGCGGCATCGAGCACCCACCCTGCGGCCGCCGCGTTCGTGACCACCTGCTCGGCCGAGGTCGCGCCGGCGATCACGGACGCCACGGGGCCGTGCGCGAGGAGCCAGCCGAACGCGAGCTCCAACAAGGTGTGACCGCGATCCGCGGCGAATGCCTCGAGGCCCTCGAGGCGATCGAAACGATCGTCGGTCAGCGCCTGCATACGCTCCTGCTCGTCGAACCAAGTGTCGAGCCGGGTCCCCGTCGCGATCGGCGTTCCACGCCGGTACTTGCCCGTCAGCAGCCCGCTGGCCAGCGGGTAGTACGGCAGGTATGCCATGCCGAGACGCCCCGCCTCGCTGAGCCCGTCGTCGAGGTCCGCCCGGTCGAGCAGGTTCAGCTCGTTCTGCACGCAGACGAACCGCACACCGTCGCCGGCCTCTCGGGCAGCCTCCCGGAGCTGTGTCGCGGAGAAGTTCGAGCAGCCGATCTCGCGGATCTTCCCCTCGCGCACGAGCTCGTCGAGCACACCGAGGGTCTCCGAGATCGGCGTCTCCGGGCGGGCTTCGTGCAGCTGGTAGAGGTCGATGTGATCGGTGCCGAGCCGGCGGAGGCTCGCGTCGAGGGCGCGTCGCACGTACGCCGCCGATGCGCCTCCCGTGAGACCGGGCTCACCCTGCTTGCCGAACTTCGTGGCCAGGACGACGCGGTCACGACGGCCACGGAGCGCTCGGCCGAGGAACACCTCGCCCTCGGTGTCGCCGTAGATGTCGGCAGTGTCGAACAGCGTGATGCCTGCGTGAAGAGCCGCGTCGACGACCTCGCGTGCGCGGTCCTCATCGATGCGCCAGCCGATGTTGTTACACCCCAGTCCCACCACCGAGACCTCGAGCGATCCGATCGAGCGCGTGCGCACGTCCGGAGGTTACGCCACCGGCAGCGGCGCCAAGGAGCGCGCGAACTCGCGCCTGTTCGACGTGCAGGTGATGCGGGGCGGCAGACCGGATTGACAAGGGTGTGCGTCGAGGATAGGAGGGATCACCATCGAGAGGGGGCGGAGATGCACAGGAACATCGCGTCGTTGTCGGTGCTCGCGAGCCTCGTGATCGGCGCCTTCGCGTTCACCGCGTTCGCCGAGGACCGGGGCGGCACATCGCTCGGGCAGCGGGTGACCGCGCTCGAGGCGAGCGCGCAGCGGCAGCACCGCGCGATCGACGGCCTCCGCGAGGAGAACCGGGAACAGCAGCGGTTGATCCAACGTCTGCTGCGCTTCCGCACGGATGCGAACGAGCGGATCGCGGTGCTCGAGCGTCGCGCGTCGAAGCTCAGCGGCGGCGGCGTGTACTCGGGACCCGTCGACAACGCGCAGGTCCAGCTCGGCGCGGAGCCGGCCGGCTGCGCAGGCCAGGTCGCGGAGTGGAACGGGGCGGGCACGGCGCTCGGCTGCGTGCCGTCGACTCCCTAGCCCGTCGCACGCTCCTGAACGCGAGGCGGGGGCGGAAGTCGCGAACGATCGCGACTTCCGCCCCCGGGCGGCCTTCCCTCGCAGGTCGTGGCTCAGCCTTGGTTGAGCGCGTCCTCCGTGTCCATGCCGTTGCCGGTCTCGAGCAACGACTTGAGATCGCTGAGCACCCACGCCCAACCGCCGCCGGCGCCCATCTCTTCCATGCCACCGGACAGCAGCGTCGCGAGACCGGGAGCGCCCTCGAGCTCGTGGGTCAGCGTGAGCTTCGACACGCCGCCCTTGCCCTCGGCGATGTCGTACGTCAGCTTCGTGAAGCCCTCGGCTTCCATCTGGGAGTCCATGACCATGCGCCAGGTCTGCACGAGCCTGTGCGGCGGGTCGGCCTCGAGGACCTCGCCATCGATCGCGACGTCGGGCGAGCCCATCGCTCGCATCTCCTCGCTCGTGTAGGCGATGTACTTCCCGCCGGGGCGCAGGTCGTAGTCGACCGTGCCGCCGTAGCCGTATCGGGCCGTCCAGGCCGGATCGGTGATCGCCTGCCAGATGCGCTCGGGCGAGGCCTTGATGTACACGCGGTAGACCTGGGTGGCCACCGCCGTCTCGGTGCTCGTCGTCATGCCGTTCCCTCCCCTTCCAGCTCGTGCTTGAGCTCCGCGAGCGCCGACACCCGGCGCTCGGTGTACTTGTCGATCCACCGGTCGTGGATCAGCCTTACCGGCACCGGGTTGAGGAAATGGAGCTTCTCCCGGCCCTGCCGGTGCGTGACCACGAGGCCCGCGTCCTCGAGCACCCGCAGATGCTTCATGACCCCGAAGCGCGTCATCTCGAGCTCGGATTCGAGCTGCGTCAGCGTGCGGCCGTCACGCTCGTACAGCAGGTCGAGCAGGAAGCGTCGCGTCGGGTCTGCGAGTGCCTTGAACACGCGGTCGTCGTCGTTCACGATGCCGAAGATAGGTGACCTAATGGTCACATGTCAACCCGGGCGCCGACTCATCCCGTTCGAGGAGCAGTGATCTCGCCACGCCAGACCGGGTTGCGCTCGCGCCCGCATCACGAGCGGAACCCAAGCACCTGAGCGCGTCGCGACCGCCACATCGTTCCCGAGCCCCGTCACCCCGGTCGGCGAGCCGGGGAGCCGTCGTGGGTACCACGACCCTTCCCGCGCCGACGCGGACCCCAGCACCACCGCCGCGTCCGGGACATCCGCCGCCCCGATGGAGAGCGAGCCGACGGCCGCCACCGCCAACACGAGTGCGACCGAGACCAGCGCGCCCGCCGAGGTGGGATCGTTCGTCGTTCGCGGTTGCGGAAGCGGCACGTCGCGACGGTACGCCGCGTACCTCCCCGCCGGGCGAGATCGAGCTCTCGGATCGAGACTACGGTTGCTGCCAGGTCACCGACCGAACGTGGATGTAGCATCCCAAGGGCACCACGATCCGCAACGTTCGGATCGGAGCCATCCAACGGTAGGACGCGCAGCCCTCGCCGTCGCGCAGGTCGGCCGAGACGGTCGCCGGACCGATCACGCCGCCGACATCCTTCAGGAATCGGTAGCGAACGAACGCGGTGCCGGTCGCCCCCACGGACGCCAGGCATTTCACGTGGAGCTCGGTGCCGTTCTCCGGGAACACCTCGCACCCACCGGGGTTGCGCAGTCCCGAGTAGTCGACGCCGTCACGCGTGATCGGCCCAGCCGCCAGCGCCGGCGTCGCGATCGCCGCGACGAGCGCCAGGATCAGCAGCGTTCGTTTCATCGTTCATCCTCCTGCTCGTTGGTCGTTCCCGGGCCAGCGAACCAGGGCGAGGCTCTGATCGAGCCTGGGGAAGATCGATGGGGGCGCGCTGTCCATCGTCACCCGGCTTCTCCGTTGAGAGGACCCTACCGCGTTGGACCGCTTCGCGGGAACCGGCCGGCGTCGAAGGACGCGGGCCCGACGATGCACCGGCCTGCAATCGTCAGCCCGTGTCGATGAACGCGTCGGATGCCTCGTGCGACCCGTCGCGCTCAGGCCCGCCGCGATAGCGGGAGCCGTCGGCCCGGAACCACCGAACCCTTCCGTCGTCGGTGCGCTTGATCGTCCATCCGTGCTCGTGGACGAGCCGATGATGGAACCCGCAGATCAGCACGAGGTTGTCGAGGTCGGTGGCGCCTCCGCGCGACCACCACACGATGTGGTGCGCGTTCGCGAACGCGGTGGACCCACACCCCGGGAACCGACAGCCCCGATCGCGATGGCGGAGCTGTCGCATCATCGAGGCGGAGGGCTCTCGCCTCGTGCGGCCGAACGCGACCGCGTCGCCGGCCTCGCTCTCGGTGACGACCTGTACCCGAGCGTCGCACGCGAGACGCTGCAGGGCTTCGGGCGGCATGATCGCGCCGTGTTCGGTCTCGACGTTCCGACGCCCCGCCAAGGCTTCGATCGACGCATGGACCACGAGGGTCGCTCGATCGGCGTCGGCATCGGCGGCGATGCGCTGCGAGCACAACGCCAGCAGAGCGTCGGCTCGCCGGGCTTCGATGTATGCCCCGTCGTGCTCGGCAGGCATGACAGGGATCTGATCGACAGCCCGTTGCAGCGCCCTGGCCACCACCGCTCCCTGGGCCGAGGGCATGCGCGCCTCGAGCCCGAACCGGCGTCCGCCGTCCTCGTACCAGTAGCGCAGGGATCGGTCCCGTTCGAATTCCGCGGTCTCGTCGTGATCAGCCCTGACCTCGAGGTCGGCGCGGCGCCGGACCGCGGCACAGGTGGTCTCGCTCGCCCACTCGACGAGATCGTGCTCGGTCTCGGGCGTCGCGAACCGGGTCAGCTCGACCACCTTGTCGATGCCGAGCGTGCCGTTCTGGAGTGCCTTCGCGACACCTGGCAGACCTCGGAGTGCTGCCGCCGCTCGGATCCAACGGTCGGCCTTCCACCACGAGATGCCGTAGCGGATCGAGAGCCAGTGGGCGAGGTCGCGTGCCCCCGAGTCGCGCCATGCCCCGCGCCGATCGACCTCGGCGATCACGCCGAGCAGCGCCGTCTGCGCGGCGGCGATGTGGCGGCTCAGCGCGTCGGCGACGCCGATCAGTCCGTCGTCGTCGAGGTCGGCGCTCGCGAAGGACCCGTACATGGGTTCGAGCCTAAGGAGACATGCGCGCCGGAACCGTGACGTGCGTCACATCCATCGCGCGGAACCCCTACGGACCCTACGAGAGGCATCGGTCGGAGCGCGACTCGGTCACTCCTGCGGCGAGGCGCCCAGCTCGTCGATGATCGCGTGCACCCGATCCCCGATCTCGTCGCGGATCGGGCGGACCGCTTCGACGGGCAAACCCGCCGGGTCTGCCACTTCCCAATCGAGGTAGCGCTTGCCCGGGAAGACCGGGCATGAGTCTCCGCAGCCCATCGTGACGATCACGTCGGCCGCACGGATCACCTCATCGGTCCATGGCTTGGGGACCGCGCTCGAGATGTCGATGCCGACCTCCGCCATCGCCTCGACCGCGGAGGGGTTGACGGCGCTCCCCGGCTTCGAGCCGCCGGAGAACACCTCGACCCGGTCGCCTGCGAGGTGCTTCATCCAGCCGGCCGCCATCTGGGACCGCCCAGCGTTCTGCACGCAGAGGAAGACGACCCGCGGTCTCGCGTCGGTGATGTTCGTCAGCGTGAACTCCTTCGAAGACGGGATGGACGGATATGGGGGGCCAGAACCTCGACCCGGGAGTCGAGCCTGCTCAGGGCGAGGTCGAAGTCGCTCCGGCGACCACCGCGCGCTGGGTCGGGGACCGACCAGTGCAGCACGGTCGCATCGTGGGATCTGGCCCCGAGCTCCTCTCGAGCCGCGTCACAGACGGTCACCACGAGATCGGGCGACTCCGCCACCTCATCGACCGACCGGGGGCGGGTCGAGCGCAGATCGAGGCCGGCCCGACCCGCCGCCGCGATGGCCTGCGGGTGGACCTTCGCTGCGGGCCGCGTGCCGGCGCTCGTGGCTGGCACCTCATGACGAGCGTTCCACAACGCCGCCGCGAGCTGCGAACGTGCGGAGTTCTCGGTGCAGACGAAGAGCATGTGGCCGACGACGAGGGTCGCGGTGGGTTCGGCGACGACCGCGAGCGCCCCCGGCACCAAGCGGACATACCTGCGCCGGGCGTCGCCTGCGGACGCAACACGCTCGACGACGCTCGCGTCCTCGAGCACCTTCAGGTGATGCGCGAGCAGGTTGGAACCGATCGCCAGGGAAGCGCTCAGCTCCGAGGGCGACCGATCGGACAGGGCGAGCTCGTCGACGATCTCCAATCGGTGCGGGTCTGCCAAGGCGGCATGGATCGCACTCCTGCGAGCCACCATCAGCTCAGCCATGACTGACTCAATCATCATTGACTGGTGGGCTCGGTGTCAACGGGCGCGCCTCGGCGCGCGAGTACTCCTCACATCGTCGCCTCGCTGCGACGAGCGGCACCGCGTACTGTTCGCGACATGCTCGGGTTGCCCGCGGGGATCGTGACGTTCCCGTTCACCGCGGCGCGGAGCGTGCCGTGAACGCCTCGAGGGTGCAGCGGCTGGTCGCCCTGAAGCCCGGCGAGGGCCGCCCGGTCGGGCTCATCGTGGCCATCTCCTTCTTCGTCTCGGCCGGCCTGATGATCGGACAGAGCGGCATCGAGGCGTTGTTCTTCGATCGCTACGGTGTCGAGCGGCTGCCGGTGATGTACCTCGTGCTGGGCGGAACGATGTTCCTCGCGACGCTCGGCTTCGGTTGGCTCCTGGCCCGCCTGGGGCGCGGCCGGGCCTGCATCGTGATCCCGGTCTCGGTCGCTGCCCTTGCGATGGCGGGAAGGCTTGCGCTCGCGGCCGGCGTCGCGTGGATCACGCAGGCGCTGTGGCTCCTGCAGGGCGTGGGCTACTTCGTGCTGGGCCTGACGGTGTGGGGACTCGCCGGCATCGTCACCGACACGCGGCAGGCCAAGCGCTTCTTCCCGCTGATCGGCGCCGGAGGCGTGCTCGGGTACGTGATCGGGGGGCTCGTCACGAAGCCGCTCGCGGCGTGGCTGGGCACCCCGAACCTGCTGCTCGTCTGGGTCGGGACCCTGGCGATCGCCGTCGGGCTCAGCTCCGTGCTCCTCGCTCGGGCGAAACGACTGGGCGTGCGCACGAGCGCCGATCTCGCCGCAGACGCGACCGGACAGCTCACGGTGGGACTGCGGTACGTGGCTCGTTCCACCCTGATGCGGTGGCTCGCCCTCGGATCGATCTTGTTCTCGCTGCTGTTCTTCTCCCTCTACCTGCCGTTCTCGCGTGCGGCCACCGAGCAGTTCCCGAGCCCCGACGACCTGGCTGGCTTCTTCGGCCTGTTCTTCGGCCTGTCAACCGGCGTCGCGTTCGTGCTGTCACTGTTCGTCACGAACCGGCTGCTCGCCCGGTTCGGAGTGCCGACGGTTCTGCTCGTGCTGCCGCTGCTCTACGTCGTGGCATTCGGGGTGCTCGCGGTCGACGACGGGTTCGCCGCGCTCATGATCTTTCGGTTCGCCCAGGTCGCGTGGTTGCAGGGAGGCGCCTCGAGCTCCACCGAAGCTGTGATCAACACGGTGCCGCCCGACCGTCGCGACCAAACCCGGGCCTTCATCTACGGAGGACCGACGCAGGTGGGCACGATCCTCGCCGGTGTGATCGCGCTCATCGGCGAACGGGCCCTGTCCCCCGGCATGCTGTACCTCGTGGGGCTTGCCGCCGCGGTGCTCGCGACGGTCGCGATGATCGGCGTCCGCCGCGCGTACTCCCGGGAGCTCGTCCAGGCGCTTCGAGAAGGCCGGCCGAGCGTGTTCGGGGCCGGCCAGAGCGGATCCGTGCCGTTCGAGCCCTTCGGGCTGGCGAGGGCGGATGCCTCCGCGCTCGGGGTCGCCGTCGGCGCCCTCGGAGACCCCGACGCGCGGGTCCGACGGGTCGCGGCCATCGTGCTCGGAGACCTGGATGCTCCGGCCGCGCGGCACGCCCTCGTCGGGGCGCTGGACGACGACGACGACGACGTGCGCGCCGACGCGGTTCGCTCGCTCGCCCACTCGGAGGCGACCGACGCCGTCGCCGACATCATGCAACGCACGGCCGATCGCGCGCCGGCGGTGCGGCTCGCGACCGCCCAGGCGCTCCGCGCGCTCGGCGTGCAGGCAGAGGCCGCATCGCACGCGGTGGGGCCGCTCATGCACGATCGCGACCCGTTCGTGCGGGTGAGCGCAGCCGCCGCGCTCGCGGCGCTCGACGATCATCCGGCCGCCAGCACGACGCTCGTCGAGCTCGCGGGGTCCGACGACGACGACGTGCGGACCGCCGCCTTCCGAGAGATGCGCGGGATCGGGCTGAAGGTCGCGATCGACGTCGTGCTCGCCGGCATGCACGACGAGGCTCCGTCCGTGCGGGCCGCCGCTGCTCACGTGTGCGCCGAGCTCGCCCCCACCGCAACGGAAGCCGACGACGACCGTGCCCTCGACGCGTTGGTCGCGGCCGCCTGCGACCGGCATCTGATCGTGCGAGAAGCTGCCAGCGACGGCTTGGTGGCGATCGGCGAGCCAGCGGTCGATCCGCTCGTGCGTTCCCTGGACTCCCCCGACCGGAGAGCCGGCGCGCTGGCAGCGCTCGAACGGCTCCCCGTCGACGGCCGCGCCCAGGACCTGCGCTCGTTCGCGGCGACTACCGTGCAGGGAGCCGTGGAGCGCCATCGGCTGGGCGCGGCGCTCGAGGACGACGCTGACGAGGCCGTGCGCCTGCTCAAGGACTCCCTGCACTTCCTGTCCGAGCGTGACGCGCTACTCGGCCTACGGGCTGCGGCGCTGGTCGGTGGCGGCGCGGAGATGCGGGTCGCGCTCGAGAACCTCTCGGTGTCCGACCCCGGTCAGCGGGCCAACGCCCTCGAGGTGATCGAGAGCGTCGGCGAACGCGACATCGTCCGCCCCCTGCTGACGATGTGGGAAGGCACCCCAGCAGGCCTGGAGGCCCCGGCGGTGATGCAGCGACTGGAACACGACCCCGACGACTGGATCAGAGCGTGCGCCGCGCTGGCCGCACGGTCGCGAGGAGGAACGATGACCGAGACCCTGCCGACGCTGTCGATGATGGAACGCGTGCTGTTCCTGCGGAAGGTGCCACTGTTCGCGGCGCTCCCGCCACCCGACCTGGAACCGATCGCATCGATCGCCCGGGAACAGGCGTTCGCCGAGGGGGACACGATCGCCGAGCAGGGAGAGACCGGCGACGAAATGTTCATCATCGTGAGCGGCACGGTCTCGGTGACCTCCGGCCGCGGCGACGGTCGACGGGTGCTCGCCACCCGATCGCCCGGCGACGTCGTCGGCGAGATGGCCGTCATCACGAACGAGCCGCGCATCGCCGGCCTCGAGTGCGACGGATCGGTCCGCGTGCTCTCGATCGATCGGCGGCGCTTCGAGTCGATCCTGCGGGAACGGCCCGAGACCTCGCTCGGCGTGATCCGCGTGCTGTGTCAACGCCTCACTGAGAGCGGCGATCACGCGGGCGGTGCCGACGGCACCGGCACCACGACCGCGTCGACCGGGTGACCCTTCAGCGAGAGGCTGCGCCGTTGGAGACCGTCGAGGTCGATGTCTGAGGCGGCCGCCGCGGCGTCGGTGACGAGGATCTCACCCGGGCCGGCCTGGGCGGCGACGTGCGCCGCGATGTTGATCGCATCGCCGAGGGCGGTGAAATCGCTCGATGCACCGCTCGACACCACGCCGACGAAGGCCGTGCCCGTGTGCACCCCGGCGCCGAGCGGGAGCCACGGGCCGTCGTCGTCGCCGTGCCCGGTCGCTCTCAGCAGGTGCTCGGCCGCGCGCACAGCGGCGGCGGCGTGCTCGGGGCCGGTCATCAGCGGCATGAAGAAGCCCACGACCTCGTCGCCCACGAACTTCTCCACGATCGCGTCGTCGGCGAGCAGCACGTCGGAGGCGACCCTGTAGAAGCGCTGCATCAAGCGGGCGAACTCCATCGTGCCGATCCGCCTCGCGAGGTCGCTCGATCCGCGCACGTCGGCGAACAAGAAGGAGAGTTCGATCTCGGTGCCGCTGACTTCCTTCGTCGACAGCCACGTCACGCATCGCGAGCAGATGTTTGGATTCTTCGCCCAGGGTGTGAAGCCGAACCTCCCCAGGAGGAACGGCCCCACACCGGCGAAAGGCACCGAGCACAGCCTGCATCGAGGGCCCCTGGGTACAAGCCGGAACACGAGATGTCCGAAGTGCGCGGATGGATGGGACCCGTCAAGATACGCTCGCCACTCGTCCTCATCCGACCCGTACCTCGGCACCCTGCTCAGCTCCGACCCGTGCTTCGTTCGGGCGGCTGCCATCGGAGGCTGACGACCCTCACGGGGTCGGCGAGGCCCTTGAGGGACACGGCCCGCTCGCGCTCCACCGGGAACGACATCGGCTCGCCTTCGACCGTGCTGCACGTCACGACGATCTCGTTCCCCTCCGCCAGCGCGCCGACGCGGGCTGCCTCGTGCACACCGATTCCCGCGTAGTCGTCGCCGAGGGCCATCGCCTCTGCCGCGTGCAGCCCGATACGGACCTGCGGTGCGAACCCGTGCACGCGCCGGTGCTCGGCCAGCGTGCGCTGGATCGCCACCGCGCACGTCGCCGCGGCGGTCGCGTCGCCGAAGGCTGCGAAGTAGCCGTCACCGGTCGTGTGCACGATCACACCCTCGTGCCCCTCGATCAGCGAGCTCAGGGTTTCGTTGTGCCAGCGCATGACCCCTTCCCACGCCTCGTCGCCGATGGTCTCGAGCAGGTTCGTCGACCCGACGATGTCCGTGAACATGAAGGTTCGTCCGACCCGCTCGCCCGGCGCGGACGCGCCGGAATCGATCAGGTCGAGGCATCGCTGCGCCTCGAGCGCCGCACCGAGCTGGTCGAAGATTCTGTGCGCGGCCCGAAGCTCCAACTCGGCGGAAGACTCATCGCCGTCGAGCCGATGCGCCGTGGCGAGGCATCGACGGGCCTGCGCGGTCTCGAAGGGCAGGTCGGCTTCCTTCCACAACCTGATCGCCGTGCGGAGCTCCCCGATCGCTGCCCCTGCGTCTTCCTCGAACGCGAGGACGCTCCCCAATCCCTGGTGCGCGCTCGCCCGCCATAGGGCCGCATCGTAGCTCGCGGCGATCCCGCCGAGCTCCTCGGCCGCTTCGCGGGCCTCAGCCACGTCGTGCGACGCGAGGGCGATCTCGACCGCCGCGGGCAGCAGACGAGCCCTCGCGACCGCCGTCGGCTGCTCTGCGAGCGCGCTTCGGATCGACGAACGCGCGGCCACGGAGTGCCCTCGCGCGAGCTGCAGCAAGGCCAACCCCGGCTGGGCGTCGTTGCCGCGTTGCTGCGCCTGCCCGAAGGCCTTCTCGGCGCCGTCGAGGTCCCCGATGCGCAGGCGGATCTCTCCGATCTCACGGAACCCCACGGCGGACACTGGGAGATCGCCGAACGCGGTCAACTCCTCGACGGCTCGCCGGGCCTCGTGCTCGGCCTCGGTGAACGACCCTCGCAACCGCATGATCTCAGCCTGCCGCACGCGGCAGTGTCCGGGGAATCCGTTGATCGCCTGCCGCTCGCACCACCGTCTCGTCGCCTCCGTCCATTCGCCGGCACGCCGGTAGTCGGCGAGATCGATGCACGCGACGATCGTGAAGCAGTACACGACGCCGGTCGCGATAGGCGTGAGCTCGCCCGCGACCGCCGCGACCGTGGCCTCGTCGATCAACGCCATGCCTTCCTCGACGTGGGCCTCGGCGATGTGGGCCATGCCCTGGCACATCAACCCGAACGCCTGCAGGTCCGGGTCGCCGTAGCGGGTTCCGATATCCAGCATCGCCGTCGCGTGCTGCATCATCTCCTCGACGCTCTCGCTGCTGCGAGCTTTCGCAAGTTCGAGGTAGCCGTGCTCAACCCCTTCGGGCTGACTCGCCAGCAGGCGCGCCGCTCGTTGGAACCATCCCGCCGACTGCGCCGGACTCAGCCGATCTCCCCAACGGTCGGCCAACTGCAGCGCGACGTAGGCGGCACGTGGCTCGTTCCCCTCGCGGATGTGAGCCGCGAACGCTCGCTCGAGTCCGTCGATGCACCCGGTGGGATGGGCCGTCCACCACGCTGCCTCGGCGAGGCGCTCCAGGTCCCCGCCGGCGAGCGCCCCCTCGGCGGTGGCACTCATGAATGCCTCGTAGGCCTCCTGCCAGGCGTGATCCTCCAGTGCTCGGCGCGCTCGATCCAGCGTGCTGGCATCCATCCGGCGGTCCTCCGAGCTCCGATGTTCCCACGTCGCCCCGAACGGTGAAAGCCGCCTTGTGGCGAGCGGCGCGACCGGCGACACTGCCGGGATGACGCTGCCCGAGACCCAGTACGCGCTCGCTCCCGACGGCGTGCACATCGCCTATCAGGTCTCGGGTGCGGGCGACATCGACCTGCTGATGATGCACGGGACCGTGTCGCACCTCGAGATCGCGTGGGAAGACCCGAAGCTCCGGCGCCTATACGAACGCCTGGGCGAGTTCTCGCGCCTGATCCGCTTCGATCGCCGCGGCATGGGCATGTCGGACCCACTGGACAGCCTGCCGACGTTCGACGAGCAGGTCGGCGACTTCCTCACGGTGATCGACGAGGTGGGCTCGGAGCGACCTGCTGTGATGGGCACCACCGACGCGGGCATGCTCGCACTGGCGTTCGTCGCCGGTCACCTCGACCGGGTCTCGGCCGCGGTCGCGTTCGAGACCGCCCCTCGGCTGGTGCCCTCGCCCGACGACGACTTCGGCGTGGAGCCCGAGACGCTCGCGCGCATGGCGAACGCGAGCGTGGTGATCGACATCGACACCCACATCGGCATCGTGGCGCCGGCGCGCATAGACGAGCCCGGGTTCAAGTCGTGGTTCCGCCGGTACAACCGCTCGGCATCGAGTGGTATCCGCATCGACGACTTCATCAAGGAGAACACGCACTGGGACATCCGCGATCTGCTGCCCTCGATCGACGTGCCGGTGCTCGTCCTGCACCGGACGGAGAACACGATCCTGCCGATGCGGAACGCCCGCGCGCTCGTCGCGGCGCTGCCGAACGCCCGGCTCGCCGAGATCGAGGGGACGGGCACGGCGATCTTCGCCGACGACATCGAGGACGTGGCCGACGAGATCGAGGCGTTCCTCACGGGCACACGGCCTCCGCCGAGGCGCGACCGGGTGCTCACCACCCTCCTGTTCACCGACATCGTCGGTTCCACGGAACACGCGGCCGAGATGGGTGACCAGGACTGGCGGGAGCTGCTCCGGCGCCATCATCGGCTGTTGCGCGACGAGCTCGACCGGTTCGGCGGCCACGAGGTGCACACCGCCGGTGACGGGTTCCTCGCGACGTTCGATTCGCCACGCCACGCCATCGTCTGCGCGAGGGCCGCGGCCTCGGCGATCCGTGCGATCGGCCTCGAGATCCGTGCCGGGGTGCACACCGGAGAGGTCGAGCGCTCCGACGGCGACGTGCAGGGACTCGCGGTGCACATCGGTGCACGCATCTCGGCCCTGGCGGGCGCCGGGCATGTGTTCGTGTCGTCAACGGTGAAGGACCTCGTCGTGGGCTCCGGCATCGAGTTCCTCGATCGAGGAGAGCACGAGCTGAAGGGCGTGCCAGGCCTCTGGCGCATGTACGAGGTGATGTGACGTGCGAGCCATCACGATCACCGCCGCGCCGCTCGAGATCGAGGACCTGCTGGCGGTGTCGCGAGGAGCGCGGATCGAGCTCGGCGACGACGCTCGCGCCACGATCCTGGCCAGCCGGACGGTGATCGACCACATGCTCGAGGGCGACGAGCCCGTCTACGGGCTGAACACGGGCGTCGGGCACATGAAGGATTCCGTGCTCCCCAGCGAAGAGCTGCGCAGCGGCCAGGTGATGCTCTTGATGACGCACGCAGGTGGCACGGGGCCGCCCCTGCCGACCGAGCCCGTGCGTGCTGCGATGGCCGTGCGGCTGAACGGCATCGCGCGAGGAGGATCGGGCGCGAGCCCCCGCGTCGCGGAGTTGCTCGTCGAGATGCTGAACGCCGGCGTGCATCCGGTCGTGCCGTCGCGCGGCTCCGTCGGAGCCGGCGATCTCGGACAGATGGCGAGCGTGGGTCAGGTGATGATCGGCCGTGGCCGGGCCGAGCTCGACGGCGACCTGGTGCCGGGAGCGGAGGCGCTGCGACGAGCAGGCATCGAGCCGCTGCGCCCCGAGCCGAAGGACGGCCTCACGATCGTGTCGTCCAATGCGGTGTCGGTCGCCGAGGGCGCGATGGCTGTGGAACGGGCCCAGCGCGTCGCGGAGCGTGCCGACGTGGTGGCAGCGCTTTCGCTCGAGGCGACCAGCGGGAACCCCTCGATCGTACGACCTGCGGTGGGCGCCGCGAAGCCCTTCCCCGGCCAGATCGAGTCGTGCGCGGCGGTCACCGAGGCGCTCACGGGGAGCTTCCTGCTCGACCCCGGAGCCCCGAACTCGGTGCAGGACCCGTTGTCGTTCCGGGTGATCCCGCAGGTGCACGGCGCGTTCCGCAGCGCGATCGCCGCCGCGCGCCACGCCGTGCAGGTCGAGCTCAACGGGCGCGGCGACAACCCCCTCGTCTCGATCGAGGACGACGCGATGGTGCACAACGGCAACTTCCACCCACTCGTGATGGCGATCGCGTTCGACCAGATGCGCATCGCGATGGCGCACGTGGGCCAGATCAGCGAGCGGCGCATGAGCCACCTCTGGGACCTGTTCTTCGAACGCATCGCCGGCGCCGGCGTGCCGCCGCCGGGCTGGACGCCGCCGGAGACGTTCGGGCTTCAGCTCCGCTACCCGGCGGCCGCGACGTTCTCGGCCTTGCGGCACCTCGCGGCGCCTGCGACCCTCGACGCCCCGCCGCTCGACATCGGCGTCGAAGACCATGCCACCAGCGCACCCCTCACGGTGCGTCTAACTGGCGACGCCCTCGACCTGGTCGAGGAGATCCTGTCGATCGAGGTCCTGATGGCCAACGACCTCCTCGGCATGGCCACGGTGGCTCCCGGCGAGCAGGCGCGTCCCGCTCCGACGCTCGGAAGGGGCACCGACGCGCTCTCCTCGAGCGCTCGTGTGGCGATCTCCGACCTCGGCGACGACCGGTCGACCGCCCAGGCGCAGCGCGCGGTTGCATCGGCGATGTTCGGGCGGGGCTAGACGGCCCTCGAGGTAGGCTCCAGCTCGTCCCCGCACGCCTCACGAACGGCCTCGCTCGCGGGGAAGAGGCTGCAGTGCTGCGTGAACGCGGCGTACGACACGAGGAACCTGCCATGGTCCCTGAACGCCGGCATCTCGTAGTTGATCGTCTCTGTCGCATCGGGCGCGGCGGCTTTGATCCATCGACCGAAGCGTCTCCAAGTACCGAGCGCGTTTCGCAACGAGCCTAGGTGCCATGACGACTTCAGCCGGCGAACACGAACCATCACGGCGTCGTCGGCGTTCTTCTCACCTCACCGTCGAGGTCGGTCGGCGTCACCAAACGCCTCGATGCACCTGCTTCACGAACGGTCGACGCTCGCGCTTCGTCCACGAGCCGCTCGGCTGTTCGTCGTCCGCCCGGAACCCGAACCCCATGATGCCGATGGAACGCAGGTCCTCCGGAACGCCGAAACGGTCAAGCAGTGCACGCTCGCCGTGCGTGATGCCGAAGAACCACCCGCCGAGGCCCTCGTCGACCGCGGCCAGGAGCATCAGCATCGACGCCATCGCCGCATCGATCTCCCAGAACTTCACGGGCCAGTTGGCGGCGTCGTCCATGCCGAACGCGATCTTGTCGGGTTGGGAGTACCGCGCGAGGTAGCGACCGGGGTCTGGGATCGGGAGCACGAGCACCGTCGGCCCCACCGCGACGTCGTCGAGGTCCCAGCCGAACTCCGGATCGCGGGTGATCCTCCAGAAGGCGGCGACGTCGTCGGGTCGATCCAGCACGAGGAAGTCCACCCCTTGGGCGAACCCGGCGGATGGTGCCCGCCTGCCGACCTCGAGGACCCGATCCATCGTCTCGCGCGGCACCGGACGTTGGTCGAACCGCCGAACCATGCGGCGGCGTCGCACGACCTCCGTGAACTCCATCAGCCTTCCTTCACCGTGGCGTACCAGACGCGCTCGGCGACCTCGACGACATCGTCCGAGAGTCGGGAGATACGGCGGTAGAGCTCCCGACGCCCCATGACCTCGCGGAGGTCGTCGACCTCGATCAGGGCCGAGGCGGCGTCGCGGTACACCCGCTCGAGCCGCCGTTGTGCCTTGATCGCGGCATCTGCCGCTTCGGTGGCCGGGCCGTGCTCCTTCGCTCCCTGCTTCGTGAGGCGGCCGAACGCGTCGGCAAGCCGCCGGACCCCTTCGAGCAGGAGCTCGGCCATCTCGCGGACGTGCTCGTCGGGCGGGATGCCCATCACCTCGGCCTCGCGCACCGCGTCCTTCGCGCCGTTCATCACCCCGTCGAGCCGCTCCGACATCGTGTAGAGATCCTCGGCGTCGAGTGGCGTCGTGAACGACTCGGTGAGGGCGGCCCGCACCTCGCGCTTGCGATCGTCGGCCTCGTGCTCCAGCGCGCGAACGCGGTCGGCCTCGTCGCCGCCGCCGGTGGTGGACCATCGGACCAGCGCCTCCAATCCTTCGATCGTGACGGCGGCCTGTGCGCGGAGCAACCCGATCACATCGTGATCCTCGGGCAGGAACCATGGTCGCTTCATGCGAGCCACCTCCAGGCTGGGAGCGAGACTACGGCGAGCGCGGCCGCCGCGGGCATCGTCGTTAGCCACGCGAAGCCGATGTTGGTCACGATCCGCCAGTTCACGTGCCGGGTGCGGCGTCGCCCGACGCCCACGCCGACGACCGACGACGCGACGATCTGTGAGGTGCTGACCGGCGCGCCGATCACCGACGACGCGAGGATCACCCCGGCCGAGCTGGCCTGGCTGACGAGTCCGTCGAGGGGCCGCAGGCGGACGATCCGGCTCCCGATCGTGCGGACTATGCTCCAGCCTCCCATCGCGGTACCGATCGTCAGGGCGAACGCACACGCCAGCGTGACCCAGGTGGGGGCGCGCAGCGACGTCGTGCGCCCGGTGGCGAGCATGAGCGCCGCGATGATGCCGACCGCCTTCTGAGCGTCGTTCGCGCCGTGGCTGAAGGCGAGCCACCCCGAGGTCACCCACTGCGCGTTCCGGATCACGCCGTCGACGCGCACGGAGGCCCGCCGGAGCGCGCGACGGGCGATCCGGGTGATCGCGGCCGCCGCTGCGAACCCGAGCACCGGTGAGATCGCGAGCGCGATCAGCGCGCCGTACACCCCGACCGGTCGTCCGTGCTCTATCCCGCCCCAGTTCACGGCGGTCGTGCCCGCTGTCGCGAGGGCGGCGCCTACGAGCCCCCCGACGAGCGCGTGGCTGGAGCTCGACGGGATCCCGCGCCACCAGGTGATCACGTTCCAGACCACGGCGCCGGTGAGGCCGGCACCCACGACGATCACCTCCTCGCCGGCCGGCACCGACACGATCGTGGCGATCGTGTCGGCGACCGCCGCACCCAGAAGGAGCGGGCCGAGGAGGTTGCAGACGGCGGCGAGGAGGATCGCCTGCATCGGCCGGGCGACCCGCGTCACGACGAGCGTTGCGATCGCGTTCGCGGCGTCGTGGAACCCGTTCGTGACCGCGAACGCGAACGCCATGGCGATGGCGAGCCGGAACCCCGTCGCAGGCCTCCTTCCCACGCGCGCCGCGACCGCGACCCGCGGATGATAGCCCGGCGCCACAGACGGCCCTCAGGGCATCCGTGCTCGCGACCCCGTCACCCTCGCCCTCGGCGTCTTATCGTCCCCTGTGGACCGACGGTTCGGCGTTCGCCGGATCGACCACCCGGGGTCCGGACGACCAGATCTTCCTGGCCGACCCGGCGACGGGCGAGCGGACCACGGTGATCCTCGTCACGGACATCCCGGAGGCTCACTTCGTCCGATCGCTCGCGTTCTCTCCGGACGGCGGCGCCCTGGTCGTCTGTGTCTCGGTCGAGCCGGGCGAGGCGACAACACGTCTCTACACGATGGGGCTGGGAGGGGAAGACCTCATGATGGTGAGCGATCGCCCCGACTGCTACGCCGATTGGAGCGTGATGGACCGGATCGTGGCCACGTCCGGCACGTACCGTCTGGCGCCAAATCGTGACGATGAACCCCGATGGTTCCGCCCGCCAGGTTGCCGTCTCGAACCCGACCCGCGGCGTCGGGGACGCGGCGAGCGTGGCCCCGAGCTGGGCCCCCGATGGTTCCTCGATCGTCTACTCGGCGTGGGCCCGGCGGAAGCAGCAGGACCTCTACGTCGTCGAGGGCGATGGCAATGGATGGGACCGTCTGACGCACACGCCGCGGCGCGCCGAGTACGCACCGCTGTTCTCGCCCGACGGGGTCTCGATCGTGTTCACGAGAGGGTCGGGGCGCCGGTTCAAGCCGTTCCTGCCTGCGGACCTGTTCCTCATGGATGCGGATGGCACCGGACCCGATCGTCTGACCGACACGCCTCAGCGCAGCGAGTTCACGCTGTCGTGGCGGGCCCGGTAGCGCGCGAGATCATCTTGCTCAGGTTCGCGAACACGGGCCGGCCGATCAGCGTTCCGATGATGCCAGGCACGCCGTCGAGAGCTTGACCGACCGCCTGCGGTGCTTCGTCAGGCCGTCTCGTGCTCGTAGAGATAGGTCGCGCGCGCCTTCACGATGGCGCGAGCCAGGAACAATGCGGCGATCGCGACCACCTGGGCCCCGAGGATGACCTTGTTCACGTCGACGGCGGGCCGCCACTGCACGTCATCGCCCTTGATCACGAAGGCACCCGCCGGCAGCGCGTTCATCCCGAAGCCGCTGCCGTGTCCGGACTCCTCACCGCCGGGACCCTCGCCACCGCCCGCGCCACCGGCGACTCGTGCGGCAGGGATCATCGTGACGCCGTTCTTCTCATACGGGTCACCGAACACCCTGCGGACGGTCATGACATCCTTGGCCCGCTCGATCGTTTCGAGCACATCTGACTTCGTGTCCATGAGACGCCTCCTCCCTCCGCCTGCTCTGAACCCATCGTGGCACGGAGCCTCCGACATCGAGTCGCGGTTCGGCCCGGCGCTTCCGGGCCCCTGTGGTCCCGAAAGCCCGAGCCCCCGCCTGCCTAGCGGGCCGGCAGCTCCGTTCGGTCGTCCTCCAGCAGGTCGATCTGCGTGGAGCGTTCGAACGCGCGTATGCCTCGGAGCACGATGTCGACCGATCCCACGGGATCGATGCCGACGGCCGTCTCGGCGGCCAGCACGAGACCGTGCACGCCGTCGAGGAGCGTGTTCGCGATGTCGTTCGACTCTGCGATCGTCGGCACCCGGCCCGTGACCATCGACTCCAGGAGGTTCGTCGCGACATACACCCGCCGGTTCCAGCGGTTCGCGTGCCGGATGACCGTCTTCTGGACGTACGGGACCAGCTCGAACGGCACCTCACGAGAGAGGTCGCCGCGGTCGATGAGGACCGCGTCGGCCGCGTCGATGATGGCGTCCATGTTCTCAACGCCGGTGCGGCTTTCGATCTTCGCGATGATGTTCGACCCCTGCGGCGCCAACGAACGGATGCGGGCGACGTCGTCGGCGTCGGCTGCGAACGAGAGCGCGTAGTCCGCGATCCCGTGCCGTGACCCCAGCTCGATCGCCGCCACGTCCTTCGGCGAGAGCGCCGGCAGGTCGGGCGGTGGATCGACCGTCACGCCTTTGTTGGAGCGCATGCGTCCGGCGTTCGTCACGATGGCCCGCGCCCGGCGTTCGGACACCTCGGTGACCCTCAGGGCCGCGCCGTCGAAGTCGATCTCCAGCCTGCTGCCGACGGTCAACGCATCGAAGAGCGAGTCGGGCCACAGCGTCACCGACGACTCGGTGCCCACGACCCGATCTGCCGAGAGCTCGATCTCGCTGCCTTCGTCGAGCACGACCCCGTCGGCGACCTCGCCGCACCGCACCTGGGCGCCCTCGGTATCCAGGCAGATCGGGGTGGATGAACATGCCTGAACCAGCTCGATCGAAGGCTCCACCCGCTCGAGCGGCGTGTGCGAGAGATTGATCCGGAACAGGTCCACGTTCCGAGCGTCGAGCTCACGGATGATCTCGGGCTTCATCGACGCAGGACCGAGCGTGCAGAGGATCTGGATCTTCAACGTGCGACCTCCGGGGGGTGACGGTGTCCTTCACGGTATCGCGAAGGACGTCGCGTGCTTGGGGGCACGAACGTCCCTCGCCGGCAGGGACTGCCGAGTCTGAACGCGGAAACCACACTACTCGTGTCAGCAGGGCATGCGAACATACGTTCGTGTCGGATGCGGCGACGATCTTGCACGCTGACGTCGACTCGTTCTATGCGTCGGTCGAGCAGCGCGATGACCCTGGTCTGCGCGGCCGACCCGTCATCGTCGGGGCGGGCGTCGTGCTCGCCGCAAGTTACGAGGCCAAGGCGTATGGCATCAGCACCCCCATGGGGGGAGCGTTGGCTCGCCGGCTCTGCCCGCACGCCGTCGTCGTGCACCCGCGCATGGGCGCGTACAGCGAGGCGAGCAAGGCGCTGTTCGAGGTGTTCAAGCGGACGACGCCATTCGTGGAGGGCCTCTCGATCGACGAGGCCTTCCTCGACGTCGGTGGGTTGCGGCGGATCTCGGGAATGCCAAGGGAGATCGCCGTGCGATTGCGCAGAGACGTCCTCGACGAGGTCGGCCTGCCCATCACGGTGGGGGTCGCGAGAACGAAGTTCCTCGCCAAGGTGGCCAGCGGAGTCGCGAAACCCGACGGCCTGCTGGTGGTGCAGACCGACGGCGAACTGGACTTCCTGCACCCACTTCCGGTCGAGCGGCTGTGGGGCGTCGGGTCGGTCACGGCGGCCAAGCTCCGCGCCCGATCCATCACGAGCGTGGGACAGGTTGCGAACCTCGGCGAAGCGACGCTGGTTCGCATGCTCGGCCGAGCGGCCGGCCGTCACATCCACGCGCTCGCCCACAACCGCGATCCTCGGCCGGTGCACGTCGGTCGCCGTCGCCGCTCGATGGGGACGCAGCGCGCGTTGGGGCGCACGCGACGGTCACCCGAGACTCTGGACGCCGACCTCGTGGCGTTGGTCGACCGTCTCGCTCGCAGGCTGCGGGCTGCGCACCGGGTCTGCCGCACCGTCGTACTTCGGCTGCGGTTCGACGACTTCACGCGCGCGACGCGGTCGAGCACCTTGTCGGTCGCGACCAGGGACACGCAGACGATCCTCGAGACGGCGAGGGGACTGCTCGCCGCTGCCCTGCCGATGATCCGGAGTCAGGGCATCACCCTCATCGGCGTGAGCCTCACGAACCTCGTCGACGACGCCGTGATCCAACTCGCGCTGCCCTTCGATGATTCGCAGTCCGTTGCCGTCGATGCCGCACTCGACGGGGTGCGCGACCGGTTCGGATCGAAGGCCATCACTCGGGCCGTGCTCCTCGGCCGCGACCAGGGTTCGTCGGTGCCACTGCTCCCCGACTGATACTCCCGTCACGATGTCGGCGTGGCCGCGCGCACCGACCCCGAACCGGCCAGCACCGGTGCCGCGCCGCGTCTATGACCTCGTCGAGCGGCTGTTCCCGGCGGAGGTTCTCGATCGGGTCGAGCCGCCGCGCGAGGCGTTCCGGCACACGCTGATGTCGCGATACCGAGCTCACGGCCTGCTCGGACGGACCGGCTCGGCGGAGCCGTGGTTGGGGACGTCGCCACCGGTCGGTGCGATCTACGGGCTGGAGGGCGACCTGCCGGTCGCGGCCACCGGGCGCAGGGTTCTGCACGCGGACCTCGTCGAGATGGGCGCGCTGGTCCCAGTCACGATCGACGACGTCCGCGGCGAGCGCTATCTCCCCGCCGAGGGCTTGCCGCTCCTCGCCCAGGCAGAACGGGAGGTCGCGGCCGGCGACCCGCCGGGGGGCGCCGCACCCGGCGTGGGCGTTCCTCGCGGCGCTCGACCCGCTCGTCTGGGACCGGGAGTTCCTGCGAACCCTGTTCGACTTCGACTACGTCTGGGAGGTCTATGTCCCCGCGGGGAAGCGGCGATGGGGCTACTACGTCCTGCCGATCCTGTTCGGGGATCGGCTCGTCGGCCGCATCGAGCCGCGGATCGAGCGCACGACGAACGAGCTCCGGATCGCCGGCGGGCTGTGGTGGGAGGACGGGTTCGATCCGTTGGCCGCGGACGGCTTCGTCGAGGCGTTCGCCGCAGCCGTCGCGGTCCATCGGACGTTCGGCGGGGTCGACCGGGTAGCGTGGCCGCGAGCGGTCCGCCATCGGCCGGTCGTGCGGGCCGTCCGAGCGGCGTTCGAGGCCGACACGGTACCGGCGCGCCGATGATGTGATATCTCGACGATGCCGATCCCTCCACCAGCGATCACACACATCTCGGGCTCCCGCGACCCGATCGGAGAACCTCTCGTCATCGCCCACAGGGGTGCTTCCTGGAAGGAGCCGGAGAACACGCTTCGAGCCTTCCGGCGGGCGATCGAGCTGAGCGCGGACTACGTCGAGTTCGATGTCAGAGCGACCCAGGACGGCGTGCTGGTCGTCGCTCACGCCCCGATCCGTGTGCGTTTCCGCGAGTTGCGCGATCGCGACCCCGACGTTCCGACGCTTGCCGAAGTCCTGGAGGAATGTGGCGGCAAGATCGGCCTCACGGTCGAGGTCAAGCGCCACGACGCGACCGAGCGGACACTCGCGTTGCTGCGCGAGTACGAGCTCGACGAAGATCCGACCCTCGTGGCTTCCTTCTCACCGAACGTGATCCAGTCGACGAAACGCTTGAGGCCCGGGCTGCGCACCATCCAACATCTCGGGCGAGTATCCATGCGCGCGGCGGCCGGCTACGCGTGGGGCGTCGGGTTGAGTGACCGCCAAGCGACCACTCGCGCCGTCCGGGGGGCGCAGAGGCTGGGGCTCGCGTCGACCGTCTACACCGTGAACGACCCGGAACGCATGCGTACGCTCATCGGGCTCGGCGTCACCGGGATCTTCACCGACCGGCCCGACCTGCTGAGACGAACCATGCGCGAGTCCGCTCCCGAGCCGGAAGGCTGACAGAGCTTCCTGCGCGCCGAGCAGCGCTCGTGCAACGGTGGCCCGAACGTCCCCCCAACCTCGTTGTCGTCATCGTGTCGAAACGAGAACCGACCTCAGAGCGTTCGCATCACCGTCGGCGGCAACAAGAAGGGCGTCGCCGACACGCTCGTCGAACGCTGCTGGCGCGGCGGCTGCGAGAACGGCACCTCGTCGACCGGGCACACCGTGCCAGCCGGCGGCACCTCGCCGGTCAGCAGATAGGTGTCGACATAGCCATCGATGCAGCCGGACAGGAAGAGTGACGTGTGGCCCGATCCGTCGAGGGTGAGGAGCCGCGAGTTCGGCATGGTCTCCGCCGCGCTGACCGCGCCCTGGTACCGGGTTGCGGGGTCGTGCACGTTGCCGATCACGAGCACGGTGTTCGCCGTCGGTCGGTCGAACGGACCCATGTAGCGGTCGTCGTCCGCTCCCGGCCACGACGCACAGATGCTGCTGATCCACACCCAGGGCCGACCGAAGTACGGATGCGCCCGGTCGCCGGCTCGCGCCGCTTCGGACCAAGCAGACGCTTCACTCGGGTTGTCGGAATCCGCGCACAGGACGCCCGCGAACCCCTCCACGATCTGCTGATACCTCTTCTCCCCGAGGGGACCGAACCGCGCCAGCAGGGCATCGAGCGCCGCGGCCGCACGCCGCGGGTACACGAAGCCGCGGATCTCCTTCAGGAACTCGGCGAGGTCGGGCCACGAGCCCGGGTCGTACATCGAGTTCAGCGTGATCCCGACGAGATCGGCGTAGGTGAACGGGAACGTGCCGCCGCGCCCGTCGGGGAGCTCGAGGGGATCGAGCCGGATGGACCTCGCCATCCGGGCGTAGCGCCGCTTGGGGTTGCCGCCGGAAAAGGCACAGTTCTTGCCGCCCGCGTCGCACAGGGAGAAGAACGACAGCAACGTGTCGTATGCACCCTCTGCGCTCTTCAAGCGCGCACTGACGGGCAGCGTCTCGGCCTCGTTCCCCCGCCCGGTCGACCACGAGATCGGGTCGAGGACGCCGTCGATGATGAGCGCACGAACCTCGTCGGGGAACATGTTCGCGTACGTCGAGCCGATGTACGAACCGTACGAATAGCCGGCGTAGGTCAACGCCTCATCGCCGACCGCCTGGCGCAGCAGATCCAAGTCGCGAGCGACGTTGGCTGTCGACATGTGGTCCAAGATCGGCCCGGCGCGCTCAGCGCACGCTTCGGAATACACGCGGTCCGACTCGATCCACAGCTTCTCCTCGGCGCGGGACACGGGGAAGAAGAACGGGGCGATGCCCAGCACGTCGATGGCGTCCTGCGTCGTGTCGAAGCACTGGATGGGGGCGCTCGACGCGATGCCACGCGGGTCGAACCCGACGAGATCGAACCGAGCCCGCACTTCGTCGGAGTAGAGGAACCGCCCGATCGCCTGCACGAAGCCGACGCCCGAGCCACCCGGCCCGCCGGGGTTGAGGAAGATCGATCCGATGCGGCGCGCGGGCTCGCCCGCAGGAAGCCGCGTGAGCCGCAACCTGATCGTGTCACCGCCGGGCTCGTCGTAGTCGAGCGGCACCCGAGCCTTGGTGCACTCGAACCTCTTGGCCTTCCGGCACTGACGCCAGTCCAGAGTGGGGACGGTGGCCTCGGCCGCTCGGAGCGACGCCTCGGAGCCGCTCGATCCGGACCCTCTATCGGCCCCTGCCGCCGGCGACACCAGGGCGAGGGCAAGACATGCAGCAGCGGCAAGGGTCGGCAGCTTCTTCACGGTCGTCTACCTCCAGCGGGCGGCCGAACTGGGGCACGGGATCAACCTGCGCGCCGACTCTGACTCAAGTAGCACATTCGGTCAACCCTTGGATCGACATGCGTCCCGTTGATGCGGGAGGTATCGATCCTGCGGCGGGGCGGCGTCACCTTGGCGAACGCTGAGTGAAGTTCCGATCGTCGCTCCAACTGGGGCGCGGCGGGGACCTACGATCGAGGCGTGCCACGTTCAACATCTACGAGCTCCCCGCGCGGTCGATACGCTGTCGTGGGTCCGGCAGTGAAGTCGACGAGGCTCGTCGACTATCGATCTGAACCGGCCAGCTGGATGCGCCAGCTGTCAGACCACTACGTCACCGCCTGTCGGCTCTATCCGAACGACGAGCTCTGCGTGGTCTTCGATATCGACGGCACCATCCTCGATCTCCGTCATCTGGTGGTGCACGTCCTGCTCTCCTACGACGCGACGAACGGTTTCGGCCTGTTCCATGGGCTGACCGTCGACGACATCGTCCACCACGAGAACCAGATCGACCGAATCATGCAGTCTCTCGGCGTCCCCGTCGGTGCGCGCCCCGATGTCAAGTCGTTCTACCAGGAGCACCTTTGGGATTGCGACGGTGTGCTCGCAGCGAGCCGACCGTTCGAGGGCGTCTTCGGCGTGATCCGTTGGTTCCAGCAGCAGGCGCGGACTCATATCGCGCTGAACACCGGCCGACCGCCGAGCATGCGCGCCCTCACCCTGGACTCCCTGAACACGATCGGCGCGGCCTACAGGGTGCCGTTCGAGCCTGACCTGTTGTTCACCGCGGAGGTCGGAGTCGATGTGCCCCAAGCCAAGATCGATGCCATCGAGCAGCTGCGGAATCGTGGCTTCCGAGTCGTAGCTGTCATCGACAATGAGCCCGAGAACCTACTCGCGATGGCGGCGGCGGACCGCGACGAGTCGCTCCTGCTCCTCCACGCGGACACGATCTTCGAGTCGCAGCGAGCCCACCACGAGCGGGTGGTTACGGGCAACGCATACAGGCTGCGAGAGCTGGTGCCGGAGCGCTCCTTCCCTGAGCGCGTGGAGTTCGTGTGGCACGGGGTGAACGATGAGGTGAACCTGCGCCGCTTCCTCGAGTCGGACGTGACATGGGCTGAGCTCGACGTCCGTCGCGATCCGCTCGGACGGCTCGTTCTGCGGCACGATGGCTTCGATGAGACACCGTGGCGAAGAGGCGAGCCGACCCTGCTCGCAGGGGACACCGTTGCCGCTCTCTCGAAGGCGGGGCGGTCGGTGAAGCTCGATCTAAAGGAAGGAGCGGCGACGATGGTCGATGCAATGCAGCTCGTCGAGGCCGCCGTCCTCCCCGATGAGCGGGTGTGGTGGAACGCCGAGCTCCCAGCATTGTCTCTGGACGGGTTCGCGGCACTCCATGAGCGCTTCCCCGATGCGACGATCTCGGCGCCCGTCGACTTCCTCGTGCCGTTGTTGCTGACGTCCGATGACGTGTCGGATACCGTGCTCGCCTCCCTGTCAGCATGGGGCATCTCCCGACTCTCATTCCGATGGACACCGACGATCCGGCGTGTCCTGGACACCGTCGAGGCGCGCGGATGGACGGTGAACATGTACGGCATCACCGATCTCGAAGCGTTCCTGAATGCGAGTCTGATGCTCCCGACATCGGTCACAGCGGATTTCAACTTCCCCGAGTGGCGCTTCTTCGGCCGCGGGTCGGGAGCCGACGGGGCGCTCCATCATTGGGAGATACAGGAAGGCTGACTGATCCACCGTCGTGCGTTACGTCTTTCCGCTCGTGAGCCCGGATCGGACTCGACTGGATCTTCGATGCAGACGAACGCGCAGCCCGTGCCGAGTCGGTGGCGGCTTACTCGTCGTAGAGGCTGCCCCACTCGAAGATGTCGTCGAAGGCGTCATCGAGCGACGGAATCGGTGCTGCCGGCGCCACAACGACCCCGGCCCGCTCTGCGTCCTGCGCGATCATCGTCGCGGGGTGCTCCACCAGATTCACGGGCTCTCGTGCTCGCTCTGTCATCGTGGCCTCCTGCAGGTCTCCACACTGCGATGTTGACCGACGGGGGTGAACGCAAGATGGCCCCCTGGCGAAGCGCCGGAGAAACGCGAATGGATGGTCGCTGACACGGGGCGTTCCAGGACGCGAGCCGTTATGCATGTGTCATGCAGGGCAGTCGCCGGGCTCGGGTATGGATCAGGTCTCTATGATGACGCTACGGGTTCTCACACCCACGGACATGATCCTCTGCGCCGGCGGAGCAGGTATCCACGCCAGCCCCCCCGGAGAACAGATCGATCATCGGCGCATCCACCTCACCCTCTTGGAGGCTGTCGTTCCCAGCGTTGCCGAAGAGGCGGTCGAGACCGACACCGGCATGGAGGTCGTCGTCGCCACCTCCGCCTGAGACGACGTCGTCGCCGTCTTCCTCATCGCCGAAGTTCAGCACGTCGTTCCCGACACCGCCCCGGATCTCATCGTTCCCGGTCACTCCGGTGATGAAGTCCGGCCCGAAGGCTCCGGACATGCGGTCATCGCCGTCCCCGCCGTCGATGACGTCGCCGCCCCCGTTGCCGCAGATGAGGTCGTCACCCTCTCCCGTGAAGATCGATGTCGCGGCCCCCACGGCCGACGATCACGTCGGCCCCGGCAGTCCCCTCGATCCGTTCATCGCCGCTGTGACCCAGGATCGTCGCTGTCTGCCCGAAGCAGGTGGGTGCTCTCTTGACGTGCAGGATGCCGTCCACCCCGACGCTCGGACAATCCACCTCTTCGTCGGAGCAGTCGGTGTTCGCGAAGGTGTCGAACCGTGCCGTTCCAGTGGTGAACGCTGAGAACTCGTTCGCGATCACGACCACCGCCCAGGACACCCGTCTCCCCGGGGGAACACGAGAACGGGGTCGAGCCTCCTCCGTTCAGGGCGATGCCCCCGGGGGGCTGGATGAGGACGACACCGACCGAGCCAGACTCTGCCGCGCCGACGCACGTGAGCGTCCCACTCACGTGCACCTTCGTGGGCGAGAGCAGGAACGCCGTGGGAGCCGTCGTCACGTCGAGTGAGTGGGTGGCCTCCGCCGTTGAGGGCACTGCGAGGACGAGCATCGTTGCTGCGAGCAGGATCGGTGTGCGTCGCATCGTTCCGCCTTTGTCGAGGCGCTCAGCGTAGGGCCCCACCTCGACGCGCCACTAGAGACTTTCGGCTGAACATCGCGAATGTCGCGGGAAGCATCCGCGGTACACGGGAACCCAGACAGCCTATGCGTCCTAGGTGGCGAGCTGGGGCCTTCGTGGTGGACGCTCGTGGTGGGCACTGAGGGATTCGAACCCCCGGCCTTCGCCTTGTGAGGGTGAGAGGATCAGCGGATGCCATTCTCCGCCTCTGGCCGGCTCCCGCAGCATCCAGTCGGATCTCTCTTCGCCTCCCGTCGTGGCCATCGGAGGAAGACGTACACTCGAGGGAGACGCGACCCCCGTACCTGTCGGGAGAAGACCCACCCACGGGGCATCGCCTCCATCCGGCCCCATTCGCTGGTTCCAGCGAAGGCTTGATACCCCGAGCGGGTTTCGCTCTCGATCTGGCTCACGTTGGCCCCAGATGTTCAGGGGCAACATGCATCGAGCAAGGAGACACACACATGAAGCACGTGCGCGTAGCAACCTATGAGATCAAGCAGGGATCCTTCCAGGAGATCGCCGACGTCGCCCATAAGGGCATGCTTCGGACCTTCCAGGAGCAGCCCGGGTTCATCCGGTACGGCCTTGCCGACCTCGGTGACAAGACCTGTCTGTCGTTCAGCATGTGGGAGACCCGCAAGGACGCCGAAGCGGCGGCCCCCGTGGCCACGAGCTGGGTGCGCGACAATCTCAGTGACCGGGTCGAGCTGCGGTCGAGCCTGATCGGTGACCTGGCCTTCTACGAAGGCGTTCCGGCGACGGTCTGACCGACCGGTATCCGGGAACGAGGGGAGCCCACTTCGGTGGGCTCTTCTTCTTGGACCGCTCGTGTCGCCTTGACGGGCAGGCACCGCGGCAGCACGATCGGGACATGAGCGGGGTCGAGATCCAGACCATCGGGCGACGGTTGTTCTTGGTCAGGGTCGGCCGCGGCGTGATCGGCGTTTCCGTCCTCGGGCTGGCCGCGTGCAGTGCCGACGACGAGACACGTGACGCCGGCGACGAGCCGGCCACGGACCCGCGCTACTCGCTCGGCCTGCCCACCGCCGACCTGCTGGCCCGGGCGAACCTCACCGCCCCGACGGGGGTCGACCACGGCAGCGACGGCAACGGGTACTGGGAGGCCTCGCCCAGCGCGTCCAAGACCTGGGACATGCGGAACTTCACCGCGTCGGGGCACTTCGATTGCGACGCGACCAGCCCGGACATCTACCCGACCGGCCGGTACAACAGCCCGAGGGCGCCGACCAACCACCAGAAGAACTCCCGGCCGATCCGGCTGGGCTACACCACGCCGGCCACCGCCCCGGCGATCATCGGCGCCAAAGTGACCGGCGACCAGTCCACTACGCTGGGCTGGACCGATCTCAAGCACGGCTCCTACATCCAGGGCCTGATCGACGATGGCATGGACCCGGATCTCGCCTACGCCGAGATCATCGGCAACGCCAACATGGACGGCGACCCCCGGGTGTACTTCGCCAGCGGATCCTGGGCCGTCGTCGACGGCATCCGCTGCCACAACACCTGGGACGGCTTCGGCGTCTACGGCGACGGCACCCGAACCGCCACCGGAACGATCTACATCCGCAACAGCTGGTTCTGGAAGAACCGCGACGACGGCATCGAGAACGACGAGCAGCGCCAGCTGCACCTGTTCGACTGCCTGTTCGAAGACGCGCACTCCCTGCTGTCCGCTCGGGCCAACGACGAGACCGGCTCCCCGGCGGACGCCAACACCCAGACCGTCGAGAACTGCGTCGTGAAGTTGACCTCCGGGCCGGGCGGGCACAAGCAACCCTCGGACGTGTCGACCTCCGGCTACATCTACAAGATGCAGACCAACTCGCCGTACCTGGTGATGCGGAACACGATCATCTCGATGGTCGGGGACTTCAACTACGCGGACGGCCCGATGCTGCCGGAGCGGTCGGGGGACCTCTACGAGAACGTGACCATCTGCTGGCTGGGCACCGAGGCCTACCCGGGCAACACCCCGGCCGGCGTCACCGTCGACACCGGTGCCACCGCCCAGACGCTGATCGACGATGCCGTCACGCTGTGGAAGGCGCGGCACGGCGTCACCGACTTCGACACCGTCGACATGACGCGGATGCTGGCGCCGTACAGCTTCTAGTCGGGTGCTGCCGGCAGCCTCGTCCACTGCCTCGTGCCGGTCGACCGCTCCTCGACACGGCGAAGGCCGAGCGACTGTATCTTCGTCCGATGATCACGTTGCGGGACCTCATGGACTCCGACCGAGACGCCGTGCTGGCGCTGCGGCTCGCGCCAGGCCAACGCAGGTTCGTGAGCACGGTCCCGGAGTCCCTGGCCGAGGCGGCGGAAGAACCCGGCGCGCAGGCGATCTCGTGGGCCGTCTATCGAGACGAGACGCCGGTGGGGTTCGTGATGATCGCCGACGAGGTCGAGGAGCCGTACATCCCCCACTACCTGTGGAAGCTCTTGATCGACGAGCGGTACCAGCGTCAGGGAGTGGGAACGGCGACCCTCGACCTCATCGTCCGGTACTTCCTCGATCGACCCGGTGTCGACTCGATCACGACGAGCGCGGGCGAGGGCGACGGGTCACCGATCCCGTTCTACGAACGCTACGGCTTCGAGCGCACGGGCGAGATGCACGACGAGGAAGTCGTCCTTCGTCTGGATCTGCGGAAGCACGAGGCTCTCGGCGAGCGCTGAGGGAGTCAACCCCGGCCTTCGCCTTGTGAACGGCGAGGCGAACCTGCACGTCATTGCGTTGACCCGCAGAAACTGCTCGCAGCTCGCCACCCGCATCGTCACGCCGGGGGTGCGGGAGCCGGGATACGCCCGACAACGGTCGCGCCGCTCCCCTCCTGCGAGTGGATCTCGAGCGTCCCCCCGCAGGCTTCCATCCGATCGACCATGCCCTGAAGGCCAATCCCATGACTCGAGCTCGGGTCGAACCCGCCCCCGTCGTCGACAACCTCGAACGCAAGCTCGTCGACGCTCGCCGAGAGGCGAACGTCAGCGCGAGTTGCATGGGCGTACTCGCCACGTTCTGCAGCGAGGACGCCGCCGGAAACAGCGAGTGCCACGGCGAGACCCCACAGCACAACGCGAGACGGGACGCGACACGGGACGACTGAGCAGCTACCGCTGCCATATCTCGATACTGACACGATGGGTCAGACCGGAACAGGGTGCCTCCACGCCTTGAACGAGGGACACCGTGCGACCCCCAGCCAGGGGAGAGCCTCAGGCTGAAGCCATCGATCCTTCCGTCACTTCCCCTTTGTGCGCCGCGAACGCCTCCAGGACTTCATCCTTCTCACGCGGAGGAACCCCGAAGTGATCGAGCGTGCGTCCTAGCTCAGCCGCGACCTCATCGAACTCCTCCGGGGTGATGTGGAGTTCGCGATGAGCCTCTTCCAGGCCGAGGGGGGTGCTTCCAGGCTTCGTGGCAGTGAAGGACAAGGGTCCACCGGCGACGTTGCAGACCCATAGCGTCCGCATGAACTTCAGCCCTGGCAGCCTGTCCAGCTGGTTTGTATGCCACTCGCGAAGCTCGGGATTCTTCGATGATCGGCCGACGACGGGGTTCTGGACGACCGCATCGCTGAAGTGATCGACCACCGCAGCGATGGCGAACACGCCACCCAATCGTTCGTACAAGCTCGGCTCAGCCATGGCTTCCCCTCCCTCGGCCCATGCATGGGCACGATCTCCGGCGGGCCAGGTCAGGGTTGGGTCGAAGACCCCCTCGCTGGCCTTTACGAGTGGGTAACGTTTCGGCCCGCTGCGAGGTTCATCGATGCGCAGGATTCAGGATCATCTGTCATCGGACCCGCGTTCGGAAGATCGAGCGTCGAACGCCATCGGAGGGCGTCAGCGTGGACAGGGTTGTCCGCGACGACGAGATCCACGGCGACGGTGCCTACGGCTTGTACCTGGCGATGGATCGCCGCGGGCCGCGCGGAGGAGGGGGGTCACTACTGAGGCGAGGCGAGGTGGTCGGTGACCTGGCGGATCACGTGGACCATCGCCGGGAGCCAGTGCACCGTGATCCCCTCATCCGTCGAGGTGGACCTGGCGTTCGAGGTGTACCTGCCCAGGTGGGTGGATCGACGAGGCGCGCCGTGCGCCTTGCGGAAGGATTGGGACGAGTTCGTCTGGGCATTGGCGAATCACGAGCGGGGTCACGAGAACAATGGCATCGAGGCAGCGAACGAGTTGCGCCGCCGCCTCGGCTCGCTCTCGGCAGCTTGCCGCTCGATCAAGGTCGAGGCGAATAGCCAGCAGAGACGTGTTCTATGAGGGACGGGTAGCAGACAGGACGTACGATCGACGAACGCTGCAGGGGCGCACGCAGGGCGTCCGTGGGAGCCCCAAGTCAGTCATCCCCGTTCGAGGTTGGGATGCTCAGGTACGGGGTCGCGCAACACTGCTCGAAGGTGCTGATCCCCGGGGTCTGGAACGCTCTCAGCCCTGGGTAGTCAGCCCCTCCCTGCTGATCGCGGAACGGTCGTCATCATCATCGTCGTCGTCATCATCGTCGCCGCCGCACCCATTCACTTTCGTTACGGATCTGGCTGAGTTGTTCGTCAGATCAGGATCGCTCTCGCTCGCGCTGACCCATGCGCGGTTGGTCTTGGGGCCGCAAGTGTGTGGGCGAACCTCGACCTTGACGGTGGCAGAGTCGGCATCGGCAATCGACTGGAGCTGACAGGTGATGGATCTTCCGGCTCTGGAGCAGCTCCCTTGACTGGCAACCGCCGAGAGGAATCTCACGCCTCGCGGAAGGGCGTCCTCGAGGATGACGCCGGTACTGTCCGACGGGCCTAGGTTAGCGACCGTGATCGTGTAGGTCAGCTTCCTCCCCCGCCTCACGGGATCGGGCGAGTCGGACTTGGTGACCGACAGGTCGGACCCTTGTTCTGGTGTGTCGCCCACGATGACCGTCAGCGCCTGATGCCCGATGTCAGCACCATCTGCGCGGGCGACTATGTCGAAGGCGTACGTTCCCGCCGGCGTTCCCGGCGGCACCGTCGCCGTCAGAGTGAAGGTGAGATCCGTCGGAGGGGTTACGGGACCAGAGGCCGCCGGATCGAATGAGATCCACGAGGCCTCACCCGGCGAAGGAGTCGCCGACGCGACCTCGAGATGCACGTCGCTCACGCTGGTGGTCGCAGCGTTGATCAGGTCCACGATCTGGGTCGCCAGATCCGTCCCGCCAGCCACACCAGCGCTCCCCGTGTAAGCGGCAGCGGCCAGCTGCTGGTAGCACGCGAGCGTGGTCGAAGCGCTCGACGTCTGCAGGATCATGAACAACGTCCGTTGATTCGCGTTCATCCCTGACAGTTCTGTCGCGGTGTTCAGAGCATGCGGATCGGCGGAAGTGTCGGCGCAGTTGGAGAACCCAGCCGTTCTGGCCCCATGCGGCTCCGCATCGCCGATCACGATGACGAACTTCCTCGACCCCTCTCGCCAGCCGATATCCCCTCCGAGGGCAGGCGTGTAGCTGTTGCTGTAGACGAGGTTGAATGCCTCGGGTGCATCACCACCCCCGCCCGGTGACAGCAGATCGACTGCGCTTTGGATATCGGTGGCGTTGTCGGTCATCGACTGCAACACCTGGTATTCGGGAACGTCGAAGGCATCCTTGAACTGAACCACCGCGAACTGGGCGTCCGGGATCGTGCCCTGTACGCCGGTCACGATGGCGAGCGCGTCCGCCTTGGCCTGCGCGATCGACGGTCCCATGCTCCCCGTAGTGTCGATCGCGAGTTCGATATCGGCTGCCGGGGGACGTTCGGGCACGCCGACGGTCTTCGTTTCCGTACCGCTCGACCCGGCGGGTATCGTCAAGGTGGCAGCGGGCGGGTCGATGGTCGCCGTCGCCAGCCCCGTGTTCATGGCTACGATCACAAGAGTCGACGCCGAGATGATGGACGCGGCACGCTTCATGATTGCTTCGCCTCCCCAGCCGTCCTCATCAAGCACGCTAGTGAGAGGTTGCTCCAATAGTCAGTCGCTTGAACTCTCTACGGAGCGCGCGGGATTCGACGTTCCCTTCACAACCGGTGCCTTAGCTGGCGCCGGCGGGTTGTTATGACTTGGACTTGAGCAGTCGCTGCAGCAGCCGGGTCTGGTCCCGGATCGCGTCCTCGAGGCGCTCGCAACAGTCGTCGCCCGGCGGTTCCTCTGGACGCCCCAGCACCGGCTTGTCGCGCATCGCCTCGCGGCGTACCGGCTCACGTCGCGGCTCGTCCCGATGGCGGTGAAGCGAAGTGGTACGTGCCCGCGACCGGCGTGTGCGTGAAGCTAGCGGCGTACTCGCCGTCATCGGCGCCGCCGTCTGCATGCAGGCCGTCGTCGTGAAGCGTGAGCGCCCACGTTGAGCCATCCGCGAGCGGTGTTCCGTTGAGTTCCGTTCTGTGCGCCGAATACCGCAGCGTTGTTACGATACGTACGCGAGACGGAAAGCGTCTCGGACTAGTTCGGGGAAGCCGGGAAGACTTTGTGCGAGAAAAAAGTACGCCGGGACTGATTCAACGCACTATCCGGGACCGAGGGGCCACCACTACACTCAGCCGGACATGCGTCCCCGCCCACTCGGCCTGGCGTTGTTGTCCGTGGTCATTGCCGCCTGCGGCGGCGGCGCACCCGCGTCGACCGCGCCCTCGCCCAGCACGAGCGCCTCGACCGAGCTCGTCGCCGACGTCGACGTCGGCGGTCGGACCATGCATCTCGTGTGCGTCGGCCCGACCGACACGGGCGAACCGACGATCCTGCTCGAGGCCGGCGGCGGCGGGGACTACCTCACGTGGGCCGAGATCCTGCCCGTGATGCAGTCGACCCATCGGCTGTGCGCCTATGACCGCGCCGGGCTGGGGCAGAGCGAGCCGCCCGCGGAAGCGTCGCGCACGGCCGCGGACCAGGTCGCCGACCTTCGCGCGCTGCTTGATGCGGCCGGCGTCAGCGGGCCCTTCGTGATCGGAGCGCACTCGTATGGCGCGACGGTGGCGATCCTGTTCACGCAGGCCTACCCGGACGAGGTCGTCGGCCTGCTCTTCGTCGACCCGCAAAGTCCCCGCGTCACGGCGAGGTTCGGGACGCGCTGCCGGCACCGGCCGCCGACGAGCCTGCCAGCGTCACGGACTTCCGCGATGGGCTGGAGACCTTCGACGACGACCCATCGCTGAACCCCGAGCACCTCCATCTCCGGCCCAGCTTCGCGGAGGCGGCCGCGGCTCTCGACGCGCCTGGGCCGCTGTTCGGGGACCGGCCGGTGGTGGTGTTGAGCGCCGAGACGACGCCGGGTTCCCAGTTGGGATTGCCACCCGACCTCGCGAAGACGATCGACGAGATCTGGGCCGCCGCCCAGCAGGAGCTCGCGGACGAGTCGACCGCGGGCTCGCTCGAGACGGTGTCTGGCGCCGGACACGAGATCCAGGTCGATCAGCCGCCGGCGGTGATCGACGCGCTCGAGAGGATCCTCGACGACCTGGCGACCTCGTAGCGGTCCGCCACGGGCAGCTCCACCGAATGCGAGCCTACTCCTGCGCCTCCCGTGGGCTGGAGCAGCGTTCCTTTTGTCCGTGGTCGCTGCCTCAGCGGGCTCGTGGTACGCCTTGAACACGGCGTTCCTCAGTGGGCGCAAGGGACTCGAACCCCCGGGCCTTCGCCTTGTAGGGCAGGGGCCTACTATCGATGCCGACGCGAGTGGCCTTCCTGATCGAGAAGGAACCGTGGACGTCCGATCGGTGTAACAAGCGCATCCGAACCAACATCCTGATCCTGCTGCTCATCCTTGTGGGCGCGTGCTCGCCCACTGCTGAGCCGAGCGCGCCGACGGGTGAGCTGAGTGCGCCCACGCCGGATCCGACCGGAGTGCCCGGATCCTTCGAACTCGACGCTCGGATCGGGTTCCACTTCGGACCCTGCAGGACGCGACGACACGTACGTGATAGACGAGGAGGGCCGGGAGCTCTCCGAGGCGACGAGCGGGCTGGAGACGATCGCGCAGCCGTCTTGGTCGCCCGACGGCACCCGACTCGTCGTTGCGTGCTGCACGACCGGACACGGACGATTGCTCCTGATCGCGGGTCCCGGGTCGGAACCTGTCGACCTCGCGCCCACGATCTTGGGAGCGAGCCACCCATCGTGGGCCCCAGACGGATCGCGGGTCGTCTCAGAGTCGACGGAGGACGGCTCGCTCTATGTCGTGGAGATGACGGCGACCGGCGCGGGGTCGCCACGTCCGTTGGGGGTCGCCGGCGCCGGCCCGTCATGGTCCCCCGACGGCACGCGCATCGCCTACTTCGCCGAGGGCGGCGGCAACCTCGACATCTACTCG
>CAVSLG010000023.1:0-202258 GCA_963728665.1 uncultured Actinomycetes bacterium | reverse complement strand
TGCGCTCGACGACGCTGCGCGCATCCTCGACGAGTCGATCGCGCAGGCGCGTCCCCGGTACTTCGCGTTCATCGGCTCGAGCGGGCTCGAGATCGCCACGCTGGGCGACTTCCTCGCGCATTCCTACGACATCAACCTGGCGGTCGATGCGCGTGCCGCCACGCAGATCGAGGACCAGTCGGTGCGGTGGGTGGCGGAGTTCGTCGGCTTCCCGGCGACCACAGGCGCGTTCACGAGCGGGGGCACCGTGAGCAACGTGACGGCGCTCGCGGCCGCGCGGGAACGGGCGGCGCCGGGCTCGCGTCACTCCGGGCTCGGCGATCGGCGCATGGCGCGTCTACTGCTCGCAGGAGGTGCACTACTCGGTGACCCGGGCGGTCGAGCTGCTCGGTATCGGCTCGGACAACCTGCGTGCGATCGAGATCGACGGGCTGCGCCGCATGCGGCCCGAGGCGCTCGACGCTGCGATCGCCGATGACCTGGCGGCCGGCGTGACGCCGGTGGCGGTGGTGGCGACCGCGGGCACGACGCTCACCGGCGCGATCGATCCGCTCGACCGGTGGCCGACGTGTGCGAAGCACGCGGCGTCTGGATGCACGTCGACGGCGCCTACGGGCTTCCCGCGGCGGCGCTGCCTCGCGCGGCCGATGTTCGCCGGGCTCGGGCGGGCCGACTCCTGCTCGATCGACGCGCACAAGTGGCTGTACCTGCCGAAGGCGTGCGGCGTGGTGCTCGTGCGCGACGAGCAGGCGCTCGCGAGCGCGTTCAGCCACGAGCAGGGCTACCTGCCGCACCAGCAGCACGAGCTGCATGCGGCCGACATCACGCTCGAGTACTCGCGGCCCTTCCGCGCGCTGAAGCTCTGGCTCGCGTTCCGGGCGCACGGCGCCGCGCAGTTCCGTGAGGCGATCGAGCGCAACCTCGCCGAGGCCGACCTGCTCTACCGCCGGGCGCAGCTCACCGAGGACTTCGAGGTCATGGAAGCCCCGCCGCAGCTCTCGATCGTGCCGCTTGCGGCACGTGCCCGGCGGGCGTGGCCGACATCAACGCGCACAACCAGGCGCTCGCCGAGGCGATCCAGGCCGACGGCCGCGCCTACCTCGCGCCCGCGCTGATCGACGGCGAGGTGTGGCTGCGTCCGTGCTTCGTGAACTTCCGCACGACCGAGGACGACGTGATCGCGTTGCTCGACGTGGCGCGCGAGCTGGGGGAGTCGCTCGCGCGCAGAGGGCACGCGGCGTGAGCTCGCGGCCGCGTCCCGGCGACCGGCACCTGCCGGGCGACGACGGGCTGTTGCCCGCCGAGCGCAAGGTGCAGGACGAGCTCGGCCACCTGCCGCTCGACTTCCGCGCGATGTGGGCGATCTCGAACCTGTTCCGCAGCTCGGCGGCGATCCGGCGGCACATGGAGGCCAAGGTGCTCGCCCCCGACCGCCTGAGCTGGACCTCGTTCGTCGGGCTCTGGGTGCTGTGGGTCTGGGGCGAGATGGAAGCCCGCGAGTTCGCCGCCGCGGTCGGCATCAGCCGCCCGACCGCCACCGGCGTGATGGGCACGCTGGAATCGGCGGCTTCGTCACCCGTCGCAAGGACCCGAACGACGGCCGCATGGTGATCGTGGCGCTCACCCGTCGGGCCGCGCCACGATCGAGGAGCTGTTCCCGAAGTTCAACGCCGAGGAATCGCCGTGGCGGCCCACCTCGACCCGCAGCAGCAGGACGACCTCGCGGCGATGCTGCGCTCGTTGCTGCGGGCCGTCGCCCCGGGCGAGGAGCCGGACCGTTCTGAGTTAGCCTAGCTACGGTGCGGGCGGCCGCGCCCCCACGATCCGCCGCAGCAGGTCGGGCATCTCGGCGGGGTCGTCGGTGAACTGGCTCGGCTTGATGCAGATCGTGCCGAACCCCCGCGCGACCTGATCGGGGATCTGGTCGAGGGCCTGGTCGAGCGGGGCCGGGTGACTCGCGTCGGGGAACGCGCCCCGCGTGCCGCCCACCATCTCGAGGTCCGCGATGTCGCGCCCGGCCTCGGCCATCGCCGCCGCGAGTCGCGCGAGATCGTCCTCGCTCGCGCGCCCGAGCGGGTTGAACCCGTGGCCGTAGGCGACGAGGCGCCGCAGCAGCCGTCGTGCAGGTGCTGGCCCCCGAACCACAGACGAGGCCCGTCGGGCCGGAACGGCTTCGGCTCGAGCCAGACGTCGTCGAACGCGTAGTGGTCCCTTGGAACGTCGCCGGCGAGTCTCGCCAGAGCACCTCCCATGCGGCGAGGTGCTCGTCGAGTCGTTCCCCGCGCGTCTCGAACGGCACGCCGAGCGCCTCGTACTCGGCCCGGTGCCAGCTCACGGTCGGCTGCACGACGAGCCGTCCCCGCGAGAGCAGGTCGAGGGTGGCGAGCTCCTTCGCGATCAGCAGCGGGATGGCGCAGCGGCGGGATCACCGCGCTCGCGATCAGGCGCAGCCGCGTCGTGACCGAGGCGATCGCGGCGAGCAGCAGCAGCGACGAGGGCCACGGCGTCGCCGGGTCCTGGTTGCCCGGGCAGCGCGTAGTCGCGTGGGTTCTCGGGCAGCCCGTCGGCGTCGGCGCCCCGGCCGAGCACGACGTGCTCGCTCACCATGACCCCGTCGAACCCGGCGCGTTCGGCGTCGGCGGCCATCTCGACCAGCGGCCCAGGTCGCGGGCGGGCACCAGCGTGTGGTTCTCGCTCAGCACGAGCACCAGGCGCGGCGGGGTCACGAGCGCGCTACTTCGTGCGTCACGCGCACCGGCATGCGCTTGATGCCGTTGACGAAGTTCGACCGGATCCGCTCGACGGGACCGGTGAGCTCGATCGTGTCGAGGCGGGGGATCAGCTCCTGGAACAGGATCTTCGTCTCCAGCCGAGCGAGGTGTGCGCCGAGGCAGAAGTGCGGCCCCCCGGGCCCGAACGTCACGTGATCGTTCGGCGTGCGGGTCACGTCGAACGTGTACGGGTCGGGGAACATCTCGGGGTCGCGGTTCGCGCTGATGTACCAGGTGACGACCTTGTCGCCCGCCTCGATCTGCTGGCCACGGAGCTCGACGTCGCGGGTCGCGGTGCGCCGGAAGTGCAGCACCGGCGAGGCCCAGCGCAGGATCTCCTCGGTCGCGTTGGGGATCAGCTCCGGCCGGTCGCGCAGCAGCTCGAGCTGCTCCGGGTGTTCCATGAGCGCCAGCATGCCGTGGCTGATCGTGTGCCGCGTGGTCTCGTTGCCCGCGATCATCAGCACGCCGAAGTAGTTGTGGAACTCGCGCTCGTTCAGCACGCCCTCGCTCTGCGCGATCGTGAGCGCCTGCAGCACGTCGTCGGCGGGCTCGGCGAGCCGCAGGTCGCGCTGGCGGTCGGCGTAGGCGAAGACGTCGAGGGCGGTGGGGGAGCGGAACGGGAAGAGCCGGTACGCCTCGGTGTCGACCTTGTCGACCACGGCCGCCGAGAGGTCGGGGTCCTGGTTCGCGATCATGCTGTCGCCCCACGCGATGAGCTGTGGGGCGTCCTCCTGCGGCACGGTGAAGATCGAGCACAGGAAGCGGATCGGCAGGTCGCGGCTGATCTCGCTCACGAAGTCGAACTCGCCCTTGGGCAGCGCGTCGTCGAGCACGTCGCGGGCGACGTCGCGGATCCAGTCCTCGTACTTGCCGACGCCGCGGGCGCTGAATCGCTTCGAGCAGATCTTGCGCAGCTCGGTGTGGCGCGGCGGGTCGGTCTCGAGCATCGACTTGCGGACCTCGAGCTGCTCCTCGTCGAGCTCCTCGAGCGCGACGGCGCCGAGCTCGGAGGAGTAGGTCTCCCAGTCCATGTGCACGTTCGTGAGGTCGTCGTATCGGGTGACGGCCCAGAAGCCCTGGTTCGGGGCGGGCTCGGGGTGCCAGACGACGGGATGCTCCTCGCGCAGATGGTCGAACCACTCGAACGGAACCCGCTCGACGTAGTTGTCGGGGTTCACCAGGTCGATGTCGCCCAGCGTGTCGCCCATGCGATCGGCTCCCTTCCTCGGGTCGAGGCGGTGCGCGGCGCAGGTATTTTGCTACCGAACGACTTCCCGGGCAACCCGGCCTCAGATCACCTCGAAGTAGCGGCGGCGTTCCCACTCGGTGACGACGTCGGCGGCGAGGAAGCGCTCCCACTCCCAGCGGCCGGCTTCGGCGTAGTGCGCGACGACCGCCTGCCCGAAGGTCTCGCGGGCCCAGGCGCTGTCGCGGAACGCTGCCGTCGCCTCACCGAGATGCGCGGGAAGCGGCGGGACCTCGCGCTCCCAGTCCTCGCCGACGAGCGGCTCGCCGGGATCGGTGCCGTTCGCGATGCCGTCGCGGGCCGAGGCGAGCAGCCCCGCGATCGCGAGGTAGGGATTCACGTCGGCGCCGGGCACCCGCCATTCGAGTCTGGTCGATGCCGGATCCTCGACCAAGACGCGACACGAGACCATGCGGCTGTCGTAGCCCCAGCTCAGTCCGTTGCCCGAGAACTCGCCGCCGGCGATGCGCCGGAAGGAGTTCACGGTCGGGCGCGTACCAGAGCATCAGCTCGGGGGCGTGTCGCGAGCACGCCGCCGACCGCCGCGCGCAGCGGCGCCGCGAGCGTCTCGCCGCTCGAGCCTCCGCCGAACACGTTCCCGCCGCGGTCGTCGACGAGCGAGAGATGCAGGTGACACGACGATCCGGTCGTGTCGGGGAACGGCTTCGCCATGAATGTCGCGGCCATGCCGTTCGCGGCGGCGACGTCGCGCATCGCGAGCTTGAACAGGATGTGCCGATCGGCCATCTCGAGCGCCTGTCGGTACTCGAGGTTGATCTCCCACTGACCGAGCCCCCATTCGACCTGGCTCGTCCACGGGCCGAGGTTCGAGTCGACGAGGGCCTGGCGCAGCTCGGCCGAAGAAGGCCTCGTGCTGGTCGCCCGCCTGCACCGTGTAGTCCGCTCGTGCGAGCGTGGTCGGCACGAGCGTCTCGTAGCCGTTCGTGCGGCCGTCGTCGTAGGTGCCCCGGTACAGCGAGAACTCGAGCTCGCTCGCGACCTGCGGGGTGAGCCCGTCGGCCTCGAACCGCTCGACCTGGCGACGCAGGATCGTGCGGGGCGCGACCTCGACGAGCTCGTCACTGCCCATCTCCACGAAGTCGGCGATGCAGATCGCCGAGGCGTCGAGCCACGCGGCAGGCCGCAACGTCTCGAGGTCGGGCACGAGCCGCACGTCGTGCCATCCGGTGTGATGGCCCGTGTACGCCTGCGCGGGCCCGGGCCATTGGTCGAGATCCCAACCCAGCACGCACGACGACAAAGCGGCACGCCTTCGTGCATCAGCCTGTGGAACACGTCGACGGGGAAACGCTTGCCGACCAGACGTCCGGTCACGTCGGCCGAGGTCACGATGACGGTGCGGATACCGGCGTCGGTGAGGTGGTCGGCGCGCAGCGCGGGGGCGGTCCGGGGCGTCGTCATCGGGTCAGCCACCCGCCGTCGACCGGCAGCTGCGCGCCGGTGATGAACGAGGCGTCGTCCGAGAGCAGGAACGAGACCGCGGCCGCGACGTCCTCGGGTTCGCCGACCCGGTCGACGAGCAGGCGCTGCGACATGAACGCCCATGCCTCGGGCGACCGGAGGTCGCCGCCGGGGATGAACGACGTCGCGATCGGGCCGGGCGCGACCGCGTTCACGCGGATCCGCCGATGCGACAGCTCGACCGCGAGCGCCTTCGTGAGCATCTTCACGCCGCCCTTCGACGCGTTGTAGTGCACCTGCGGGTGGCCCGCCGACGACACGACCACCTCGGACTCGATCGTCGACATGTTCACGATCGCGCCCCCACCGGCGTCGCCGATCGCGGGGGCGAGCGCCCTGGTCACGACGTACATCCCCTTGAGGTTCGTGTCGAGCACGAGGTCCCACTCGTCCTCGTCGAGGTCGTCGAGCGCCGACATGCGCACGAGACCCGCGTTGTTCACGAGGTAGTGGACCGCCCCGAACGCCTCGAGCGCGGCGTCACGGGCGGCGGCCGCCTGGGCCGGTGCACGCACGTCGAGCTCGATCGCGACGGCGCGGCCGCCGCGGTCCCCGATCTCGGCCGACGTCTCGCCGGCAGCCTCGAGGCGCACGTCGGCCACCGCGACCGAGGCGCCCTCGGCGGCGAGTCGCGTCGCCACGGCCCGGCCGATGCCCGACCCGGCGCCCGTAACGAAGGCCACCCTCCCCGCATGGTCGAAGCTCACTCGACGCTCCCACGCACCTCGTCGAACGCGACCGACGCGACGTCGACGGCCATTCCCCCGCCGTCGACCACGAGCGTCGTGCCCGACACGTACGATGCCGCGTCGCTCGCCAGGAACAGCGCGCACTCCGCGACCTCGTCGGGTTGGGCAGCCCGTCGCATCGGTACGAGTTGGGTCGCGAGCCGATAGGCCTCGTCCCTGGAGACGCCCCGCACCTCGGCGAGCTCATCCATCGACTCGTCGCCCATCGGGGTGTGCACCCAGCCCGGGCACAGCGCGTTGGCGCGTACGCCCCGTGGACCCGCGTCGACCGCGATCGACTTCGCCAGACCGATCATGCCCGCCTTCGACGCGACGTAGGCGGCGCTCGATGCAGAGCTCACGAACCCCGAGACCGACGACACGAGCACGATGGAGCCGCCGCCGCGAGCCTCGAGGTGTGGCATCGCGGCCCGAACGAGGAAGAGCGCGCCCGAGAGGTTGATGTCGATCGTGGCGCGCCACGCGTCGTCGGCGACGTCGCCGGCCGCGCCGCCGAACCCGACCCCCGCGTTCGCCACGACCACGTCGAGCCCACCGAACGCCCGCACCGCTTCCTCCACCGCGGCAGCGGCGTGCGCCGGGTCGGTGGTGTCGCCGGCGACCGCGATGCCACCGGTCGCCGCCGCCACCTCACCGATCGGCTCGGGCCGCCGGCCGGTCACGACCACCTTGGCCCCCTCGGCCGCGAAGAGTCGCGCGATCGCCGCCCCGATGCCCGAGCCGCCACCGCTGATGACCGCCACCTTGTCCTCGAGCCGCACTCCGCCCTCCCGTCCTCGCCGAGCCCAGCCGTCAGTGGTAGGGCATGTAGTAGCGCAGCTCCCAGTCGCTCACGTCGGTCGTCGAGGTGTCCTCGACCGCTGCCACGTAGCGCTCCCACTCGCCGCGCTTCAGGATCGTGAACGCCTCCACGATCTCGGGGCCCATGGCCTGTACGAGCTGCTCGTCGGCGTTCAGCTCGTCGAGCGCCACCGCGAGGTTCGCCGGGATGCACGCGTCGGTGTCGGGGTCCTCGCTGACCGGCTGCGGCGGCTTCAGGTCGAGCTCGCCTTCGACGCCGAGCCGGGCCGCGTGCAGCACGGCGGCCCCGACGAGGTACGGGTTCGCCGCGGCGTCGGCGGTGCGCTGTTCCAGGCGCGTGTTCTCGCCTCGCGCCGGCGGCACGCGCACGGTGACGCTGCGGTCGTCATGGCCCCAGTTCGCCCAGTACCCGTTCAGCATGTCGGGCTGCAGCCGCTTGTACGCGTTCACGTGCGGCGCGAGGATCGCCGCCATGCCCTTATGGTGCTCGAGCACGCCCGCGATGCACCGGCGGGCGAGGTCCGACAGCCCCTCGGGGTCGTTCGGGTCGTGGAACGCGTTCGAACCGTCCTCGCGGCGGAAGCTGAAGTTCACGTGCATGCCGCTGCCGCCGCGATCGTTCAAGGGACGGCCGATGAACGTCGCGAGCTTGCCGTGATGCTCGGCGATCTCGCGGATCAGCAGCCGGAACACGAACGCGTCGTCGGCCGCCGGGATCGCGTCGTTGTACCGGATGTTCACCTCGTAGGCCGACTCGTCGTACTCGCTGCCCCAGCTCTCCACCGGGAACCCGCACTCGAGCGCCGTCGTGACCATCGCGTCGACGCATCCGGTGGGGTCGATCGAGGTGCCGGTGCCGTACACCCGATGGCCGGGAAGCGAGACGGGCCGCCAGCCGCCGCCGCCGTCGGGCTCCATCAGGTAGAACTCGAGCTCGAACGAGATCTGCGGCTCGAGGCCGATCGCCCGCCAGGCGTCGACCGCCTGTCGCAACACGTGTCGCGGATCGATCGGGACCGGCTCGCCCTTGAACCGCGCGTCGCCGATGCCGATCACGGTCTCGGGCTCCCACGAGTGCCGCAGCGAATCGCGGTCGAGATGCACGTCGATGTCGGGCAGGCCCACGTCGAACTGCGTCTTCGGCACGGGCAGGATCTCGCGGTCGTGCGTCAGTGGGTACACGCCGATGCAGAACGCGGCGTGACCGGACTCGGCGACGTCGCCGAAGAGGTACTTGCCTCGTTCCAGCCCGTGGACGTCGGGGAAGAGCAGCCGCAGACGCTTGCCGTTCGTGTCCATGAACCCCCCTGGCGCGGTCAGGTGTGCACGGTATCGGCTGGGACCGAAGTTTGCGCGGCCCGGTCGTTCGGGCACAAAATACCCCTTCCTGCAAGCGCGCGCGAAGGGGATCGACGGTTGCGATGACGATCGGCGAGACGGTCACCTTGGAGGCGCTCGAGCGCGACCCCTACCCGATCTACGCACGCCTGCGCGACGACGAGCCCGTGAGCTTCGTCCCGGCCGTCGGCCTCTGGCTCGTCACCCGCCACGACGACGTGAAGCGCGTGGCGACCGTCCCCGAGACGTTCACGGCCGCGACCGAGCCCTCGACGCTGAACCGCACGATGGGCGAGAACATGCTCGGCATGGAGGGCCCGGAGCAGCGGTGGATCCGGTCGATCACCGAGGTGCCGTTCCGACCCCGCGACGTCGAGGAACGCACCCAGGGCATGATCCCTCGACTGGCCGACGAGCTGCTCGACGGGCTCGTCGATCGGGGCGAGGCAGATCTGTTCCGCGAGTACGCCGACCCGATGAGCGTGCGCTCGCTCTGCTTCATGCTCGGACTCGACGACGTGCCCTGGCAGGACATCCTGACCTGGAACGAGGGCCTGATGCCGGGACTCGCGAACTTCGAGGGTGACCCGGCGAAGCAGGCGCCTGCCGACGAGGCCGCGGCCGCCCTGCACGGCGCGATCGGCGACGTGCTCGATCGGCTCGCTGACGAGCCCGACGGCTCGGTGCTCTCGTGGATGCTGCACCACGAGGAAGACGGCCGGCGCATGAGCCGCGAGCAGATCGTCGCGAACACGACCCTGATGCTCAGCGGCGGCTTGCAGGAACCGCGCGACGTGATCGCGCTGACGCTCTGGGCCCTGCTGTCGAACCGCTCGCAGTTCGAGGAGGTGGGCGAGGATCGGTCCCTCGTGAAGTCCGCGGTCGAGGAGACGCTTCGCTGGGCGGGGCCGGTTGGCACCGCCACCCGGCAGACGACGCGCGACGTCGAGCTCGCCGGCGTCGAGCTCCAGCGAGGTGCGTTGATAGGCGCCGTGCTGTCGTCCGCCAACCGCGATCCGCGCCGCTGGGCCGATCCCGATCGGTTCGACGTCCATCGCAGGCAAGGCGCCCACCTCGCGTTCTCGGCCGGCCCACACTTCTGCCTGGGGGCGTGGTTCGGCCGGCACCTCGCGCGCGTCACGCTCGACCACGTGCTCGACCGCCTCCCGAGACTGGCACTGCGCCGGGATCGACCCGTCACCCTGAACGGGTGGGAGTTCCGCGCGCCGGACTCGTTATGGGTGACGTGGGCGACCTGATCGCGATCGGTGGGATAGCCTGCCTCGCAGGAGGTGCTCGATGCGAGTGAGTCGATCGAACCCGGCCTCGGTGGCGCCGCCGGTCGGGAGCTATTCACATGCCGTGCTCGTCGAAACGGGCGATGCGATCTGGATCCACGTGTCGGGACAGCTCGCCATCGACGAGGACGGCGTGCTCGTCGGGCTCGGTGACCTCGCTGCCCAGACTGAGCAGGCGTTCGAGAACCTGCGCAGGATCCTCGGCGCGTACGGTGCGTCGTTCGACGACGTCGTGAAGATCCAGACGTTCGTGACTACGTTCGACGGGTTCGCCGAGTCACGTGAGGTGCGCGCCCGGTACCTGCCCACGAACCGGCCGGCGAGCACCGCGGTCAGGGTCGCCGCCTTGGTCATACCGGATGCGCTGATCGAGGTCGATCTCGTCGCGGTCATCCCAGCGGCGAGGTCAGTAGGAGGAGGCCCGCATGAGTGACGAGAAGCTGATCGAGGAAGCACGGACGTTCCTAGGTGAAGGTGAACAGGTGATCGCTGCCGGCATCTTCGAGCCTCGTGGCACGACGGGAGGTATGGAGAGCGCCATGGGGGCCGGTCTGGCCACGGACAACCTCGTCGGCGAGCTGGCCGGGGCCGCTGCGTCGGTCGAAGCCGGACGAGCGATGTCGCACGTCGACGGCGTGCCCCGGTGGACGATGCTCGCGGTCACGCCAACGACGCTGTACGCGATCGCGTGCGGCCAGCACGGTGTCGGGTGGCAGCCGCAGGAGACGTTCGCGACGCTCGATCGATCGAAGGCGCGCATCACCGTGCACGGACGGGTGAACGTGCGCACGCTCACCGTGGAGGACCCGCATTCGGGTCGCACCTATCAGTGGGAAGGCAACCGCATCGGTCCCGCCCACGCGAAGGCCGTCATCGAGGCCCTCGAAGCAGAGGAAGTCGACCCGCCCGAGGGCGAGGAGTGACCTGGCGAGCTCCCGCGAGGGCGGAGGTCGTCGGATCGCTGCTGAGGCCGCCGGCGCTGCACGCGGCGATCGAGGCGTTCTACGAGCCCGGTCACTCCGCGACGCTCGACGAGGAACGCGCGAAGGACCGCACGGCGCTCCGGGAAGCCGAAGACGAGGCCATCCGTGAGGTGGTGCGACGACAGCGCGACTGCGGGCTCGACGTCGTGACCGACGGCGAGTTCCGCCGCTGGATGTTCATGAACTCGTTCTACGACGCGGTGAGCGGGGTGCGCACCGGCAAAGCGGTCACGTTCCGCAACGAGCGAGGCGAGGACGTCGAGCTCGCGGTGCACGAGATCGTTGCCCCGCTGCAGGCCGTCGATTCCCCGGGCGCGCGTGAGGCGTCGTTCATGCGCACGGTCGCCGGCGACACGCCATTCAAGGTCACGTTCCCTGCCGCGTCGATCTTCGCCCACCCGTTCACGACCGTGGAAGGCGCGTACGAGAGCGTCGACGCGTTCGTCGATGCCGCGATCGCGATCGAGCGCGCGCTCGTCGCCCACGCGATCAAAGCCGGCGCTCGGTACGTGCAGTTCGACTTCCCCCTCTACCCGTACCTCGTCGACCCCGCATGGATCAACCGGTTCGAGGCGGCTGGCCACCACGTCGCTGCGCTCGTCGAGCGGGCGATCGCCGCCGACACCGCCGTGCTCGACGGCATCCCCGACGACGTGACGGTCGGGCTGCACATCTGCCGCGGCAACTTCCGCTCGTCGTGGATGTGCGAGGGCTCGCTGGAGCCGGTCGCCGAGCAGGTGTTCGGCGAATTGCCGTACGACTCGTTCCTCGTGGAGTGGGACGACGAGGGTCGCGACGGCGGCTACGCGCCCGTGCGCCACCTTCGCGACGGCAGCGTGATGGTCATGGGGCTGATCCGCTCGAAGACGCCGGAGCTCGAGGACGAGGACGATCTCGTTCGCCGCATTGAGCGCGCCGGCACCTACGCGGGCGGTATCGACCGGCTCGCGATCAGCCCGCAGTGCGGTTTCGCCAGCGTGATGCTCGGCAACGAGACGAACGAGGACGCGCAGTGGCGCAAGCTCGAACTCGTCGGGAAGGGTCGCCGACCGCCTCTGGTCGTGAGGAGCGTCAGCGGCGGGGGATGAACCGGCGCTTGAGGAGCGTCAGCGGCGGGGGATGAACCGGCGGTCGTCGGGGTTCGTCACATTCGACACGTAGCTGTCGTGTCGCCCGGGCTCCTTCGCGAACCAGGCCTTGAGTCGCGCCCACACGTTCCGGCGTCGCCGCACGCCCTTGGAGTTGCCCATGGAGTCATCGTACGCCCGGTCGCTATCGTTGGCGACGATGCGTGTCCTGATCCTGAAGCCGCACGAGCTCGCGGATCCCGGTCTCGTGGGCGACGCGTTCCGAGCGAGGGGCGCCGATCTCCACGAGCACGTGTTGGCGCATGCCGGTGCGCCGCCACCGCTCGACGGGTTCGACGCGGTCGTCGTGATGGGCGCCCCGTGGTCGGTCTACGGGGACGAGGTTCGCGGATGGATCGGGCCGCTGCTGGAGCGGCTCCGGGAAGCCGTCGCCGGCGACGTGCCGGTGCTGGGCATCTGCTTCGGCGCGCAGGCGTTCGCCGAGGCCAACGGCGGGTGGGTGGCCCGCGCCCGTGACACCGAGGTCGGGCTCCACGCCGTCGAGAGCGACGCGCCGGACGTCGTCCCGCCCGGCCCGTGGTTCATGTGGCACGGCGACACGTTCGGTCCGCCGCCGGGCGCGACCGTCCTCGCGGCCACGCCGAACGGCCCTCAGGCGTACACGTTCGGGCCGCACCTGCTCGTGCAGTTCCACCCGGAGGCCACCGCCGACATCATCGCCGCATGGGTCGCATACGACGACGCCGACTTCCGCCACGCCTCTCGAGACCCTGTGGACACCATCGAGGCGTTGCGAGCCGACGAGGGCCCCGCCCGCGAGCGGGCGATTCGGTTGGTCACCGCGTTCCTCGAAGGCGTCTAGCAGATCAACGGGCGCCGATCCCGATGCCACGCCCGCAGCGCGAGCAACTGCACGATGCCCCCGGTGTCGATCGCCGGCGTGCCGTCGTACGAACCGATCCCGCCCGACGTGAACAGGCCGGTGTCGTCACGGCCCTCGCGCCAGGCTCGCGACAGGTAGTCGTCGAGGGCGCGAGCGAGCCCCGGCACGCGCGAGCCGCCTGCGTCGAGGGCCACCAGGTTGCGGAACCACACGGCGTTGAACACCGGCGGATGCTGCCACGTGCGGTCGGCGCCGAAGCGCCGTAACGAGGCTCGAGCGGTGGCTCGTGCCAGGTCGAGGGCATCGTCTTCGCCGGTCGCTCGATTCACGAGCAGGTGTGCGCCGACCGGCGCCCCCTGGTTGTAGGTCCAGAGCGTGTCGGTCACCCGGCCCCGCGCGTCGACGTGGTCGGCGTACAGATCGCCGCGCACGCGCAGGGTGCGGTCGAGCCAGGCGAGCGTGCGCCGCGAGAACGCCAGGGTGTCGTCGTCACCGTCGGCCAGGTGCAGCCGCAGGGCGAGCTGAGCCGCCGGCGCCGCCGAGCAGGTGTGACGCGCGCGTCGTCGCTCCACCCATCGCATGCCGCCGTCGGGGTCCTGGCCCTCGCGCACGAACCGGAAGACCTTCCGGGCACGCCGGAGCCACCGCGCCTCGCCCGTCTGCAGGTGCAGCTGCGCGAAGCAGAGGCCGATCCACGCGTTGTCGTCGTAGTACCTGTGGCGATCGCCGGGCGCGGGCAGGTAGCCGTCACCGGCTGCGTAGGGACGAAGCCCGATCACGAGCCGCTCCGCGTCGGTGTGATCGCCGGTGAGCTCGGCGAGATCGATCGCCGCGGCGAGCACCTGGCTGACCGGCCAGACGGGCGCGACCTTGCGGCGGCCGGGCCGCTCACGCACGACGATCGAGCCGTGATCGCCGGGGCGCAGGCAGGCCCGCGACAGCGACTCCCACGCCTGGAACGCCCGATCGGCCCGCGACGCCGCCACGCGTCAGGAACCAGGCTCGAAGAGCTCGACCACGTTGCCCGACGGGTCTTCGGCCAGGATCTGGCGCCCACCGGGTCCTTCGACGACGTCGTTGCGGAAGACCACGCCTCTCGCACCGAGCGCCTCGACACGTCCGTCGAGGTTCTCCACCTCGATCACGAGCCGGTTCCAGCCTCCGGGTTCGGGGGTGCGGCCGTCGGGCATCGGCCGGGCCGCCGACGACGTCGGGCCGGCGAGCCACAGGTCGAGATCGTCACGACGTACGATGGCGATCGCGGGTCCGTAGCGCTCGACGAGCTCGAAGCCGAGACCGTCGACGTAGAACGTCAGCGCGGCACCGACGTCGTGCACCAGGTATCGGACCGTTGCCATCTGCTCAGTCCCTCCTCGGGGGTCGCACGCCTCTGAACTCCCAGTCGCCGCCGAACGCCGTCGAGATCACTTCCTCGCTCTCGCTCGGCTGCGCGCCGACGTCGTCGCGCACCGGCACCGAGCCTTCCACGACGGTGTTGCGCAGCAGGCCGAGGCCGTCGACCTCGACCTCGACGATATCGCCCGGTTCCACCGGGCGTGAGTTCGCGGGTGTGCCCGACAGGATCACGTCGCCGGGCTCGAGCGTGATCGTTCGCGCGATGTCGGCGACGAGGTAGTGCATGTCCCAGATCATCTCGTCGGTGTTCCCGTTCTGCACCACGGCGTCGTTCACCCTGGTCTCGATGTGCTTGCCGTGGAAGTCCCAGTCGCTCACGAGCCCTGGTCCGAGCGGACAGAGCGAGTCCGAGCCCTTCACGCGGAGCATCGAGCCCGCGTCGGTGTCGCGGAAGTCGTGTAGCCCGTAGTCGTTGCCGATCGTGTAGCCCCGGATGTAGGCGTCGGCCTCGTCGGGAGCGATGTGGCGGCAGCGCTCGCCGATCACGATGCCGATCTCGCCCTCGTAGTTCAGGTACCGGCAGCGGGGCGGGCGCACGATCTCGCCCCCGTGCGCGTTCAGCGACGAGATCGGCTTGTGGAAGTAGGTGGGCGCCGGCCCGAGCGTCGCCTGGAACTCCGCGCGCCGGCTCTCGTAGTTCAGGTGCACGCAGACGACCTTCGTGGGGTCGACCGGGGGCAGGTGGATCGGGTCGTCGAGCGGCATCACCCGACCGTCGGGCGCCACGAGCTCGTCGCCCTCGCGCGTGACCGTGGTCGGAACGCCGTCGAGCAGGATGCGCCTCGTCTCCATGCCGGCCCCTTCCGTGCGGTCGTTCGTGGCCGAAGCGTACGATAGGCGCCGTGTCGGAGGAGCTGGCGGGGTTCATGGTGCCACGCACGCCGGAAGGCCGCGCGTCGATCGTGCCGAGCCCGCCATGGCACTACTCCGGCGACGTGCTCACGATCGAATTCCGCACCGATCCGGTCAACGTCGAGGCGCTCTTGCCGCCCGGCATCGAGCTCGCCGCCGAGGACCCGGGCGCGGTCGCGATCATCTGGGCCGACTGGCAGTCGTGCTCGGACTCTCGCGAGGAGCTGCTCGACCCCGTGCGCTCCCAGTACAAGGAAGCGTTCGTGGTCGTGCGGTGCACGTACGCGGGCGAGACCTACTCGCGGTGCGTGTACATCTGGGTCGACAAGGACTTCGCGATCGCGCGCGGCTGGTACCAGGGCTACCCGAAGAAGCTCGGCCAGATCTGGATGACCCGGCCGGTCACGGTCGGGAAGGCCGGCCCCCGGCTCGAGCCCGGAGGGCAGCTCGGTGCCACGCTCGCCGCGAACGACCGGCGCCTCGCCGAGGTGACCCTCACCCTCACCGGCGAGAGCGAGACCGGAGGGTTCGTGAACGCCCTGCCGATGCTGCACTCGCGATACATGCCCCACATCGACCCGTCGGCTCCCGCATCCCTCGATGAGCTCGTCACGATGCGTTCGCGCGACGTGGAGCTCGGTCCTGCGTACGTGGGCGAACCGACGGTGACCTTGTTCGACGCCCCGGCCGAGGAGCTCGCGGCGCTCGAACCGGTCGAGACGATCGCCGGCTACTGGCGACAGGTCGGCGCGACCTTCGCGGGTGGCACCACCGTGTAGCCTCGGGCGTCATGCGACTCCTGCGCTTCCGACACGGCGACCGCATCGCCACGGGCGTGAGCGACTCCAGCGACGACACCGTCCGGGTCCTCTCCGGCACGTTCTTCGAGGATCCGCTGCCGACGGGGGAGGAGCTCGCGCTCGACGAGCTGCATCTGCTCGCGCCGGTGCTGCCTTCGAAGCTCGTGTGCGTCGGCAAGAACTACGAGGCGCATGCTGCCGAGTGGGGCCAGACCGTGCCCGAGGAACCCCTGTTGTTCCTGAAGCCCTCGACGGCGGTGCTCGGGCCGAACGATGCGATCACGTTGCTGCCGATCAGCCGACGGATCGACTACGAGGGCGAGCTCGTGGTCGTGATCGGGCGCCTGGCCAAGAACATCAAGGCCGAGGAGGCCTACCGCGTGATCCTCGGCTACACGTGCGGGAACGACGTGACGCTGCGCACGCTCCAGAAGAGCGACGACCAATGGGCCCGTGCGAAGGGGTTCGACGGCTCCGCACCGCTCGGCCCGTGGATCGAGACCGACCTCGACCCGAACGACGTGGTCGTCGAGACCCGTCTGAACGGCGAGGTGCGCCAGCGCGCGAGCACCGTCGACTTGGTCTTCGGCGTCGCGACCTTGATCGAGTACATCACCTCGTTCATGACGTTGTTGCCGGGCGACATGATCATGACCGGCACCCCCGAGGGGGTCGGCAAGCTCGCGACCGGCGACGTCGTCGAGGTCGAGGTCGACGGCGTCGGCACGCTCGCGAACACGGTGCGATGAGCGAAGCTCCGGGCGTCGGCGTCCGTTGCCGCTTCGCGCCCGCGCCGAGCGGATCGCTGCACGTCGGGAACGTCCGCAGCGCGCTCTTCTCGTGGCTGTTCGCTCGCCACCAGGGCGGCGCGTTCATCCTGCGGGTCGAGGACACCGATGCGAGCCGCGTCACCGAGGAGGCCGTCGCCGGTGTGCTCGAGGATCTGCGGTGGCTCGGCATCGACCACGACGAGGGTCCCGACGTCGGGGGGCCGCACGCGCCGTACCGGCAATCCCAGCGGCTCGACATCTACCGCGATCACGCCGACCGGCTGCTCGCCAACGGCGACGCGTATCGCTGCTACTGCACGCCCGAAGAGCTGGAGGGTCGCCGGAAGGCCGCGAGGGCAGCCGGAGAAGCGCCCGGCTACGACGGCCACTGTCGAGACCTCACCGCCGAGCGGGTCGCGGCGTACGAGGCGGAGGGCCGTGACTCGGTCGTGCGATTCCTCATGCCCGATCACGAGTGGGTGGTCGACGACATCGTGAAGGGCGAGGTGCGCTTCGCCCCGGGCCAGCTCCGCGACTTCGTGCTGCTGCGCTCCGACGGCTCACCCGTGTTCCTGCTGGCGGTGGCCGTGGATGACCTGCTGATGGGTATCACGCACGTCGTGCGCGGCGACGACTTGCTCGCGAGTGCTCCGCGCAACGCCGCGGTGATCGAGGCGCTGGGCGGCACGCCGCCCCGGTACGCGCACGTACCCCAGGTGCTCGGTCCGGATCGCCAGCCCCTGTCGAAGCGCCACGGCTCGACCAGCGTCGAGTCGTTCCGGGAACAGGGATTCCTGCCCGAGGCGATCGTGAACTACCTCGCCCTGCTCGGATGGTCGCCGGGCGACGACCGCGAGGTGCTCTCGCGCGAGGAGCTGATCGAGGCGTTCGACCTCGAGCGCGTCTCGTCGAACCCGGCAGCCTTCGACACCGAGAAGCTGACCTGGCTGAACAACCGGTACATCCAGTCGCTCGATGACGACGACCTCGCCGCCCGGTCCCTGCATTTCCTCACCGAGGACGGCCTGATGCCCGACCCGGCCACCCTGCGCGCAGCGATGCCGATCGTGAAGGAACGCATGAAGACCCTCACCGAGACCTCGGTGCTGCTGCGGTTCCTATTCACCGACGACCTCGAGCTGAACGAGAAGGCTGCGGGACTGGTCGAGAAGGCGCCCGAGGGGTACCTGGCGCGGGTTGCCGACGCGCTCGAGGTCGTCGACCCGTGGACAGCCGACCCGATCATGGGCGCGCTCGACGCGCAGGCCGAGCGCGAAGGACTCACTCGCAGGAAGGCGTTCGAGCCCGTGCGCGCGGCGGTGACGGGATCGAACGTGTCGCCGCCGCTGCCGGAGTCGCTCGAGCTGCTCGGCCGCACCCGCACCCTGGAGCGGCTACTCCGGGTCGCCTCGCACTAGTCCGAACCAGAGTAGCCCACGGACGCCTCAAGGGAGCCCCACGAGGCTCCGATACCTGCCCCATGGGGGACCGGACCGTCCGTCGGACGAGCCTCGGGAGCATCGTAGCTGTCGCCGTGCTGGCGACGGCGCTGATGCCTGCCGCGACGATGCCGGTCGCCGCCACCCCTCGCTCCGAACCCGGTTGGAACCTGCGCCCGCCGATCATGTGGAAGCCGATCCCCTTCCCCGACCTTCGCAAGGAGCAGATGGCCGCCTACTCGGCCCGTCACTACGGCAAACACCGATGGCGTCTGTCCGACCCGGCCGTGATCGTCGAGCACTTCACCGACGGCACCACGTTCGACAGCGCGTGGAACACGTTCGCCTCGAACGCGCGGCACCTCGGCGAGAAGCCGGGCACCTGCGCGCACTTCGTCATCGACACCGACGGCACGATCTACCAACTCGCCGATCGCGAGGTCCGATGCCGGCACGCGATCGGGCTGAACCATGTCTCGATCGGCATCGAACACGTCGGCCGGAGTGCCCGAGACATCCTGCGGAACCCGGCCATGATGCGGTCGTCGCTGCGTCTCACCCTGTGGCTCATGGCGACCTACCGCATCGAGGTGCGCAACGTGATCGGCCACGCGGAGAGCCTCGAGAGTCCGTTCCACTTCGAACGGTACACCGCCTGGCGGTGCAGGACCCACGCCGACTTCAACCATCGCGAGATGCATGTCTACCGCGATCGGCTGCGGGATGTCGCCCGTTCGAGGGACGTCCCTGTCGGCCCATCGCCGGAGTGGGTCGACCCCCGCTGTTGATGCACCTTCCCTAGCCCGACCGGGGTCCCACAGATTGGCCCGACCGGCCGATGCGAGCCCGCGCCCGACCGCCTAGAGTCCCGCTTCGTGAACGGTCCGCTGCGTGGGCGCGATTTCCGGCTGCTCACACTGTCCACGGGTCTGTCGGCGCTCGGTGACGAGCTGGCGCTGATCGCCCTCACGATCAAGGTGGCGGAGCTCACCGACTCCGGATGGGCCGTCGCGGCGTTGCTGCTGTGCGGGGTGCTGCCGCTCGTGATCTTCGCGCCGGCGGCCGGAGTTCTCGTCGACAATTACGAGACGCGCAGGACGCTCGCGATCGCCACGGCGATCCAGGCCGCCCTGGCCGTGGGCCTCGCGTTCTCGGGCGAGCTGCCGATGATCCTGATGCTCACGTTCCTGCTCGGCACGGCCTCGGCCGTCGAGAATCCGTCGATCTACACCCTCGTGCCGCGGGTGGTCGGCGAAGAGCACGCCACCGAGGGGAACGCCTACCTCGAGGGCGCCCGCTACACGGGCATGATCGCCGGTCCGGTGTTGGCCGGTTCGCTCGCGGCCGGGGTCGGCACCGAGGTCGCCCTGCTGGTCGACGCTGGGACCTTCGTCGTGATCGCGGTCGCGGCGCTGCTGTTGCGGGTGCGACGCGCGGCCTTCGAGGAGTCGCGCCTCGAGGAGGGCGCGGCCCGGCAGGGGTTCCGCGTGATCAGGGGCGACCGCGTGCTCGTGGTCGCGTTCACGGTGATCGGCGCGGTGATCCTCTTCGCGGCTATGGACAACGTGGCCGAGGTGTTCTTCGCGACCGACACGTTGGGCGTGGGTGCCTGGGGATACGGAGTGCTCGCCTCGGCGTGGCTCGTGGGCATGGTGGGAGGGGCCACCCTGATCGCCCGACGGCTCCGCGACGAGCGGCTGCTCTGGTCGATGGCGCTGGCCGCGGTGGTGAACGGCCTCGCGGTCTTCGCGGCGGCCGCGGCGGCGCTGTTCCCGCTCGCGGTCGCCCTCTTCGTCGTGGGGGGCCTCGCGAACGGCGTGGAGACGGTCGCGATGCGGAGCCTGATCGTGCATCACGTGGCCGACCGGTTCCGCGGACGGGCGTTCGCCTCGTACGGCGCGCTGGTCAACGGCATGCAGATCGGCGCGACCGCGGCGGCCGGGGCGATCGTCGCCGGGCTCGGTGGCCGCGCGGCGCTCCTGATCGGCGGCACCGGCACCGCGCTTGCAGGGCTGGCGGGACTGGTCGCCGCGCGCTCGCTCGACCGGCGAGCTGCCGCGGCGCAGGCGGCCACCGTGCACGTGCCCGAATCCCAGCCCGCGGCCGAGCCCCGGCGTGAGCCCGAGCCCGTGGCGGGGGGACCTTGGATCACCCGGCTTCCCGAGTCCGAGCCCGTGGAGCGTGTGATCGACCCCTGAGGAAGGCCTCCACGTCGGGCTAGGCTCACCGGGTGATGCCGGCGACCGCGACCATCGCTGGTCTGCGCGGCGCCGAGGCCGCTGAGCGCCTGCGTCGCGACGGGCCGAACACACTGCCCACGGCCAAGGGCGTGTCCTGGGCGCGTCGCCTCGCCGGGCAGCTCTTCCACTTCTTCGCCCTGATGCTGTGGGTCGCGGCCATCCTCGCCCTGATCGCGGGGCTACCGCAGCTCAGCGTCGCGATCGTGGTGGTGGTGATGCTCAACGCCGTCTTCGCGTTCGCGCAGGAACGGCGGGCCGACCGGGCCGCCGAAGGTTTGCGAGACCTGCTGCCTCGCCGGGCGCTCGTGGTGCGGGACGGGAAGCCGACCGAGATCGACGCTGCCGAGCTCGTCGTCGGCGACCTCGCGCTGCTGGAGGCCGGGGATCGCATCTCGGCCGATCTCGAGATCGTCGTGGCCCACAGCGTCAGGGTCGACACCTCGATGCTGACGGGGGAGAGCCGCCCGGCGTCGCTCGAGGCGGGGGCTCCCGCGTTCGCGGGGACGTTCCTGAGCGAAGGCGAAGCCCGCGGGGTCGTGACGGCGACCGGAGGGCGCACCCGACTGGCCGAGATCGCCCGACTGGCGTCGGGTCCGTCGCCCGCACCTCCGCTCGTCGGGGAGATCCGGCGAGTGGTGCGCACCATATCGGCCGTCGCCCTCTGCGTCGGCGTCGGCTTCTTCCTGATCTCGGTTTCGCTCGGCACCGACCCCCAGGACGGGTTCCTGTTCGCTGTGGGGGTGACGGTCGCCCTCGTTCCCGAGGCGCTGCTGCCGACGGTGACGCTGTCGCTGGCGATCGGCGCGCAGCGCATGGCCGATCGCAACGCGCTCGTCCGCAGGCTCGAATCGGTGGAGACCCTGGGATCGACCACGTTCGTGTGCACCGACAAGACGGGAACGCTCACGCACAACGAGCTCACCGCGGTCGAGGTCTGGACTCCCTTGGGGGCCACGGCGATCGAGGGCTCCGGGTACGACCCGTCGGGGCGCATCGAGTCTGCCGATCCCGACGTCGTCGGCGCGGTGACCCGGCTCGCGCGCGTGGCCGTGCGGTGCTCCACGGGGAAGGTCGTGCTTCAGGGGCAGCGATGGGGTGCGCTCGGCGACCCGCTCGATGCCGCCGTCGACGCGTTGGCGCGCAGGGCGGGCGTCGACCCCGACGCCGATCGCGCGGCGCATCCCGACGTCCGGCGGTTCCCGTTCGACCCGAGGCGACGGCGTATGTCGGTCGTCGTCGACCACGAGGTGTTCGTGAAGGGTGCGTCCGACGGGTTGCTGGCCCTGTGCGCCCCCGATGCCACGGTCGATGCGGCCCTGGCCGAGATGTCGGCGCGGGGATTGCGCGTGATCGCGGTCGCGACGCGTTCGGTCGCCGACGGCGACGACCTGGCCACGATCGATCGCGACGCGGCCGAACGCGACCTCGAGCTGCTTGGGTTGATCGGCATGCACGACCCACCGAGGGAGCACGTCAACGAGTCGATCGAGTCGTGTCGGCGGGCGGGCGTGAACGTGGCCATGATCACCGGCGACCACCCCCGCACGGCCGACGCGATCGCCCGCCAGACCGGCCTCGCCATCGATGACTCGCCGGTGCTCGAGGGGGGTGATCTCCCGCACGACGACGCAAGGCTCGGGGAGCTCGTCGACCGCGACGGCGTGGTGCTCGCTCGTATCGAGCCCGAGGACAAGCTCCGCATCGCGCGCGCCTTGCGCGCCCGCGGGCACGTTGTCGCGATGACCGGCGACGGCGTGAACGACGCGCCGGCCCTGCGGGAGGCCGACATCGGCGTCGCCATGGGCCGCTCGGGCACCGACGTCGCGCGCGAGGCCGCCGACCTCGTGCTGCTCGACGACGACTTCGCGACGATCGTCGCGGCGATCGAGCACGGCCGGGGCATCTACGCGAACGTCCGGCGGTTCCTGACGTACCACCTGACGGACAACGTGCCGGAGCTCACGCCGTTCGTCGTGTGGGCGCTCTCTGGTGGCTCGATCCCGCTCGCGCTCGGGGTGCTGCAGATCCTCGCGCTCGATATCGGCACCGACACGCTGGCGGCGACGGCTCTCGGGGCGGAACCGCCCGAGGGGCGCGTGATGAACGGCCCCGCAGACCGCGAGCACCTGCTGAACGCCGATGTCGCTCGCCGGGCGTTCGGAGTGCTGGGCCCGACGGAAGCGCTCCTGTCGATGACCGCGTTCTTCGTCTCGTTCCTCGCGGCCGGCTGGCGGCCGGGTGGGCCGTTCCCCGAGGGCGACGTGCTGCTGCAGGCGTCGGGTGCGGCGTTCGCGACCGTCGTAATCGCGCAGGCGGCGAACGCGTGGGCGTGCCGGAGCTCGACACGCTGGCCGGGCTCGCTCGGCTGGTTCTCCAACCACCTGCTCGTGTGGGGGAAGTCGGTCGAGCTCGTGTTGGCCGGGGCCTTCCTGTTCGTGCCGGCGCTCGCGTCGCTGCTCGGACAAGCGTTGCCGTCGGCCGCGGGGTGGGCGGTTGCGTTGTCCGCAGCACCCGTGATGCTGGCCGTCGACGCGATGTACAAGGCCGTTCGCCGCCGGCGTGCGACGCCTTGAGCCATAGGGGTTTGGATCGATACTGGCTGCATGACCTTGCGCTCGGTCGTGCGACGGGTGACGGCCGGTCTGCGCGGACGCCCGCTGACCGAGAACGATCGTAGACGTCGTCCGAGCCGCAGCAGAGGAAGCATCAGGAAGGCCCGGAAGCACATCTCCAGCCGCGTCTGAGCTTGATGCGTCATGGCCGGCAAAGCGGAACGGAGCCCAGACGTCGTCGCCCACTAGACTCACGCCATGGTCGAGTTCGTACCGATCGCGGGCGACGAGACCGCCACCCTCCTGGGCTCCCTCGAGCGCGAGCGCGCGATCCTGGCGTGGAAGTGCGGGGGCCTCGACGACGCCGGACTGAAGGCGACGGTCGGCGTCTCGACGATCACCCTGGGCGGCTTACTGAAGCATATGGCGGCCGTCGAGGACGACCACTTCCCCCAGAAGATGCTCGGGCGGGAGCCGGCGCCCCCGTGGGACACGGTCGACTGGGACGCCGATCCCGACTGGGAGTGGCACTCGGCGGCCGGTGACACCCCCGAGGAGCTCATGACGCTGTGGCGCGACGCCGTAGACCGCTCCCGCGCCGCGGTCACGGAGACGCTGGCCGGCGGCGGTGGGCTGGATCAGCTGATCCATCACACCTGGCCCGACGGCCGGTCACCGAGCCTGCGCCGGCACCTGGTCGACATGATCGAGGAGTATGCGCGGCACGCGGGTCACGCCGACCTCATCCGCGAGTCGGTTGACGGGCTCGTCGGGGAGGACCCACCGCGCTGAGAGCCGAACGGATCACACCCGGGGCGGTTCCACGATACGGCGTGGTGTTCACATATCGCGCGGCCGAAGAGGACAAGGGACGGACTAGGCCGGTTTCTGGATGATCCGAAACGTGTCCGTGTGCGTGCCCGATTCCGGCCGCGTGGCTTCTGCTTCGAGTAGATAGTCGCCTTCGGGCAGTTCCGGGATCGAAACCTCCAACGCGAACGCGAATTCCTCCCGTCTCTCGACCGTGCCGACGACAGTCATCGACTATTCGCCGCCGACTGACCGTATCCAGACTGTGATGTTCTCGTAGGGATCCTCCGCGGATCCAGCCGAACACCCCGTTGACGTGGGCGATCGCGAGGGTGAACACGACCGCGCCGAGGAGGACCCGTGCGAGCCGCCGCGCTGAGGGCATGGCGAGAGAGTGGCACGGCGATGGATGTCGTAGCCAGGTGGTGGCCGGGAACAGTCCCTGAGAATCGCCGGAGGTCTCTCCGGGGCCTGCTCCCCGACAACCCATCCCGTGCTGTCGGTCATCCCCCAGATCAGGGGTCAGTAGTCCCAACGGGTTTCACACCGCCCGTCTGACCTTCGGAAACGCCATCTGCAGCGTGTGGGCATGTGTGGGCTGACTTGTCGGTGCGCAGCCGCCTCTCATCTTCGCGAGCGGGCCGTTATGGGTCGGGGCGTATCGTCGCGCGGTGGCATACACACTTCGGTTTGTGATCCCCGACGGATCGTCGTCGGTCCTGCTGGTCGAGGACGACGCTGGGTGGGCGCTTCCGAGGGTGCCGAGTGACGAGCCCGAGATCGTGATCGACGTCGCCTCCACCCTTCGAGACCTGGTGGGGCTCGACGTCTTCGTCCTTAGGGACCTCCGGTTCGGTCCGATGCCACCGCCAGATGATGCGATCGTCTACGTGACCGAGCCACATCCCGAGCCGTCCGTCGCGGGAGGACGGTGGTGCACGGAAGCGGACCTCCATAGTCTGGATATCGCGGACCCGCGCGACCGCTCGGCTGTGCTCTCGTGGTTCCGAGACGAAGAGCCTGCCTCGCTCCAGCCATGGCAGCGAGCGGGCTGGTACGAGACCTGCGTCGGGTGGATCGAGGACGTGCTGCCAGACGTCTCTCACGTGGGACAGTTCGCGACATGGTGCAACTCATGCATCTTGCGCGTCGGGACCGCCGCCGGTCGGTCGTATTTCAAGGCGTCGCCCGCGTATTTCGCTCGCGAGCCGATCGTGACGGCGATGCTCGCTGAGCTCTTCCCAGGAAGGACCCCCCAGGTCCTCGCAGTCGATGCCGACCGCGGTTGGATGTTGCTCGAGGACCTCGGTAACGAGCCAGCAGATGGGCTGGGTGTGGGTGAGCGGCTCGGCGCGCTCGCCGCGATCGGTGAGCTGCACGTCGCGAGCGTGAGTCTCGTCGACGCGTTGCTCGACGGTGGCTGTTTCGACCGGCGGCCGAGTGTCCTATCGGCGCAGATCGCCGCCCTGGCAGCGGACCCTACGGTCCCGCTGCCGGGAGACCTGGCCGAGCGATTCAGGGCTGCCGTCCCACGACTCCAGGAGTTGTGCGCCGAGCTGACTTTGTCACCGATCCCGCCGACGCTCGTTCATGGCGACCTCCACGCGGGGAACCTCATGCGGACCGGGGATCGCTTCGTGGTCTTCGACTGGACCGACGCATGCGTCGCCGACCCGTTCGTCGACGTGCTGATGTTCCTTACGAGGCTGCCCGACGAACCGACGGCTACGGACAAGGTTCCGCGATCGGTACCTCGAGTCCTGGGGCGATGTCGTTTCGCGATCTGAGGCGGCCGCGTACGCCGAGCTCGCAGAGCCACTGGCTGCGATGCACCATGCCGTGACGTACCGAGGCATCTACGACGCGTTCGGTGTCTACGAGTGGTGGCTGTTCGAGGGCTCGCTACCGGGGTGGATCGAGCACGCCCTCGCGTCCCGGCTCCTTAGGTAGAACTGTAGTCCCAACGGGATTTGAACCCGTGTCTCCACCTTGAGAGGGTGGTGTCCTAGGCCCCTAGACGATGGGACCGAGCGGCTCGCGCCTCGGTTCGGCCTCCGATTCTAGAGGCTGCGCTCCGACGCGCCCACAGGTGCGCGGTGACGTCAGCCGATCAGCTCGAGCAGGCGCCGACCGCTCGCCGTCAGCTCCGAGTAGACCTCGCGGCCCTGGCGTCTCGCATCGACCACGCCGGCGCGACGGAGCACCCCGAGCTGCTGCGAGACCGCCGCCGGCGTGAGGTGCAACCGGTGCGCGAGCTCGCTCGTCGTCATCGGCACGTTCAGCACGCGCAGGATGTCGGCGCGGGTGCCGCCGATCAGGTCGTCCATCGCGCCGTCGCCGCGCACGTCCTCCGGCTCGTCCCAGAGCTCGGCGATGCCTCTGGGGGAGTAGGACAGGGTCGGTTGCAGGTCGTCACCCATGAGGATCGCGATGCCCGGCCAGTCGAAGACCGCGGGGATCAGCACGAGCCCTTGGCCGCCGGGGTCGACGTCCTCACACATCTGTTTGTCGATCACGAGCGCATCGCCGGCCCACGACAGCGACGGATGCAGGTCTGCGAAGAGCAGCTCGGCGCCGCCGAGCGCGAGCTGGCGGGCGCGGTAGGTCACGTCGGCCTCGTGCAGGGCGCGGATGCGGGGCCAATGCTGCTCGATCGTGAGCTTCCAGTACTCGCGCATCTGCTCCACCAGCCTGCCCACGAACGGCGCGGGGTCCTCGAGGATCTCCTGTGTCATCGCGGCGACCGGCGCGCCCCCGAGCGACCCGATCATGTGGGAGAGCTCGGCGCTGATGCGGGCGGGCTCGGTGCGGGCCACCTGTTCCAGCTCGTCCTCGAACTGGGGGAACGGCGTCTCGGGGGCCGGCGTGAGGAAGTCGGGGATGTAGGGGTGCATGGTCGGGGGGAGTCCCGGGGGCGGGACCATCGCGAAGAGGATCTCGAGGTCGCGGCCCTCGATCGCGGCCTTCGCCTCCTGCACCCACGGCAGATGCAGCGCGTGCTTCGAGGGGTCGCGCATGGGCTTGTACAGGCTCATCCCGAGCTCCCAGATCGGGGAGAACGCGAACCGAGTCTCCGCCAGGTCGTCGCTCGAGAGGTGGATGCTGACCGCCATCGCTTTCGGGTTAGCTTAAATGCTTCCGTGTGGGAAGACAAGCCCCTATCCTGCGTCTTGAAACGTTGTAGCAAACGCTACAGGGACCATGATGAAGGAGGTGCAGCGATGATCTTCGGTTGGACCGACGATCTGTTCCGCCACCGAGAGCGGGAGCTGCGGGACGCCAGCGAGCGCCTCCGCAGCGGGCGGCGCCGCGTGCGCCGCGAGCGCCAGGGCGTCTCTCCCGAGCGCCGGCCGCGTCCCGTGCGGTGAACGTCCGGATGGCCCGGCTCCGCTCGCGCGCGAGCGCACCTCTCTCAGTGGAACCGGGCCCTCCGGCACCTGCCGGCCCAAGCCGGCACCGCGAACGGGTGGGGCCGGGGCATGTCGCTCACCACGACGCCCCGGCCTCGGCCGTTCAATCGACCGGTGATCTGCCGACGTCCTTGCGCATCTGACGGCTGATCTCCGTGTAGCCGAGGGATTCGTAGAGCCGACGAGCTCGCGGGTTGTCGCCGAACACGTTGAGTCCGAGGCGATCGCCGCCCATCTCCCGCGCCAGGTCCTCGGCCGATTCCATGATGAGGCGTCCGAGCCCCCGCCCCCGACGCTCCTCGTCCACCCTGACGTCGTAGACCCACACCACGTCGGTGCCGCCGAGCTGTCGAGATCCCAACCACAGCTCGCCGACATGATCGCCGTCGTCATCCTCCGCCACGAAGAAGCGATGTCCCTGCGTGTGAAGCCCGTCGGGGAGCATCTCGGACGTGGAGGCCTCCGAGCGAGCCCGGGCAGCGTCGACCGGGATGCCGTGGTTGCGTGCGACGTACTGCGAGTACTCCTCCAGGGATGGCCCGAGGAACCGCTCGAACTCGTCGCCTCGCATCGGCCGGAGCCGCACCCCGCCGGCTCGCGCCTGCGAGGGCATCAGTTCTCGCCCTGATCGCGGGTGAAGCCCAGTTCCCCGTCGAACTCCTGGAGCTTCTCGATGTGCATCCAGGCGTGCCGGCGTGAGATGCGCGCCAGCAGTTGATGCACGTCTTCGTCCCAGAGGTCGCCGGGGTTCTCACGGATGATGAAGCGGCACCGCCAGTGGTCGAGCGTGTCGGTGATCGCGCCGGTCGGCGGAAACACCTTGGTACCGCGGCTCGAGATCATCTTGAGCTCCAGGCGTGTGCCGTGGGCGAGCTCGGTGAGCGACGCTCCGAGCTCTTCGGAGGACAGCGGGGACTCCAGGAAGACATCGAGGCCGACGACGTTGCGCTCGGCGGGCCGCACGTAGTCCGGATCGGAGGAGAGCACCGGCAGCTCGAGCGGCTTGACCTCGCGCACGGTGTAGTTCTCGGTCTTCTTCCCCAGGTTGCCGATGATCGCGTCGGTGTAGGCCGTCGTGGGGGTCCCTCGGTCGTAGCCGACCACGTCTCCCGTGAGCGTGCCGGACTCGAGCGTCACGAACACCGCGTGCTCGATCGCCGACGCCTCCTCGAACAGGCCGAGGTAGCGCAGCATCAGCACCGACGAGAGGATCATGGCCGTCGGGTTGATCACATCCTTACCGGCGTACTTCGGCGCCGAACCGTGCACGGCCTCGAAGATCGCGACGTCGTTGCCGATGTTGGCGCTCGGGGCGAACCCGAGCCCGCCGATCAGTGCGGAGGACAGGTCCGAGAGGATGTCGCCGTTCATGTTCGTCGTCACGATCACGTCGAACTGCTCAGGACGCTTCACGAGCTGGTGGGCGGCGTTGTCCACGATCACGTGCCAGCTCTCGATGTCGGGGTACTCGGGAGCGACCTGTTCGAACACGCGCTTCAACGTGCCCTCGGTGAACTTCATGATGTTGGCCTTCGTCGCGCACGCGACGCTCGGGCGCCCTTCGCTGCGCGCGTACTCGAAGGCGAACCGGGCGATCTTCTCCGACCCCTTCACGCTGATCAGCTTCAGGGCCTGGGCGACGCCGGGGGTCTGCATGTACTCGATGCCGGCGTAGAGATCCTCGACGTTCTCGCGGACCATCACCATGTCGATGCCGCGTCCCGAGTACGGAGTGGTGACGCCGGGCATCTCGCGCACCGGCCGCACGTTGGCGTACGTCTCGTAGAGCTTGCGCAGGGTGACGTTCGCGCTCTTCTCCCCGAAGCCGACCGGGGTCTCGAGCGGACCCTTCAGGGAGACACGGGTGCGCGCGATCGAATCCATCGTCTCCTGGGGCACGCCCGAGGCGACCCCCCTCTTGAAGACCTCCGCACCGGCCTCGGCCGCCTCCCACTCGATCGGGGCACCCGTCGCTTCGATGATCGAGCGGGCCGCCGCGACCACCTCCGGCCCGATGCCGTCGCCGGGGATCAGGGTCACTGGGAAGCGGGCCGGTACGTCGGTGTCGCTCACGCGGGCCTCCTCGCGGGATCGGATGCGCGGGTCGATGCGGGGTCGATGTCGGTTTCCGTGTCATCGTAGCGGCGCTCACGGGGCCGGGGCCCGCGCCGGGTTCGACCGGCTAGCATGACCGCCCACATGGGTTCCCGTCGCGCCCTCGCCGTCGCCGCGCTGTTCGCGGTCGCCGGGCTCGTCGCGATGGCGTGTACATCCGACGAGGACCCGACCACCTCCGCTTCATCGAGCGCGCCCTCTGAGACGCCGGACGTTCCGACATCCACGGCCGCAGCGGAGCCCTCTGACTCCAGCTGGACCGAGCCGACCGACGTGCTGGGGGCGCCGGACCTCCTCAGCGAACCCGACCCGGCGCTGGCTCCCCTCGGGGTCGACAAGCGGCCGCTGCGTTCGCCGCCCCAACTCCGGCCGGCGGCCGACCGTTCGCGTCCGTTCGACCCTTCCGCGGGCATCATGAACCTCGACCACCTGGTCTTCATCGTGCTCGAGAACCGGTCGTTCGATCACTACTTCGGCACGTTCCCCGGTGCCGACGGCCTCCCGATCGACGCGAACGGCCGCCCGAAGGCATGCCTGCCGGACCCGGCGAGGCCCGACACGTGCCATCGCCCGTATCACGACACCAACTTCATCGATCAGGGAGGCCCCCACGGCGAGATCGGCAGCGAGATCTCGATCAACGGCGGGGCGATGGACGGCTTCGTCGAGGCTCGGCGCGTGGTCGGCAACGGGTGCGACAAGCACCCCGATGAGAAGCCATGCCCCCAAGCGGTCGACGGGCCGCAGGGGCAGCCCGACGTGATGGGCTATCACACCGGCAAGGAGCTGCCGATCTACTGGAAGTACGCGAAGACGTTCACGCTGCACGACCGCATGTTCGCGCCCACCGACTCGTGGACCCTGCCGGCCCACCTCTTCTTGATCTCGGCATGGTCGGCCACCTGTGGCGATCTCGATGACCCGATGTCGTGCTCGTCGGACCAGAAGGCCCCCGGCGGCGTCTACGCGGACGAGCCCTCGAAGATCTGGGCCCCGAAGATGGGGGAACCGCGGCCGTACGTGTGGGCGCCGATCACCTGGCTGCTCTACAAGGCCGGTGTCAGCTGGGGCTACTACGTCGGCGAAGGCACCTGCGTCGCGCCGCCGTGCGAGCACCTCGAGGGCATCCTCACCGCGCCCGTGCAGAATCCCTTGCCGGGATTCGCGGCGACGGCAGCGACAGGGCAACTCGACAACATCCGCCCGAACACGGAGTTCATCCGCGACGCTCGGAACGGCGATCTGCCGAGCGTCTCGTGGTTCATGCCGGAGCAGGACAAGGGCGAGCATCCGCCCGACTCGGTCGAGGTGGGCCAGGCATACGTGGCGAAGGCGATCAACGCCGTGATGCAGGGTCCCGAGGAGCAGTGGATGCGCACGGCGATCTTCCTCACGTGGGACGACTGGGGGGGCTTCTACGACCACGTGCTGCCGCCGGTGGTCGACGAGAACGGCTGGGGACTGCGGGTGCCCTCGATGGTGATCAGCCCGTGGGCCAAGCCTGGGTTCATCGACTCGCAGACGCTCAGCTACGACGCCTACCTGAAGCTGATCGAAGACCGGTTCCTGGGCGGGCAGCGGCTCGACCCCGAGACCGACGGATGGCCGGACTCGCGCCCCACCGTGCGCGAGGAGGTGAAGCTGCTCGGCGATCTCGCGCTCGACTTCGACTTCACGCAGGAGCCGTTGCCTCCTGTCGTGGTCGATCCCTGGCCGTTCCGGGACTGACCTCGACCCGCGCACGGCGTGGGTCGATCGCGTCAGCATGTTCGGCCCAGCACCGAGGGCAGGCTACGATCGCGCGATGGCCCGAGCGAGTGGTTCCCCCGCGCGGTGGCGACCCGCCGCCCTGGTGATCGCGGCTGGCGTCGTGGCAGCCGCGTGCGTGAACGCAGGCGCGGATCCCCCGGCCGACACCGCGAGCGCGCCGGTCTCGCCGTCGTCCGACCCGGGTCGCGCACGGACGGAGCCGACGGGCGAGCTCCCGCTCCCATTCCTCGTGCCCGACCGATTCCCGGTCTCTCCCGAGCGTGCTCCCGTCGGGGTCGACCTGCGTCCGTTGCGGCAGCCGCCCGTACTGCAGCCCGTGGCCGATCCGTTCCGCCCGTTCGATCCCGGGGCGGGCATCATGAACCTGGACCACCTGGTGTTCGTGGTGCAGGAGAACCGGTCGTTCGACCACTACTTCGGCACGTTCCCGGGGGCCGACGGCATCCCGACGGGCGAGAACGGCGAGCCGACGGTCTGCGTGCCCGACCCGGCGAAGTCCGGCGTGTGTCACCGCCCGTACCACGACCGGAACCTGTTCGATTCCGGTGGGCCCCACGGCGAGTTCGCCTCGCAGATCTCGATCGCCGAGGGGCGCATGAACGGGTTCGTCCGGGCGTTCCGCATCAAGGGCAACGGGTGCGAGAAGGATCCGGCCGTGCCCCCGTGCCCGAAGACGACCTCGGGCCCCGACGGGGCGCGCACGCCCGACCTGATGGGCTACCACACGGCCCGGGAGATCCCGAACTACTGGACCTATGCCGAGACTTACACGTTGCACGACCGAATGTTCGCCCCGACCGACTCGTGGACGTTGCCGGCCCACCTGTTCCTGATCTCGGGGTGGTCGGCGAGATGCCCCGTGCCCGACGACCCGATGGCGTGCGTCTCCGACCAGCGGAACCCCGGGAAACGCCCGGGGCTGGCATCGAAGAACTGGACGCCCGACGCCGGCGAGCCCTTGCCGTACATCTGGGCCGACATCACGTGGCTGCTCTACAAGGCGGGTGTGTCGTGGGGCTACTTCGTCGGCCCGGGCAGCTGCGTCGTGGCGCCATGTCAGGACTTCGAGGCCACCGAGACGCGCGCCGTGCAGAACCCGCTGCCTGGGTTCCGCACGGTCGACGTGACCGGCCAGCTCGACAACGTGCTCCCGAACACCGACTTCCTCGAGGCGGCTCGCGAGGGCACCCTGCCGAGCGTCTCGTGGGTGATGCCGACGGAAGGCCGTGCCGAGCACCCGCCCGACTCGATCGCCGAGGGACAGGCCTGGGTGACCGAGATCGTGAACGCCGTGATGCAGGGTCCCGAGGAGCAGTGGATGCGCACGGCGATCTTCCTCACGTGGGACGACTGGGGCGGCTTCTACGACCACGTGCTGCCGCCGGTGGTCGACGAGAACGGCTGGGGACTGCGGGTGCCCTCGATGGTGATCAGCCCGTGGGCCAAGCCTGGGTTCATCGACTCGCAGACGCTCAGCTACGACGCCTACCTGAAGCTGATCGAAGACCGGTTCCTGGGCGGGCAGCGGCTCGACCCCGAGACCGACGGATGGCCCGACTCGCGCCCGACCGTGCGCGAGGAGGTCGAAGCGCTCGGCGATCTCGCCCGCAGCTTCGACTTCTCGCAGGTGCCGCTGCCTCCGCTCGTGCTCGACCCGTATCCGGGCATCGGTTGAGTGTGGCCGCGCGAGCTGGGGCGCAAGGATTCGAACCTCGACTAACAGGGCCAGAACCTGTCGTGCTGCCGTTACACCACGCCCCAACGTGGCCCGAGCATGCTAACAACGGCGACCCCCCTCGGCCAGGATGCCGGTCGCGAGCCCGACGCCGCCTGCGCCGCAACCGCGTTCACGACCCCGAGGTTTGACCCCCGTGTGCTCGGAGGACTACGGTGGAACGAAGGAACCCTTGCACGACCGGAGGGAGCAGCCATGAACAAGGGTGGCTTGGTCGCAGAGGTCTCCGGCCGCACCGGCCTATCGAAGGCCGATGCGGGTCGGGCGATCGACGCGGTGATCGATTCGATCCGTGACTCCGTCGTCCGAGGCGAGCGCGTCACCCTCGCCGACTTCGGCACCTTCGAGCGGAAGCACCGCAACGAACGCATCGCTCGGAACCCGCGCCGGCCGCAGATCCCGATCGTGGTGCCGGCGCGCGACCTTCCGGCGTTCACGCCGGGCAAGGAGTTCCGTGAGCAGGTCGTGACGACGTCGGACGGGTGACCGTCGGGCCGCCGGAGCGGCCCGGTCGGCGGGTCACTCGAAGGTGACGAGGCGCAGCCGTCGCGCCACCGGCCTGCCGTCGACCTCACCGAGATCGAACGCGACCCGCTGGCCCAGGCGCAGCGTGAGGATGCCTGAACGCTCGAGCGACGTGGCGTCGATCGCCACCTCGGTGCGGTCGTCCATCAGCAGCGAGCCGGTCACGCCGGCCAGGTCGAACTGCTTGATCGTGCCCTGGGCCATCGGTCGTTCGTCTCCTCTAGGTTCGGGTCGAGGTTCGGGTCGCGACCCGCGCCCCGAGGTCGAGGTCGCGGCAGACCTGCAGCGTTCGCCCCTCGCGGCGCGACTCCAGCACGACGAGGATATCGCTCGGGAGGTCGAGGTCGAACGCCAGTTCCGGCACGTCGACGACGGCGGTCGGCACGTCGGCCTCGGCCGCCGCCTGCAGGTGCCGGCGGTACGAATCGTGCCCGAAGCGCGCGCCGATCGCGGCGGGTGGGCGGCGGATCAGCAGGTTCGTTCCTCCCTCGTCGGCCGATGGCGCGACCACGACCGCCCCGAGCGTGCGGAGAGCCCCGGCGAGGGCGCCTTGGGTCACGAGCGGTGTGTCGGGGAGCAGGACCGCGAGGGTGTCGACCAACCGCCCTTCCGCCTCCTCCTCGACCTGGCGGATCGCGTTGGCGAGCGGCGGGCGTTCCTCCTCGACGGCGTGGGCCCCGCGTGACATCGCGATCTCGAGCACGGCCTCGTCGGGGGAGACCACCCACGTGTCCCATCCGCTCAGGTCCATCGTGACGTCGAGCACGTCCTCGAGCATGGCCAGCGTGAGGGCGCCGCGTTCGAGCGGGGTCAGCACGGGCTCGAGGCGCCCCTTGGCCTCGGACAGCGACTTGACGGGCAGAGCGATCACACGCACGACGCGCAAGCCTAGCGGCTGCCTCGACGCTCGGTCGCCGGTGCCTCCGCGATAGGCTCTCGGCGCCGCGCCATCGCGGCCCGACGAGGAGGACTGAGCCCTGGCCGAGCCCTGGTACCACGTGGCGAAGGCGGTCTCGATCCCGCCGGTGCGTGGGTGGTTCCGCCTCCGGTACGAGGGCCTCGAGCACATCCCGCCCGCCGGCCCGGCGATCGTGGCGTGCAACCACATCTCCTACCTCGACCCGCTGACGAACGCATCCGCGGTGATGAAGGCGGGCCGGCGGCCGCGGTTCCTCGCGAAGGACGAGCTGTTCCACATCCCGGTGGTCGGCCTGGCCTTCAAAGGTGCGAAGCAGATCCCCGTGGTCCGCGGACGTGGGGGCGCGACGTCGGCGCTCGATGCGGCCGGGCGCTCGATCGCCGACGGAGAGCTCGTGGTGATCTACCCCGAGGGCACGGTGACGGCGCGCCCCGACCATCTGCCGATGCGGGGGAAGACCGGCGTGGTCCGGCTCTCGCTCGCCACCGGGGTGCCGATCACGCCGCTCGTGAGCTGGGGTTCACAGGCGGTGTGGCAGAAGTCCGGGAAAGGGAGCCTCAAGCTCGGGCGTCCGGTGTGGCTGCGAGCCGGACCACCGATCGACCTGTCCGGCCGCCGCGATGAGGTGACCGACGTCGAGGCGCTGCGGGCGATGACCGCCGAGCTCATGGCGGTGCTGACGGCGATGGTGGAGGGCCTTCGGGTCGGGTATCCCAAGCGCTGGTCCGACGACGGGTAGGCTCCGAGGCATGACCGACGAGCGGGGATTCACGACGCGGGCCGTGCACGGGGCCACGCCCTCGGTCGAGCAGGAAACGCCGAGCGTGCCGCTGTACCAGACCTCGACGTTCCGCTTCCGGGATTCCGAGGCCTACGCCGAGACGATCTCGTTCCGCGAACCGGGCTACACCTACTCCCGGGGGTACGGGAACCCGACGGTCGCCGCGTTCGAGCAGCAGATGGCCGCGCTCGAGGGCACCGACGCGGCGTTCGGATTCGCGTCGGGCATGGCGGGGATCCACTCGGTGCTCGCAGCCAACGCCGGCGCGGGAGACCGCGTGGTCATGAGCGCCGAGCTGTACGGGGGAACCTATGCGCTCGCCACCCGCGTGCTGCCCCGCAACGGGGTCGAGGTCACGCTCGTCGACCCCCACGACCTCGATGCCGTGCGGGCGGCGCTGCCCGGAACGTCGTTGTTCCACCTGGAGACGATCGCGAACCCGAACGTGACCGTCGCCGATCTCGAGGCTCTCGGTGCGGCGTGCCGTGACGCGGGCGTGCCCGCCTCGGTCGACAACACGTTCGCGTCGCCCTACCTCTGCACGCCCGCCGCCTACGGCTTCGAGTACGTGTGCCACTCGGCCACGAAGTACGTCGGGGGTCACCACGATCTGATCGCGGGCGTGGTGTGCACGAGCGAGGAAGGCCGCGAGCGGCTGCGCGACGTCGCGATCGACACCGGCGGCACGATGGCCCCGTTCGAGGCGTGGCTCTGCCTGCGGGGGCTGATGACGCTCGCGTTGCGCATGGACCGCCACTGCGCGAACGCGATGGTGCTGGCGAACGCGCTCGAAGGGCATCCCAAGGTGGAACGCCTGCGCTACCCGGGGCTCACCTCGCACCCGCAGCATGACGTGGCGTCGCGGCAGTTCACCCGCGGTTATGGGGGCATGATGGCGATCGAGGTCGCCGGTGGCGTCGATGGTGGGCAGCGGTTCTGCGACGCGCTCGAGCTCGCGTGGGTCGCGACGAGCCTCGGCGGCACGCACACCCTCGTTGGCCATGCGGCGTCGACGACGCACCGGCAGATGGACCCGGCCGCGCGCCGCGCCGCGGGCATCGCCGACGGACTGGTGCGGGTGAGCGTCGGCATCGAGGACGTCGAGGACATCCTCGACGACGTCGAGCGAGCGCTGGACAAGGTGTGAGCGAACGGCGCCGCATCGTGGTGCTGTTCGGGGGACGATCCGCCGAACACGAGATCAGCTGCATCTCCGCGCGCTCGGTGATGGACGCCCTCGATCCGGCGCGCTTCGAGGTGGTGCCCGTCGGCATCACGAAGCAGGGAACGTGGCACCTGATGTCGGGGCCGCCCGCGTTGCCGTCGGAGACCGGGCGCATGCCCGAGGTCACCCCCGGTGCCGGGGCGGGCGCCGGGGTCGCGTTGGCCGGCGAGGGCGCCGCCCGCGAGCTCGTCGCCGCAGACGGCAGCCGTGCTCCGATCGACGTGGTGCTGCCCGTCCTGCACGGCCCGATGGGAGAGGACGGCGCGGTGCAGGGCATGTTCGAGCTCGCCGACGTGCCGTACGTGGGGGCCGGCGTGCTGGGGTCGGCGATCGGCATGGACAAGGCGATCCAGAAGGTGTTGTTCACCGCCGCCGGGCTCCCCGTGGGGCCGTGGGGAGCGGTTCGCGAGCCGGAATGGCAGGAAGACCCGGACGGTGTCGCGGCCCGGGTCGCTGGTCTCGGCTACCCGGTGTTCGTGAAGCCGGCGACGCTCGGCTCCTCGGTGGGCATCACGAAGGCACACGACGCCAGAGAGATCGCTGCCTCGATGGCGGAAGCCTTCCGGTTCGCACGCAAGGTCGTGGTGGAGCACGGGTTCGAGGGGGTGCGCGAGATCGAGTGCGCGGTGCTCGGCAACGACGACCCGGTGGCGTCGGTCTGCGGCGAGATCGTGCCCACGGGTCACGAGTTCTACGACTACGCCTCGAAGTACCTCGACGCCCAGGGCGCTCGCCTCGAGATCCCGGCCGATGTCGATCCCGCGGTGCAGGCCCGCGTGCAACGGATGGCGGTGACCGCCTTCCGGGCGGTCGAATGCTGGGGCATGGCGCGGGTCGACTTCTTCCTGCGGGGCGACGAGCTGTTCATCAACGAGATCAACACGATCCCAGGGTTCACCGAGATCAGCATGTACCCGAAGCTCTGGGACGCGAGCGGACTCGGCTACGGCGACCTGATCGAGCGGTTGATCGACCTCGCGGTCGAGCGCCACGGGGCCGAGCGGCAGAAGCGGACGATGGCGCCCGAGCTCGAGGCGCCGGACTGATCGGTGCCGGTCGGTGCCCTAGAGGTGCACGACCGGGCACGTCAGCGTGCGCGTGATGCCCTCGACCGCCTGGATGCGAGCCACGACTAGCTTGCCCAGCTCATCGACGGTCTTCGCCTCGGCGCGCACGATCACGTCATAGGGGCCGGTGACGTCTTCGGCTTCGGCGACGCCGGTGATCGAGCGCACGGCGTCGGCGACCGCCGCGGCCTTGCCTACCTCGGTCTGGATCAGGATGTACGCGTGAACCACGGTGCCCCCTCCGCTCGTTGGGAGGCTGATGCTAGCCGTGGACGCGCGCCGGGCGCAACGCGCATCCTTCGGGTGTGGAAGGGATCGAGATCGCGGCCGCCTTCATCTTCGCCGGTCTCGGCGTGCGGTCGTTGGTGCACTGGGTGCGCAGCCCGTACGAGAGCACCAAGGCGTCGGACCTCGCCCTGTACGCGCTCTTCGTGACGGGCCGGGTCGGCATGTGGCTCGTGCTCGCCACGGCGTTCGCGCTCTACGCGTTCACCGATACGCGAGGCCGCGCGTTCGTCGACGACGCGCGCGAGTACCAGTGGCTGTACATCGTGTTCCTCGCGCTCGGCGCGGTGCAGTTCGTGGCCGCGTACTTCCTCGGGCAACGCGCCAAGAGGGGGTGAGGAGCGATCACCCGTCATCGGCGCGGGCCTCGTCCGTGGGGGCAAGGGTGTCGGGGCGCAGATCGACCCTGCGCAACAGCTGGGCGTTCAGGGCCACCGCGATCGTGGACAGGCTCATGAGCGCGGCCGCGAGCGCCGGCGGCAACACGATGCCGGCCCAGGCGAACGCGCCGGCCGCGAGCGGGATCGCCACGACGTTGTAGCCGGTCGCCCAGGCGAGGTTCTGAACCATCTTCCGGTAGCTGGCCGCCGAGAGCCGCCGCACCGAGAGCACGCCTCGCGGGTCGTCGCTCGCCAGCACGACGCCCGCCGACTCGATCGCGACGTCGGTGCCGGCGCCGATCGCGATGCCGACGTCGGCTCGGGCGAGGGCCGGGGCGTCGTTCACCCCGTCGCCGACCATCGCCACCCGCAGCCCGCGACCCTGCAGCTCGGCGACCTTGGCGTCCTTCTGCTCGGGCAGCACCTCGGCCATCACCTCGTCGACGCCGAGGTCGTCGGCCACGGCCTCGGCGACCTGGCGGGCGTCGCCGGTGATCATCACGACGCGGACCCCTTCGGAGTGCAGGGCGTCGACCGCGGCCCGGGACCTTGGGCGCACCGCGTCCTCCAGGGCGAGCGCGCCCACCACCCGCTCATCGTCGACCACCGCGAGCACCGTGGCGCCCCGGCCCCGCCATGACTCGACCCGAGGTTCGAGCGTCGGCGGGAACGCGAGGCCTCGCTCGCCGAGCAGGGCAGGTCCGCCGACGGCGACGGTCCTGCCGCCGACCTGTGCCTCCACCCCACGTCCCGCGATCGACCGGAAGCCGGAAGCCTCGGGCACCCCACCGCGCGACCGTCCCTGCGCCACGATCGTTCGGGCGAGCGGATGCTCGCTGTCGGCCTCCACGGCGGCGGCCAGGCGAAGCACCGCGTCGTCGTCTCCGTCGATCGAGGCGACGTCGTGCACGGTCGGTCGGCCCTCGGTGAGGGTGCCGGTCTTGTCGAACAGCACGGCATCGACGGTGCGCATGCGCTCCATGGCGAGGCGATCCTTGACGAGGATGCCGCTGCGTGCCGACATCGCCGTCGACAGGGCGATCACGAGCGGGATCGCGAGGCCGAGCGCGTGGGGGCACGCGATCACGAGCACCGTGACCGTGCTCTCCAGTGCCTGATCGGGGTCGCCGACGGCGAGCCACGCGATGAACGTGATGATGCCCGCGCCGAGCGCAGCGTAGAAGAGCACGGCGGCAGCGCGATCGGCGAGCGCCTGGGCCCGCGATCGCGACGCCTGCGCGTCGGCGACCAACCGGCGGATGCCGGCGAGCGCCGTGTCGTCGCCGACCGCGTCGACCCGCACGCGCACCGATGAGTCGGTCGCGACCGTGCCGGCGACGACGCGGTCGCCCACGTCGCGCGAGACGGCTCGGGATTCTCCGGTGATCATCGATTCGTCGAACGCCGCCGCGCCGGTCTCGATCGTGCCGTCGGCCGGCACCCGCCCACCTGGACGCACCAGCACCAGATCCCTCGGCCGCAGATCGGAGATGGCCACCTCCTCGGTGCCCGCGCCCTCGACGCGCTCGGTTGTGTCGGGCAGGAGCGCGGCGAGCGCGTCGAGGGCGCTCGAGGCCTGGCCGATCGCCTTCATCTCCTGCCAGTGGCCGAGCAGCATCACGTCGATCAGCAACACGAGCTCCCACCAGAAGTCCAGGTCGAGCAGGTCGGCCTCGCTCGCGAGGCTCGAGGCGAACGCCACAGTGATCGCGAGGGAGATCAGCAGCATCATGCCGGGCGTCCGATCGCGGAGCTCGCTCCAGCCGCCCTTCAGGAAGGGCGAGCCTCCGTAGACGAAGACCGCGGTGCCGAAGACCAGCGGGATCCAACGATCGCCAGGCACGCCGGGAGCCGAGTAGCCGAGAAGGTCCTGCAGCATCTCCGACCACATCAACACCGGGACGCTCAGCAGCAGGCTCAGCCAGAACCGGTCTCGGAACTTCGCCACGCTGTGCCCGGCGTGCGTGTCGTGCTCGTCGTGCTCGTCGTGGCCCCCGAGGGCCGAGCGTCCGGTGGTGGCGTCGGTCGTGTCGTGATCCTCGTGGTGCACCTGCACGGTTCCCCTCCTGCTCAGCGTGGACCATGCGTGGAGAAGATATATACCCAGGGGGGGTATCTGTCAAATGGTGCTGTTCAGGGGCCCGGGACACACGGAAGCCCGGGCGGGTATCGCCCGGGCCTCCGACGTGGTGCCGGCGACGGGTCTCAGCCCACGGCCTTGATGATCTCCTCGCTGAGCTGCGTGAACTGCTGCAGGTGCGCGACACGATCGCTCTTCAGGCTCTCGACGATCCGCGCGTACTCGTCGCCACGACCCTGGCGCTCGTAGAGCTTCCGCGGCTGGAGCTTCTCGTGGTCGTCGAGGTCGGGCACCGACGTCGCGACCTGGTAGCCGAAGTCCGGGTCCTCCTCGAACGAGATCGTCTGCTCGGCGATGCCCTTCACGCACGCCGACGTGTCGGGGATGCGTAGCTTCTTCGAGCGGTCGTCGTCGTCCTTGCCGCCGACGCGCCCGGTGTTCAGCAGGTACGTCTCGATCGGATGCGTGGCGAGCAGCTCGAGCAGGCGGTTGCCCTGCAGTCCGTGGGGGAGGGGGAAGAACGGGTTCGTGCCTGGCACCCGCAGGAACTTGCCCTCTTCGGCGGCGCCGCCGGCGGCGGTGCCGGTGGTCTCGCCGAGCATGAAGAACGCGGCCGCCCGCTCCTGGTCGAGCTTCGACACGGCCGGGATGATGTTCTCGTTGCGGTTCAGGATCAGGAGGTAGTCGACCGGGCCGACGTCTCGGGCATCGCCGTAGGCCATCAGGTCGTTCATCTCGAAGACCGCGCGGCCGTTCTTCGTGTAGTTCTCGTTGAAGAAGTCGACCCTGCCGCCGCCGTCCATGAAGACGTTCTCGAGGAAGGCGGTGGGCTTCACCACTGCCCCGTGGATCGACGGCTCGAAGGCGGGGTCGAGGCCGAACGTCTTCGCGAAGCATCCGTTCTCGGTGCCGTACGCATGTCCGCCGGGCATGAGGCCGACGAAGTCGTCCTGGATCGGCAGGGAACCGTTCTGTGTCGTGAACGTCGTCGTCGTCTTCCCTGTACCCGAGAGACCGATGATCATGAAGACCTTGTCGCCGTGCACGGTCGGGATCACCTTGAGTCCGGCATGCAGCGCGAGCCCGCCCTTGTTGTAGACGATGTCGTTCCACATACGCAGGCCGCCCTTCTTGGACTCACCGAAGTAGTCCGAGTTCAGGACGCGCGTCACGTAGTTGTCGAGGTCGACCGCGATCAGGCGATCGTCGGGATAGCCGGGCGCCTCGAGGCCGGGCGTGTAGATGACCGTGACCTCCGGCTCTGAGCCGTCGTCGCGCTGGAAGTAGAGCTTCTGCTGCATGCCGGCGATGTTCGCGTACCGCTTCTCCATCATCAGACGCGCGGCGGTGCGCATCTCCAGGTCGTTGCCGATGTAGCCGTCGATCTGGACCATGTCGTGCTCGGCGATGTAGGCGTCCTGGGCCGCTGCGATCGCGTCGTAGTCCTCGCGGGACATCGTCTTGCCGCTCGATTCGCGGTCGACCACGTACGTGCTGGCGGCGCTGCGTGAGAGCACCTGCGTCTGGGTGTTCGTGTTGCCGTACTCGGAGATGCGGGTCTCGGGCATCTCCTCGGCGAACGTCCTGAGTTCCTCAGGGGTGGGGTTGACGAGAACCTCTGCCACGGTGGGCCTCCTCGCGAAGGGGTCGGGTGCTTCGACGCCGCGTGTGGGACACATCGGCGAAGCACAGCCAGTCTATCGAACCGGCTCGAGGCCCCCAGACGCTCCACGGAGGAGACCTGACCCGGTCGAGGTGTACGGAACGGACAAGTCGAAGGAGCGCCTAGGCGGCGAGGGGTGTGGAGCTTTGCGCGGACTGCGACCGCTACGCGGAGCGGGGGATGCGCGTGACCTTGCCCGCCTTGATGCACGAGGTGCACGCGTTGACACGTCGGGGGGTGCCGTCGACGAGGGCGCGCACGCGCTGGATGTTCGGGTCCCAGCGACGGTTGTTCCGCTTGTGGGAGAACGTCACGGCCTTGCCGAAGAACGGCTTCTTGCCACAGATGTCGCAGACGGCTGCCATAGCCCGACGAGGCTACCAGACGTCCGAGATCAGCCAGTGATCTCGGCGAGGTGCTCATCGAGGGCGCTCTGGCCGAGCTCGCCGTCGACCTTGGCGACCTCGTTGCCCTCGGCGTCGAAGAAGACCGTGACGGGAAGGCCGAAGCTGCCGAGCTCGGTGCGGATCGCCCCGTCGGGGTCGAACAACGAAGGGAACGGCACGGAGTACTCCGCGATGAACGCCTCGGCGCCTTCGCGCGAATCGAGCGTGTCGACGCCGAGGAACTGCACGTCGGGGTAGTCGGCGGCCGCCTCGGAGAGCATCGGCATCTCGCGTTCGCACGGCTCGCACCACGAGGCCCACAGGTTCACCACGACGGGTGTTCCCTGCAGCTCGTCGAGCAGCCCACGGAAGGCAGCGGCGTCCGCTGTGGGCAGCTCGGCGACTGTCGATGGCAGTGACATCGCCGGCGAGGAGGTCGGGTCGTTCGGCGATGCGGGATCGCACGCGGAGAGCACGAGCGTTGCGGCGATCACGGTGAGGAAGTCCCGGCGGTGCATGGGTCCATCGTAGGTCGACTGTCGATCAGGCCGAGTGCCCGGGTCGTCCGGGGCGCGTGGTACAACCGGCTGCGTGAGCGCGCACGAAGCCGGCCCCCCGCTGACACTCGCGTCCTCGATCGTCGAGATCGACGCCGCGATCGCGAAACGGCGGGCCGGGTTCCGCACGAAGGGCGACCCAGCGCACGAGGTCCTCGCCGCGAGCGCCTTCGCGATCGAAACGGTCGGCGACCTGCTGCACCACTATCCGCGCCGCTACATCGACCGATCGCGCGTCGAGACGATCGGGCACTTGACGATCGGGGCGTACGTCACGGTGATCGCGCGCGTGCGCAAGGTCGCGAAACGGCTCACCCGCAGGCGCCAGACGATGGTGACCGTGACGCTCGGCGATGGCACGGGCTACCTGGACCTCACGTTCTTCAACCAGCCCTGGGCCGCGAACCTCTACCGCGAGGGAGCGGAGGTGGCGGTCTCGGGGGTGGCCACCCTCTACAAGGGGCGGCTGCAGCTCTCGAATCAGGAGGTCGAGTTTCTTCAGGGGGACGACGCCGATCTCGTCCACACGGCGCGCATCACGCCCGTGCATCCCGCCACCGAGGGCGTGACGACCCGTACGATCCGCGAGCTGCTGCACCGTGCGCTCGAACGCATCGGCCCGATCGCCGACCCCATGCCGGACGAGATCGTCGATACCGAGGGCCTCAGCTCCTACGACCGGGCGCTGCGCGACATCCACTTCCCGGCCGACGAGCGGGCGCTCGCGGCGGCCCGTGAACGGCTGAAGTTCGACGAGCTGTTCACGCTCGAGCTGGGGGTGGCCTTCCGCAAGCACCGCGTGGAAGCCGAGAGCGCGGGGGTCGCCCACGACCTCGACGGTCCGCTCACCGAGCGGCTGCTTGAGACGATCCCCTTCGAACCGACCGATGCCCAGCGGCGGGCGATGCGAGCGATCGGTGCGGCGATGGCGACGCCGCATCCGATGAACGTGCTGCTGCAAGGCGATGTCGGCGCCGGGAAGACGCTCGTCGCGCTGCACGCCGCCCTCGTGGCGATCGGTTCCGGCCACCAAGCTGCGATCATGGCCCCGACCGAGGTGTTGGCCGGCCAGCACTTCCGCTCGGTTCAAGAACTGCTCGGTCGCATCGGGGGCGTTCCATACCTGGAGTTCGCCTCGACCCGTCCTCGTGCGACGCCCGACGGGCAGGCCTCGCTGCTCGACACGCTCGACGCTCCGACGTCGCAGCACGACGGAGACGAGCCGGTGGTGACGTACGCGCTCCTGACCGGGGCGGTCACGGGCAAAGACCGGCAGCGTACGATCGACGCCGTGGCCGATGGCAGCGTCGATCTCGTCGTCGGCACCCATGCGCTTGTGCAGGAGAGCGTGACGTTCGCCGATCTCAGCCTCGCCGTGGTCGACGAGCAGCATCGGTTCGGGCTGCATCAGCGCACCGCCTTGAAGCGCAAGGGCGGCGAGGCCGACGCGCTGATCATGACCGCGACCCCCATCCCGAGAACGCTCGCGCTGACCTACTACGGCGACCTCGACGTCGTGGTGCTCGACGAGCTCCCGCACGGGCGGCAGCCGACCGCCACCCGTGCCGCCCGCACGGCCGAGCAGCGGGCCGCCGCCTACGAGCTCGTTCGTGAGGAGGTCGGGGCCGACCGCCAGGGGTTCGTCGTGTGCGCCGCGATCGACGAGGGCAACCGCACCCAGGTGAAGGCGGCCGAGGCGGAGGCCGAGCGGCTCGCGATCGAGGTCTTCCCCGATCTGCGCATCGAGCTGCTCCACGGGCGCATGCGCCCCAAGGACAAGGACGCGATCATGGAACGGTTCCGCGCAGGGCAGGCCGATCTGCTGATCTCGACCACGGTGGTCGAGGTCGGGGTCGACGTGCCGAACGCGACCGTGATGCTGGTCGAGAACGCCGAACGGTTCGGCCTGGCCCAGCTCCACCAGCTCCGTGGGCGCATCGGACGCGGGGCGTATCCGGGCACATGCGTGCTCTTCGACGAGTCCGTCGAGGAGAACCTCGAGGCACGCGCGCGCATCGACGCCATGGTGCGCACGACCGATGGCTTCGAGCTCGCCGACGAGGACCTGCGGCTGCGCGGCGAGGGCACCCTGTTCGACGCGAAGCAGTCGGGCATGCCCGATCTGCGTCTCGCCCGGCTGGCCGAGGACATGCCGCTGGTCGCCCGCGCCCGGGATCGGGCGTTCTCCGTGATCGCCGGCGACCCGACGCTCACGCGCCACCCCGAGCTGCTCGACGAGCTCCGCCATCGGTTCGAGCGATCGATCGACTGGCTGTTCCGCTCCTGACCGTGGAGCCGAACCCTCCGGATACGCTGCGCCGATGAGAATCGTCGCCGGCTCCGCGAAGGGGGTCCGATTGGGGCCGGTCCCGGCGTCCGTGCGCCCGATCTCCGACCGGGCACGCGAGGGCCTGTTCTCGAGCCTCGGACCCGCGGCCCTCGATGGTGCCGTCGTGCTCGACCTGTACGCGGGCACGGGCGCGGCGGGCATCGAGGCTCTCTCGCGGGGGGCCGAGCGCGCCATGTTCGTCGATCGGGCACCCGCCGCCGTGGAAGCGATCAAGCGGAACCTGGTCACCACCAAACTCGCGGAACGGGGGGAGGTCCTTCCTTCCGGCGTCGCTCGGTTTGTCACCAGAGATGACAAACCCGGGGCTCCGTACGACCTGGTGATCTGCGATCCTCCGTACGACCTGGGATCCCCGGAAGTGGACGATGTGCTGCGGGAACTGGCAGATGGTTGGCTGCGTGACGAGACCTGGACAGTCGTATTGACCAGGGGTCACAAGAGTTCCATGCCTGTCATTCCGCTACACTGGGCGATCGCGAGGCGGCTCCGCTACGGCGACAGCCTCGTGATCCTGTTCCGGCCGAGAGGATCGGCCTGAGACCTGGCCATTTTCGACCGGCCGACGAGGCCGGCCCAACGACGACCGGGAGGTTCCATTGGGCCTGACCGCCCTGTGTCCGGGGACGTTCGATCCCGTCACCAACGGTCACCTCGACATCATCGAGCGTGCGAGCCAGACGTTCGAGACGGTCGTGGTGGCGGTGCTCGAGAACCCCGCCAAACAACCGATGTTCAGCATCGACGAACGCGTCGCGATGCTCGAGAAGGCGTGCGCAGGTATGCCCGGCGTCGAGGTGGCGGCGTTCAAGGGACTGCTGGTCGAGTTCGCCCGTGCTCGCGGTGACGCCGTGATCGTGAAGGGACTCCGGGCGGTCTCGGACTACGAGTTCGAGATCCAGATGGCCCAGATGAATCACCGGCTCGCACAGGTGGAGACCCTCTTCATGCCGACGAACCCATCGTGGTCGTTCCTGTCGTCCTCTCTCGTGAAGGAGGTCGCCAGGTTCGGCGGCGACGTCGAGGGCTTGGTGCCCGACGAGGTCCGCACGCTCCTGCGAGAGCGCCTCGGGACAGGGGGGAGTGGCCGCTGATGGACATCACCGCCCGCCTGACCCACCTCGACGAGATGGTCCGTGAGGCCAAGGCGATGCCGCTGTCGTCGTCGGTGCTCGTGAACCGCGACGAAGTGCTCGACCTGATCGCCGAGATGCAGGAGGCGCTGCCCGACGAGATCAAGCAGGCCCGGTGGATCGTGAAGGACCGGGAGGATCTGCTCGCGAAGGCCCGGGCCGACGCCGAGGCGATCGTGGAACAGGCTCGTGACGAGCAGTTGAAGATGGCCCGCCAGGAAGGCGTGGTCGCGCGCGCCGCCGAGGAGGCTGAGCGCGCGCTTGCCGAGGCGGACGAGCAGGCTCGTGGGATGCGCCGCGAGGCGGAGACGTACGTCGACGCCAAGCTGGCGCAGTTCGAGATCGCGCTCCGCCAGATCCTCGAGGAGTCCCAATCGTCGTCGCGCGCGCTCGCGAAGACCCTCGACCAGGTCGAGGTCGGGCGCGAGAAGCTGCGGACGCCGGGCACCGTCGCGGAGCAGGAGTTCGGTGGGTCCGACGACGAGGGTGGCCATGACGGCCGGTCAACTCGCCGCGAGACCCCCCTCTACGACGAGGAGGAGCGATGATCGCGGCGATCGATGTTCGTGACTTGGTCGGGCAGCCGGGGTCCTCGAAGCACCATGCCGTCGCCGATCCCGTCGACGGACTCGGCACCGAGCTCGCGCGTGTGCGTGACGACGTGCCGGTCCAGGGCGACCTGTTGCTCGAGGCGCTGGTCGAGGGCATCCTCGTCTCCGGCAGGATGCGGGGCACGCTCGCGCTACGCTGCGCCCGCTGTCTGAAGGAATTCGAGCGGCCCATCGTCGTCGAAGTGCACGAGATGTTCGTGGTCGACCCTGAGCCCGACACCGACGACTACCCGCTCGACCCCGAGGGCTCGCTCGAGCTCGACCAGATGCTCCGCGACGCGATCGGAGTCGAGCTGCCCTTCTCACCGTTGTGTCGACCCGAGTGCCTGGGCCTGTGCCCGGTGTGCGGCGGGGACCGCAACCTGGGTGAGTGCCCCGGCCACGTTGAGGTCGACCCGCGATGGGCGGCCCTCGAGCAGCTGGCCCCCATGCTCGACGAGAATTGAAGCCTGACGGACGAACGAACGAAGGAGCGACGACGATGGCGGTTCCCAAGAAGAAGCAGAGCAAGTCGCGCGGCGACAAGCGCGCCGCGAACTGGAAGGCGTCGGCGCCCGCTTATGCCGAGTGTCCCCAGTGCAAGCAGCCCAAGCTCTCGCATCGGGTCTGCGCCAACTGCGGCTACTACGCCGGCCGGCAGGCCATCGAGGTCGAGTAACCCGTCGTGGCCGAACCGCAGGCCGACGCCCGGGCCGGCGCCGGGGCGACGATGCCGCTCGAATCGCTCGACTCGGCCCTCGGCGTGACGTTCTCCGACGCCGCGCTGCGCGTTGCCGCGCTCACGCATCGCTCGTTCGCGTTCGAGCGAGGGCTCACGGTCACCAACGAACGCCTGGAATTCCTCGGCGACTCCGTGCTGGGTCTCGTCGTCACCGACATGGCCTATGCGGCGTACCCCGACATGCCCGAGGGCGCGCTGGCAAAGTTGCGCGCGGCGATCGTGAACATGTCGGCGCTCGCCGACGTGGCGCGCTCCCTCCGGCTGGGCGACCTCGTGCTGCTCGGCAAGGGAGAGGAGCAGAGCGGCGGCCGCGACAAGTCATCGATCCTCGCAGACGCCCTCGAAGCGGTGTTCGGGGCCGTCTACCTCGACCAGGGCCTCGCCGTGGCCACGGAGCTGATCGAGCGGCTGTTCCGTCCGCGCATGCAGGCCTACGTGCGCGGCGAGGGTGATCGCGACTACAAGACGATCCTGCAGGAGCTCGCGTCGCAAGCGCTGCGCTCGATGCCCGAGTACCGGCTCGAGGAACGCGGGCCGGACCACGAGAAGGAGTTCACGGCCACCGTGCACCTGGGCGGCGAGCCGATGGGGACCGGCGTCGGTCGGTCGAAGAAAGAGGCCGAACAGCGGGCTGCCGCGCAGGCGTACGCACGCATCTCCGAGCGCCTGGCGCCGGACATGGAGGCCTCGTGAGGGGGGACCAGGGTGGAGCTGCCTGAAGTCGAAGTGATGCGCCGCGATCTGGAGAAGGACGTCGTGGGTCTGCGCATCAAGGGCGCCGAGGTCAAGAGCTCGAAGAACGCGATGCGTGTGATCCGGCGCCACAAGACGAGGAAGGACTTCACCTCGCGCCTCGTCGGCCGCAAGATCGCGAAGGTCGAACGGCGGGGCAAGTACATCCTGATGACCCTCGATTCGGGCGACGTGCTGATCGTGCACTTCGGCATGAGTGGGCAGTTCCATCGCGGCACCGGACGCGTCGCGATACCGCCGCACACGCACGTGGTGCTGACGTTCCAGCAGCGAGGCGATCTGCGCTACGTCGATCCGCGCACGTTCGGGGAGATGTTCGTGACGAGCGCCGACGACCTCGGCAAGGTGAAGGAGCTCCAGCACCTCGCGATCGATCCGCTCGACCAGGTGTTCACGTGGCCGACGTTCCAGTTCCTGCTCGCCGATCGGGCTTCCAAGATGAAGCAGCTGTTGATGGACCAGAAGTTCATCTCCGGCCTCGGCAACATCTACTCCGACGAGGTGCTGTTCCACGCGGGCATCCGCTACGACCGCATGAGCGACGCGCTCTCTTCACAGGAGGTCCGTCGGCTCTATCGCGCGATCCAGGAGGTGCTGCAGGAGGCGATCAAGCTCCGCGGGACGACCCTCGACGACGAGGCCTACGTCGATCTTTTCGGGAACCCGGGTGAGTACGGTCCCGAGCTCAAGGTGTACGGCCGTCTGGGGTTGCCCTGCCGTCGGTGCCGCACGCCCATCGAGAGCGTGAAGATCTCGCAGCGGAGCTCGTTCTACTGCCCGCAGTGTCAGAGCTGATCGGGGGGGCGCTCACACCAGCTCGGCGCCCGCGTCGCGCATGCGTGCGAGCGCGGCGGCCCCGTCACCGGGTTGGAGCTCGACCGCGCGCACGGCGTCGGTCAAGACCTCGACCGGGTAGCCGAGCATCCTCGCGTCGAGCACGGTCTCGACCACGCAGTAGTCGGTGGCGAGGCCACAGATCACCAGTCGTTCGATGTCCTTCGCCTCGAGCATCTCGTGCAACAGGGTGTCGCCCCGCTCGCCCGACAGGGGATCTCGGACACTGAAACCCGAGTAGCCGTCGCGACCGTCGTGGCCCTTGCGAACGACCTCATGGTCGGCCACGGGCAGGTCGCTGTGGAACGCCGCGCCGGGCGTGTTTTCCACGCAGTGCACCGGCCAGATGCCTCCGTCCCGTTGGAAATGGGGCGTGTGCTCCGGGTGCCAGTCCTGGGTGTAGACGACGAGGGCCCCTGCCGCGTGAGCCTGTTCGACCTCGTCCCTCACGATCGGCACGATCCGCTCGCCGCCGTCGACGTAGAGGCTTCCGGCCGGGTCGGCGAAGTCGTTCTGCACATCGACCACCAGCAGGGCGGTGCGGGCGTCGTAGATTGCCATGGACGCTCAGGGTACCGAACGCGGGACCGGTCACCGCTGTTCGCCGGTGGCACCATGGCGGTATGCGCAGGGTCCATGTCGAGGTTCGGGGCCGCGTGCAGGGCGTGTTCTTCCGGGCGTCATGTGTCGAGCGGGCGCGCGCGCTCGACATCGGGGGGTGGGTCCGCAATGCCCTCGATGGTGGCGTCGAGGCGGAGTTCGAGGGCGAGCCCGATGCGATCGAGGCGATCGTCGCATGGTGCTCACACGGTCCGCCGTTCGCTCGGGTCGATGTCATCGACCTGCGGGAGGAACAGCCGACGGGGGAGCGGGAGTTCCGCGTCGCCCGATAGGGGTTCCAACAGCCAGAATCACATCCCTGTTAGCATCCGCCCACATGTTCCTCCGGTCGATCACGATCCGCGGGTTCAAGTCGTTCGCGGACAAGACGGTGCTCGAGTTCATGCCGGGCGTGTCGGTCATCGTCGGGCCGAACGGCTCGGGCAAGTCCAACCTCGTCGACGCGATCAGTTGGGTGCTCGGCGAGCAAGGAGCCCGGTCGCTCCGAGGCGGTCACATGGCCGATGTGATCTTCGCCGGCACACCTTCGCGACCAGCCCTCGGCATGGCCGAGGTGAAGCTCGTGATCGACAACTCGGCGGGCAAGATACCCGTGCCGATGAGCGAGATCGAGGTCGCGCGCACGATCTTCCGATCGGGTGAGTCCGAGTACCGCATCAACGGCCAGGTCGTGCGACTGCTCGACGTGCAGGAGCTGCTCTCGGAGACCGGCATCGGGCGGGCGTTGCACACCGTGGTGGGCCAGGGCCAGCTCGAAGAGGTGCTCCTCGCCAAGCCTGAGGATCGGCGCAAGTACATCGAGGAAGCCGCGGGCATCGCGAAGCACCGGCGCCGCAAGGAACGCGCGGAACGCAAGCTCGCGAACCTCGACCACGACCTGTTGCGCCTCGCCGACGTGCTCTCGGAACTGCGCCGGCAGTTGAAGCCGCTGCAGCAGCAGGCCGAGATGGCGAAGAAGCACGAGACCCTCTCGGCCGAAGCCGAGACGCTCTCTCGCACGCTCGCGGCCGCCCGGTTGCGAGCTCTGTTGCGAGAGAAAGAGCGCCGAGCCGAGGGGTGGCAGCAGGGGCTCGACGAACGGACGGCCGCCCGGGATCGGCTCGATTCCCTCGACGGAGAGGTACTCGGCGCCGCCGACGCCCGCGCCTCCGCGTCGACCGCGCTCGCCGAAGCCGAGGTCGCGTTCCGCAGCACCGCCGAGGATCGGCGCCGAGCGGAGCAGGCCTTCCGCGAGGCCGTGGAGCACGAGGGGGCAGCCCGCGAGCAGCTCGCGTCCCACGCCTCGAGGGCCGCGCGCGTCGATGCGGTCGACACGGAGATCGCCCGGATCGAGGACGAGCTGACGAGGGTCGTCGCCGAGCTCGAGGACAGCGAGCGTGAGCTCGAGGCCGCCGAGCAGCACTTCCGCGAGGCCGACCAGGAGCGCCACCGCATCGAGGAGCTGCGCCGGCGCTTCGGCGAAGAGGCGGCCGGCCGTCGTGCTGAGGTGGCGGCGCTCGAGCGCTCGGTCGCCTCGAGCGAGCGGGAGCGCGAGCGGCTCGCCGAGTCGCTGGGGTCGGTGCGCGAACGCCTCGCGGAGGCCGAGGCGGAGCGGTCCGGTCTCGAGGCCGAGATCGAGACGTTCGACGACCAATCCGCGCCCATGAGCGAGAAGCGCTCGGCCCTCGAGACCGACCGTCGGGGCCTGATCGACAGGATCGAGGAGCTCGACGACGTCCGTCGCAGGCACGAGGCCCGCCGCGACCTGCTCGAGGCTCGGCGCCGGGACATCGAGGAGACGGCGGGGTCCCGCTTCCTGAAGGGTCACAAGGGGCGGGCGATCGGGCTGCTCAAGGACCTCGTGAAGGTCGAGCCGGGGCTCGAGCGCGCGTTGGTCGCGGCGCTCGGGCCGCTCGCCGATGCCGTCGTGTACGACGACGGCGAGCGGGCGCTCGCCGACGCGCCCGAGGGCGACGGTGCGATCCTCGCGATCGCCTCGGGCGGACCGGTGCCGATGGGGCTCGCCGGCGAGCGGAAGCTGCTCGCGGCGGTCGAGGCCGAGCCGGCGGCCCGCGGTATCGCGAGCACCGTGCTGCGCGACGTCTACCTCGCCGCGACCGTTCACGATGCCTCCGAGAAGCAGCGCCAGTATCCGGGCGCGTCGTTCGTGACCCCCGAGGGTGTGCTGGTCGGGCCGGCCGTGATCCATACGGCGAGGGAAGCCGACGCCCGCGCCCGCGAGATCAGGGCCGAGCTGCAGGTCGTGGCGCACGACCTGTCCGCCACGATGAACGCGTTGAAGCCGAAGAGGGAACGCCTCGACGAGATCGGCGGCGAGGTCGACTTCCTCCGGGAGCAGATCGAGGCCGCCGACGCGGAGATCACCGCGGTGGCCGAGCGTCTGGCGGGCCTCGAGCGAGACCTCAGCGGCATGCGCAAGGAGGAAGAGCTGCTCGCCCAGCGCCTGACGGCGCTCGATGAGACGGTCGCGGTTGCCCGAGGGCGTCTGGTGTCGCTCGGGCCGGCGACCTCGGAGCCCGTGCCCGATCTGCCGCCGACTCCGCAGCCGCCGGTCTCCGCTCGCGTCGCCGTGGAGACGCTGCGACGCGACCGTTCGGCGCACGACATCCGGCTGGCGGCGCTGCGAACCGAGCGCGACGAGCTCGCGGCCGACGACCCCGTGGCGATGCGCGCGGCGCTCGAGGCCGCCGAAGCCGCACGCGAGGTCGCGGAAGCCGAGGTCGCCCGCGCAGAATCCGCGGCGACCGAGGCGGCCGGCGCGCGCGACGCGGCCGCGGTCTCCGAGCGGGCGGAGGCCGAACGTGAGGCCGCGGTCAACAAGGCATGGCGCGATGCCTCGACCGAGCTCGAGCGCCTGCGAGAGGCATACGAGGGCGACGACCGCACGCGGGGCGACATCGAGCGGCGCATCCGCGACGCTGAGCGGCTGATCCGCGAGGGACATCAGGCCGATCCCGACACGCTCGTCGCCGAACTGAGCGACGACGACTCCGTCGAGGCGCTCGAGAAGCGGTCCGAGCTCGTGCAGCGCAGACTCGCGTTGCTGGGCCGCGTGAACCTGCTCGCGACCGGCGAGTTCGAGGCGCTGCAGGAGCGGCACGACTTCATGGCTCGTGAGCTCGACGATGTGAAGAAGGCGCGCCGCGACCTGCTCGAGGTGATCGCGCAGGTCGACCGCGAGATCACCGAGACGTTCACCTCGGCCTATCAGGACGTGGCGCTGCAGTTCGAACGCCTGATCAAGGAGCTGTTCCCAGGCGGCGAGGGCCGCCTCGTGCTCACCGACCCCGCCGAGCCGCTCACGAGCGGCATCGAGATCGAGGCGAGCCCCGGTCGCAAGCGCGTCAAGCGCATCTCACTCCTATCGGGCGGGGAGCGATCGCTCACGGCGATGGCGTTCCTGTTCGCTATCTTCACCGCGCGGCCCTCGCCCTTCTACCTGATGGACGAGGTCGAGCCCGCGCTCGACGACGTGAACCTGCACCGGTTCCTGCGGCTGGTCGAGGGCTTCGCGCAGGAGTCGCAGGTGCTGATCGTCACGCACCAGAAGCGCACGATGGAGATCGCCGCGATGATGTACGGCATCTCGCTCAACAAGGACGGCACCACGAAGGTCGTCGCGCAACAGCTCGATCACCCCACGCCCCTGGAAACGGACGCCCGGCTCGAGGGCGAGCGGGAAGCCGCAGCCGCCGCCTTCGCTCCGCAGACATCCGCCGACGACGAGCCGCTGATCGAGGTGCCAGAGGGCGAGCCGGTCGGCTAGCCTCGCGCCCGTGACCTTCTACATCATCGTCTTCGGAGTCCTGGCGGTCCTGGCGGTCGTCGCGTTCTTCATGATCCGGTCCTCCCGGAGATCGCGCCTGCAGGAGCTGGAACGCGAGACGCATACGGGCAAGGGCCACGTGCGCGAGCCCACGCGGATGCATCCGGCGAAGCAGCGGCACGAGCCCGCTCATCACGAGGCGGGTGCCTCGGGCGGGGTCTTCCACAAGGAGGGGCTCGGTGCCAAGGTCAAAGCCCTCTTCAAGGGTGACGCGGACGACGACACCTGGAAGCAGCTCGAGGATCTGCTGACCAAGGCCGACGTCGGACCGAAGGGGTCCGCCGACCTGGTCGGGCGCGTCAAGGCCGACTTCGCGAGCGGCGGTGACCCAGTGGCGCTCCTGCGAGAGGAGATCGTCACGGTGCTCGGACCCGACGGACCGCTGAACCTACCGCATGGCCGTCCCGGCGTGGTGATGGTGGTCGGTGTGAACGGCGCCGGGAAGACGACCACGATCGGCAAGCTCGCGAAGCGTCTCGCCGGGGAAGGCAAGCAGGTGAGCCTCGCCGCCGCCGATACGTTCCGCGCCGCGGCCGGTGAGCAGCTCGAGATATGGGCGACGCGCGCCGGGGCGCAGCTCGTCAGCCAGGAGCGTGGCGCCGATCCGGGAGCGGTCGCGTTCGACGCCGTGAAGTCGGCGACCGCCCGTGGCGCCGACGTGCTGATCGTCGATACCGCCGGCCGGCTGCACACGAAGACGCCACTGATGGACGAGCTCGGCAAGGTCAAGCGGGTGATCGAGAAGGCGGGCGCGCAGGTCGACGAGACGCTGCTCGTGCTCGATGCGCAGACGGGACAGAACGGCATCGCCCAGGCCAGAGCGTTCACCGATGCCGTCGAGGTGACCGGCGTGGTGCTCACGAAGACCGACGGGTCGGCGAAGGGGGGCATCGTGCTGGCCGTGCGCGAGGAGCTCGGCGTCCCGGTCCGCTTCGTCGGCGTCGGCGAAGGTGCCGACGACCTGCGCCCCTTCGACGCCGCCGAGTTCGCCGAGCGCCTGCTGTCCGGCTAGGCCCACGACACGAAAGCGGGAAGGGGTCGCGGTGCCCGAGGTGAGGATCCTCATCGTGGAGGACCACCCCACGATGCGCGAGGCGATGCGCCTCGTGCTCGAGGGGGAGGGGTTCGCGATCGAAGAAGCAGCCGATGGTCATCGGGCGCTCGAGATGATGCGCGCCGACCCTCCCGACCTCGTGTTCCTCGACATGAACATCCCCGGATCGAGCGGGGCCGAGGTCCTGGCGGCGGTGCGCGCCGATCCGGGGACGGCAAGTGTGCGCGTGATCATCGTGACGGCCGACGGCGAGGAAGGCCGCGAGCGTGCGATGGCGCTGGGTGCTGACGAGTACTTCACGAAACCGTTCAGCCCCATCACGCTGCTGCGCACGGTCGAGCGGGTGCTCAGCGCGCCGCCGCACGAACCGGAAGCGTGACCCGGAACGTGGTGCCGCCGCCTGGCGTCGGCGCAGCGGTGACCTCGCCGCCTAGGGCGTCGACGAGCCGCCTGGCGATCGCGAGACCGAGGCCCGATCCCTCCGCGGCACGAGCACCTTCGGCCGTGCGGTAGAACGGCTCGAACACACGTTCGCGCTCGACGGCCTCGATGCCGATGCCGTGATCGATCACGGCGATGCCGATCGCGTCGCCGGGCGCGGGGCCGACCTCCACGGTCACGGCGGCGGTCTCGTCCGAGTACTTGAGGGCGTTCGTGAGTAGGTTCGTGAGCACCTGACCGAGCCGGAGCGAGTCGGACTCGAGCGTGGGCGGCGCGTCGGCGGAGATCCGCAGCTCGATCCGATCGCCGCCGGGGATCTCACGGACGAGCTGTTCGAGCGTGGGCACGAGCACGATCGGCTCGTGTTCCACGGTGAGCGAGGTGTCCTCGAGGCTTTCCATCGTGACGAGGTCGTCGGCGAGGCGGATCAGCCGGTCGGTCTGCGCCGATATCACCTGCAGGAACTCGTCGACCTCGTCCTCGCTCAGCTCGGCGCGTCTGCGCTGCAGCATGTCGACGAAGCCGCGGATCGCGGCGAGCGGCGCTCGCATCTCGTGGCTGGTCACCGCGACCAGGCTCACGTCACGTAGATCGGGCTCGGACATGCCACCCCCCCGGTAGAATCCTAGTCGCAGCGCGCCCACCTCCGGGCGGGCTGGTTCCCGAGACCGCACGGCACGACCAGACGCGAGGTCCGATGTTCGACACGCTCACGGAACGACTCGACGGCACCTTCAAGAAGCTCCGATCTCGCGGGAAGCTCCACCCGAAGCAGGTGGACAACGCGCTGGCCGACATGCGCACGGCCCTGCTCGAGGCTGACGTCGCCGTCGAAGTGGCCGACGACTTCCTCGCCCGCGTGCGCGGACGTGCCCTGTCCGAAGAGGTGATGAAGAGCCTCACGCCGGGTCAGCAGGTGGTGAAGGTCGTGAACGAGGAGCTCACCGTGACCCTCGGGGGCGAGCATCATCCGTTCGAGCTCGGCGGCGCCCGGCCAGCCGTGATCATGATGGCCGGCGTCCAGGGTTCGGGGAAGACCACCGCCTGCGCCAAGCTCGCGAAGCGACTCAAGGGCAAGGGCAAGCGCCCGCTGCTGATCGCTGCAGACCTCGAGCGCCCCGCTGCCGTCGAGCAGCTCCGCATGTTGGGCCGTGAGATCGGCGTGCCGGTCTGGTCCGAGGGCAGGGACCCGGTGAAGGTGGCGAAACAGGGCCTCAAGGAGGCCGAACGCCAGGACGCCGACGTCGTGATCATCGACACCGCGGGCAGGCTGCACGTCGACCCCGAGATGATGAAGCAGGCTCGCAGGATCAAGGACGTCGCGAAGCCGCACCACGTGCTGATGGCGGCCGACGCGATGACCGGCCAGGACGCCGTCGTGCAGGCTCGGGAGTTCATGCGAGAGGTCGACACCACCGGCTTCGTGCTCACGAAGCTCGACGGAGACGCGCGCGGTGGCGCCGCGCTGTCGATCACCGCGGTCACCGGCCGTCCGGTGTACTTCGTGGGCACCGGCGAGAAGCCCGATGACCTCGAGCCCTTCTACCCCGACCGCATGGCGGGGCGCATCCTCGGCATGGGCGATGTGCTGACCCTGATCGACAAGGCGCAGGACAAGCTCGACACGGCAGAGGCGCAGAAGGCGGCCGAGAACATGATGAAGGGCCGGTTCACGTTCGAGGACTTCCTCGACCAGCTCCGGCAGGTGCAGAAGCTCGGCTCGATGGGCGACATCCTGAAGATGCTGCCGGGCGTGCCAGGCGGCAAGAACGCGATCAAGGAGATGGCGAGCGCGATCGACGAGGGCGAGCTGAAGCGCGCCGAGGCGATGATCCTGTCGATGACCCCGGCCGAGCGGCGCGAACCCGGTATCATCTCCGGGTCGCGCCGCCTGCGGATCGCGAACGGATCCGGGGTCACGACCGCCGACGTCAACTCGCTGCTCAAGGATTTCGAGAGCGCGAGGAAGATGATGCGCACGATGATGGGCGGCAATCGCGTCCCCGGCGCGGCGCCGGGAACGATGAGAGTGCCTTCGGCGAAGCTGCCGAAGCGATAGACGAGCTGAGGACGAACAGACATGGCGACACGCATCCGACTGCGGCGTATGGGAGCGAACAAGCGCCCGTTCTACCGCGTCGTGGTGGCCGACCAGCGCTCCCCGCGCGACGGCCGCTTCATCGAGAACATCGGCAAGTACCACCCGCTCGAGGATCCGAGCCTGATCGAGATCGATCGCCGAGCGCGCCCTGCACTGGTTGCGGGTCGGTGCCCAGCCGAGCGCCCAGGTCCGCAACCTCATGGTGAAGGTGGGCATCTGGGACACGTTCGTGGCCGAGCGCCCGAGCGCCGCCGGCCAGGTCCGGGTGCGCGAGTCCAAACCCGACGAGCCCAAGCTTTCGAAGAAGGCGGTGGCCAAGGCTGCGGCCGCTGCCGAGGAGGCAGCGGCTCCGCCCGCGGCCGCCGAGGAAACAAGTGCTCCGCCCCCGGCCGTCGAGGAAGCGTCACCTGCCGCCGACGCGGACGTGCCGGCCGAGGCCGAAGCGCTGGCCGAGGCCGAAGTGCCAGCCGAGGCCGAAGCTGCCGCAGCCGAGGCTGCTCCGGCCGCCGACACCGAAGCGTCCACCGAGGAGTAGCACCGGTCGTGCGCGACCTCGTCGACTTCCTGGTGAGTGAGCTCGTCGACGACCCCGATGATGTCGAGGTGACCGAGTCCGAGGACGACCGCGGCCCGCGTTACACGGTGCGCGTGGCGCCCGACGACATGGGCAAGGTCATCGGCAAGGGCGGTCGCACCGCGAAGGCGATCCGCTCGGTCGTCCGCGCGGCCGCGACACGGCAGGGCACGAGCGCCTACGTCGACATCGCCGACTGAGGTGCCCGAGCCGACCATCGCCGTCGGTCACGTCACGAAGGCCCACGGTATCCGCGGTGAGGTCGCCGTCGAGGTGCGGTCCGACAACCCGGAGCGGTTCGTCGAGGGCGCGACCCTGTTCACGGAGGGCGGCCGCTCGCTCACGATCGAGCGGGCACACGCGCACGGCGCTCGCATGCTCGTGAAGTTCGAGGGTGTCGACGACCGTTCCGCCGGGGAATCGTTGCGTGGCCACGTCCTCGTGGTGCCGGAGTCGTGGCTCCCGGAGCTTCCAGAGGGTGAGTACTGGCCTTTCGAGCTCGAGGGTTGTCAGGTCCTCACCCAGTCGGGGCGTTGCTCGGCTCGGTGTCCGTCGTGATCCCGAACCCCGCGAACGACCTCTGGGTCGCGATCGACGAGCACGGCGTGGAGACCCTCGTGCCCGCGATCCGCGACGTCATCGTCGACGTCGATGTCGACGCGAAGCGCATCGTGGTGCGCGACGTGCCCGGCCTCACCGCTCCCGAGGAGTGAAGCCCAGCCCGACCGGGCGCGGTAGCCTCCGCGCCGTGCGGATCGACGTGATCACGATCTTCCCCGAGCTGGTGCGGGCGCCCCTCGGCGAGAGCCTGCTCGGCAGGGCGATCGAGGCACGTGTGCTCGACGTGCGGGTGCACGACCTGCGCGAGTGGACCGACGATCGACATCGCAGGGTCGACGACGCGCCGTTCGGCGGCGGGCCCGGCATGGTGATGAAGCCCGACGTCTGGTTCCGAGCCGTGGAGTCGCTCGACCCCGACCGCGGCCGCGTTCTGCTGCTCTCGCCCGCCGGGCGCCGGCTCGATCAAGGGGTCGTTCGGGAGCTGGCCGCCGAAACCCACCTCACGCTGCTGTGCGGGCGGTACGAGGGCGTGGATGAGCGAGTCGTTGAAGGGCTTCCTGCCGAGGAGGTCTCGATCGGGGACTACGTGCTTTCTGGCGGAGAGCTGCCCGCGCTCGTCGTGATCGAGGCGGTCACGCGGCTCGTGCCGGGCGTGATCGGCCGCGAAGAGTCGCACGAGCAGGACTCGTTCGGTGAGCCTGGCATGCTCGATCATCCGCACTACACGAGGCCGAGGGAGTTCCGCGGCATGCTCGTGCCAGAGGTCCTGGTGGGGGGCAACCACGGCGAGATCGAACGGTGGCGACGCGAGGCGGCCGCGGCCAAGACCCGCCGGAACCGCCCCGACCTCGCCGAGCGACGCGGCTCCTGACCGCCGGTACGTTCCGATGCGGGAGCGTCATCCCTCGGGGCGGCGGGTCGCCGAAGGTCCGCTGGTACACTCGTCGGCCGTTGCCATGAACAAGACCGATCTCGTCGAGCAGCCCTATCTGCGCAGCGACATCCCGGAGTTCCGCCCCGGCGACACCGTGAAGGTGCACGTGCGGGTGGTCGAAGGCAGTCGCGAGCGCGTTCAGGTGTTCCAGGGCGTCGTGATCGGGCGCCAGAACGGCGGGCTTCGAGAGACCTTCACCGTGCGCAAGATCTCGTTCGGCGTCGGCGTCGAGCGTACCTTTCCGGTGCACTCGCCCTCGATCGCGAAGCTCGAGGTCGTGAGCCGCGGCCAGGTGCGGCGGGCGAAGCTCTACTACCTGCGTGAGCTGCGGGGCAAGAAAGCCCGTATCAAGGAGCGGCGCGTCGACGACGCCAAGCTCGCCGCGATGGATGAGGCCGCGGCCCTTGCGGCGGCCGAGGTCGCTGAGGCCATGGCCGAGGAGGCAGGCGAGCCGGCCGACGAAGGCGAGGAGCATGCGGGCGACGTGTCGGAGGCGGCCGTCGAGGCCGAGGGCTCCGAGAGCGTCGACGAGCCCGAGACGACCGAGGCGAGTGCCGACGAGGCCGAGCCGGCCGACGAGGAGAAGGCCGAGGCCTGATCCGTGGCCGATGGGCCGACCGGCGTTGCCGAGCCCACCGCCTCCCCATCCGAAGTGCGCCCCCGCAGCCGGTGGCGCGAGTTCCCGGTGCTCATCGGCCTCGCGGTCCTGCTCGCGATCGCGATCAAGCTCTTCATCGTGCAGGCGTTCTCGATCCCGTCGGCATCGATGGTGCCGACGCTGCTCGAGGGCGATCGCATCCTGGTCTGCCGCATCTGCCTCCGGTTCGACGACGTCGATCGCGGTGACGTGATCGTCTTCGAGGGGCCTGACGACGCGACGCCCGATCGCGGGCTCGTCGGCGGGGCGCTGCACTGGCTGGGGGAGACCCTCGGCGTGGCGAACCCGCCCCATGAGGACTTCGTGAAGCGGGTGGCGGGACTGCCCGGGGACACGATCGAGATCGATCGCACCGGAGGGCTCTTCGTGAACGGTGCGCCCGTCGAGGAGCCGTACCTGAATCAGCCGGTTCCTCGGCAGGATTTCCCACCGACGACGGTGCCCGATGGCATGCTGTTCGTGCTCGGCGACAACCGAGGGAATTCGGGCGACTCCCGCTGCGACCCGCCCGACTGCACCGGCCTCGTTCCGGTGGACAGGGTGATCGGGGTGGCGTTCCTGCGGGTCTGGCCCCCGGCCAGGATCGGAGTGATGGGGTGACGATGGATCGGTACGAGCGGCTGCTCGCCGCTCAGGGCTTCAGGCGCGTGGCGGGCGCCGACGAGGCCGGCAGGGGGGCGCTTGCGGGACCCCTCGTTGCCGCTGCCGTGATCCTTCCCGTTGGCTTCGACATCGACGGCATCAACGACTCGAAGCTCCTGAGCGAGCCGCAGCGTGAGGCTGCGTACGAGCGCATCGTGGGTTCCGCTTCTTGGGTCGCGTGCAAGGCTGAGCCGGCGGCGATCGACGCACGAGGCTTGCATCGAACCAACATCTTCCTGCTGCGCCGGGCAGCGAAGGCGCTCGATCCCGACTACGTGCTCACCGACGGGTTCCCGGTGCCTCGCATCCCGTGCCCCTCGATCGGCGTCAAGAAGGGCGATGCCGTCAGCGCGAGTGTCGCCGCGGCGTCGATCGTCGCCAAGGTGACGAGGGACCGCATCATGCGTCGGTTGCACAAGCGCTATCCCGACTTCGGGTTCGATCACAACAAGGGCTACGGCACCCCCGATCACATGGAGGCGCTCGAACGCCACGGTCCGTCTACCGTGCACCGCATGTCGTTCGCGCCGTGCGCACAGCCCTCGCTGTTCTCCTTCGAGCCGGTCGCCGAGGGGCCCGGGATGAGGCTCACGTCCAGGCATGAGAAGCTGACGCCATGACGAGCGACGACGACATCGAGCGGTTCGAAGAGGAGCGTGAGCTCGAGCTCTACCGGGAGTACCGCGACGTGCTCCCGATGTTCACCTACGTGATCGAGACGGAACGCCGGTTCTACCTGGCGAACCAGGTCAACCTCACGCCCCTCGACGAGGGGTGGGTGCAGATCGACCTCAACGACGCGTGGGTGTGGGACATGTTCCGGCCGGCCCGGTTCGTGGCGAGCGTGCGGGTCATGACCCGCCGCGACGTGAACGTCGAGGAGCTCGCCAAGCGCGACGAGCCGACGACGATCCCCGACACGCCGACCGCTCCGTAGACCTCGTCGGGTTCGCCGCACCCGAACGGGAGGCATCGAGTCGACCGGCGATGTCACACCTGCGGCGTAGCGTCCGCATCATGTCCGACGCTCGCTCGGTCCTCGGCGCTCATGGCGAACGGGCCACGCTCGACCTCTACCGACGGCGCGGGTTCACGCTCGTCGCCGCGAACTGGCGCTGCAGCCTCGGCGAGATCGACCTCGTGTTTCATCGTCGCGACCTGCTCGTGTTCTGCGAGGTGAAGACGCGCCGTGGGTCCCAGCGTGGCGCCGGGTACGAGGCCGTCGACGCGCGGAAGCAGCGGAAGCTGCGAGCGCTCGCCGAGGTCTTCCTACTCACCCACGGCATGGGGCCGGTGTCGGTCCGGTTCGACGTCGCGAGCGTGACGATCCGATCGGGGCCGCCGCCCCGGGGCTCGACGCAGGTCGAGCTCTTCGAGGACGCCTTCTGAGGTCCGTCGGTCCGGTCCAGGGGCTAGGCCGAACGTCCGAGCCGGTGTTCCCATCGGGCCGACGGATCGTGCCCTTCGGCCGTGGCGCGCCGAGGGCGGGCCCCGCTACCATCGCTGGATCATGAGGACCCGACGACACGAACCCGACGAGCCTCAACCGCGGCGGCGGCCGTGGGACAACACGGGGTTGCGCCACCGGGTCGAGGGCCGCTCGATCGAGGGCGTCGACGTCCTCGAGCTCCAATCGTCGGTCGTTGCCCGCGCCCCGGATCGATCCCGCCGGTGGCTACGATGGTCGCGCTGACGCGACTCGCAGACGACCACTACGCGAGGTCCATCGCTCGCAGCACGTCCGCCGAGAGGCGCCGAAGCGAATCGAGCATGCGATCGACGTCGGCCTGGGTCGAAAGGTAGTTCACGATGCCCGCCCGAAGGAACGTACGTCCCCGCAGCGTCGTCACGCTCACCCATGCGTCACCGCTGACCTCCAACGCTCGCTGCAGGCGGGCCTGGTAGTCGTCGAGGATCTCGGGCGGCCAGTCGTCGTAACCGGGCGGCATGTGCCGGAAGCACACGACGCTCAGGTCCGGCTCCGCCGGCTCGGCCGCGAAGTCGGCTTCCTCTCGGCATCGGGTCGCCAGGTAGGTGGCAAGGTCGTCGTTCTGTTCGATCAGCGCGCCGAGCCCGTCGGTGCCGAGCTGCTTCCAGCTCATCCAGAGCTTCAGCCCACGGAACCGGCGTGTGCCCTCGAGCGAGTACTGGTACCAGTTCAGCGGTTCGTCCTCGGGACGGTTCGACGCGTAGTACTCGGGCGCCTCGTGGAACGTGGTCAGCAGGTCCTCGCGTCGGCGCACCACGAGGGCTCCGATGTCGTAGGCCTGGAAGAACCACTTGTGCGGATCGACCGTGACGGTGTCGGCGCGCTCGAGCCCCGGCACCCGGTGGGCGTCGCGCCCTGAGAGCCGCGCGGCGCCGCCGTACGCCGCGTCGACGTGCAGCCAGACGCCCTCGCGCTCCGCGACGTCGGCGAGTCCCGGCGTGTCGTCGACCGACCCGGTGTTCGTCGAGCCTGCGACGGCGGCGATCGCGAGCGGCGTCAGGCCGGCGGCCCGATCTCGTTCGATCGCCTCGGCCAACGGCTCCGCCTGCAGGCGGAACCGCTCGTCGCTCTCGAGGACGACGAGCGTCTCGTCGGGGAAGCCGAGCACGCCGAGCGCCCGGGCGATCGAGAAGTGGGTCTGATCGCTCGCGTACACCCGCACCCCGTCGAGCTCGGCGCCGCGGGGGGCGCCGGCCGTCCCGCGCAGCTTCGCGAGCCACACGTCGCGGGCGATCGTCATCGCCATGACGTTTGCCATCACGCCGCCGCTCGTGAGCACTCCCCAGCCCTCCGGTCCGAAGCCGACGAGGTCGCGGAGCCAGGCGGTGACCTCTTCCTCGACGAACGTGCCGATCGGGCCCGCGTGCCAGACGTCGACGCCCTGGTGGATCCATTGCGAGAGCACCTCGCCGGCGATCGAGCTCGGCAAGGGCGGGGGGGTGAAGTAGCTGAACGACCCGGGGTGTTGGGCGTTGTAGGTGGCCGGCGCGACGCGGTCGCGGAACTCGGCGAGCACGTGGCTCCAGGGGCTGGGCGACATCGGCGCCGGTGCGGGGCGGTTCGTCGGCCCGAAGAACGCCTGACGCGCCTCGGGGTACGTGCGCGCGTGCATAGGGCGGCGCAGGGCCTCGCCGTAGAGCCAGTCGAGGGCCTCGCGCCAGGTCTGCTCGCCGAGGGACTCGAGCGCCCCGCGGGCCCGCACCTCGTCGAGGATGTCGATCAGCTCGGGCTCGGGACTCCAGTCGAAGCGGTCGGACACGGCGGCGAGGCTAGCAGGAGCGCGGCGACGCATGTGCTGAGGTGACGTGCATCACCGACGGCCGTCGAGGCGCGACGTAGCGTCCGGGCGTATGTACGGACGGGTGCTCGGGGTCACGGTGCTCGGGGTGGGTGGCCACCTCGTCACCGTCGAGGCGCACGTCGGTCGCGGGCTCCCGTCGCTCACGCTGACCGGGCTGCCGGGGGCGGCTGTGCGCGACGCCTGCGAGCGCATCCGACCGGCCGTCGAGAGCCAGGGGCTCGAGTGGCCGCTGCGCCGGGTGGTGGTGAACCTCGCGCCGGGGACCCTTCGCAAGGAAGGCCCAGGTCTCGATCTCCCGGTCGCCGCCGGTGTGTTGGCCGCCACTTCCCAGATCCCCTCGACGGTGCTCGAGCGCTACGCGCTCGCCGGAGAGCTGTCGCTGAAGGGCGAGCTGATGCCGACCCCGGGCATCTTGTCGGTCGCGATCGCCGCAGCCCGCGCGGGGCTCGAGGGCGTGATCGTGCCGCGCACGAACGCGCTCGAGGCGACGCAGGTCGACCGACTCCGGGTCGTGTCGGCGGCGACGCTCACCGAGGTGGTGGGATTCCTCAGGGGAACGTGGCAACCCCCCGCGGTCGACGAGGCGGTGCTCGAGGCCGAAGGGCCGACCGAGGTCGACTTCAGCGATGTCCGCGGGCAGACGCAGGCTCGTCGGGCCCTCGAGGTCGCGGCGGCCGGCGGCCACAACGTGCTGATGATCGGCTCGCCCGGGGCAGGAAAGACGATGCTGGCCCGGCGCATGACGACCGTCCTGCCGAGCCTCTCTCGCGACGAGTCGCTCGAGACGACACAGCTGCACTCGGTGGCCGGACTGCTCGCGGGGCGGGGGGTGCTGCGATCCCGCCCGTTCAGGGCGCCGCACCATTCGATCTCGATGACCGGCTTGCTCGGAGGGGGCACGGCATACCTGCGACCCGGGGAAGCCTCGCTTGCGCATCATGGCGTGCTCTTCCTCGACGAGCTCACGGAATTCCGACGCGACGCGATCGAGGGTCTGCGCCAGCCGCTCGAGGACGGCCGCGTCGTCGTCACCCGAGCAGTGGGGTCGGTCGAGTTCCCTGCGAGGTTCACACTTGTCGCCGCCGCGAACCCGTGCCCCTGCGGGTTCGAGGGCGACCAGCGCCGTCATTGCCGATGCCGGTCCGACCGGGTCGACCAGTACCGACAGAAGCTTTCCGGCCCGCTCCTGGACCGCATCGACCTGCGGCTGCGCGTGCCACGGCTCACGAAGCACGAGCTGATGGGCAGCGAGCAGGGGGAGCGATCGGTCGCGATCCGCGAACGGGTGCAGGCGGCCCGCGATCGCCAGCGGGAGAGGTGGGCCGATCTCGGCGTGGCCTGCAACGCGCACCTGCCCGGTCCGGTCGCCCGGCGTCGTGTCCGGCTCACCGCTGAGGCCGAGTCCACCCTCGGCGCAGCCGTTGATCAGCTCTGCCTCACCGGCCGGGGGTTCGATAGGGCGATCAAGGTCGCTCGCACGATCGCCGACCTCGACGCCGCTGACATCGTTCACACCGACCACGTCGCCGAAGCCCTCTCCTATCGCGACGGGGTCGTCCCGGAAGGACTCGCTCGTGCGGGCTGAGGCGCACCGGGCGAGGCGGTCCGACGTGCCCAGGCGAGCGCTCGACGTGCCGCCGGGGTTCCCCGACGGGTACGCCGACGGCGCCGGCGCCCGAGACGCCCTGTTGGTGCTCTCCGCGCTGCGAGGCATCAAGCCGCACCAGCTGCATGAGCTCGCATGGTCCGAGGGCACGGCCGAAGCGGGGCTCGAGGCGATCCGGGCGGGTGCGGCCGGCAGCGCGGCCGATCAGGAGTGGGCCAGAGCGCTCGACCCCGCCGCGATCGAACGCGAGGCCGAGCAGCTCGGTGCCCGGTTCGTCACTCCGGTCGACCGCGAGTACCTGCCGCAGTTCCTCGAGCTCCTGCACGACCCACCCGTCGCGGTCTTCGCGGCCGGCCATTCGCTACTCGATCTGCCCGACCGGGTCGCGGTCGTGGGCGCTCGCAACTGCTCGCCATCGGGAAACGAGGTGGCCATGAGCATCGGGGCGGGGCTCGGCGGGGTGGGTGCGTGCGTCGTAAGCGGTGCGGCGCGGGGCATCGACGCAGCCGCGCATCGCGGGGCCCTGAACGCGGGAGGTACCAGCATCGCGGTGCTCGGTTCCGGGCACGATCTGCCGTACCCGAAGGGAAGTGCCGAGCTGGTCGCTCGCGTCGCTGGGTCCGGCGCCGTCGTGAGCGAGTACGCGCCCGGGGTGGTTGCCGAGCCGTTCCGGTTCCCGGCCCGCAACCGACTCGTGGCCGCCCTCGGCCGGGCGTTGGTGGTGGTGGAAGGGGCCCACGGCAGCGGCTCGATGATCAGCGTCGATCATGCCCTCGATCTCGGTCGCGACGTCTTCGCCGTGCCCGGCCCGGTCACGAGTCCGCTCGCCGAGGTGCCGCTCTCGTTGATCCGCGAGGGGGCCACCATGATCCGCGGTGCCGACGACCTGCTCGACGACCTCGGGTACGCGGCGAGGCTCGGGGTCGAGCCGCCGCCGACCCTCCTCGACGACGAACGGGCGGTCTACCAGGCCCTCGGCGGCTCGGGGCTCGCCGACGCGATCGCATCCGAGGCCCGGTTGCCGCTCCCGACCGTCACCACGATCCTGCTCTCGCTCGAGCTGAAGGGACTCGTCCGCGCCGTCGGCGGCCGCTATGAGCGGCGGGTCGGGGGGGTCCCGGGCGCCGGTCGCTGAACGGTGCCCGCTCGCTCCGGAAGCTTGCAGGGGCCCTCTGCCGTTGGTAGACAGAGGACCCGCCCGTGGCCCGCCCGAGCCGAGCGTCGACGAGAGCCGAAAGGACGATGTGCGCCCCGACGACGAGCTTCCCCCGTCCGAGTCCGAGCTGATCGATGCCTTCGCGTCACACCTGGCGCTCGAGCGCCGTCTCTCGGCCCATACGGTCACGGCCTACCGGCGCGACCTGTCGCAGCTCGCGACGTTCCTTCACCGCGGGGGCGAGTCGTTGGCGTCGGCTACCTACCCGCTGTTGCGGCGCTTCCTCGCGCAGCAGCACACGCTCGGGTATGCGCGCGCCTCGGTGGCTCGCAAGGTGGGCTCGATCCACACGTTCTACCGGTGGTCGCTCGCTGCGGGCCGCATCGCAGACGATCCGTCGCTGCTGCTCGGCCGGCCAAAGGTCGTGAACCGCTTGCCGACCGTGCTGAGGGCCGGCGAGGCCGCCGCGCTCGTTGAGGCGCCCTCGGCCGTCGGGGCCGAGGTCGACGCAACCGATGCTGGGCCGGTCGACCACGCCGTGGCGTTGCGCGACGTCGCGGCGCTCGAGCTGATGTACGGCTCCGGCCTACGGGTCGGCGAGGTCGCCGGCCTCACGATCGACCGCGTCGACCTCGATCGCCGGCGAGTCACCGTGATGGGCAAGGGCGCCAAGGAGCGTGAGGTGCCGATGTCCGACTATGCGACAGAGGCGCTCGAGGCCTTCATCCGCGCCGGACGGCCCCTGCTCGCCCCCCGGGGCGCCCGTGAGCTGTTCCACAACCGCCGGAAGAAACCCTTCAGCTCCCGGGACATCCGTACGATGGTGGAACGATATGGCGGTACAGTGCTGCCGGGTCGGCGGGTGACGCCGCATACCCTGCGGCACTCGTTCGCCACGCATCTGTTGGAAGGGGGAGCCGACATCCGAGCCGTGCAGGAACTGCTAGGACACGCGAGCGTTGCGACCACGCAGCGGTACACGCACGTGTCTCGGGCTCGGTTGTTCCACGCCTACGAGCAGAGCCATCCGAGGGCCTGAGTCGTGACCCCCGCCAAGAAGGCGGCCACGAAGGCCCCAGCGAAGCCCGCCGCGAAGTCCCGTGCCAAGGCCGTGGTCTTCGACCCGACCGTGACGATCCCACCGCACGTCGACGACGAACTCGGCCAGCAGTGGCATCGATTCAAGAGCACCGGCGACGATGAGGCTCGCGAGAAGCTGATCCTGCATTACGCGCCGCTCGTGAAGTACGTGGCGAGTAGGGTCGCGACAGGCCTTCCTGCCAGCGTCGAACAGGCCGATCTCGTGAGCTACGGCATGTTCGGCCTGATCGATGCCCTCACGAAGTTCGAGCCCGGCCGAGGCAACAAGTTCGAGACGTACGCGATCCCGCGCATCAAGGGAGCGATCATCGACGAGCTCCGCGCGATGGACTGGGTGCCGCGATCGATCAGGTTCAAGGCGCGCGAGATCGAGAAGGCTCACACCGACCTCGAATCGATGTTGAAACGGCAACCCACCGAGCAGGAGATGGCCGAGCGTCTGGGCATCTCACGCCGCGAGCTGCACGACGTGGTGTCACAGATCTCGTTCGTCTCCGTGCTCGCCCTCGACGAGCTCGTCTCGGTCGGCGCCGACCGCGGCGAGCAGGTCTCGCTGATCGACACACTCGCCGACCGCGGCATCGACCCGACGTCGGGGGTGGAGTCGCAGGAGACCCGGGGACTGCTGGCCGCTGCGATCAACGAGCTCTCCGAGCGCGAGAAGATCGTCGTCACCCTCTACTACTTCGAGGGGCTCACGCTCGCCGAGATCGGGGTGATCCTCGGGGTCACCGAGTCGCGGGTGTGCCAGATCCACACGAAGGCTGTCGGTGGGCTCCGGGGCCAGCTCACCGAGGTCGAGTAAGCCCATCTCTCACCGTCCCTCCGATGTGACGTCCGTCACGGCGATCGCGGCGTCGCGTCGATAGCGTTGGCGCCGTGCAGATCCGACGATCGGTTCTCCTGTTCTGCGTCGTGCTCACCGTCTCGACGGGCGGCTTCACCGCGCCGCCGGCCGTCGCGGCCGGCACCTGGACCTGGCCGGTCGTGGGTCCAGTGATCCGTGGGTTCGATCCGCCTGACTCGCCCTACGGATCGGGTCACCGCGGCATCGACATCGCCGCCCCCGCCGGAAGCGTCGCTGTCGCCCCCGCCGACGGCACGGTCGCGTTCGCCGGTCCGGTCGGCGGACGGCTCTTCCTCACGATCGACCATGGCGGCGGCCTCGAGTCCACGTTCTCGTGGGTGGCAACGCTCGAGGTCCGCCGGGGTGACGTCGTGCAGCAGGGACAGCCGTTGGCTCGCACCGGTGGGGGCCACACCGGCGACCTCGTCCCGAACCTGCACTTCGGGGTGAGGCTCGCCGACGCGTACGTCGATCCGCTCGACTACCTCGAGTCGATCGACCTCAGCGCGCTGATCCGGCTCGCGCCGCTCGCCACCTGAGCTCGGTCGGCCTGACGTCGGCGCCCGGCGTTTAGGATGGCGCGGCCTTGCTGACCTCCCTCGCGCCTCTGGCTTCGTCGCGCCGTGCCTTCCGTGCGGTTGCCGCGGCCACGTTCTGGTCCATCGTGGTGGGTGTCGGCATCGCCGCCGCCCAGGTCGGGGATGCCTGGACCGAGTTCCAGGGGGGCCCGGCGAAGACCGGTGCCGCTGCCGACGGGCCCGAGCCCGGGTACCGCCTGGCGTGGCGCGCTCCGATCGAGCCCGGCGGTCCCGGCGACCGCTTCGGCCTGTCGGCCCCGCTGGTCGCGGGGGACTTCGTGGTGGCCGTGGGGGCCGAAGCGGTGATCGGAGTCGACCTCGCCACGGGCGAGCAGGCGTTCACGGTCGATCGAGACCTCGGCCCTTCGGTGCCCGCCGCCGCCGCGGCCTCCGGGGGCCGCACGGCGATCGTGTACACCGAGGGCTGGGGTGGCGGACCGCCCCCGGCTCCCGGCGCCGACGCGAGTCCGACGACGTCGTCGACTCCTTCGTCCGGTACCGGCAACGGCGACGTCGTCGTCGACTCCCACCTGGCGGCCTTCGATCTGGGGAACCGGGAGCCGCTGTGGCCACCGGTGCGTCTCGATGGCGTGAGCCGCACCGGGGTCACCGTCGATAGCGGTGCGGCGTTCGTCGGCGTGAATGACGGCACCGTGACCGCGGTCGACCTCGCCGACGGCAGCGTCGCGTGGCGACAGGAACTCGAGGCGACCCTCGTCACTCCGCTCGCCGCGGTCGATGGGTCGGTGTTGGTCGGCCTCCAGGGTGACCGTGACACGCAGCCCGTCATCGTGGCGCTCGACGCCGGCACCGGCGAGGAACGGTGGCGCCACGAGCCCACGGCGACGTCGACCGTGGTCTCGGCCGTCTCATCCGCCGACGGCAGCGTCTACGCGATCTTCGCGGGCATCTCAGAGACATCGGTCGTCGCCCTCGACCTCACCGACGGCACCCAGCGCTGGAGCCGACGTGTGAACGCCGCTTTCGACGTGATCGCGCCGCCGGTCGTCGACGCGCAGGTGGTCTTCGTGACCGATCTCATCGGACACACGCGCGCCCTCGACGCCGGCACGGGCGAGCAGCGGTGGGACTTCGCCCAGAACGGAGCCGTGTTCCGGAGCGTGCCGGTGCTCGTCGGCGGGTCCCTGTTGGTGCCGACTCTCGAAGGGGAGCTCGGTGCGATCGACGCGGAGACCGGCGAGCTGGTCTGGCGTCTGCCGGCCGACGGGGCCCCGCTGCGTTCGCTGGCTCCGGCGGGCGATGTGCTCGTGGCGGTGCGGGGCGGGGTCCGTTCCGGGATCGAGGCGTTCGAGCACGACCCCGACGCGGTGCTCGTACGCGAGCCTTCGCCGACGACGCTGGCGACGGGTCGCATGTTCGGAGCGATCGCGATCGCGGCGATCCCCCTGCTCATCCTGGTGCTGCTGCTCGGACGCAGGCTCACCCCCCGTTTGGGACCGGCCTTCCCGGACGATGCGGAGCCGGCATCCGACGACGACGAGCCGGTCCGCGACCCGTGGGAAGACGAGGACCCGACGCAGTGACGAGCAAGAAGAAGCGCCCGAAGGCCCGTGACCGCAACGACGGGCATCGCACCGCGACTCGAGCCGCACCGGCGCCGCAGCCGGCAACCCGTCGAGGACTGCTCGACTCGATCTTCGCTCCGCGGATCGCCGGCTCGACGTCGATGCCGAGCATCCGGTCATCGGCCGCCCGAGGAGTGACGGTCGTCGCAGGGACCCCGGTGCTCGCGATCGGGGCCGTCGTGCTCGTCGTCCTCGAGTGGTTGGGTGCCCTGGCGCTCGGCTACGAGGGGCCGTTCGCGCTGTTCTTGAATGCCCTCGGGCTGCCTCCGGTCGGCACGAGCTTCGATGCCACGCTGTCGACCGCATTGTTCGGCCTGCAGGGCGGGTTCTTCGCGATCCTCGGGTTCGTGGCGCTCCGAGCGGTGGTGCAGGCTCTCCTGGTTGCCGCGATGGTGGAGGTCCTCCGCTCGACACCCCTCGGCCGTTGGACCTTCATCAGGGCGCTCCGCACCTTGCCCGTCGCGCTCGCCGTCAACATCGCCGGCATCGGCTTGCTGACCCTGGCGAGCATCCTGGGGCCGTTGCTCGGCCCGGCGTTCGGGCTCTTGATCCAGATGGCGGCGCTCGTCGGCGGGGTCTATGTGCTGAGCTTCGCACCCGTGATAGCGGCCGACGAGGGCCGCCGTCTCTCCGACACGATGAGCCGGTCGGTCCGGGCGGCCCGCATGCCCGGCGCCGGCAATCTCACGCTCGCGGCGATCTACGTCGTCGCCTCGATCGCGCTGCTGGTCGTGCCGGGCAAGCCCGGGTCCGATCTCGGGGTGAACCCGACCGTCGCGGCATGGGTGATGGTGATGATCGCGAACCTGCTGCATGTGGTGATGCAGGCCATGGTGGCCTTCCGTTACCTGTCGGTGGCCGACGAGGTGGCGGACGCCGCCCCGAAGCGGCAGGCCGCGCCACGTCCGCGGGGTCGGCGCTGACCCCGCCGGCGATCGGGGTCGCGCTCGCAACCCCGCTGCTAGACTCCTCGCGCCGGCGCATCTGCGCCGAGCTCACACGTTCGGGGACCGCATCGCCGGGGTCCCGCGCCTCACGAAGGCGGGCCGGCGACGGAACGATCCGAGCGGAGGACGACAAAACCGAGAAGGAGGCACCCGTGCCTGTCGTAACCAGGCGGGAGCTCCTCGAGGCGGGCGTGCACTTCGGGCACCAGACACGTCGGTGGAACCCGAAGATGCAGCGATTCCTCTACGGGGAGCGTTCCGGTATCTACATCATCGACCTCGAGAAGTCCCTCGCCGGGCTCGAGGAGACCCACGAGTTCGTGCAGGGCCTCGGCCGACGGCGCGGCATCGTGCTGTTCATCGGCACGAAGAAGCAGGCTCAGGAGGTCGTGCAGGACCACGCGAACCGCATCGGCATGCCGTATGTGAACCATCGCTGGCTGGGCGGCATGCTCACGAACTTCACGACGATCTCGAAGCGCCTGCTCCGCCTGCGTGAGCTGCACGAGATGGAGCGTACCGGCGCGCTGGACTACCTGCCCAAGAAGGAAGCGATCCGGCTGCGTCACGAGCGCGACAAGCTGACGCGTAACCTCGGGGGCATCCAGGACCTCGAGCGCCTGCCCGACGCCGTCTTCGTGATCGACACGAAGAAGGAGCACATCGCGGTCAACGAGGCGAGGAAGCTGGGCATCCCCGTGATCGCGATCGTCGACACGAACTGCGACCCCGACGAGGTCGACTACGCGATACCCGGCAACGACGACGCGATCCGCGCCGTGAGCCTCGTGACCCGGGTGGTGGCTGACGCGCTCGCCGAGGGTTACGGCATGGCCAAGGATGAGGACGTCGAGCGCGTGACCGCGCGCTCGGCCCCTCCGGCGCCCGCCGGACCACGCTCGACGGCCGCCCCCGCGAGGGTCGAGGCGTCCGAGACCCCGTCGGCCGAGGACGCCGCCGCGATCGCCGCGAGCACGGTCTTCGAGCCCGATGCGCCGGAGGCCCCCGCTGCCGAGTCGGCCGCGGAACCGATGGGCGACGAATCGACCGAGCCCGGCGAATCGACCGAGGCCGGCGAATCGACCGAGGCAGACGTGGCTGCAGACGCCGCCGACGTCGTGACCGATCCGGTCGAGGCCGTGGCGGTCGCCGTCACGGACACCCCCGAGGGGCAGGCATGAGCGTCTCGCCCTCCGCAGCCGAGGTGAAGCAGCTCCGAGACGCCACCGGCGCCGGCATGATGGACTGCAAGAAGGCGCTGATCGAGTCCGACGGCGACTTCGATCGGGCCGTGGAGTACCTGCGCGAGAAGGGGCTCGCCTCGGTGGCCAAGCGCGCCGGACGGTCCGCGAACCAGGGGCTGGTCGACGCGTACGTGCACTTCAACAACACCGTGGGGGTGCTCGTCGAGGTCAACTGCGAGACCGACTTCGTGGCGAAGACCGACGACTTCCAACGGCTCGTGAAGGACGTCGCGTTGCACATCGCGAGTCCCTCGGCGCCGCGGTTCTTGACCCGCGACGAGGTGCCGCAGGCCGAGCTGGATCAGGAACGACACATCGCCGAGGTGCAGGCCAAGGAGGCCGGCAAGCCGGAGAACGTGATCGAGAAGATCGTCGAGGGCAAGATCAACGCCTACCTCAAGGACATCGTGCTGCTCGACCAGCCGTTCGTGAAGGACGACTCGAAGACGATGCAGCAGTTGCTCGACGAGACATCCGGCAAGGTCGGCGAGCGCATCGCGATCCGCCGGTTCGCGCGGTTCAAGCTGGGAGAAGCCGGCGACGACGAGGCGACGGACGGCGACGCGTCGTAAGGTCTGGGTCGACCGCGAGCGGTAGGCCCGACGGGGGAGGGAAGTGCATGGCCGACGACGGAGGCACGCCGCGAGCCCAGTACGGGCGCGTGTTGCTGAAGCTCTCCGGTGAGGCCTTCGCTCCCGCCGACGCCGAGTACGGCATCAACACCGACGCCACGGCTCTGATCGCCCGCCAGCTCGCCGAGGTCGTCGACTTCGGGGTGCAGACGGCGGTCGTCGTCGGCGGCGGCAACATCTGGCGAGGCCGGCAGGCTCCGGGCATCGATCGCAACCGCGCCGACTACATGGGCATGCTGGCCACTGTCATGAACGCCCTGGCCCTGCAGGACGCGCTCGAGAAGATCCACGTCACGACACGGGTGCAGACGGCGATCTCGATGACCCAGCTCGCCGAGCCGTTCATGCCGCTGCGCGCCCGGCGCCACCTCGAGAAGGGGCGTGTGGTGATCTTCGCGGCGGGCCTCGGCGTGCCCTTCTTCTCCACCGATACCTGCGCCGCGCAGCGAGCGCTGGAGATCGGAGCCGATGCGTTGCTCAAGGGCACGAAGGTCGACGGCGTCTACACCGCCGACCCGGTCCTCGATCCGTCGGCCAAGCGTTTCGACGAGATCGAGTACGTCGACGTGCTGAAAGAGGGCTACCAGGTCATGGACGCCACCGCGATCTCGTTGTGCATGGAGAACAAGCTGCCGATCATCGTCTTCAACCTCCGCGAGGAAGGGAACATCCGTCGCGTGGTCAACGGCGAGCAGATCGGCACGCTCGTCCACTGAAGGAGCCCGATGACGATCGATTCCAGCCTCAAGGACGCCGCCCACAAGATGGAGCAAGCGGTCACCCACCTGAAGGACGAGCTGTCCGCGATCCGCACCGGCCGTGCGACCCCCGCGGTGCTGAACCGCGTGACCGTGGAGTACTACGGCACACCGGTGCCCCTGAATCAGCTCGCCTCGATCAACGTGCCGGAACCGCGCTTGCTCTCGGTGCAACCGTTCGACAAGGGCGCGATCGGGGCGATCGAGAAGGCGATCCAGTCGAGCGACCTCGGCATCACGCCGTCGAACGACGGTCAGGTGATCAGGCTCGCCTTCCCCCCGCTCACCGAGGAGCGGCGCAAGGAACTCGTGAAACAGGTCCACGCCCGCGCCGAGGAGGGGCGGGTCGCCGTGCGCAACGTTCGCCGGCATGCCAAGGAAGAGATGGAGAAGCTTGAGCGCGAGGGCGGCATCTCGGAAGATGACCTCGTGCGAGGGGAGAAGGAACTCCAGAAGCTGACCGACCGGCACGTGGCGGAGATCGACGAGATCCAGGGCCACAAGGAGCAGGAGCTCATGGAGGTCTAGTGGCAGGCGACAAGCGCAACGGCGACGATCTGTTCGAGGATCTCGACAAGTTCTTCGCGCCGATCAAGGACGTCGACTGGGACGAACCGGCGTCGGCCGGTGCCAGAGAGACGCCCAGCGAGGAGCACGTATCGATCCGTGCCGACGAGCCGGAGGTCCCCGCCCCGGCGTCCGCCGAGTCCGCCGGGTCCGCCGTGTCCGCCGGGTCCGCAGCGCCGGCGGCCGAGGAACCCGAGGACCGAGGAACCCGAGGAACCCGAGGACGAGGACTGGTACGACACCACCGTGCTGGAGACGATCGAGGGCATCGGTGTCGACGACGAAGAGCAGGTCGCCGCGGTCGGCGACGTCGCCGACGAAGAGGTCGGAACGGAGGTCGTGGGCGAGGTCGTCGAGCCGGTCCCCGGCCAGGCCGGCCTGTTCGGCCAGGGCCACGAGACGGAAGATGAAGACGACGGTGGGTGGGGAGCCGCCGACGACGAGGAGCGGACCGAAGGCGAGTACGCCGAAGCGACCCTCGTGGGCGCCGGTGAGGAACCCGGCGACGAGGACCTTGATACCGAGACCGCTCCGATCGCGACGATCGACGAGCTGATGGGCGGCGTCGAGTCCCCCGACGAGGTCGCGGTCGAGCAGGCTGCGGAGTACTTCGCGCCGTCGGTCCGCGAGGAGGCTGTGATCGACGAGCCCGAGCAGGTTGTCGTCGGTGGCGAGGGCGTGGGGTGGGACGACGGGTCCGCCGTGTCGCCCGAGGTCGGCGGCACGCTGATCGGCGAACTGGGCGCCGACGAGATCGAACGGGACATCCTGTCCGATCTCGGCGAGGACGAGGCCCGAGCCCGAGACCGTGATGGTCGGCGCCGGCGAGGGACTCGGCGGGCCGAGCTGGCAGGAACCCGGAGCCGTCGAGGTCGGCGCCGACGCCGAGCGACGCGGCCCCGGCCCCGGCGAGCGAGACGTGCCCGCCGCGTTCCTGACGGGGGCCGTGCTCGCGATCGCCGCGCTCGCCGCGCTGCTGATCGGCGATTGGCTGTTCGGATTGCTGGCGGCGGCGATCGTGCTGCTCGCCCAGGGCGAGCTCTTCGGTGTGATGGTGAAGCACCGGCGCCAGCCGGCGACGGCCGTCGGCCTGGTCGCGGGTGCCCTGATGCTCGCCGCCGGCTACTTCCAGGGCGAGAGCGCGGTGCTCGCGATGTTCGCGCTCGGCGTGGCGGCCACGTTCCTGTGGTTCATGTCTGGACCCGCAAGCACACGCAAGGATGTCACTGCCAACATCGGGCTCACGGTGCTCAACATGGCCTGGGTCCCACTGCTCGGGAGCTACCTCCTGGTGCTGCTCGAGGGCGACAGCGGCACGTCGCTCGTCGTGAGCGTGATCGGCCTGACCTTCGTCTACGACACGGCGGCGTTCCTGTCGGGCTCGGTGTGGGGCGGGCAGTTCTTCCAACGCCCGCTCGCGCCAACGGTGAGCCCGAAGAAGTCGGTCGAGGGCGTGATCATCGGCTCCCTCGTGACGGTGGTGGTGGCCGTCACCCTGGTGACCTCGTTCGTAGATCCCTTCGAGAACCTGCGTATCGAGGCGCTGCTGCTCGGGCTCGTCGTCGCGGCCGCGGCGACGTTCGGTGACCTCGCGGAGTCATTGGTGAAGCGCGACATGGGCATCAAGGACATGGGGAGCATCCTGCCCGGGCACGGGGGCGTGCTCGATCGCATCGATTCGTTGCTGTTCGTGGCGCCGGCCGCGTTCTTCCTATACCGCATCGTCGTCGCCTGACCGTCGTTCCGAGCGTTCGGCGTCCCTCGGGGTACCCTTGAGCGCATGAAAGCGTTGACGATCCTCGGTTCCACGGGGTCGATCGGCACGCAGGCCCTCGACGTGGTGCGGCGCAACCCCGACCGGTTCAAGGTCGTTGGGCTGTCCGCGGCAGGTGCGAACCTGGAGCTGCTCGCCGGCCAGATCCGAGAGTTCCTGCCCCCGGTGGTCGCGCTCGCAGACGACGGGGCGGCCGCCGACGTGAAACAGAAGATCGGTGCCGTAGCGGGGGTCGAGATCGTGGAAGGCCCCGACGCGGCCGAGCGCCTGGCCGCCGAGACCGAGGCCGACGTGGTGCTGAACGCACTAGTGGGTTCCGCCGGACTCGCCCCCACGCTCGCGACGCTGCAGTCCGGCAAGACACTCGCGCTCGCGAACAAGGAGAGCCTGGTCGTCGGCGGCGAGCTCGTCACCGACCTGATCAAGGGCGAGCCCGAGCGGCTGCTGCCGGTCGACTCCGAGCACGCAGCGCTCGCGATGGCGATGCGGGGGGAGCGACGCGAGGACCTCAAGCGGGTCGTGCTCACGGGCTCGGGCGGACCGTTCCGAGGCTGGACCCGCGGTGAGCTCGCGAAGGCGAGCGTCAAAGAGGCGTTGGCGCACCCGGTCTGGACGATGGGTCCGAAGATCACGATCGACTCGGCGACCCTGATGAACAAGGGACTCGAGGTGATCGAGGCGCACTACCTGTTCGACCTCGAGTACTCCTCGATCCACGTGCTGATCCACCCCGAGGGCCTGGTGCACGCGATGGCCGAGTTCCGCGACGGCAGCCTGCGGGCCGAGATGGCGACCCCCGACATGCGTCTGCCGATCCAGCTGGCGCTCGCCTGGCCCGAGCGCCTGCCCACCGGGGTCGAGCCGGTGCCGCTGACCGAGCGCCCGCTCACCTTCGAGCCGGTCGACCGCGAGGCGTTCCCGGCGGTCGATCTCGCCTATCGGGTCGGTGGGCTGGGGCTCACGTTCCCGGCCGTGATGAACGCCGCGAACGAGGTCGCCGTCATGGCGTTCCTCGAGGGGAAGATCCAGCTGACGCGCATCGTCGAGCTGGTGCAGACCGTGGTCGACGAGCACGAGCCAGCCTCGGTGGTCTCGATCGTGAACATCGAACGCGCCGATGCCTGGGCACGCCAGCGCACGGCCGAGCTCGCCGAGGAGCGATAGGCCCTCCCCTCCATGGACCTGCTCATCGGCGCCCTCATCTTCCTGCCCTTCCTCACCGTGATCATCGCGATCCATGAGCTCGGTCACTTCTACTTCGCGCGACGCTTCGGCATGAAGGTGACGGAGTACTTCATCGGATTCGGTCCCTGGAAGATCTGGTCCACGCGCAAGGGCGAGCTCGAGGTCGGCGTGAAGCCGATCTTCATCGGCGGCTACGTGAAGATCGCCGGCATGAACCCGTACGAGGAGAACCCGCCCGAGGACGCTCCGCGGTTGTACGGCGCGAAGCCGATCTGGCAGCGGGCCGTCACGATCTTCGCCGGCCCCGGCACGCACTTCGTGGTGGCGGCGTTGATCTTCGCGGCCTGGCTCGCGATCTTCGGCGATCCGCGGACGGCTCCACTCACGCCGCTCGTGATCGATGCGGTCGAGGTCACGATGAACGGCGATCAGAGCCCCGCAGCCGCAGCCGGCATCGAGGCCGGTGACCGTATCCTCGTACTCGGCGAGGTCGAGCAGCCCACGTCCGAGCAGCTCACCGAGGTCGTCACGTCGCAGGTCGAGGACCGGCCGGGGGAGCCGCTCACGGTCGTCGTCGACCGCGATGGCGAGCGCGTCACCCTCTCGGTCGTGCCCGAGCTCGCTGAGGTGGAGGGCGAGACCCGTGGGCGCATGGGCGTCATCGTCGCCCCGCCCGACCCGGAACCGGCCGGCATCGGCGCCGCACTCGTCGGAGGAGTCAAGGAAGTCGGGTTCGCCGTGAAGGAGTCGTTCTCCCAGATCGGGCGGGTGTTCGGCCCCGAAGGGATCGGACGCGTGTTCGGACTGCTGTTCAACGACGAGCCGCGGACGGTCAACGACGCGGCCAGCGTCGTGGGCATCAGCCAGCAGGTCGGGGCGACGTCGTCGGCGGGACAATGGTCCACGATCCTGTACCTCTTCGGATTCGTGACCGTGTTCGTCGGGCTGATCAACCTCGTGCCGCTGCCGCCGTTCGACGGCGGGCACCTGCTCACCCTCGCGATCGAGAAGGTGCGCGGGAAGCCGGTCGACATGCGCACCCTGATCCCGATCTCGGCTGCCGTGATGGCGTTCTTCGTGATGTTCGTCGGGGCGACGATCGTGCTCGATGTGACGAAGCCGATCACGCTGCCGTAAGACCAGCGTCGGACCAGATCCGCCCGCTCGCGGGATGGATTGCGCCCGAACGGCCGCCACGATTTCTCAACACCACCTCGGACCGCAGCGCACATGCCCCGGATACGATGCTCGCGTGGATCAGCAGACCGTGCTCGTCGTCGACGACGAGGAAGCCATCGCCGAGGCCGTCCGGGCCCGCCTGGAATCCGAGGGCTACAGGGTGCTCGTGGCGCTCGACGGGCCCGACGCGATCGAGCAGCACGCCGAGCAGCATCCCGACCTCGTCGTGCTCGACCTGATGCTTCCCGGCATGGACGGCCTCGAGGTCTGCAAGCAGATCCAGCGCGACGGCTGGACCCCCGTGCTGATGCTCACGGCCAAGACCGAGGAAGCCGACAAGGTCGCCGGGTTCGCCGTCGGGGCCGACGACTACCTCACGAAGCCGTTCAGCCTGCGTGAGCTCGCGGCTCGGGTGAAGGCGATCCTGCGCCGCATGGAGCGCATGGGCGAACAGAAAGACACGGGGCCGATCGAGCACCACGGGCTCGTGATGGACCCGAACAGACGCCGGGTCACGGTCGACGGCGACGATGTCGGACTCACCCCCCTCGAGTTCGAGATCCTGCTCACGCTCGCCCGTGATCCCGGCGTCGTGCTCTCGCGCGACCAACTGATGGACCGTGTCTGGGGCTACCGCGACTTCGCCGGTGGGCGGGTGGTCGACTCCCACGTCGCCCGCATCCGCCGCAAGCTGGGCGAGGACGGGAACGAGCCTCGGTTCATCCGCACCGTGCACGGCGTGGGGTACGCGTTCCAGGAACGGTCGTGAGCTCCCGGCCGCTCGAGCGCCTTCCCACGATCCGGGGCAAGCTCGGCGCCACGATCGTCGTGGCGGTCGGCATCACGATCGTGATCTCGTACGCGCTGATCGGTTTCGCGCTCCGGAACTCTCCGAAGGACTCCGAGGCGATCGATGCGCTCGCGCTCGCCCGGCAGATCGCCGATGGCCAGGTGACCGAGCCGCCGGCCGACACGATGGTCGTGCGTCGCAGCGTCACCGGCGAGGTCACGGTCGAAGGTGTGAACCTCGGCGTGCTGCCGCCAGACACTCCCGGGCGCGTGCCGAGGTGGGGCGTCATCGGCAACAACGTATGGGCATCGATCCCGACCGACGAGGGCGGCAGCCTGATCGTGCTGTACCCGTCGCCGACCCGCGGCGCCCTCGGCCGCATCTCCGCGACGCTCGGTTTCCTACAGAGCGTGTGGTGGCAGTTCATGCTGGCGGGCGCGATCGCGGCCGTGATCGCCCTGGTTATGGCTCGGTGGCTCGCGCGCGGCATGACGCAGCCGCTCCGCGACATGGCCGATGCGGCGCGGCGGATGGAGGTCGGGGACTACTCCACGCGCATCTACACGACCACGCGCGACGAGGTGGGCCAGCTCGCTGCCGCCTTCAACCGCATGAGCCTGGAGCTCGGCAACCTCGAGACCTCGCGTCGCGACCTGGTCGCCAACGTTTCGCACGAGCTGAAGACGCCGATCACCGCGATCCGCGCGCACCTGGAGAACCTGCTCGACGGCGTCGAGGAGCCCAACCCCGAGGTCCTGCAGGTGATGCTCGCGCAATCCGAGCGCCTCGGTCGTCTCGTCGAGCAGCTGCTCGATCTCTCCAAGCTCGAATCGGGCGAGGTGCCGCTCCGTCGCGAGGAGGTCTCTCTGGGGCCGCTCGTGACGCAGGTGATGTCGGAGATCGAGGTGGCGAGCGCCGATCGCGACGTCGTGGTGCACAGCGACGTTCCCGACGATCTTCCATCGATCGAGGCCGACCCCGAGCGCGTGCACCAGGTGATCTTCAATCTCGTCGACAACGCGGTACGTTTCACTCCCGAGGGTGGAGAGGTTCGAATCGAGGCCCACCGCCACAACGGGGCGGTGGAGGTCAGCGTGGCCGACACGGGCGTCGGCATCCCGGCCGATGCCCTGCCACGTCTGTTCGAGCGCTTCTACCGCGTCGATCCCGCACGAGCGCGGGAAGACGGCGGTACCGGCATCGGCCTCGCGATCGCGCGGTCGGTCGTGGAGGCCCACGGCGGCACGATCCGCGCCGAGAGCGAGATCGGGCACGGCAGCACGTTCACCTTCGACCTGCCGCTGGCCCTGCCGGTCGACCGACCGGATCCCAAGGCGGATCCCAGACCCGCGGCATCCGCGACCACGAACAGGGGGGACAGGTGAAGTCCGTTACCACCACCGTCACGATCGCGGCGCCGGAGCGGTACGCGTTCCTCGACCTGACCGACGACCTGCGTCGCGCGATCAAGGACTCCGGCATCACCGACGGCGCCGCGATCGTCTTCTGCGCGCATACGACGTGCGCCCTGCTGATCAACGAGTGGGAGGACGGCGCCATGGCCGACTTCCGCCGCCACCTCACCGACCTCGTGCCGCACGAGGGCGTCTACTACCAGCACGACGACTTCGAGGTGCGTACGCAGAACATGAACCCCGACGAGCGCGAGAACGGCCACGCGCACGTGAAGGCGATGCTGCTCTCGGCCACCTCGCACTCGATCCCCGTGGTCGCCGGCGAGCCAGCCTTCGGCACGTGGCAGCGGCTGATCCTCTTCGAGATGGACGAGCCCAAGGACCGAACGATCACGTTCCAGGTGTTCGGCGGCTGAACGGCCGACGGAACGCGGGAGCCTGGGAGACTGGCGGACGTGGGCATCGAGCGCAGGAAGAGCCGGCAGATCGACCTCGGCGGCGTCGCGATCGGCGGCGACGCGCCAGTGTCGATCCAGTCGATGACCACGACGAAGACCGCCGACATCAACGCCACCCTGCAGCAGATCGCCTCGCTCGTGGCTGCGGGCGTCGACATCGTGCGGGTCGCGGTGCCTCACTGGGAGGACGCCGAGGCCCTCGTCGCGATCGCGACGAAGTCGACCGTGCCGGTCGTGGCCGACATCCACTTCCAGTGGAAGTACGCGATGGCGGCGCTGGAAGCCGGCATCCAGGGCCTGCGGATCAACCCGGGGAACATCAAGTATCAGGACAAGGTTCGGCTGATCGCCCGAGAGGCGAAGGCGCGCGGCGTGCCGATCCGCATCGGGGTGAACGCCGGGTCGCTCGAGCCCGACCTGCTCGTGAAGTACGGGAACCCGACACCCGAGGCGCTGGTCGAGAGCGCGCTGAACGAGGCGCGCATCCTCGAGGACGAGGACTTCCTCGACATCAAGATCTCGGTGAAGCACTCGAACCCGCTCGTGATGATCGAGAGCTACCGGCAACTCGCCGAGGCGTGCGACTACCCCCTGCACCTCGGGGTGACCGAGGCCGGCCCGATGCCGCTCGGCGGCGTGAAGAGTGCGGTCGGCATCGGCACGCTGCTCGCCGAGGGCATCGGCGACACGATCCGCGTCTCCCTCACCGACGATCCGGTCGAGGAGGTCAAGGTCGGCACGTCGATCCTGCGGTCGCTGGGGCTTCGGAAGCGCGGGCTCGACCTCGTCGCGTGTCCGTCGTGCGGTCGGGCCGAGGTGAACGTGCTCGAGCTCACGCAGAAGGTGAACGCAGCGATCGAGAACGAGAGGTTCACCGTGCCGATGCGCGTCGCGGTGATGGGCTGCGTCGTCAACGGACCGGGGGAGGCCCGCGAAGCCGACGTCGGCATCGCGAGTGGCAACGGCCTCGGGTTCATCATCCGCCAGGGCGAGGTCGTGGCGAAGGTGCCCGAGGGCGAGCTCGTCGGCGCACTGCTCACCGAGGCTCGTGCCGTGGCCGCCGAGAAGATCGCCGCCGGCGAGGAGACGGACCCGTCGTGAGGAGAGCGCCCGAAGGAGTGAGCGCTGTAGGTGGGAGGAGTCGAGGCGGTGGGCGGGTCAACGACCCCCCGCAGCGGGAAGCCTTGAAGGCGCGCCAGGACCAGGCGCGGGAGGAAGCCGAGGTGTCGGCTCGTCCGGACGACGCGGGGCGGGTTCCTCGGTGGCGGAGGCTCCTGCGCCGTCATGGTGGTTCTCCTTCGGGCTGAGCACCGTCCGGCGGGCTCAACCTTGCACCTACGGAAGGCCGATATGCGACGCATGAGTGCATCGCGTGCCGCAGGATGGATCGCGTGCGCTGTGATGATCGCGTCATCGCCTTCCCTTGCGGCTGCGAGCCCCGATCTCCGCGGGCCCGTGCCCGGCACCGCATGTGAGGTCTTCCCTGCCGACAACGTGTGGCGCCTGGACGTCTCGGCCCTGCCGAAACATCCGAAGAGCAAGGTCTGGAAGCGCTCGAGCCACGCCGGGTCGACCGACCTACATCCCGACTTCGGCCCGCCCAGCTACGGGATCCCCTACGACGTCGTCGTCTCCTCGCACGACGATGTGAGCGTCGACTTCCAGTATGCGAGCGAGAGCGATGACGGTCCGTACCCGTTCGGTCCCGACATCACGGTCGAGGGCGGATCGGACCGTCACGCCCTCATGATCGACGAGGACACGTGCACGCTCTACGAGCTGTTCAACGCCCGGTGGAACGGCGGGAACCCGGAAGCCGGTAGCGGCGCGATCTTCGACCTCGACTCGAACGACCTGCGGCCCGCCGGATGGACGAGTGCCGACGCGGCCGGCCTGCCGATCTTCCCGGGTCTCGTGCGGTGGGACGAGGTACAGGCCGGCGAGATCGACCACGCGATCCGGTTCACGGTGGCGTGCACGACGCGGCGCTACGTGTGGCCGGCCCGGCACCAGGCCGGCGTGAGCGACCGTCGGTGCCCGCCGATGGGCGCGCGATTCCGGTTGAAGCAGGGGTTCGACGTCTCGAGGTTCACTCCGAACGCCCGGGTCGTGCTGATCGCGATGCAGCGCTACGGCATGATCGTGGCCGACAACGGCAGTGACTGGTACTTCCAGGGCACGGTCGACGACGGATGGACGAACTTCCTGCTCGATCAGCTGAAGCAGGTGCCCGCGGGCGCGTTCGTCGCCGTCGACGCGAGAGGGTGTCGCGTCTCGAAGGACAGCGCCGCGTTCGCCTACGGGCCGGACTGCCCGACGCCGGACTGACGTCGGTCCTCAGCCGAGCGGAGCGATCGGGTTGCGGCCCGACAGCGCGACCAGGCGGATGGGCGCGTCGGCGTCATCGGCTACCTCGACCGGCGGGGCGAGGATGCCCGCCTCGACCCACCCGGCCGCCTGCGGCGCGAACCACTCGTGCAGGTCGCGCGCGACGTCGTCGGGGATCGAGTGCTCGACGCCGATGCTCTGGGCGACGTCCCACCCGTGGATCGACGCGTCGAACAACATCTGCGTGAGGTACTCGTCGGCCGTGAGCTCGCCGCCCGAGGTGTGCACGGGCACGCCGAGGGGTGACGACCGGACGCCGTCACCGGCCGCCGCCTTCGCCGCCCCCCATGCCCCGATCGGGTCACCGCCGAGCCGATCCCCTTCGTACCGGCCGCCGACCTCGGCCAAGGTCGCGCCTGCGACGAGGTCGGGCACCCACAGGGTCTCGTATACCAAGTGGTCGACGAGCGCCCGAAGGTCCCACTCCGTGCACGGTGTGGGGTTCGACCATTGGTCGGGTGCGATCGCCTGCACATGCCGGTCGACCTCGTCGAGCGCCCCGAGGTAACGGGCTGCCACGTCCTGCATCGGACTCCTCCCGTGCGGTTGCGCGCACGGTAGCACCATGCCCGTCGCGGGAATCTCAGCTCGCGAGCGCCAGGAAGTTCCGCACGATCCTCGGACCCTCGGGGGTCAAGATGCTCTCCGGGTGGAACTGCACGCCGTACCTGGGCAGCGCGCGGTGCTGGGTGCCCATCACCAGGCCGTCGTCGGTCCAGGCCGTGAGCCGCAGCTCCTCGGGCAGGTCGTCGCGTTCCACGATCAACGAGTGGTACCGACCGGCCTCGAAGGGGTCATGCACACCCTCGAAGATGCCGCTGCCGTCGTGACGCACCGACGAGGCCTTGCCGTGCACAGGCTCGGTGCGGTCGACCGTGCCGCCGTACTCGATGCCGATCGCTTGGTGCCCGAGGCACACCCCCAGCACGGGGATGATGTCGGGTAGCGCCTCGAGCAGCTCGGTGAAGCATCCGGCGGACTCGGGGCGACCCGGGCCAGGCGAGAGGATCACCGCGGCGGGAGAGCGTGCGACGAGCGCCTCGGCGGACTCGGCGTCGCTCTTCACGACCTGGGTCTCGTGCCCGAGGCTCTCGATCAGCTGCACGAGGTTGTAGGTGAACGAATCGTAGTGGTCGACGACCAGGATCATCGAACCGCCTCCTCGGCCGTGGCGCGAACGGCTCCGGGCGCGACCGCGGGCAACAGTGCCGATGCCTTCGCCTTCGTCTCGTCGAGCTCGGTCTGCGGATCGGAATCGGCGACGACGCCGGCACCCGACTGCAGATGCGCCTTCCCGTCCTTCACGACCGCGGTGCGGATCGTGATGCAGAAGTCGAGGTCGCCCTGGAACGTGCAGTAGCCCACGGCACCACCGTACGGTCCCCGGGCATCGGGCTCGTGCGAGGCGATCAGCTCCATCGCGCGACGCTTGGGCGCACCGCTCAAGGTGCCCGCGGGGAACGTGACCGAAAGGGCGTCGAACGGGTGCATGTCATCGCGCAGGTCGCCTTCCACCGTCGAGACGATATGCATCACCTTCGTGAACCGCTCGACCTCCATGAGCTGGGTCGGCGCGACGCTCCCTGCGATGCACACCCGGCCGAGGTCGTTGCGGGCGAGGTCGACGAGCATCGCGTGCTCCGCCTGTTCCTTCGGGTCGGCCAGCAGCTCGTGCTCGAGCAGGCGGTCGCGGACCTCGGTCTCGCCCCTCGGCCGCGTGCCCGCGATCGGGCGGGTCGAGACACGCCCTTCCTCGACGCGGACCAGCGGCTCCGGTGACGAGCCCGCGAGCTCGATGCCCATCATCCGCACGAAGAACATGTACGGCGCCGGGTTCGCGATCCGTAGGCGGCGGTATATCGCGTAGCCGCCGTCGGGCGCCGCGAACGTGACCCGCCGCGACGGCACCCCCTGGAAGATGTCGCCGGCCCGGATGTGCTCCTTGAACGAGGCGACGATCTCGCGGTATCGCTCGTCGGGCATGTTGGGCTCGCCGACGACATCGGATCCGACCGCCGGCACGGGCGCGAGCTCGGGCGGCAGCGCGTGCCGGATGCGACCGGCCAGCTCGTGCACGGCCGCGACGCCGTCGTCGTAGCTGCCCGTCGACACGTGTGCGACGAGCAGGAGTCGCTGCTTCCAATGGTCGAACACGACCGCCCGGTCGACGACGAGCAGGGCGATCGGCGGCACCGGAGCCGAGGAAGGGTCGGGCACGGGGTGGTCATCGAGGAGCTCCGCCGCCTCGAACGCCACGTACCCCATCAGCCCGCCGGTGAGCGCGGGCAGATCGGGCAGCCGGGGGGCTCGCAGCGACCGCGCGACCTCGATCAGCGCCTGCCTCGGCGCTCCCGCTGTCGGCGCGATCGGCAGCTCGCGCACCACATCGGTGATGCGCAGCCCGGCGCGATCACCCACGACGGTGGCGGCCGGGTCGCCGGCGACGAACGAGTACCGGCCCCACCGCTCAGAACGTTCCACCGATTCAAGCAGCAGTCCCGGGCCGTCGGCGGCGAGCGAGGGGAACAGGCCCACGGGCGTGGAGACGTCGGAGAGCAGCTCCGCCCAGACCGGCACGAGGGGCCAGTCGGCCACCAGGGCATCGAAGGTGGCGGGGTCGGGGCGGATCTGCAGTTCCACGTGCGGCACCTCCTCATGAGAGCGAACGACCCCAGGGGGTCGCCCGGGGTTCGCGGTTGCCGAGGTGGAGCGGTGATCGCTAGACGCGCGCGAGCGCCGGGGTGAGAGCGCCCCAGCGCCAGGACCGGAGGATCGCACGCGTCGACATGCCGCGATTGTGACCGCACCGCCGCGGGTCCGTCAACGATGGGATCGGACGGCCGATGCTCATGAGGAAATCCCCTGGTCGACCGACGAGCATGCGTTGCCCGCGAGGGTATCCTCTGCGCGCTGCGGCGCCATCGCCCGGATGGCCGCGATGCTGGAGGAGCTCTGTGAAGAGGATGTGGGTACGAGCTGTCGCGACGGCGACGGCGCTGGGTCTCGTCGTCGGAGCCGTCGCCCTCGCCGCGACCGGCACCACGACGACGCCGAATCGGCCGGTGCGTGCGCTCGGTGCGAACGGTGGCGGCGACGTCGGTCTCACCGAGGGGGAAGGCGGCGCGAGAGCCCAGCCGGTGTCCGGCAAGGTCGCGACGCCCCACCGCACGAACTCGCTGGCGGCCCTGCTCCAGCGCCCGCCGACGAGGGTGCCGTGGGTGAAGAAGGAGCTGCGGCTCGAGAGCGAAGAAGAAGTCGGCAGCGAGGAGCAGCGCCCGGCGCTCGGCGCCGCGTCGACGCTCGACCAGGCCGACGGTGCCCTGCAGACCGAGCGCGGAACGGGCCAGATCCCCGCACCCGACCTGAACGTCGCGGGTCTCGGGGCCGCGGCGAATCCCTTCAAGCTCGTGCCGCCCGACCCGAACGGTGACGTCGGTGGCGGGTACTACCTGCAGATGGTCAACGTCGCGTTCGCCATCTACGACGCCGACACGGGTGTCAAGGTCGATGGGCCGATCCTCATGTCGTCGCTGTTCGATCAGGTGACCCAGAAGCTCTGCGCGACGCACGACGACGGCGATCCGATCGTGGTGTACGACGAGTACGCCGACGTCTGGGTGATCTCGCAGTTCGCGCTGAACTTCAACAAGCCGAAGTACGCGGAGTGCATCGCGGTCTCCGATACGAGCGATCCGCACGGCGTCTGGTTCGCCTACCAGTTCGACTACCCGAACCAGAACGTGCTGAACGACTACCCCAAGTTCGGGGTGTGGCCCGCGGCCAACAACTCGGCGTACTTCGCCTCGTACAACCAGTTCCGCTGCAGCTCGAGCGTGTGTGACTTCGCGTGGCGCGGCGCCGGGGCGCTGGCCTACGAGCGCGACGCGATGATCGCGGGACTTCCGGCAGGCCAGATCTACGTGAACCTCTACGGGGCCGATCCGAACCTCGGTGGCCAGCTGCCGACCGACGCCGACGGTCCCTCGACGCCGGGAGCGAACCAGCCGAACGTGTTCATGCAGTTCGACGCCGACGAGTGGGGGTACCCCGACGACCAGCTCGAGCTCTGGGAGTTCACGGTCGACTGGGACGCCGACACCGCGACGTTCGTCGGCCCGGAGCTCCTATCGACGGCCAACGTCGATCCGTGGGTCTGCGGCGCCAACCGCACCTACTGCGTGCCGCAGAAGGGCACGAAGAACAAGCTCGACGCCCTGAACGACCGCCTGATGTTCCGCCTGCAGTATCGGAAGATCGGCGCGGGTGACGAGCGCATGGTCGTGACGCACACGGTGAAGGCCTCCAAGGGCCAGGCCGGCCTCCGCTGGTACGAGCTGATGGACGACGGCGGCGGATGGGCGATCGAGAACCAGGGAACCTACTCGCCCGACGACACGAAGAGCCGTTGGATGGGGAGCGTCGCGCTGGACGAGGCGGGCAACATCGCCGCGGGGTACTCGCTGTCGAGCGGCGGCACCTACCCGTCGATCGCGATCGCGGGTCGGACCGCTGGCGCTCTGGCGGCGAACACGTTCGATCTCGCCGAGCGGAAGGTGTTCACGGGCCTCGGGTCCGAGGACGGTCGGCACGGCCGTTGGGGAGACTACTCCGACATGACCGTGGCCGAGGACGGCTGCACCTTCTACTACACGCAGCAGTACTACAAGAAGACCGGTCAGTGGAAGTGGGCGACGCGCATCGTCAGCTTCCAGCTGCCGGGGTGCACCGTCTGAGGCACGGCACCTACTCGAGCGAGAGGGCCCCGGGCGAAGCCCGGGGCCCTCTCGCGTTCACCGGTATCCTGTGCGACCTATGCGTCTGTCGAAGCTGTTCGTCCCGACCCTCCGTGACGATCCCGCCGACGCCGAGATCGCCTCGCACCGACTGCTGCTGCGAGCCGGCTTCGTGCGTCAGGTGATGGCGGGCGTGTACGTCACGCTCCCGCTCGGACTGCGCGCGATGCGCACGATCGAGACCATCGTCCGCGAAGAGATGGACGCATCGGGGGCGTGCGAGATCCGCATGCCGATCGTGCTGCCTGCGGCCCCGTGGCAGGCGACGGGTCGCTATGACCTGTACGGCGACACGCTGTTCACGTTCACCGACCGGCACGACCGACAGCTGGTGCTGGGGCCGACCGAGGAGGAGGTCGTGACCCCCCTCGTCGCGGGGGATCTGCCCTCGTACCGAGACCTGCCGGTCAACCTCTACCAGGTGGAATGGAAGTACCGCGACGAATTCCGCCCCCGGTTCGGGTTGCTGCGCGTTCGGGAGTTCCTGATGAAGGACGCCTACTCCTTCGATCGCGACGCGGAGGGCCTGCGGGAGAGCTACCGCGTGATGTACGAGGCGTACGAACGCATCTTCGACCGTATCGGACTCGATCTCGCGATCGTGGAGGCGGACCCGGGCCAGATCGGCGGCGGCGTGAACCACGAGTACATGGCGCGAGCACAGGTCGGCGAGGACCTGTTCGTGGAGTGCGAGAACGGCGACTACCTCGCCGATACGGAGGCTGCCAGGCCGTTGGCGCCCGAGCCCGCCCCGCCCGGGTCGGAGCCTATAACCGAGGTCGACACCCCCGAGACGCCGACGATCGAGACGCTCGCGGCCTTCCTCGGCATCGAGGCCTCGCGCACGCTCAAGTGCGTGCTGTTCGACGTGGGCGGCCGCACGGTGGCCGTCCTCGTCCCCGGCGACCGCGAGGTCAACGTGAACAAGCTCGAGCGGCTCGTCTTCCCCGAGCAGGTCCGGCCGCTCGACGACGAGGACTTCGGGGCGCGTGGCTTCGTGAAGGGCTACGTTGGGCCGCAGGGCTTCGGCGACGACGTCGAGGTGTTCGCCGATCACCTCGTGCGGGGCGGGAACGACTGGGTCACCGGTTCGAACACCGCCGACCGACATGTCACGGGCGCCAACATCGATCGCGACTTCCGCGTCGATCGCTGGGAGGACCTGGTCGAGTTCCGTGACGGCGACGCGTGCCCGATCGACGGCGGACGGCTGCGCCTCGGGCGGTCGATCGTGGTCGCTCACATCTACCAGCTGGGCACGAAGTACTCGGCCCCCCTCGAGGCGACGTTCCAGGACGAGGACGGCGCACAGAGGCCTTACGAGATGGGGTGCTACGGGATCGGCATCACCCGGATCCTCGCGGCTGTCGTCGAACAGAACCACGACGACCAGGGCATCGTCTGGCCAGCGCACCTCGCCCCCTTCCAGGTCGTCGTCATCATGGCCGGCACCGATGACGAGCGGGTCCGTGAGACGGCCGAGCGGATCTACGTCGAGCTCGGCGAGCTCGGCGTCGAGGCGCTGCTCGACGATCGCGACGAACGTGCCGGCGTGAAGTTCGCCGACGCCGACCTGATCGGGTACCCGGTGCAGGTCACCGTGGGCAAGCGCGGACTGGCGGACGGCTCCGTCGACCTGAAGCTGCGCGCCTCGGGGGAGCGTTCCAGCGCAACCGTCGAGGGCGCCGTGCAGGCGGCCGTCGAGCTGCTCGCGAGGGCGCCGTAGGGCCGTCCGCGGTCCACCCGGCCGTTCCCGCAGGTCGCGGGTTATACTCGTCGCGTACAGGAGCTTTCAGACGTGTTTGCCGGAGGTGGGCTCGCGCCCACCTTCTCGTTCGTAGGGGAGGGTCGAGCGGTGGAAGTCGACGCGCTGCTCAGGCCCGTGATCGAGGCCGAGGGCTTCGAGCTCTACGACGTGACCCAGGGTCGTGAGGGGAAACGGAAGGTCCTCCGGGTGATCGTCGATGGTCCCCAGGGCGTCGACATCGACACGTTGAGCCGGCTCTCCGAGCGCGTCTCGCGTCATCTCGACGACGAGGGGTACGAGACGGGCCCGTACGACCTGCAGGTCTCGTCGCCGGGTCTCGAACGTCCGCTGAAGCGGCCCGAGCACTTCCGCCGGACGGTGGGCGAGCAGGTGAAGGTGAAGACGACGGCGCCCATGGGCGGGTCGAGGACCCATACCGGCACGCTGGCCGCCGCCGACGACGAGGGCATCACGCTCGGCGTCGGCGACGAGGAGCTCCGCGTGCGGCACGCCGATATCGCGTCGGCGCGTACGGTCGTCGACTGGAGCGCCGAACTGAAGAGGAGCAACGCATGAACGCCGAGATGATCGCCGCGCTGCGGGAACTGGAACGAGAGAAGGGCGTCGCCTTCGAGACGATCCTGCAAGGACTCGAGGAAGCGATGGCATCCGCCTACAAGACGTGGTGGAAGCAGGAAAACCCCGACGCCGACGACGACTTCGTGGGCTTCCGGGCCGAGATCGACCCTGAGAGCGGTGACCTGCGCATGTGGAAGCAGGACCTCGAGGAGATCGAGGTGCCGCCGACCGAGGAAGGCGCCGAGCCTACACTCGAGATGAAGGTGCTCGGCGAGGAAGAGGTCGAGGTCACCGACGACTTCAAGGGGCGCATCGGCGCACAGACCGCGAAGCAGGTGATCTTCCAGAAGCTCCGCGACGCGGAGCGCGAGATGACCTACGAGGAATTCGCGGGCCGCGAGGGCGACGTCGTCACCGGCATCGTGCAGCAGCAGGAGCGCCGATACACCTTGCTCGACCTGGGGAAGGTCGAGGCACTGTTGCCGCAGGCCGAGCAGGTGCCGACCGAGCCGTACCGTCACGGCGAGCGTCTGAAGGCGTACATCACCGAGGTGCGGAAGGGCACGAAGGGGCCGCAGATCGTCGTGAGCCGGTCGCACCCGGGGTTGCTGAAGGCGCTGTTCGCGATGGAGGTGCCCGAGGTCGAGGAGGGCATCGTCGTGATCAAGGCGGTCGCGCGGGAGCCCGGGCATCGCTCGAAGATCGGCGTGCTCTCCAACGAGCCGGGAGTCGATCCCGTCGGCGCGTGCGTCGGGCCGAAGGGCTCACGGGTGCGCATGGTCGTGAACGAGTTGCGTGGCGAGAAGATCGACGTGGTGCCGTGGTCGGAGAACGCGGCGGAGTTCGTCGCGAACGCCCTGCAGCCCGCCAAGGTCAAGGAGGTGCGTATCGACGAGAGCACCGGCACGGCGATGGTGATCGTGCCCGACTACCAGCTCTCGCTCGCGATCGGGAAGGAAGGACAGAACGCGCGGTTGGCGGCCCGGCTGACCGGATGGCGCATCGACATCAAGTCGGAGACCCAGGTCGCCGACGAGGCGCGAGCAGCGACCGCCCAGGCGGCGGAAGCGGCTGTTCCTCCCGAGCCGGCTGTGCCCGACGAGACGGCTGTGCCCGACGAGACCACAGCTCCTCAGGCTGAAGCTGAGCCCACAGCTCCGGAGGCCGAGGCTGAGCCCGTCGCGACGGAGGTTGCCGAGGAGGCACCGGCCGCGGAGTGACGTCGGTGAGTCACGTCCCCGTTCGCACGTGCATCGGGTGTCGCGTTCGAGGGAAGAAGTCCTCGCTGACGCGCATCGTCGCTACCCCCGACGGGCCTCGGATCGATCGATCGGGCACCGCGCGAGGTCGCGGAGCGTACGTGCACCTCGACCCGGGGTGTGTGGAATCGGCCGGGCGGACGGGGGTGCTCGGCAGGGCGCTACGGACGGGTCTGGCCGGCGATGAAGTCGGTAGGCTGATGCTCGAGATCGAACGGATAGGAGCGGCGTGAGGGTCCACGAACTGGCGAAGGAACTCGGGGTCACCAGCAAGGAGTTGCTGGCGACGTTGGAACACATGGGCGTGGCGGGCAAGTCCGCCTCCTCGAGCGTGCCCGAGGACCTGGTGCCGAGGTTGCGAGCCTCGGGCGGCAAGGCCACGGAAGCACCGAAGCGTCGCGAAGTGCTCGAGCCGCCGCCGGCCCCTCGCAAGCCCAAGGCCAAGCCGAAGAAGGAAGCCGCGAAGGCTCCGCCCCCTGCCGCGCAGGCGGCGACAGCTGTGGCCGAGGCCGCTGTGGCCGAGCCGACCCCGGCTGCGGCGCCCGCCTCGTCGACGCCTGCCCGCACGCCGACCACGCCTCCAGCCGCGTCCGCGCGTCCGTCTGCCGCCCCCTCCGCCCCCGCGCCTGCCGCTCCGGCGGCCCCCGCGGCTCCAGCGGCGACGCCGCCGGGGTCGCGGCGACCTCCCCGCGTCGCTCGCATCCCCACCGAACCGGAGGTGCCGACGCTCCGCGTCGTCCGGGGCGCGACGCCGCAGGACATCGCCGAGAAGGTCGGGAAGGGTCCCGCCGAGATCGTGAAGATCCTCTTCCTCGCCAACGAGATGGCGACGGCAACCACGTCGCTGTCGGACGAGGCCATCGCGCTGGTCGCCGACGAGCTCGGCATGGAAGCCGAGATCGTGGGTCTCGAGGACGAGCTCATCGAAGAGGAGCTGGACCAGGAGGTCGACGAGTCGCAGTTGGCGCCGAGACCTCCGGTGGTCACGGTCATGGGCCACGTCGACCACGGCAAGACGAAGCTGCTCGACGCGATCCGCGAGACCGACGTGGTGGCCGGCGAGTTCGGCGGCATCACGCAGCACATCGGTGCATACCAGGCGCACGTGGGTGAGCGCGACATCACGTTCATCGACACGCCCGGCCACGAGGCGTTCACCGCGATGCGCGCCCGCGGCGCCCAGGTGACCGACATCGCCGTGCTGGTGGTGGCGGCCGACGACGGAGTCATGCCGCAGACGGTCGAGGCGCTCGACCACGCGAAGGCGGCCGAGGTACCGATCGTCGTCGCCGTGAACAAGGTCGACAAGGAGTCGGCCGACCCGACCCGGGTGCGTCAGCAGCTCGTCGATCGCGGGCTCGTGCCGTCGGAGTGGGGCGGCGACACCGAGTTCGTCGACGTCTCCGCCAAGGCGAAGACGAACCTCGACACGCTGCTCGAGACGATCCTGCTGGTCGCCGACCTCGAGGAGCTCAAGGGCGTGCCCACCGGCCGGGCGCGTGGCACCGTGATCGAGGCTCACCTCGACAAAGGTCGGGGCCCCGTGGCGACCGTGCTCGTGCAGCGTGGCACCCTCGACATCGGCGACGCGCTTGTCTCGGGCACCACCTACTGCAAGATCCGGGCGATGCAGGACGAGAACGGCGTCACCCTCGCGGTGGCGGGACCGTCGAAGCCGGTGCAGCTGCTGGGGTGGGAGGCCGTTCCCGCGTCGGGCGACGAGTTCCGCGAGGTCGCCGATGAGCGCGAGGCGCGCCACGTCGCCAGCGAGCGCGAGGCGAAGGCTCGTGCGGCCGAGCTCGTGATCAGCCGGCCGCCGACCCTCTCCGATCTGTTGCGTCAAGCCGAACGCGCCGAGATCCCCGAGCTCAACCTGGTGGTCAAGGCCGACGTGCAGGGCTCGCTGGGCGCGTTGACCGACGCGTTCCTGAAGCTGCCGCAGGACGAGGTGCGCGTGAACATCGTGCGCAGCGCCGCGGGCGGTATCACCGAGAACGACGTCTCCCTCGCGATGGCGTCGAACGCGATCGTGATCGGGTTCAACGTGCGTCCCGACAAGCAGGCCGTCGACCTCGCCGACAAGGAAGGCGTCGACATCCGCACCTATCGCGTGATCTACGACGCGATCGACGACATCAAGCTGGCGCTGTCCGGCATGCTCCCGCCCGAGAAGCAGGAGCATGAGCTGGGGCAGGCCGAGGTGCGTCAGATCTTCCGCGTCCCCAAGCTCGGGGTCGTGGCGGGCTGCTACGTCACCCAGGGCACGATCCCCCGTGACGCGAAGGTTCGCCTCGTTCGCGACGGCATCGTCGTGTACCACGGCAAGCTGGGCTCCCTTCGCCGGTTCAAGGACGACGTGCGGGAAGTCGCGTCGGGCTACGAGTGCGGCATCGGCATCGAGGGCTACCAGGACGTCAAGGAAGGCGATGTGATCGAGGCCTACGAGGTGCGCGAGGTGGCCCGCTCGATCTGATGATCGTCGCGCTGCAACGGTTCGACCTGCGCATCCGCGAGAGCCACTCCCTGAAGCAGAAGCGGCACGTCGTGAAGGCGTTGACCGCGGCGATCCGCCAGCGGTTCAACGTCGGCGTGGCCGAAGTCGATCACCAGGAGCTGTGGCAGCGCGCCACGGTCGCGGTCGCGGCGGTCGGCGCCCAGGAGTTCCACGTGCGGAAGGTCGTGGGCGAGATCGAACGCTTCGTCGACACCTGGCCTGCGGTCGAGGTGCTCGAGGTCGACGTGACGTTGCACGCCCCGGACGACTGAGCGCCGGTAGGCTGGTGGGATGACCCAGGGCGCGCGCATCGATCGGGTCGGCGAGGAATTCCGCGAGATCCTGGCCGAGGAGATCCCGAAGCTGAAGGACCCCCGCGTGGGGTTCGTCACCGTCGTGGGCGTGAAGGTCTCTCCCGACCTCCGGCACGCCTGGGTGGCGTACACGTCGATGGGCGACGACAAGGCCAAGGCCGGCACGCGCGCCGCCCTCCGGTCGGCACGACCGCTACCTTCGGGCCGTGATCGGGCGGCAGGTGCGACTCAAGTACCTGCCGGAGCTCGAGTTCGAGGAAGACACCACCTACGAGCATGGTCAGCGGATCGACGAGCTGATCGCCGGTCTCCGTCGCCCGGAGGACGATCGATGACCCCCGACTTCGAGCGCGCCGCGAAGGTGCTCGACGACGCGACCGAGGTCGCGCTCGCGTGTCACGTGAATCCCGACGCGGACGCCCTCGGATCGATGCTCGGCCTCGCCGCCTTCCTGCGATCGCGGGGGGTCGAGACCGTCTGCTCCTACCCGAACGAACCGCTCGAGCCTCCCCGGTGGGCCGACATGCTTCCGGGCGCCGACCGGTTGGTGCCTGCCAAGGCGTTCCCGAAGGAGCCGGCGGTCATGGTCACGTGCGATTGCGCCGCGTTCGACCGGCTCGCGCAGCTGGGGCATGTCGCGAACCGGGCCGGCGAGCTGATCTGGATCGACCACCACCGGTCGAACGAGGGCCTCGGCTCGATCTCCTTGAACGACCCGGCTGCCTCGTCGACCTGCGAGATGGTGTTCCGGTTGATCGAGACGATGGGCGGTGAGATGCCCGACGAGACGGCGATGTGCCTGTACGCGGGGCTCGTGACCGACACCGGCAAGTTCCAGTACGAGGCCACCAGCCCTGAGACGCTCCGCATCGCCGCTCGGCTCCGCGAGCATCCGTTCGACCACGCACGGCTCGTGCAGGCGCTCTACGAGGACAACCCCGCCTCGTACCTCCAGCTCGTGGGCGTGGCGCTCGAGCGGCTGGAACACGTCGCCGAGGCCGATCTCGTCTGGACGTACCTCACCCAGGCCGACCTGCAGGAGGCGGGCGTGCATCCGGCCGAGACCGACGACCTGATCGACGTGATCCGAACGGCGCGCGACGTCGACGTCGCGGCGATCGTGAAGCAGCAGAAGGACGGGCGCTTCAAGGTGAGCGTGCGCTCGCGCGGCGACCACGACCTCGCGAAGGTCGCGGCGGCCTTCGGCGGCGGCGGCCATCGGCTCGCGGCCGGATACACCTCGGCCCATGGGCCGGCCGAGACCATCGACCTCCTCGCGAGGTCGCTTCGAGGCGAGCCCGTTACGGCGTGAGCGTGGATGCCGCCACTCCCGGGCGCGGACCCGAAGGGCTGCTGCTCGTCGACAAGCCTCGGGGCATCACGTCGCATGACGCCGTGGCGAAGGTTCGACGGGCGCTCGGCACGAGGAAGGTCGGGCACGCGGGCACCCTCGATCCGATGGCGACCGGACTGCTCATCATGGGCGTCGGCCGGGCCACCCGGTTCCTGCGGTTCCTCGGAGATCTGCCCAAGACCTACGAGGCCACGATGCGCCTCGGCATCGAGACCACGACCCTCGATGCCGACGGTGAGGTGACCCGGATCGCGCCCGTCGCGGTCGACGACGACGGACTGGCCGCTGCCGTCGCTGCCCTCGTCGGCGAGTCGATGCAGCGTCCGCCCGCCTACTCGGCCGTCAAGGTCGGGGGTCGCAAGCTCTACGACGCGGCGCGGAAAGGGAGTTGCCCTCGAGGCCGCGCCCCGGCCGATCAAGGTCGACCGCTTCGAGGTGCGGGCTCGCCGCGGCGACGACGTCGACCTCGTGGTCACCTGCGGCGGGGGCACGTACGTCCGGGTGCTCGCGGCCGACGTGGGGACCGCCCTCGGGTGCGGGGCTCACCTCACGGCCCTACGGCGCACCGCTATCGGGTCCTTCGACGTCGAGAGCGCGATGGACCCCGACGACCCCGGGATCGCCGCTCCCGATCGAGCGCGCCGTCGCCCACCTGCCCTGCGTGCGGCTCGACGCCGAGGAGGCCCGGGCCGCAGGGCACGGGCGGGTGCTGGCGCCGGCGGCGATCGAGGGTCCCTACGCGGTCTCCGCGCCCGACGGCCGACTGGTCGGGGTGTTCCAGGACGACGGCCCCCGGGCGAAGCCGCTGGTCGTGTTGGCAGCCGACGACTGAGCCGGAGCGGACCTCACTCGCAGGCCGGCGAAGAGCGAGTCGATCGCCATAGCGACGAGGACAGCAGGCCGCCCACGACCGTGCCGGCGGTGAGGGCGATCCGCTGCAGATCCCAGGTCTGGATCGACACCGGCTCGTGCGGGGGCGCCAGTTCCTTGAACCGATCCATGATCGGCCGCGGGTCCTGCTTCAGTCGGCCGGAGAGCTCGGTCGGCACCGCCATGCCGACGGCGCAGGCGAACGCCTCGGAGATCTCGTCGGGGGTGAAGAAGGCGGTGGCGCGCTCGTAGACGCGGTCGGGGTCGGTCTGCAGGGCGAGGGTGAGCATCATGTTCGCGAGGTCCACCGCCTGCCGCCAGGGCGTCGGGCGCACCTCGAGGCCGGAGACGTCGACCAGCTGCAGGTGCCCGCGTTGCACCAGAGGTTCGCGGGCTTGATGTCGCGGTGGGCGACCCCGATGTCCCAGAACTGGCGGATCAAGCGCAGGCCTTCGTCGATCACGACGTCGTCGATCTCGGAATCGCCGAGGTTCTTCGAGTCCTCGAAGAACTCCGTGACGAGCATGTACTCGCGATTCGGCGTGAGCTCGACGATGCCCCACGTGCGGGCCACCGTGACGTCGTTCATCGCGAGGTAGCGCAGGGCGTAGTCCTCGTACTCGGCGAGCCTGCGCACCGACCCGAATGGCGTCTCGTCCTCGAGCTTGCCGTACAGGATCGTTCGCCCGACGCGGTACCAGCGATCGGCGCGCACGTGGCTCGTCGCGTAGATCTTGCCGAAGACGCGCGAGCCGTCGGCGAGTGTCATGCGCAGCGGCGACGACCCGCCCGAGCCCTCGAGGCCGAACGGTTCGACCTCGGTGACCTCCAGCCCGACCTGGTCGGCCATCGCCCGTTTCACCGCCTCGGCCCGCGCGCCGCCGAGATCGAGGTGTGCGGCGTTGCCCGCCTCGCCGGTAGCTCACCGGGAAGGAGTCGTCGGGCACGAACCATCGGAACAGCGTCTCGGTCAGCGACCCAGCTGAACAGCGCGGCGTAGGCGACGTTCGACGGGTAGTCGGCCGCGAGGTACAGCCGGGAGAGCGCCACGAGCACCACGACGATCCACGCCGCGGCCATCGCCCGCTTCCTGCGCGGCCTGCCGGGGCCAGCACGAACGGCATCGCGAAGACGGTGATCGCGAAGGCGGTCATCGGCCACGACGGGAACCGGAAGTCGGTCGCGTCGATCAGCGGCGCGACGTCGCCGGGCGGGCGCTGCACGTCGAGGAAGGTCAGCACGAGCCAGTCGCTCACCACGAAGGTCGCGAGCGCGACCACGAGGTGGCGGAACCGCTTCGTCACGATCAGTACGCCCGCGAGCACCACCCGCAGGAGCTGGACGGCGCCGAACGTGGTGAGCAGCGCGATCGCCTTCGCGATGTCGGTGAGGAGCGGGGTACGGATGTCCTCGAAAGCCCGGAGCACGCTGTCGCCGAACTCGTGCAGATCGTCGGAGCTGCTGACCAAGAGCTCGATCGCGACGCCGAGCAGCACCACGCCCGCCAGCGCCCACCACCATCGGAGTCGAGTTCGACGGGCGGGGAGAGGCGGCGGCTCGCCCGAAGGCCGACGCTGGCGATGCACGCGCCGGCGGTCGCAGTGGCGATCGAGGCTCGTGGCGGGCGGTTCCATCCAGCCGAGCCTAGCGGAGCGCGGCGCGGCGAGCGCGTCCGCGCACGGCATGTCGATATCCTCCACATCGTGGAGCGACCGGCTATCCTCGACACCGATGACCGAGCCACCTGCCGCCGATCGTGCGACGGACCCGACGGCCGACGCCCGACGCGAAGAAGCACTCACCCGTCCCGCCGGATCGTCTCGGGGGTCATCTCCCTCCTCATCGTCGGCGGCATCTTCGTCTTCGCGATCCCGAAGGTGGCCGACTACTCCGAGGTCTGGAAGGCGTTCGAGTCGCTCACGCGGCCTCGAGCTGCGCGTCCCTGTTCGCCGCGACGGTCTTCAACCTCTTCACCTACTGGTGGGCGAACATGGCGGCGCTTGCCCGGGCTGAAGCTGCGTCCGGGCGGCGGTGCTCACGCAGACGACCACCTCGGTCGCGAACACCTTGCCCGGCGGCGGCGCGATCGCGGTCGGCCTCACGTACACGATCTTGAAGTCGTGGGGGTTCACGGGCACCGACGTCGCGCTGTACGTCGGCGTGACCGGCATCTGGAACATCTTCGTCAAGCTCGCCCTGCCGGTCATCTCGATCGTCTTCCTCGTGATCGCCGGGCGAGAGTGGATCTGCCTACGTGGTCGCGGCGGTGGTCGGCGTGATCGTGCTGGCGGTCGCGGTGGGCCTGCTCGCGGCGCTCTTCGCGAGCGAGCGGTTCGCCCGCCGCATCGGGGATGGCTTCGGCCGGGTCATCTCGTTCTTCCTGAAGCTGTTCCGCAAGCCGCCGAGGACCGACACGGGCGATCGAGCCGTGCAGTTCCGGGCCGACACGATCGGGCTCGTGGAGCGTCGGTGGGTGCGGCTGACGCTCACGACGATCCTCAGCCAGGTGGCGCTCGCCTTCGTGCTGCTGCTCTCGCTGCGGAACATGGGCGTGTCCGAGCAGGAGGTGAGCACCGCCCAGGTGTTCGCGGTGTTCTCGTTCAGCCGGCTGCTCTCGGCTGTGCCGATCACGCCCGGGGGGCGTCGGTGTGATCGACCTCGGCTACATCGGTGGCCTCGCGGCGGCGGCGCCGGACGGACGAGAAGGCGGCCGTCGTCGGCGCCGTGCTGATGTTCCGCGCGCTGACCTACGGCGTGCAGATCCCGCTCGGCGCGTTCACCTACCTGATCTGGAAGGGGAAGAAGGACTGGCGGCGCGAGTGCGCCGACCGACGTCGAGTCGCGAACGCCTGCCCCGCCTAGGTCGCCCGTCCTGGTCAGGACAGTCGAGGGTCGAGAGGGTCGCCGGGGGGCGCCTGAGGCCGAGCGATCACCCCTCGAGCGCTGAGCGCGTTCGTCACCTCTGTCACCAGGGCGGCCGACCCGAGCGCGATGCCGGTGCCGAGCAGCACGCCGGTCAACACGTCGGAGAACCAGTGAGCCGACGAGGTACACGCGCGAGAGCGCCATCACGAACGTGAACCCGACCGCGAGCAGCTCCCACTTCCGGCGCCGTGGTCCCGGGCGGGAAGAACGACGAGCACCAGAGCGACGGCGAGCGCGGCGCCGGCGACGGCATGCCCCGACGGGAAGGAGAACCCGTTCGTCGTCCACGAGGGGGTCCGGGCGGACGCCCGCGGTGGAAGAAGACCTTCAGCCACGTGAGCAGGGCCTCGGACGCGACCCAGGTCAGCACGAACGCCGAGAACGCGACGAGCCGCCGGCGGAACAGCAGCCACCCCGCGACCAGCGATCCGCAGCGGGATCGTGACGAGGCCGCCGCCGACGATGCTCAGGAACGTGAAGAAGCCGGTCAGCGCGCCGACCCGCACGTCGTCGGCCCAGCGCTCGACCGTGGCGTCGAACTCGCCGATCAACGGCGACCGTGGTCAGCGGCGCCTGGCTCCTCGGGATGACGACCCACCGCGACGAGCATGAACACGAGGCACGCGAGCAGCCCCAGGGAGAACCTGAAGGCGCGCCGGTGGTCGGTCAGCATCGTGCGTGAGCCTATCCGGCGCACGGTGGCGCCCCGGCCCCGCAGACCGTGAGGTCGAGCGTCGCGGCGGACCTCGGCGACGATCGTCGCCCGGGGCAGCGTCGACACCGCGCGGTCGGCCTCGATCACGAGGGCGGGCTCCGACCCCGGGGCGAACCGATAGCGGTAGACGATGCACCCTCCGTCGAACACGAGCGATCCGCGATCCGACGAACGGATCGAGGCTCTCGGGCTACTGGAACGTGCGCATGCCGACCTCGTCCGGCGCCGGGCGGAACCTCGACGGCCTGGCGTGACGTCGCAGCGAGCCATCAGCTCGACCTCGACGGCATGGACCCCGGCCCGGTCGTGGTCGAGCCAGAGCGTGGTCCCGCTGTCGCGCACGAGCGACCCGGCGAACCGCCACCCGATCGGCAGCTCCGCGATGCAGGGGATCCGAGTGGCCGAGGGCACCGACTGCGCCTCCAGGACGAGGATCGAGCCATCGAGATGGGCACAGACCGGCTGTTGGGGGTTGTCCGCCGAACACGCCACGGCTCACGGACATCAGCGTGATCGAGAGCGCGATCGCGGGCCACCTCATGCGAACACCGCCCAGTTCGACGCGATCAGCCCGAGCACGATGAACGCCACGAGCACCACCCCGATCGTGAGCAGGATGCGCCGGACGCTCCACCGCTGGATCTTCATCGGCGCACGCTCGGGAGCGAGCGCCTGGAACTCGGTCAAGAGGTCGCGGCCGTCCTCCTTCATCATCGTGCGCAGCTGGGTGGGGCTCGCGACGCCTCGGGTCGCCGAGAACGCCTCCGCGATCTCGTCGGGGGTGAACAGGCGCAGCGCGTGCTCGTACACGCGCTGCGCGTCGGAGCGCAGGCCGAGGACCATCATCATGTTCGCGAGGTCGACGGCCTGACGCCAGGGCGAGGGCCGCACCTGCACGAAGAAGACGTCGATCAGCTTCAGCTCTCCGTCGAGCACCATGAGGTTGGCTGGCTTGATGTCACGGTGGGCGAGGCCCTCGTCCCACATCTCGCGCACGAGCTGCAGCCCTTGATCGATCACGCGCGTCGTCGATCTCCGCCTCGCCGATCTCGACGGCGCCGTCGAAGAACTCCATCACGATCATGTACTCGCGTTCGGGGGTGATCTCGACGACGCCGTACGGGCGCGGCACGGGCAGGTCGAGATCCTCCATCAGCCGGAGGGTGTAGTCCTCGTACTCCACGAACCGGCGCACCGTCTGGAAGGGCGACTCGTCCTCGAGCTTGCCGTACAGGATCGTGCGGCCGAGCTTGTACCAGCGGTCGGCTCGCACGTGGCTCTTCGCGTACAGCTTCGCGAACAGCACCCGCTCCGTGCCGGATCCCTCCTCGCGCACCCGCAGCCGCAACGGCGTCGAGCCGCCCGAGCCCTCCAACCCCACGGGCTTCACGTCGAGCACGCGGTATCCGAGCTGGTCGCGGACGGCGGTGGCGATCGCCTCGCCCGCGTCGCCCACCGACGTCGAGATGGGCCGCCTTCCCGCGCCGATAGGTCACGGGGAAGACGTCGTTGGGCGCGAACCAGCGGAACGCCGTGAGCCCGATCGCGACGCCGAGCACGGCGCCGAAGATCGCGTCGGTCGGGTGATCGATCGCCAGGTACACCCGGGCGAGGCCGACGACGACGAGCAGACCCCGCGGTCGCCCATTTCGCCGCATCCGCGCCAGCGCCCGTGCGGGATCAACGAGTACGTGATGCCGACGAGCGTGACCGCGAGGCCCGGCGAGCCCCCTCGAGGGCATCGAGAAGCCCTGCCACGGTCCGATCGTGACCACGTCGAGCGGCCGAGGCCGGTGGATCGCCAGCGTCAGTCCGTACGTCACGAAGGCCTCGACGATCAAGGCACCGAGGAACACCAGCAGGTGCCGCCATCGGCGGACGACGATCAAGGTCGCGATCGTTCCCCATCGCAGGATGCGGATCGATCCACCGTGAGGTGAGCGAGCGCGATCGTCGTCATGACGTCGGTGAGGGGCGCGGTGCGCCACGATGCGAACCACCGGAGGACCGCCGTGTCGATCCGATCGAAGAGGCGTTCCGAACGGCTCGAACAAGACGACGCCGATCACCGTGGCCACGAAGTAGGCGGCCATGAACAGCCAGAACTTCCCGCTCCGCCCGAGCTCCCGCGGCAGGGGCGGCGCCTCGCCCGAGGGACGCCGTCGGACGTCGGGGCCGAGCAGGCGGCGCCGGCGCTCGTGGGTGGTCTCGTTCGTCGGCTCGGCGGCGTCCATCTCGTCGCTCCTCTTCCCTCGTTCGCGCGATGCTACTCGGACGGTGTTCCGCGAGGTCGTGCTCGTCCAGCCATCTGGCCGCAGCGGCCTGCCGGCGCGACGCCCGAGCTGACGAGCGCGTTGAGCGCTCGGAGCTCGGTCGTGGTCAGCTCGGCCGACACCGCGTCGATCGCCTCTGCTCAGCTCCGGGACCGAAGCGCTCGATGGCGTCGCGTCGCACGAGCGGCGTCACGTTCTCCGCGGGCTGCAGGCGTCGATCGTCCCGCAGCAGCACGAGCCCGTGCTCGGCGAGGCTGCCGTCGCTCGTGAAGAGCACCCCGACGTCCACCGTTCCCTCGCTGGACCGCCGTCGGCCGTGATCGGTCCGCCCGCGTCGAGGGGCAGGAACGACGCGAACGTCCAGGCCGTAGGTCTTGCGCGAAGCCCGGCAGGCAGAGTTCGCGCTCCGGGCACTCGGGGGGACCACCGAGCGTCATCGCGGGCGCGACGCTCCGCAGGTCGCTCACGCTGCGCAGCCCATGCTCCGTCGCCGTCTCGGGTCGTGACCACCGAGCCCGTTCCTGCTCTGCGCGGGAGCTGGCTCGAGCGCTTCGATGCCGCGCGGGCCGAGCGACGACGCGCAGCGTCGCCAGCGACGAGTCCGGGTCGACCGAGGCCTGCCCACCCAGGAACTCGACGGCGCTCCCCGAGTAGTCGGGCACGACCTCGATCAATCCACGCTCGAGCGCCGGCAGCACCACCTCGCGCGTTCCGACCCGGCGGGCGTGTCGCACCTCGAAGCCCTGCGCGCGCAACGCCCCGGCGTAGACCTCGGCGATCGTCTCGCTCTCGTCGAAATCGAACGAGGCGATCGTGATCGTGTCGTCGTCCAGCGTGCGGTCCGCGGGCGCGTCCGGCCCACACGCGGCGATCGACATCGCGATCACGATCACGATCACGCCCACCGCGTTCGCGCGCCCATGTCGAGAACCGTACCCCAGCCACCGTGGGCGGCGTCGAGGCGCGATCGTCAGCGCCTGCGGGCTGCGGCGGATCGCGTCGGCTAGGCTCTCGCGCGATGCAGGTCGTGCGCGGGTTCGATGCGTTGCCGTTCCCGGAGGAGCCTTCGGTCGTGACGGTCGGGTTCTTCGACGGCGTCCACCTCGGGCACCGATCGGTGATCGACACGACCGTCGCACGGGCACGCGAGCGCGGCATCCGGTCGATCGGCATCACGTTCGACCGTCATCCTCGAGAGGTCCTGACCCCGGGCAGCGAGCCTCGCCTGCTGACCACGGTCGATCGGAAGGCGGCCCTGATCGAGGCGAGCGGGCTCGACGTGCTGCGTCGTGCTCGAGTTCACCCCGGCGTTCTCGCGGATCGTCGGCCGAGGACTTCGTGCGCGACGTGCTCGTCGGCGGCGTGCACGCCCGTCACGCGGCGATGGGGACGAACTTCACGTTCGGCTTCAAAGCAGAGGGCACGGTGGCGACGCTGCCGTCGATGGGCGCCCCGCTACGGCCTGACCGCGGAGGGCGTGCCCCTGCTCGAGCTCGACGGACGGACGGTCTCGTCGTCGTCGATCCGCGACGCACTCGCATCGGGGCGATCTGACGTGGCCGGCTGAGGCTCTCGGGCGGCGGTTCGTGCTCGACGGCGAGGTGACCTCGGGACACGGACGGGGGAAGGGCCTCGGCTTCCCGACCGCCAACCTGCGCACGTGGCCTCGGCTGCTCCTGCCCGGACAGGGGATCTACGCGGGCGTCGCGGAACTGCGTGGTCGACGCTACCGCGCCGCGATCGACGTCGGCACGAACCCCACGTTCGGCGTGGAACCGCTGCACGTGGAGGCGTTCCTGCTCGACTTCGAGGGCGACGAGCTCCGAGGCGAGCCGCTCGCGATCGAGTTCTGGGAGCGCCTGCGCGACGAGGTCCGCTACGAGTCGATCGAGGAGCTGGTCGCGGCGATCGCCGACGACGTCGAACGCACGCGGGCCATCGTGCCCGACGACCAGCTCGGTCGACGGCCGGCGCGTCGGCTCGGCGACCAGCGCGACCCTCTCGCAGCAACCGCCACGCGAGCCGCGTCGTGAACGCGAGCGGGATCGTGATGCCGATCCGCTGCACGATGCCGTTCCCCGGCCGCACCACGTCGCGAGCGAAGTACGACATCACGCCGCTCGACGCGATCGCGGCTCCGGCGGCCGGCAGCGGCCAGGTCCCGCAAACCGGGCTCGCGGCGGAGACGGGCTGCGAGCGACGAGCAGCCCTGCCGTCGCGCAGATGTGGCCGAGGACCGAGGCGAGATCGTGGGCGTCGTTCACCCAGGACTGGCGTCCGATCGGGTTCGCCCGGCATCGGCCAGTTCGACATGCGGTCGCGCCGCAGGGCACCGGCGGCGCAGATCGCGAGCCCCGATGCGCCCAGGAGCGGGGGACCCGGTCCGCCGTCGCCGAGGCGGCGTTCGAGCGAGGCGGCGAAACCGACCGTGCCGAGGCCGAGCGCCCAGAAGCCGGCGGTCATGACGACCGGGTGCTCGCGTCCGGCGCCGCCAGCCCGCTGATGTGCTCGTTCGCGAAGGAGTATCCGGGTTGGCGCCGACTCGCGCCGATCCACGCCGTCGTGAACGCGGCCGGGCCGATCAGGCCGCACGCCTGGAGCAAGCGGTCACCGAGGGGAGACATCGTCGCAATGGTAGCCACGGGATCGGCGGCAGGCCGCTGCGGGCGGTCGACGATCGTGGGAGGATCCGCACTGTGCGGGCACGTGACCTGTTGATGCGGTCGATCGCTCGGCTCGCCGCCCTGGGGTGGTTCCGCTCGGTCGAGACGAGTGGGCTCGAGCGGGTTCCGTCACGAGGGCCGGTGCTCGTCGTCGCAAACCACGACGGGGGCTTCGTCGATCCGGTGCTCCTCGCCGCGACGTTGCCGCGGTTCCCGCGCTTCCTGGCGATGGCAACGTTGTGGCGAACCGCGGCTCGCCCGTTCCTCTGGCTCGCGGGGGCGATCCCGGTGTACCGCCCCTCCGACGGCGCTCCATCGAGCAACGTCCGGACGTTCGCCGCCTGCCGCGACCTGCTCACCGACGACGGCGTGATCGCGATCTTCCCCGAGGGGCAGGCGAGCGACGAGGTGCGGCTGCTGCCCGTGAAGACGGGGGCCGCCCGCATCGCCCTCGGTTCCCGCGCGGCCGGCGCCGAGGGCTTGCGGATCCTGCCGGTCGGCCTGATCTACGAGAGCAAAGCGAGCGCCCGAGCCCGCGTGTACGTGCGCGTCGGCGTCCCGATCGACCTCGATGCCGAGCTCGAGGCGATCGTTCCGCCGGGTGGGAGTGCCGGCGAGGACGATCGGGAGACGGTCGGGCGCTCACGGCTTCGATCCGAGAACTTGCCTCGCCGCCGCCGCCCTCGACTTCGAGAGCGCGGCGCAGATGTCCTCCCTCGGACTCGCCGCAACGATCGCTCTCCGCCCGCTCGACGCCGACCCCGGGTGGCGACCGGCGTTCTCCGCCCGCGAGGATCTCACCACCCGACTGGGCGACGCGCCCGAGCCGCAGCAGGCCGCTGGTCCGTGACGCCGCCGACTCCTACCGCGACGCGTTGGAGGCGAATGCGATCTCCGACGCCGCGGTCGCCACCGATCCGCGGCGACACCGGCGGGTGCACCTCACAGGCGCGGCGGCGGCGTTGCTGCTGCCTTTCCCGGCCGTCGTGGGTGTGGTCGTCAACGCCGTGCCCGGGTTGCTCACCTGGCTCTCGGGGCGCCGTCCGATGGCCCCGGTGACCCGGGCGACGGTGAAGTTCCTGGTCGCGTTCGCCTGCTTCCCGCTGACCTGGCTCGCCGTTCGCTACCTTCCGCCGGTGCGCGATACCGCGCATCCGTGGTGGATCACCGCCCTGATCGGACCCGTCTGTGGGCTGGCGGCGGCGTGGGTGGTGGCGAGGCTTCACCGCGCTCGACGAGCCCGCGTCAACCTCCGACGCCTCGCCGGGGCCCACGCGTCGCTCGATGACCTCAGGGCCCGACGCGACCGCGTCGTGGAGGCCGTCGGGGGTGTCACGGCCGGCGACCGGTTCGGTCAGGCCGGCGTTCCCGCTGGTAGGCTTGGCGACTGACCATGACGTTGACCAAGGAATCGAAGTCCCAGATCATCGCCGAGTACGCCCGTTCCGACGGCGATACCGGCTCGGCCGAGGTGCAGATCGCGGTGCTGACGACTCGCATCGCCGAGCTGACCGAACACCTCAAGACCCACAAGCACGACCACGCGTCCCGCCGCGGCCTGCTCAAGATGGTGGGCCGTCGGCGTCGCCTGCTCGACTACCTCCGCAACGAGGACATCGAGCGGTACCGCGACGTGATCGCGCGGCTGGGCCTGCGCCGCTGAGCCTCGCGCACCCGTCCCGGCGCGCCGTCGCGTGCCCGGGCGGCACGAAGGAGTGATGCGAACGACCCACCGACCCGCCGGAGGCGGGATCCAGGTCGGTAATCAGTAGCGAGCTTCCGGACAGCTTCCCGGCTTCGGCCGGGCGCCCGGCGGCCCACCACTGAGGATCGGCCGACCCGCCTCCTTCCGTACCGCGCACGCCCGATGCGTGCGCCACACCAAGGAGGAAGGCCACATGGCCACCATCACCAAGTCCCACGCGTTCGGCGATCGGGACCTCACGCTCGAGACCGGCCGCATGGCCAAGCTCGCCGACGGCGCCGTCGTCGTCACCTACGGCGAGACCCAGGTGCTCGCCACCTGCGTCAGCAGCAACCCCCGCGAGGGCATCGACTTCTTCCCGCTCACGATCGACGTGGAAGAGCGCATGTACGCCGCGGGCAAGATCCCCGGCAGCTTCTTCCGCCGTGAGGGTCGGCCCTCGGAGACCGCGGTCCTGACCTGCCGACTGATCGACCGCCCGCTGCGGCCCACGTTCAAGGACGGGTTCCGCGACGAGGTGCAGGTGGTCATCACCGTGCTCGGCGTCGACGGAGAGAACCCGTACGACATCCCCGCGATGAACGCCGCCTCGGTCGCCACGTGCCTTGCCGGCCTGCCGTTCGACGGCCCTGTCGCCTCGGTGCGCATGGGCCTGATCGACGGACAGTGGGTCATCAACCCGACCTTCCAGCAGGTCGAGGAGGCCACGTTCGACGTGGTCGTCGCCGGCCGCAAGAACGACGCCGGTGAGATCGACGTGCTGATGATCGAGGGCGAGGCGCCCGACAACACCTGGGACCTGCTCGCCGGCGGCGCGCCCGCGCCGACGGAGGAGACCGTGGCCGAGGGGCTCGAGGCCGCGAAGCGCGCGATCGCCGAGCAGATCGAGCTTCCAGCGTGCGTTCATCGACGAGGCCGGCGTCACCGAGCAGGACTGGACCCCGCGTCCGCTCTACGGCGACGACGTCTACGAGATCGTCTCGTCGTTCGCGGCCGACCGCCTCGCCGAGGCGATCGTGCCCGACAAGGCCGAGCGCGAGGCGAAGCTCGACGCGCTGAAGGCCGAGGCCAAGGAGCACGTGGCCGCGCAGCTCGGCGAGCCGAGGGCACGGACCGCCTTGGCGAGTTCGGCGCCGCGTGGAAGCAGGTGCAGAAGAAGGTCATGCGGGCCCGCGTGATCAAGGAGGGCATCCGGCTCGACGGTCGCACGCCCACCGAGATCCGACCGCTGTCGGCCGAGGTCGGCGTGCTGAAGCGCGCGCACGGCTCGGCGCTGTTCAGCCGCGGCGACACCCAGGTGCTGAACATCACTACGCTCGGCATGCTGCGTATGACCCAGATGATCGACACGCTCGACCTCGAGGACACCAAGCGGTACATGCACCACTACAACTTCCCGCCGTTCTCGACGGGCGAGACGGGCCGCGTGGGCTCGCCACGCCGCCGCGAGATCGGGCACGGCGCGCTCGCCGAGCGTGCCTTGATCCCGGTGGTGCCGCACGAGGACGAGTTCCCGTACGCGCTGCGGCTCGTGAGCGACGTGCTGAGCTCGAACGGCTCCACGTCGATGGCGAGCGTCTGCGGCTCGACCCTGTCGCTGATGGACGCCGGCGTGCCGATCAAGGCGCCGGTCGCGGGCATCGCGATGGGCATGATCGCCGACGACGGCGCGTTCGTGACGCTCACCGACATCCTGGGCGCCGAGGACGCGCTCGGCGACATGGACTTCAAGGTGGCCGGCACGCGCGAGTTCGTCACCGCGATCCAGCTCGACATGAAGGTCACCGGCCTGCCCGGCTCGGTGCTCGCCGACGCGCTGAAGCAGGCGCGCGAGGCCCGTTTCCAGATCCTCGACGTGATGGAAGCCGCGATCCCGGCACCGCGCGAAGAGGTCAACGCCAAGGCGCCGCGCATCATCTCGATCCAGATCCCGGTCGACAAGATCGGCGAGGTGATCGGGCCCAAGGGCAAGCGCATCAACGAGATCATCGCGTTGACCGGCGCCGACATCGACATCCAGGACGACGGCACGGTGCTGATCGGCTCCACGCTCGGCGCCGAGGGCGCCGACGAGGCGGCGCACATGATCGACGAGATCGCGAACCCCCGTCCGGTGCTCGTGGGTGAGCAGTACGAGGGCACGGTGGTGAAGACCACCACGTTCGGCGCCTTCGTGAACCTCGTGCCTGGCCGCGACGGCCTCGTGCACATCTCGAAGCTCGGCAAGGGCAAGCGCCTCAGCAGCGTCGAGGAAGCCGTGAAGGAAGGCGACACGCTGACCGTGCTCGTCGAGGACATCGACACCCAGGGCAAGATCAGCCTGAAGCCGGTCGGCGAGGAGTGGGCGATCCCCGAGGGCCAGGCCGACGAGTCCGGCGGTCGCCGTGATCGCGGCAGCCGCGGCGGCGGCAGGGACCGCGGGGACCGTGGCGGTCGTGACCGCGACCGGGGCGGCGACCGAGGCGATCGCGGCGGTGACCGGGGCGAGCGCCGAGGGCGCCGCTTCCGTGACGACCAGGGCAGTGGCCAGGGCGACACGCCCGCGGCGGCCGACGCGCCCGCCGACGCGCCCGCCGGCGAGTAGCCGCGCGGGCCACACAGCAGATGCCCATCGAACGGACCGAGTTCAGCTCGGGCCTGCGGGTCGTCACGGAGCGGATGCCGAGCGTCCGCTCCGTGTCGCTGGGCTTCTGGGTGCTCGCCGGTTCCCGAGACGAGCGGCCGCAGGTCAGCGGCTCGAGCCACTTCCTCGAGCATCTGCTGTTCAAGGGCACCGACCGCCGCAGCGCGCTCGACATCGCGGAGAACTTCGACGCCGTCGGGGGTGACGTGAACGCGTTCACCGCTCGTGAGTACACGTGCTACTACGCGCGCGTGCTCGACGGTGACCTCGAGATGGCCGTCGATCACCTGGCCGACATGGTGCAGCACTCTGTGATCAGGGCCGACGACCTCGACGCCGAACGGCAGGTGATCCTCGAGGAGATCAACATGCACGAGGATTCGCCCGAGGACGTCGTGCACGACCTGTACACGCAGACGCTGTGGCCAGAGCATCCGCTCGGCCGGCCGATCCTCGGCACGGTGGAGACGATCCTCGCCGCGAACCGAGCATCGGTGCGGCGCTTCTACGGCCGCCACTACGTGCCGGGCAACCTCGTCGTCGCCGCGGCCGGCAACCTGCGCCACGACGAACTCGTCCGGCTGCTGAAGCGGCGCATGGACACCGGGCGGCGCCTCTCCGCACGTGACACCTCGGTATGGAACCTGCGGGCGCCCGGCCGCGCTCCGAAGCCGTCGGGCAAGCATCTCGTGAAGCGGCGGAAGACCGAGCAGGCGCACATCTGCCTCGGCACGAACGGGCTGGCGCGCAACGACCCCGATCGCTTCGCGTTCCTCGTCGTGAACACGGCGCTCGGCGGCGGCATGTCCTCGAGGCTGTTCCAGGAGGTGCGCGAGAAGCGCGGACTGGCCTACACGGTCTACAGCTATCACGCGCAGTACACCGAGGCGGGACTCTTCTCCGCCTACGCGGGCACGACACCGAGCCGCGCGCAGGAGGTCGTGTCGCTGCTCCGACGTGAGCTCGAGCTCGTGCGCGACGGGGGCTCGACCGACGAGGAGTTCCAACGGGCGAAGGGGCACGTGAAGGGCTCGATGGTGCTCTCGCTCGAGGACCCCGGCGGCCGCATGAGCCGGCTCGGGAAGTCCGAGATCGCCCACGGCGAGATCCTCTCGGTCGACCAGGCGCTGCGTCGCATCGACCACGTCACGCTCGACGATGCGCACCGCGTGGCCGAGCGGGTACTGTCGCAACCGATGACGCTCACGGTGCTCGGGCCCGTTCACCGCCTCCGCGTTCCGGGAGGTCATGGCGTGATCCGCGTCGGGGTCGTCGGCGCCACGGGCCGCATGGGCCGCGAGGTCTGCCGGGCCGTCGCGGCCGACCCCGACCTGGCCCTCGTGGCCGCCGTGTCGCGTTCGGCACCGGGCGCCTCGCTCGCCGACGCGATCGGGCTCGACGGCGAGGCGGGCTCCCTCGTGCTCGCCGAGCACCTCGATCAGCGTCCGCGACGCCGGCGCCGAGGTGCTCGTCGATTTCACGGCGCCGTGCCTACGCCTCGGATCACGTCGCATGGGGCATCGCCAACGGCGTGCACGTCGTGGTCGGCACCACCGGGTTCGAGATCGACGAGGCGTGGCGTGAGGCTCCCGTGGGCGTGGTCGTCGCTCCGAACTTCGCGATCGGCGCGGTGCTGCTGATGCGGTTCGCCGAGCAGGCCGCGCGCTACCTGTCCGTCGGCCGAGGTGATCGAGCTCCATCACGACGGGAAGGCCGACGCACCGAGCGGCACCGCGCTGCTCACGGCCAGGCGCATCGCGGCCGCGCGGGGCGACGGTCCCGGCCGCGCCGGGGGGTGACGACGCGTACCCTGGGGCGCGCGGAGCCGACGTCGACGGTGTGCGGGTCCATTCGGTGCGCTGCCGGGCTCGTCGCGCACGAGGAAGTGATCTTCGGCGGGCAGGGGCAGACCCTGACGCTCCGACACGACTCCACCGATCGAACGTCGTTCATGCCCGGTGTGCTGCTCGCGATCAAGGCTGCTCCCACGCGGCCGGGTCTCACGGTCGGGTTGGACGAGCTCTTGTGACCAGGACGGTCGCCGCCGTCGTGGCCCATCCCGACGTCATGACCACGTTCGGGTCGGACGGCATCACCGGCCACCCCGACCACATCGCGACCGGGAACGCCGCGACCGAGGCGTTCTGCCGTGTGCAGGGGCGGGACGACGTCAGCCCCGGACGCCCTGCACCACGAACGCGACGCCGATCCCGAGCAGCAGCACCGACAGCCCGACCCGCACCCATGTGAGCGCCCGCTCGCCGAGCAGCGCCCGGCTGCCGGTGCCGACGAGCGCCGACCCGAAGTCGGTGAGCGACACGCCGAGGGTCATCGCGACCGCGGTGAGCAGCGCGACGTCCCGTCCTCCGTCGGCGCTGGCCTCGGCCATGACGGCCGCCGCCGTGGTGGCGAAGAAGATCCAGGCGCCGGGGTTCACGATCACGAGGACGACGCCCCGTGCGGTGGGACCCAGGCGAGCGCCGGTCCGGTCGACGGCAGGCACGCCGACCGACTCCCGCCGAAGCGTGCGCAGCTCGTTCAGCGCGAGGTACACGAGGAAGATCCCCCCGACGATGCTGAGACCTCGCACGAACTCGGGCGAGGGCTCCACCGTCGAGAACCCCAGCGCCAATGTCGCCAGCACGACGAACAGCATGCCGTTGGCGCCGAGCATCACCCGGAACCCCTGTCCGATGCCGTGGCGCGCGGTCTCGTTGAGGATCAGCAGTTGGACCGGTCCGGGTGCGGCGCCGAGGGCAGCGCCGAGCGCGAAGGCCGGCACGACGTGGTCGCTCCAGGCGCTCACGGGCCGGCCCCGCCCTCCGAGGCGCGCGCCGCCAACCGAAGCTCCTCGACCGTGATCGTGCCGTCGGCGTCACGGCGCACCAAGATCCCCTCGCACTCACGGAAGGGCGTGACCTCGACCCCGGTGAGGCCGAACGCGGCGCGTTCCACGAAGCGGGGTGTGGCTGATCGCGAGCCCCGTGCCGCCGTCGGGAAGCTGGTCGAGCAGGGCCCGCACCCCGGCAGCCATGCCCTCGGGGCTGCCGCCGCTCGCATCGTGCCCGGCGAGGCCCGGCACCACGGCGTGATCGGGGAGCTGCTGCATCGCGCCTCGCAGGAACCATGCGGCGGTCTCGGCCGCCCGCTGCGGCGGGAGAGACGAACACCCGGTCGTAGCTGCGGGTCGTGGCGCGGCCGACGTCCTCGGCCAGCACCCGTCCCTGTGGGGTCAGCGCTGTCCGCATGCGGGTCGCGCGGCGCGTGTCGTCGAAGTTCGAGCTGTTCCACCGGCGATCGAGCCTCCTCGGGGTTCGCGTATCATGCCGCGCCGTGACCCCCCTGCGCCGCATCTCGGTTCCGATCCTCACGCTCGCGTTCTCCTCGGTGCTCGCGGTCGCCGTGTCGGCCTGCACCGGGGAGTGATGACGGAGCGAGCGCCGTGTCGTCGACCCCCTCGCCCAGCGGCGAGGGGGTGGTGAGCGAGGATACGGGCAACACCGAGTTCGTTCCCGGACGGTTCATCTACCAGTTCAACAGCATCACGGCGCAGGCGGCGTTCGAGGGCAACGTCGCCACGATGAACATCCGTAACGCCACGGGCTCGGAGCTCGGCGCGCCGTCCTTGTACGTGGTCAGCGCCGACGACCGACGCTACGACGGAGTGGTCGACGGCGCTGCCCCGATCGCCGACGGTGAGCAGGTGACCATGGAGTTCATCTTCCCCGAAGCCGTGACACCACAGACGATCGGGCTCGCGATCCTGTCGTTCGGCGACGACAACGTCGGGGCCATGGCGCCGGTGCCGAGACCGGTCGCCTGAGAACGCCGGCGATCGTCGCGGGATAGACTCGTTCCGACACCTGCCGGAAGGACGTCCCCCCGATGCCCCGACCGATCCGCGTGGCGCTCGCAGTGTTGCTCGTCGGCGAGCATGCTCGGAGTCCCTCGCCTCACCGAGCGTCGCCGTCGCTCGCATCGATCCGCGCCTGAAGACCCGCATGAGCGGTTGGGTGTCAAGAGAGGGAGGGTTCCACCTCTATCGCCCCGGGGCCACCGCGAGTCTACATGTGGGGGTGTGGCCGGCATTCCCGGACGAGGTCGTGCAAGCTCGCCTGGAGTGGCGCCTTCAGGGCCGGCCGTGGCGTCTGCTCGACCGGTCGAGTGCCGCCTTGAACCGGGACAGCCGGGCGATGTTCGAGGTCCGGAGGGTGCCGAACGGGTACAGCTTCCGGATCAGGGTCAGGATCGACCCGACGCAGGACCACACGGCGGGGCGGTCGGGCTGGTCGTACTTCCGAGCACGCTGAGGTCGGTTCAGTCCGCGGCTGGCGGGTTCGCTCTCGCCGGCCTCGACGTCGAGCGAGCACGAAGAGCAGGTCGCTCAGGCGGTTGAGGTAGCGACGGACCTCGGGGTTGACCGTCGCGCTCGGCGTGCTCGAGGGCGACCACCGCTGCGCTCGGCGCGGCGGATCGTGCTCCGGGCCATGTCGAGCGCTGCGCTCGCCGGGGTCGCACCCGGCACGATGAACACCTCGGGAAGCGGCCGCATCGGCCACCAGCTCGTCGATCCGCGCCTTCCAGCCGTTCGGTCATCGCCGACGTCACGAGCGACACGCCTTCGACGCAGCTTCGGCCGCTCGGTGGGGTTCGTGGCGAGGTCGGCGCCGACGACGAACAGTTCCCGTTGCAGCCCGAGGATCTCCTCGGCCATCGATGGATCGCTCGTGAGGGACCGGGCGAGACCCATGACGGCGACCGCCTCGTCGGTGGTGCCGTAGGCCTCGGTGACGAGGTCGTCCTTCGGCACGCGACCACCGTAGAGCAGCCCGGTCGTGCCGTCGTCGCCGGTCTTCGTGTAGATGCGCGGCATGGCCAGCTAGCATAGGGCGCATCGCTGCCGCCCCCCAGGCGGCGCCCGGCACGAGGAGAGGGCTCCGATGACCGGACACGCGGGCAGGTTCGGTTCGGTCGTGACCGCCATGGTCACGCCGTTCCGCGATGACGATCACGCGGTCGACCTCGACGGCGCGCAGCAGCTCGCGTCGTGGCTCGTCGACAACGGCTCCGATGCGATCGTCGCGACCGGTTCCACCGGCGAGTCACCGACCCTCAGCGCCAAGGAGAAGTCGGAGCTGTTTCGCGCGGTCGGCGAGGCGATCCATGGTCGCGGCAAGCTGATCTGCGGCACCGGCACCTACTCGACCGCAGAGACGCTCGAGCTGACCGAGGCGGCCGAGGAAGCCGGCGCCGACGGACTGCTCGTGGTCACGCCCTACTACAACAAGCCTCCCCAGCGCGGCCTGATCGCGCATTTCGAGCGCGTCGCCGACGCGACCGAGCTGCCGATCATCGCCTACAACATCCCGGGTCGCACGGCGATCCGCATCGAGCACGACACGCTGCTCACCCTCGCGGAGCGACCGAACATCGTGGCGGTCAAGGACTCCACCGGTGACTTCCAGGCGGTCTCGCGCCTGATCGCCGAGGCCCCGAGCGGGTTCGAGGTCTACTCGGGGGACGACTGGGCCGCGTTCGGATACGCGTGCCTGGGCGCAGTGGGGGTGGTGAGCGTCGCGAGCCACCTCGTGGGCCCGCAGATCCACCAGATGCTCGAGCTGGTGGCCACCGGCGACGTGCCCGCCGCCCGCAAGATCCACGAGCAGCTCTCGCCGCTGTTCAACGCGCTGTTCATCACGTCGAACCCGATCCCTGTGAAGGCGGCGCTGAACATGCTCGGCCGTCCGGCCGGTGTGCCGCGGCTGCCCCTCGTGCCCGCCACAGCCGAGGAGCAGGCCCGGGTCCGCACGGCACTGGAGGACGCCGGTCTCCTCTAGCGCGAACGCCGTGCCGTGTCGTCTTCCTCGGAGGGGTCGGGGAGGTCGGACGCAACATGTCGTGCGTCGAGCTCGACGGGCGCATCCTGATCATCGACGTCGGCCTGTCGTTCCCGTCGGGCGACATGCCCGGCATCGACCTCGTGCTGCCCGACTTCGATTACGTGCGGAACAACGCCGACCGCATCGAGGCGATCGTGCTCACTCACGGGCACGAGGATCACATCGGCGCGCTGCCCTACCTGCTTCGCGAGATCGCCGACGTCCCCGTGTACGGCACGCCCTTCACGCTCGAGCTCTTGAAGGGCAAGCTCGAAGAGCACCAGGTGTCGGATCGGTGCGAACTGCGCACCGCCGTACCCGGCGAGGGCGCGACGATCGGGCCGTTCACGATGCGGTTCCTTCGGGTCACGCACTCGATCCCCGACGGTATGGCGGTGGTCGTCGACACGCCGCACGGCGCGATCCTGCACACCGGCGACTTCAAGATCGACCAGACGCCTCTCGACGGACGCCCCACCGACCTGCACGGCCTCGCAGAGGAAGCGAGCGGCCGCGGCGTGCACCTGCTGCTCAGCGACTCCACGAACGCCGAGGAGGCCGGCTACACCGACAGTGAGCGCGCGGTCGGCCCCGTGCTGCAGCGCATCGTCGAGAACGCGCCGGAGATCGTGGTGGCGGCGTGCTTCTCGAGCCACATCCACCGGGTGCAGCAGATCGTGAACGCTGCGCGCGCGAACGAGCGTGTCGTGGCGTTCCTCGGACGGTCGATGCTGAACTCGGTGGCCGCCGCCCGCCGCCTCGGCTACCTGCAGATCGACGACCGTGACGTGATCGACATCGCCGAGGTCGCCGATCTCGACCCCGGTCGCGTGGTCGTGATCTGCACCGGGAGCCAGGGTGAGCCGTTCTCGGCGCTCTCGCTCATGGCCCAGCGCCAGCACAAGTGGGTGAAGCTCGACGAAGGCGACACGGTCGTGCTGTCGTCGTCGCTGATCCCCGGCAACGAGCCGGCGATCCACCGCGTGGTCGACGCCGTGTACCGAACGGGCGCCGACGTGTACCACATGCCCGCGGACCCGGTGCACTCGAGCGGCCATGCCGCCGCCGAGGAGCTGCGCCTGATGCTCTCGCTCGTGCGCCCCCGGTGGTTCATCCCGATCCACGGTGAGCGCCGTCATCTGCAGCATCACGCGCGCCTCGCCGAGGAGGTTGGCATCCCGCGCGATCACATCGTGATCTGCGAGGACGGCGACATGGTCGAGGTGGGGGAGCGGGTCGAGATCGTCGAGCGGGTGCAGGCCGGCATGACGTTCGTCGACGGGCTCGGCATCGGCGATATCGGTGGCGAGGTGCTGCGCGACCGCCGCAAGCTCGCCGGTGACGGCGTCGTCGTGGTGGTCGTGACGATCGATTCCCAGACGGGCGAGCTCGTGGGCGGCCCCGACATCGTGAACCGCGGCTTCGTCTATGAGGAAGCGAGCGAGCACATCCTCGAGGAAGCGCGGAACCGCGTGATCGCGGCGATCGATCAGACGGCCGACGCGCAGGTCACGGACCCCTCCGCCCTCCAGCAGGACATCCGCCGCACGCTCGGCCGCTACTTCAACGAGGTGACGCAGCGCAAGCCCGTGATCCTGCCGGTCGTGATGGAGGTCTGAGCGAGGCGCCGGAGTTGCTTGCAGCAGCCCCAGAACCCGTCAGACTGATGCCCTCATGGCGACGAAGACTTCCCCGTCGCGGCGTTCTTCGTCGCGTGCATCCAGCCGTCCGGCAGGCAAGAAGGCGCCCTCGAAGCGCCCGACCTCGAAGAAGCCGGCGCCCAAGAAGAAGCCCCAGCGCGCGCCCGCGACCCAGATCCTCTCGCCGTTCGCCCGAGACACGCTTGGCATCGGGCTCATGGTGCTCGCCGGCCTCGCGGTGCTGTCCGTGTGGTTCGACGCCGCCGGGCCGATGGGCGACGCGTTCTCGCGGCTCCTGCACACGGGGTTCGGGCTCGCGGCCGTGCTGTTCCCGCTCGTCGGGCTCGGGTGGGGTATCGCGCTGCTGCGCGACCGCTCGCCCGAGGAGCGCATGCGCATGTTCATCGGGTTCGTGATCATGGGGCTCGGCGTGCTCGGTCTCGTCTCGATCGTGCGGGGCAACCCGGGGGTGTTCGCCCCGGCCCTCGACGCGAAGGTCCGCGGCGAAGGTGTGACGCAGGGCTTCTCAGACGCGGCCGGGTTCTTCGGCACGCTCGGCGCGTATCCGCTCTCGAAGGTCGTCTCGCCGGCCGGCGCCTTCCTCGTGGATCTGGGCCTCGCGGTGATCGGCACGCTGATCATGACGGGCACGTCGTTCGCCGAGCTCGGCCGGAAGTTCGCTGCCACCCGGGCGTCGCTCGCCGAGAAGCGTGAGGCCAAGGCGGTCGACGAGCAGACGAAGGCGGAGGCAGCCCTCGAGAAGCAGCGTGTGAAGGACGAGCGCGCCGCCGAGAAGGCCGCGAAGCAGGCCGAGAAGGGCACCAGGGCCAAGCTCACCGAACGGCTCGGGCTCACCGAGCCGGTCGTGGTGCTGCCGGACTCCGAGGCGCTCGGGGCGCTGGACCTCCCTCCCGAAGGCGCCGACGCCGAGCCCGTCTCCGCCCCCCCGAAGCCGCGCGGGCGGACGATCGCGACGGCCGATGGGCCCTACCAGCTTCCCTCGCTCGACCTGCTGCGCACGGCGCCGCCCTCCACGAACGACGGCGTGCACGAGAAGGACATCATGGAGGCGCTCGGGCACACGCTCTCCACGTTCGGCGTCGATGCGAGGGTGACCGCCGCCCACCGTGGCCCCACGGTGACGATGTACGAAGTCGCGGTCGCCTCGGGCACGAAGGTCAACAAGGTGCTGAACCTCTCGAGCGACATCGCGTACGCGCTCGCGACGCCCGACGTCCGCATCATCGCCCCGATCCCGGGCAAGTCGGCGATCGGCATCGAGGTGCCGAACCGCCACCGCGACTTCGTGATGCTCGGCGACATCCTGCGTTCGAAGGCCGCGAAGCAGGCGACCCATCCGCTCACGGTGGCCCTCGGCAAGGACATCCACGGCGAGGCGCAGATGGTGAACCTGGCGACGATGCCGCACGTGCTGATCGCGGGGGCGACCGGCGCCGGCAAGTCGAGCCTGGTGAACAGCTTCATCACGTCGATCCTGATGCGCACGAGCCCGGACGATGTCCGGCTCGTCCTGGTCGACCCCAAGCGGGTGGAGCTCAGCCACTTCGCCGACGTGCCGCACCTGCTGAGTCCGGTGATCGTGCACCCCAAGCGGGCCACCGAGGCCCTCGAGTGGATCGTGCGCGAGATGGAGATGCGCTACGAGATGCTCGCGACCGTCGGCGTGCGCGACATCGACGGCTACGAGGATGGCCTGCGCGAGGGCACCCTGCGCCTGCCGGTCGGACGCGAGCACGAATATCAGCACATGAGCTACATCGTGGTCGTGATCGACGAGCTGGCCGATCTGATGATGGTCGCTCCGCGCGCGGTGGAGGATGCGATCTGCCGCATCGCCCAGATGGCTCGCGCGGTGGGCATCCATCTCGTCGTTGCGACCCAGCGTCCGAGCGTCGACGTCGTGACAGGATTGATCAAGGCGAACATCCCGAGCCGGATCGCACTGATGACGTCGAGCCAGGCCGACTCACGCGTCGTGCTCGATCAGAACGGTGCCGAGAAGCTCGTGGGACACGGCGACATGCTCTTCGCGCCCGCCAACGCCTCGAAGCCGACGAGGCTGCAGGGCGCGTGGGTGACCGAGGCCGAGATCCACGACATCTCTGAGTTCATCCGGGCACAGCGTGAGGTCGTCTACGAACAGCACATCGAAGGGCTCGGCATCCCGCCGACCGAGGCCGAGCTCTCCGCCGGGTCGAGCGGCCCGGGAGATAGCGACGACGATCTGATGAACCAGGCCGCCGAGCTGATCATCCGTTCCCAGCTCGGGTCCACGAGCATGCTGCAGCGCAAGTTGAAGGTCGGGTTCGCGCGCGCCGGCCGCATCATGGACCTGCTCGAGGAACAAGGCATCGTCGGTCCCAGTCAGGGCTCGAAGGCCCGCGACGTGCTCGTCACTTGGGACGAGTGGGAGGAGCGCCGCAGCGCCTGATTGGGCCAGCTCAGAGGGCGCCGACGCGTCGAGCGACCTGGAACAGCGTGTCGGCGTGCTGCTGCGGGTCGATCATGAATCGTCCCGCCATGCCCACCTGGCCCTGCCAGTAGGCGTAGATGCGCTCGGCGTTCCACCCGCGTTCGACACCGCTGCGGAAGCTGCGGACGAGCTCGCTGCCGCTCCAGATCGCCGGGGGAGCGACGAGGAAGCCGCCCCGGACCCCGTCGATCGAGACCCAGTACGCGCCGACCAGGCCCCATCGGCCGTCGTCGAGCTGGCCCGAGACCAGCAGGAACTTCACCGGACCCTCCGACAGCGTGTCGGGTGCGGTCACGGGCTCGCGGATCGCCGAAAGCGGCGAGGACTTCCAGGTCGTGTCGTTCATGTCAGGCTCCATCAGCACGGGTTCCCTCCCCCTCGGAACGCACACTAATCCCCCGAACGGGGGCGATGCGCCCGGCGAAAGTCGGTGATTTCCGCTTCGGGGGCCGTCGGAAGTCGGTAGTTCCACGTCCCCCGGCTTAGGCCGGGTCACGTACAGCAGAGGGCGCGTCGTCGGCGAGCTTCACCCACTGCTCGTGGTCGCGCCAGGCGCCCCTGATGAACAGGTACCTCGGCGAGAAGCCCTCGCGGTGGAACCCCGCACCCCGGACGAGCGCGATCGAGGCCTCGTTCCCCGGCTGCACGTTCGCCTGCACGCGATGCAGGCCGAGCTCCCCGAACGCGTATCGCAGCAGCTGCGGCATCGCCGTGCGCATGTAGCCCTGCCCGGCGAACGGCTCGAACGAGTAGTACCCGAGGAAGGCGCTCCGGAACGGGCCCATCACGATCTGCGACAGGTTCATCACCCCGGCGATCGAGCCGTCATCCGCGTCGCAGACCAGGAGCGAGCGGTCGCTCTCGCTGCGGTTGCGTGTCAAGAGCCGCTCGAACCAGGGCGCCGGCTCGCCGGGTTCGAGCCAGGGGTCGTGGAGCTCGCCCGAGGCCAAGAGGCGCTCGATGAACTCCGCGCGGTCGCTCTCGACGGGCGGGCGCAGCACGACCCGGGGGATCATGCCACTTGGGCGCGGGCCTTCGCCTCGGCGATCACACGTTCGGCCGACGCCCGGTCCTCGAAACCCTCGGTGCTCACCTTGTGGCCCTCGAGGTCCTTGTACACCTGGAAGAAGTGCTCGATCTCGTTCAGTAGCGTCATCGGCAACCCGGCGAGATCGCCGACGTGCGACCAGATCGGGTCGCGCAGGGGCACGCAGAGGATCTTCTCGTCCTCGCCCTTCTCGTCGGTCATGCGGAACAACCCGATCGGGCGCACGTTGATGCGGCATCCCGGGAACGTGGGCTCGCCCACGAACACGAGGGCATCGAGCGGGTCGCCGTCGCCGCCGAGGGTGCCGTCGATGAACCCGTAGTCGGCCGGATACTGCATCGACGTGAAGAGCATACGGTCGAGCACGATCTCGCCCGTCTCGTGGTCCATCTCGTACTTGTTCCGGGAGCCTTTCGGGATCTCCACGAACACGGTGAGCGAGTCCTCGGCCATGCGGGGGAGTGTACCGGCGCTATCATCCCGGGGTCCCATGGCCGGCACATCGCTGCAACGACCCATCGGGGTCGGCCCGGCGCTCGAGAAGGCACGACGCATCCGCGGGCTCTCGCTCGACGAGGCCTCGCGCGACACGAGGCTCCGGGTCGACCAGCTCACCGCCCTCGAGACCGAGGATTTCGCGGTGCTGCCCAACGACGCCTTCGTCCGGGGAGCGCTGCGCACGTACGCCCAGTACCTCGGCGTCAGCCCCGACAAGGTTCTCGATGCGTACGCTCGTCATGCTGCCGAGCCCGTGGCCCCCGCGCCCCCGGAGGGGCTCGGACGCATCGAGCGAGCGATCGCGGCCACGCGCATCCGCGACAACCAGCGATTCCTGCGGCTGGGATCGGTGACGCTCGTCCTGCTGCTGCTGCTCTTCGGTTTCGTCGCACGAGACCGGTGGGCCCCCGCCCCGGCGGCGATCCCGACGACCGCACCACCGTCGATGAGTGTCGCGACCGCGATCGACGCGGTGTTGGTGGCGCAGCGACCAGTCGAGGTGACGGTGACCGAGGACGGTGCCCCCGCGAGCTACGACATGGAAGACGGCGAGACGCTGTCGTTCTCGGCCGACGAAGAGCTCGTGCTCTCCGTCGCCGACGGGGGCGCGGTGCAGGTAACCGTCGCCGGGCGCGACCTGGGCGCACCCGGTGAGCCCGGCTCGGTGTGGACCGAGACGTTCACGTTCGATGTGCGCCCGACGGCCGAAGCGACGGCCGAGTCCTCGACACCGTGAGCCGGTCGGTGCGCGTCGAGGTCGTCGGGGTGGGCACGGAGCTGCTGCTCGGTCAGATCGCGAACACCAACGCCCGCTGGATCAGCGAGCGGCTCGCCGAGATCGGCGCCGACGTCCTGTTCCACCAGGTGGTGGGCGACAACCTCGCTCGCATCGTCGCGGCGCTGGAGCTCGCTGCCTCTCGGGCCGACGTCGTGATCGCGACCGGCGGGCTCGGACCCACCGAAGACGACATCACCCGCGATGCGATCGCGAAGGTGATGGGCGAGCCACTGCACCGGGATCCCGCGCTCGAACGCTGGCTGCGCGATCGGTTCGCGGGGTTCGGCGCCGGTCCGATGCCCGAGAACAACCTGCGCCAGGCCGACGTGCCCCGGGGCGCCCGCACGATCGCGAACGAGCTTGGGTCTGCCCCGGGCCTCGCCGCCGAGCTGACGAGTGGCGTGCGGATCTACTCCCTGCCGGGTGTCCCGGCCGAGATGACGGCGATGATGCGCCGCACGGTGCTTCCGGAGCTCGGCGCATCGATCGGCGCCGCCGTGCTGCGTTCCCGCACCCTGCGGTGCGTGGGCATCGGGGAATCGAAGGTCGCGGAGATGCTGGCGGATCTCTTCCCGACGTCGTCGAATCCGAGCCTCGCGTACCTCGCCTCGGCGGGTGAGGTGAAGGTGCGGCTCACGGCCAAGGCCGACACGGTCGAGCGGGCCGAGTCGATGATCGCACCGCTCGCAGCCGAGGTGCGTCGTCGCCTCGGCGATGCGGTGTTCACGCTCGACGACGAGACGCTGGAGCAGGCGGTCGCGCGTCTCTTGATGGCGTCAGGACGACGCCTCGCGTGCGCCGAGTCACTCACGGGTGGCAGCGTCGGGGCCCGTCTGACGGCCGTCGAAGGCGCATCGAAGGTCTTCGCCGGTTCCGCCGTGGTGTACACGGCCGACGCGAAGCACCACGTACTCGGCGTGTCGCGCGAGACGATCGAGGGGCCCGGCGTCGTGAGCCGCGAGTGCGCGCTCGAGATGGCGGCGGGCGCGAGACGCTTGTACGGCACCGATCTGGCCGTCTCGCTCACGGGCGCCGCAGGTCCGGAACCGCATGACGGTGCTGAGCCTGGCACCGTGTGGATCGGGCTCGATGCCGACGGCGTCGCGCATGCGCGGGGCGGCGTGGCCCCGGGGGACCGCCCGCGGGTGCGTCGCTGGGCCGAACAAGCGTCGCTCGACCTGGTGCGCCGCTTCCTCGAGGGCGGGCCGTTGCCCGACGGCGACCGCCTCATCTGAGAGCGCGAGGGGTCGGGGCCATGGCCAGAGATCGCGCGTCGAGGCCCGATGCGGAACCGCAGCGCTTGTTCATCGCCGTCTCGATCCCCCCGCGGCTGCCGACGCCGTCGGTGCCGCGATCGAGCCGTGGCGCGAGACGTTCCCCAAGGCTCGGTGGGTTCCTCGGGGGAACTGGCACGTGACGCTGGCGTTCCTCGGGTCGACGAACCCCCGGCTGGTGTGGTGGGTCCAAGGGCAACTCGCCGAGGTGGCGAGACGAACATCGCCGATCCAGACGCGCGTGCGCGGACTGGGAGCCTTCCCGTCGGCGGGCCGCGCTCGCGTGCTCTGGGCGGGCCTCGACGACGATCCGGGGGCGATCGCGGCGCTGGCCGCGGCGGCGCGGGACGCGCTGGCCCACGAGTTCCCACCCGAGACCCGGGCGTTCAGCGCCCACCTGACCGTCGCGAGGAGCGACCCTCCGCTCACGTTACCGGCGGCGTTCACGGAGACTCCGCTCGAGAGCGAACCCTTCTCCCTCGACGCGCTGGTGTTGATGAGGAGCCGTGTGCGCCGGCCTGCGCCCGTCTACGAGCTGGTGGCGACGTTCCCGCTCGGGGGCAGCGAGCGCACGGGGTCGTCCGAAGCGGCGCGCGCATGACGGATCGGTCTGACCGGATGGTTGCATCCGAACACGTGTTCGGATAGCCTGCCGACCAGCGACGACCGGATCACAGAGGTGTAACTTATGTCAGACCCGCTCGGTAGCCTGCGCGTTCCGTCAGGAAACGAGCTCGCACGGCACCTCCTCGCCGGTGAGCCGAGGGGCCGGAAGGCCGATGAGAAGGAGGCCAGTGTGGACCGCGACAAGATGCTCGACGTCACCCTCCAGCAGATCGAGAAGCAGTTCGGCAAGGGCGCAGTCATGAAGCTCGGCGAGCACCCGGCGGGCGCCGGCGTGTCGGTGATCCCGACCGGGTCGCTCGCGCTCGACCTGGCGCTGGGCGTCGGCGGCGTGCCTCGGGGGCGCGTGATGGAGGTCTTCGGGCCCGAGGGATCGGGCAAGACCACCGTGTGCCTGCACATGATCGCCGAGGCGCAGGCGAACGGGGGCATCGCAGCATTCATCGACGCCGAGCACGCGCTCGATCCGACGTACGCGCGCGCGCTCGGGGTGAACATCGACGAGCTGCTCGTGTCGCAACCCGACTCCGGCGAGCAGGCGCTCGAGATCGCCGACATGCTCGTGCGCTCGGCCGCCCTCGACCTCGTGGTCATCGATTCGGTCGCGGCGCTGGTCCCTCGCGCCGAGATCGAGGGCGAGATGGGCGACACCCACGTGGGCCTGCAGGCCAGGCTCATGAGCCAGGCGATGCGGAAGCTGTCGGGCACCCTCTCGAGGTTCGACACCACCGCGATCTTCATCAACCAGCTCCGCGAGAAGATCGGCGTGATGTTCGGCTCGCCCGAAACCACCCCGGGCGGCAGGGCCCTCAAGTTCTACTCCTCGGTCCGGCTCGACGTGCGCAAGATCGAGAACCTCAAGGACGGCACCGAGGTCGTCGGTTCACGCACCCGGGTCAAGGTCGTCAAGAACAAGGTGGCCCCGCCCTTCCGCCAGTGCGAGTTCGACATCATGTACGGCAAGGGCATCTCCAAGGAAGGCTCGCTCATCGATGTGGGCGTCGACCTCGAGATCATCAAGAAGTCGGGCGCGTGGTTCACCTACGAGGGCGAGCAGCTCGGGCAGGGACGCGAGAACGCGCGCGCGTTCCTCGCCGAGCACATCGACGTCCGTGACGAGATCGAGCGCAAGATCCGCGAGGCCGTGGGCCTCACGGCGTTCGGTGAGGCGGGCGACGAGACTCCCATCGAGATCGTTCCCGACGTTGTGCTCGACGACGAGGGCGGGTCCGAAGTTGCCAACACCAACACCAACACCAACACCAGCGCCAAGGCCAAGGCGAAGGTGAAGGCCGGAGCCGACGGGTAGTCATGCAAGCGACCTCGCCCGGCGGGCGCGGTTCCCGGGTGGTGAAGGATCCGAAGAGCTGTCACGAACGAGCCCTAGGGCTCCTGGCGGTGCGTCCTCGCGCCCGCCGGGAGCTCGAACGGCGCCTTCGGGCGGCCGGCTTCGAGGCCGAAGAGGTCGACGACGTGCTCATACGTCTGGAGCGAGTCGGCCTGGTCGACGACGAAGCGTTCGCCCGCCAGATGGCAGACCATCAGTTCGGGTCGCGCCGCGCGGGTCGTCGAGCCGTCGCCAGCGCCCTGCTCGCCAAGGGCATCGCCCCCGACCTTGCAGCACGGGTGGCCGACGACGCCCCCGACGCCGAGCACGACCGAGCCCTCGAGTTGGCTCGATCGCGCGCCGGCCGCCTCGCTGGCGTCGAGCAGGCCAAGGCGTTCGGGCGACTCACATCCCTCCTCGTTCGCCGCGGGTACTCCGCGGAGGTCGCGAGATCGGCCGCCCGGAAGGCGCTCGAGGTCGACGACCAGGACTAGGCCGATCGGGACCTTGTCTCGTACACGGAGCGGCCGTAGCATCGTGGACACGAGAGGAACACTTCCGAAACCACGTTCAAACGATTCCCACCTGTGAGCGAGCCTTGACCCCGATCCCGAGCCACCGAGCACCGAGAGCGCCGGCAGCGCACGAACCGGCGAACCCGGTGACCATTCGCACGCTCGCGCACAGCGGCTGACCGAACGAACGCGGACCGGAGGGTCCTTCTCGCAAACGTCGTCTGACGAGGTTTGTGGAGGAGAGCCATGGTCCCAGTGTTGACCGGTATGGCCGGGCTGCTGCTCGGCTTCGCAGCGGGGTTCCTGTACAGGAAGTCGATCGCTGGCAGCAACGCGCAGAGCATCGAGGCACGCGCTCAGAAGATGCTGCTCGACGCCGAGCGGGAGGCCGACGCCGCCTCGAAGCGGGCGCTCGGCGAGGCCAAGGTCGAGATCGCGACGCTGCGTCGCGAAGCCGACGACGATATCCGGGCTCGCCGCGATGAGGTCGTGCGTGAGGAACGGCGCATGAGTGCGGCCGGGGGCGATCTGCAGGCCAAGATCGAGCGCGTCGACGCGCGGGCGTCGGAGCTCGAGGAGCGCGACGAGAAGCTCACGTACGTGCGGACCCAGCTGGAGAGGGCGACGGAGCTCCATCGGGCGCAGCTCGAGAAGATCGCGGGGCTGACGTCCACCGAGGCCCGCGAACAGCTCATGGGGCAGGTCCTCGACGAGGCCAAACGCGCTGCGATGAGCCAGGTCCGCGAGATCGAGCAGCGAGCTCGCGAGGAAGGAGAGGAGCGGGCGCGCAAGATCGTGACGATCGCTATCCAGCGGGTCGCATCGGAACAGACCGCCGAGTCCACGGTGAGTGTCTTCGCGTTGCCGAGCGAAGACATGAAGGGGCGCATCATCGGTCGTGAGGGCCGGAACATCCGCGCGTTCGAGTCGGTGACAGGCGTGAACCTGATCATCGACGACACCCCCGAGGCGGTCGTCCTGTCGTGCTTCGACCCGGTGCGGCGCGAGGCGGCCCGGATGACCCTCGCCAAACTCGTCGAGGACGGACGCATCCATCCAGCGCGGATCGAGGAGATCCACGAGCGCTCCCAGCGCGAGCTCGAGGAGCGCGTGCGCCGCGCGGGCGAGGATGCCGTCGCGGAGGTCGGGATCACCGACATCCACCCCGAGATGGTGAAGCTGCTGGGACGGCTCCAGTACCGCACGTCCTACGGGCAGAACGTGCTGCGCCACCTGGTGGAATCCGCCCATATCGCGAGCAGCCTTGCGGCCGAGATCGGCGTCGACCCCACGATCGTGAAGCGAGGCGCGTTCCTCCACGACATCGGCAAGGCCGTCACGCACGAGGTGGAGGGCTCCCACGCGATCATCGGTGCCGAGATCGCTCGGCGCATGGGGGAGTCGCGCGAGGTCGTTCACTGCATCGAGTCGCACCATGGCGAGGTCGAGCAGCACACGATCGATGCGGTGCTCGCGCAGATCGCCGATGGCATCAGCGGCGGGCGCCCCGGCGCCCGTCGCGAGTCGCTCGAGACCTACGTGAAGCGCCTTGAGCGGCTCGAGGAGATCTGCACCGCACATCCGGGTGTCGTGAAGACGTTCGCGATGCAGGCGGGCCGCGAGGTGCGGGTGATGGTGGAGCCCGAGGACGTCGACGACATGCAGGCACAGGTGATCGCGCGCGACATCGCGAAGCAGGTCGAGGAAGAGCTCCAATACCCCGGTCAGATCCGGATCACGGTCGTTCGCGAGACCCGGGCGACCGAGTACGCGAAGTGACGGAGGCTAACGCCCGGGCGGGTCGCCCTCGCGGTTCTTCTTCCCGCTCGCTGCCCCGGCCAGCCTCCTGAAGCTGAGTCCTCTCGACGGTTGTGGGCCGGCCACCCAGGATTCGCCGTGGGCGTGGGTCGCGGCGCTCGGGGTGGAAGGGTCGTCGATCGATGGGACCGCCTCGGAGACCGGGACGGCCGGGTCATCGACCGCGTCGTCGACCGGGTCGACGGCCGCGAGCGGATCGGCGACGGCATCGGGGTCCACACCCGCGCGCAGGGCAGCGAGGTCGGCCTCGGCCTTACTGAGCGAGCGCTCCGACTGGTCAGCTCGTCTCGTCACGTCGTCGAGGCGCGCGCGGAGTTCCCTGAACTCCTGCTCGGAGTGTGTCGAGGGGATGAAGCCCTCCTCCTTGGCCATGCGCAGTGCCGCCTCCGCCGCCTCGGTGGCCGCATAGGCGCTGCGTGCACGCGCCTCGCTCTGGAGCACTTGTGACTCGAGGTCGCGGAGTTGCGACCTGAGCTCGACGACCTCGTCGGCGTCGACGTAGGTCGATGGCTCCACCGGATCGGCCGGTGGAGGAGCGTCAGGCGAAACCGCCTCGATCTCGAGGATCCTGCGCTCGGCCTCGTCGGCCCGCGCACGCGCGTGGTTCGCGGCATCCTCGGCACCAGCGAGCTGTTCCTCCAGCCGCGTGACCTCGTTGCGAACGCCCTCGAGCGAGTCCCGGCTCGACCGGAGCCCATCTCGTTCGCTCTGCAGGGCCTCCAGTTGCTCCTGGGCGACGGCGAGTGCCTGCCTGACCGACGCTAGTTCCTCCTCCGCCTTCGATCGCCCGGACTGCGCTGCGGTCAACTCGGTCTCGAGCGCCGTCGTCGCCTCCGCGCGTGCGAGCTCGACCTCGCCCTTGACACCGGCGGCGTGTTCCTCGGCCTCGGTTGCCCGCTGCTCCGCCGCTGCGGCCCGTTCGTTCGCTGCCCCCAGATCCGCCGCCGCGCGAGCCTCGGCCTGCTCGAGCGCCGCGGTGAGCGCGTCGACCTTCGAGGAGGCCTCGGCAAGGGATGCCGCCAGGGAATCCGCACGATCCACTGCTTGGGCTGCGCGGGACTCCGCGGCGGCGATGTCCCGCTCGGTCGACGAGGCACGCTCTTCAGCCGCGGCGATGACGGCTCCGGCCTCTGCGGCCTCAGCGGCGGCGCGTTCGGCGGCATCGTTCGCTTCGGAGAGCTCCGCCCGGATGGCCTCGACGTCAGCGACCGCCGCCTCGACGTCCGCGCGTGCGAGCTCGACCTCGCCCTTGACACCGGCGGCGTGTTCCTCGGCCTCGGCTGCCCGCTGCTCCGCCGCTGCGGCCCGTTCGTTCGCTGCCCCCAGATCCGCCGCCGCGCGAGCCTCGGCCTGCTCGAGCGCCGCGGTGAGCTCGTCGACCTTCGTCGAGGCTTCCTGCGCGGTGCGCTGGGCCTCAGCCGCGCGAGCCTCGGCCGCGATCGCCCGCGACTCGGCCTCGGCGACACGGGACTCGGTCTCGGCCATCGCGGTCTCGAGCGACTGGGCGCGTGTCACGGCCTCCTCGACGCGGGTCTCCGCGGTCGCGAGCTCTCGCTCCGACGCGCTCGCGCGTCCCTCGGTCTCGCCGATGGCTGCTCGCGCCTCGGTGGCCTCCTCGAGCGCCCGCTCGGCAGTCGCCTTCGCATCTGCCGCCTCGGCCCGCGCCGCTTCTGCATCCGCGTGCGCTGCCCGGACCTCGTTCGCCCTGCGTTGGGCCTCGGTCCGTGCGTCATCGGCGGCCGCGCGGGCGGCGGTCAGTTCGTTGCGTTCCTGCTCGGATCGGTCGCGGAGCTCGGAGAGGGCGGCCTCGGACCCGGTCGCTCGCTGTTCGGCGGCCGCGACGCGGGCATGCGCTGCCTCCAGATCGGCCTTGGCACGGGCCTCGGTCTCCTCCAGCGCGTTCGTGAGCTCGGTGGCGTTCATGCCGGTCTGACCCTCGAGGGTGTGGATCTCGGCCTCGAGACGCTCGAGTACGATCTCGCGCTGGACGGCCGCGTTCTCCAGCTCCACGACCGCCGCCACGAGCTGCTCGACCTTCGCGGACGCCTCGTCGGCGATCCGTTCCGCCTCGGTCAGGGCGGTCTCGCCCTCGGCCGTGCGGGCTTCCGCCTCGGCAGTGCGGGCAGCGGCCCCGTCGGCTTGCGATCTCGCCTCCATCGCGCGGGCCTGCGCATCCGCCACCATCGTCTCGAGCGCCGCTGCGCGCTGCTCGGACTCGGCGATCCGCTGCTCCATGGCGTCGGCGCGGGTTCGAGCGTCGTCGGCGCGTGCCTCCGCGGCCGCCATGTCCCGTTCGGCGGCGACCGCCCGCTCTTCCGCGGCGGCGGCTGCGAGACGAGCGCCCTCCGCATCCGCCGTCGCCTGCCGGGCCGAAGCGTGGGCGTTCTCCATGTCCGCCCGTGCCCGATCCGCCTCAGTCCGTGCCTCGTCGGCTTCCGTTCGAGCCCGGTCGGCGTCGGCCGTGGCACGGTCGGCGTGGATCTGGGCCGCCACGAGGCGTTCGTCGATGGCTCGAACTGCCTCTTCACGCTGCTCGACCGCTCGCTCGGCGGCGTTCCGCGCCTCGGTCAGCTCCTCGCGGGTCTCGGCCAACGCGCCCTGGGTCTCGTGCACCTGTTGCTCGGCCGCCTCGAGCCGAACGTTCGCCGCGTCCAGTTCCGCGAGTGCTCGTGCCTCGTTCTCCCTCGCCTGCTCGGCCTCACCGTCGGAGGTCTCGATCCTGGCGAAGGCTTCCTGAGCCGCTCTGTCGAGACGGGTCACCGCCTCCCGCGCCTCGTCGAGTTCCGCGAGCGCTTCGGTCAGCTCCCCGCGGAGCTCGTCGATCGCCGCCGTCGCCTCCGAGAGCCGGTCCTCGGCGAGGTCGGCGCGGTCGGCGACGCTGCCAAGCTCCGCGAGCCGGACGCCCGCAGCGGCGAGCAGCGTCTCGGTGGCCGACGACGCCTCGGTGGCGTTGGTGCCCGCCTGGAGTGCTGCGCGAAGTGCCTGTTCGGATGATGCGAGACGCGTCGCCAGGTCCGAGAGTTCGCCGGCATCGAGCGCCGCCCCTTCGGCCGTGGAGGCCCGCATGGTCTCGAGCTCAGCCACGCGTTGGGCGAGCGCGCGCTGCGCTGCAAGGGATTCCTCCAGCTGTGCGCGCGCTTCCCGAAGACGTGCCTTCTTGCTCGGCTTGTCGGCGTCCATCTCGACCGAGGCCCTCCTAGGTGGCGTGCGGGATCATCGTTCTTCCCCCACATCGGCGTCGGTGGTGCAGGCTTGAGACGCGTGAGTGGATCTCGTGGGATCTGGGTAGCCCGGCGGCGGCATCCGCTACCCTCGGGAGGTCGTGGAAGGCACGTTTACGATCCGCACCTTCGGGTGCCAGATGAACGAGCATGACTCGGAGCGCATCGCCGGGTTGCTGCTCGCCGACGGCATGACACCGGTCGATGAGGTCGCCGAAGCGCGTGTCGTGGTGCTCAACACGTGCGCGATCCGCGAGAACGCCGACAACAAGCTCTACGGCAACCTGGGACACCTGAAACCGGTGAAGGCGGCCAACCCACAGCTGCGGATCGTCGTGAGCGGTTGCCTCGCGCAGAAGGACAGGGGTGAGATCACGCGTCGGGCCCCGTGGGTCGATGTGGTCGTGGGGACCCACGCGTTGCCCCACCTCTTGGACCTGCTGGAACGCTCGGAGACCGAGGGTCCTCAGATGGATGTGCGGGAGCAGACGGAGACGTTCCCGAGCGCCTTGCCGGCGGCGCGCGCCGACGCCTTCCGCGCGTGGGTCTCGATCGCGCCCGGGTGCGACAACGCCTGCACGTTCTGCATCGTGCCGCTCGTGCGTGGCCCGCAGCGCTCCCGCTCGGTCGATGACATCCTCGCCGAGGTGCGGACGCTCGCCGCGAGCGGCGTCGTCGAGATCACGTTGCTCGGCCAGAACGTGAACACGTACGGCCGCGATGTCACCGATCCCGGCTCGTCGCGAACTCCGCTGTTCGCCGACCTCCTGCGCGAGGTGGGCGCGGTCGACGGCATCCGCCGGGTGCGGTTCACGAGCCCGCACCCGCACGACTTCACTCCCGACGTCATCGATGCCATGGCGCAGACCCCTTCCGTGTGCGAGCACATCCACTTCCCGATGCAGTCGGGCTCCGACGAAGTGCTCAGGCGCATGCAGCGGTCGTACCGGCGCGAGCGGTACCTGGAGTGGCTCGAGCGCATCCGGGCGGCGATCGGCGGCATCGCGATCTCCACCGACATCATCGTGGGGTTCCCGGGGGAGACCGAGCGCGACTTCGTGCAGACGCTTCAGGTGGTGGAGGCCGCCCGCTTCGCCAGCGCTTACATGTTCCAATACTCGCCACGGCCCGGCACGAGGGCGGCGAGTTTCGACGAGCAGATCCCCAAGGGTGTCGTGCAGGAGCGGTTCGATCGGCTCGTCGCGCTGCAGGAGCGCATCTCGACCGAGGAAGCTGCGGCGCTGGTGGGCGAGACCCACGAGGTGCTCGTGGAAGGCGGCGACAGGAAGGGCCGTTCGACCCAGTCTCGGACGCGTACGAATCGCATCGTGCATGTCGTCGACGCTCTCGAGCCGGGCACGTTCGCCCGGGCCCGGATCGTGGAGGCCGCTCCGCACCACCTCACGGGTGAGATCGTGCGCGAGCCGGTCAGCGTGGCCACCTGACCGTCGGCGCAGTGGCGACCAGGCCGCCGCTCCTGGCGCTCGTGGGGCCGACCGCGTGCGGCAAGACCGACGCAGGGATCGTGCTGGCCCGATCCCTCGGCGCCGAGATCTGCTCGGTCGATTCCATGCTCGTGTACCGGGGCATGGACATCGGCACGGCGAAGCCGACGAGCGAGCAGCGCACACGCGTGCCTCATCACCTGCTCGACCTCGCGGAACCCAGCGAGCGGTTCACGGTCGCCCGGTACCAGGCCGCCGGGCGCGAGGCGATCGAGCTTCTCCGAGCCCGCAGCGTCGAACCGCTGCTGGTCGGCGGGTCGGGTCTGTACTTCCGGGCCCTCGCCGACGAGCTCGTCTTCCCGGGCGAAGACTCGACGGTGCGGGCGGAGCTCGAGGCGGAGGCCGAGGCGGTGGGCATCGGTGGGCTCTTCCGCCGCCTCGAGGAGCTCGATCCGGTCGCCGCGGCGAAGATCGAGCCCCGGAACGTGCGGCGCGTGGTGCGGGCTCTCGAGGTGGCCGCGATCACGGGTGCGCCGTTCAGCTCCTTCGCTTCCGGCTGGGAGCGGTACGACCCCACGCGGGTGCTCGTCGCAGGCATCGCGATCCAAGCGGAGGTGCTCGCCGCCCGCATCGCGGATCGCGTCGCAGCGATGTTCGCCGCAGGATGGCTCGACGAGGTACGGGGGCTGGCGGAGCGTGGATTCGGTGCTTGGCTCACCGCGACCCAGGCGATCGGATACGCGGAGCTCGTCCGCCACCTCGACGATAGGCTCTCCCTCGAGGAAGCCTGGGAGGGAACGGTGCGACGCTCGAAGAACCTGGCACGCAGGCAGATGGCCTGGTTCCGACGTGACCCACGCGTCCGTTGGTTCGAGGCGGGTGCGGGCGGAGCCATCGAGGTGGTCGACGACGTGCGCGTCTTCCTGGAGCCATGATGGAACCGCTCGAGTTCGCGAAGTACCAGGGGACCGGCAACGATTTCGTGATGCTCGTCGACCTCGACGACGAACGGGCTCTCACGTCCGCCGAGGTCGCGGCGGTGTGCGATCGCCGGACCGGGGTCGGGGCCGACGGGGTGATCAGGGTCGTGCGCACCGAGCTCGAGGGCGCCTCGTTCTTCATGGACTACGCCAATGCCGATGGAACGGTGGCCGAGATGTGCGGCAACGGCATCCGTTGCGTCGGCGTCCTGCTCCACGACCGCGGCCTGCTCGAGGGCACCTCGGTCGTCGTGCTCACCCGGGGCGGCATCAGGCACCTGACCCTGCATCGCGGGTCCGCCGGCATGCGGCGGGTGACGGTCACGATGGGCGTCCCGAACTTCACGCGAGCCGCGATCCCGATGCGAGGTCCCGCATGGGAGACCTTCCTCGCGCAGCCTCTGGCGATCGGCGACGGGCTCACCCTGACCGTCTCGGCGGTGTCGATGGGGAATCCACATCTCGTGGTGTTCGTCGACGGCGACCCGGCGACCGTGCACGTCGGTCACATCGGGCCCGCATTGGAGCGCCATGACCTCTTCCCCGAGCACACGAACGTGGAGTTCGCCTACGTGCACGAGGGGGTGGTGCACGCTCGCGTCTGGGAGCGAGGGAGCGGGGAGACGATGGCCTGCGGCAGCGGGGCGTGTGCGGCCGTGGTGGCGGCGAACGAGGCCGGCCTCGTCCCCACCCGCGCCGTCGTGCGGTTCCCGGGAGGCGACCTCGAGGTTGAGCGTCAGGTCGACGGCGAGGTGCTGCTGACGGGTGACGCGCAGCGCGTGTTCGAGGGGGTCGTCGACGTCGAGGCGCTGATGGGCTCGTGAGTGTGAGCACCCCGAAAGGCTCGGTGCTGGAGGATCGACTCGGTGAGCGGACGCTCGCGCTGATCGACGTGCCGTCGGTCAGCCGTGACGAGGCGGACGTGCTCGCCTCGATCCGAACGGCGCTCCCACCGAGCCTCGAGGTGCTCGATGACCACGACGCCGTGCTGTTCGCAACGCCGGCGATGCGCCGGGCCGAGAGACCCTTCGTGCTGCTGACCGGTCACGTCGACACCGTGCCGATCGCCGGGAACGTGCCCGGCAGGCTCGACGACGGCATCGTGGTGGGGCGAGGCGCGTCCGACATGAAGGGAGCTCTCGCGGTGATCCTGGAGCTCGCCTCCGAGCTCGAAGGCGACGCGGGATCCTTCGATGTCGGCGTGCTGTTCTTCGGGCGGGAGGAGCTGCCGTTCACCGAGAGCGCCCTGCGTCCGTTGTTCGAGCGTTGTCCCGCGGCAACGACGCCGGACCTCGCCATCGTGATGGAGCCGACCGCCAACGCGATCGAGGTCGGATGTCTCGGCAACCTGAACGCCACGGTCACCGTGACCGGACGGGCGGCGCACAGCGCGCGTCCGTGGCTCGGGGAGAACGCGATCCATGATGCGATCGCTGCGCTCGCGCCCCTCGCCGACCTGCCAGTGCGCGACGTGACGATCGACGGGCTCACGTTCCGAGAGGTCGTGAGCGTGACCACGATCGGTGGTGGTGTGGCCGCGAACGTGGTTCCCCACCGCGTCGAGGCGACGGTGAACTACCGATACCCACCCGGCCACACGCCGGCGGAGGCCGAGGCTCGGCTCCGAGAGCTGCTGGCGCCCTCGGGCGCCGAGGTCCGCATCGACGGGAACGCACCGCCCGGACCGGTGAGCGTGACGAACCCATTGGTGTCGCGACTGCGGGAAGCCGGCGATCTCGCCCTCGGGCCGAAGCAGGCGTGGACGCCGGTCGCGGAGTTCGCGCTCGTCGGCGTCGACGCCGTCAACTTCGGTCCAGGTGACCCGCAGTACGCTCATCGCGACGACGAACGCGTCGAGGTGCGCTCGCTGGTGCGATGCCACGCGGTCCTCCGTGCGTTCCTGGGGCTCGGGTCGGCCGGCGGTCGCGACGGGCGGGAAGGGTCGACGACGACGTGACGCACCTGTCACCCGGCATCCGAAAGATCGACCCGTACCCGTTCGAGGAGCTCGACCGGCGGAAGGCGGAGGCACTGCGAGCGGGTCGGGAGCTGATCGACTTCGGCGTCGGCGACCCCCGGGAGGTGACGGCGCCGTTCATCCGCGAGGCGCTGCGGTCGGCGATCGAGCCGATCTCCTCGTACCCGCGGGCAGCGGGGCTTGCGGAGTTGCGCGCGGCTGTGTCGGGCTGGGTCGGACGCCGGTTCGGCGCCGACGTCGATCCCGACACCCAGGTGCTGCCGTTGCTCGGTTCGAAGGAGATCGTGTTCTCGCTCGCTCAAGCGACCCTCGACCCCGACGCGGGCAAGGACCTCGTGCTCGTCACCGCGCCCGGATACACGATCCCGGAACGCGGTGCGCGCTTCGCGGGAGGCGACGTCCGCCGGCTGCCCTTGGTCGAGGCGAACGGCTTCCTCCCGGACCTCGACGCCGTTGACGAGGGAACGTGGGACCGAGCGTCGATCCTGTGGCTCAACTACCCGAACAACCCGACCGGCGCGGTAGCGGCCCTGGACTTCCTGCGGCATGCGGTGGAGCGATGCCGTCGGCATGACGTGTTGCTGGCCTCCGACGAGGCGTACAGCGAGCTCTGGTTCGAGGGAGCGCCGCCGGCCTCGGCGCTGCAGGTGGGCGATCTCAGCAACGTGCTCGTGGTCAACACGCTCAGCAAGCGGTCGTCGATGACCGGGTACCGCAGCGCGTTCGCCGCGGGCGATGCAGCGATGATCGGAGCCCTCAAGGCCCTGCGACCGAGCGTGGGCGTGACCCCTCAGGAGTTCGTGCAGCGGGCCTCGATCGCCGCGTGGAACGATGAGACCCACGTCGAGGACAACCGGGCACGGTACGCGGAGAAGCGCCGGCTCTTCCTCGAGCTGTTCGCCCGCCACGGGGTGCGCATCGCCGGCAGCGTCGCCACGTTCTACCTGTGGATCGCGGTCCCGGGGGGCGTCCGTCGCTCGGGTGGACACTCGAGCTGATCGAGCGCGCCGGCGTGATCGTCGCTCCCGGGTCCTTCTTCGGACCGGAAGGGGAGGGGTACGTGCGCATGGCGATGGTTCCGACGTTGACCGAGTGTGAGCACGCGGTCGAGCGTCTCGATGCGGCATTGAATGAGGTGCACGCATGAGCGACGTCGAGGAGCTGTCCGCGCGCATCGAGGCGACCTGGGCGGCCCGCTCGGTCGACTCGTCGGCGCCGATCGACGCCGAGGCGGTCGAGGCGGCGATCGCCATGCTGGACCGGGGTGAGATCCGTGTGTCGGAGCCCGATGGTGATGACTGGCTGGTGCATCAGTGGGTGAAGCAGGCGGTCCTGCTCTATTTCCGGATCAGGGGCCTCGAGGTGACCGAAGCCGGGCCGTTCGAGTACCACGACAGGTTGCCCCTCAAGCACGGGTACGAAAAGCTGGGGGTGCGCGTGGTGCCACCGGCGACGGCACGCTACGGGTCATACCTGTCCCGGGGCGTGGTGCTGATGCCGAGCTACGTCAACATCGGAGCGTGGGTCGGCGCCGACACGATGGTCGACACCTGGGCGACCGTGGGCTCATGCGCGCAGATCGGGGCCGGCGTGCACCTCTCCGGCGGGGTCGGCATCGGCGGGGTGCTGGAACCGCTCCAGGCCGCCCCCGTCGTGATCGAGGACGGTGCGTTCATCGGTTCCCGTTGCATCGTCGTCGAAGGGGTGCGCGTTGGAGCGAACGCGGTGCTCGGTGCCGGAGTGGTGCTCACGGGGAACACGCCAGTGATCGACGTCACCGGCCCGGAGGCGGTCGAGCACCGTGGCGGGGTGCCCGCCGGCGCGGTGGTGATCCCGGGGAGCAGGGCGCGCGAGTTCCCGGCGGGGCACTTCGGGCTTCCGTGCGGCCTCATCATCGGTCATCGGACCGCTGCGACCGACGACAAAGTGGCGCTGAACGAGATGCTCCGCGACCTCGGCTCGTCGATGGGGTGAGCGTCCGATGAGTGGATCCTCGGGCTCGACGAGCCGCACGCGCCGCCCTGTCGAGCGCCAGGTGCTCGAGTCCCCGTTGTCTGCGACGTGGCGACCGGCGGTCCTCGAGAAGGCGGTGCTCGTCGGCGTGGGGCCGGGCATCGACGAGGGAGACCTCGATGAGTTGGAGGCGCTGGCCGATTCCGCTGGCGCGGAGGCGATCGCTCGCGTGGTGCAGAGCCGACAGGAGCCCGACCCCGCCACCTTCATCGGGCGAGGCAAGCTCGAGGAGGTACACGCCGAGGTGCACCGTCACGGGGCCGACTCCGTGATCCTCGACCAGGAGCTCACGCCGGGGCAGCTCCGCTCGCTGGAGGAACGGCTCGGGGTGAAGGTGATCGATCGCACCGCGTTGATCCTCGACATCTTCGCGTTGCATGCCCGCAGCCGTGAGGGCAAGGCGCAGGTGGAGCTCGCCCAGCTGAACTACCTGCTCCCGCGCCTTCGCGGATGGGGCGAGGCGATGAGCCGGGCCGGGGGCGGCGTCGGCACACGGTTCGGCGGCGGCGAGACGAAGATGGAGGTCGACCGCCAGCACATCGGCCGCCGCATCACGAAGCTCCGCCGAGAGCTCAAGTCGCTCGCGCGCACCCGAGAGACGAAGCGGTCTCGCAGGCAGGCGAGCGGGGTCCCGCAAGCGGCGATCGCCGGCTACACGAACGCGGGCAAGTCGACCCTGATGAATCGCCTCACCGGTGCCGACGTCGTCGTCGCCGACCAGCTCTTCGCGACGCTCGACCCGACCGTCCGTCAGTTGAAACTGCCCGGGGGACGGCGCTGCACCATCAGCGACACGGTCGGGTTCGTCAGCAAGCTGCCCCACGACCTCGTGGAAGCGTTCCGGTCGACGCTCGAAGAGGTGACGCTCGCCGAGCTCATCGTGCACATCGCCGACGCCGCGTCCCCCGACCTCGCAGATCAGGTCGAGGCGGTCCGGCGAGTGCTCGGCGAGATCGGAGCCGGCTCGATCCCCGAGGTGCTCGTGCTCAACAAGATCGATCGCTTGAGCGGATCCGAGCGCGCTCGTCTTGCCCGACGGTACCCGGGCTCGGTGCCGGTCTCGGCCCTTTCCGGGGAGGGTGTCCAGGGATTGCTCGAGACGCTCGAGGCGACGCTGCCGCACCCTCCGGTGGAGGTCGAGCTGCTCGTTCCCTACGGGCGGGAGGACCTGATCGCGCTGCTCTATCGTGAGTCTGAGGTGCTGTCGACGACGCACGAGGAGATCGGGACGGTCGTGCACGCCCGCGTGGGGTTCCGAGAGCTCGCCGCCGTCCGCGGATTCGTGCGGAGCGAGCGTCGCACTGGCTGAGGTCCGACGGCCTTCGGTATCACGCTTCGGTTCTGGTCACTGCTCCGGTGCGCCCGTGCGCCAGAGCGCCTCGTCGGCCCACGCGCCCACGATCACGCGGTCGGGATCGTGGTGGCCTTCCTGCGCCATGCGCAACGCGAGCAGCTGCAGGCGAACGGTGAGCGGGATCTGAGCGAGCAGGGCCGGCATCGAAGACGGCTCCTCGAGCCGCGTGTGAGCCACGCCCTCCACGGTCGCCGCGGCAGCCACCCCTGCGACCAGCGGCTGGTCGGGAGGCGCGAGCGTCACCAGGTGGTCACGTCGGTCGAGCGGGACGGCCGAGCCATGCAACAGGTACTCCACGTCGTATCCCTCTGCGAGGACCCGAGCGGCCTCGCGGACCTTGAGCGCCCCCTCTCGTGCCGTCACCGACGCAGGGCCCGCACCGGCGATCACCAGCGCGCGGTCGGGGCGGGGGATCGATGAAGTCGACGGGTCGTCGATCGCCGCTTGCACGGCGGCGGGGATCGGCGCGAGGGCGTCGTCGGAGAGCGATGCCGCTCCGAGTTCCTGCGCGATCAGGGCCAGGGCCACGAGCGCCGTCGTGTAGCTGGCGGTGTAGGTCTCGCTCGTCTCCGCCTCCACCGTCTCGATCGCGCGCGGGAAGCCGCTTCCCCGCTTGGTGATCGTGACCGTGTCGAGGCCGCCGGTGAACGCGAGCGCTCGCACCGCCAGCGCGTACGCGGTCTCGCCCGTATGCGTGATGACTATGACGCCGTCCTTCGGGCCGATCACGGGAGCCTGCGTGGCGAACTGCATCGCGGGAACCACGGTCGCCGCTCGCCCGGCTTCCATCAGCATCGCCGCGCCGAGCTCCGCGGCGTGAAGGCTCGTGCCCGTGCCGACGACCCACAGGCGGCGAGCACGGTGCAGGCCCTCCGTCGCCATGTGCACCTGCTGGCGAACGGCCGGTGACGACAGCATGTGCTCGATCGCAGCCGGCTGCGATCGGATCTGCCGCTCAAGCGCTGTGGTCTCGCCATCAGCCATCTGGTGGGCCTCCTCGACCGGGGACCACGACAGCGTAAACGCCACATGGCCGGTCGGAGCCCATCTCGGGCAAGGTCGTCGACCACTGCAGGAAGCGATCGCGGCTGCGGTCGAGCTCGAGGCCGACGGTTGCACCCAGCCTCTACACTGTGCCTCGTAGGGAACTATGCTGATACGAATTGCAGAGACCGAAGGAGGGTTCGATGAGGCGTGTCGTGTCGATCGGGATGGGGTTCATCGTCGGGGTCGCGATGCTCGCTGGTGCGCCGGCCGCGTCAGCAGGCGGGTCGCGCTGCTCCATCACCGGCACCCCCGGTGCCGACGTCTTGCAGGGCACGAGCGGCAACGATGTGATCTGCGGGCTCGGTGGCAACGATCGCATCTCCGGTGGCGATGGGAACGACACGGTGCGCGCGGGATCGGGGAACGATCTGGTCTCCGGCGGTGACGGGAACGACGTCCTGAAAGGCAGCGGCGGACGCGATCGCCTCCTCGGCGGACAGGGCGATGACCGCCTGAAGGGTGGCACCAGGAAGGACCGGCTACAGGGCAACGCGGGCGCCGACACCATCCGTGGCGGCTCCGGGAAGAACGTGCTCGCAGGCGGGCTCGGCGACGACGTGCTTCGAGGAGGTCCTGACGGCGAGAAGATCCGAGGGGCGAAGGGGGACGACCGGTTGCTCGGCCGCGACGGTAAGGACACGCTCTCCGGGGGAGAAGGCGACGACTCCATCGTCGGAGGCAAGGGTGCCGACCGGCTGCTCGGGCGACTCGGGAGCGACACGCTCGACGGCGTCGATGGCGTCAACGGGAACGACTTCCTGCGCGGCCAGGGAGGGAACGCCGACATCGACACGTGCACTGCCGACTCCGGCGACACCATCCAGTCGTGCGAGGCGTGATCGCGCTGAGCTTCGTCAGAGCTTCCTGAGCACGGCCACGACCTTGCCCAGGATGCGACCGTCGGGCATCTCGAAAGCCTCGAGCGAGGGATTCTCTGGGATCAGCATCACTCGGGTGCCGTCGTGGCCGAGCCGTTTCACGGTGGCTTCGTCCTCGGCGGGACCCGGGAGCAAAGCGGCGACGATGTCCCCGTCGCGAGCGTGATCCTGCGACCGCACCACCACGACGTCGCCCTCGAAGATGCCGGCCTCGATCATCGAGTCACCGACCACCGTGAGCGCGAAGTGGTCGCGGTCGTCGGCGTAGTCTTCGGGAACCGCGATGTGGTCCTCGACGTTCTCCTCGGCGAGGATCGGCACACCGGCGGCGATCCTGCCCACCAGAGGAACGGTGACTGCCCCGGCTCGAGGCTCGGAGAGCGTCATGGCCCGTGGCTTGGTCGGGTCCTTGTGGAGGAGGCCCTTGCGCTCGAGGTTCGCGAGCTGAGCGTGCACGCTCGACGATGACGTGAGGCCGACCGCCTCGCCGATCTCGCGCACCGTCGGGGGGTACCCCCGCTCGCGGACGGTCTCGGCGATGACGTCGAGGATGCGCTGCTGGCGTTGGCTGATCGCCGTGATGTCAGACATGGTCACTAGCCTTCCTCTCGATGAGCGCGACCGTAGCAGCCGACGCAGCGGGGTGCAAACATATGTTCGGAACCACGCTTGACTTCGAACGCTCGTTCGGTGAGCCTAAGGCGATGCATCGAACATACGTTCGCCGACGCCTCACCGTCTTCGCGACCGCGACCGTGCTCGTGATGGCGCTCGGCGGGCCCATGGCTCGCGCGCTCGGCGTCGTCAGCGACCCCCTCGTGCCCGTGTCCTCGAGTTCGTACGTGGTGCGGCACGGCGACACGCTGTGGTCGATCGCCTCCCGGATCGCGCCCGACCGCGACCCTCGTGAGGTGATCGCCGAGCTCGAGCGACGCAACGAGGCTGCGACCGGCGGCCTGGTGCCCGGGCAGGTGCTGTCGATCCCTTCGCCGTCATGACGCGTCTCCGGCGCCGCCCGTCCCTTCGTTCATCCGGTCCGCGTTGACGCCGATGTCCCCCCCGGGTACCGTTCGCGCGGCCACAACATCTTGTGGCAGCGATCACGATGCGATGCCCTTGGTGCGATGCGGACGACGACCGCGTCGTCGACTCGAGGCCCGCCGAAGGTGGCGTGGCCATCCGTCGACGGCGCGAGTGCAGCGCGTGCAGGCGCCGCTACACGACGTTCGAGCGCATCGAAGAGGTGGGCCTCATAGTGGTGAAGCGCGACGGATCGAAGGAGCCGTTCGATCGGGAGAAGCTCGCCGGCAGCATCCGCAAGGCGCTGGCCGACCGCCCCGTGACCGCCACCGAGGTGGAGATCATGGTCGATCGCATCCAGGGGCGTCTGCGCCGGCGAGGACCCGAGATCCCGTCGAGCCTGGCGGGCCAGGAAGTCCTGGCCGCGCTGCGGCGCGCCGACGAGGTCGCCTACCTCCGCTTCGCCTCGGTCTACAAGGAGTTCGAGGGCGTCGCGGACTTCCAGCGGGAGCTCGTCTCGCTGCAGAAGAAGGAGCCCGCCAAGCGCCGTCGTACGCGCTGAGGCGAGTCGAGCCCTTCCGGCGCCACGTGCATGGTCGAAGAGCGACCGGCATGAGATACTAGATGTTGTGTGTGACAAGATTTCTTGGCACATCATGTTGACCAGCGACGCGCCGAGGGTCAGAATCACCGAGCCGTAATCACATGGGTGTGGTTTTCCCCCAATATCCACACGCGTTTCACATGGCGGTCCAGACCGCCGAGCAGAAGGAGGGGTTGCCGGTGGCGACGAAAGAGGGCGACGTCGAGGTCATCCGGGAGGGCTTGACCTTCTCGCGGTACTTCACGACCGAGGGGAAGCACCCGTTCGACGACGTGGAGTGGGAGGTCCGTGACGCGGTCATCCCGAACTACAAGGAGGGCGGCAACGCCTTCGAGCAGCGCGACGTCGAGTTCCCGGCCTCGTGGTCGCAGAACGCGACGAACATCGTCGCCCAGAAGTACTTCCGGGGCACCCTCGGCACTCCCCAGCGCGAGTCGAGCGTCCGCCAGCTCGCCGGGCGCGTCGTCGACACGATCACACGATGGGGTCAGAAGAACGGCTACTTCGCGAGCGACCACGACGCGCAGGTCTTCGCAGAGGAGCTGACCCACCTGATCGTCACCCAGAAGGCGGCGTTCAACTCACCGGTCTGGTTCAACGTCGGCGTGCCCGACACGCCGCAGCAGTGCTCGGCCTGCTTCATCCTCGCGGTCGACGACCACATGAGCTCCATCCTCAACTGGTACGTCGAGGAAGGAACGATCTTCAAGGGTGGTTCTGGCTCGGGCATCAACCTGTCGAAGATCCGCTCGTCGAAGGAGTCGCTCGCCGGCGGCGGCACGGCGTCGGGACCGGTGAGCTTCATGCGAGGCGCCGACGCCAGCGCCGGCACGATCAAGTCGGGTGGCAAGACGCGGCGCGCCGCGAAGATGGTGATCCTGAACGTCGATCATCCCGACGTCGAGGACTTCATCTGGTGTAAGGCCAACGAGGAGCACAAGGCCCGCGCTCTGCGCGACGCGGGCTTCGACATGGACCTCGACGGCAAGGACAGCGCGTCGATCCAGTATCAGAACGCGAACAACTCGGTGCGGGTCGCCGACGAGTTCATGCGCGCGTACGAACAGGACCAGGACTGGAAGCTGAAGGCCGTCACGAGCGGCGAGACCGTCGACACCGTGCGCGCCCGTGAGCTCATGCGCCAGGTCGCCAAGGCGGCGTGGGAGTGCGCCGACCCGGGTATGCAGTACGACACGACGATCAACGAGTGGCACACCTGCCCGGCGTCGGGTCGTATCAACGGCTCGAACCCGTGCAGCGAATACATGCACCTCGACAACTCCGCGTGCAACCTCGCCTCGTTGAACCTCATGAAGTTCCTCGACGACGACGGGGCGTTCGACGTGGCGAGCTTGCGGCACGCGGTCGAGGTGGTGTTCACCGCGCAGGAGATCGTGGTCGGTGAGTCCGACTACCCGACCGAGAAGATCGCCGAGAACGCTCGCGCTTACCGTCAGCTCGGCCTCGGCTACGCGAACCTCGGCGCACTGCTGATGGCCCGGGGCCTGCCGTACGACTCCGATGCCGGCCGGGCTTGGGCGGGCGCGATCACCGCCGTCATGACCGGGCATGCGTATCGCACGAGCGCCCGCATCGCCGAGGTGATGGGGCCGTTCGAGGGTTATGAGCCCAACGCCGACGCGATGCTCCGAGTGATCCGCAAGCACCGGGCCGCCACCGACGAGATCGACGGCGAGCTGGTTCCCGAGGGCATGCTGTCCGCCGCGAAGCAGTCGTGGGACGAGGCCGTGTCGCTCGGTGAGCAACATGGGTACCGCAACGCGCAGGCGTCGGTGCTCGCGCCGACGGGCACGATCGGCCTGATGATGGACTGCGACACCACCGGTATCGAGCCCGAACTGGCCCTCGTCAAGACGAAGAAGCTGGTCGGCGGCGGCACGATGCAGTTCGTGAACCAGACGGTGCCGCGCGCGCTCGAGAAGCTCGGGTACGAGGCATCCCAGATCGAGGACATCGTCTCCTTCATCGCCGAGCACAACTCGGTGGTCGACGCGCCGCACCTCAGGTCCGAGCATCACGCTGTCTTCGACACGGCGATGGGAGCGCAGCCCATCCACTACATGGGCCACGTGCGCATGATGGCAGCGGCACAACCGTTCATCTCCGGCGCGATCTCGAAGACCGTGAACATGCCGGAGGAAGCCACCGTCGAGGAGGTCGAGCAGCTCTTCGTCGAGAGCTGGAAGCTCGGGCTCAAGGCGGTCGCGATCTACCGCGACAACTGCAAGGTCGCCCAGCCTTTGTCTGCCGACAAGAAGAAGATCGCCGAGGTGCCCGAGCCCGCCGGGCTGGCGCACCCGGTGCGCAAGCGCCTGCCGATGTCGCGACCCTCGACCACGACGTCGTTCCAGGTGGGCGACGCCGAGGGCTACATCACGGCCGGTTCCTACCCCGACGACGGGCTCGGCGAGATCTTCCTGAAGACCTCGAAGCAGGGATCCACCCTCGCCGGCGTGATGGACGCCTTCGCGATCGCCGTCTCGATCGGGCTGCAGTACGGGGTGCCGCTGGAGACCTACGTCTCGAAGTTCATCAACACGAAGTTCGAGCCGAGCGGCATGACCAACGATCCCGACATCCGGTTCGCTACTTCGATGATCGACTACGTGTTCCGGCGGCTGGCGCTCGACTACCTGCCTCCCGAGACCCGCGAGGGGCTGGGCATCAAGTCGATCGCCGAGCGCACCGAGGCCGTGCAGGCAGAGGTCGCAGCGAAGTCGGAGCAGCCGGCGCTGGAGCCGGGCGACGGGGTTGCGTTCGTACTCGATGCGACGGAGAAGCCGACCGCCAAGGCGAACGACGCGCCGCTCTGTTACAGCTGCGGCTCGAAGATGCAGCCGGCGGGCTCCTGCTACGTCTGCTCGAGCTGCGGTTCGACGAGCGGCTGCTCGTAGCGTCCGTGCCCCAGCCGTGGGCCGGGCGAGCCCGGCCCACGGCTGTGCTCGTCTCGATGCCGAGGCGCCGACGCGCCGGTAGCCTGTGGCCATGACCGACGGCGGCGCCAAGCTCGAGGGGTTGCACCACGTGCAACTCGCTATGCCTCCCGGCGAGGAGGAGGCCGCGGTGCGCTTCTACGGCGCGATCCTGGGTCTGCCCCAGGTGCCGAAGCCGCCCGAGCTCGCGCCCAGGGGCGGCGTGTGGTTCCGCGACGAAGGCCTCGAGGTGCATCTGGGCATCGAGGAACCGTTCTCACCGGCCGTGAAGGCGCACCCGGCCTTCCTCGTGCGCGACCTCGAGACGCTGCGCGAACGTATCCAGGCAGCCGGGTATCGGGTGACCGACGACGTGCCCCTCGAGGGCTACCACCGGTGCCACGTGCGCGACCCGTTCGGCAACCGCATCGAGCTGGTGGAGCCGAAGGCCTGATGGATCTGCCGTTCCGTCGTCTCGATGACGAGGCGGCCCTCCCGTCGGCGCGGCTCCCCGGCGACGCCGGGCTTGACCTGCGTGCCAACGTCGACGTCGAGGTGCCCCCCGGCGAACGGGCGATGATCCCCACCGGCATCGCCGTCGCGATTCCCGAGGGCCACGCGGGACTCGTGCTGCCGAGATCTGGCCTCGCGTCGACGCACGGCCTGACGCTCGCGAACGCCCCCGGCCTGATCGATGCGGGCTACCGGGGCGAGGTGATCGTGTCGGCCGTGAACCTCGATCGTTCCGAGGCCGTGAAGATCGCGCGCGGAGATCGCATCGCGCAGCTGGTCGTCGTCAGTATCCCGGAGGTCGAACCGAGATGGGCCGACGAGCTCCCTGATTCCGAGCGTGGCGACGGCGGCTTCGGCTCGACCGGCTCGTCGTGATCGTTCGGCTCGAGTCGCCGATCGATCGGCTCGCTTCGGTCGAGGTCGAGCGAGCCGCCTTCGGGCAGCCCTTGGAGTCGACGATCGTCGAGGCCGTCCGAGACGAGGCCGGGTCGTTCGCGGTCGTGGCCGAGGTCGACGGCGACATCGTCGGCCACGTGCAGATGAGCCGGGCTCGGGTGGGGGAGACCGACGTCCTAGCGCTCGGCCCGATCGGGGTGCTCCTCGACCGTCGACGGCGAGGCATCGGATCGTCGCTCGTGCGGGCCGCGCTCGACGAAGCGGGACGCCGGGGGGAGTCGGCCGTGATCCTGCTGGGCGATCCCTCGTACTACGGCCCGCTCGGGTTCGTGCCCGCGTCACGCTACGGGCTGAGGAACCCGTTCGCCGGTACCCAGGACGAGGGCTTCGTCATCGCGGAGGAGGACTTCCAGATCGCGGTGCTCGATGAGGCACGCGCGGCCTGTCTCGCGGGCGCCGTGCGCTGGCACCCGGCCTTCGGTTGAAGGTCCACAGGGCCGGGGTTAGCATGGACGCACGCCGCGCGGACGTGGCTCAGTTGGTAGAGCACCACCTTGCCAAGGTGGGGGTCGCGGGTTCGAATCCCGTCGTCCGCTCCGAGGAACGGCCGCCTTCGGGCGGCCGTTCGTGCGTCGTCGCGTAGACTGCCGCGGCGAGCCAGCACGCAGTGGCGGGGTGGCCGAGTGGTTAGGCAGAGGCCTGCAAAGCCTCGTACACCGGTTCGATTCCGGTCCCCGCCTCGACGCTCCCGTGTAGCATCTGGGGGCAGACGGGCGCTTAGCTCAGGGGGAGAGCGCTTCCTTGACGCGGAAGAGGTCAGAGGTTCAAATCCTCTAGCGCCCACCAAGTCTCTCCGGTGGTCATCGGCGATCGCGGCGCGGTGATGATGATGACGTTGGGAGCCGAGGACCACGTCGTCCGCACGCCGACGTGCACGCCTTCCGGCCGAACGAGGTTGCCGTGCCTGGAACCCGTACTTCGGGCGACCAGCCCCCACTCCGCGCTCCTCGAGCACTTCATCGAGATCACTGATCTCGCTCGCCGTAACCGCCGCCCTGGGGGACGGAGCGCATCGATGCCCGACGCGTGCCGGCTCACCTCATCTCGCACGGAAACTTCACTTTTCTAACGCGGTGCACGCCGGTGTGTCTGCTGGGATCAGCAGCGATCCTGCGGCCGGGGACTCGAAGAACGTCGCCACGATCACGGTCTCCCCACCGGTCGGGTTGTAGGCGGAGTGGACGTGCCCGTGGCCTGCATCGACGAAGGCGGTTCCCGTCGGGTACGCCCGCTCCGCGCAATCGGTCTCGACGAAGACGAGCGTGCCCTGAACCACGTTGACGACGACGGGTCCTGCGTGGCTGTGCCAGGGGAACTGCGCTCCCGGCTGGATGGTGAACCGGGCCGTCACCGTCCGCGAAGGATCGACGACCTTCACGACCTCGGTTTCCTCACCGGTGCTGATCTTGAACTTCATGTCGATGTCGTCCGGGAACACGCTGCGCGGCGACAGGACCTCGGTCGCGATCGGCAACGGCGGCTCCTGCGCGGCGAGCGGTAGCATCCCGCTGCCAATCGCACCCAGTGTGAGCAGCGCTGCTGTCAACACGAGCACTGACTTCTTCATCTGCGGTCTCCTCTCCGTTCCTCGCATCACGTGTCTGAGCTCCATCGCCTTTCCTCCCTTCTCGATCCGCGATGAGCGCTCGTCCATCGCGACGCTACGAAGTCGTTCCCTCCGGCTCTACGGTGGCGGCCAGGCGAACGCCGGGATGCTGCCATCCCGGCTCGATACCGTGCTGGGCCGCTTGACGCCGCCCGAGCGATGACGGACAACTGCCGGTGACCCAGGCGCAGGAGGGCATTCCGCTGGAGACCGACCAGACCGACGATCAGCCAACCCTCGATGGGTTGCGCCGCGAGATCGAGGAGCTCCGAGCGTCTCGGAAACGACTCGCGCTGGTCGCCGATGCCGAACGTCGCGGCATCGAGCGGGCCCTGCACGAGGGCGTGCAGCAGGATCTGGTGGGGCTCGCGGCCAACCTCGAGGTCGCGGCGCGATCGGTGGACTCCGATCCCGCCGCGGCGAGGGCGCTTCTGGACGAGCTGCAGCGCGAAGCGCGGCGAGCATTGACGGAGATGCAGGAGCTCGCGAACCGGATCATCCCTTCGCTTCTCGACGCGGGCGGGTTGGCCCCGGAGCTCCGCGCGGCGGCGAGCCGCGAAGGCGTGCCGGTGCGGATCGATGTCGACGTGCACGTCACCGTGCCGCCCGAGATCGCCGGCGCCGTCTACTTCTGCGTGCTCGACTCGTTGGAGCGCGCGCCGGCCGGCACTTCGGTGGTGGTGAGCATCCGAGGAGCGGAGGGCGCGCTCGCGTTCGAGGTCGTCGCGGAGCGCGACCTGGGAGCGGAGCGCCGCGCCCCGTACGATCGCGTCGAGGCGTTGGGCGGGCGCGTCACGATCGCGTCGGAGGGCGACCGGACCACCGTCACCGGCTCACTCCCGCTCCCGCGATGACGCTAATCACTCTCTGCGAGGTACAGGATCACGGCCTTGACCCGCTTGTTGACCGATGGCTCCCACGTGAGCCCGAGCTTGAGGAAGATCGAATGGATCACCTTCTCGACCGATCGCTCGGCGAGGAAGAGGGACTCACCGATCGCCTCGTTGCTCTTGCCCGCCGCCATCTCACGCAGAACGTCGCGTTCGCGTGCGGTGAGGCTCTTGAGCGGCGACCGCTCGCCGCGGCCATCCTCCGCGACCAGTGCCTCCACGACCATCGGATCGATCACCGAGCCGCCGTTCGCGACCGCGCGGATCGCAGACACGAGCTCGCCCGGATCCTGGACACGCTCCTTGAGGAGGTAGGAGCGCCCGGCGCTGCCACCCTCCAGGAGGGCCATGGCGTAGCTCGGCGTCGCGTACTGGCTGAGCACGACGACGCCCACGTGTGGATCGGTGGTGCGGAGCCGATCCGCCGCCCTGATCCCTTCGTCGCTGTTGCCGGGCGGCATGCGGATGTCGGTGACGACCACGTCCGGACGCTCCGCCTCCACCGCGGCGAACAAGGAGTCGAGGTCGCCGCACACCGCGGCGACCTCGAGCTCAGGGTCGGCCTCGAGCAGTCGCCGGATGCCTTCGCGAACGAAGAGATGATCCTCGGCGATCACCAACCGGAGCGGCATGGCGCGAGGATACGCCTGTGACGAGCGTCCTCGTCGTCGACGACAACGACCGGAACCTCAAGCTCGCCCTCGATGTCCTGGACGCAGCGGGGTTCCGGACGTTCGGTGCTGAGACGGCCGCGCAGGGGATCGCGCTCGCGCGGGAGCACGTGCCGGACGTGATCCTGATGGACCTCCGGCTTCCCGACATGGATGGCGTGGACGCGACGCGGATGCTCGCGGCACACGAGCGAACGGCTCTCATCCCGGTGGTCGCGATGAGCGCATCACCGCTCGAAGGGAGCGAAGACTGGCTCGAGGACGCGGGCTTCGCGGGATGGCTCGAAAAGCCGATCCACGTGAGCACGTTTCCCGAGCAGGTCCGCCGTCACTGCGTGGGGAGGACGGGGTGACGAGGTCGAGGGCGATACCGTGCTGGCACCCCAAAGCAAGGACGGTTGACCTGGTGGGCCGGAACCATCGCGCTCCCTAGCCTCTAGACGGATCGGCTCGGCGGTGTGAACATCGTCGAGCGCCGGCGGCCAATTGGCCTGAGCGAAGGGGTATCTCCATGCGGAGGCTCGTGATCGTTGGGGGACTCGGAGTCTTCCTCCTCTCTGTCGTGCTCGTGGCCTGTGGTGGCTCGAGCGCCGACTCGTCCGACGCCGAGGCCCGACGATTCCAAGACATGTGGGAGATCGACAAACTCGAGAAGGATTTCCACCAGGCCACATCGGACAAGGACATCGACCTGATGCTGAGCCTGTACTCCCCCAACGCGACCTTCACCGTCGGCGGGGGAGAGACCGCGGTGGGCGTGGACGAGATCCGGGAGTTCTGGCTCGAGAAGTCGCCGGCGTTCGACCCCGCGAACACCTGGATCTCCGATCACCCCGCCTACAAGCTCGAGGTCACTGTGAACGGCGACCGCGGGACGCTGCACTTCGAGTGCCACTTCGTGGATGCCGAGACCAGTAAGGTGGTGGCGGTCACGGCCGGCGATGCCGACGTCGCGCGGATCAACGGGGAGTGGCTGATCACGAACTTCGTCGGCGGCACGACCGAGCTCTAGGCGTGCGAGCCTGTGCCCGACGCGCGTGCTGACGAGCGGCGAGCGGCTGTCGTCCACAAGCGGCGGCCGCTGAGCCGCATCGACGATCCGATCGTCCGTGCCGTCGCCCGTCTGCCGGTCACGGTTCGCACGAAGCTCCTGCTCGCGTCCGTCGGCACATCGATGCTCCTCGTCGCGGTGGGACTGCTCGGGCAGCTCGTCCTCGGGCAGTCGAACGATCGCGTCGCGAGTCTCGGAGCGCTCCGGGAGCGAGCGATCGGCTACACGCAGCTCCAGAGGGACGTGTTGAACCTCCGCAACCTCTTGGCGGAGAACGTGGGTGATGACTTCTACAAGGTCTGGACGGAGGTCCCGCAGCGGGAGAATCTGGAGGCGATCGATCGACACGCGAGCTCCGCGGTTCGCGCCATCGAAGCCGGTACGGCCGCGGATCAGTTGGGCTTCACGCCGCCCCCTGAGGATCACGGCGACCTCGAGACCATCAGGGACACCGCCCACAGTCTTTGGGTGGTGCTGGACCAAGAGCTCATCCCCCTCTACCAGGAGGACGCCACAGCCGACGAGGTACTGCCGATCCGGGTGAGAGTGGAGAAACTCTCGAGCGACCTCAAGACGTTCACCGCGGACCTGGCGGACGGGACGCGGGCAGAGGTCGAGGAGCTGATCGCCCGGAACGCCAGCTCGTTCGCGAGCTCGCGGGCGCTGTTCATCGGCGTGGCAGCCGCTGCACTCGTGCTCGCGCTGTTGCTGGGGTTCATCCTGTCGTGGTCGCTCATCGGTCCGATCCAGAATATCGACGGCCGACTCGCGGCGATCGCGTCGGGAGACTTCGAGGGGCGCGTCGACGTCGAGAACCGCGACGAACTGGGAGCGCTGGCAGCCAACGTCAATCGGATGAACGACGAGCTCCGGAGCGTGTACGCGGAGCTCGAGGAAGCAAGTCAGCACAAGTCGGAATTCCTGGCCAACATGTCCCACGAGCTCCGGACCCCGTTGAATGCGGTCATCGGATTCTCGCAAGTGTTGCGCGACGAGATGGTCGGCTCGGTGAACGAGAAGCAGGCGGAGTACCTCGACGACATCACCTCCTCGGGGAACCATCTGCTCTCGCTCATCAACGACGTTCTCGACCTCTCCAAGGTCGAGGCCGGACAGGTCGAGCTCGAGGTGCACCCGTTCTCCCTACGGGAGGCACTCGAGCGCGGAGTGGTGATGGTTCGCGAGCGCGCGACAGAGGACGGGGTCCGCGTCGCGTTCGCCGCCGATCCGGAGGTCGATCCGGTCAACGGAGACGAGCGACGGATCAAGCAGGTCATCTTCAATCTGCTCTCGAACGCGGTGAAGTTCACGCCCGCGGGTGGGGAGGTCGACGTGAGCGCGAGGCGGGTCAACGGCGAGGTCAGGGTCTCCGTCGTCGATACTGGCCCGGGCATCGCTCCCGAGGATCGGGATCGTATCTTCGAGGAGTTCCAGCAGAGCGAGACGGGCGTCGGGCACCGCGAGGGGACCGGCCTGGGCCTCGCGCTCTCGAAGCGGTTCGTGGAGCTCCACGGCGGACGGATCTGGCTCGAGAGCGAGCTCGGTCGCGGGAGCACGTTCACGTTCGCGCTGCCCGCGGGATCGCTCACGCCATGACGGGCGAGCGGATCCTCGTCGTCGAGGACAACGAGAAGAACATGAAACTGTTCCGTGACGTCCTAATCGCGACCGGTTTCAGAACGCTCGAGGCGACGACGGGCGGCGAGGCCGTCGACATGGCATCCGAGCACACGCCGGACCTCGTGCTGATGGACGTCCAGCTCCCGGACCTCGACGGCGTCCAAGCGCTCCATCGATTGCGGGCGGACGCGCGCACGGCGACGATCCCCGTCCTTGCCCTGACCGCACAAGCGATGCGGGGGGATCGCGAGCGGTTCCTGGCGGAGGGCTTCGACGGCTACGTGTCGAAGCCCGTGAACGTGCGGGAGCTGATCGGGATCGTCCGGCAACACTGCCAAGGACGGATCGGTTGAGCGGCGATGGCCGGATCCTGGTCGTGGACGACGTTGCTCCGAACGTGCGGCTGCTCGAGGCCGTTCTCGTGCCGCGCGGCTACGACGTCGTCTCCGCGACCGATGGCGAGCGCGCGCTGGAGCTCGTCGCGTCGGCCAAGCCGGACCTGGTGATGCTCGACGTCGTGATGCCGCAGCCGGACGGGTACGCGGTGTGTCGCAGGATCCGGGAGCGCGAGGAGACCGCGATGTTGCCGGTGATCATGATCACGGCCAGCACGTCTGAGAAGACCGAGGCGATCCGGGCGGGCGCGGACGATCTGATCGCCAAGCCGTTCGACCAAGACGAATTGCTCGCGCGGGTCCGGTCTCTCCTGCGGATCAAGCGCTACCACGACACGATCACGTCGCAGGCTGCGGAGCTGACCGAGCTGAATCGAACGCTCGAGGAGCGGGTGCAGAACCAGGTCGTGGAGCTCGAGCGGGTCCGGAAGCTCCGGCGGTTCCTCTCTCCGCAGCTCGTCGACGCGATCGTCTCGTCGGGTGACGACGCGATCCTCCGCAGCCATCGCCGCAAGGTCGCCATGCTCTTCGCCGACCTCCGCGGATGGACCTCCTTCGTCGACGCGGTCGAGCCCGAGGAGCTGATGCAGGTGCTCGGGGAGTTCCATTCTGTGATCGGCGGTCTCGTGCAACGGTTCGACGCGACCGTGGGGTTCCTCGAGGGCGACGGGGTCCAGCTCTTCTTCAACGACCCTCACGAGATCCCAGACGCGCCTCTGCGCGCGGTTCGGCTCGCGTGTGCGCTCCGAGAAGAGATGGCGACGCTGACGCCGGTGTGGCGCAAGCGCGGCTACGAGCTGGACCAGGGGGCCGGCGTCGCGCTCGGCTACGCGACGTGCGGCGAGGTCGGGTTCGAGGGCCGCTCCGACTACGCGGCGATCGGGGCGGTGACCAACCTCGCAGCGCGGCTCGCCGATGAAGCGGCGGCCGGCCAGATCCTGATCACCCAGAGTCTCCACGCGGAGGTCGAGGGAGACATCGAAGTGGAACCCATAGGTGAGCTCACGCTCAAGGGGTTCCGTAGGCCGATCCCGGCATTCAACGTGATCGCCGTTCGCGAGCCGTCGGCGAACGTGTCCACCCTGCAGGGCTCCTGAGGGCGCGGCTCGACCGCGACGGATCCTCCTCCCGTGTGGGCCGGCGTACGAACCCTCCATGTGATGAGCCGGCGGAGGAGCCTCGCCACTCAGGGCCGGGAAGACTGGTCGGCGGAACCGAAGGGCTCACGCCCCCGCCGGTTTCCACGAGGAACGGGTCGTCCCACCCTGGTTGGTCGACGCTGGTCAAGGAGCCGACTGAATCGAACGGCACTGGATCGACCTCACCGCGTACCTTCATGTATCGTGAGCAGCACAAACGCTGGTGAGCAGACCGTACTGGACTTCCTTGACGCGGAAGAGGTCAGAGGTTCAAATCCTCTAGCGCCCACCACGGAACCCGCTGCTCGCAGCGGGTTCCGCTCGCCGGAGGAGGCTTGTGTGATCGACGCGGGGCGCCTTCGCTCGGTTTCGCTGTTCGGTGACCTCGACGCTTACGACCTGGCCCAGGTCGCGCGGTGGGTCGTGGAGGTTCGAGCCGAGCCCGGTGATCGACTGATCGAGCAGGGCAGCATGCCGTACGAACTCTTCGTGATCGAGGAGGGCACGGTCGACGTGGTCCGTGACGGGGAGCCCTTAGCCTCGCTCGGGGCGGGAGACGTCGTCGGCGAGATTGCCTTGCTCGCTCGCCACCGTCGGATGGCCTCGGTGGTTGCCCGTACCCCGGTCCGGGCCCTGGCGTTGCACGTCGACGCGCTGCACGAACTGACCGAGGAGATGCCCGAGCTGGGCGACGAGCTCCGAGCCTTGATGGAACGGCGTCGGGCCGAGAACGAACCCGGCTCAGGACCCCACTGAGGCACAGCTCGGCCTTGCAGATGTCGTGTCATCATGAAACACTCCGGACTTCTCTGGATGTCCGGGCTCCGGCTCGGGCCGACGGCGGCACGACGCGGGCACGTGCCGCCGTCACTTCGTCTGGATCCGACCCTCGAGCAACGGTCGACGTCCGAGTTGCTATCGTGAGGTGCTCCGGGCGCGTAGCTCAGCGGGAGAGCGCTCGCCTCACACGCGAGAGGTCGCAGGTTCAAAACCTGCCGCGCCCACCAGATCCGACGACACGCGCGAGCACAGGGTGGTCGTCTCCTGCGCGTTCGATAGGGTGAAGCGCGTCACGGTTCCCGACCGCGAAAGGCCCTGCGATGGATACCGCTCTGCCCTCCGCGCCGGTCGGCGCGGCTGCACGCGCCGATGTGCTGCGCAAGGTGTACGGCGAAGGCGATGCTGCCGTGGAAGCCCTGCGCGGCATCTCGATCGAATTCGCACGGGGGGCGTTCACGGCGATCATGGGCCCGTCGGGCTCGGGGAAGTCGACGCTCCTGCACTCCCTGGCCGGACTCGACAGCCCGACGTCGGGCAGCGTGTGGATCGGAGACGTCGACCTCACGACGCTGAGCGAGAAGCAGCTCACGGCGCTGCGGCGAGACAAGGTCGGCTTCGTGTTCCAGGCCTTCAACCTCGTGCCGACGCTCACGGCGTCGGAGAACATCACGCTTCCGCTCGACATCGCCGGGCGCGACGTGGATCGCGGGTGGTACGACCAGGTGGTCGACACGATCGGGCTCCGCGACCGGCTCACGCATCGCCCGAGCGAGCTCTCGGGCGGGCAGCAGCAGCGGGTCGCGAGTGCGCGCGCGCTCGTGAGCCGGCCCGAGATCGTGTTCGCCGACGAGCCGACCGGCAACCTCGATTCTCGCTCGGGGGCAGAGCTGCTCGGGTTCCTCCGTGACGCGGTGACGACGTACGCGCAGACGATCGTGATGGTCACGCACGACGCGAACGCCGCGAGCTACGCCGATCGTGTCGTGTTCCTCGCCGACGGGCACGTGGTCGACGAGATGCTCGAGCCAACCGCGGCGAGCGTGTTGGACCGACTGAAGTCGCTGGAGCGGTAGCGCCGTGTGGCGAGCGACGTTCAAGAGCCTGATGGCCAAGAAGCTCCGCCTGGTCCTCACGGCGGTTTCCGTGGTGCTCGGCATCGGGTTCGTCTCGGGAACGTACGTGCTGACCGACACGATGAACGCGGCGTTCGAGGAGCTCTTCGCCCAGACGTCTGGCGCCTCCGACGTCGTCGTTCGTTCGGCGTCGGCCTTCGACTCCACCGGCGCGGGCCCTGGGGGCGGCAGCGGCAGCGACGACCGTGAGCCATTGCCTGAGAGCGTGCTCGACGACGTGACGGCCGTGCCCGGTGTGGCGATCGCGGTCGGCGACGTGCAGGGCTACGCGCAGATGGTGGATCCGTCGACCGACGAGGTGATCGGCGGGGTCGGTCCGCCCACGATCGGCACGAACTGGAACGAGCTCGCCGACGACGTGCTGAGCCTCCGCGACGACAGCGTGCCTCCCAGCGGGCCCGACGATGTGGTGATCGACGCGGCCACGGCGCGCAACGCGAAGCTCGAGATCGGCGACCGGATCCGCATCCTGTTCCAGGGACCGCCGCGAGAGTTCACGATCGTGGGCACGGCCGGGTTCGGCGATGCCGACAACCTGGGGGGCGCCACGCTCGCGGTGTTCGATACCGAGACCGCCCAGGACGTGCTCGGCAAGCAGGGCGTCTTCGATGCGATCAGCGTGGTCGGCGATGAAGGGATCGCGGCCTCGGAGCTGCGAGCCTCCGTCGGAGCCGTGCTGCCCGAGGGAGCAGAAGCGGTCACGTCGACCACCGTCGCCGACGAAGCGACGAAGGCGTTGCAGGAGGGCCTCGGCTTCTTCCGGACGGCACTGCTCGTGTTCGCCGCCGTGGCCCTGTTCGTCGGGTCGTTCATCATCTTCAACACGTTCTCGATCATCGTCGCGCAGCGGACGCGGGAGCTGGCCCTGCTCCGGGCCCTCGGAGCGTCGAGGCGCCAGGTCGTGGTCTCCGTCGTGGTCGAGGCGTTCGTGGTCGGCCTCGTCGCCTCCGTGGTGGGCATCCTGGCCGGCATCGGCATCGCGATCGGGCTCCAGGGCCTGTTGGGCGTGTTCAACATCGACCTGCCGAGCACCGCGCTCCAGCTGCTGCCACGCACGATCCTCGTCTCCCTCGCGGTCGGGGTGGTCGTGACCGTGGTCGCCTCGGTGTTGCCCGCCCGCAGAGCGGGCTCGGTGGCGCCGATCCAGGCGCTGCGCGAGGCGGCCGACGCGCCGCCGCCACGAGGCCTCGTCGGGCGCCGGCTCGCGATCGCCGTGGCTGTGACCGCGCTCGGGGCGGGCATCCTCGCCTATGGGCTCTTCGGGGCCGAGACCAACGGCGCATCCGTGGTTGGCGCGGGCGCGGCGATCACGTTCATCGGGGTCGCGATGCTCTCCCCGCTGGCCGCGAGGCCGATCGCCGGTGCGTTGGGCGCGCCGATCAAGCGCCTGTCGATCCAGGCGCGTCTGGGGCGTGAGAACGCGATGCGGAGCCCACGGCGGACCGCGTCGACGGCGACGGCCCTGATGATCGGCCTCGGCCTCGTGTCGATGGTGGCGATCCTGGCCGCGTCGCTCAAGGCGTCGTTCGATGCGGCGCTGACGGAGACGCTGAAGGCGGACTACACGCTCTCGACGAGCTCGTTCACGTCGTTCAGCCCGGAGGTCGGCGCCCTCGTGGCGGCCCTTCCGGAGGTCCGCACCGCGTCGGCGTTCCGGCAGAACGGGTTCCGGGTCGACGGCGCAACGTCGTTCGTGACCGCGGTCGACCCCGCCACCGTCGAGGAAGTGGCCACCATCGATGTCTCCGAAGGCTCGGTCGCCTCGCTGTCCGACGACACGGAGACCGTGCTCGTGCATCGCGATCTCGCGCAGGACAACGGATGGGCGCTCGGCGACGACCTTCCTGCCGAGTTCGGCTCCTCCGGCGACGTGCCGCTCACGATCGTGGGGATCTTCGATGAGAACCGGCTGGTGGGTGACTACGTCATCTCGCTCGAGACGTACGAGGGGCTCTACAGCGAACAGCTCGATTCCTTCGTGCTGGTGAAGGCCGCCGAGGGGGTGCCGCTCGACGAGGTCGATGCCGCGATCCAGGAGGCGGTCGCCGAGTTCCCGAACGTGCAGGTGCAGGATCAAGCCGCGTTCCGGGAGCAGCAGGCGGGATTCATCGACCAGCTGCTCGGGCTGGTCACGGCGCTGCTCGCGATGGCGATCGTGATCGCGCTCTTCGGCATCGTGAACACCCTCGGGCTCTCGATCTACGAGCGCACCCACGAGCTGGGGCTGCTCAGGGCGGTCGGGATGAGTCGACGACAGGTCAAGCGCATGATCCGGTGGGAGTCGATCATCATCGCCGTCTTCGGTGCGGTGCTCGGCGTCGCGATCGGCGTGCTGTTCGGCTGGGCGCTGCAGCAGGCGTTGCGGAACGAGGGCGTCACCGAGTTCGTCGTGCCGGTCGGTCAGCTCGTCGTCTACCTGGTGCTCGCCGGGCTCGCCGGGGTGCTCGCGGCGATCTGGCCGGCTCGACGGGCCGCCAAGCTCAACGTGCTCGAAGCGATCTCGTACGAGTAGGGCGGGCGCGGTCGCTATCATGCCCGCATGCCGACCCTGACCCTTCCCGAGGGTGTGCTCGTCGATCTCCCCGAGGGGGAGCCGGTTGGCGCCGCGCTGCCCAAAGGCACGATCGCCGCGCGGGTCGACGGGGAACTTCGCGACATCTCGTTCGTGCCGGCGACCGACGCGCACGTCGAGCCGATCTCGCCGCACTCCGACGACGGACTGCACGTGCTGCGTCATTCCACCGCGCACGTGCTCGCGCAGGCCGTCTGCGATCTGTACGCGGGGGCGAAGTACGCGATCGGGCCGGCCGTCGCGGACGGCTTCTACTACGACTTCGATCTGCCCGAGCCGGTGCACGCGAGCGATCTGGCGAAGATCGATCGTCGCATGCGACAGATCGCGAAGCGGAACCAGCGCTTCGTGCGCGACGAGGTCTCGCGCGACGAGGCGATGGAGCAGCTGCGCGACCAGCCCTTCAAGGTCGAGATCATCGAGGGCATCGGCGTCGACGACACCGAAACGGGGGAAGTGGGCGCCGGCGAGATTGTCTCGCTCTACTCGAACGACGGGTGGACCGACCTGTGCATGGGTCCCCATGTGCCGCACACCGGCATGCTCGGGGCGTTCAAGCTCACGAACGTGGCCGGCGCGTACTGGCGCGGCGATGAGAGCAATCCGCAGCTGACCCGCATCTACGGCACGGCGTGGGCCACCCAGGACGATCTCGACGCGTACCTGCATCGCCTCGAGGAGGCCGAACGTCGCGATCACCGCAAGGTGGGCGCCGATCTCGACCTGTTCTCGTTCCCCGAGGAGATCGGGTCGGGGCTCGCCGTGTTCCACCCGAAGGGCGGGCTCGTGCGCAGGCTGATGGAGGACTACTCCCGGCGTCGTCACGAGGAGGCCGGCTACGACTTCGTCTATACGCCGCACATCACGAAGGCGGAGCTGTTCGAGATCAGCGGTCACCTGACCTGGTTCGCTGACGGCATGTTCCCGCCGATGGAGCTCGACGGTGGCACGCAGTACTACCTGAAGCCCATGAACTGCCCGATGCACATCCTGATCTTCAAGAGCCGCACCCGCAGCTATCGCGAGTTGCCGTTGCGCCTCTTCGAGTTCGGCACGGTGTACCGGTACGAGCTGTCGGGGGTCGTGCACGGGCTCACCCGCGTGCGCGGGCTCACGATGGACGATGCCCACATCTTCACGACGAAGGAGCAGCTGGGCGACGAGCTTCGGTCCGTGCTCACCTTCGTGCTGGACTTGTTGCGCGACTATGGGCTCGACGACTTCTACATGGAGCTGTCGACGCGCCCCGAGGAGAAGGCCGTCGGCACGGAGGAAGAGTGGGCCGAGGCCACAGAGGCGTTGCGCGTGGCCGCCGAGGCGATGGATGTCCCGCTCGTGATGGATCCGGGCGGCGGGGCGTTCTACGGGCCGAAGATCAGCGTGCAGGCGCGAGACGCGATCGGGCGAACGTGGCAGATGTCCACGATCCAGGTCGACTTCCAGATGCCGCAGCGCTTCGAGATGGAGTACTCGGGCGATGACAACGCCCGGCACCAGCCGATCATGATCCACCGGGCGCTGTTCGGATCGGTCGAGCGATTCTTCGGGGTGCTCACCGAGCACTACGCGGGTGCGTTCCCGCTGTGGCTCGCGCCCGAGCAGCTGCGGTTCGTGCCGGTCGCCGACCGTCACGTGGCGCGCTGCGACGAGCTCGCCGCCGGCGCGAAGGCCGCGGGGTTGCGGGCGTTCGTCGATGATTCGAAGGAGAGCGTCGGCAAGAAGATCCGCGCGGCGCAGCTCGCGAAGGCCCCGTACACGCTCGTGGTGGGTGACCAGGAGCTCGGATCCGATACGTACACCGTTCGCGATCGCGCGGGCACCGAGTTCGGCGGCGTGACCTTCGACCGACTCGTCGACGACTTGACCGAAGAAGCTGCGAGCCGCGCGCTCGTGCAGACCGACTTCGGGTCGGCCTGAGGAGCGACCGCCGTGGATCACCTGTGGAGCCCGTGGCGCATGCAGTACATCGCGACGGCTCGCGACGAGCTGGAGGAAGACGGCGGCTGCGTGTTCTGCGCCGTGCCGGCGCGCGAGCCCGAGCGGGTGCTCGCGCGCGGCGAGCTCGCGTACGTGGTGCTGAACAAGTTCCCGTACAACCCCGGGCATCTATTGATCGTGCCGCTTCGCCATACTGGCGACGTGGAGGACCTGACGGTCGATGAGAACGCCGAGCTGCAGGTCTTGCTGCAACGCTCGGTCCGGGCGTTGCGCGAGGAATCGGAACCGCACGGCTTCAACATCGGCATGAACCTCGGGATCGACCTCGGGAGCCGGCATCCCCGATCACCTGCACTGGCACGTGGTGCCGAGGTGGAGCGGGGACACGAACTTCATGCCCGTGGTCGGCGAGGTGCGGGTACTGCCGGAACTGCTTGCCGACACGGCTCGCCGACTCGCACCGAGGTTCGCCGATGCGTCATCGTGACGCCGGCTTCGTGGAGCTGCCCCGCGGCGGACGACTCCACTACGAGATCGCCGGCGACCCGGCAAGTCCCGCCGTCACGCTGCTGCATCCGGGGCTGTGGGACGCGCGGACGTGGGACCCGCACTTCGAGCCGTGGACCGAGCGGTTCCGAGCGCTGCGCTACGACCAACGGGGCTACGGGACGTCGTCGAGGCCCGACGGGTCCCCCTACTCGCACGTGCGCGACCTCGTGGCGCTCCTCGATCACCTGGGCATCGAGCGCACGGCACTGGTGGGCTGCTCGATGGGCGGGGGCCTCGCGATCGACGCCACGCTGACGGTGCCAGACCGCGTGTGGGCGCTCGTGCCGATCGCTCCCGGCCTGGGCGGGTTCGAGGAGACCGAGGACGAGGAAGCCTGGTGGGACGAGCTGGCCCCTCCGATCGAGGCAGCGATCGAGGCGGGCGAGTTCGAACGCGCGCAGGATCTGCTGCTGGAGATCTGGGCGCCGTTCGGGGTCGACGATCCGGCGGGCGCGCGCATCAAGCAGATCGCGCGCGACAACATCCACGAGATGACGATGGACGAGTCCGCTGCGGAATCACTCGATCCGCCCGCCGCGCTGCGGCTCGGGGAGATCGACGTGCCGACCCTGGTCGTCGACGCGTCGTATGACCCGCCGGACATGCGGCGCGCATCGCAGCTGGTCGCGCGTGAGGTGCTCGATGGGCGGCTCGTGACGATCGAGGCCGACCACGTCGTGAATCTCCGTGCTCCCGAGGCGTTCGACGAGGCCGTGCTCCCGTTCCTCGAGGAGCATTCGCCGCGCTGAGCGCGCTACTTCCGTTCGGCTCTCGCCGCCTGGTACTCGTCGATCACCTTCTGCGCGAGGTGCTGCGGCATCTCCTCGTAGTGGGCGAAGGTCGCCGTGTAGGCGCCCCTTCCACCCGTCATCGAGCGCAGGTCGATGACGTAGCGCGCCACCTCGGCCTGAGGCACCTGGGCTCGGATCCGCTGCTTGCCGCCGCCCACCTGTTCCATGCCCGCGATCTTGCCTCGCTTCGAGTTGAGGTCGCCCATGATGTCGCCGGTGTAGGCGTCGGGCACGATCACCTCGAGGTCGACGATCGGCTCGAGCAGCGCCACGCCCGCCTGCTCGACCGCGTCCTTCAGAGCCATCGAGCCGGCGATCTGGAACGCCATGTCGCTCGAGTCCACCGGGTGGAACTTGCCGTCGACGAGTGTGACTTTCAGATCGACCATCGGATTCCCGCTGAGCACGCCCTCGGCCATCGTCTTCACGATGCCCTTCTCGATCGACGGGATGAACTGGTGGGGGATCGCCCCGCCGAAGATCTTGTCTTCGTACACGAACCCCTCGCCGTGACCGAGCGGTTCGATCTCGATGTTGCACACGGCGTACTGGCCGTGACCGCCCGTCTGTTTCACGTGGCGACCGAGCCCCTTGGCGCTGCCGCGGATCGTCTCGCGGTAGGCGATCTTCGCAGGGGCCGTCGTCACCTCGACACCGAACTTGCGCTTCAGGCGTTCGATCATCACCTCGAGGTGCGCCTCGCCCATCCCGTGCATCACGGTCTCGTGGGTCTCCTCGTTCCTGGAGACGCGCAGCGTCGGGTCCTCCTCGCGCAGCCGCGCGAGGCCGGTCGCGAGCTTGTTCTCGTCGCCCTTCGTCTTCGGGGCGATCGCGTATGCGAGCAGCGGCTCGGGAAGGTCGAGCCCGGGAACTTGGGCCGGCGCATCCTTCGGCGCGAACGTGTCGCCGGTATGCGCCTGCTGGAGCTTGGCCACCGCCCCGATATCGCCGGCCGCGACCTCCGGGACGGAATCGTGTTCCTTCCCGACGAGGGTGAAGAGCTGGCCGACGCGCTCGTCGACGCCCTGGGTCGCGTTGTGCAAGGTGGAATCGGGCCGCACGGCCCCGCTGAAGACACGGAACATCGTGATGTGGCCGACGAACGGGTCCGACAGCGTCTTGAAGACGAATGCTGTCACGGGCTCGGACGCGTCGGTCGGCCGCTGCGACTCCGCGCCGTCCTTGCCGACCACCGTGACGGGAGCACGATCGAGCGGCGACGGGAACTCCTCGACGATGAAGTCGAGCAGCCGGTCGATGCCGATCGCGTTGGCTGCCGACCCCACGATCACTGGCGCGAGTCGCGCGTTCGCGAACCCGAGCTTGGCGCCGGAGACGATGTGCTCCTCGGGCAGCGTGCCCTGCTCGAGGTACTCCTCGATCAGGGCGTCGTCGGACTCGGCGACCGCCTCGATCAGCTTCTCGCGAGCAGGATCGGCCATCTGGTGGATCTCGTCGGGCCACTCCGACTCCTCGGCCCTCGGCCCCGATGGGTAGAGGTCGGCCTTCTCGTGGAGCAGGTCGGCGACCCCCTCGAACTCGTGCTCGGCGCCGATGGGCAGCTCGAACGGCGCCACCTGGTTCCCGAACGACGACACGAGCTGGTCCAGGGTCGTCTGGAAGTCGGACCGCTCCCGGTCGAGCTTGTTCACGAAGATCGCCCGAGGCAGGCCCGCCTCGACCGCCAGCTCCCACGCAACCTCGGTCTGCACCTCGACGCCGTCGACCGCCGAGACGACGACGATCACGGCGTCGGCGGCCCTGATCGCGGAGCGCACGTCGCCGATGAAGTCGGCGTATCCCGGTGCGTCGAGCACGTTGATCTTGGCGCCGTTCCATTCGATGGGCGCCATCGAGAGCGAGACGGAGATGCCCTTGCGCTGCTCGTCGGGATCGTGATCGCTGACGGTGTTGCCGTCCTCCACCGACGCCCATGCGCGTGATCGCGCCGGCGGTGTACAGCATGGCCTCGAGCAGGGTGGTCTTGCCCGACCCCCCGTGGCCGACCAGCAGGACGTTGCGGATGTCCTTCGCGTCGTAGGTCTTCAACGCGCGCTCCTTCAGCTTCAGCGGGTCATCAGGCGTAAGAGGTCTGGGCATCCTACCCAAGTGGCGAGTTGCTACGCTCGCCCGGTCCTCGCCCATGGTGCGATTCGAACGACAACCGCCGGGCACCGCGATCACCCGCATGACCTTGTCGGTGGGTGCGCTGCTCGCCGCCCTGGCGGCGTGGCTCGTGGTCGCCCGGGAGCCGGAGCAGGCCGCGGCTCGCGGCGCTCGGGTCGGGCATCTTGCTCCTGCTCGGTGGACACCGCGCGAACCACGGCGCGGGCGGACCCACCGACCGCATGCTCGACGAGTTGCTCGACCGGGTGTGGGACGGCGCGGTCCTGGGCTCGATGGCGTGGGTGGCGAGGACCGAGGACCCGAGCCTGGCGATCGCGACCCTCGCGGCGCTGTGCCTGAGCGCGCTCTCGGCCTACGTGCGCGCTCGCGGCGCATCGCTCGCCTACAGCGTGGAAGAGAGCCATCTCACGAGGGGCCTGCACTACGGCCTGGTCGTCGTGGGCCTCGGTTTCGATCTGGCCTGGGTGATCTGGGTGGCAGTGGCCGTCTCGGCGCTCGCCGTCCTGGTGCGCACGTCACAGGTCGCCCGCGAGGAGCGCGGATGACGTCGAGCCGACGAAACCCGGCGCGAGACGATCGCGTTCCACGTCTACCGCTCGGTGGCATGGCTCGCCCGGGCGCTGCCGGAAGGCGCCGGCCGGCGGCTGTTCCGGCTCGGGGGCCGGCTCGCGTTCGAGCTCGCGCCGGCATCGCGGGCGGTGGTGGCGCGCAACCAGGCTCAGGTGCTCGGCCGCGCTCCCGCCGACCCGATCGTGCGTGCCGCGACCCGCGAGGCGTTCGACGCGTACGCGCGGTACTGGTTCGACTCGTTCCGGTTCGCCGTGACGCCGCCCGACGAGGTCGCCTCACGGTTCGAGTCCGTCGACGCACGACCACCTCTGGCATGCGCTCGACGGGGGGAATGGCGCGATCGTGGCGCTTCCGCACGTCGGGAACTGGGACGCCGCGGGTCCGTGGTTGCGCTCGCTGGGCCGGCCGCTCGTCGCGGTGGCCGAGCAGCTGCGGCCCCCGCGCCTCTACGACCTCTTCGTCGCCAACCGAGCCGCCTTCGGCGTCGAGGTGATCGGCCTGGGCGATCCCGGCATCGCCCGCACCCTCGCGGGCAAGCTCGCGGACGGCTACATCGTGGCCCTCGTCGCCGACCGCGATCTGACCGGTCGTGGCGTCGAGGTGACGATGTTCGGCAGGAAGCGTCGCGTGCCGGCCGGCCCCGCGCTCCTCTCGCTCACGACCGGGGCTCCGCTGATCGTGACGCCCGTCTTCCAGACCGAGCGGGGGTGGCGCTGCGTGATGACGCCCGCCGCTCGACGATCGAGCCGACGGGCGATCGGCGCGCCGACGTCACCGCCCTCACGCAGCGCATGGCCGAGGAGTTCGAGCGAGCGATCGCATCGGCGCCGACCGACTGGCACATGTTCCAGCCGGCGCTGGGAGGACTGATCGGGTTGCGTGTCGCACTGGTCTGCGCGTACGACCTCGACGCACCCGGGGGCGTGCAGGTGCACGTCGCCGATCTCGCCGAGCAGCTGCGCTTGGACGAGGGCACGCGGTGCGAGGTCCTCGGACCCGGCAAGGGAGGACTCGGTCGGGCCGATCCGGATGCCGTACCGAGGCACGGTGGCGCCGATCGCACCATGGCCCACCGGCGTGCGCCTCGCGCGGAGAGCGCTTCGACCGGTTCGCCCCCGACGTCGTGCACGTGCACGAGCCCTTCACGCCGAGCGCGTCGATGTGGGCGACGCTGGCCGCCACCGCGCCGGTCGTGGCGACGTTCCATGCCTGGCTCGATCGGTCACGCCTCTACGAGGTGCGCGGGTCCGCTGCTCCGGCCCGTGCGTCGCCGGCTGGCCGCGACGATCGCCGTCTCGCGACGCGGCCGCGGCGTTCGTGCGATCGCGCGATGCCCGAGCTCGAGCCGGTGGTGATCCCCAACGGCCTGTCGGTGTCGCGGTTCGCCGAGGCGACACCGCTGGCGTGGCCGCCCGGACCGCCGCATCGCGTGGGCGCATCGGCTCGACCGCGCAGAAGGGGTTCCCGGTGCTGGTCGAGGCGTTCCGGATCGCTCGCCGAGCGACCGGCCCGACCTGCTGCTTGACCGTCGGCGGCGACGGCGCCGACCGCGCGAGCGGTCGATGGGCTTGCCGGCGTCGGCACGATCACGGGTCGCGATGCTCGGCCGGCTCGACCATGCCGACGTGCCCTCGCGTCCTCGCCGGGCGCCGACGTTGCCGTCGCTGCCGCCACCGGGCAGGAGAGCTTCGGGTACTCGCGTCGTCGAGGCCATGGCCGCGGGGTGCCGGTGGTCGCCACCGACATCGAGGGCTACCGGCAGGTCGCGACCGACGGTGTCGACGCCCTGCTCGTGCCGCCGGGCGACGCCGGTGGCCCTCGCAGTCGGCGATCGGCGCGCATCCTCGACGACGGCGAACTGGCTCGGCGCCTGACGCGACGCGGGCCGGACGAAGGCGGCCGCGTTCGACTGGCAGGTCGTGGTCGAGCGCATCGAGGACGTCTATCGGTCGGTCGCTCGGCCGGACCATCGCTACGATAGGGCTCCATGTCACCGGTCATCTGGATCGTGCTCGGGCTCGTCGTCGATCGCGCTGCTGGCGCTCGTCTGGCTCTACAACCGGCTGGTGCGGCTGCGCACCCGTGCCGACGACGGCTGGGCGACGATCGACGTGCAGCTGCGTCGCCGATACGACCTCATCCCGAACCTGGTCGAGACGGTGCAGGGGTACGCGACCCACGAGCGCGAGCTGTTCGAGCGGGTCACCGAGGCGAGGACGCGAGCGATCGCGGCCGGCGGCGTGGCAGGATCAGGTCAGCGCCGAGAACGCCGTGACCGCCGGGCTCGGCAAGTTGATGGCCGTCGTCGAGGCCTACCCGGACCTCAAGGCCGACCAGCATTTCCTCGCCCTGCAGGAGGAGCTCGTCGGCACCGAGTCGAAGATCGCCTACGCCCGCCAGTTCTACAACGACCAGGTGCGGCGGCTGAACACGGCGATCGACACGTTCCCGTCCAACCTTGTCGCGAATGCGTTCGGGTTCGAGGAGCGGGCGTTCTTCGACATCGACGACCCCGTGAGCGAGCCCGTGCGAGTCGACCTCGGGCGGGACGAGTAGATGCACGAGCAGATCGCGTCGAACAAGCGGAAGTCCGTGCTGCTCGTGGTCGGCGCGTTCGTGTTCTTCGGCGTCGTCGGCATGGCGCTGGGGTACGTCTTCGGCACCGGCGTGGCCGGCCTCGTCGATCGCCCTCGTCGTGGCGACCGTGCTCTCGGTCAGCTCCTACCTCTACGGCGATCGTCTCGTGCTGGCTTCGTCGCGGGCCCGTGAGGTGACCGCCCAGGACGAGCCGCGACTGCACAACCTGGTCGAGGGGCTCGCGATCGCCGCCGGCATCCCGAAGCCCCGCATCTACGTCGTGCCCGAGCAGGCGCCGAACGCGTTCGCCACCGGTCGGGACCCCGAGCATGCCTCGATCGCGGTCACCCAGGGCCTGCTCGCGACGATGAACCGGGTGGAGCTCGAGGGCGTGATCGGCCACGAGCTCGCGCACGTGCTCGACCGCGACATGCTGCTCGGCACGATCGTCGCCACGCTCGTCGGCGCGGTGGTGCTGATGTCGGAGTTCCTGATGCGGTCGTGGTTCTGGGGAGGCGTCGGCGGACGACGCGGCAACGACAGCAACGGAGGCCCCGCCACACTGATCCTCTTCGGCATCGGGTTCGCGCTGATGGTGATCGCGCCGCTCGCGGGGGAGATCATCAAGCGCGCGGTCTCGCGAAACCGGGAGTTCCTGGCCGACGCGCAGGGCGCGATGCTCACCCGCTACCCGCCGGGCCTCGCCGCGGCGCTGCGCAAGATCGCCGCGTCGCCGACGGCGATGCACTCGGCGAACAACGCGACCGCGCACCTGTGGCTCTCCCAGCCCTCGCGCATCGAGGGCGAGAAGCTCGGTCCGATGGAGAAGATCTTCGCGACGCACCCTCCGATCGCCGAGCGCATCCAGCGCTTGGAGGAGATGTGACGTTCGTGTCGAACTCGGCGCAGGTGTTTGGAACGCCTCGGTCCCGGGTCTAGGCTCGCTGGGCCGGTCCCCCTCGGGGGTCGAATCCCATCCGCTCATCTTCCGATCCCGATCGACGTTCCCAGGAGGTCCCCTCACCGTGGCTCTCACCTCACGCGGCAAGGCTCTCGTTGCCGGCGGCGCCGTCGTCGCCGTGCTCGGCGGTGGCATGGCGGCGCTGGCGCTGTCGGGGAACGCGCCGGAATCCGATCGTGAATGCCGTCGACAAGGTCGTGCCGGGCGACCAGACCCCGCCGGAGCCGTGCCCGCTCACCGGGGAGACGCTTGCCCGGCGACACGCAGCCCCCGAACCGTCCGGTGCTCGCGGTCAAGGTCGAGAACACCCCCGACGCGCAGCCGCTCGCCGGCCTGCAGGGCGCCGACATCGTCTACGAGGAGGTCGTCGAGGGCGGCATCACGCGCTTCGTGGTGCTGTTCAACTGCGACGAAGCGGATCGGATCGGCCCGGTGCGCAGCATCCGCACGACCGACCCCGAGATCCTGGCGCCGTTCAGCGAGCACCCGCTGCTCGCGTTCAGCGGCGGTTCGAAGGGCGTTCGCTCCGTCGTCGAGGATGCCGGCATGACGGCGATGGACGAGGACAGCGCCGCCAAGGCGTTCACGCGCGACGATGCGCGCGTCGTGCCGCACAACCTGTTCACGTCGACGAAGCCGCTGTGGGCCAAAGGCAAGTCGCTCGCGAAGGGCGAGCCCGGACCCGCATCACCGTTCGTGTTCAGCGACGACGTGCCCACGCCGAGCAAGAAGGCGCGCAGCGCGACGGTCGTGTTCTCCGGTCTCGCGACCGCCGAGTGGCGATGGTCCAAGGGCCGGTGGGTCCGCTACCTCGACGGTTCGCCCATGACGCTCGAGAGCGGCGGATCCGATCACCGCCGACAACGTGGTGATCCAGGTCGTGAAGACGACCGAGAGCGAGTTCCAGGACGTTGCCGGGTACCCCTCGCCCGAGGTGCACACCGTGGGCAAGGGCAAGGCGTGGGTCTTGCGCGACGGCAAGCTGATCGTCGGGAAGTGGGAGCGCTCCGACGAGGGCGAGTTCGCGACGTTCCTCACGAAGTCGGGCGAGGAGATCGCGCTGAAGCCGGGCACCACCTTCGTCGAGCTCGCCCCGGTGGGCATGTTCGACGCCGACATCTCGTTCGGCTGAGCCACGTCGGGGCGGTCCGCTGCTCACACGTCGGGCAGGAGCGCCCGGTACACGGCGTGCGCGTCTGCCAGCGTCGCCGGCGCGATCTCGCGCCGCACCCGCTGCCCCACCGCGGCCTTGACGGCCTCCCGCGACGCAGAGGGGCGAGGGATCACGGCCTCGAGGCGTTCGCCGGAGCCCTCGCGGGCCCGGTAGTCGCGCTCGATCTCGCCCTCGATGCGCACCACGTTCTCTGGGGTGTGCTCGAATGACGCGAACGTGCTGTCGAACCGGGCGTTGAGCCGCTCGATCGCCGTGCCGAAGGACCCCACGACCTCGTCGAACGTCGCGGTCACGAATCCGCCGCGGCGAGCGACGAGTGAGCCATAGAAGCGCAGGTACCCGCGCATCGCCGCCCCGGCGCCCAGATCGGGGCTGCGGATCAGATGTGAGACCACCGCGTCGACCGCCGGCCGCAGCAGCACCAGCGTCGGCAGCCCTCTGCGCACGCCTTCCAGGACCTGGGCGGGCATGTGGGTGTGATGGGCGATGTTCGTCGGGCTCGGCTCCTGCGCGAGGCGGAAGGCCGCCACCGCGAACGACGACGCACAGCGTGGGAACGCCTCGATCACGACCTGGGTGTCGTCGTCGATCAGCTCGCCGCGCCCGCGGAGCCGTTGCAGCGGCAGGGCGATGAGGGGGTACCGGGCGAGGGACGTCTTCGCGTCGTACAGCGCGTCGGCGGCGACGTGGCGGAGCACGGGCCGACCCTAGCAGGGGCTCTGAGCGGCACCGGATCGGGCGCGTCTCGGGCTTCAGGCGGCACGTCGACCTCCGGTACACTCGGGAGTGTCGGTCCTTGATCCCCAGGACCCCGATCAGGAGGCGATACCCGTGCAGCGCGAGACCGGCACCTTCACCGTGAAGTCCGGCCTGGCCGAGATGCTCAAGGGCGGCGTGATCATGGACGTCACCACCGCCGAGCAGGCGAAGATCGCCGAGGACGCCGGCGCCTGCGCCGTGATGGCCCTCGAGCGCGTGCCGGCCGACATCCGCCGCGACGGTGGCGTCGCGCGCATGGCCGACGCCACGAAGGTCGAGGAGATCCAGCAGACCGTGACGATCCCGGTCATGGCGAAGGCGCGCATCGGGCACTTCGTCGAGGCCCAGATCCTGCAGTCCCTCGGCGTCGACTACATCGACGAGTCCGAGGTGCTCACACCCGGCCGACGAGGAGTTCCACATCGACAAGTGGGCGTTCACGGTGCCGTTCGTCTGCGGTGCGCGGAACCTCGGAGAGGCGTTGCGTCGCATCGCCGAGGGCGCGGCCATGATCCGTACCAAGGGCGAGGCGGGCACCGGCAACGTCGTCGAGGCCGTTCGACACGAACGCGCGATCCTGCGCGAGATCGCCGAGTGCACGACCCTGCGCCCCGAGCAGTACGTGACGAAGGCGAAGGAGCTCGGCGCGCCCGTCGAGCTCGTGCGCATGGTCGCCGAGCAGGGCCGCCTTCCCGTCGTGAACTTCTCGGCGGGCGGCATCGCGACCCCGGCCGACGCGGCCCTGATGATGCAGCTCGGGGTCGACGGCGTGTTCGTCGGCTCGGGCATCTTCAAGAGCCAGGACCCGGCGACGATGGCGCGCGCGATCGTCGAGGCGACGACGAACTTCGAGAACGCCGACGTGCTCGCGAAGCTCTCCCACGGACTCGGCGACCCGATGGCCGGGCTCGAGATCGGCATCGCTCGAGACGCGCATGCAAGAGCGCGGCTGGTAGGCGCGCGTCGAGCGGGTGTCCGACGTGAAGGCCGGCGTCCTCGCGCTGCAGGGAGACTTCCGTGAGCACGGCCGCTGCTCTGGCCGACGCCGGCGCGATGCCGGTCGAGGTCCGCAACGCCGAGGAGCTCGCGAACGTCGACTGCCTCGTCGATCCCCGGCGGCGAGTCCACCACGATCGGCAAGCTCGCGCGGGCCTACGGACCTGGTCGAGCCGGTGCGCGAGCGCCGTGTCGCCGCCGGGCATGCCGGTGTTCGGCACGTGCGCGGGCATGATCGTGCTCGCTGAGCGGGTCCTCGGCGGCGACCCGCTGTTCGCGGTGATGGACATCGGGGTCGAGCGCAACGCCTATGGACGACAGGTGGAGTCGTTCGAGGCGGACGTCGAGGTCGACGGCATCGAGCATCCGGTGCGCGGGGTGTTCATCCGGGCGCCGCGCATCACCGACGTCGGCGACGGTGTGCGGGTGCTCGCCGAGCACGAGGGCGCGCCGGTCGTGCTCGAACAGGGCAACCTGCTCGTATCATCGTTCCATCCGGAGCTGATCGGCGAGACGGGCCTGCACCGCTACCTGCTCGCCAAGCTCTGAGGCATCGACCCCGGGGAGGGGAGCAGCATGTCAGGCCATTCCAAGTGGGCCACGATCAAGCGGAAGAAGGCCGCGAACGACGCGAAGCGGTCGAACCAGTACGCGAAGCTGCTGCGGGCGGTCGAGGTCGCCGCGCGCGAGGGTGGCAGCGGCGACGTCGCGGCGAACATGACGCTCGCCTCGGCGGTCGAGAAGGCGAAGAGCTTCTCGGTGCCGACCGAGAACATCGACCGCGCGATCAAGCGCGGCACGGGCGCCGACGACAGCGGCGCACGCTACGACGAGATCAGCTACGAGGGCTACGCGGCCGGCGGCATCGCGCTGTACGTGGAGGCGCTCACCGACAACCGCAACCGCACCGCGCAGGATGTCCGCCACGCGTTCACCCGCAACGGCGGGAACCTGGGGGAGACCGGCTCGACCGCGTGGATGTTCACGCGCAAGGGCGTCGTGGTGGTCGAGAAGGATCGTGCGCCCGACGAGGAGCGGCTCCTCGAGCTTGCCCTGGAAGGCGGCGCCGAGGACCTGCGCGACTCCGAGAGCTCGTGGGACATCATCAGCGACCCGGTCGCCTTCGGGCAGGTGCGCGATGCCTTGGAGGCCGCTGGGGTCGAGGTGTTCTCCGCCGAGATCTCGATGGTGCCGCAGTCCACGATCCCGGTCGACGGCGGCGAGGCGAAGCAGGTGCTGAACCTGATCGAGGCGCTCGAGGATCTCGACGACGTGCAGAACGTCTACGCGAACTTCGACATCCCCGAAGAGGTCATGGCCTCGCTCTGACGGATCACGGCGCTTGCGGTCCATGTGATGTCCATCGGCACGGTGTCCTGTGGCTGACGCCCGATCGCACCGGGCTGCTTGCCCCGCCGATCCTCAGCACTAGACTGCACGAACGGATGTTCGATTCCTGTGTGCTCGGGGTGGACCCCGGCGTGGCGAGGCTCGGCCTCGCCGCGGTCGCTCGTGACGGCGGGCGAGCCGGTCCTCATCTGGGCCGACACCGTCACGACCGGCGCCGGCGAGCCCGAGGCGGAGCGGCTCAAGGTGCTGGCCGAGGCCGTGCGCAGGGGCGATCGCGACACATCGCCCGTCAGCGTCGCGGTGGAGCGCGTGGCGTTCAACCGCAACCAGGTGAGCGCACTCACCGTGGCCCGCGCGACCGGCGCCGTCATGGTGGTTGCCGCCGAGGCCGGGCTCGCCGTCGAGGAGTACAGCCCGACCGAGGTGAAGAGCGCCGTGACCGGCGCGGGCAACGCCGACAAGCGGCAGGTGCGGATGGCGCTCGAGCGGGTGCACGGCTTCCGCGACCTTCCGGCGAAGCCCGACGCCGTGGACGCAGCGGCCGTCGCATTGACTCATCTGGCTGGGAGCGCGGCTGAAGGCGGCCGCGCGCGCTGGAGCCGCCCGGTGATCTCGTTCCTCGAGGGGGAGGTCGTACACAAGGGAGCGACGAGCGTGGTGCTCGCGGTCGGAGGCGTGGGCTACGACGTCTCGGTGCCCACCTCGGTCGTGAGCCGGCTTCCCGGCGTCGGGAAGACGGCTCGCGTCCACACCCGCATGGTCGTGCGTGACGACTCGATGACCCTGTACGGGTTCTCGAGCACCGACGAGCGCGAGCTGTTCGACCTGCTCACGGGGTGACCGGGGTCGGGCCGAAGGTCGGGCTCTCGTTCCTGTCGGCGCTCTCGCGCCGACGCGCTCCGTCGAGCCGTGATCGCCGGCGACGCCGACGCGCTCACCGTCGTGCCCGGCGTCGGCAAGAAGGTCGCGCAGCGGGTCGTGGTCGACCTCCGCGACCGCCTCGGCGGCGACGCGGAGCTCCCGTGCGAGGGGGTCCGATCGTCGACGTGCGCGACGCGCTCGTCTCGCTGGGCCTGACGCCGCAGGAGGCCGCCGAGGCCACGCGCGACGTCGACGCCGACGGTCGCGAGGTCGACGACATGCTCCGAGAGGCGTTGCAGAAGGTGGGTCGATAGCGTGGACGACGATCGCCTGATCGAGGCCGCCGTCGTCGATCCGGAGGATCGTGAGTTCGACGTCGCCCTGCGACCGACGTCGCTCGCCGACTTCGTCGGCCAGGAACGCGTGAAGGAGCAGCTGCAGCTGCTGATCGACGGCGCCCGGCGCCGAGGCGAACCCGTGGACCACCTGCTGTTCAGCGGACCACCCGGGCTCGGCAAGACCACGCTCGCGCAGATCGTGGCGAACGCGATGGGCGCCGGGTTTCCAGCCGACGAGCGGGCCGGCGCTCGACCGGCCCAGCGACCTCGCCGCGATCCTCACGAACCTGGACGACGGCGACGTGTTGTTCGTCGACGAGGTGCATCGCATGCCGCGGCCGGTCGAGGAGGTGCTGTACCCGGCGCTCGAGGACTTCGTGCTCGACGTCGTGCTCGGCAAGGGTCCGACCGCGCGGTCGATCCGCCTCGAGCTGCCGAAGTTCACGCTCGTCGCCGCGACGACCCGGCCGGGGCGCATCACGCTTCCGCTCCGGGAACGGTTCGGGTTCTCGCCCCGGCTCGACTACTACCCGGTCGACGACCTCGGTCGCATCGTCGGGCGGTCGGCCGGCATCCTCGAGGTCCGGCTCGACGAGGAGGGCGCCGCCGAGATCGCGCGGCGGTCGCGCGGCACGCCGCGCATCGCGAACCGGCTGCTGCGGCGGGTGCGCGACTTCGCCGAGGTGCGACACGACGGCGCGATCACGGGTGACGTCGCTCGCGCCGGGCTCGAGGTCTTCGAGGTCGACGAGGAAGGGTCTCGACCGTCTCGACCACGCGATCCTGCAGGCGATCGTGCAGCGGTTCGGCGGGGGACCGGTCGGCCTCTCGACGCTCGCCGCCTCGGTGGGCGAGGAGCCCGACACCGTCGAGGACGTCGTCGAGCCCTACCTGCTGCAGCTCGGATTCCTGCACCGGACGCCGCGGGGCCGCGTCGCGACCGAGCGCGCATACCGCCACCTGGGCACCCAGCCGCCGGGCACCCTGCCGCTCTAGCCTCGGGAGCGGCTCCGGGGCGGTAGACTCGGCCGGTCGGCGACACGCCCGACACCTTCGGAAATCACACGGAAAGGTCCACCATGTTCGAACTCCTCGCACAGGATTCTCGAGAGGCGGGCAGCAGCCTGATCGCGTTCCTGCCGCTGCTCTTGATGGGCGGCATCTTCTACTTCCTGCTGATCCGTCCGCAGCAGCGGCGGGCCCGAGCCCAGCGGGAGCTGCTGGGCAGCGTCGAGGTGGGTGACGAGGTCGTCACCACAGCCGGCGTCTTCGGCACGGTCACGGCAGATCGACGACGAGGACGACATCGTCACGGTCGAGATCGCCCCTGGAACGCGGGTGCGCATGGTGCGAGCAGGCATCGGCCGGATCGTCGTCGACGAGGATGCGCCCGACGGCCAGGACGGGCCGATCCAGCAGACGTGACCGGCGCGCCCCTCGGGACGACGGCGACGCCGGCGAGCCGCGCGACCCATCGACGGTCATCGCGTCCGACACGACGCCTGACCCGCCCCGCTTCCTGTCGAGCCGGCGCCGCCGCCCGGTGTCGACACGGCCACGGTGTCGCTCGAGGACGTGCAGGCCAACGAGGAGCTCTCGAGGTTCATCGCGTCGGCCGACCGCGTGATGGACGCGATGGGCTTCACCGAGCACGGCTTCCGCCACGCGAACCTGGTGGCGCGCATCGCCTACCAGGTGCTCTCGCGGCTCGGATACGGGGAGCGCGACGCGACGCTCGCCTGCGTCGCCGGCTACCTGCACGACGTCGGCAACGCACTGGCTCGCGACGCGCACGGCCAGACCGGCGCGGTCATCGTGCACCATGCCCTGCGTGACTCGGTGGCGCCCGCCGACCTGATGCCGATCATCGCGGCGATCGCGAACCACGAGGAGACCGAGGGCACCGCGGTCTCGCCCGTCTCGGCGGCCGTGATCCTCGCCGACAAGTCCGACGTGCATCGCAGCCGGGTCCGCACGAGCGGGCAGATCGATCTCGACATCCACGACCGGGTCAACTACGCCGTGGAGCAGTCGTTCCTTCGGGTAGACTCCGCTGCCCGCACGGTCAGCCTCGAGCTGACGATCGACACGGGCATCAGCCAGGTCATGGAGTACTTCGAGATCTTCCTCGGCCGCATGCAGCTCTGCCGCGTCGCGGCCGAGCATCTCGACGCCCGCTTCCGCCTGGTCGTGAACGGGGCGGAGCTGGCGTGAAGCGGACCCGCGGCCTGTGGGCCTCGATCTTCTTCGTGCTGGCGCTGACGCTGGCGTCGCTGATCGGGTTCGCGACCGGGGCGCTGGAGCCGATCCTCGGGCTCGACCTCGAGGGCGGGGTCTCGGTGACACTCTCGGCGCCCGACGGCACGCCGGCCGAGGTGATGGAGCGAGCCCGCACGAACATCTCGAACCGGGTCGATGCGTTCGGTGTCGGTGAGCCCGACATCGCCGTCTCGGGCAGCACGATCGAGGTGCAGATCCCCGGTCTCTCCCAGGCCACGATCGAGCAGCGGGCCGAGACGCGGTACTGCCTCGTCGGTCCCGACGGCGAGAACTACGGATGCGCCGCATCGCAGCAGGCCGCTGACGACGCGTCGGCCGAGCTGACGGTCGTGCCCCAGGTCGCCGAGGCATGCCTCGTCGGACCCTGACGGCGAGCAGCTGGAGTGCTTCGCGACCGAGGAGCTGGCCGAAGCGTCGAAGGCGGCGATCACGGTCGCTCCACGGGTCGACGCGACGCCATCGCCCACGCCCGGCTCGTCCCCGCCCCCGGCGTCGGGCGAGGACGGCTTCTGCCTGGTGAGCGCGGCGGGGGAGCAGCTCGACTGCTTCCCGACGAGGAAGGAGGCCCAAGGCGGCCCAGAAGGCCCTGGAGGTCGAGGTCACGGAGCAGACCTACTGCGTCACCGACGGTGCGGGTACCGTCCGAGGAGTCGGAGCGCGTCTCCTTCGGCGACGCCCTCGGCTTCCGCCTCGCCCTCACCGTCCCCACGCCCGAGCCGACGGCGTTCTCGGGCCTCTCGTTGGGCGCGAACGATCTCCCGTGTGGCTTGGCGTCGAAGGACGCTGCCCGGTCGGCGATCGACGACACGCAGGTGCAGACGGTCGACGTCCCTCTTCTGCGTGGTCAGCTCGGCCGGCGAGAACCTCGGGTGCTTCATCGATCGCGCCTCGGCGGAGGAGCGGCAGCCGCTCCACCGGACAGCAACGGCTGCTCGACGTGATCGGTCAGACCGCACGCCTCGAGGAACGCCCCGTGCTCGCGATCGTTCCTCCCGGCGACCCGGCCTACGCCACGACGCCGGTGACCTGTCCGACCGACGAGGACCGTCAGACGAAGGAGTGCTCGTTCTCCGCGCTGGAGGATCAGGAGGTCGTGTACGAGGACGAGGCCGGGAACCGGTATCGGCTGGCGCCCGCGATCATCGCCGGCGGCGACGTCGCCGAGGCGAACGCGATCCTGGGCGGTGCGACGGGCTCGGAGTGGACCGTCAACTTCCAGCTCACCGGCGACGCCGCGGGTCGGTTCGCCGACGCCACCACCACCGCCGTGTCGCTGCCCCCGCCGCAGAACCAGATCGCGATCGTCGTCGACCGGGTCGTCATCTCCTCACCGACGCGTGCAGAGCCCGATCACCGGCGGCACCGGGGAGATCACCGGTGGGTTCACCGAAGCCGAGGCGCGCGACCTCGCGACCGTGTTGAACGCCGGTGCCCTGCCGGTCGAGCTGACGCGCCAGCAGGTGCAGACCGTGAGCCCGACGCTCGGGTCCGAGTCGCTGCGCCAGGGCATCGTCGCCGGTCTCGTCGGGCTCGCGCTGCTCTTCCTCTACCTGCTCTTCTACTACCGGCTCCTCGGCATCGTGGCGTGGTTCGGCATGTCGATCTGGGCGATCCTCGCGGTCGCGCTGATCTCGCTCGCGGGCATCCAGTTCGGATACGCGCTCACCCTGGCCGGAGTCGCGGGGCTCGTGATCTCGCTCGGGGTCACCGCCGACTCCTACATCGTGTTCTTCGAGCGGCTGAAGGACGAGGTGCGAGGCGGGCAAGACCGCCCGGGCGGCCGTGCAGCCGGCGTTCGCGCGCTCGTACAAGACGATCATCGCCGCAGACGTCGTCGCGGGCATCGCGGCCGTCGTGCTGTACCTCACCGCCGTGAGCTCGGTGCGCGGGTTCGCGCTGACCCTCGGCGTGGCCACGCTGCTCGACCTGTTCGTCGTCTACTTCTTCAAGCGGCCGACCGTGTTCCTCCTCGCCCGGAACCAGCGGCTCGTCTCCCTCAAGGGCTTCGGGCTCGAGGCGGGTGTCGCGGGCGAGACCGACGATGCGGCCGAGGGGGCGGGAGCGTGACCACGCTCCACCACGCGCTCGAGACCTACCGCGGTCATACGATCCCGCACTTCCGATTCGTCGAACGCCGACAGATCTACTTCGCGATCTCGGGAGCGCTGATCGCGCTGTCGGTCCTCGGGCTCGTCGTCGGCGGGCTGAACTACTCGATCGACTTCGACGGCGGCGCGAAGATCCAGTTCCCCCTCGAGGCCGACGTCACCGTGGCCGACATCCAGGCGACGCTCGCCGGATGCGGGCCGCGATGGCGCCGAGGTGCAGATCGTGGGGGGCGATCAGGTCGCGATCCGGACCGAGTCGCTCGCCGAGGCCGGCGACAGCGACGCCCTGCTCCGGCGTCTGGCCGATCAGGCGGGCATCGACGTGAACGACGTGAGCGTCGAGGACATCGGGCCCACGTTCGGCGCCGAGGTCCGGCGGCAGGCGATCACGGGGCTGATCGTCGTGCTGGCCGCGATCTCGCTCTACATCGCCATTCGGTTCGAGCCGAAGATGGCGGTCGGCGCCATGATCGCCCTGGTCCACGACGTGGTGATCACGGCGGGCCTGTACGCGCTGGTCGGGCGGGAGGTCACGCCCGAGACGGTGATCGCGATCCTCACGATCCTCGGCTACTCGCTGTACGACACGGTGGTGATCTACGACAAGATCAAGGAGAACACGGAGTCCAGCGCGCTCGTCTCACGCCTCGGGTACGTGGGGGTCGTCGACCTGTCGCTGAACCAGGTGCTGATGCGATCGGTGAACACGTCGCTGGTCGTGCTGCTGCCGATCCTGTCCCTGCTGCTCTTCGGCGGCGACACGTTGAAGGACTTCGCCTTCGCGATGTTCGTGGGCGTCGCGATCGGCGCGTACTCGTCGATCTTCCTCGCCGCGCCGCTGCTCGCGGTGCTGAAGATGCGGGAGAAGCGGTACCAGCAGATGGAGGCGCGCCGAACGGCTCGCACGCGAGGCGGCGCGTCGCCGGAGGCGGAGGAGGCGGCGGTCTCGGCGACCGCGAGCACGGCGCGAACGTCCGATGCCGCCGCGCGAGCGGCGACGGCCCGCACGGGCTCGCGCCCGCGTCCGAAGAGCAAGCGACGCCCGCCCGCCAAGCGCAAGCGGAGGTAACGACCCGGTCGACGCGGAGGGAACGCATGGACATCGAACAGATCAAGAGCCTGATCCGCGACGTGCCCGACTTCCCGGAGCCGGGCATCGTCTTCAAGGACATCACGCCGGTGCTCGCCGACCCGATCGCATTCTCGACGATCACCGACCTGATCGTGGTGCGGTTCGGCCGAGGCAACGTCGACAAGGTCGTGGGCATCGAGGCGCGGGGGTTCATCATCGCCTCGCCGGTCGCCTACCACTTCGGGGCCGGCTTCGTGCCGATCCGCAAGCAGGGGAAGCTGCCGTCGGTCACCGTCGACGAGGACTACGAGCTCGAGTACGGCACGGCCACGCTCGAGCTGCACGTCGACGGCATCACCCCGGGCGAGCGGGTGCTGATCGTCGACGACGTGCTCGCGACCGGCGGCACGGCGCAGGCCGCCGCGTCCCTCGTGCAGCAGGTCGGCGGCAAGGTCTGCGGCATCGCCACCGTGATCGAGCTCGACTTCCTGCACGGGCGCGAGCGGCTCGCCGAGCACGAGCTGTACACGTTGATCCACTACTGAGCCGTCGCGCCGCCTCGACCCCCTACACTTGCGGGGAAGGAGGCGCGGTGGACAGCAGGGAAGACCTCAGGGCCGAGCAGCCGCCCGCGACGGCGGGGCGCCCGCCTGCCGCGCCCGCGCCTGCGCCGGGGAGACGCCGGGGCAGTCCGTCGCCGATCGACCCCGTGCTGAAGAAGGTCCGCGGGCTACAACCCCAAGGCCGACGTCCGGGAGATCGCGCGCGCCTACGCGTTCGCGGAGTCCTCGCACGAGGGGCAGAAGCGCAAGTCGGGCGAGGAATTCATCACCCACCCTCTCGCCGTCACCGAGCATCCTCGCCGACCTGCGGCTCGACACCACGACGCTCGAGGCTGCGCTGCTGCACGACACCGTCGAGGACACCGAGGTCAGCCTCGACGACATCGAGCAGGAGTTCGGCCCCGAGGTGGCGCGCATCGTCGACGGACTCACGAAGCTCGACCGTCTCGAGTTCCACTCCCGCGAGCAGGAGCAGGCCGAGAACGTTCGCAAGATGATCGTCGCGATGGCCGGCGACATCCGCGTGCTGCTGATCAAGCTCGCCGACCGCCTCCACAACATGCGCACGCTCGGGGTGTTCCCCGAGGCGAAGCAGCGGCGCATCGCGACCGAGACGCTCGAGATCTACGCGCCGCTCGCGCATCGCCTCGGTGTGCAGGAGATCAAGTGGGAGCTCGAGGATCTGTCGTTCAAGACCCTGCACCCCGGCCCCTACCGCGAGATCGCGAGCCTCGTCGACGCCCGGCGCGACGAGCGCACCGCCCTGATCGAGCAGGTCACGAGCGAGGCGCGCGCGAAGCTCAAGGAGCTCGGTGTGAAGGCTGAGGTGGAGGGCCGCCCGAAGCACCTGTACTCGATCTACGAGAAGATGGTGATCCGCGGCAAGGAGTTCAACGAGATCTACGACCTGGTCGGGGTCCGCATCCTCGTCGACTCGCTGCGTGACACCTACGCCGCGCTCGGCGCCGTGCACGCCCTCTGGAAGCCGATCCCCGGTCGCTTCAAGGACTACGTGGCGATGCCCAAGTCCAACATGTACCAGTCGTTGCACACGACGGTGGTCGGGCCGGCGGGCAAGCCGCTCGAGATCCAGATCCGCACGCGCGACATGCACCGCACCGCGAAGTACGGCATCGCCGCGCACTGGCGGTACAAGGAGGGCGGCAAGCAGGCCAAGGAGGCCTCGGCCGAGGCCGCGTGGCTCGGCCAGATGATGGACTGGCTGAAGGACATGGCCGACCCGCGCGAGTTCATGGACTCGCTGCGCATCGACCTGTACGGCGGCCAGGTCTTCGTCTTCACCCCCAAGGGCGACGTGGTGAACCTGCCGGCGGGGGCGACCCCGGTCGACTTCGCCTACGCGATCCACACCGACGTCGGGCACCGCACGATCGGCGCGAAGGTCGGCGGCAAGCTCGTGCCGCTCGACTACGAGCTGCGCACCGGCGACACGGTCGAGGTCCTCACCTCGCGCGCGCAGGGCGAGGGCCCGTCACAGGACTGGCTGCAGTTCGTGAAGACGCCGCGCGCGCGGTCCAAGATCCGGCAGTGGTTCTCCCGCGGGCGGCGCGAGGACGCCCTCGAGCAGGGCCGCGACGCGGTCACCCGTCTGATGCGCAAGCAGAACCTGCCGATCAAGCGTCTCGCGACGACGGAGTCGCTCAGCACCGTCGCCGAGGAGCTGAAGTACCCGAACCTCGAGGCGCTCTACGTCGCGGTCGGCGAGGGGCACGTCTCTCCGCAGTCGATCGTGGCGCGCGTCTCCCGCCTGGTCACCGGCGATACCGACGAGGAAGACGTCGCCGAGGTGCCGCTCGCCCGGCCGGTGCCGCTCGGCCGCGCCGACGACGTCTCGAAGGGCATCGTGGTCCGCGGGCCTCCCCGACGTCTGGGTGCGCCTCAGCCGTTGCTGCACCCCGGTGCCGGGCGACGAGATCCTCGGGTTCGTGACGAAGGGCCAGGGCGTCAGCGTGCACCGCACCGACTGCCCGAACGTCACGTCGCTGCGCCAGCAGCCCGAGCGGTTGATCGAGGTGACGTGGGCCGAAGGCAAGCCGACCTCGTTCGTCGTCGCGATCCAGGTCGAGGCGCTCGACCGAACGCGGCTCCTCTCCGACGTGGCGACCGTGCTCTCCGACAACCACGTGAACATCCTCTCGGCGACCTCGACCACCGGGAAGGATCGCATCACGCGCCTGCGCTTCACGTTCGAGCTCGCCGACATCGCGCACCTTTCGAGCGTGCTCGCTTCGGTGAAGCGCGTGGAGAGCGTGTACGACGCGCTATCGCGTCGTGCCGAGCTGACCCGTGCGGGTCGTGCTCCAGCGGGTGGCCGAGCGTCGGTCTCGGTCGATGGCGAGCGGGTCGCGCGCATCGGCGCGAGGCTTCCTGCTGCTGGTGGGGGTCGGACACGACGACGGGCCCGCCGAGGCGGAACGCCTCGCCGAGAAGGTCGCCGACCCTGCGGGTGTTCGCCGATGACGCCGGGAAGATGAACCTCGCGCTCGCCGACGTCGGCGGTGAGGTGCTGGTCGTGTCGCAGTTCACGCTCTATCGCCGATCTCCGCAAGGGCCGCCGGCCCTCGTGGACCGATGCCGCCGAGCCGGCGCGGGCGGCCGAGCTCGTGGAAGCGTTCGCCGCGGCCTCGAACGCGCGGGACTCCCGGTCGCGCGCGGCGTGTTCGGCGCCGACATGCAGGTCGAGCTCCTGAACGACGGGCCCGTCACGCTGCTGCTCGATACCGCCACCCTCTAGCGGCCGTGCGAAGGGCACGAGTGGGGCGTCCGTTAGCATGGGCGGCCTGATGTGGCTCGACGTCTTCAACGCCAACCCGTACGGCACGAACTGCTGGCTGCTCGTCGTCCGACGCGAGCGACGACGCGGTGGTCGTCGATCCGGGGTTCTCGCCCGAGGCGGTGCACGGTCTGCTCGCTGCCGCCCGCAAGACCCCGGTCGCGGTGCTGGCGACGCACGCCCACGTCGATCACGTGGGCGAGGCCGGCGACTTCGCCGGCGAGGTGCCGGTCTTCGTGCACGAAGCCGACGCGGTCGCGTTCACCGACGAGCCCGCGTGGCGGGCGGGCTTCGCGAACCCACTCGCGCCCGTGAAGGAGCTCCGCACGATCGCCGACGGCGACGTGCTGCACCTCGCCGGCCTGGAGATCGAGGTGATGCACACGCCGGGGCACACGCCCGGGACACTGCTCCTTCCGCGTCGACCTCGACGCCGCGATCTGCTCGGGCGACCTCGTGTTCGCTGGATCGATCGGTCGCTCGGACTTCCCGAACTCCGATCCCGATCGGCGATGCAGGCGAGCCTTCGGCGGTTCCTCGAGCTGCCGGACGCGGTCCCGGTGCTGCCCGGGGCACGGGCCCGAGACGACCGTGGGCCGTGAGCGATCGACGAACCCGTTCCTGCTGGAGCTGGTCTGATGGAGCTCTCGCCGCCTCGCGGCACGCAGGACCTGCTGCCCGACCGCGCCGACGCGATGCTCGGCCTGTACGACGAGGCCCACCGCATCGCGCGGCTGTACGGCTACCGCTACGTCGAGACGCCGACGTTCGAGCAGACGGAGCTGTTCTCGCGCACGTCGGGCGAGACCTCCGACGTCGTGACGAAGGAGATGTACACGTTCGAGGACAAGGGCGGCCGGTCCGTCACCCTTGCGGCCCGAGAGCACGGCGGGGGTCGTGCGCGCCTACCTCACGCACGCCCAGTCGCTGCCGAACCCGTTCAAGGGGTACTACGTCGCGTCGGAGTTCCGGCACGGGCGCCCGCAGGCGGGACGCATGCGGGAGTTCCGTCAGTTCGGCATCGAGGTGATCGGCACCGAGGCGCCGGGCGCAGACGTCGAGGTGATCGTGCTGGGCGACCGGTTCCTGCGATCGCGAGGCCTCCAGCGACGTGACGCTTCACCTCAACTCGATCGGCGACGAGGTCTGCCGTCCCGCCTATCGCGAGCGGCTGGTCGCCCACCTCGAGCCCTATCGGGATCAACTCGACGAGGACTGCCGCGACCCGGCTCGCGAGGAACCCCCTTCGCGTGTTCGACTGCAAGGTCGACGGCGACAAGGACTTCGTCCTCGCAGCGCCCGACGATCGCCGAGCACCTCTGTGACGACTGCGCCGCCCACTTCGCGGCAGTGCGGGCGGGCTCGACGCGGCCGGGGTCGCGTACGTGCTCGACCCCCGCATGGTGCGTGGACTCGACTACTACACGCGCACGGCGTTCGAATGGATCTCCGGTGTGCTCGCGGCGAACAAGGCCGGCACCGTGAACGCGGGCGGGCGATACGACGGCCTCGCGGAGGCCCTCGGGGGCCCGTCGACGCCCGGGGTCGGGTTCGCCATGGGGCTCGACCGCGTGCTGCTCGCGCTGGAAGGCGAAGGGCGAGCCGTGCCACCTGCTCGCGCACCGACGTGCTTCGTGGTCGCGCTGGGCGAGGAGGCCCGCGACGCCGGGCTGCGCCTGGTCGACGAGCTGCGGACCGAGGGCGTCGCGGCGGCGCACGCGTTCGAGGAGCGTCCCCTCAAGGCGCAGCTCAAGATGGCGGATCGCGCCGGCGCCGCGTTCGCGGCGATCGTCGGGGAGCGGGAGCTCGCCGACGGCGCGATCACGCTGCGCCGCCTCGTCGACGGCGTGCAGAAGTCGGTGCCGCTCGACGACGTCGTCGAGCTGGCTCTCGAGGCTCGAGGACCGGGCGGACGAGCCGACATGACCTCGCCGCTTCGGGAACCGACGATGCGATCGCATGCCTGCGGCGAGCTGCGGCCAGACCACGCGGGCGCAGGATGTCACGCTCTGCGGCTGGGTGGCGCACCGCCGCGACCACGGCGGCGTGACCTTCATCGACCTGCGGGACCGCGAGGGCGTCGTGCAGGTCGTCTTCCATCCGCGAGGATGCGGCCGACGCTCATGCCGCCGCGCAGCGACTCGGCGCCGAGGACGTCGTGCGCGTCATCAGGGTCGGTGCGGCCTTCGTCCCGACGGCATGCAGAACCCCGACCTCGCGACCGGGGAGATCGAGGTGGCCGCCTCCGACGCTCGAGGTGCTGAACGCCTCCGAGACGCCCGCCGTTCCCGATCGAGGACCGCATCGAGGCGGGCGAGGACCTGCGGTTGCGTTACCGCTACCTCGACCTGCGCCGACCCGAGATGACGAAGGTGCTCGCGATGCGCGCGCACATCGTGCGGCTCATGCGCGAGCACATGGACGACGTTGGGTTTCGTCGAGATCGAGACGCCGATCCTCACGCGCTCGACGCCCGAGGGCTCGCGCGACTTCCTCGTGCCGAGCCGGCTGTGGCCGGGCACGTTCTACGCGCTGCCGCAGTCGCCGCAGCAGCTGAAGCAGCTGCTCATGGTCGGCGGCCAGGATCGCTACTACCAGATCGTTCGGTGCCTTCGCGACGAGGCCGCTCGCGCCGACCGTGGCTTCGAGTTCACCCAGCTCGATGTCGAGATGTCGTTCGTCACCGAGGAGGACCTGATCGCCCTGATCGAGCCGCTCTACGCGCGCATCGTGCGCGAGACCGTAGGGGTGGAGGTCGCGACGCCGTTCCCGCGTCTCACGTACGCCGAGATGATGGATCGCTACGGCTCCGACAAGCCCGACCTGCGCTACGGCATGGAGCTCGTCGACCTCGCGCCGGTGTTCGCAGCGACGGGCTTCAACGCGTTCGCGAAGGTGCTCGCCGACGGCGGCGTGATCAAGGCGCTCGCCGCGCCCGACGCCGGGTCGTTCTCGCGCAAGGAGCTCGACCGGCTGATCGAGGACGCGAAGGGACGCGGCGCCGCCGGGCTCGTGTGGATGGCCGTCGGAGCCGACGGCTTCGATCCGCTCGCCCGTGGAGAAGTTCCTCACGCCCGAAGAGATCGCCTGGGTCGATCGAGCGCACCGGCGCAGCCGAGGGCGACCTCGTCTGCATCGTCGCCGACCGTGAGGATCGGGCCAACGTGGCGCTCGACGGCCTCCGTCGCGACCTGGCCGCACGGCTCGAGCTGATCCCCGACGACGCGTGGGCGTTCTGCTGGATGGTCGAGCCGCCGCTGTTCGAGTACAGCGACGAGGAGGACCGCTGGGTCTCGGTGCATCACCCGTTCACGTCGCCCGCCTCCGACGATCTCACTCCGGAGACCGCGAGGGCTCGCGCGTACGACCTCGTGCTGAACGGCTTCGAGGTCGGAGGCGGCAGCATCCGCATCCACGATGCCGCGACGCAGCGGAGGGTATTCGAGGCCCTTCAGCTCCCGCCCGAGGACGTGGAGGAGCAGTTCGGGCACCTGCTGCGCGCCCTCGCGCTCGGCGCCCCGCCCCACGGGGGCATCGCGATGGGCGTCGATCGCCTCGTGATGGTCCTGGCGGGCAAGGATGCGATCCGCGACGTGATCGCCTTCCCGAAGTCCCAGTCGGGCAGCGATCCGCTCACGGGTGCGCCCGCCCCCGTCGACGACGCGCAGCTGCGGGAGCTCGGCCTCGCGTCGACCGTCGAGTGCCGCCGCGTCACGGCGGATCGATCCTCCGGCCGAACGGGACGACTGACGTGGGGGACGTGCCCCTCGCGGCGCGTATGCGCCCCAGCTCGTTCGAGGAGTTCGTCGGCCAAGGACATCTGGTCGGTGAGGGAAGGGCGCTCACGCGCGTGCTGTCGCGGGGAACGCTGCCGTCGATCATCCTGTGGGGCCCGGCCGGCACGGGCAAGACCACCTTGGCCCACCTGCTGGCCGACGCGGTCGGCGCCGAACTCGTGCAGCTCTCGGCCGTGAATTCCGGCGTGGCCGACGCCCGCAAGGTCATGGACGGCGCCCGCGGCGGCCTCTTCCGCACCGTGCTCTTCGTCGACGAGGTGCACCGTTGGTCGAAGGCGCAGCAGGACGTGCTGCTGCCCGCCGTCGAGGAGGGCACGGTCACGCTGATCGGCGCCACCACCGAGAACCCGTACTTCTCGCTCAACACACCCCTGCTCTCGCGGTGTCTGCTGCTACGGCTGGAACCGCTCGACGACGAGGCGGTCGCCACCCTGCTGCGCCGGGCGCTCGCCGACGACGATCGTGGTCTCGGGCGCGCCGGCCTCACGATCGCCGACGACGCGCTGGAGCATCTCGTGACCGTGGCCGGTGGCGACGCGCGCATGGCGCTCACCGGTCTCGAGGCCGCCGCCGAGGCCGCTCGGGCGGCCGAGACGATCGAGATCACGCGCGAGATCGTCGCCGATGCCGTGCAGAAGAAGGCGATCGTGTACGACCGTCAGGGCGACGCGCACTACGACGTGATCAGCGCGTTCATCAAGTCGATCCGGGGCTCGGACCCCGACGCGGCCCTCTTCTGGCTCGCCCGCATGATCGAGGCCGGGGAGGACCCGCGTTTCATCGCCCGTCGCCTGATCGTGCACGCGAGCGAGGACATCGGCATGGCCGACTCGAACGCTCTGCTCGTGGCGGTCGCGGCGGCTCGGGCGGTCGAGCACGTCGGGACTCCCGGAGGTGCGGCTGAACCTCGCACATGCGACCGTGTACCTGGCCACGGCGCCGAAGTCGAACAGCGTGTACGTCGCGATCGAATGCGGCGTTCGAGGACGCGCCGTCTGCCGAGCCCGTGCCGCTGCACCTGCGCGACGCGAGCTACCGGGGAGCGAAGCAGCTCGGCCACGGCAAGGGCTACCGGTACCCGCACGAGTTCCCCGGGCACGCGGTGGAGCAGCAGTATCGCCCGACGAGCGTGTCGGCCCGGCGGTACTTCGAGCCGTCGGGGCAGGGGGACGACGTCGAGCGAGAGCCGGGCACCGGGCGGCGGATCGACACCGACCGAGGGTGAGCGCGGCTGCCTGCCTCGCAGACCGGTCGGGTAGGCTAGGCCCTTCTTTGGCGACCACGAACACGGAGGCTCGACGATGACGCTCCTCGCGCTCACCGGCGGTGATACCGCCCTCATCATCCTGGCGGCCTTCTGGGGCCTGCTGGTGCTCGCCCTCTGCGTGGTGCTGCTGAACACGTTCCGGGTGCTCGAGAGCACGAAGATGACGATCGACACGATGCGCGAGGAGACCGTGCCGTTGTTGCGCGAGGTCAGGGGCTCGGTCGAACGCGCGAATCGCGAGCTCGACCGCGTCGACACGATGCTGGTGAGCGCGAACGACATCGTCGGCCGGGTCGAGAAGCTCTCAGGGCTGGTCGAGCAGGCGGCGGCGAGCCCGCTGGTCAAGGTGATCAGCATGGGGGCCGGGCTGCGTCAGGGCTTCGCGAAGGCGCGGGGCCGCAAGAAGTGAAGCGAGGCTTCTGGGTCGCGCTCGGGCTCGGCGCCGGTGCGACCGGGGCGGTCATCGCGTCGCGCTGGACGCGGAAGCAGGCGCAACGCGTCGCTCCCCAGACCCTCGCGCGCGAGGCGAAGGGCGGCCTGATGGATCTCTCGAAGCTCGTCTCCGAGTCGATCCAGGAGGGCAAGCGAGCGATGGATGAGCGCGAGGCAGAGCTGCGCCGTGACAGCGGCCTCGACGAGACCCACGCCCGGACCTCGGCACCGGTGCGTGAGCCTCGCCGCACGGCCCGCCGGTAGACTCGCCTGGTGGACGGCGCGCGCATCCGTGAGACCTTCCTGGCGTTCTTCGAGGAACGTGGACACACCCGCGTCCGCTCGGCTCCGCTGATCGCGTCGCCGGAGTCCGGCCTGCTCCTCACCGGATCGGGCATGGAGCAGTTCATCCCGTACTTCCTCGGGCAGGCCGAGCCGCCGTTCCGCCGCGCGGTGAGCGTCCAGAAGTGCTTCCGGGCCAACGACATCGAGAACGTCGGCCACACCGATCGGCACCTCACGCTCTTCGAGATGCTCGGCAACTTCTCGTTCGGCGACTACTTCAAGGCCGAGTCGTGCGCGTGGGGCCTCGAGCTCGTCACCGAGGGCTATGGCATCGACCACGACCGGTTGTGGACCACGGTGTACCAGGACGACGACGAGACGATCGGCATCTGGCAGGACCTCGGCATCCCGCCGGAGCGCATCGTGCGGCGCGGCAAGGCCGACAACTACTGGTGGACCCACGCGGCCGGCCCTGCGGGGCCATGCTCGGAGATCTTCGTCGACCGGGGCGAGCGCTTCGGGCCCGAGGGCGGTCCCGACGTCGACGAGGACCGCTACATGGAGATCTGGAACCACGTCTTCACGCAGGACCAGGTCGACGAGCACGCCGAGATCGTCGGCGACCTGCCGACGAAGAACATCGACACGGGGTCGAGCCTCGAACGTGTCGCCGATCGCCCTGCAGGGACGTCGGCAACTTCTTCGAGACCGACCTGTTCGCGCCGTTGCTCGACGAGGTCCAGTCGCTCTCCGGCAAGCACTACGGCGCCGACGAGCGCAACGACATCTCGATCCGGATCATCGGCGAGCACGCGCGAGCGACCGCGTTCCTGGTCGCCGACGGCGTGCAGCCGTCGAACGAGGGACGCGGCTACATCCTGCGTCGCATGCTGCGGCGGGTCGTCTCGAACGCTCGGCAGCTGGGCGTCGAGGGCGAGGTGCTGCGGCCGCTCGTCGCGGTGGTGGTCGACGGGTTCGGCGACGCGTACCCGGAGCTCGTCGAGAACCGGGCGTTCATCGAGCAGGTCCTCGGCTCCGAGGAGGAGCGCTTCAGCGCCACGCTGCGACAGGGCATGGGTGCTGTTCGAGGAAGCGCGGGAGCGTGCCGAGGGCGGCGCATCGAGCGGGCGCCGACGCGTTCAAGCTCTCCGACACGTTCGGCTTCCCGATCGAGCTCACGGTCGAGCTCGCCGCCGAAGCCGGGCTGACCGTCGACGAGCCAGGGTTCCGGGAGCTGCTCGAGGAGCAACGGGCCCGGGCGCGCGCCGCGGTGAAGAAGGTCGAGGTCGGCACTCGATGCCGGCGCCGTGCCGCCGACCGAGTTCGTGGGGTACCACCAGACCCGAGGCCGAGTCGCCGATCCGACTGCTGCTCGACGCCGAGCACGGCGAGCTCGACGTCGCGCAGGAAGGCGACGAGGTGTCGGTCTTCCTCGACCGCACGCCGTTCTACGCCGAGTCCGGGGGGTCAGGTCGGCGATCGAGGGGAGATCCGGACGCACACCGGCACGATCCGCGTGCGCGACGCGCAGTGGGCCGGTCCGACCTCGATCATGCACATCGGCACGGTGACCTCGGGCGAGGTCCGTACCGGGCAGGACGCGATCGCCGAGATCGACCGACAGCGCCGGGAGGCGACCGCCCGTGCCCACACGTCGACCCACGTCGTGCATTGGACCTTGAAGCACATCCTCGGCGAGCACGCCCGTCAGGCCGGCTCGCTCGTCGCCCCCGGGCGGCTCCGGTTCGACTTCCCGAACCCGGGCGCGGTGCCGGCGAGGTGCTCGAGCAGGCCGAGCTCGAGGCGAACCGGCTGCTCGCGCGCGACGACGCACCTCACATCTTCGAGACCTCGATGGACGAGGCGAAGTCCCTCGGCGCGACGATGCTGTTCGACGAGAAGTACGGCGACGTCGTGCGCGTGGTCGAGATCGGCGACTACTCGCGCGAGCTCTGCGGCGGCACACACGTCGAGCGCACCGGTCGCATCGGCGTGCTCCGCATCCTGCACGAAGGCTCGATCGGTTCGGGCATGCGCCGCGTCGAGGCGCTCGTCGGCCCCGACGCCCTGCGCGAGATCAACGCCGAGCGCGAGCTGCTGCGGGGCCTCGTCGAGGCGCTCGGCAGCAAGGACGCCACCGCCGCCCTCGAGCACGCTCGGCGGGTCGTCGAGGAGAACAAGCGCCTGAAGAACGAGCTGGGACGCCTCTCGCAGCAGCAGGCGGCCGGGCCGGGTCGACGAGATCGTCGCGACGCGCCGTCGAGCGTCGACGGGGTGCGCCTCGTCGCCACGGTGACCGACGACGACGCCGACACGCTCCGCGATCTCGCGCAGAAGGCGGTCGGCAAGCTCGGGGGCGAGGCGGCGGTGGTGCTCGGCTCCGCGCAGGGAGGCAAGGCGCTGCTCGTGGCCGCGTGCTCGAAGCCGCTGACCGAACGGGGCGTCACCGCCCCGGCTCTGCTCGAACGACGCGGCGGCCGTGATCGGTGGCGGCGCCGGCGGCAAGCCCGGTCTCGGGTTCGCCGGGGGCAAGCTCGCCGAGGAGGTCGTGCCCGCGGTGCAGAGCATCCCGGCGCGCCTGAAGGAGCTCCTCGCCGGCTGAGATGGCCCCCGCGCCTGCCGGTGACGGCTCCGAGCGCCTCGCGGCGCTCGGGCAGGGTGCTCGGCCTCGACCTCGGCGACGCGCGCATCGGCGTGGCGATCTCCGACCCGGAACGGCGGGTGGCGGTTCCCCACGGCACGATCAGGGTGGGGCAACCGCCGGGCGAGCTCAAGGCCGTCGCCGCCCTCGTGCACGACCTGGGCGTCGCCGTGGTCGTCGTCGGCCATCCCCGGTCGATGTCGGGGGCGTCGGGACCCCGGGCCCAGCAGGCCGAGGCGTTCGCCGAGGCGCTCGCGCCGAGCGTCGGCGTGCCCGTCGAGCTGCAGGACGAACGCCTGAGCACCGCGGAGGCCGAGCGTGCGCTGCGCGAGGCCGGGGTCACGGGGCCAGCGACGACGTCGCGTCGTCGACGAGAGCGCGGCGACCGTGATCCTCGGCGCCTGGCTCGATGCGCACCGATGACACATCGCCATCGCGACCGCCCGGCTCGACCGGTATCCTCGGCCGATGCAGACGACCACGCCGCGCCGTGCGGACCGCCACGCGCGCCACGACCGTCCTCGGCGGGTGTCCCTGCTGATCCTGTTCGTCGTGCTCGCGGGGCTCGTCGCGCGGCCTCGTGATGGCGAGCAGGCACTACGAGAGCTGTCAGGGCGCCGCCGACGGACGCGACGCGCGACGTGACGTTCACGGTCGAGGAGGGCGCCACCGCCGAGCAGGTCGTGGAGGGCCTGGCCGCCGAGCGCGTGATCCCCTGTGGCGGCTTCGTCGGGAACCTGTTGATGCGGGGCACGGGCCGGTCGGGCGAGATCCGCGCGGGCACCTACTCGCTCACGACCGGCATGACCCTCGACGAGGCCGTCGAGGTGCTCACCACGCCGCCGAAGCAGATCCCGACGGCCGACGTGCTGGTCCCGCCCGGGTACCGCGTCACCCAGATCGCCGACGCGGTCGAGGAGTCGCTCGGGCATCCCGGCCGACGAGTTCCTCGCTCGCGCCGACGAGGGGAAGTTCGACCGCCCCGGCAGCGCTCCCCGCCGACGCGTCGCTCGAAGGGTTCCTCTGGCCCGAGACCTACCGCATCCCGAAACGGGACGACGCCGACGCCGTGATCCAGCGTCTGCTCAACCAGTTCTCGGAGGAGACGGCGGGGCTGCCGTGGGAGCGGGCCGAGGCGCTCGGTGTGTCACGCCCTACGAGATCGTCGTGATCGCCTCGATGATCGAGAAGGAGGCGGCCGTGCAGCGCGACCGCCCGCTGATCGCCGGCGTGATCTACAACCGGCTGCGCGACGGCATGACGCTCGGCATCGATGCCACGCTGCTGTACGACGACCCTACGCCCGACGGCGAGCTCTCGACCGCCGACATCGAGACCGACGGCCCGTACAACACGCGGATGCGCACCGGGCTGCCTCCGACCCCGATCGCGAGCCCCTACCTCTGGTCGCTGCGGGCCGCCCTGAACCCCGCCGACACGCCGTACTACTACTACGTGCTCTGCGGGGACGACGGCGGGCATCGGTTCGCGGTGACCTACGACGAGCATCTGGCCAACGTCGATGCATGCCTCTGATGACCCCCGGGCGTCCCTCACGATCGGGGGAGCGACGCCACGTCGTCGGTGTGATCGGCTGGCCGGTCGAGCACAGCCTCTCGCCGGCGATCCACAACGCGGCGTTCGCCTCGCTCGGCATGGACTGGGTGTACGTGCCCCTGCCGGTGGCCCCCGGAGCGATGCGTGCCGCCGCCGACGGGCTCGTGGGCCTCGGGTTCCGCGGCGCGAACGTCACGATGCCGCACAAGACGGAGAGCGCCGAGCTCGCCGACGAGCTGTCCGAGGACGCTCGGCGGCTCGCGCGCGGTCAACACGTTCGTCGTGGACGGCGACCGGCTGCTCGGGTCACAACACCGACACGCCCGGGTTCGATCGGTTCCTGCGGCGCGACGCCGGGTTCGACCCGGCGGGACGGTCGGCGCTGGTGCTCGGCGCGGGCGGCGCCGCTCGAGCGGTCGCGCTCGCGCTGGCGCTCGCGGGCGCCGCCGAGCTGCGCGTCGCCGTGCGGGACGCCGGGCGCGCCGACGACCTGCTCGCTCGCGATCGAGGGCACGGAGCTCGACGTCGAGGTCGTGGCCGTTCGATGCGGCGGCGCGGCCGCCGCAGCCGATCTCGTCGTGAACGCGACTCCGCTGGGCGCCGACGGCCGGTCGTGCCCGCCTCTTCCCGCGCTCGCACCCGGACGTGCTCGTCGTCGACCTCCTCTACCGGCCGGCGGTGACGCCGCTGCAGGTGCGCGCCCGGGAGGCGGGGGCCGAGACGTTCGGGGGACTGGGGCTGCTGCTGCATCAGGCGGCGCTCTCGTTCGAGCTGTGGACCGGCACGCCGGCGCCGCTCGACGTGATGTCGGCGGCCGCCGTCGCGGCCGCTCGCCGAGCACGGCTGACCGGCCGCCGGCGGCGCCGACCGTCCGGACAGGTCGTCCCGACCTCCTCAAGGGCGGTCGGCACGCCGTCGATGCAGCACGGGAGATGGACGACTACTCCGCGCTCGCGCAGCGGATCTCCGTGAGCGTGAGCGGGGTGTCGGGCGCCCTCATCCTGTCGAGGGACGGGCTGGTGCTCGGCGCCTACCCGAACGAGGACGAGAGCCTCGCCAAACCGGCGTGGCTCAAGTTCATCACGCTCGGCGAGCCCGACAGGAGCTTCGTGGAGTTCCCCGATCAGGTGTGGGCCTACGTCAAACGGGGCCGTACGCCGCGTTCGCCACGGCGGAGGCCGGAACCCGTCCCGGCGTCCTCGTCGACCAGATGGAACAGGTGCTCCTGGTCGCCGAGGAGGGACGCGCCCGGCGCGACACGCTGCGCGTTCCCGACTCGAACGCGGCCCCGTCGGGCAAACCGCGCACCTCGCTCCATCCACAGGTCGACAAGCCGGTGTGGCCATCACCGCGGAGGTCACGGCCGGTGCTCCCGAGCAGGCCGCGACCGGCCGACGGGCCGCCCGATCGCCGCGGGTTCTCGAAGGACCCCGGGGGACGGCGCGCCAAGGCGGCGACGGGCGATCAGCCGGTCGCTGCGAGCGATCCGGAGGGAGCGCCGGCGGCCCCGAAGTGGCGGCCCGTCCGACGCTGAAGAAGAAGCCGCAGAAGCTCGTCGGCAAGGGCGGCGGATCGGGCTTCGACGAGGACGCCGAGGTCGACCGGGTCCTCCTGGCCAAAGAGTTCTCGGGATTGCTTCAGGTGGACTCGGACGATGACGAAGGAAGTTCCTGAGACCTAAGCCCAACGGGACCACAAGGACGGCGATGACCACGGTCAAGCGCAAGTCGAAACAGCTCGGTCAGATCCTGATCGAGCTGGACATGATCACGCCCGAGCAGCTGGAAACGGCGCTCGAAGAGCATCGCCGAACGCCCAAGTCGCTCGGCCGCGTGCTGATCGACATGGGCATGATCAAGGAGGGCGACCTGGTCCGCGCCCTCGCCGAGCAGGTGGGCCTCGAGTTCGTCGACCTCTCCGAGTATCAGATCGAGCCCACCGCGACGACCCTGTTGCCCGAAGCGCTCGCTCGCCGGTACCGCGCGATCCCGATCGGAGAACGCGACGGCAAGCTGCTCGTCGCGATGTCGGACCCGGCCAACGTCTACGCGCTCGACGACATCCGCACGATCACGAACCGCGACGTGCAGCCCCTGGTGGCCACGGCCGCCGACGTCGAGCGTGCGATCCAGAAGTTCGCGGGCATCGACGGTCAGGTCGAGGCGCTCGCGAGCGTCGCGGCCGACGCGCTCGAATCCGAGGACGAGCAGATGGAGGCGGCCCTCGAGGACGCCCCGATCGTCAAGCTCGTGAACGCGATCATGACCCAGGCGGTCGGCGACCGGGCATCGGACGTGCACATCGAGCCGGCAGAGAAGAACGTGCGCATCCGCTTCCGCGTCGACGGCGTGTTGCACGAGCCGATGCCCCCGGCCCCCAAGAACATCCAGGGCGGCCTGATCTCCCGGCTGAAGGTCATGGCCGAGCTGAACATCGCCGAGAAGCGCGTGCCGCAGGACGGCCGCATCTCGATGAAGGTCGGCGGGCAAGCAGCTCGACCTGCGGCTCGCGACCCTGCCGACGGTCTACGGCGAGAAGGTCGTGATCCGCATCCTGGACAAGTCGCAGGCCTTGCTGAGGCTGGAGGACCTCGGCTTCCTCGAAGACCCGTACAAGCGGTTCGCGCAGTCGTTCCGCAAGCCGTACGGAGCGATCCTCGTGACCGGCCCGACCGGCTCGGGCAAGTCGACCACGATGTACTCGACGCTCAACATCCTGAACGAGGTCGACAAGAACATCATCACGGTCGAGGACCCGGTCGAGTACCGGCTCAACGGCGTGAACCAGATGCAGGTGAACCCGAAGGCGGGCCTGACGTTCGCGAGCGCGCTGCGCTCGATCCTGCGCGCCGACCCCGACATCGTGCTGATCGGTGAGGTCCGAGACCGCGAGACGGCGACGATCGCGATCGAGGCCGCGCTGACGGGACACCTCGTGCTGACCTCGCTGCACACGAACGACGCGCCGAGCGCGATCACGCGGCTCACCGAGATGGACGTCGAGACGTTCCTCGTGGCCTCGGCGATCGACTCCGTCGTCGCCCAGCGCCTCGCACGCAAGCTGTGCGAGCGCTGCAAGGTCGCCTACCAGCCCGAGGAGCCCGAGCTCCATGGCGGCGGGCTTCCCCGAGTGGTTGTGGCCCGAGATCACCGAGATCTACCGGGCGCAAGGGTGCGCGGCATGCGCGAACACCGGCTACCGCGGCCGGATGGGGCTCTACGAGGTCATGCCGATGACCGAAGAGATCGAGCGGACTGACCGTCGAGCGAGCGTCGTCGGACGCGATCAAGGCCGTCGCGATCCAGCAGGGCATGATCAGCCTGCGCGACGACGGCCTCGAGAAGGTCCGCATGGGCGTCACCTCGATCGAGGAAGTCGCGAGGGTGGTGAAGTGACATGAGCATGGCCGTGCAAGAGGAAGAGGACGTCCAGATCCCGATCCCGGAACTGCTGGGAGCGCTGCTGGACCACGGCGGTTCCGACCTGCACCTGACGGCCGGCTCCGCGCCGGTCGTCCGGGTCCACGGTGAGCTGGAGCGCGTCGAGGGCTACCCGCGCCCTGTCGCCCAGGGCGCTGCAGGGCATGATCTACGCGATCCTGCCCCAGAAGCTGCGGGAACGGTTCGAGCAGGAGCTCGAGCTCGACATGTCGTACTCGTTGCCGGGCCGGGCCCGGTTCCGTGTCAACGTGTACATGCAGCGCGACGCGATCGGCGCCGCGTTCCGCGTGATCCCGTTCGAGATCAAGCAGATCGACGAGCTCGGCCTGCCGACGGTGGTGGCCGACCTCGCCCGCTTCCAGCGGGGGTTCGTGGTCGTGACCGGGCCGACCGGTTCGGGCAAGTCGACGACGCTGGCATCGATGGTCGACGTGGTGAACACCGAGCGCCGGGGCCACATCATGACCGTCGAGGACCCGATCGAGTTCCTGCACAAGCACAAGAGCTGCATCGTGAACCAGCGCGAGGTGGGCGCCGACACGCACGGCTTCTCGAACGCGCTGAAGCACGTGCTGCGCCAGGACCCCGACGTGATCCTGGTCGGTGAGATGCGTGACCTCGAGACGATCTCGACGGCGATCACCGCCGCCGAGACCGGTCACCTCGTGTTCGCGACGCTGCACACGCAGGACGCGCCGCAGACGATCGACCGCATCATCGACGTGTTCCCGCCGCATCAGCAGCAGCAGGTGCGGGTGCAGCTGTCGACGACGCTGCAGGGCGTGGTGACCCAGCAGCTGATCCCGACCTCCGACGGGCAGGGTCGCGCGGTCGCGTGCGAGGTGCTCGTGACCACGCCGGCGGTTCGCAACCTGATCCGCGAAGGCAAGGTGCACCAGATCTACTCGTCGATGCAGGCGGGCGGACGCTACGGCATGCAGACGATGGACATGTCGCTGGCCCAGCACGTGAAGGCCGGCCGCATCACCCAGCAGCTCGCCTTCGAGCGCTGCCACGACCCCGAGGAGCTCCAGCGGCTGATGGGCGGAACCCTCGGCGGCGTGGGGCCCGAGGGCGGCGGCGGCATGGACATGGGCGGCGGCATGGGCGGCGGCGGCATGGTCATGGGCGGGATGTAAGGGAGACCCTCGATGGCTCAAACCTTCCAGTACAAGGTCCGCGACAAGGCGGGCAACATGGTCACCGGCACGCTGGTGGCCGACAGCGAGCTGCTCGTGCTCCAGCGGTTGCGCGAGATGGGCTACACGCCGCTCGAGGTGGGCAAGGAGAAGAAGGGCCTCAACCTCGAGATCAACATCAAGAAGGCCAAGGTCAAGCTCAAGGACCTCTCGATCTTCTCGCGGCAGTTCGCGACGATGATCAACTCCGGCCTGCCGATCCTGCGGGCGCTCTCGATCCTGTCGGAGCAGACCGAGAACAAGCTGCTCGCCGAGACGCTGACGGCGTGCCGCATGGACGTCGAGCAGGGATCCTCGCTGTCGGGCGCGATGCAGAAGCACCCGAAGGTGTTCAACGACCTCTACATCTCGATGGTGAAGTCGGGTGAGATGGGCGGGTCGCTCGACACGACCCTGCTGAAGCTCGCCGCGATGCTCGAGCGCGAGGTGCACCTGCGCGGCAAGATCAAGTCGGCCATGACCTATCCGGTCGCGGTGGTCGGCCTCGTCTGCTGATCATGTCGGCGATGCTGCTGTTCGTCGTGCCGCAGTTCAAGGGCATCTACGGGCAGCTCGGCGGCACCCTGCCGCTGCCGACACGGGCGCTGATCACGATGTCCGACCTGATGAAGCAGTTCTGGTACATCTTCGTCGCAGGGTTCTTCGTCGCGAGGTTCTTCTTCCGCCGGTACAAGAAGACCGAGAACGGCCGCACGCAGGTCGACCGACTGAAGCTGCGGGCGCCGGTGTTCGGGTCCCTGTTCCACAAGACGGCGCTGTCGCGGTTCTCGAGCACGCTGGCGATGCTGCTGTCGGCCGGCGTGCCGATCCTGCAGGCCCTCGACATCGTGGCCGACACGGTCAACAACAAGATCATCTCCAAGGCCGTCACCGACGTGCAGTCGAGCGTGCGCGAGGGTGAGTCGATCGCGAAGCCGCTCTCGAAGCACGCGGTGTTCCCACCGATGGTCGTGCAGATGATCGCGGTCGGCGAGGAGACCGGCCAGGTCGACACGATGCTCACGAAGGTGGCGCAGTTCTACGACCAGGAGGTCGAGGCCTCGGTCGACGCCCTGACGTCGTTGATCGAGCCGCTCCTGATCGCGGTGATCGGTGGGTTCGTCGGCGCGGCCGTGATCGCGCTGTACATGCCGATGTTCAACATCATCAAGCTGATCAAGTAGGCCGCCTTCCGCGGTTCGAACCAGGAGCCCGGCGCGATCCGCGCCGGGCTCCTTCCAGTCGTGCTCGAACGCTCGTCGAGCGCTCGGCAGCCGTACCCGGTCGTTGGTAGGTCCGACGGAGGATTGGCGAACTTCCGCCCTCCGGCGGCTTCAGGTCGAGGCAGGCGCGACCGACAACGTCACGGAACGCACACCGACGTGGTGTGCACGAGCAAGGAAAGGAGTTGACAGCACATGCTCAAGCGCTTGATGAAGCGCGCAGATGAGGAGCAGGGTTTCACCCTCATCGAGCTGATGGTGGTCGTTCTGATCATCGGCATCCTGATCGCCATCGCGCTGCCGACGTTCCTCGGTGCCCGTGAGCGGGCGCAGAACCGTGCGGCTCAGTCGAGCCTGCGCAACGCCCTGGCTGCCGCGAAGACGGCGTACACGGACACCAGCGACTTCACGGCGCGCCGACGCGGCGGCCGAGCTCGAGGCGATCGAGCCTTCGCTGACTTACGTGGCAGACGGCGGTCTCGACCGCTCCGACGGAGGTGTCGGTCGCACCGGGCAACGTGGACGGCACCGACCAGCAGCGTTCGGCGCTGCGGCCATGTCCGAGTCCGGCACGTGCTACTGGATCCACGAGGTTGCGACCGGCGGAACGGTGCCGGCACGTTCTACGGCAGCACGACGACGGCGGCGGCAACTGCGACGGCACCGCAGGCGCTGACCGCTGCCAACGCCCAGCTGGTAAGGCCAGGCACCGACGCATCACCCGAAGGGGCGGCCTCCAGGGCCGCCCCTTCGGCGTTCCCGGCCTCTCGATCCGGATCCGGGCGAATGGCGTCGGTGAGATGGGGGGTGCGACGTTCAAGGAGCGGCACCGACTCGTGCCGAAGGAACCCACTGTGATGCACTACAGCAGCCCTGCCCGCATGCGCGGACGCCGTGGATCGGTCTTCCTGCGCCGGCTCGATCGTGACGAGGGTGGGTTCACGCTGGTCGAGTCCATCGTGGCCGTCACGATCCTGGCGGTGGGCGGGTTCGCGGTGGCGCAGTCCCTGCTCTTCGGCCTCGAGACGAGCGGCGCGTCGCGCGAGCGTCTGGCCGCCCGTGGCGCGGCCGAGCAGCATATGGAGCTGGCCCGCGCGCTGAACTACGACTCGCTCGTCCTCGACGACAACTCGCCGATCCCGCACGCCACCGACCCCAACGACCCCGATTACTGGGTCGACGAAGACGATCAGACGTTCGATCCCGACGGCGACGGGCCGCTCGAGCCCGAGCCCCTCTTCCGGATCGCCGGTGCCTCGCCCGCGCTCAGCCACCTGCAGACGCCGGTCGAGGCGGGGAACACCACCTACTCGATCTACATGTACGTCACGTGGGTCGACTCGCCGACCGACGGCCTGGTCTCCCTCGGCACCGACGAAGCGGACGGCGACGGCAACGGGGAAGACGACTCCGACGGCAAGGACGTCAAGCGCACGACGGTGACCGTCACCTGGAGGGACACGCCCGGCACGACCCAAGGCAACCGGCTGCTGACGATGAGCTCGTTGTTCACCCCGGGCACGATCGCCTACCAAGGCGCCGACGGGGCGGCGAACACTCCGCCGACCGTCGGCTGCCCGACCTACACCGCCTCCGGGCTCGACGCGACGTTCGCGGCATCGGTCTCCGACTCGGACGGCACGGTCACGAGCATCGACTGGGACTTCGGCGACGGCGCCACGTTGAATGACGGCGGGGAGACGCCGACGCACACGTACGCCGCGGCGGGCACCTACACGATCGTCAACACCGCCACCGACGACGGCGGCGATTCGGCCACGAACGCCGGCCAGGACTGCGAGATCGTGGTGACCACGTCCGGCGGGGGCGGGGGGCCGGACGGCTCGATCAGCATCGCGAACGGCGCCGCGTACACGACGCAGACCCAGGTGACCCTGCTGCTCGACGCGCCCGGACCCCCGGACCAGATGCAGTTCTCCGACGACGGTTCGACTTGGTCGGCCCCGGAGGCCTACGAGACCTCGAGGATCTACACCATCTCGAGCGGTGACGGCACCAAGACCGTGTACGTGCGCTTCATCGACGGCGGCGACCCGGGCACGCCGTCGTCGGACACGATCGTGCTCGACACCACGGCACCGGATGCGCCGACCAGCCTCTCGGCCACGTCGTCGATCAGCGGGTCGGACAAGACCGTCGTGCTCACGTGGAGCGCGCCGTTCCCGCTTCCGTCGGACCTCGCCGGCTACCAGGTCTGGAAGCGCAAGACGACGTCCACCGCGTGGCAACAGGTGACGTCGTGCACGTCGGGCACGACCTGTTCGGACACGTTCAAGAAGCAGGACAGCTACGAGTACTACGTCGTAGCCCTCGATCAAGCGGGGAACGTCAGTGCGCAGAGCAACCACATCACCCAGTAGAGGCGAGGAAGGGTTCTCCCTCGTCGAGGTCGTCGTCACGATGGCCGTGATGTCGATCGTCGCCACGTCGGTGATCGCGGTGGCGCTGCGTGTGTTCACCGACACGGCCACGATCGTCGATCGCCGCGACGTGTTCGCCGACGCCCGTATCTCGCTCGACCGCATGTCGAAGCAGTTCCGCCAGGGCGAGACGATCGACACCGCTGCGAGCGACTCCCAGCAGGTGACGATGATCACCTACATCGACGGAGTGCCGACGACCGTGGTGTGGCGGGTCGACGGCACGTCGGCTCCGTACGCGCTCCAGGAGTCGCGAGACGGCGGTGCCACGTTCAACACCGTGCTCTCGTCGCTCAGCACGCCCGACGTCTTCACGTACACGGTGCACGAGGACGTGACCGACCAGATCACGGTCGAGCTCAACGTGAAGACGAGGACCAGTTCGGTCGATCTGATCTCCGACATCTACCTGAGGAACGCGGACGTATGAGTGGCATCGGGCGGCGGCTCCGCAAGGAAGAAGACGGCTACGCGCTGGTCGTCTCGGTGATCCTGCTCTTCGTGATGATGATGCTCCTGGTCGTCGGGCTGCAGGCGGGCAACTCCGCCCTGGATCAGTCGCAGCGCGGCATCGAGTGGACCCGAACCCTGACGGTCGCGGAGTCGGGCGTCAACGACGCACTGTCGCGGCTCTCGGGAGACCGCGCAGCCGTCTCGCCGTGCCCGACGTCGGGTTCGACGGCCTGCACCGGCGAGGGAGGCGAGTACCAGGTCGACTGGGCCGATTCCGGCGGGTCCGTCGTGATCACCTCGACCGGCTACTACCCGGGCATCGACACCGCCGAGATCTCCCGGACGGTGCGGGTCACGCTCGAACCCGCACCGACGTTCCGGTACGCCCTGTTCTCCGAGGACTTCCTCGAGGTCAAGAACAACCCTGTCGTGACGGGCGACATCTACTCACAGGTCGGGGTCCTGATCGGGAACAACACCACGGTCTGCGGGTCGGTCGTCGTCGCGCAACGGCAGCGTGACGATGGAGGAGAACGCGCGCGTCGCGCAGAGCCTCGTGTCATCGGGGTGCACGGGCAAGGACGGGCTCGTCTGGGTCGGCGGCTCGATCCACGGGACGAACGGCGTGGTGATCGAGGGCGATGCGAAGGCCTCGGCGCCGACCGGCACCTCGTGCAACTCGACGAGCACGAGCTACGAGATCACCGGGGGCTCGGTCCTGGGAGATGCCACCGCGTGCGGGCGGATCACGAGCAGCGTCACCGGCACGCCGCTCGCGGGTGTGAACACCGCGGCCCCGCCCGTGATCCCGCTGCCCGCCTACACGTTCGATCCGGCGAACTACCCGGGCATCAATTGCTTCCCGAGCGTTCCGTCGTGCGACGAGACGAACACCTCGGCGACGGCCGTCTCGACCGCGAACGTCGCGATCGACGCGGTGCGGACGAACATGTCGGGCGATCTGGGCGGTCTGGCAGACCTCGCCCGACGCAGAGCACGCTGCTCGACCTCGAGAACCTCGTGCTGGCCGGTGACACGACGATCGTCACGAACGCGCCGGTCGACTTCGGCAACACCACGTCGATCGAGCTCGCGGCCGGTGTGAGTGCCGCCGACCTGGTCGTGATCTCCCTCTACGTGCCGACCGGCACGTGCGGGACCAACGGCGGCGACTGCAGCATCTACGGCAAGAACGCGATCGAGTTCGATCGCGGTGACCCGCTGGACCCGAACGACGGCGTCGCAGGCCTGCTCTACACGACGGGCAAGATGTCCTTCAAGAACAAGGGAACGCCCGGCGAGGGTGCCCTGTACTCGGGCTCGATGGACATCAAGAACGGGTTCGACATCATCTACAACCCGCGGATCGAGCGGGTGCTGGGGTTCGGGGCCGCCCTCGAGACGGTGCTCTGGGAGGAGCTCGATCCCTCATGACCGAGACGCATCGAGGCATCGTAGACCGTTCGTCTCAAGGAAACGGCCGAGCGGCCGATGCAC
>CAVSLG010000022.1:0-111725 GCA_963728665.1 uncultured Actinomycetes bacterium | reverse complement strand
CTGCCACTCGTCGGGCTGATGCGGATGCAACTGCCCTGGTCGTGTCCGACCTTGTCGGTGTTCGTCTTGTCGTACAGCTTGTTCGCGAACGTGAGCAGGTCGCCCGGCGAGTCTCCGGGGTCGCCGATGTCGATCACCTCGTCGGTGGTCGCGCGTTCCACGACGGTGATGACGGTCGGTCCACCGCCGGCACCGGCCGGTACCGTGCCGGCCGCAGCCGCGATCACGAGAAGTCCCATGGCCACGGCGATCGCGAGCTTGCGCATCGCGCCCTCCCTTCGGTTGCCTACGCGAACCACCCTAGACCCGGTGAACGACCGGGGGAACCCCCCGTGACGCCGCCCACGCGATCGCCACGCTGGTCTGCTCGCGCAGAGGAGATCGCACGACGTGCATGCGGCGGGCTATCGCGACGGTGCGTCGACCGAGACCGCGGCCACTCGTGCGAGCCGTGCGCCGACGACGCGACGGAGCTCGGCCGATCGTTCTGCCGGTGAGCCGGTCAACGAGCGCATCGCAGCGAGATATTCGGCCGCGGTGCGCATCAGGCCGAGTCGTGAACGGTGCTCGCCGGTGACCGTTCCGAAGTAACCCCTCAGCAAGGCGTCGCTGCGCGCCCCGCTCAGACGAAGGTGTGTGGCGATGCTTCCCAGGTCCTCGAACGGATCGCCGGCGCCCGCCCATCGGTAATCGATGATCCAGACGTGCTCGCCGTCAAGGAGCAGGCTCGAGGTCGTGAGGTCGCCGTGGCAGGCGACCATCGTCCGAGGCTCGGCGGTGACGACGTCCTCGATGCATCGGATCGTCTCGGCGGCTGCGGGTTCGGCCCCGGGCATCGTCGTCCCGCTCGCGATCGCGATGCGGCGGAGCTCCCGGACCTCCTGGAACACCGAGCGCTGGATGCTCGGGGGCGGACACGCGTGCAGCGCTCGAACCGAGCCGACCACCGAGGCGAGCACGTCGTCGCGGTCGCCGTCGGCCGACTCGAGTCGCCGGCCGGGAGCGAAGCGGGTCACGAGACAGCCCAGCTGCGGTAGCGACGCGACCACCTCCGGCGCCACCCCGGCGCTCGACGCCGCGCGGGCGACCGCGAGCTCACCTGTCGCGTCGACCCGGGGCCGGTCGCTCGAGAAAGACGCGAGCCGAAGCACGAAGAGCTCGTCGTCGGCCTCGATCAGGAAGTGCCGGTCGTCGTGGCCGATCGACACCGGGGTGACGCCGATATCGCGGCCACGCCACGCGCCGACGGCGCGGATCGCCGCCTCGAGCCGGGGGTCGCGGCGAGGCTCCATCGCGTTCGACCGTACGAGGCGGAGTCGCCGATGGTCAACGTCGGGGGGAAGCTCGGGTGAACACGCTGCGCAACGTCGTCGGTTCCTGCTAGCGTTGTGGCCGAGGGCACCGATCGCGGTTTCACGCTTCGAGCAGTTCCCTCACACCGGCTGTCACGGCCGGCGCCGACGGGCCAGCATCATGCACGATGCCCGATCCGGCGGAAGGAAGGAGGGGATCGCACGTGGCAACAGGAACCGTGAAGTGGTTCAGCTCCGAGAAGGGCTTCGGCTTCATCACGCCTGACGACGGTAGCGCCGATGTGTTCGTGCACTTCAGCGCGATCTCTGGCGAGGGGTATCGCAACCTCGATGAGAACCAGAAGGTCGAGTACGACGTCACCCAGGGCCAGAAGGGCCCGCAGGCGGCGAACGTCCGAGGCGTCTAGCACTTCTCACGTCTCACACACGCAGAACGAGGCCGGCGCGAACGCGCCGGCCTCGTTCGCGCTTACGATGCGCCGCATGGACTTGGTCGTGCTCGTCCACGTGCTCGTGGCCTTCGCGTTCGTCGCGGGCCTCGTCGGCAGGGACATCACGATCGCCCAGGCACGCCGGTCGAGCTCTCTCTCCTCGATCACGGAGCTGCTCGCGGTCGCGAACCGGTTCGACACGATCGTGAAGATCGGTTCGATCGCAGTGCTGGTGTTCGGTCTCGGCGCGATGGTCGTCGGGGACCTCTCCCTCTCCGACAACGGATGGCTGATCGCCTCGCTCGCGCTCTACGTCGCGCTCGGGCTCCTCGTGCCGATCGTCTTCCTTCCACGGGGCCGCGTCTTCGAAGCCGCGCTCGCCCATGCGAAGCAGCGAGGCGAGGTGACGCCCGAGCTCACCGCCGCGTTCCACGACCCCGCCGTCGCGCTCGCGAGGAACGCGGAGCTCGTGATCGTCGCGGTGATCATCGGCCTGATGGTGCTGAAGCCGTTCTGATGCGGTTCAGTCTGGGGCACGTCCTGCCCGCGATAGTGCTCGTGATGGCCGTGGTCGGCTGCACGGGATCCGACACGTCCGCCGGTGAGCTCACCGGTATCACGTGGACGGTCACCTCGCTGCCGGGCAGCACGGTTCCTGCCGGGCTCCGCATCGACGCCACCTTCCGAGACGGCACGATCGAGGGATCGGACGGATGCAACTCCTACGATGGCCCCTACTCGCTCACAGACGATGGCGGCATCGACGTCGGTGGTCTCGGAGGAACGGACATCGGATGCGCGCCGGCGATCGCGGATGCCGGAGCCGCCTACGCGTCGGCGCTCCCCCGAGCGGCTTCCTACGAGATCGAGGACGAGACGCTCACGCTCTTCGACGACGACGGAGCGGAGCTCGTGCGGTTCCAGGCGAACGCGGCGCCGCCGATCACCGGCCTCACCTGGCGGGCCTTCGGCTACCGCCACGGCCCGGTCGACGAGAAGCAGGCGGTCGTGTCGCCGCTGGACGGAAGCATGATCACTGCCGAGTTCGGCGCCGACGGCACGATGTCGGGATCGGCGGGCTGCAACACGTACACGGCCGACTACTCGGTCGAAGGGAACGGCTTGCGCATCACGGCGCTCGTCAGCACGGAACGAGCGTGCGAGGCCCCACTCATGGCACAGGAAGACGCGTACCTCGATGCGCTCGGGTCGGTCGAGCGGTGGAGATTCTCCGGTCCGGCCTTCCAACTGCTGAACGAGACAGGCACCGTCGAAGCGACCTACGCGCCCACGTAGCCATCGAACGAGGAGGGAGATGCCGATGATCGTGTCGACGATGAACGACCTTCCCGGATATCGGGTCGACGAGGTGCTCGGTGAGGTCACCGGCCTCACGGTCCGCTCCCGCAACGTCGGCGCTCAGCTCGGTGCGGGCCTGAAGTCGATCGTCGGTGGCGAGCTGAAGGGGCTGACCAAGCAGCTTCAGCAGAGCCGCGACGAGGCGAAGCAGCGCTTGATCGAGGCGGCCGAAGCCGTGGGGGCGAACGCCATCCTGGCGATGCGGTTCGATAGCGACGAGGTCGGCACCGGCTATCAGGAATTGGTCGCCTACGGCACGGCGGTCAAGGTCTCACCCATCTAGAGGGAAGATCCTCCGAGGAGAGTGTCGATTCCTCTTCTCCCCGTTCGTCTCATCCGCGACCATCCCGACGAGGAGGAGGACGCGATGAAGTACATGCTGCTGATCCACCAGGTGGACGCCCCGACGCCGCGGTCGCCGGAGGCGTGGGCGACCCTGTCCCAGGACGAGCAGAACGCGGTCTACGCCGACTACCAGGCGATCAATGAGACCGCCGGCGTGACCCCCGGCATGCAGCTCGACGCTCCCGAGACGGCGACCACCGTGCGGGTGCAGGGCGGGAAGACCCTGACGACCGACGGCCCGTTCGTCGAGATCAAGGAATCGATCGGCGGTTATCTCTTGCTTGAGGCCGACGACCTCGACGCCGCGATCGAGCTGGCCTCACGGGTCCCGGCGGCCCGCCTGGGCGGTGCGGTCGAGGTGCGCCCGATCGTGGAGTGGTAGCGACGGTCGAGCTCGACCAGGTCTTCCGTGACCGGTGGGGATACGTCCTCGCCGCCCTGATCGGCTTCCTCGGCGACTTCGACCTCGCCGAGGAAGCCACGCAGGAGGCCTTCGCGATCGCCGCGGAACGCTGGCCGCGCGACGGCGTCCCCACCCACCCCGGCACCTGGCTGGTGACGACCGCTCGCAACCGGGCGATCGACCGCATCCGACGCGACCGCACCCTGGCGGCGAAGACCCGCCTGCTCCAGGTGCCCGAGGCAGTGGAGGCCACGATGGGCCCGACGCCATTCCCGGACGAGCGGCTCGAGTTGATCTTCACCTGCTGCCATCCGGCGCTCGCCACCGAGGCGCAGGTCGCTCTGACGCTCCGAACGCTCGGCGGGCTGACGACCGGCGAGATCGCGCGCGCGTTCCTGGTGCCCGAGCCGACGATGGCGCAGCGGCTGGTGCGCGCGAAGCGGAAGATCAAAGCCGCCGGCATCCCGTTCCGGGTGCCTTCCGACCACCTGTTGCCCGACCGTCTCGTCGCGGTGCTCGCCGTCGTGTACCTGATCTTCAACGCGGGTTACGGCGGCCGGGGAGACCTGTCAGACGAGGCGATCCGGCTCGGCCGGGCGCTCGCCGAACTGATGCCCGACGAGTCGGAGGTACACGGCCTGCTGGCGATGATGCTGTTGCTCGACGCCCGGCGTGAGGCTCGGTTCGACGACGGCGAGATCGTGCTGCTCGCCGACCAGGACCGCTCGCGTTGGGACGTGCGCGCAGATCGCCGAGGGACGCGAGGTGCTCGATCGAGCGCTCGCTCTGCAGGGCCGCGGCCCGTACGTCGTGCAGGCGGCGATCTCGTCGCTGCACGCCGATGAGCCCCGCGACTGGGCCGAGATCGCCGCCCTGTACGGGGAGCTCTCCCGGCTCACCGACTCCCCGGTCGTCGAACTGAACCGGGCGGTTGCCGTCGCCGAGGCGGAAGGGTCGGAAGCCGGCCTCGCCATCGTCGATCGCCTCGCCCTCGAGGAGTACCGATACCTTCACTCGACCCGGGCCGAACTGCTCCGCCGGCTCGGCCGCACGACCGACGCTCGCGAAGCCCTCGAACGAGCGCTCGCGATGGTGGACGACGACGCCGAGCGGCGGTTGCTCGAACGCAAGCTGGCCGAGCTCGGAGGCCACCCACACTGACCGACGCGCGACAGGAGGTTCCATGCTGTCCATGGCTCACTACCTCCAGACCTACATCGATGCATGTCGTGAGAAGGTCGAGCGGCACGTCGACGCGTACGAGGAACTGGCGATCGCCACCGCCGGTGGCTCGCGGATGCGGCGCTCCCTTCGTCGAGCCGAAGTACGTGTAGGCCTCGGACGTTCGATCTTCCGGGCGGCTCAGCCCACGCTGTACTCCCAGCCTTCACGCCACGCGAACGGTGATGCCACGAGGTCCTCGATCGGTACGCCGTCGATGAGGTGGTCGAATGCCCAGCCCGTCGCGGTGTGACCGACCACGAGCACGCGACGATCCGTCCAATGGGGCTCCACATCGTTCAGGAACCGACCGACTCGAGCGATGGCGCCCATCCAGCTCTCACCCGATGGATACGGCACGTCGATGTGGCTGACCCGATCCAGGTCGGCGACCGGCCCGCCGTTCTGGGTTCCGTAGTCGCATTCACGCAATCGCCAGTCGTGCATCACGGGGATGTCCACGTCCGCGAACGCGATCTCGACGGTCTCGAGCGCTCGACCGAGGTCGGAGGTGAAGACCGCGGCGAGCCCGTCGTTCGTCCGGCGGAGCCCCAGCGCCCGTGCCTGTTCACGGCCGGCGTCGGAGAGCCTCCCGGGCAGCCAGCCCGTTGCCCTTCCCGCCTCGTTGTCCTCGGTCGTCGCGTGCGTCTCGAACACCAGCTGGAGTGGCATGACAGGTTCGACTGTAGTCAGACGGACCACCACCTCGGTTCCCTGACGATGGATCTCCATCGACCAGCGAGCCTTGGGAGTTCGCACTCACCTACGGAGAAGGGGACTGGGTCCGCAACGTGCTCCAGGCCGGAGGTGGTCGGCTCGTCACACGCGGCCGCACGCATCGGTTCACGAACCCGGTCGTCGTCGCAGACGCGGGCCGTCGGCGGATGCCGCTCCCCGTTCGATGGATGCTTCGGGTGGCCGACGTCGATCGGAGCCCGCTCGTGGAAGAGGCCTGATCTCCGGCGCATCCCTCGGGGATGGGCGACCCTCTCGAGTGCGAGTTGCCGGGCTCCACCATCCGTCAAGATTCCCGGCTTCCATGCCGAAAGTTGACAGCACAGGAGGCATCTCTACACTGTCATGACCATGTTCAGCGAGGACACGACCACTCGGCGCACGACCCTCGTACTTATCCCTTAGGCGCGGCCAGGCCCAGGAGGCCTGCTGACCGCGCCGGACGCCCCCGCAGCCGCGGGGGTTTTTCATTCCCAGCTTCCAGCCCAACGGATCGCGAACACCGGGTGAAGCCCCGGAGACAAGGAGAGCACCTCATGCGGTACGAATTCGAGCGAGACGGCACCGTCGTCGCCAGCGTGCTGTGGGAGGGTCCCGGCCAGGTGAGCGTGGAGATGGCCGAGCCCTCGACGCGCGCCGTCGTCGACCGCTACCTGTCTTCCGACGTGGTGTACCTGGGCTCGGGGTTCGACTTCGGTGACGAGCAGGAGCAGGACCTGCTGCAGATGCGCCGCCGCGACTGGACCCCGTGGGAGTTCGAGCGTGCGTGCCGCAACCTGGCGCACCGCCTGCAGGCCCACGTGCGCCGGGTCGAGACCGGGCCGGTCGAAGCGAGAGAGGCAGCGGCGCGATGACCGGCTCGAAGATGTCGGGCGCCGACGCCCTGCTGAAGGCGCTCGAGCAGGAGGGCGTCGACAGCGTCTTCGGCATCCCCGGCGGCGCGAGCATGCCGATCTACGACCCGCTGGTCGACCGTTCGCCGATCCGTCACATCCTGTGCCGGCACGAGCAGGGAGCCGGCCACGCGGCCGAGGGCTACGCGTGGGCGACCGGCAGGGTGGGCGTCTGCATGGCCACGAGCGGTCCCGGCGCCACGAACCTCGTCACGCCGCTCGCCGACGCGAAGATGGATTCGGTGCCGATCGTCGCGATCACCGGCCAGGTGCCGACGCCGGTGGTCGGCAACGACGCCTTCCAGGAAGCCGATATCACCGGCATCACGATGCCGGTGACGAAGCACAACTTCCTGGTGAAGGACCCGGCCGACATCGTCGCGACCGTGCGCGAGGCGTTCCACATCGCCTCGACCGGGCGTCCGGGCCCCGTCCTGATCGACCTTCCGAAGGACGTGCTGCTCGCCGAGACCACCTACCGGTGGCCGGAGAACGTCTCTCTCCCCGGGTACAAGCCCAATACCAAGGGCAACCAGCGCCAGGTCGTCGAGGCGGTGAAGATGATCATGCGCGCGAAGCGCCCCGTGCTCTACGTGGGCGGCGGCGTGATCAAAGCCGACGCGCACGAGGAGTTGTTCGACCTCGCAACCACCGGGCAGCTACCTGTCGTCACGACGCTGATGGCACGCGGAGCGTTCCCGGATTCGGACGAGCTCTGCTTCGGCATGCCGGGCATGCACGGCAACTACACGGCGGTCACCTCGATGCAGAAGGCCGACCTGCTGATCGCGCTCGGGTCGCGATTCGACGACCGTGTGACCGGCAAGCTGGCCGGCTTCGCGCCCCACGCCAAGGTGATCCACGTCGACATCGACCCGGCCGAGATCGGCAAGAACCGTGCGGCCGACGTGCCGATCGTCGGCGACTGCAAGGACGTGATCGGCAAGCTCGCGGCCGAGCTGCACAAGCGCCAGGACGAGGCGGGTGGCGTGCCCGACCGGTCGGCCTGGCTCGGTCAGCTGCATGAATGGCAGCAGGCCTACCCGTACCGCTACGACGAGAACGACGGGAAGCTGAAGCCGCAGTACTGCGTCGAGCGCTTACGGGCGCTCGCCGACGACGACACGATCTGCGTGTCGGGCGTCGGCCAGCACCAGATGTACGCGTCGCAGTACTGGAAGTTCGAGCATCCGCGCAAGTGGATCAACTCGGGCGGCCTCGGCACGATGGGCTTCGCCGTGCCTGCGGCGATGGGCGCGAAGGTCGGCCGACCAGACCTGCGGGTCGTGGCGATCGACGGCGACGGCTGCTTCCAGATGACGGCGCAGGAGCTCGCGACGAGCGCGACGGAGCAGATCCCGTTCGTGACTGCGATCCTGAACAACGGCTACCTGGGCATGGTGCGTCAGTGGCAGGAGCTGTTCTTCGATGAGCGCTATTCGGGCGTGTGGCTCGACCCGAACGTGCCCGACTACGTGAAGCTCGCCGAGGCGTACGGGGCCGTCGGCCTGCGGGTGGACTCCGCCGACGAGGTGGACAACGCGATCGAGAAGGCGTACTCGATCACCGACCGGTCGGTGGTGATCGACTTCCGCGTCGATCCGGGCGAGATGGTGTTCCCGATGGTGCCTTCGGGCGCCTCGAACGACGCCATCATCGTCGGGCCCGAGAGCATCCAGCCCACGACCGACCCGGGGGAGGCTCCGATCGCATGAACGGTGCGACGCTGCACACGATCTCGGTGCTGGTGGAAGACCGCCCCGGCGTGCTCACGCGCGTGGCAGGTCTCTTCGCGGCCCGTGGCTACAACATCGACTCGCTCGCGGTCGGCCCGACCGAGGCGGAAGGTGTCTCGCGCATGACGATCGTCGTGAACGTCGACGAGAGCCCGCTCGAGCAGGTCACGAAGCAGCTCAACAAACTGATCAACGTGATCAAGATCCTCGAGCACGATCCGGGCACCGCCGTCGAGCGCGAGCTGATGCTCGTGAAGGTGCGTGCCGAGGGCGACGCGCGCGCACGCATCATGGAGCTCGCCGATGTCTTCCGCGTGAGCATCGTCGACGTCACGGCCTCGACGCTCACCGTGGAGGCGAGCGGCGGTCCCGAGAAGCTCGAGGCGCTCCGCGAGCTGCTCAGTGAGTTCGGCATCGTCGAGCTCTCACGCACCGGGCGCATCGCGCTCGCGCGCGGCGAGCGAGGCATCAGAGAGCGCGTCTTGAAGTCCGCGAGGGCCGGCTAGTCTCGAACAGACTACTGCCCCGGAGACCCAGGGGGAATGAGCGAGATGGCGACGATCTACTACGAGAAGGACACCGACCCCGGCGTGCTCGCCGATCAGAAGATCGCGGTGCTGGGGTTCGGGTCGCAGGGTCACGCGCACGCACAGAACATGAAGGACTCGGGTCTCGACGTGCGGGTCGGGCTGCGTCCAGGCTCGGCGAGCCGCAAGCAGGCCGAGGACGCCGGGCTCCGCGTGCTCGACACCGCGGACGCCGTCGCCGAGGCCGACGTCGTGATGTGCCTGCTCCCGGACACGGCCCACGGGAAGGTGTACGAGAGCGACATCGCGCCGAACCTGAAAACTGGCGACATGCTGATGTTCGCCCACGGGTTCTCGATCCACTTCGGTACCGTCGCGCCTCCCGAAGGGGTCGACGTCACGATGATCGCACCCAAGGGGCCCGGCCACCTGGTGCGCCGCACCTACGTCGAGGGCAACGGCACACCCGGCCTCGTCGCCGTGCACCGAGACGCGACCGGCAAGGCGAAGGCGCGCGCGCTCGCGTACGGCGCCGCGATCGGGTGCGCGAAGCCCGGCATCATCGAGACCACGTTCGAGGAAGAGACCGAGACCGATCTGTTCGGCGAGCAGACCGTGCTCTGCGGCGGCGTCAGCGAGCTGATCCGCAACGGGTTCGAGACCCTGGTCGAGGCGGGCTACCAACCCGAGATCGCCTATTTCGAGTGCCTGCACGAGCTGAAGCTGATCGTGGACCTCGTCTACGAGGGCGGCCTGTCCTGGATGCGCTACTCGGTGAGCGACACGGCGGAGTGGGGCGACTACCAGAGCGGCAAGCGTGTGATCGACGAGCACGCCCGTGACCAGATGCGTCAGGTGCTCGCCGAGATCCAGGACGGCACGTTCGCCCGGAAGTGGATCGCGGAGGCCGACGGTGGCTTCGAGGAGTTCCTGCGACTTAGGGGTGCGGCGCAGACGTCCCAGCTCGAGCAGGTGGGGCGGCAGCTGCGCCAGATGATGCCCTGGTTGGAGAGCGATCAGAAGGTGCCACCGACATGAGTGAGAGTAGCGGCAAGGACGGCAATGTAGGCAACGTACGGATCTTCGACACCACCCTGCGCGACGGGGAGCAGGCTCCCGGCATCGCGCTCACGAAGGCCGAGAAGGTCGAGATCGCCGAGCAGCTCGCCCGGCTGAACGTCGACATCCTCGAGGCCGGCTTCCCGATCAGCTCGCCCGGCGAGTTCGACGCGGTCGCTGAGATCGCCTCGACCGTGAAGGGCCCGGTGATCGCAGCGCTCGCGCGCACCGCGACCGGCGACATCGAGCGAGCGGCCGAGGCGCTGAAGGGCGCCGACCGCTGGCGCATCCACACGTTCATCTCAACGAGCGACGTGCAGCGCGAGTCGATGCTGAAGATGAGCTACCAGCAGGTGCTCGACGCGATCCGCGAGAACGTCTCGCTCGCCAAGAGCTACACCGACGACGTCGAATTCTCGGCCCAGGACGCCACGCGCACGCCGCTCGAGTTCCTGCTCGAGTGTTACCGGCTCGCTGTGGAGTGCGGCGCGACGACGATCAACGTGCCCGATACCGTGGGCTATGCGACGCCGACCGAGTTCGGCGAGCTGATCCGCGTCGTGCGCGACCAGACGCGAGACGACGTCGTGATCTCGACGCATTGCCACAACGACCTCGGACTCGCCGTCGCGAACTCGCTCGCCGGCATCGAGAACGGCGCCGGGCAGGTCGAGGTCGCCGTCAATGGCATCGGCGAGCGCGCAGGCAACTGCTCGCTCGAGGAGATCGCGATGGTCGTGCGTACGCGTGGGCAGGCACTCGGGCGTTCCCACGGACTGAACATCAAGGAGATCGTTCGCACGTCGCGCCTCGTCGCGATGACGACCGGCTACAACGTGCAGCCGAACAAGGCGGTCGTGGGATCGAGCGCGTTCGCGCACGAGAGCGGCATCCACCAGCACGGCGTACTGAGCAACCGGGCCACCTACGAGATCATGGATCCGGTCGAGATCGGGCTCGAGGGCAACGCGCTCGTGCTCGGCAAGCACTCCGGCCGTCACGCATTCGTCGACGCGCTCGACAAGATCGGCATCACGATCGACGACGACCACCTGAACCGGGCGTTCGCGAGGTTCAAGGACCTCGCCGACCGCAAGGTGCAGATCACCGACCAGGACCTCTCCGCGATCGTGGCCGAGGAGCTCGGCGCGACCGACGAGGACGTGCTCGTGATGGAGTCCCTGCAGATGGACGGCGGCACCGACCGAGAGCCGAGGGCCACGGTGCGCCTGCGACGGGGCGAGGAGGTGATCGAGCGATCCGCGACGGGCGACGGCCTGATCGATTCCGCGATGGGAGCGATCCAACTGGCCGCCGGCGTCGACGGCCGACTCGTGAACTTCCACGTGTCGAGCGTCACCGAAGGCACTGACGCGTTGGGTGACGTGGTCGTGCAGATCGACGTCGACGGTCGCCGGGTCACCGGGCGCGGTGTGGCGACCGATGTGGTCGAGGCGAGCGCTCGCGCGTACCTCGCGGCGGTCAACCGCGCGGTGCACGTCACGAACGCGCAGCGAGCCTCGAACGAGGAGACCCCGTGACGGGTTCTTACCGCGTCGGGGTGATCCGGGGAGACGGCACCGGCCCGGAGGTCGTCGGCGAGGGCCTCAAGGTGCTCGACGCCGTGCGTGGCGATGCGTCCTTCGACCTCGTCGACTTCGACCTCGGGGCCGACCGCTACCTCCGTACCGGCGACACGCTTCCCGACGACGAGCTCGAGCGACTACGCGGGCTCGACGCGATCTTCCTCGGTGCGGTCGGCGACCCGCGCGTGAAGCCGGGGGTGTTGGAGCGCGATCTGCTGCTCAAGGCTCGGTTCGGCCTCGACCAGTACGTGAACCTGCGGCCGGTCGTGCGATACCCAGGCGTGCAGACGCTCGTACCGAGCCACTCCGAGGACGACGTGAACATGGTCGTCGTGCGGGAGAACAGCGAGGGACTCTATGCCGGAGCGGGCGGCTTCCAACGGAAGGGCACGCCCTACGAGGTGGCGACCCAGGAGTCGATCAACACGCGTCACGGCGTGGAGCGCATCGTTCGGTACTCGTTCGAGCTCGCGATGCAGCCGCATCGACGCAGGAAGCTCACGCTCGTCCACAAGACGAACGTGCTGACGTTCGCGGGCGACCTGTACCAGCGTGTGGTCGACGAGGTCGCGGCGGAATTCCCCGAAGTCGAGACCGACTACGTGCACGTCGACGCGGCGTGCATCTACTTCCTGGACTCGCCGTCGCGCTTCGACGTGATCGTCACCGACAACATGTTCGGCGACATCATCACGGATCTCGGGGCGATGATCCAGGGCGGCATGGGTATCGCCGCGGGCGGCAACATCAACCCCGATGGCGTGTCGATGTTCGAGCCGATCGGGGGCACCGCGCCGAGCGAGACCGGCAAGGGGACGATCAACCCGCTCGCGGCGATCGGGGCCCTCGAGATGCTGCTGCGCCAGCTCGGCGAGACCGAGGCAGCCGATCGTGTCGACCGCGGCATCCGAGCGGGGACCCAGCAGATGAAGTCGATGCGCGCCGGCGAGATGGGATTCACGACCACCGAGGTCGGCGACCTCGTGGTCGACGGGGCGACATCGTGAGCAGGCCCGGTCCTCAGGTCGAGCTCTACGACACGACGCTCCGAGACGGCGCGCAGCAGGCCGACCTGTCGTACACGGTCGAGGACCGGCTCCGCATCCTGCACAAGCTCGATCAGATCGGCTTCCCGTACGTGGAAGGCGGCTGGCCCGGCGCGAACCCTCGCGACACCGAGTTCTTCAAGGTGGCCACGAAGGAGACGCTCAAGACGAGCACGCTCACGGCGTTCGGCATGACCCGCAAGGCCGGGGAGCCGGCCCAGGATTCTCAGGTGCTGCGCGACCTTCTCGACGCCGGCACCGAGGTCGTGTGCCTGGTCGGCAAGGCGTGGGACCTTCACGTCACCGAGGCACTGCGGACCGACCTCGACGAGGGCGTCGCGATGGTGCGCGACTCGGTGACGTTCCTGCGTGGGCAGGGTCGGAGGGTGTTCTTCGACGCCGAGCACTTCTTCGACGGCTATCGCAGCGACCCAGCGTTCGCGATGGCCGTGCTTGCCGCCGCCGAGGAAGCGGGCGCCGAGCGTCTCGTGCTCTGCGACACGAACGGGGGCATGCTGCCGTTCGACGTCTCGCGCGTGGTGGAAGACGTGAAGGCTCAGGCGAGCGTGCCGCTCGGCATCCACGTGCACAACGACGCCGGGTGCGCGGTCGCGAACTCGCTCGTGGCGGTCGATGCCGGCGTGCGCCAGGTGCAGGGCACGATCAACGGCTACGGCGAGCGGACGGGCAACGCCGACCTGATCCCGCTCACGGCCGATCTCGTGCTGAAGATGGGCGTGAGCGATGCGCTCCCCGACGGAGCCGTCGAGCACCTCACCGAACTCGCGCATTTCGTGGCCGAGATCGCGAACCTCGCGCCGGACTCGCGCCAGCCGTACACGGGACGCTATGCCTTCACGCACAAGGCGGGCCTGCACACGAGCGGGGTCGCGCGGGTCTCGCGCGCCTACGAGCACGTGGCCCCCGAGACCGTGGGGAACCGCCGGGGCATCGTGGCATCGGACTACGGCGGCGGCGCGACGATCCGCATGAAGGCCACGGAGCTCGGCCTCGAACTCGACGATGCCGCGATCCCCGAGGTGGTCTCGCAGATCAAGGAACGTGAATCGCGTGGGTACGCGTTCGATGTGGCCGAGGCCTCGCTCGAGATGCTCATGCGTCGCGCAGCCGGCTGGTCGCAGCCGTTCTTCGAGATCGAGAGCTACCGCGTGCACGTCGAGGAACGCGTCGGCGACGACGAGCCCCCGCTCGCCGAGGCAACCGTGAAGGTCCGCACGCGAGGCACGCGGCACATCGAGTCGGCCGAGGGCCAGGGGCCGGTGGGGGCGCTCGACACGGCGCTGCGCAAGGCCCTCGCGAACGACTACCCCGCGCTCGATCAGATGGAGCTCGAGGACTTCCGGGTGCGTGTGCTGAGCGGCACGCACGGCACCGGCGCCATCGTGCGCGTGTTGATCGACCTCTCGAACGGCGAGCGCGAGTGGACCACCGTCGGAGTCAGCGAGAACATCATCGAGGCCTCGTGGGAAGCGCTGGTCGACGGCTACACGTACGGTCTGCTGCATCCCCGCGTTCCGGACGAGTGAGGAAAGGTGGTGGCCTACACCGTCACGATCCGGAACGCTGATGTCGTCGACGCGGCCGCGATCGCTTCGGTGCACGTGGCCTCGTGGCGGTGGGCATACCGCGGGCACCTTCCCGATGACGCGCTCGATGGCCTCCATGCATCCGAACGCGAGAGCCGATGGCGTGAGGTGATCGATGGTGGTTCGGCGGATGTGCTCGTGGCCACCGCCGATGGCCCGATCGTGGGCTTCGCGAGCTCCGGCCGGGCGAGCGACGACGATGCCCCGCCGGGCACGGCCGAGCTGTACGCGATCTACCTCGACGAACGGACGGCGGGTCAGGGGGTGGGCCGAGCGCTCCTCGAACGGGCGACCGCGGGCATGCGTACGGCGGGGTTCGCGCGGGCGACGCTCTGGGTGTTGGAGTCGAACGAGCGCGCGCGCAGGTTCTACGAACGCGCCGGCTGGGCGTGGGACGGTACCCGCAGCGCCCATCAGGTGCAGTGCTCGAACATGCCGATCGTGCGCTACGCGCGCGAGCTGTAGTCGACCGCCGCCCCTACCGTTGCCCCGCGTTGGCCGCGACCACACGCACGATACGGTTCTCGATCGACTTGGCCCGGTCGGTGCTCATGCCGCTGGACAGGATCGAGAACGCGGCCCACGCATCTTCCCGCTCGAGCCAGACCCAGCCCGAGAGCGCCGAAACCTCGATCAACGTGCCCGTTTTCGCACGCACGGTGACGGTCTCGAGCCGGTCCTCCAGCGTTCCTTCACCGCCGGCCGGCAGCGTCGCTCGGAGCGTCTCTCCCCACGGCGCCCGCTCGGCCACGCGCAGCATCTCGACCAGGCCCTCGGCGGTCACCCGATTGCGGTAAGAGAGCCCTGACCCGTCGTGGGCCACGACCCGCACGCCATGTGCGTCGGCGAACCCCGCGATCACCCGTGCGCCCTTCGCGATCGTGCCGGGCGAACCCAGACGCTGGGCCCCGAGCAACTTGCCGAGCACCTCGGCGCGGAAGTTGCTCGAGACCAGGTTCATGCGTCGCATGACCGTCGCCAGTGGGTCGCTGCGCACCGTCGCGAGCGCCACCAATCCACCTGGGGCCGGGCCGGATCCGGCCTTCCCCGTGACCTCGATTCCCCGGGCTTCGAGCTTCCCCGTGAGGGCCTTGGCTGCGAGGCGCTCGGGATCGCGAACGTGACGGCCGCCGGCGCGCTCGTTGGCTCGGAACGTGAGCGCCGTCGGCAACGCGATGTAGTAGCGGGGGAAGTAGTCGCGCCAACCCGGCGCCCACCAGTCGTGCGAGAAGGGACCGGTCGATCCGAAGACGCGGCCGCGTATGCGCTCGACGCCTTCGCGAGCCAGCGCTCGAGCCAGCTCCGCCATGTCGCGGGCACCGATCTCGGGGTCGCCGTGTCCCACGATCCAGAGATCGCCGTCGAGCACGTGGTCGGCACCCGCCGGCTCGGTCGCGAACAGCCGAGTGGGGATCGTCGCGTCGGCGCCGACCCGCTTGAGCAACGCCATCGACAGCAGCAGCTTCTCGTTCGACGCGGGCGGACGGGGCACGCCGTCCTTGTGGTGGTAGAGCACGTCGCCGTCGAGCGCGATCGCGACGGACATCGGCAGGTCGCCGACGAGGCGCTCGATTCGCTGCACCCAGCGCGGGGGTGCGGCGATCGCGGGAGCCTGCAGGGCCAAGGCCACCGCGACCCCGAGGCAGATGGCGAACAGGAACCGTCGGACACGCATCGACCGGTCAAGGGTACGGGGTCGTGGCCCCGTCGCCATGCAGGCGCGGGTGATCAGATCCGCCGGCCTCGCGCGAGCGCCTCGGCCTCGCCGTGCATCGCGACTCGCTCCTCGAGCAGCGCCGCGAGCTCACCGCTCGGCAGGGGCTTCGCGAAGTAGAACCCCTGACCCATCTCGCAGCGCAGCTCGAGCAGCCGCTGCAACTGGTCGGCCCGCTCGATGCCCTCGGCGACCGGTTTGAGGTTCAGGATGCCGGCGAGCTTGATCACGGCCTCGGTGAGGGCCGACGCCTCGCCACCGTCGTTCACACCGTCGATGAAGGACTTGTCCACCTTGAGGATGTCGACCGGGAACCGTCGGATGTAGTTCAGCGACGAGTACCCGGTGCCGAAGTCGTCGACGGCGAGCCGCACGCCGAGTCGCTTCAGGTCGCCGAGCCGCTCGATCGACAACTCCATGTCCTGCATCATCACGCTCTCGGTGATCTCCAGGATGAGCGAGCGCGGATCGAGCCCCGTGTCGACGAGGATCTCGCGCACCTCGTCGACCAGCTCGGGGCGCGCGATCTGTCGCACCGAGAGGTTGACGGCCATGTGGAGCGGCGGATCGCTCGGAAACCGCTCCTGCAGATCGACGGCTTGCCGGCAAGCCTCGTGCATCACCCATCGCCCGATCGGCACGATCAGGCCGGTCTCCTCGGCGAGCGGGATGAACTCGAGCGGCGGCACCAGCCCTCGGACGGGGTGGACCCAGCGGATCAGCGCCTCGACCCCCGCGATGCGACCACTGTCGAGCTCGATCACCGGTTGGTAGTGCAGCCGGTACTCTCCGTGCTCGATCGCTCGCTGCAGGTCGGCCTTGAGCTCGAGTCGCTTCAGGGCCGTGTCGTGCATCGCCGGCTCGAACACCTGGTACCGGCCCTTCCCTCGTTCCTTGGCCATGTACATCGCGACGTCGGCGTTGCGGAGCAGTTCCTCGACATCGCCTCCCCGCTCGCCGTCGGCGGTCGCGATGCCCACCGACGACCGGACGAACACCTCCTTGCCTTCGAGCGTGAACGGGCCCTCGAGCATCGCCATGATCCGCTCGGCGACATCCGCCGCAGTCACGCCCTCCTCACCGTCTTCGAGCAGCACGGCGAACTCGTCACCCCCCAGCCGGGCTGCGGTGTCGGCCGCTCGCAGGCACCGGCGAAGCCGTTCCCCGACCTCGAAGAGCAGCTGGTCGCCGGCCGCGTGGCCCAGGGAGTCGTTGATCGTCTTGAAGTCGTCGAGGTCCATGAACAGCACCGAGATCGGTTCATGGTCGCGAGACTGTCGTTCGAGCGCGTGCGAGACGCGGTCGTGGAACAGGGCCCGGTTCGCCAAGGTCGTGACGGAGTCGTGGAACGCCTGATGCTCCAGCTGCTCTTCGAACCGTTTGCGCTCCGTGACGTCGCGGACGTTCAACACGATGCCGCCGACGTTGGGGTCGTCAGACTGATCGGAGATCAGCGTCTCCGTGTGCAGATGGCCCCCGCGGTCGTGGCGCACCCGAAGTTCGACGAGCAACGAGTCCCGAGTGTCCTCGTCGTGCGGCTCCATCGCGTGCAGCGCCTTCGGCATGTCGTCGGGGTGTACGAGTTCGGCGAACCTGGTGCCCTCAAGCACCTGCGGGTCGTAGCCGAGCATGCGTGCGACCGCCGGGCTGACGTAGCTGATCGTGGTGTCCCGGTTGACCACACAGACGACGTCGGATGAGTTGCTCACGAGCGAGGCGAACCTCGCCTCGCTCTGCCGCTGGAGCAGGTTCCGCGTCAGCGCGGCGGACTCCAAAGCGAGCGCGACCTGAGTGCTCAGCGCGGTCAGCGAGTCCGTGAGGGAACGATCCATCTCTTCCGGGGTCGCAACCACCATCAGTCCCCGGAGCTCGTCCAGCACGAACAATGGCGCCGTGAAGACCGAACCCTGGTCGGTCCGCGCGAGGAAGAGGTCGGAGACCAAGGTGCTCTCGTGCGTCTGGACGACGAAGGCCGTATTCGCCTGCAGTTGCTCGGTCTTCCAGACGGGGAACAGCGTCAGCGTGAAGCGGGCGCCCTTCGCATCACCGGCGCCGGAGGATGCCATCACCACGAACCGTCCCGGTCGTTGCGGCGAATCGCACATCCGCACGGCCGCGCCCTCTCCGGCCAGCGCTGCGACCGCGTCGATCGCGGCACGATGGATGCCATCTTGACTCGTGGCCGTCGCCAGCTTCGCACCTGCCTCGCGGAGTGCCTTCTCCCTGACCGCGGATCCCTCCTGAGCTCTCGCCAAGCCCCACATCCGAGCGACCACGAGCAGGAACATCACGATCGTCGCGTCGACGAGCACCCCGACTCCCTCGTCTGTCTCCCCCGGCAGCAGTTGGAGCGCGATCATCGCGGGCGCGATGAGCGATGCTGCCGAGAGCAATGCGAGTCGCAGCAGCCCAAGCGGCCGCTCGTCGCTCGATCCCTCCGTCAGCGACGCCATCGTGGGATGCACGGCGGCGAGCCCGATCGAGAGTGCGGCGGTGACGGTGCCGAAGAGCATCACCTGATCGGCGCCCAGCGTCGAAATGGTCACCGTCGTGAGGAGCACCATCGAGCCCGCATGAGCGACGGCGACGGCGATCAGGGCGCACACGATCGCCCACAGCGAGGCGTTCCTGGGCCGGGGCGTGATCGCGAGCCGGACGGCCGCCCCAACCAGGCAGACGTCGAGGATCCCTCCGATGAGGTGGATGATCCGCGCGTCGAGGTCGACGTTCGGGGCCCTCAGCGTCGGCTGCAGCACGGCGACCCACGCGACCGTGCCGATGCCGACGGCGACCGTGAAGGCGTCGATGGCCGCGGCTCGATCGGATCCTCCGCAGCGCGCCCGCACGATCGCCGTCGCCGCGGTGAGGAGGGCGACGGGTGCGCCGAGTGCGAGCCATGCGGTCGCGTTCGGAAGCGCGTCGGACCCGCCGGTCCATACGAGGAGCTTGTCGACCAAGGCAGGCGCCGCGAGGAGCACGACGCCCAACGCCAGCAGGATCCACGCGATGCGGTGCCGTGGCTGGTTCCGGTGCACCCCGAGCAGGATCGCGACCGGCACGAGCCCGCCCAGCGCGATGCCGAGCTGCCATGGGGCGCCACCGGACACGGCTGCGGCCACCCCGGCAACGGGGGCGACGTAGAACCATACGTTCCGAGACATCCTTCGGGTTATCGGTTGCGTCGGGGCATACCTGACCCTGGAAGCGGATGCCGTGAAGCGACCCGCGCTAGCCGAGGAGCGCCCCGAGATCGAGGGTGGTGAACGGCGCGGTGCAGGGGTTGCCCTGGCTGAGATGGAGCACCCCGGCTGTGAGGTCCATGACGATCGCGGCAACCGTCACGTAGTCAGCCTCGGCGGGCTGCGACGGATCGCTGTGGGCGCAGACCGACCCGTCACCGTGGTCGGGGCCCGCATGGGCCCGAAGGGCGGACTCGATCGCCGGCACGTCGATCCGATCGCTGCCGACGGTTCCCTCGGCCGAAGCCTGCCGCAGGGGCGATTCTCGCCCGTCGAGCAGCGCGAGGTCCTTGAACGGGCGGTCGGGTCGGACGAAGTGGTTCGCGTGACAGACCGTGGCACCGTCGACCCGCCACGCCGTGTCGGGGCCCCCCGGCGCAACCTCCAGGTTCGCGAGCTGCCCGTCAGACGAGCCGATCAGGTAGTTCGCCGATGACGCGCGTTCGCGCGCGGTGACCTCCGCGACCGCCTCCCCGTGGGAGGCGCTCGTGAGCACACGGCGGAGGATCGCGTGGTAAGGCACGCCGGGGCTCCCACGGTCGAGGCTTGAAGTCAACGCGTTCGTCGCGAGCCCGATACCGGCGTCGTTCATTCCGGCCTTCGCGAGCAGGCCTGCCTCCACGAGCGTCACGAAGGCGGGGCGTCCGAACGGCCGCATCGCCAGCAGCACGCACGTGCCGCGAGCCCCCGGCTTCCAGTCCCAGTTCTGGGCGACGACTACTTGCCCGCCGGTCGTCGCCGGCGGCGCCGCGCCGATCGATGTGCACTCCTTGGCGGCCGCCCGCGCCGCCCGAGTGTCGAGGCCGAACATCACCTCGGTGCGAACGTTGAGGGCGAGCACGTCCTCGGCGTCGACGCCGGCGCCCTCGGCGATGCCCTCCATCTCGGGCAGGAGTTGCACGTCGGTGTCATCGAACCACTCGGCGAACGTACCGGCGCGGTCTCGCACCTGGGTCCAGTCGAGCCCCGAGTAGTGACGGAACACCGCGGCGTACAGATCGATCGAACGGTGCACCTGCTCGCGTGCACCATCGCCGTACGCACGGCCCCGCTCGCGCGGACCTCCCGATGCGCGGATCATCGGCCATGCCATGGGCGCCAGGCTATCGGGACGTCGCGTCCCGTGGGCGCGCGCCTTCGACGCCCGACTAGACTCCCCGCCACGGTTCGTATGAGCCCCACGAGCCCGAGGGGGGGACTCACGTGAAGACCATCGACCGTGCTCGGGTGGCCGAGCTGACGGAGCGGGAGCGTGCGACGTTCCGCGAACGCCACGTCCGGAGCGGACAGCTCTCCGACGAGGCCAAGGGGTCGCTGTTGTTCGGCGTGCCCATGAACTGGATGACGCGCTGGCCCGGCGACCACCCCGTCTTCGTCGACCGGGCCGAAGGCGCGCACTTCTGGGACGTCGACGGGAACGAGTTCGTGGACCTCTGTCTGGGTGACACGGGCGGCATGGCCGGCCACTCACCGAAGGTGGCGGTCGACGCGATCGCCGAGCAGGCGGCCAAGGGCATGACGTTGATGCTCCCGACCGAGGACGCGACCTGGGTGGGCACCGAGATGGCGAGGCGTTTCGGGGTCCCGTACTGGCAGTTCACGGTGACGGCGACCGACGCGAACCGGTTCGTGATCCGGTGGGCACGCGAGATCACGAAGCGCCCGAAGATCGTGGTGCACAACTGGTGCTACCACGGCTCGGTCGACGAGACGTTCGCGACCCTCACCGATGGGCGCACCGTCGCTCGCGAGGGGAACATCGGCAAGCCCGTGCCGCTCGACGAGACCACGCGAGTGGTCGAGATCAACGATCTCGAGGGACTCGAGGCCGCGCTCGCATCGGGCGACGTGGCGGCGTGCCTGTTCGAGCCTGCCCTCACGAACATCGGCATCGTGCTGCCCGACCCGGGCTACCACGAGGGCGTGCGCGAGCTGTGCACGAAGTATGACACCCTGCTGATCATCGACGAGACGCACACGATCAGCGCCGGCCCGGGCGGTTGCACGAAGGCGTGGGGCCTCGACCCCGACTTCGTCACGATCGGGAAGACCCTCGGCGCGGGCATCGCGAGCGGCGCTTACGGCATGACCCAGCGGGTCAGCGACCTCGTCTACGAGCACACGGATTGGAAGAACGCCGATGTCGGTGGCGTGGGCGGCACCCTGGCCGGCAACGCGCTCTCGCTTGCGGCGATGCGTGCCACGCTCGGCCATGTGATGACCGACGATGCCTTCGAGCGCATGATCGCGCTGGGGGAGCGGTTCGAACAGGGAGTGCGCGGAGTGATCGAGTCGCGCGAGCTCCCCTGGCACGTGGTGCGCCTAGGCTGCCGCGTCGAGTATCTGTTCCGGCCGGACGTCGCCCGCAACGGCGCCGAGGCGGCCGCCGGTCAGGACGACGACCTCGACCCGTACATCCACCTGTACCTGCTGAACCGGGGCATCCTGATGACGCCGTTTCACAACATGGCGCTGATGTCGCCGGCGACCACGGCCGACGATGTCGACCGTCACACCGAGATCTACGCCGAGATGGCCGACGAGTTGCTCGGGGCCTGAACGATTGCCGACGCGCGCTTCCTGTTCGTCACGATCGACGCCAACGATGCGCCGAAGGACGCCTCGTTCGGGGCGGCGGTGCTCGGCACCACCTGATCGAGCTCGTCGCCGAGTGACGCTCGGATCGAAGCGGTGGTGTCGATCCGGGGGCGAGTCTAGCGGGCGGCCGCGGCGAACTCGCCCATGAATATCGCGAGGGCTTCGACACCTTCGGTCGGCATCGCGTTGTAGATGCTCGCCCTGATGCCCCCGACCTTTCGGTGCCCCCTGAGCTCGGCGAGCCCGCGCGCCGCTGCCTCGGTCACGAAGCGGGCGTCGAGCTCGTCGCTCAGCAGGCGGAACGTGACGTTCATCAGCGACCGCGAGCCCGGGTCTGCGTGTCCACGGTAGAACCCCTCGCTCGCGTCGATCGCGTCGTACAGGAGCGCCGCCTTCGCGCGGTTACGGCGCGCCTGTTCCCGGAGGCCACCGACGTCGTCGCGGAGCCATCGGGTCACGAGCATCACGACGTAGATCGCGAACACCGGCGGCGTGTTGTAGAGGGAACCGTGCTCGACGAACGTTCGATAGTCGAGCATCGTGGGCAGGCCGTCGGGCACGCGTTCGAGCAGGTCCTCGCGCACGATCGCGATCGCGACGCCCGCCGGCCCGGCGTTCTTCTGAGCCCCCGCGTACAGCACGCCGAAGCTGCCCACGTCGATCGGCCGTGACAGCAGATCCGACGACGCGTCGGCCACGAGCGGCACCGCGGGCGGCGGCGCGGGTACCGCCGGCCACTCGACCCCTTCGATCGTCTCGTTCGTCGTGACGTGCAGGTACGCAGCATCGGGCGACGGCGTCCACTCGGCGGCACCCGGCACCCGTGTGAAGCCGTCCTCGCCGCCGCCCCATGCGATACGGACCGGACCTTCCCGCTCGGCTTCGCGAACGGCCCTCGTGCCCCAGGAGCCGGTGACCACGTAGTCGGCGACGCGGCCGGTGCCGCGAAGCAGGTTCATCGCCACCATCGAGAACTGCTGGGTCGCCCCTCCCTGGCAGAAGACGATGCGGTGGGTCGCCGGCACGCCGAGCAGCGAGCGAAGGTTCCCCTCGGCTTCCTCGAGCACGCCGCGGAACCACGCGCTGCGATGGGAGATCTCGAGCGGCGAGATGCCGATGCCCGGCAGCGAGATCAGGTCGCGCTGCGCCTGCTCGAGCACGGGCAGGGGAAGGGTCGCCGGCCCCGACCCGAAGTTGACGACGCGATCGCTCACGGCGACAAGGCTACCGGGGCCGTGACGGCTCGCCCGGACGTCCGGCCGGTCATGCCCCGGGTTTGAACACCATCAGGTACAAGATCGCGATCAGTCCGACCGATCCGCTCGCCACGGTGATCGTCGTCGCCGGCCCGTCGAGCGCCGCTCGCAGCTCAGCGTCGGACATCGTGAAGGTGCCGTCGGCCCATCGCGTGCAACCCTCGCGCAGGCGCTTCATGTGCGGTGTCGCGACCAGCGACATCAGGGCGGTCAGCACGAGCAGCAGGAGCAGGGATCCCAGCAGCCACCAGTCGGCGAAGAGCGCGGCGTCGATGCCCGCGGCGACGCCTCCGAGCAGCAGCAGGCCGAACGACATATACATCGGCATCGTGGTGCGCTTCGAGGTCTCGCACCATTCGAGGATGCGATCGCGGTCGCCGTCGACGGCGCGGACCGCGAACAGTGCCCACATCGAGACCCCGTGCGTCACGAGGAATCCCGCCACGCCGACGAGATGGATGAACACCCAGACCCGATACATGCCCGCAGGATACGGGTCGGCACCGGTGCCGCCTCCTCACCACCACCGCCCGGGGTGTCGCCCGGCGCTCAGCCGCCGCGCTCAGCCGCCGCGCCGCACGTGACGGAAGACCCGCGGCATCGTGATGCGCCCCCGCAGCCGTAGGCCTCGCCTCAGATGCACCCGGTCGGGGAGTCGCCCGCTCCACCGTCCGCCCGGAGGAGTCGGCCTGTGCTCCCTCGAGTCCATCTCCGCCCGATGTACCTCGGACCACGTCGTCGGTGGCACATGCGTCGTCATCACGATCCTCCTCCACCTCGAGCGTAGGCCTGCCGCGCGGGGCCGCTATCGCCGTCGGGCCCGGCGAGATCGGGACCGCGTGTCGGCGGGGGTGGGTGCGCGGTAGCGTGCGAGACCCGACGAGAGGTCGCCCGTGGCGTACAAACGCATCCTGTTCGGCACCGACGGCACCGCCCGCGCGGCGGCAAGCAGTCACGTGGCCACCGAGCTCGCCAAGGCGGGCAAGGCCGAGTTGATCGTGGCGCATGTCTGGGAGCGGCCCGAAGGCGCGCACCAGGTGCTCGACGCCGCCGTGGCCGACGCGCAAGAGGCCGGCGTCAAGAAGGTCAAGGGCGAGCTGCACGGTGGACGTTCGCCGGCCGACGTGCTGGTGGCGCTCGCCGAGGAGCGCGATGTCGGGCTCGTCGTGGTGAGCGGTGGTCGCAGCGCGACCGAGATCGGCCCGACCGCCGATCGACTCTCCCATCGCGCGCCTCGCGACCTGTTGATCGCGATGGATGTGGCGCGCGGCGACGGCGGCCGCCTCTATCGCCGCATCCTGATCGCAACCGACGGTTCCGCGACGGCAGACCGAGCCGCGCGCAAGGGCTTCGACCTCGCCGCCTCGATCGATGCACCCGTGACCCTGGCGTTCGTGGGACACCCCGCGACCGGAAAGCTCGTCACGGACGACACGGTCGCGGTCTACGGCGCCGACGCCGAGTGCGACGTGGTGCTTCGCCAAGGCGACCCCGCCGCGGAGATCCTCTCGGTGGCCCGTGAGGTCGACGCCGACCTGATCGTGATCGGGAACAAGGGCATGACCGGCGCGAAGCGGTTCTTCCTGAACCCCGTGCCGGAAAAGGTCGTCGACATGACCGACCGCGACGTGCTGGTGGCTCGCACGATCGCGCAGGTCGCCTCGGAGCTCGAGCCGGGCGAGGGCGGGATCTTGGTGCAGGCGGGGGAGCGACTCGCGGCGTTCATGGACGAGGCGGGCGAGCTGCATCTGATGTCAGCCCGCTGTACCCACATGGGGTGCACCGTGGCATGGAGCACGGCCGACCACGTCTTCGAGTGCCCGTGCCACGGCTCGCGGTTCGGACCGTCGGGCGAGGTCGTGAACGGGCCGGCCGCGCGCCCCCTCCCGCCCGCTTGACCCTATGGGTAGCCGGGCTTCGTCACCATGAGATAGACGATCACGATCAGGCCCGCCACGCCGATCGTCGTGATCAGGTGGGCCTTGCTCTTGGGACCCGCGATCAGTTCCTGGAGCTCCTCGTCGCTCACCCTCGGAACCCCCGAGGGACGCATGGCGCAGGCCGCCGTGATCCGTTGGAAGTACGGCTTCGCGATCAGGGTCATCAGCACGGTCGTGACGATCAACACGGCGACGGCGAGCCACAGCCACCAGTCACCCAGCCACTTCCCCTGCACACCGAGGACGAAGCCCGCCGCGACGACGAGGATGAGCGAGATGTACATCAGGCGGGTGGTGGCGCCGGAGAAGGCGATCGTGTCGGCGATGCGAGGGCGATCGAGTCCCAGTCCGCGGATCCGGTAGAGGGCGAACATGGAGACGCCGTGACAGCCGGCGAACGTGATGGCCGCGGTTATGTGCAGCAGGAGCCAGTACTCGTACATCGCGCCGGAGCATACCGGCGACCGCCGGGGATGTGCCGTCAGGCTCGGTCGAGTGGCCGCGAGAGGCATGTCGGCCCGCCGTCACCCTTGCGCGATATCTCCGCGCCGATGAACGTCCGGACGTCGACCCCCGCCTCCTCCATGCGCCGGCGCGTCTCGGGGTTCCCGTCGAGCGCCAGGGCCACCCGTGGCGCGAGTGCAAGCACGTTGGGGCCCTGCGTGTCGAATTCGTCGTCGGGCACCTCGACGAGCTCGACGCCTCGCTCCCGAAGGAGCTCGACCAAGCGCACAGGCAGCATCGGCGGGTAGACCACAGCGAGATCGTGATCGAGCGGGGAGATGAACGACATGAGGTGCAGGCACGCATCGGCACCCTGGAAGTGGGGGAGATCGAACGGAACCACGTCGATCCCTTCGCCGAGGATCCTTCGGAGCTGCTCGATGCCCTCGTCGTTCGTCCGATACCCACGGCCGACGAGCAGCGTGCGATCGTCGAGCCAGAACATGTCGCCGCCCTCGGCCGTGGCCGGGGGCGAGAGCGTGCCGAGCACGCTGACGCCCGCAGCTGCGAGGTCGGTCGCGAGCGCAGCCGGTTCGTCGCGTCTGCCTACCTTCCCGGGGCGCAGGACGACCAATCCCCGGTCGGTCGGTAACGTGGGGTCGTACGCGTAGATCGCATCGGGGTCGTCGGGCACGGGCGTTTCGCCGTTCACGATCTCGGCGCCGCCGGCGCCAAGGGCTTCACGGAACGCGGCATGCTCCTCAGCAGCCCTGATCGGGTCGGGGGCGGCACGCCAGCCGTATTCATGCCACGCGACGAGGGAAGATGGATCTGGCGCCCTCACGTAGACGCGGCGAAGGGTGCCGACGGCGTCCTGGATCGTCACCGGACCGGTCGCTCCGCGACCGGGAGGTCAGTGGCCGTTGCCGTTGCTCTCGCCGCCGCCGCTCTCGCCGGTGCTCTCGCCGCCGCCGCCGCTCTCGCCGCCGCCGCTCTCGCCGCCGCCGCTCTCGCTGGTGCTCTCGCCGCCGCCGCCACCGTCGCTCGCGCCGCCACCGTTGCTCGCGCTCTCGCCGCCGCCGTCGCTCGCGCCACCGACGTTGCCGCCGCCGTTGCCGCCGCCGTTGCCGCCGCCGTTGTCGTTGCCGCCGCCGTTGCCGCCGCCGTTGCCGCCGCCGCCGTCGTTGCCGCCGCCGCCGTCGTTGCCGCCGCCGCCGTCGTTGCCCGGGTTGTCGGGATCATCGTTGCCGCCGCCGTTGTCGGGATCGCCGCCGTCACCGTCATTCCCACCGCCGTTGTCGGGGTCGTTGCCGTCGCGGTCGTTCCCGCCGCCGCGATCTTGGTCACCGGCGTCTCCTCCGCTGTGGTCGTCGCCGCCACCGCCGTCGGTGATGCCACTGCCGCCGCCGCTATCGCCGTCGCCGATGTCACTGGGGTTGATGACGACGTCGGGTGGGCCAAGATCGGGGATCACGTTGTCGACGAGCGTCGTACCTCCGGCATCGCCGCCCGACGGGTCGGTAGCACCGTCGTCTGGTCCGTTCCCGTTGCCGTCGTTGCCGGACTCCGTGTCAGGCCCGGGGGTGGGCGTCGTTCCGGGGTCCGGGGAAATGATGACCGGGGACTGCGCTTGTCCGCTGATGCCCTCGATCGGCACGCGCGTGCCGCCGAGCGCCAACGCCAGCACGAGCGCGCTCGCCGCCGCGGCGCCTGCGAGGGCGAGGTTGCCGAGGCGGCGGTTCAGGGCGCTCTGGGCGCCCACCGAGCCCCCGCGAGCGGCGAGCGAGGCGGCGGCCGCTCCGGACGCAGCGGTCTCGGCCGCAGCCGCAGGCACGGATGCGGCGAGCGCCGCCGCGCCCACCACCCCTGCCGCGGCGCCCGCACCCGAGCGCTCGTCCTGGGGCTCGGCATCGGGCACGTTCAGGATCAACTCGTCGTGATCGATCGTCGGCGTGAGCGGCAGGATGACGACGGGCGCCGGCTCGCGGTCCTCGATGATCGGTTCGTCGATCGGCCGCATGCCGCCCAGCAGCATCGCGCTGAGCACGTCGGGGTCGTTGGTCGCGCTCTCGATCATCGCCGGGCCGTGACCGGAGCTCGTAGCGCTCGCCTGGCCGGTGAGTCGCTCGATCGTCGGGCCGAGATCCTGCAACACGCGGGAGGGTTCGACCCGCGCGGCGCCTCCGACCGGCATGACCGCCCCCGGCCACACCAGGACCACCTTGGTGTTGGGCGACATCTCGTTGATCATGCCGACGGCCGTGGCGCCGATGCCGTCGTCGAGCACGACCACGTCGGGGCGGTGGGTGGCCATGAGGCGCGCGAGTTCAGCCGTCGTGGACGCCTCGGCCACGACGTCGTACCCCTCCCCATCCACCACGAAGCGGAGAAGACCCTTCCGTGTGGACGGGCCCTCCCCGACGACGATGCGGACGCCTCGTGCACTCATGCGTTCGCTGTCCTCTGTTCGGCCCCCATCTGAGCGGGAGCGTACCGCATGGTCTCACGAAGACCCTCCTGCCATGCGGCGGAAAATGACTGGCCCAACCGAGCTAGTTCCTTTGCCAGCCGTATGGGTCCTGCCCATAGACTCGGCTGATACGGCTGCAACCTTGACCCCTTTCCGGCCTCGACCGGCCTCTCATGGGATGGTGCTCGATGGGCGATGTCACGCTGCGGTGGACCGGTGAGGGCCTGACGTTCCGGTCGCAGGCCACGTACGGCGCGCCCATCCTGACCGGCAACGACCCCGATGGGCCCGGATCGAAGCCCTCCGACCTGCTGCCGATCTCGCTCGCGGCGTGCACCGTCTACGACGTCGTCGTGATCCTCCGCAAGCAGCGACAAGATCTGCGGGCCCTCGAGGTTCGCATCTCGAGCGAGCAGGACACCGATCCGCCGTGGACGTTCCGCTCGATACACATGCACTTCGTGTTGACGGGAACGGTCGATGACCGCAAGGCCGCCCGTGCGATCGAGCTCTCGGAGTCGAAGTACTGTTCGGTGGCCGCGACCATCCGTCCCGTGGTGCGTCTCAGCCACTCGCACGAGGTCGTGCCGGCCTGATCGCTGCGTTCAGAGCGCTCCTGTGACCTCGACGGTGGCCGATGCGGCGGGGAACCCGGGGCATCGGAACGAGACCCTCGCCGTTCCCCGGAACCCGGTCACCGCCCACGCTCCGTCGACCACGCCCAGGTCGATCGCTTCAAGGTCGACGTCGATCGGCGCCGGGGCGCTGCCCTCACGGCCGCACCGTGCTGGCAGGCCCTGGACCGTGCCCTCCCACCGAGAGCCGCTGGGATCGATCTCGCCCTCGAGCCCCGACCACGCCGAGGGGCAGGCGCCCTGGTCGTCGCCGCACGTCGATTCGAACGACCATTGGTCGGTGCCGCGCTTGCCGGGGATCGGGTTCTCGATACCGAAGGCGGAGCCGATCGAACGGGCCGAGCGCACCGTCAGCTCGACCCGGTAGACGCCGGCGAGGTGGGCCGCATCATCGGAGGGCGTGGGAACCAGCGCGTCAGCCGCAGCGGTCGGAGGCGAGTCGCCTTCACGGCTCTGGGCGATGACCCGGTAGCTGTAGCGCTGGCCCATCGTGACGTCGCGGTCGACGAACGAGCGCTGATCGCCGTCGACGGTTTCGAGTGGAGCGCCGTCGCGCAGGACTTGGTATCGCTCGGCGCTCGCCCCGCTCTCCGGTGGGGCCCACTCCAGCGTGACCCTCGGCGTGACGCGCTCGCAGGGCTCCTCGCAGGTCTCCGGCGTCGCTCGCAGGGCGATCGGCACCGTCGGCGGTCCCGGCGACCGTGTGAGCCACAGCACCGATGCGATCAAGATGCCGAGGGCGACCACGATGAGTCCCGTCGCGAGGCGTCGGTCGCGACGGGCCGGCGTGTCGGGATCCGCCACGCTGTCGGGGTACTCGAGGATGGGAGGGTCGGGTTCCATAGGATCAGGCCTGCAACGACCCGCGCACGCTCCAGTCGATCGTCGCGGTCACGCATCCACCGTACGACGAGACCTCGCCGATCGCGCCCTCGATCTTCGTGGCTCGCCAGCGACCGCCCAAGGGGGCCGCCCCGTTCACCCGCAATCGCACGTCGAGCGCCTCATCGATCACTTTGCCGAAGCAGTTGCGGACGAACAACGGGGTGCGCAGGGTCGCGGCGTAGACGGCATCGTCACGTCGGAGAGTGCCGTCGGTCCTGGCTCGGCGCACCGTCCAGCGGACATCGCACGCCCCGGAGCGGCACCGAGGGTCGAAGGTGAAGAAGATCGCGCCGCCCCTCACCGGATCATCCGTGCCCGAGGCGCGGTCCGCGACCATGCGCACGATGAACGTGCCCTCGAGGCGTGCCTGGGACAACCTCGGCTCCTCGGTCTTGATCGACACCGTGGCCCCACGAGTCTCAGCCCCTTGGGTGTCGACACCGACGACCTCGTATCGGTAGCGCGCCCCCGGTTCCACGCCGTCGTCGAGGAAGGTCGTCGCGTCGACGTCTCCGTCGACCGTGACACCGTCTCGACGCACCTCGTAGTGGTCGATCGTCACGCCTTCGGGCGCCTCCCAGGACACCTCCAGCCGCCAGTTGACGCCGCTCGCTTTCCAGTCGGGCTCAGCGATCGCGATCCCGTCGATCTCGACCTGCTCGGTCGAGATGGCGTCGAGTGTGGGGGTGGCCACCGTGGGGTCACCCGAATCGGACCCCGAGGTGCATGCGGCCAGCGCCACGGCGATGAATGCCCAAGCCGTGCGCCAGCGTGTCGGCATGCGCGGATGGTACCGATGGGCCGTCGCGCCGTCGAGGAACCCCTCGCCCTGGCGGCGCCGCGAACGCGGTCTGGGAGCATCGACGTCGTGACCCACCCCGCCCTCGATGAGATCCTCTCCGACGGTCCCGTGCTCGCCGACGGCGGCACCGGCACGTCGCTGCTGTCGTCCGGTATGCCGGCGTCCGGCTGCGTGGAGGCCTGGAACCTCGAGGACCCCCTGCGTGTCGAGGCGCAACACCGGGCGTTCGTCGACGCCGGCGCCCGGCTCGTGATCACCAACACGTTCGGTGCGAACCGCGTCCGGCTCGGCCCGCACGGCCTCGGCGATCGGGTCGGGGCCGTGAACGAGGCGGGCGTCTCGGCGGCGAGGCGCGCGGAGGCGCCGCTCGTCGGTGGGTCGATGGGCCCGCTGGGGATCAGGTTGGCGCCGTACGGACGGTTGGCCTCCCTCGACGCCTTCGATGCCTATCGGGAACAGGCTGCCGCGCTCGCGGGCGCGGGGGCGGACCTGCTCGTGATCGAGACCCAGACCGATCTTCGGGAGATGGAGCAGGCGCTCGCCGCGGCCCGCGACGCCGCCCCCGGCCTCGTGGTCATGGCGAGCGCGACGTTCACACGGGATGATCGGACGCCGCTGGGCTCGACCCCCGATGAGGTCGCGGCCCGGCTGGTGGAACTCGGCGCCGACGTGATCGGTGCGAACTGCGGGGAGGGGCCGGCCCAGATGCTCCGGCTCGTGCGGGCGATGGTGCCCGTGGCCGCCGGCACGCCGCTGGCGGCTCGCCCCAACGCCGGTGGACCGGCGCGCCTCGCCGGGCGCGTGGTGTATCCGGCAACACCCTCCTACGTCGCCGAGTACGCGATCGCTGCGGTCCGAGAGGGTGCTGCGATCGTGGGCGGGTGCTGCGGCACCGGCCCGGAGCACACGGCGGCGATCGCGCGCGCCCTTGCCGGGGCGCCGACGCGGTTGCCGGTCGAGACGAGCGCCGGCGGGATCGCGCCGGTCGCCGACAGCGTGGATGTCCGCCCCACCGACCTGCAGTCGGCGTTGGGCCGGGGCCGCTTCGTGGTCGCGGTCGAGATGGAGCCGCCTCGCTCGACGAGCGTGGCGACCCTGGTGGCGGCCGCCACGACCCTGCGAGAGGCAGGCGCCGACGTGGTCGATGTCGCCGACTCGCCGATGGCCAAGATGCGCATGAGCGCATGGGCGGCGTGTCGCACGATCGAGGAGGAAGCCGGCATCGAGACGGTGCTTCATTTCCCGACCCGCGGCCGGAACGTGCTGCGCCTGCAGGGAGACCTGCTCGGCGCCCATGCCCTCGGCATCCGGAACCTGTTCGTCTGCGTCGGCGACCCCGTCGCGATCGGTGAGTACCCACAGACGCTGAACGATGTCGACGTCACCGCGACCGGCCTGCTCGAGCTGATCACGCGCGGCTTCAACGAGGGGCGCGATCGACGCGGATCGACGATCGGCGAGCCGACCTCGTTCTTCGCGGGCGCCGCCGTGGCGCCCGCCGCGCCCGATCTCGAGCGTGAGGTCCGGTTGCTCCGGAAGAAGGTCGAAGCCGGGGCTTCGTTCCTGCTCTCCCAGCCGCTGTTCGACGTGGCGCCCCTACGTACGCTGCACGCCGCGTACGAGCAGGCGTCGGGGCGAGCGCTCGAGGTGCCGTTGATCGCCGGGCTGCTGCCACTGGTCACCGCACGTCACGCGGCGTTCCTGCACAACGAGGTTCCCGGCATCGTGATCCCCGACGAGGTGCGGGTCCGCATGGAACGCGCGGGCGACGATGCCTGGGCGTCCGGGCGGGCGATCGCGCTCGACCTGATCGGCGCGCTGCGTGAGGAAGGGGTCGCCGGCATCTACCTGATGCCGCAGTTCGGCCGGTACGACCTGGCAGCCGACGTGGTCGAGGCGACCCGGTCCTGACCTCGGCCCGAGTCCACTCGCTCCGGGGCCGGTCAAGCCGCACGGCGCCCCGGTCGATACCTCGCCTGTCCATGCCTCGCCGCGTCGTCATCCTCGTGCTGATCGTGCTCGCCGTCGTACCGGCCGGCGTGCCGGTCGTCGCAGCGGCGACGTCGACCGCCGGGGCAGACCTCGTGACCCTCGAGGCGCGGATCGAGCGCGCCCAGGGCCGCGTGAACCGCTGGTACGAACGGATCGAGCGCTGGTACCAGCGCATCGACCGTGCCGCGGTCCGGGTCGAGCGGCTCGAGACGATCGCCGAGCGGCGGTCGGCGACCGATACGACCCCGGTCGTCCGTCGCACAACGCCGAGGGCGCAACAGCCGGCGTTCCTGCTTGCCGGGGCCAGACGCGACCTGCGGGCCACGCTCACCGACCCGTGGGCGCGGCACGTGCAGGCGGAGCTCGACACGTGGAGCGCGTACCTCGCTGAGCTGGTCCATGCGAGGGAGCGTGCACTGCGCCCGGCGCCGGCAGACGACGATCCGCCGCAGGACCGTGACACCGGGCTCGAGCCGGGCCAGCCCGTGACCTACGAGGGATGGGCGGGGGCGTTCCTCGGTCACCTCGATGCCCCGTCGTGCGGCGAGAACCTGTTGATCGTGGTGACCTGGGAGACCGCCGAGTCGACGTCTGCGGCCTTCAATCCGCTGGCCACGACGCGCGACATGCCGGGCGCATCCGACATGAACACGGTCGGAGTGAAGCACTACGTCTCGCTCCGCCAAGGGCTCGACGCCTCGCGGGACACCCTCCTCCTCGGCGCGGAGTCCTACGGGTACGGCGCGATCGTGGAGAGTCTGCGACGCTGCGCCTCGGCAGAGGTCACAGCCCGCGCGATCAACGCGTCGGCGTGGTGCCGTGGGTGCGTGGGTGGCGCGTACATCACCGGGTTGCTCCCGATCGTGCGCGATTCCTACAGCGAGCACGCCGCTCGCTCGGTGTCGACCGCGGCCTGATCGAGGTGTCAGGGCCGGCGCATCCGAACGTCACGGTTCGGACGTCGCAGTCGTCGCCAGGGTGGGAGCGACCTGCGAGAATGGCGGCCCGTGGACGCGCACTCTGAGATCGCGCCGGTCCCCACGCCGGGTGAGTCACCCGCCGTGATGCCGGCGTTGCTCGAGGCGATCGATCAGCGGGTGGAGACGGAGCGACGTGACGCCGTCTCGGCGTTCGCGAAGGTGTTCCTCCGACGGCTGTCGCCCGACGAGCTCGCGACCTCGGGGGTCGACGGTCTCATGGGACTCGTTCTGTCGGCGTTCGAGTTCTCCGACCGCCGCGGCGCCCACCCGTCCGCGGTTCGGGTCTTCGATCCCGATCCGGCGTCCGACGGGTACGAAACGGTCGGATCGGTCGTCGAGACCAATACCGACGACTCGCCCTTCCTCGTCGACTCCGTGCAGGAGGAGCTGCTCGCCAGGGGCCTCGGCGTCCGCCGTCTGCTGCACCCGGTGATCGGCACGATCCGCGACGAGCAGGGCCGAATCGAGCGCGTGATGTCCGGGCGCGACGCGAGCCATCGAGAGTCGGTGATGCACTTCGAGCTCGACCGTCAGCTCGCACCCGAGGAAGCCGACGACCTCGAGCGCCGCGTCACGGCGATCCTGCACGACGTCCGGCTCGTGGTGCGCGACTTCGAACCGATGCAGGAACGGGTCCGGCACATGATCGAGCTCGCTCGCACCGCGGCGGTCCGCTACCCTCCCCAGGAGGTGGGCGAGGCCATCGACTTCCTCGAGTGGCTCGCGCAGCTGAACTTCGTGCTGCTCGGCTACCGCGAGTACGAGCTGGTCGATATCGACGGCGAGGAGCGGGCCGCCATCCGCGCCGTGCCCGGCAGCGGGCTCGGAATCCTGAGCGACGTGCAGCGCTCGGCCTTCGCCGACACCACGCGGCTATCGGGGCTCGACGAGGTCGTGCGGGCCCGCATCGAGGGCGGCGATCTGCTCGTCTTCTCGAAGACGAATTCGTACTCCACGGTGCACCGACGCGCCCGCATGGACTACATCGGTGTGCGCATCGTGAACCCGGGGGGCGTGATCACCGGCGAGGCGAGGCTGATCGGTCTGTTCACCTCGAAGGCGTACATGGAGCCGGCTGCGAAGACGCCGCTTCTTCACCACAAGCTCGAGCAGATCCTCGCGGCCGAGGATCTGATCCCCGGCTCTCACGACTACAAGGAATCCGTCGAGCTGTTCGAGTCGTTCCCCAAGGACGAGTTGTTCCAGGCCTCGGCCGACGAGCTGCGCGAGCTTGTCGTCGGCCTGCTGCAGCTCGAGAAGCATGGGGGCATCCGCGTGCTGGTCCGCCGCGACCTGTACGGTCGCAGCGTCTCGGTCGTCGTCGCGTTGCCTCGTGATCGGTTCAACGCGGCGCTGCGCAAGCGTCTGCAGCAGTACTTCCTGCAGCAGTTCAACGGGACCACGGTCGACTACCACCTTTCGCTCGGCGAGACGGAATCGGCTCGCATCTTCTTCACGGTGCACGTGCTTCCCGGCGCGCACATCCCCGAGGTGCCCTACGAGCAGCTGGAGGCGGAGGTCGAGCGGCTCGCGCGCAGCTGGGACGACGACCTGCGTGACGCCCTGACCGAGCGTGTGGGCCCCGAGCGCGGGCCGCTCCTGGCCGAGAAGTACTCGCCGCGATTCCCGAGCTACTACAAGGCCTCGGACGAGTGGGGCCTGATCGTCGACGACGTGCTCGCGCTCGAGGACCTCGAGACGAACCCCGACGGGTACCTCGTCGGCATCGGTAACGAGATGAAAGGCGAGCGGCTCACTCGGGTGAAGCTCTACAAGAACGGCGGCAAGGTCGACCTGTCGGCCTTCATGCCGATCCTCGAGGCCTTGGGCCTTCGCGCGGTCGAGGAGATCCCGACGCAGGTGCTCGGCGAGGGCAAGACCTACATCCACGACTTCGGCGTGCTGGACTCGCGCGGCGCGGTGCTCGACCTCGGCAAGGAAGCCGACAACGTCGCGGCGACGATCTCGGCGGTCTGGCGAGGCGAGACGGAATCGGATTCGTTGAATCGGTTGGTCACGCTCACCGACCTCGATTGGCGTCACGTGCAGATCCTGCGTGCCCTCCGCAAGTACCGCATGCGCGTGTCCGCAAGGTACACCGAGGAGTACCGCAACGATGCGATGGCCGAGCACTCGCACATCTCGGCCGCGCTCGTGCGCATGTTCGAGGCGAAGTTCGACCCCGCCCGGGCGGCGACCGAGGAGGATCTCGACGAGATCCGACAGACGATCCATGCCGATCTCCGCGAGGTGGGCTCGCTCGACCAGGACAACATCCTGCGCAGCCTGCTCGGCACGGTCGAAGCCATCGTGCGCACCAACGCCTACGTGCCCGGCCGCTCATCGCTGAGCTTCAAGCTGCGCTCGGCACGGGTACCCGAGATGCCGAAGCCTCATCCGCTGTTCGAGATCTTCGTGTACTCACCGCACATGGAGGCGATCCACCTGCGCGGTGGCGCGATCGCCCGCGGCGGCATCCGGTGGTCCGACCGAAAGGAGGACTACCGCACCGAGGTGCTGGGCCTCATGAAGGCGCAGAAGGTCAAGAACGCCGTGATCGTGCCGGACGGGTCGAAGGGCGGATTCATCCTGCGACGCACGCCCGCGGCGGTCGAGGAGCTCAAAGCAGAGGTGTCGAAGCAGTACGTGACGTTCATGCGCGGCATGCTCGACATCACCGACAACCTGGTCGACGGCACCGTCGTGCACCCCCAGCACGTGCGGATCCACGATGCCGAGGACCCGTACCTCGTGGTCGCGGCCGACAAGGGCACCGCGTCGTTCAGCGACACCGCGAACTCGGTCAGCCTCGACTACGGCTTCTGGCTGGGGGACGCGTTCGCGAGCGGTGGCTCCCAGGGGTACGACCACAAGGCGCTCGGCATCACCGCGCGCGGCGCATGGGAGTCGGTGAAGCGACACTTCCGCGAGATCGGGATCGACGTCATGACCGAGCCATTCACCGTGGTCGGCGTGGGCGACATGTCAGGCGACGTGTTCGGCAACGGCATGCTCTACACGCCGCAGATCAAGATCGTGTGCGCGTTCGACCACCGCCACGTCTTCATCGACCCCGACCCCGACGCGGCGGCGTCGTTCGCAGAACGTCAGCGACTGTTCACGACCCCCGGTTCGACATGGGCAGACTACGACCGGACCCTCATGTCGGCCGGCGCCGATGTGCTGGACCGCAGCGCGAAGAGTGTCACCCTCTCGCCCGAGGCCAGGGCGGTGCTGGGCATCGGCGAGGACGACCCGACCGAGATGACGCCTGCCGAAGTGATCCGTCACGCGTTGCAGGCGCCGGTCGATCTGCTCTGGAACGGCGGTATCGGCACGTACGTCAAGGCGACGCGCGAGGGCCACACGGAGGTCGGTGACCGTGCCAACGATCCGGTGCGCGTGAACGGCGACCAGGTGCGGGCCAGGGTCGTGGGCGAGGGCGGGAACCTGGGGTTCACGCAGCGCGGCCGGGTCGAGTACGCGCGCACCGGCGGCCGCATCAACACCGACTTCATCGACAACTCGGCCGGCGTCGACACGTCGGACCACGAGGTGAACATCAAGATCCTGCTGGGCCTCGCGATGCAACGCGGCGAGCTGACGGTGGACGAGCGCAACGAGCTGTTGCAGTCCTGTGCCGACGACGTCGTCGCCCACGTGCTCTACGACAACTACCAGCAGGCGCAGATCCTTTCCCAGGAGGTCGAGCTCAGCGCCCAGCGCGTCGAGGCCTACGAGGATCTGATGCAGCAGCTCGAGGCCGGCGACGGCGAGCTCGAGCGCGACGTCGAGTTCCTGCCCTCACCCGAGGAGATGGTCGAGCGGCGGGCGGCAGGTGAGGGGCTCGTGCGCCCGGAGCTGGCGGTGCTCCTCGCCTACGCGAAACGCTCGATCTTCGCCGCACTCGCCGGATCCGACCTCCCGGACTCCCCGTACCTGGTGCAGGATCTGCGGGCGTACTTCCCGGGCAAGATCGTCGACCGGTTCGGGAACCTGATCGAGGAGCACCCGCTGCGGCGTGAGCTCATCGCCACGATCGTCTCGAACGACGTGGTGAACTCGCAGGGCATCACGTTCGTCTCGCGCATGGTGACCGAGACGGGCGCGCGCCCCTCCGACGTCGTGCGGGCGTTCCGGATCGCTCGCGACGTGACCGGCGCGGTGCAGCGATGGGCCGGCGTCGAGGCGCTCGACGGCGCGATCGACCCCGGCATCCAGAACGAGCTGATGACCGGCGTCGACTGGCTGGTGGAGACCTCGTCACGGTGGTACCTCGTGCACGCGACCGGGCGCCACCTCGCCGAGGCGGTCGAGGACGCTCGGGCGTCGTTCGAGGAACTGTCGGGCGTGATCGACCAGATCGGCCCCGAGGCGTGGCGCGAGGAGCACGAGCACGCCGCCCGCCGGCTCGAAGCCGAAGGCGTGCCCGCGGCGCTCGCGCGCCGGCACGCGTTCCAGGCCGAGCTCGTGCATGGGCCCGACATCATCACGGTCTCCCACGCGACCGGGCGCACCGTGCTCGAGGTGGCACGCGCGTTCTTCCTGTTGGGCGAGCGCCTGCAGCTGGACTGGCTCGAGAAGCAGGTCGAGGCGATGCCCGGGGGTTCCCGATGGCAACGGTGGGCGCTGCAGTCGATGGAAGACGATCTGTTCACGCTCCGTCGGAGCCTCGCCGAGACGGTGCTCGACGAGTGCGGCGGCCTGCCGATCGACGAGGCGGTGGAGAAGTTCCTGGAGACTCGTGACGACGCCTTCACCAGGCTGCAGCGATTCATGCGGAGCCTTGCGGTCGACGGCATGGGCGACCTCGCCCAGCTCACGGTGGCGTTGCGACAGATCCGATCGCTGATCGGCTGAGGTCGAGGGCCCGATCGCGCTCGCGTGCGCCGCGCGCGGCCGCCGGGGTGTCAGCCGCCGTAGAACATGACGGTCACCCAGATGCGACCGCCGCTGCCGACCACTCCGATACCGGCGCGCGAGTAGCCGCCGCGCAAGATGTTGCTCCGGTGCGCGGAGCTCTGCATGAAGAGCTTGTGGATGCGCCGCACCGTGCCGGCCATGCCGACGTTCTCGCCCCATACGGTCGGGTGCCAGCGCCTGACGAGCCTGTACAGGTTCGCCGTGTGGTAGACCGTGCCCTGAGCCGCCATGCGCCGGGAGTGACGCAGCGCGTCCTTCGACAGGTGCCAGTTCAACTCGAGAGCCCGCAGTCCGTTGTTCCGCCGTGCCGAGTTCGTGAGCGTCAGCATCTTGCGCCGCATCTCGGTCGAGGAGGTCGCCCCCGCGGTCATCGGAACGGCCGCCACGATCACGGCGGCCACCACGATGCCGATTAGGTAGGTCTTCGCACCCCTCATGCGATCCGCCGACCCTAGCGAGGCTCGGCGGCCCCGTCACCCCATTCCGTTGCGCCGACAAGGAACCCTGCGCCGAGGTTTCCTGGGTGGCAGAGGAAACGGTTTATTGAGAAATCTCGCGGGATCAGCGTGGGGTCGGCTGCCAGCTCGCAAGGCCGTCGTCGCCTGCGCTGACCCGTCCGAACGCCTCCGCGAAATGGGTCGGCGCGATCGTGGTTCCGGGGTGGGAGAGCAGTTCGGCGAGCACGACGCGCCGGGTCGCGGCCGCCTGCGCGGGGATCGTGTCGGTCCCCGACGGCCAGTCGGGATGGGGGATCTGGATCGGATGGTTGAACACGTCGGCGGTGATGATCGCCCGCGCACCGCGGGATCGGAGCCGGACGATCTGGTGCCCGGGCGTGTGACCCGGGGCGAGGCGCACCTCGATGCCGTCGGCCAGCACGTGGTCCCCGTCGAGCACCGTGAGCTGCCCCGCCCGCTCGAGCGGTTGGAGCAGCAGCGAGTCGATCACCCGATCCTCCTGGTCGCCGCGTGCCAGCTCGGTCTGCCACTCGCGGTCGGCCCGCTGCAGCAGATAGGTGGCGCGGGGGAAGGCGGGCACCGGCTCGCCGTTCTCGTCGATGAAGGCCACCGTGCCTCCGAGATGGTCGTCGTGCACGTGGCTGAGCACGACCGTGTCGATCGAGTCGGGCGGGGTGCCCGTCTCCCGGAGCGCATCGAGCAGCTGCCCCGGCGCACCGAACCACTCGGGGCCCGGCGCACCGGAGGTCCCCACGCCCGTATCGACGAGCAGTACGCCGCCGGGGTGACGGACGAGCCACGCCCGGATGTGCAGTCGCCAGCCGCCGCCATCGCCGTACACACCGGGCGCACGGTCGCGGAACGCGTCGAGCGCCTCACGCGGCAGGTCGGGGAAGGAGTCGACGATCGGTCCCTGGAGTTCGCGCACGCCGTCGAGCAGCGCCAGCACGTCGATGTGTCCGATGGTGAGCGGGGTCGCGAGCATCGGCCAGCGAGTCTAACCATGTCGGGAGATCGGCAGGTGAGGTCCGAGCGGGGTACGTGAGCGCGAGCGAGGTGGCCGCTAGGCTCGGCCGGGACAACGTGATCGGAGGGCACCGATGAGGACCGCTCGTGCATGGATCCGAAGCGCCACCGTGGTGGCCGGACTCACCCTGCTGCTGGCCGGATGCCTCAAGCTCGATCTGGCGCTCACGCTCTCGCCCGACGACACGGTCGACGGCGAGATGGTGTTCGCGGTCAACAAGGAGCTCCTCGAGCTGACCGGTCAGAGCGTGGACGATCTGCTCGGCGACGCGGCCGTGCCCGACGACGTTCCCGGCGCGACCCAGGAGCCGTACGAGGACGACCGTTTCGTCGGCACCCGTGTGCTCTTCCATGATGTGGCCCTCGCCGACATGCAGGAACGTTCCGACCCCGACTCTCTGTCGATCGAGCACAAGGGCGACACGTACGAGGTCAACGGCGTCATGGATCTGACCGTCGACGACCCTGAGCTGCAAGGGAACCCGTTCGAGGACCAGGTCACCGAGGCGTTCGACACGGCAGAGCTCCGCATCGCGATCACGTTCCCGGGCGAGGTGCTCGAGACGAACGGCCACGTCGAGGGGACGACGGTGACCTGGGAGCCGGTGTTCGGCGAACGCACCGAGCTGAGGGCCGTGGCCTCCGCGTCGGGCGACGGCGCTGCGCAGGGAGAGGGCGGCGAGAGCGTGGGAGGAGACGAGGCGGCGGCCGCGTCGGAGGATCGGTCGGGCGGGAACACGATGCTGTACGTGATCCTCGGACTCGTGATCGTCGGCGTCATCGTCGGCCTGTTCCTGATCTTGCGGCGACGCGGGGGCGACGTCCCGGCTGACAGAACGCCGTCCGATCACGCGGCCGTCCCGGCGTCGGCTGCCGCGCCCGAGCCCCCTCCGACCCCCGCGCCGCCACCTGCACCGCCGACGCCGACCGATCCGCCGACCGACGAAGGGTCCGGCGCCTAGGTCGTCGGCCAGGCTCTGCGCTCGTTCGTCGCGAGGGCGCGAGCGGCATACGATATGACGCCGCACCGCCTGAGCCGAAGGGAGTTCCGTGGCCTCCACCGAGATCGCACCGACGCCGGATGTGTTCGTCCGCCCGGACGGGAAGGAGAAAGTCACCGGATCCGGTCGCTACACCGCGGACCTGACGCTGACCGGCCAGGCCTACGCGAAGTTCCGCTACGCGGACCACCCGCACGCCCGCATCCTGCGCATCGACACCTCGAAGGCCGAGGCGCTGCCGGGGGTGGTCGCGGTGGTCACCCAGGGCGACCTCCCCGACGTCCGCTTCGGCGGGTTCGTGCAGGACCGCACCCTCTTCGCCAGGGACGTCGTCCGCTTCGAGGGGGAGATCGTCGCCGGGGTCGCCGCACTGACCGAGGAGATCGCCGCCCAGGCCGCCCGACTGATCGAGGTCGAGTACGAGCCGCTGCCCGCGGTGAGCGACTTCGTCGCCGCGATGGATCCTTCCTCCCCGCTGATCCATCCCGATCTCGCTTCCTACGAGAAGGACGAGAACGTCGTCGCCGACGGCAACACGATGGCGTACTCCACGATCGCGAAGGGCGATGCCGATGCGGCGATGGCCGAGGCCGACGTCGTGGTGAAGGGCCGCTACGTCTCCGACGCCTCGCAGGGCGTGCCGATCGAGCCACGCGCCGTGGTCGCGCAGTGGCAGGGCGACGAGGTGACGATCTGGTCTTCGACACAGGTGCCGTACGCGGCCCGGTCGGGCGTCGCCCAGACCCTGCAGGTCCCCGAGGCGAACGTCCGCATCGTGGTGCCTCTGCTGGGCGGCGGCTTCGGTGCGAAGTGCGACCTGCACTTCGAGGCACAGGTGGCGGCGCTTGCCCGAGCGGCCAGGCGCCCCGTGAAGCTGGTCTTCAGCCGCCGGGAGGAGTTCGTCGCGATCGCGCAGCGTCGCGAGGGCATCGTGATGGAGTTCGAGACCGGCGTGACCCGCGACGGGCGCTTGGTCGCCCGGAGAGCCTCGCTCGCACTCGACAAGGGCGCCTACTGTGGTGAGGGAGGCTTCCTCGGGCAGATGGCGGCGATGCACGCCTGCGGCCCGTACGTGATCGACCACGTCTTCGTCGAGGCGCACCTGAACTACACGAACAACCAACCCTCGGGCTCGGTCCGCGCCCCGACGGCGCCGCAGGTGTGCTGGGGCCTCGAGCAGCACATGGACGAGGTGGCTCGCGCGATCGACATGGATCCCGTCGAGCTGCGCCGGCGTGCTTTGATCGAGCAGGGGGCTGAGGGTCCGACGCGGCAGGTCTTCGAGGAGATCGGCATGAAGCAGACCCTCGAGCGCGCGGTCGAGATGATCGACTACGACCGCGAGCTGCCCGAGGACGAGGCGATCGGTGTCGCCGTCGGCTGGTGGCCCTGCATGCCGGCTCCGTCCGGTGCCTACATCCACATCAACGGCGACGGCAGTGGCACGATCGTGACCGGCGCCCAGGAGAACGGGAGCGGCGCCGTCATGGCGATGCCGATCTTCGTCGCCGAGGAGCTCGGCATGAGCCCGGGGGACTTCACGATCCTCTACCAGGACACGGCCGCGGCGAACTGGGACATGGGCTCGTGCGGCTCGCAGACCACGTTCAACAGCGGCCGCGCCGTCCTCGGCGCCGCGGCCGACGTGCGCGAGCAGCTGCTCGACGCGGCGGCCGAGGAGCTCGAGGCCGACCGCGAGGACCTGGAGCTCGTCGACGGAAGCGTCCGCGTGAAGGGCTCGCCCGATCGATCGGTGACGATCGGCGATCTCGCCGGGGCCGGCACGATCCACGGGAAGGGATCCGGGGAGGTGCCCGACGCGCCGGCCGGCGACACCGGCGGCTGCGTGGGCCGGCTCGGCAACGAGACTTTCCTCGCGCCCCAGCTCATCACCCAGGCAGCACACGTGAAGGTCGACCGCGCCACCGGCGTGGTCCGGGTGCTGAAGGTCGCCGCGGCGCACGACTCCGGGGTGATCCTCAACCGCAATGGCGCCGACGGCCAGGTCACCGGCGGCATCGTGATGGGCGTCGGTCTCGCGTTGAGCGAGGGCACCCAGCTCGACGAAGAAGGCCGCCAGAGGAACCCGGCGCTTCTCGACTACAAGCTGGTCACCTGCGCCGATGCGCCCGAGATCGAGGTCGACTGGATACAGATCGCGACAAAGGGCGCCGGCCCCCGTGGTTCGAAGGGGGTGGGGGAGCCGCCGCAGGTGCCGACGGCCGCCGCGATCGCCAACGCGATCACGAAGGTGATCGGCACGCAGGTGCGCCAGATGCCGATGACCCCCGAGCGGGTCTGGGAAGCGGCGCGGGAGGTGCAGGCGTGACGAGGTCGTTCACGAACGCCGCGACGCTTGACGAGGCCGTCGCCGCCCTCGGCTCGGGCGCCCGCCCGGTCGCCGGCGGCACCGATCTCGTGGTGGGGGCGCGCCAGGGCAAGGCCGCGCTTCCCGACGCGATCGTCGCGATCGACCGCATCGAGGCGCTCAAGAGCCTCGACGACACCGGCGGTGGCCTCCGGCTCGGGGCGCTCGTCACGCACGAGGCCATCGTGGCCAGCGTGGCCGTGCGATCGTGGTTCACCGCGCTCGCCGATGCATCCGCGATCGTCGGGTCCCACGCCACGCGCGCGAACGGCACGATCGGCGGGAACGTGATGAACGCGTCGCCGGCGATGGACACCGGCGGCCCGTTGCTCTGCCTGAGTGCCACCGCCACCCTGCGGTCGGCGGCGGGCGAGCGTTCGCTCTCGCTCGACGAGCTGTGGACCGGTCCCGGCGCCACCACGGCCACCCCCGGCGAGCTGCTCGTCGCGATCGACGTTCCGGCCCCGGCCGACGGCACGGGCTCGGCGTACGTGCGTCTGGAGTACCGGCGCCAGATGGAGATCGCGGTCGTCGGTGCGACCGCGGTCGTCACCCTCGTCGACGGCGCGGTGAGCGACGCCCAGGTCGCGATCACGGCGCTGGCTCCGACGATCCGCCGCGTGGCCGAGGCCGAGCAGGCCCTCGTGGGCGGCGACGGAGGCGAGGCCGACGTCGCGGCCGCCGCACGCGCCGCCGCCGAGGGCGCCGCGCCGATCAGCGACGTGCGTGCCTCCGCCGACTACCGCACCGCGATGGCCGAGGTCGTGGCCCGCCGCGCGATCGCCGCCGCGATCACGCGGGCCGGCGGCGACGACGTTCCGATCCCTGCGAGCGACGCGCTCTACGGCGCGTGAGGAGCACGAGAGACGTATGAAGACCGACGCGACGCTCACCGTGAACGGCACCGACTACCCGATCGAGATCGACCCACACCTGTCGCTGTTGAAGGCCGTGCGGGACGAGATCGGCTTGACCGGGTCGAAGGAGGGCTGCGACGACTCCGAGTGCGGCGCCTGCATGATGCTGCTCGACGGCCGGCCGGTGAACTCCTGCTCGTACCTCGCGATGCAGGCCGTGGGGAAGCGGGTCACCACCGTGGAGGGGCTCGCCGGCCGGGAGGGGGTGGGCGCCCTGCAGGCCGAATTCCTGCAGCAGGGCGGGGTACAATGCGGCTTCTGCACGCCCGGCATGCTCGTGTCGGCCACGGCGCTGTTGCGACGCAACCCCACGCCGACCGAGGACGAGGTGCGGCTCGCGCTCGCGGGCAACCTGTGCCGCTGCACGGGGTACGGCGGCATCGTGAAGGCCGTCATGGAGACCGCGGCGGGCCACGTGCCGGAGCTGCCATCGCCTCCCGTTCATGAGGCTCGTCCGGCCCCCCACCACGCGGGGTGAGGCTCAGCGCCGCCTCCGCCAGCTCGCGACAGGTCACTCGCCCCAGACGGCGCGAGCGCGATCGGTCAGCACGGGTCCGCGGGCGAGCGTGCCGAACCACCAGGCCTTGGCGAGCGCGATCGAGCCGCCGAGCAGCGCCGCGGCGACCCCGATCCGGCCAACCGGATCACCGGCCCACCCTGCGACCCGTACCGCCATGAGCGCGAGTCCGCCGTTCAGCAACACGAGCTGGAGCGGCGCCACGAGCTCGAAGACCGCGAGCGAGCGGCGGCGTTCGGTGGGGTGACCGGGTCTCGCCATCGGCAGCAGGTACGACCAGGCGCCGAACAGCACCTGCACGAGCCAGCCGCCGACGAAGGAGAGCAGGAACATCGTTCGATAGCGGTCGAACCCGGCTTCCCCGTCGAGCAGCGCGACCGCCAGGCCAAGCGAACCGACGACGAACCAGGCCACGGCGGCCATCATATGGAAGGCCGCCGCCGGTATCGCCCAGGTCCGCTCGGCGCGCAGGACCGAGGCCACGAGCAACACGACTCCGAGCGCCCCGGCCGCGTACGCGATGCCGCCGGCCGCGAGCACCCACGTCCGCGCGAGGTCGGCGCCGAGCAGCTGCGCGAACAGGCCGCCCACGAGCAGGGCGAGCACCCCGCGCCCCGGCCAGGAGGGCATGCGGAGTCTCAGCACCGTGGGGAGCAGCGTGATCAGGGTTCCGACGACGGTCAGCGACGCCCAGCCGAGCACGTTCACGGTCACGTGGGCTCTCTTGAGGTGCGGGTACCAGGCACCGTCGACAACGCCGGACCCCATCAGCGCACCGAGCGTGGCCCCGAGCAGCACGAAGCCGATCGCCCAGGAGTAGGCCGCGATCGGCATCGCGTGGCGCCGGTTGAGCGCTCGGCGCCACGCCTGCCGGAGCATCCAGGCGAGGATCCCCATCGCGCCCACGAACGCGATGCCGCCCGCCTCCGTGAGCCAAGGCGTCGAGCTGGGCACGCCGATCGCGATGGCTCCCGCGCCTGCGGTCACGAGCACGAATTGCGTCTGGACCACCTGTTCCGGCGGCGAGGGCGTCGCCGTCATCGCGAGTACGAAGTTCTGCATAGCACCGGAGATCGCTGTGGAGATCGCGCCGGCGAGCGCGAGGTGCAGCGGCAGCCAGAGACCCAGTCGCCACGAGGCAGGGAGCGCGAGCGAGACGACGGCCGCCGTGAGCCACGCTCGGGCGGCCGTCTGATAGAGCGCGGTGACCGATCGAGGCCTCACGGCTGGTCGTCCGGCTCCACGCCCAGCGCACCCTCGGGATCGATCACCCGCCGAGCGATCACACGCGCTTCCTCGAGCTTCGTGCGGTCGACGAACAGGTGCACGTCGCGCTCCCACAGCCTGGTGAAGAACCCCGTCGGGGCCTTGGCCCAGTAGGCGACGCCGGCATCGTCGAGCCGACCTGCGATCTCGAGGCCGTGTTGAGGGATGAATCCGCCGAGGTGCACGGTTCGCACATCGTCGGGGATCTGCCAGGCTCGCTTCATCGGGCGGCTCCTCGCGTCGACCGGTCCCCCGAGCCTGTCACACGAGGTAGCGAGCGAGGGCGAAGGAGCCGATCGTTCCCTCACCGGCGCCCCCGACCACGACGATGCGTCCGTCGGCATCGACCGTCGACCCGTGCGCCCGTGCACCGCCCTCGAAGAACGTCGTCACCTCGCCGTGGACACCGAACGTGGTATCTCGGTGGCCGTCGGCGAGCCGCCGGATCAGCACGAACCGAGGGACCGTGGGGTCGCCGAACTCGTGGGGGCCCGACGATCCGGTCGCGACGATGCGTCCGCTCGGTTGGATCACGACACCGCTCGCACCCTGTTCGGCGCCCTCGACCTCTTCGCGCACGATCCCATCGCCGCCGAACGAGCGATCGAGACGCCCGTCGCGACGGAACCGCGCCAGACCGAAAGCGAAGATGTCGTGGTCGCCCCCGACCACGATGCGCCCGTCGGGCTGCAGGGCCACGGCCAGGCCGAAGATGCTCGTCACCATCGGCCCGATCGTGCCGTCGCTGTCGAAGGACCGATCGAGCCGTCCGTCGGGGCGATAGCGCGCGAGGGCGAGGCCGAACGAGTTGTACCCGGCGACCACGATGCGGCCGTTCGGCTGCAGCGTGACAGCGCGGGCGTTGGCGCCCCGGTACCTCGTGACGACCTTCCCGCCGTCGCCGAACGAGGTGTCGAGGCTCCCGTTGCGACGGTACCGGGCCAGCTGGAACCCCGATTGGCCGAACCCTTCGGCCCCCACCGCGACGATCCCTCCGTCGGTCTGGATCGCCATGTCCCAGGCCACGTCGTCGCCCGGCGTGAAGTTCGTCCGCACGATGCCGTCGTCGCCGAACGAGTCGTCGAGCTCCCCGTCGGCGCGGTACCGGACGAGTGCGAACTTCCGCCAGCTGTCGGTGCCCGCGACGACGATGCGTCCGTTCTCCTGGATCGCGACGGACCTCGCCTCGTCGCCGTTCCCGCCCGCGATCGGGGTGACCACGGTGCCGCCGTCGCCGAACGTCCCGTCGAGGTCGCCGTCAGGCTCGTAACGGGCGATCGCGAACTCGCCGTCGATCGACGCTCCCGCCGCGGCACCGACCGCCACGATCTTCCCGTCGGTCTGCATCGCAACCGCGGTGGCGAACGAGCCCACGGGGAAGAGGGTCGTGAGCTGGCCGCCATCGCCGAACGATGGATCGAGATCGCCGTCGGCGCCCAGAGCGGGTGTCCCGAGCGACGCCACGAGCGCGAACGACGCTGCGATCGCGAACGCCATCTGGAAGGAACCAGAACGTCTCATGTCGATGCCCTTTCCTCACCCCGAGCATGCCGGAGGGGCATCGACGCCGCACGGGCCTGACGGCCCCGGCGCGGGCAACACGGGCATGTTCGGCAAGTTCTACGCCCGCGTCGGCAAGACCGTGGACTGCAAGGGAGACACGAGCAAGACGGTCAGGTCGAGGAGGAGCTAGCGCTCCTCGTCGCCCGAGGCGTCTCCGCCCTCGGAGCCTTCGTCGACCCCCGGGCCCTCTGAGCCTTCGGTACCTCCGGCGCTCCCTGACCGCCCCGAGCGGATGCCTTCGCTGGCTTCGTTCACCGTGGCCGTGATCGCATCGCCGATCGCGCTCACGGCGTCGCCGAGGTCTCGCTTCGCCTCCTCGTCGCGGATCGTGGCGCCGATCGCCGAAAAGCCTCGAGCGAGCTCGTCGATCAGTTCCTTGGCCGCCCGCTGAAGCTCGCGCTGGGACTCTTCGGCGTCGGCGGCCTGGTCCGTGCCGGCTTCCCGGTAACGATCGGCGACCCGGCGCCCGAACGAAGAGAACTTGTCGCCGACGTCGCTCCATGCTTGCTTCGCGCTCTCGGTCATAGCCGATCCCTCCTCATGTCGATCGGGTCCAGCCTAGCGCGAGGCCGTCGGGTGATGCCGGTCGCGTCGTGCCCCGAGCGCCGCGAACCGAGGCTCACGCTCCGGGGCTCGTGCCGGTCAGATGACGCTCGGGTGTCTCGTCCGCCTCGATGGTCAGGTCCTCGACCTGGCCACCGTCGCCCTCCCGCCGGTGCGCGATCCACTTCCACGTGAGGTCGAGCCCGATCGCCAGCACGATGATCGCCACCAGGGCGGTCATGGTGGCCGGTTCCTCGGCCAACGTCGTCGAAGCGAAGACCGCGAAGGTCGTGGCCGTCGTCACCAGCGCCAGCAGGAGCACGCCGATCCGCGCCCCGGTGTCATGCCGGACGCGGAGGTGGGCGATGCTGACGAGGGTGAAGACCAGCAGCGCGACCGCACTTCCGAGGGAAGCGATGGCCGAGAGGTCGAAGAGCACCGTCAGCAACAGGGTCGCGACGACCATGAAGCCGAGGGCGATCGACACACGGCCCCAGTCCCGGCCGAGCACGGGAGGGAACTGCCCCTTGGCCGCGAGATCCTTGCTGAGCCCGGCCGTCGGGTAGATGCCCGAGTTCGTCGCACCCGCCGTCGCGAACAGCGCGGTGATGGCCATCAGGGCGTAGCCCGCATCGCCGAGCGCAGGCTTCGCAGCCTCGGCCAGCGCGGTGCCGCCCGAGGCGATGACCTCGTCGACCGTCAGGGTGCCGTAGACGCCGAGCGAGATCGCGATGTAGACGATCGCGGCGATCGCGAGGGCGATGTACATCGCCCGTGGCAGCTCACGCTTCGGGTGCGCCAGGTCCTTCGCCGTGAACGTGATCACGCCGAACCCCAGGAACGCGAAGAAGGTGAGCGCGACGCTCGACACGATCTGACGCATGCTCGGATACCCCGAGAACGCGAGCAGCGACCAGTCCACGTTGGCGAGCGTGACGATCGAGAAGAAGACGAGGATGCCGATCACGACACGCACGATGACGCCTTGCGCCTTCGCGACGGCGCCCGCGCCGACGACGTTCAGCGTGCCCATCGCCACCACGATCAGCACCGCGAAGACCTTGGCCCACGTGGCGTCACCGTCGGTGAACATCGAGCTGGCGTAGCTGCCGAAGGACACCGCGACCATCGAGGTGACGATGATGTTCGAGGCGAAGACGAGCCACGAACTGACCCCCGTGAGGTGGCCGGGGCCGAAGCCACGAGACAGGTATTCGATCATGCCCGAGCCCGACGGGAACCGGGAACCGAGCTTGGCGAACGAGTAGCCCTGGAACAGGGCGATCGTGCCTGCGATCAGGAACGAGAGCCAGACCGCGGCTCCCGCGACCTCCCCTGCGGGTCCCAACAAGGAGAAGATCCCGGCGCCCACCATGGCGCCGACCCCGATGAATGCTGCCTGACGGATCGTCAAACCCCCACGCGGAGTGTCCATGACTCGCACCTCCTATCGCCAGCCTAGGAAGGCCGTGCCGCATGGAGAGGTGGCCTTGGTCCCAGACATCCTGGGCCTTCGGGAAGCCGGGGGACGGCCTTAGGCAGGCACGCACGAGAGCCGAGCGTCGCCCCAGTCGGCGTGATCGAAGGCGTTGCCGTCGCCGCCCGGCGTGACGACGAGCTCCATGCGCTCGACGCCTTCCAGGTCGGCTGCGATAGGGACGGCTGTCTGCGGTCCTCGCACGAGCCCGCTGACGGCGAGTCGTTCACCGTCACCCCAGACCTCGAACACGACCGAGCCTCGATCGCCGACCTCTTCGTCGAGGCCGACGTCCGCGAGGAAGAGCGAACACCGGCCGTCCACCGCCACGACGATCAGCGACGGCGCGTGCGCCCCGATCCCTCGGTCGAAGACCGCTGCGCCGATCCTGATCGGCCCCCCGTCGTCGGGTGCGCGCTCGCCGTTGCTCCGGTCGATCTCCGGCGGTCCCCAGCCGTTCTCCGTCTCCAGCCACTCCAGTTCGCCGGCGTAAGAGACCGGTCCCGAGATCGACGGCGTCGGGGACGGCGGCGGCGCGGTCGTCTCGAACGCTCCGAGATCGATCCCCCCGGCCTGCGCCCGAGGTTGGCCGAGGAGATCCGTCGCTCCCGACGCGGCCAGGAACGCCCCGGCGTCCACGCCGGATGAATCCGCGGCGAGCGAGAAGTCGGCCGCATCCGCGTCGACGAACGCCGGATCGGCGAAGGCCGACCGGCCGTCGTTGCCCGACCGCGCGCTCCACGTCTCGAAGTCGCGGTAGTCGACGTCCTTCCAGCTCCAGGTGCCGGTGGAGCTCCCGTCGACCGAGTAGTACAGGTTGTGGTCGACGACGTTGCCGACGTTCTCCCGGTAGTCGTTCACGACGAACTCGTGGCGCGGGCCGGCCACGATGACGTTGTTCGCGATCAGGTTGTCGCTGGTATCGAACTGCACGAGCAGCTCGACGCCGTCGGTGTTCACGATCGTGTTGTTCACGATCACGCAGTCTTCCGTGCTGCCGCGGCGGCGGTCGTATCCGCCGATCGCGATCCCGATCGTCGTGGCGTCGTACACGACGTTGTTGCGGACCGTCACGTTCCTCGTTGCCCGGCCGGCATGCTCGCTCGCGAGCTCGATGCCGATGTTGACGTCGTGCACGACGTTGCCCTCGATCAGCACGTCGCGACCGCCGTCGACGTAGATGCCGTCGGCGCTCCGCCCTCCCTCGTACGCGGGGTTGATGTAGCTGTCGACGTTCCACACGGTGTTGCCACGGACGATCCCGTCGCGAGCCTGGTCGACCGTGGGATCGGACGCCGTGCCCTCGAACCCGATCACGTCGATGCCGATGTTGTTCGTGTCGTGGACGCGGTTGCCTTCGATCAGGAAGTCCTTGACGTTGCCGTTCACGACCAGCGCCTCGGACGAGCCGAGCGTGAGGTTCGCCAGCTCGTTGTCGACGATCTCGACCTCCTCGATCGGGTGATCGCTCTCGGTGCCGAACACGCCGATCCCGTGCGCGTCCCCGCCGTTGCGACCCTCGAACGTGGTGCCGAGGTCGTGGATGAAGTTGTTGTCGAGCGTGATGTGATCCGCCGCGCCGGTCACGAGGATGCCGATCGGCACGTGGCCAGATACGTCGCTCTCGTACCCGGTGATCTCGAAGTCCCGGATCGTGATGTGGCGCTCGGAGTCGATCTCGATCATGGCGGACTGCTCGGCCGGCACTTCGAGTGACGAGCCGTCGAGCACGACGGTCTCGCCCTCCGCCGGCGCGAACGTGATCGGACGCCCCGGCTCGCCGGAGACGTGGAACTCGACGCGCTGGGCGTACGTTCCGCCGCGCACGAACACCGTGGCGCCGGCCGGCACGGTATCGGCGGCCTTCTGAACGGTTGCCCACGGCTCGTCCGACGTACCCGGCGCCGAGTCGTCACCGTCGGTCGCGACCCAGAACGTCGGACGCCCGGTCGTGCCCTCGTCGCGGGTCGCGAGCGACCAGATCGTCACGCCCAGGAGGAGCGCGCAGAGCGCCGACAGGCCCACGATGACGCCGCGCTGCGTCCGCACGTTCGTCTCCGACCCTCGAGCGCCGCCGTCGGTCATGTCCGGCGATGCTCTGCCGCCCCGACGACCGCGTCAAGGAGGGAAGGTCGAGGGCAGGTGTTCCTGGCCCCTCGATGATCGTGCGAGGATCCTCGCGGGGGGACGCGTGGATCAGCATGAACAGGTGGTTCGGCCATCGGCCGATGCGGAGGTCGCGACGCACCGGCGTCGCCGGCCGACGGGCGCCGCCCCGCCGCTGCCCAAGCAGATCGGTTCCACGGGGTGGATCTGGCTCGTCCTGCTGCTCGTCGTGGTCGTCACCGGCTGCCTGTGGCTCCGCGTCGATGCCGCCCCGCTCGACCGGTTCGACGCGCTGGTCACCGACGCCGTCGTCTCGTTCCGCACGGGGTGGCTCGACGCGCTCGCGCGCCAGACGCACACGATCGGGTCCCGCGTCGGGTTCGCGCTGCTCGGGCTGATGCTCGTGCTGGCGACCGGCTGGTTCCGCCGCTGGCGCCATCTCGTGATCTGGGCGATCTCGCTCGGCCTCGCCGGGGCGATCCTCCAGGGGCTCGAGCTGGTCTCCCTGCGGCCGCGGCCGTTCGGCGTGCGACAGCTCGCGAGCTGGGAGGGATACGCGACGCCGTCGATCCCGATCGGGGCGATCGCGATCTTGTCGATCGGCGTCGCGTACATGCTCGTGCCTCCCGGTCGGCCCCGGTACTGGGCGAAGCTGGCGGCGGCGGGCGCGATCGCGATCACGGGCGTGCTCCGTATCTACCTCGGCGTCGACCACCTCACCGACGTCGTGTTCGGTGCGATCGTCGGGGTCTCGATCCCGCTCGCCGCCTTCCGCGCCTTCGCGCCCAACGAACTCTTCCCGATCGGCTACGGCCCGCACGGCAAGGCGGCGCACCTCGACGTCACCGGCCGCCGTGGCGAGGCGATCCGCACCGCGCTCCAGGACCAGCTCGGGTTCACGGTCCACGACATCAAGCCCGTCGGGCTCGAGGGCTCAGGCGGCTCGACGCCCCTGAAGATCACCGTGACCGACGAGGAAGGCCATCACCGGACGATCTTCGCGAAGCTCTACGCGAAGAGCCACGTGCGCGCGGACCGTTGGTACAAGCTCGGCCGCACGATGCTCTACGGACGGCTCGAGGACGAGACGCCGTTCCAGACGGTGCGACGCTTCGTCGAGTACGAGGACTACACGCTGCGCACGCTCGGCGAGTACGGGTTCCCGACGCCCGCGCCGCTCGGCATCGTCGAGATCACGCCGGAGCGCGAGTACCTGATCGCGATGGACTTCTTCGACGACGCCGTCGAGATCGGCGAGGCCGAGATCGGCGCGCACGTGATCGACGAGGGGCTCGCGATGATCCGTCGGATGTGGGACGTGGGACTCGCCCACCGCGACATCAAGCCCGCCAACCTGATGGTGCAGCGCGGGGAGCTGAAGCTGATCGACGTCTTCTTCGTGCAGGTCCGACCCACGCCGTGGCGCCAAGCGGTCGACCTCGGGAACATGATGCTGGTGCTGGCGCTGCGGTCGGACGCGCGGACCGTGTACCAAGCCGCCCTGCGGTACTTCACGCCCGACGAGCTCGCCGAGGCGTTCGCGGCGACGCGGGGCGTCGCCAGCCCGACGCAACTGCGCCAGCACATGAAGGAGGACGGGCGCGACCTGCTCGCCGAGTTCCGGGCGATGGCCCCGGAGCGGCGGCCGATCGCGGTGCAACGATGGAGCGTCCGCCGGGTCGTGCTGATCCTCGCGACGCTCGCCGTGCTGTTCCTCTCGGCGCTGACCGGCGTGGCCCTGCTCTTCCCCTCCCGCGGCACGGTGACGACGCCGGTGTGCGGCACCGGGCGGGCGATGCAGCTGATGGCCCAGGCCGTGCCGACCGCCACCCGGCTCCCGTGTGTCTCGAGCCTGCCCTACGGATGGGGGGTCGGCAGCGCGGAGACCGTCGGGGGGCAGGCGAACTTCACGGTCGGTGTGGGCGACGGTTTCGACCCCGTGACCATCTCCCTCACCGAGTACTGCCCGGCTCCTGTCGGGGGTACCGAGCAGATCCCCATCGAAGGTGGCTGCGTGACCTACCGTTCGACCGTCACGGGTCCGTACGTGGCGTCATTCGCACCGAACGGTGGCCTCGCGTTCACGCCTCGCGCCGATCTCGTCACCGCGGTCGCCTCCGACGACGATCAGGTGCTCTGCGGCGCGCTCGCCCCTGCGTGTCGCTAGCCCCGTGCGACGGCACGGTAGGGTGACGTCCGATGACTCGGGCCGGGGTTCCCACCGCCGACGACCTCGGGCTGATGCAGGGCACGCCCCCGGTCGGCGACGCTCTCGTGACGCTCGCGAACTGGCAGGACCCGCCGTTCAACCGGTGGGGCTTCCAGCACGTCCGCGACCTCATCCCGACGGCCCGTATCGCCCGCGGCGACGGTTCGGCTCGGCGCCTCTCGCGTGTGGAGCGCGATCTCTCTCGCGCGACGGTCCGGTCCGCCGGCCGGAAGCTGCGCCTCGACCGGTTCTGCGAGGAGACCTACACCGACGGCCTGCTCGTGTTGCATGGCGGACACGTGATCCACGAGCGCTACGAGAACGGCATGACGCCGTCGGCCACCCATCTGCTGATGTCGGTATCGAAGTCGGTCACGTCGGCGGTCGCCGGCATCCTCGTCGGCCGCGGGGAGCTCTCACCGAACGATCTCGTGACCAACCACGTCCCCGAGCTCGAAGGGACGAGCTTCGAGGGGTGCACGGTCCGCCACCTGCTCGACATGCGCGCGGGCACCCGGTTCGACGAGGACTACGACAACGTGCGCGCGGACGTCCGCGTGTACGAGCAGATCTACCTGTGGCGTCCGCGCACGGACCGCCGACTGCCGACGACGATCACCGACTACTACGGCACCCTTCGCAACGCGCGGGCGCACGGCGGCCCGTTCGACTATCGCTCGATCCTGACCGACCTGCTGGGGTGGGTGATCGAACGCGCGAGCGGCGTGCGCTTCGCGGACCTGATCTCACGCGAGCTGTGGGTCCCGATGGGCGCCGAGTTCGACGCCGAGGTCACGGTCGATGCTCACGGGCACGCGATGGCCGACGGCGGCATCAGCTGCACGCTGCGCGACCTCGCCCGGTTCGGGCAACTCATGCTCGACAACGGCCGCCGCGGACGGCAGCAGGTCGTGCCGCGCGCGTGGATCCGCGACACGCTCGAGCCCGACGACGACACGGTGGCGGCGTTCGGCGAGAGCGCCGACGCCCGTGAGCTCCCCCGCGGCGCCTTCTACCGCAACAAGTGGTGGGTGATCGACCCGAGCGGCCCGATCTACATGGGCAGTGGCATCAACGGACAGACGGTGCTGATCCACGGTCCCGCCCACGTGGTCGTCGCGAAGTTCTCGACCTGGCCCGTCGCCTGGGATCTCGGGTACTCGGTCCGCACCAGGACGGCGCTCGTCGACCTCGCGGAGCAGGTCGCCGATGGTCGGCTCTGAGCTGCGGGCGCATCCCCGACACCGAGGACGGAAGGGAGCACATGACGATGAAGGCGTGGGTGTACGAGAGGTACGGGGCGCCCGACGTGCTCGGGTTCGAGGAGGTCGAGACGCCGACGCCGGCCGCCGACGAGGTGGCGGTGCGCGTGCGGGCCTGTGGGCTCAACGCGGCCGACTGGCACGTGATGCGGGCCGACCCGTTCCTGGTGCGGCTGCGGTTCGGGCTGCGGCGGCCGCGCCGCCCCATGATCGCCGGCTGCGACGTCGCGGGCGTGGTCGAATCGGTCGGCGAACGCGTCACGCGGTTCTCCCCGGGCGACCGTGTCTTCGGTGAGGTGGGGTTCACCGGCGGCCTCGCCGAGCTCGCCACGGCCCGTGCCGACCGCGTCGCGATGATGCCGGCCAACTGTACGTTCGAGCAGGCGGCCGCGATTCCCGTGGCGGGCGTCACGGCGCTGCGGGCGATCCGTGACGCCGGGCGAGTCGGGCCGGGAACGATCGTGCTCCTGATCGGGGCGTCGGGCGGCGTCGGCACCTTCGCCCTCCAGATCGCCCGAGCCCTCGGCGGCGTGGTCACCGCGGTGTGCGGTCCGGCGGCCGTCGAACTGGTCCGCTCCCTCGGCGCCGTCGAGGTGATCGACTACACCACCGCGACGTTCGTCGACACCGGCCGGACCTACGACGTCGTCGTCAACAACGGGGGCACACACTCGCTGCGAGCGCTCCGCCGCACGCTCACCCCCCGAGGCACCCTCGCGGCCGTAGGCGGCTCCCAGCATGGCGGCCTCTTCGGCCCCGGCGGGGTCGCGATGCGCGGCAAGGTCGTCTCGCCGTTCGTGTCGCAGCGGCTCGTGGCCGTCGAAGGTGAGACCAACGAAGCCGACCTCGCGACCCTCGCCGCGATGATCGAGGCGGGCGACGTGACCCCGGTGATCGATCGTGTCTACCCGCTCGAGGAGGCGCCCGACGCGCTCCGATACGTCGAGGACGGCCACCCGAAGGGCAAGGTCGTCGTGACGGTCGGCGACGAGCGACCTGAGGCGGACGAGCTAGGCAGGGCTGATTGACACGACCGGCTGCCCGGGCCGCGCTCTGAGCTGCGAGAATCAAGAGAAGCCCGCCTCGGCCTTCGGCCCTCGCCCTCGGCCCTCGTGGGGCCGGCAGAAAACCCCATCTGGCCTGGTCAAACGGATGCTTCAGACAGTTTCGGAACGGATTTCGTCGATTTCGGAACGCGCCATACCGCAAGGCCGTGCCACCTGCTGGTCAAGCTCATGACCTCGCCAGTTGCGGCCAACATGCCGAAGCACTGGCTCTCGCGAAACGCCCCGGCGGGTCGGTCGAACTAGTCGGGCAAAGTGAGCGTGGGTCTCGGCGTAACCCCTCACCGAGCCGTCAGGGCGCCACGATGAGCGGGGCATGGTTTGCGTCGGATCGAGGACGGGCCTACCGTGGGCCGCACGACTCACCGGAGGCCCATGAAACGACTCACGATCGGTGCGATCGCATTCGGACTCGTCGCAGCGATGGCCTTCTCCGCGCCAGCGATGGCCCCTGCGCCAGCCGCTCCGGCCAGCGCGAAGCGAGCCTCGTGCACCATCACCGGCACACCCGAGGACGACCGTCTGGGCGGCACCCCCGCCGCGGACGTGATCTGCGGGAGGGGCGGTTGGGACTGGATCGTCGGACGCGAAGGCGCCGACATCCTCAGAGGCGGCGCCAGTAGCGACACGCTCTTGGGCGGACTCGGCCCCGACATCCTCATGGGCGGCGCTGGCAACGACCTCCTCTTGGGGGGTGAAGGCAAGGACTTGGTCCTCGCCGGCTTCGGCTTTGATAGCGCCAAGGGTGGGGAACAGCACGACATCATCTCCGGCGGCCAGGGCCGCGACCCGTGCGTGTCGGGCAAAGACGACAAGGGCGGCGACCGGGTCCATGGCGGCCCCGACAAGGACGTGGGCGACGCAGACGCGGGCGACTCCGTCACCTCGGTGGAGGCATTCTTCCCGGGCTGTCACGGGACCTAGCTCTCCGCTGATGCTGACCTCGCCGTGACCTTCCCGACGTTCCCGGAGAGGTGGCTGCGTGAGCTCTCCGTGACCTCGCCGACGTTCCGGGGAGAGGTTTCTCCTCGAGGCATCGAGGTATGCCTTATCCCTACCGCACGGCGACGATGATGCGGCGACGACAAGCCTGCGACTCGGCGAGGTGCTCGCGCTGCGGTGGGATGTGATCGACCTCGAGGCCTCTCGCCTTCGCGTCGTCGCCACGCTGCAGCAGGATGCCGGCGAGGAGTTCGTGGAGTTGCCGAAGACCGACCGCGCTCGCCGAACCGTTCCGTTTCCGCCGATGCTGGTCGCGGCCCTGCGCAGGCACCGGGCCGAGCAGCTCGAGCGCCGGCTCACGTTCGGCGAGGCATGACCGGATCTCGGCATCGTCTGCGATCGCGGCGACGGGACGCCGATCCGGCCTCTGACGCTTTCGCACGCCTTCGTCAGGCGTGCCTGCCCTGGCTCGTCGAGCAGATCCGTTGGTCGACCCGAAATTGATCGTCCCGCTCGGCAATGTCGCGATGCGCAGGTTCCGCGGCGCCAAGGACAAGATCGGGGACGTGCGTGGGAAGTGCGTCCCGTGTGAGGGCCGAAGGGTCATCCCGACGCACCACCCGCCCTATGTCGGGCGCTTCCCGAAGAAGGGGCAGGATTGTCAGGAGGATTTGGGGCGATCCGGGCGACGCTGAACGCTCCAACCGACGGCACCGAGCCGCCCTGCTGAAGCAGCGGGCGACGGTGTGGCGCTGGAGCGCGTCGAGCTCCCGCAAGGACGAGGGAACTCGTCGAGTTCGCTCTTCCCTTTGCGCATCTCCTACATCTCGTGTCCCCCAGATGCGCCCGAGCTCCGGCGGGACCCTGAACTCGTCGACGCCGACATCGACCTTCTCTGTGAGGCTGCCTCCCGGTCCGTGTGTCAGTCTCCCAGTCGTGATCCAGGGCGTCCGCCTAGCCCTTCGTGCCCAGGCTCGCGCGGCCTGGACACTCGGAGGGTCACGTTCGTGCCTCGCCTGAGCACGATCGAACCTGCTGGGAGTAGGCTCGTTTCCCTGCCCGCAACGACCAGCGCAGGGGGCTGGCATGAGGAAACGTCGTTGGGCCACGATCTCCATGGCGTTGCTTGTCGGGATGCCGCCGGTACACGCGTCGGGCCTGGTCGCTCCGAACCCGCCTTGACCCGGAAACGGCGTTTCAGCGACGAGAGAGGCGGGCTCTATGAGGGTCAGGCGGATCAATGTGGTCGTCGTCATACTCATGGCACTACCGGTAATTGGGCCGTTGACGAAGGGCAACGCTCACCCGATCACGAATTTCGAGGCGTGTGCCGCCCGCACGCGAACGTCGGAGGCATGTCTGCGGCGTGAGCGCTACACACTGAATCAGACCGTCTTCCTCCGCGGGAAGGTATCGCCCACACACGCTGGGTTCCGGGCGAGGGTCCTTCGGCGCGATCCCGGATCCAATGTCTGGATGCTTGTGGATGCCGTTCGAGTTTCCGATCGCGGGGGGATGCGGTGGCGGTGGAAGACGACCTTCCACGATGCTGACAGGGATCACCCCTACACCTTCAAGTTCGTGATCGCTAGGCACAGAGCCAGCAACAACGTGCGGACCTGGGTGCTCTTCCGCGATCAGCAACCACGCCAATCTGTGGACCAGGTCTGGGAAGGCTGAGGGTCCGCGACAATCGAGCGTGCGTGGCTGACGAAAAATCGGAGCGCAACGGCATGTCCGCCGCGGCCTGACCGCCGATCCCACCCAGAGCCGGCCGAAGGCTGGACGCAATCCGTCTTCGACGTCCTCCTGGCGCCAACATCGTCCTCTGACCGCCGCTCGCTAGACTCGGTACACCAGGATGCCCTCGGGCCCTCGTGCCCTCGCCCTCGTGGGGCCGGCAGAAAAACCATCCTGTCCTGGTCAAACGGGTGGGTCTGACCTGCTCGGAACGGATTTCGGGGATCTCGGAACGCCCCTCACCGACCGAGGCCTTGTGTCGGCAGCACTACGTTGAGGGGCGACTCAGTGCCGGATCGCCTTGCAGCAGCCGATAAGCTCAGCAGCGAGTGTGAACGAGCGGATCGTGCTGCTTGCTGGGCGCGCTCGCCCTCGGTGGCCCTGTAGGGACGACCTCTGGAGGTCAACGCAGATGGAACGATCAGGGGAGCCAGACCGCGGCCTCCTCCAGGAGATCGGAGTCGGTGATGCGCGTGAGCTCGGTGCCATCCGCGGCGACCGTGTAGACGTCGAACTGCTCACCCTCGAGCGTCATCGAGAACATGATGTGATCGCCATCCAGTGACCAGCTGGGGCCCGACGCGAATCCATCGAGGCCAGGGAACGTCGAGCTCCCGCCGGCCGGGGTAACGATCAGGATCTCGCCATCGGGAGATCCGATCAGGATCGATCTCCCGTCGGGCGACCAGTCGCACGCGATCCCGGAGAGGAAGACCTCCGAGCCGAGCGACTCCGGCTTGCCTCCGTCTGCATCCATGACCATCAGCGTGCCCACGCCTTCGTCCGAGCCGGTCCGGATGAAGGCGAGCCGGGAGCCATCCGGCGAGTAGTCGCACGGCACGTCGCGATCGTGCGTGAGTCGCTGGAGATCACCACCGTCCTCGGCGCTCACCGTGTAGATGCCCGAGCGTGAAGGCGTCGACTCGTCGAAACCTTCACAGGCCATGCGCTCGTTCGGGGCCCAGACGCCGCAGGCAAGGTGCAGGCTTGGGTCGTCATTGACCAGATCGGTCCGGTTCCTGCCATCGATGTCGACGCTTGCGCTGGTCAAGATCCCATTCTCGTTCGGTCCGACGATCGCCACCCTCGTGTTGTCCGGCGAGAGTTGCCGCGTCTCGAACTCTTCGCCCGGCAGGAAGGCCTGCTCGTCCGACCCGTCGATGTTCGCAACGAAGTACTCGCCGAAGCCGGTGGACGGGTACCGCAGGATCAGGAGGTGTCCGACGGCGGTCGAGACCGTCGGCGACGGCGCAGCTGCCGTCGAGGATGTCTGGGTTGGTGATGACGTCTCCGCGGTGCATCCCACGGATGCGATGCAGGCGGCAAGGCACGACACGAGGATGCGATGCAGGGCACCCCTACGTGGATCGCGATAGGGAGTGCGAGCCCCGAGCAGCGGTAGCGGGACCGTCACACGGATCCCCGATCGCCTCATGGCTTGCTTCCTTCCCACGGCCGTCGCGTCGACCTCCACGACACGAGTCCGTGTGATCGAGGAGCCGACCGTTGGGCTATTTCCCGTACAGTAATGTATCTTGAATTGGTGATCGGAAGCTACTCCCCTGCCGACGGCGATGTCAAGTCGAGCTGAATCTCCCAAGCGCCGTCGCTACACCCAGAGGATCCGTGCGGAGCGGGCGGCGCAGACGCGACTCCGGATCACGGAAGCGGCGCTTTCCCTGCACGAGGAGATCGGGCCCGCTCTCACCACCATCAGCGCAGTGGCCAAGCGCGCAGGGGTTGAGAGACCGACGGTGTACCGCCACTTCCCCGATGAAGCGTCCCTCCTCGGGGCGTGCCGAGATCACTGGTTGTCGCAGAACCCACCCCCCGACCCGGGGCCGTGGGTCGCACTCGCCGACCCGGAGGAACGACTTCGGGTGGCGCTGACGCAGCTCTACGGCTTCCATGAAGCGACGGCGCCGATGACAGCCAATCTGCTTCGAGACGCGTCCATCTCACCCGCCGTCGCCGAAGCGATCGCCATGATGCCCGCCGCGTTCGCCGCGATCGTCGAGCTGCTCCTCGTCGGTTGGCTCGTTGATCCCGATCGGATGCACCTCGTGCGAGCGGCGCTGGCGCACAGCGTGAGTTTCCAGACCTGGCGTTCACTCTGCGTGACGAACGGGCTGGACGAAGAGGACGCCGTTGAGCTCGTGATCGGTATGGTCAGCGCCGCGACGCATTAGTGAGCGCGGCTTGCCCTGGACGTTGTCCGTGGGGATCGGCGTGCCCTCGTCGGTCGGAACCTCGATAGGCTGTTGGTGGGCGTGTTCAACCTGGCTGAAGGCTTCAGCACACCGTCGGCCTCGGCGCTCGTATTCCCTGCCATCGCCCTCGGCCCTCGCCCTCGGCCCTCGGCCCTCGTAGCTCAGTGGATAGAGCACCGGTTTCCTAAACCGGGTGTCGCAGGTTCGATTCCTGCCGGGGGCACTTCCGGAGCCCAACGATGAGGAGAGGGATCGTGTCGTTCGAGTTCGATGTCGTCGAGGAGTCCCCGCTCGACCCGGATGCCGAGCACTCCATGATCTCGATGCGAGACGGCATGCGGCTCGCGACCGACGTCTACCTCCCAACCGGCGTCGACCGTGGTCCTGCTGTCTTGGTCCGACTTCCGTACGACAAGTGCGGGCGCTACACGTTCATGCCGCAGATCGCATCCTTCTTCACGGACCGCGGGTACGCGTTCGTGGTGCAGGACGTGCGTGGGAAGTTCCGCTCGGAGGGGGAGACCCTCGCGTTCGCGCACGAGGTGGACGACGGGTACGACACGCTCGAGTGGGTGGCCACGCAGCCGTGGTGCGACGGCAACGTGGGTATGTGGGGCGACTCCTACTACGGCTACACGCAATGGGCCGCGGTCGCCAGCGAGCATCCGGCTTTGAAGGCCATCGTCCCACGGGTGACGAGCGCGGATCTCGGAGGGCTGTTGGGGGACGATGTGGTCATCCCGCTCTTCATGGGCGAGTACCTGGCGATGTACTGGCTCGACGAGCACGTCTACGACTGGCGGACCGACTACGGGCACCGCCCGCTGTCGGAGGTGTTCGACGACGCGTTCGATGCCATCGGCCGGCGCGCCGTGAGCTTCGATCGGTTCGTCGAGACGAGCGCTGCGGGGAAAGGCCTCATGACCTATCCCGGACGTCACCCGTTCGATGTTCTGAGGATCCCGGTGCTTCACACCGGTGGGTGGTTCGACAACATCATGCCGGACCAGATGCGCGACTACGACGCCCTGGTCGCGCGTCCGGAGGTGGCCGAACTCCAATACCTCGAGATGAACTCGACGGACCACGAGAACTACCACCTCGATCTGGTGCCGATCGCGCCCGAGGACGATCACGACGTCGACGACGAGGCGCTCGCGCGCATGCTGCCGCGCTACCTGGGCTCGGCGCTCGACTTCCTCGACCGGTTCCTCAAAGGGGAAGACGTGGAGATCCCGCGGGTGCGCTGGCACCAGGGCAATGACGGGTGGCGGAGTGCGCCGACGTGGCCGCCTCCCGGCGCACGTGAACTCCGGCTCCACCTGGCGGCGGCCGACCGTGCCGTGGCCGACGCCGACGGAGGTCGCCTGGCCCATGAGCCCGATGCCACGATGACCACCGCCCGTTGGGTGCACGACCCGGCCGACCTCGTGCCGTCGACGGTCGTGAACCCCTTCGCGTTCCTGCATGAACTCCCCGACGAGCGACGGGTCGAGGACCGTCCGGATGTGCTGACGTTCACGTCGGATGTGCTCGATCGGCCGCTCGATCTGGTCGGTCCCGTGTCCGTCCGGGTCGGCGTGGGGTCGACCGCGCCCTCCACGGCCCTGTTCGCGAAGCTCGTCGATGTCGGTCTCGACGGCTCGGCGACGATGCTGACGCGAGGACAGATCCTGCTCCGCACCCCCGATCCGTCGCGGACCTCCCGGATCGACCTCGCGCACATGGGCTATCGCCTGCGAGCCGGTCACCGCCTGCGGCTGCAGCTCGCCTCGAGCGACTTCCCGCTCTACTTGCCCCACCCGGGCACCCAGGAAGACCCATGGCAGGCGGTCACGGGGCGCTCGAGCGAGCAGACCTTGCAGGCTGGAGGGGATGTGGAGGCATACCTCAGCGTGACGATCGATCTCACGTCGAGCGGCTGAGGAACCTCGCGTACTTGCGCTGGCCGACGGACGTCAGGTGGAACCCGTCGCTGTAGAACCACGAGTCGTGCGACCTGGAGAACGCGTACCAGTCGATGATGTCGGCGCCGTGGCGGCGAGCGCAGGTCCGCAGCCGCTGGTTGTTGGTGCGTCGCCAACTGCGCGGCACCTTCAACGTGACGAGGAAGACCTGTCGGTTGCCGGCGTTGTTCACCGCGCGCCGACAATCGGCGGGGTCGATGAATCCGTTGTTGCCGAGATGGATCGCGACCTTGCGAGGAAGCCGGCCGCGCCTCGCGAGCCGCCTGATGATCTGCGGGGCGTCGGAGAACTGCCGGCTCGTCGTGGTGTTCACCGTGAAGTGCCTTGAGCGCAGCTCACGCGTGGCGCCCTGCATCACGGAATCGCCGAGCCCGTACTTGCGAGCGGACGCCACGCCGGGAGCGGCGAGCGAGAGCGCCACGATCGTCGCCACCATCACGAGGAGCGGACGCGCACGACGATGCATGCGACGACGGTAGCATCCCCGGCATGTCGGGCTCTCCTCGTGTCGTGGTCGTGGGCGCCGGAATCGTCGGCGCTTCGGTGGCCGATGAGCTCACGGCTCGCGGCTGGAGCGACGTCACGGTGCTCGATCGGGGCCCGTTGTTCGACAGCGGGGGGTCGACGTTCCACGCGCCGGGGCTGGTCTCGCGCACGAGCGTGAGCCGCATGATGGCGAGGTTCGCGATCGAGACCGTCGATCTGATGACCCGGCTGGAGCATCCCGATGGGCCCTGCTTCGATGTCGTCGGCGCGCTCGAGGTGGCGACGACCGAGGAGCGGCTCGAGGATCTTCGCCGCAAGCGGGGATGGGCCGAGTCGTGGGGCGTCGAGGCGCGCATCGTGGATGTCGAGGCGTGCGTCGCCCTGCATCCGTTGATCGATCCGGAGCGCATCGTGGGCGGCTTCCACATCCCGGGGGACGGTCTCGCGAAGGCGACCCGCACCACGGAAGCTCGCGCACGGCGCGCGACCGAGCGAGGCGCGCGGTTCCTGGGTGAGCGCGAGGTGGTCGCGGTCGACGTCGAACGTGGGCGGGTCGCCGGCGTGCGCACGGCCGAGGGGGAGCGGTTCCCGGCCGACGTCGTGGTGTGCGCCGCGGGCATCTGGGGACCGCGGATCGCATCGATGGTCGGTATGCGGCTGCCGATGCTGCCGCTCGCGCACCTGTACGCCCGGACCGGCTCCGTCGAGGGGTTCGGCGAGCCGGGCGTCGAGGCCGCGACGCCGATCCTGCGCCACCTCGACGGCGATCTCTACTTCCGCCAGCACCACGACCAGGTCGGGATCGGATCGTTCCAGCACCGTGCGTTGCCGATCGACCCGGCCGACACGCTCGCCGGCGAACCGGCGACCGCGACCCTCGCGTTCACGCCCGAGGACTTCGAGGGCTCGTGGAAGACGGCGGTCGAGCTGATGCCGCGCATCGGCCCGGCGGGCGTCGGCGAGGCGTTCGACGGCGTGTTCTCGTTCACGCCCGACGGGTACCCCCTCATGGGGGAGTCGCTCGAGGCGCGCGGCTTCTGGGTCGCCGAGTCCGTGTGGATCACGCACGCGGTCGGGGTCGCCCGGGCCCTGGCGGAGTGGATCGTCGACGGGCAGCCCGAGGTCGACGTGCACGAGGCCGACGTGCATCGGTTCGAGCCGTTCCAGCGATCGACGGCGTACTTCGTGCCGCGCAGCATCACGAACCACGACGAGGTCTACGACGTGCACCATCCGCTCGAGCCGGTGCACCGACCGCGCCCGCTGCGCGTGAGCCCATGGGTCGAGCGCCAGCGCGAGCTGGGCGCTGTGTTCGTCGAGGGTCAGGGGTGGGAGCGCCCGGCGTGGTACGAGGCGAACGAAGGTCTCGCCGAGCGGCTCGGCATCGACGTCGCGCCTCGCGACCACTGGCATGCCCGGTGGTGGTCGCCGATCGCCGTGGCCGAGCACGTGGCCACGCGGCGAGCCGCCGGATTGTTCGACCTCACGCCGTTGCGGCGCGTCGAGGTCGAGGGCGGCGGGGCGCTCGAGTGGCTCTCGGCGTTGTGCAGCGCCGACCTCGATCGACCGGTCGGTTCGGCCGCGTACACGCTCGTGCTCGGGCCCCGTGGCACGGTCTTGACCGACGCGATCGTCTCGCGCCTGGCCTCGGACCGGTGGGTCGTGGGCCTCGGCACGCCTGTTGATGTGGCGCTGCTGCAGCGCGAGGCGCCGGACGACGGATCCGTGGGGATGCGCGACGTCACGTCCGCGACGTGTGCGCTCGGAATGTGGGGCCCACGAGCCGCCGACGTGCTCGCCCCGCTCGTGCAGGGCGGCGGCGACACGCTCGCGTTCGGCCGGTTCCAGGTCCGTGAGCTCGACGTCGCCGGGGTACCCGTGAGCGTCCAGTCGGTGTCCTACGTGGGAGAGCCGGGATGGGAGCTCACGACGACCGCCGATCTCGGCCTGCGGCTGTGGGATCTGCTCTGGGAGTCCGGTCGTGAACTCGGCCTGGTCGCCGCAGGACGACGGGCGTTCGAGACGCTGCGGCTGGACGCCGGATACCCGGCAGCGGGCGTCGACGTCACCGCGGAGCACGCGCCGGGCCCCGCAGGGCTCGGCCGTTTCGCACCCCCTGCCGGCGACGAAGACTCGGGCTCCCGCGTGCTCGTGCGCCTCGAGGTCGACGGCGTCGTGAGTGGCGGCGAGCCCGTTCGCGCCGGCGAAGGAACGATCGGCTACGTCACGAGCGGCGGGCGAGCCGACGGACCGGGCCTCGCCTTCGCGTGGCTCGAGCCGAACCACCCCGCCGAGCTCACCGTGGTCGCATTCGATCGCTCGCTCGCCGCGCGGGTCCTCGGCGGCCGGCGCTGAGCGGCGCCGGCCGCCGAGCCGGTCACGAGCGGATCTGACCGCAGAGCTCGCTCACGCCGCGCCCGAGACACCGCTGCACCAGGTCACGCAGCGTCTTCTGGTGCCACGTGTTCCAGAAATCGCCGTGTGCGGTCGTGGGCGAGCCGGAGCTCAGCCGGTAGCCCTCGGCGTTCTGCACCTGGAACTGCGCGATGATCGCGAGCCTCGGCAGTTCCACCGGGTGTCGCTTCGGGCATCCCTTGCCCGTGGGGAACGCCACGTGTGCCATGTGGTCCTTGGAGTCGAGCCGGCGACCGTCCCAGCACGAGGGGAAGATCACCGAGAGCCGAAGCAGCTTCCCGCCCGCGACGTTCGAGCAGTCCAGCGGCACGTCCGACTCGTTGCGATCGTCGCCGCAATGGAAATGGAAGTCGTCGGAGATCATGCGGAAGTCCTTGGGGAAGGCCCGGATGTTCACGTCGGCCAGCGCGCCGACGGAGCGGTAGTAGACGAAGGCTCCGTGCGGCTGCACCAGCTTCCCGTTGGGATCGACGAGCGCCGGAACCCAGTACCCGGCGGTGTCGCGGGGCAGGCGGCAGGACGATCTGGCCTTCCGCATCGAGCGATAGCTCGAGTCCGAGCGGGTCGAACGGTTCCCGAAGAACACGTGCTCGTGGTCGCTCCGCCGATGGTGACCGGGGGCGACGATGGGGTCCTGCCTGGTCGAGTGGCTGAAGTCACAGAACACCGAGAATCGCTTCTCGACGGCTCCGGACGACGACGGCATGAACGTCACCGCCAACGCTGCAGCCATGATGATGACGATCGCCAACGAGGTGCTGCGCGTGGTTCTACGCATGGAGCACGCTCCCTTCAGGTCTCTCGAGCCGCCTCTCCAGCGACCTGTTGGGGGCGGACGCTAGGCACGCCCGCGCAGCGCCGTCAGCCCCGCGTGCGAGCGTGAGCCGATGCATACAGGCGAGACGCGTTGTGGCAGAGGGCACATCGACGGCCGATGACGAGCCCGAGGGGAGGGCAATATTCCGCAACTCAAGTGCGGAGGGGGTGCTCGATCAACGCTGTAAGGCGAGCGCACCACCCAGGATCTCGATCGAGCGTTCCGTGATGGGGTCGACCACGAGGATCACCTCGTCGGCTCCGGCTCGCTCCATGGCCTCGATCGCCTCAGCGATCGCCGCCGGCGAACCGGTGACGGGCGGGGCGCTCGGGTCGGGCGGACGTTCATGCGTCGACGGGTCGAGCGCCACGAGCAGGCATGCGCTGCGCTCGATCTCGGCCGGATCGCGGCCCACGTCGACGGCGATGTCGTCGATCTCGGCGGTGCGCGCCGCGAAGCCCTGCGGCGTGTTGCCGTACCAGTCGAACCACGTGTTCCACGCGTCGACGTGAGGAATGGCCACCGTGAGCACGCGCCGCCCCGTGCTGCCGATCATGAGGCGCGGCCGGCGCGCCGGCGGGGGCAGCAGCACGGCGTCATCGACCTGCACGTGATCGCCGTGTAGCGTCACGCGCTCGCCGGCGACGAGGCGGCGGATCACCTCGAACGATTCCTCGAACCTCGACACCCGCCGGTCGAACGGGAACCCGAACGCTCGGAACTCCGTCTCGTTCCACCCCGCCCCGAGCGCGAGCACGAGCCGGCCGCCCGAGATCTCGTCGACGGTCGCCGCCTGCTTCGCCAGCATCGCCGGCGCGTGGAACCCGGCGCACGCGACGAGGGGCCCGAGCTCGACCCGCTCGGTCACCGCGGCGATCGCGGCGAGCGTCGTCCACGCCTCCCAGGGACCACGCTCGGGTCGGTCGTCGCCTCGGTAGAGCAGGTGATCGCCCACCCAGACCGAGTCGAACCCGACGCGCTCGGCCGTCGTGGCCATCGCGAGGTACTCGGGCCAGCGCACCTCGCGCTCGACCTCGGGAAGCTGCACGCCGACCCGGACGGACCTCGCCACCGTGCGAGCCTAGGCCTCTGCAGATTCGGTCGCAGGGCCCGACGGGATGCGGGGGGTGATCGCCACGAGCACGAGGGCGGTCACGAGCGCGAGCGCGAAGGCGCCGCCGATCCCGGCGCGCAGCGAGGCGTCGAGCGAGTCAGACAGCGCGATCGCCGCGCCGCCGAGCCCGGCACCGGTCGCCACGCCCAGCATGTCCATCAGCAGTACGGCGGAGAGCTCTTCGCCTTCCTCGCCCGACGCCGACACGCGCATCGCGGCCAACGGGATCGTGGCGAAGGCGATGCCCATGCCGAGCCCGACGACGCCCCATCCGACGTAGGCGAAGGCGAGGGGCACCTGGAGCCACAAGGTGCTCGCCACCGCCGCCTGTCCGACGAACAGCAGGACGGCGCCGACGCCGACGAGCCATCCGAGCGGCCGATCGGCGGCGCGGTTCGACTGCCAGAGCGCGCCGAGCGCCCAGGTCACCGTCGCCACGGTGATCGCGAGCCCCGCGGCCCCGAGCGAGAGCCCTCGTACCCTCGTCAGCATCAACGTGAGGAAGGCGTCCATCGCCAGGAACGACACCGACAGCAGGAACGCGGCTGCGGCGATCGCGCCGTGCCCCGGCGCTGCGCGGAACGTGCCTCGAGGGGCGATGTGGCGGAGCGCGGGCACGCCGATCGCGAGCCCCACTGCCACGGCGAGCGGTACCCACCCCGCGAACGCGGTGATCGAGGCGAACACGAACCCGGCGCCGACCATGAGCTGCAGGGGCCATCGCAGCGACACCCCCTGCCCGCTCGACTCGGGCCGAGGCACCAGGTCGAGCACGGGCGCGATCAAGGCCCACGTCGCGAGCAGTATCGAGATCGGAGCCACGAACGCCCAGCGCCACCCGATCGTGCTGGCGATCGCGGCCCCGACGGGTGGGCCGATCAACCCGGGCAGGATCCACATCGTGGCGAGCAGTGCGAGTACCCGCGGTCGCAACTCGTCGGGGTAGGTCTTCGCGACCGTGCCGAGCGAGAGCGCGTAGAGACCGCCTCCGCCCGCGCCTTGCAGGAACTGCCCGACGAGCAGGACGGGCATCGCGGGCGCCGTTGCCGACACGAGGAGCCCGGCGAAGAACACGGCGAGCACCGGCACGAGCACTGCCTTCGTGCCGAACCGGTCGACCGCGCGGCCCACGATCGGGATCGAGGCGATCGTGGCGAGGCTCGACGCGGTGAACACGAGCCCGTAGAGCTGCACCATGCCGAGGTCGCGCCGGACGTCGGGCATGATCGTCGCCACCACGAGCGACTGAACAGCGACGAGGGCTTCGAGCAGCAGCAATCCCGCGGTGAGCCGTCCGCGGCGGCCACGGAAGACCTCTCGCCACGGCGGCGCCGTCGGGGCGGGGGTCGCGTCGTCGGCCGTCACCGCCCGAGTGTAGGTGTCCGAGCCATCCGTCCCCCGACCGACGGGCCTGGGGTCCGGCGTGACGGGATGCGTCTCCCACGTAGGGTGGGGTCGAGGAGGAGCGATGGGTTCGAACGACGGTGCGGCCCAGGGCATCGCCTCGCCCGTGTTCGGCCTGCCCCGCATGCACATGGAGGCCGGTGAGCGTCGCGACTTCCTGCCCGAGTTCGTCGTGGCGGCCGATCGCGCCGGCGCGAGCGAGATCGTGCTGGAACACGGCTACGGCAGCGGCATGGGGTTCGGATCCGATGCTTACATCGCCGCCTCGCCGAAGGTGCGGTTCGCCGACTACGACGAGGTGCTGGCGAGCGACATCGTCACGGTGATCCGTTGCCCCGACGAGACCGCCTTGCGATCGATGCGCTCGGGCGCCTTGCTGATCACGATGCTGCACTACCCGACCCGCCGACGCCGCACCCGGCTGGTCGCCGACCTCGGGCTGCACGCGATCTCGCTCGACGGCGTCGTCGACGACCTCGGTCGGCGCCAGGTCGAGTACCTCGAGGCCGTGGGGTGGAACGGTGTGCGGCTCGCGTTCGTCGAGCTCGCGCGGATGCACCCGCACTTCGCTCACCCGAGCCGCAGGCCCCTGCGGGTGACGTGCCTCGGCGCCGGTGCCGTCGGCGCGCACGCGGTGCGTGCGGCGACGCGCTACGGCGACCCCGAGCTCCGCGCCGAGCTGGCCGCGAGCGACGTGCCCGGCGTGGAGGTCACCGTCGTCGACTTCGACCTCACCCGCCACGAGGACTACCTGCTCGGCCGTCTGGAGGTCTCCGACCTGTTGATCGATGCCACCCAGCGCCTCGACGCCACGCGGCCGATCGTGCCGAACCCCTGGATCGCCGCGTTGCCGCCCGATGCCGTGATCCTGGATCTGGCCGTCGACCCCTACGACTTCACCGTGGACCCGCCGCTCACGAAGGGCATCGAGGGCGTGCCCCATGGGAACCTCGACCGGTACGTCTTCGCGGTGGGCGATGCCGCGTGGGATGAGCTCGATCACGGCATCGATACGCGGCAACGGCGCGTCGCGCTTTCGTGTTACGCCTGGCCCGGCATCGAGCCTGTGGACTGCATGCGGGTGTACGGCCGCCAGATCGAACCCGTGCTCGGCGTCGCGCTCCGCGTGCCGGTCGACCGGCTCGACATCGACAGCGCCGACCCCCTGGAACGCGCGGTCGCTCATGGCGAGCTCGGGAGGTGGCTGGCGTGACGACCCCGAGCCTCGGCCTGCCCCGCATGCACAAGGAGACGGGTGAGCGGCGCGACTTCCTGCCCGACCTCGTGGCCGCCGTCGCCGACCTCGGGGCCCCGATCGTCGTGGAGCATGGCATCGGCTCGGGCATGGGCTACACCGACGACGACTACGTGCGTGCGTGCCCGACCGTCACCGTCGGATCGAACGAGGATGCCTTCGCCCAGGACGTGGTGCTCGCGTTGCGCGCTCCAGAGGATCGGCTGCAGCAGCTGCGACGGGGCGCGGTGCTCGTGTCGATGCTGCACTTCCCGACGCGCCCGAGGCGGGTCGCCCGGCTCGTGGAGCTCGGTCTCGACGCGATCTCGCTCGACCTGCTCACCGACGACATCGGACATCGCCTCGTGGTCGACGGCCGTGACGTCGCGTGGAACGGGCTCGAGGCAGCGTTCGACGTGTTGGAGCGGGAGTGGCCGGAGTTCGCGGTGCCGTCACGGCCTCCCGTCAGGGTGACCGTGCTCGGGGCCGGCGCGATCGGCAAGGACGCCGTCGAGGCGGCGACGAAGTACGGGAACCTCGAGCGCTCGGAGCGCCTCGCGCACCTGCCCGGCGTGGAGGTCACGACGATCGGCCGCAACCTCACGGGGCGGGTCGAGTACATGAAGGAGCGCCTGGCCGCCTCCGACGTGCTGGTCGATTCCACCCAGCGCCATGATCCGAGCGTGCCGCTCGTGCCGAACGCGTGGCTCGCCTACCTGCCCGAGCACGCCGTCGTCTGCGACCTGGTGGTCGATCCCTACCTCCTGCACGAGTCCCCGCCGACGGTGCGAGGCATCGAGGGCATCCCGCAGGGGAACCTCGACCAGTGGGCCTTCGCGCCGGACGACCCGGCCTGGGACGCGGTGCCCGAGGAGGTCGACCGGTCGCACCGGCGATGGGTGGCGTCGTGCTACTCGTGGCCGGGGGTGCATCCGCACGCATGCATGGAGCTCTACGGCCACCAGCTCGCACCGCTCCTTCGCACCGTGCTCCGTGCGGGAGGTGTGGAGGGGCTCTCGGCTGCAGGGGAGTACCACGAGCGGGCCTTGTGGCGCGCGAGCCTTCGGTCGTGGGTCGGCATGCACGCGGCCGCGGTCTGACGAGCTGAGCGGTCCTCAGACCTCGATCACGGCGCCCTCGGCTCCGACGATGCATCGGTCGGGATCGACGGGCCATCCTGAGAGCACCGAGCCTCGCATCGCGTCGAGCTCGTCGTCGGCGTGGCCCGGATGATGGTGGAACATGACGAGGCGGTCCACCTCGGCTCGACGGGCGAACGCCGCCACGTGAGCCACGCTCGGATGACCCCAGCCGACGCGCGCGGCGTACTCCTCCACCGTGTATTGGCAGTCGTGGATCAGCAGGTCGGCGCGATGGGCGAGCGCGTATCCCGAGATCCAGCTCGTGCCCACGGCATCGAGATCGGTGCCGAGGGCCGGCTCGTGGTCGGTCACGTACGCGAGCGTGCGGCCGCCCGACTCGAGCCGGTATCCAACGGTCGCGCCGGGGTGCAGGATGGGGTGCGCGGTGACCGTGATCGACCCGATCGCCCATGGCTCCCTGGGCGCGTCGTGGAAGCTCACCCGCGCCGGCACCTCCGTGAGGTGCACCGGGAACAGCGGGGGCGAGAAGTAGGTGGCGATGCGCTCCTCGAGCGAGGCGACGGGCGAGGGCGGTCCCCAGATGTGGAGCTCCGTCTCGGGCGACCAGATCGGCGCGAACATGCCGAGGCCCTCGAGGTGGTCGACGTGCAGGTGGGTGAGCAGCAGGTCGACCCGGGGCACGGTCTCGCGGATCAGTCGGTCGCCGAGTGGACGCGCCCCGGTGCCCGCGTCGAGCACGATGACCTCGCCCTCATCGCCGCGGACCTCGACGCACGACGTGTTGCCGCCGTAGCGGATCGTTTCGGGCCCGGGCGTGGCGATCGACCCTCGGCACCCCCAGATGCGCGCCCTCACGAGCGCTCCGGGCCCTCGGGGGTCTCCCAGAAGACCGCGATCGCGCCGAGGCATTCGTCCTCGTGGGCGAAGAGAGGGAACGCGGTGACCTCGATGCGCCGTTCGGTGCCGTCGGTGCTGCGGATCCGCAGCATGCGGTGGTCGGGGTGCCGCTCGAGGATCGCGACGCCGAGCGGCAGGTCGGTGAGCCCGATCGGGTTGCCCTCGTCGTCGGAGGGCTCGAAGACGGTGCTCCACTCCTCGGCCTCCATACCGCTGCCGCTCTCGATGTATCGGCGACCGAGGACCCGCTCCGCCGCTTCGTTGAAGTAGATCACCGTGCCGCGGACGTCGACCAGGAACACGGGCGTGGCGAGGCGGGACGCGAAATCGCGAGCGAGGATCAGCACGAGGTGGTGCTGTGCCGCCAGGCTCGCCATGGGCCTCAGACTAGCCCTCGGCGGCGTCGCGGGCGAGCCAGCCGGCCACAGGCTGGAACCCCGACCGCAGCAGGAACTGGTGCCCGCCGTCGTCGAGCACGCGCCGCTCGGCGTGCGGAAACACCCGCCCCCACGCGGCGTTGGCTCGGACCGAGACGGTGCGATCGTCGCGGGCGTGCGCCAACAACGTGCCGGTCGACACGTCGAGCGTGGACAGCGCCTCGATCTCCCCTTCGAGGTCGGGGTCCGACCACAGCGACCACATCGTCCACGCACGCGCGCGAACCGACTGCCGGCCGAAGTCGGCGACCACCTCGGTGGGATAGCCGCGCACCAGCCCGATCGGTACTGCGAGCGCCGGCCAGATCGCGCGGGCCGCCCGAGCCGCCACCCGCCTCCCGGGCGATGGCCGCAGGTCGGCGCGGGACCGGAAGTCCATCGCGGTCCCGTCGGGGAACGGTGAGGCGGCCATCGCGAGCATCCGCACGCGGTCGCGGTGCCGGGCCGTCCAGAGCGCCCCGAGCACGCTGCCCAGCGAGTGTCCGGCCACCCGGAGCGGCTCATCGTGGGGAAGCGTCGCCACGACAGCGTCCAGGTCGGCCAGCAGCAGTGAGCGGTCGATGTCTGCCTCGGGCGCGGCGGAGGCGCCGAAACCGGGCAGGTCCGGCGCCACGACCGTCGAGTGGTCGCCGATGCGATCGGCGAGGCCCTGCCAGTAGCGACCCGAACCGCCGAGCCCGTGCACCGCCAGCACGGCGGGGCCCGTGCCCCCTTGCCAGACGCGCATCCGGCCCCACGGCCGGTCGAGCCAGGAACCGTGGAAGGCCGTCGACGTGCGATCGTCGCGAGCGGGCATCGATCTATCTTGCCCGCTGGCGGGCCGAACGCCCGCTCGGAACGGGACCTGCTGAACACTTCCGGGAGCTCTGGACGCCGCAGTGCTGTCGTGGGAGGGACGGAAGGAGTGGAGCGAGGCCGGGGCGAGGACGCTGCGCACGAGGGCGCGCGACCGCGTCTTCGACGTCTGGCAGACCCACGAGGTGCCGCCGCTGCCCGACGAGGTGCTGCAGGGGATGCGCAGGATCGTCGAGTCGCGGCTGGCGACGCTCGGCTGAGCGCCCGGCGGTCACGTCACCAGGCGCGTCGAGCTCGGTCGAACCTCGGCCGGATGACCTGGTCGATCAGTCGCCTCCGCTCCTCGGCGGGCAGGAACGCCGCTTCGGAGGCCGTGACGGCGAACTGCTCGACTCGGTCGAGATCCCAGTCGAAGGCCTGCACCACCTGCGCCAGCTCGTTCGACTGCGTCGTCGCCGACATCAGCCGGTTGTCTGTGTTGACCGTGACGCGGAAGCCGAGATCGGCCATCAGGCCGATCGGGTGATCGGGGATCGAGGCCGACGCGCCCGAATGGACGTTCGACGTCGGGCAGAGCTCGAGCGGCACGGCGCGATCGCGCACCTCTCGGGCGAGCGGGCCGAGCCTCGTGCGCCCGTCGGCCCCGACCGTGATGTCGTCGGCGAGCCTGACTCCGTGGCCGATCCGCTGGGCGCCGCACGCCAGGGCCCCACGGATCGACCCGAGCCCGTCGCCTTCTCCGGCGTGGATCGTGAGTCCGAGGCGTCCGTCGGCGAGCACCGCGTCGAACGCCGCCCGGTGCGTCGCTGGTGGGAAGCCGGCCTCCGCCCCGGCGAGGTCGAAGCCGACCACCCCCCGCCCCGCCCAGCGCACGCCGAGCTCCGCGATCTCGAGGCTGCGGTTCCCGGTGCGCATCGCGGTCACGATGGCGTTCACGCGGATCGCGTCGCCGTCTCGGGCGAACCCATCGAGCACGGCTTCCAGGACGTCGTCGGGCGCCAGGCCGCCGGCGGTGTGCAACTCGGGAGCGAACCGCACCTCCGCGTACACGACGCCATCGGCGGCCAGGTCGTCGGCGCACTCGCGTGCCACCCGCGCCAAGGCATCGGTGGACTGCATCACGCCGACGGTGTGCACGAAGGTCTCGAGGTACAGCACGAGGTCGTGACGGCGCGCGCGTCGCGTCATCCAGGCCGCGAGGTCCTTCGGGTCGTTCGCCGGCAGGTCGGTGTACCCGGTCGCTTCCGCGAGCTCGAGGATCGTCTCGGGTCGAACGCCCCCGTCGAGGTGGTCGTGCAGCAGCACGGAGGGGAGCGACGCGATCCGTTCAGGCGTGAGGAAGCCGGGCATCGCGGCCATCGTAGGGGGAGCCGGCTCAGGTGGGACCGGGGGTCACGCGCCCGCCGAAGCCGGCGCGGGCGTCGTCGAGCATGTTCGCGGCGCGTTCCCCGAGCGCGGCGCACGTGGCCGTGAGCTCGTCGCGCCGAGCGGGGTCGACGATCGCGAAGGCGTTCAGCTCGACGGTGGCGAGCGCCGCGATCGCTGCTGCGTGCAGGGCTGCGACCGCCGCGAGCCCGTCGGCGGCCGCGTTGGGGTCGGCGACGGAGGTCGCCTCCTCGGCGAGCCCGGCCAGCAGGACGGATCGCCGAGCGAGATCGAGCTGCACGTCGACCGCGTCCTCGAGCACCGACTGCAGGGTGACGAGGCGCGCGGTGCGCCGCTTCTCGGAGTCCTGGCGCATGCGCGCGGCGAGCGCGAGCTCGTCCTGGAGCTCCGCGTCGCGGTCGGCCGATGCGAGCAGCGCCGGACGTGCAGCATCGGCCTCCGCGGCGATCTCGCCGAGGCGCGCAGCGTGACGGTCATCGTCGGAGAGCCGCCGGAGCGTCCGCTGCGCGACGGCCGTGACGAGCGCGGCGCCCGATGCGGCGGCGAGGGCGGCGAAGGCGCCGGATCCGGGCTCGGTGGCGCCCGACGCCAGCGCCTCGAGCAGCGTGTCGACCTGTTCGCCGGCGACCACGCGGCGGGTGGCGCCGCTCACGCAGGGCCTCCGCACGCTGGTGGCACCCCGGTACGCATGCGTGAGCCTCCCCCGCGGGAGGCAGGTGGTCAAGCGCCCGGTGCGTCTCCGCCCGGTGCCGGATCGAGGACCGCGGGGTTCGTCACGTCGGCCTCGGCCGCGTCGAGGGCCGCGACCAGACCGGCCGCCTCGACGTGCACGTTGACCCCACGGGCTCCCGCCCCGATCGCCACCGTGCCGAGCCCGCGGATCGTCGCGTCGGCGACGACCGGCCACGCTGAGGTCGAACCGAACGGGGTGATCGCGCCGCGCTCGTAGCCGGTGACGGCCCTGGCCTCGTCGGCGTTGGGGAGCGAGAGTCGCCGCTCGCCGAGATGGGTTCGGAGCTTCTTCCAGTCGATCTGCCGTCCACCGGGCACGAGCACGAACACGTAGTCGCCGGCGCCGCGCCTGATCACGATCGTGCGCAGCAGGTGATCGATGTCGATGCCCTGCAGCGCAGCGCTTTCCTCGGCACTCGAGGGGATGTCGGTCGCCACGATCCGGGCGTCGAGGCCCGTGGAGGCGACCGCGCGCGTCGCCGGGGTGTCGACCATGTCGTTCAGTATCGCGGAGCGCTCGCCGGCGGCGCCGCGTCGAGCTCGGTCAGGTCGTCGGCGGTCAGCGCGAGGGCGGCAGCCGCGACGTTCTCCTCGAGATAGCGCCGCCGCTTCGTCCCGGGGATCGGCAGCACGTGCGAGCCCTTGGCGAGCGTCCACGCGAGCGCCACCTGCGCCGGCGTCGCTCCGTGGCGTTCGGCCACCCCTCGGACCACCGTCACGATCGCCTGATTCGACGCGATCGCCTCGTCGGTGAACCGGGGGTTCGAGGAGCGGAAGTCTCGAGCGTCGAACCCGCCGTGGGTGATGGCACCCGTGAGGAAGCCACGCCCCAGCGGTGAGAACGGCACGAACGCCGCGCCGTTGCGCGCGCACCAGGGCACGACCTCGTCCAACGCGTCGCGGGTCCACAGGCTGAGCTCGGACTGCACGGCGGCCACGGGGTGGATCGCATGCGCACGCTCGAGCTCGTCGACGCCGACCTCCGAGAGGCCGATGGCCCTGACCATGCCACGCTCGACGAGCGCGGCCATGGCACCCCACGACTCTTCCAGGGGCACCTGATCGTCGACGCGATGTAGGTAGTAGAGGTCGATCACGTCGGTACGGAGCCGCTCGAGCGACGCGAGCACGGCCTCAGCGGCCCGGTCGGGCCGGGCGTCGCGGGCGAGCGGGTACCCCCCGGTCGGACCGACCACGAGGCCCCATTTCGTGGCGATCGTTGCATCGCCCCGACTGCCCTCGAGCGCCCGGCCGACGAGTTGCTCGTTCGTGAACGGCCCGTACACGTCGGCGGTGTCGAACATCGCGACGCCGAGCTCGAGCGCTCGTCCGATCACGGCCGCGGGGTCGTCCTCGCTCGCGGCGTCGACGTAGCCGAAGCTCATCGGCATGCAGCCGAGTCCGATGCGCGCGTCGGGTCGGAGGAGCTCCATGCGGTCCATGGTCCCACGCGCCGACGGGCCGCCGGTCGATCGCCTCGACGGCGTGGTCGCATCAGAGCTGGGCCGCTCCACGAACCGTCAGGAACAGGCCCATCGCGGCGATCGCCGCGGACGATGCGACGGGCAGCAGCGGCCGCTCGGTCGGTGAGGCGCCGCTCGGCCACGTCTCTGGCCCGGAGCGTGACGAGTCCGACGCCGATCAACGATGCGGCGAGGCCGACGCTGAATGCCGCGATCAACAGTATCCCCAGGGCTGTGCGTCCGAGCGAGACGGCGGCGAGCAGGGTCACGAGGGCGCTGGGCGAGGGCAGGATGCCTCCGGAGAACGCGAGCGCGATGAGGCCTCGACGCGACAGGGGGGACGTCGACCCGGCGCCGTTGCATCGTGAGGGTGCGCGTGTCCGTGTCCACGGCGGTGACCGCGGGTGCGATGCCGACGCTCGTGCGCCGCTGCGTGGATCCGCGCCACCAAGAGAGCGGATCCCAGCCCGAGTGCGATCAGGCCAGATGCCAGCCCGAGCAGGGGATAGACGCGCTCGGGTGCGAGTGTGCGCTCGGCGGAGAGCACGAGCAGGCCGAGCACCAGGACCGACGCCGTGTGCATGACCGAGACCGCGGCCCCGACCCCGACGGCGTGGCGCAGCGAGCCGCCGGCACCGACGAGGTACGCGCCGATCAGGGCCTTCCCGTGTCCGGGTCCAAGCGCGTGCAGGGCGCCGACGCCGAACGCGACCCCTACCATCGCGGCCACAAGCAGCGGCGTGAGGTCCTGGGCGCCGACCAGGCCGGCGAGCGGTGCGGCGTCGCGGCCGGCGATCGCGGGTAGAGCGTCGGTCGTGTCGCTCCCGTCGGGTCCGGGCATCGAGACGAGATCCGGACCGCCCGGGCGCGCGGCGAACGTCGCCACGCGCGTGTCGAGCGGCAGGTCGGCGTCGGGGTAGCTCGCGAGCCGATCCGTTGGGGAGACCTCGGGCACCTCGGAGCCTGCGAGGGTGACCCCGTCGCCGATCGCCGTGACCTCTCGCCAGCCGATCGTGTCGGGGAAGTTCCGGTCCTCGTAGGAGAGGTCGACCTCGGTGACGATCGTGGGCGCGCCGGCGGTAAGACGGCATTCCAGCCGCAGTGTCGACAGGCCGCCCGCCCCGGCGGGAAACGACAGGCCATGCACCTCGGTCGCCCTGACCGTCACCGGCCGGCCATCGACGCGCACGGTGATGCCGTCGGCGAGCTCGGCGCACGTCGCCTCGCGGTAGGCGAGCGATTCGCGCTCGTCGATCCGTTCGTCGAGGTTCTCGTCGATCTCGCGCCGCGCTCCGAAGGCGGGGATCTCGGCCATGTCGACCACGTAGTCCACGACGACCGCGTGGGGCCGCACGACCACCCCGCCGTACACGTTCACGGTGAAGTTCCCCAGCGGGTGGGCGGCGGCCGGCGCAGCGGGCCAGAGCGCGACAGTCACGACGATCGCAGCGGCGGCAAGGCTCCTGCGGATCGCGGCGCCCCTCACATCGGCCCCCCGAGTTCTGCCAGGGTCGCCGCGGCGACCGGCGCGAGCAGCGGGTCGAAGACCGGGTGGAGCGCGAGGGCATGCGAGAGCTCGGTCCGCGCCCGTTCGTCGTCGCCGAGCGCCGCCGAGATCATGCCCGCGTGGAACCAGAGCCGGGCGTCGGGCGTGCTCATCACGAGCGACCGATCGCTCGCCTCGCGCGCCTCGTCGAACCGGCCGGAGCGGTAGAGCACCCACCCGAGCAGGTCGTCGCCGTAGATGTCACGCCTCGTCTCGAGGCTCCGTTGCGCGATCGTCAGCGCCGCCTCGAGATCGCCGTCGTGATCGGCCCAGAACGCGGCGAGCTGTCGGTCGAAGAGCTGGCGGTTCACGGCCTGCAGGGTCGCGATCGCTTCCACGGTCGCGTACCGGTCGGCGGCAGCCCGATCGTCGCCGGTGATGGCGTAGAGGTCGCCCAGGGCGGCGAGCGATGCCGGGTCGGGCACCATCGCCACGGCGCGCTCGTACAGGCGGATCGCGTCGTCGGTCCGCCCCTGGGCACTTCGGACGCTCGCGAGACCAGCGACCGCCAGGTGGTAGTCCGGGGCGGTCTCGACCGCCCGTCGGTAGTGCCCGGCCGCCGCTGCGTATCGCCCCGCGTCGAGGGCAAGGCGCCCCCGGTAGGCGGAGTACCAAGCGCGAGAGGCGCCGAAGGCCCCCTCGGCGACGGCGGCGCGCTCCGCGCCGGCCGCGAGACGGCTCGCCTGAGTCGCGTCCCCGCCCAGGAACGCGAGGCGCGACAGCCGCACGAGCGACGTCGACGCTTCCGGCTGCGAGCTTGCGAGCACTTGGTAGTCGGCCGCCGCGTCGTCGTAGCGCCCGAGCTCGAGGGCGGCGTCGCCTCGTACCGCGAGCGCGCTGAGGTTGCGATCGCTCGCGTAGGTGTCGGTCGCGAGCTCGAGCGCTCCGGTGAAGTCGTGGGTGGTGAACCGCACCCCGGCGAGCAGGGCGGCCGGCTCGGGGTCCTCAGGCGACAAGGCGACGGCGTGCTCCAGGGCTCGCTCCGCGCGGGCGTAGGAGGCGGCGTCGCCGGTGAGACGGGCGCGCTCGAGCTCGAGCTGTCCGAGGAAGGTGAAGCCGGCTGCGCTCGGAGACTCGTCGGTCTGGTCCCCGAACGAGCGGATCAGGCGCTCCAGCTCGGCGAGCTGCGGGTGCCCAGGCGCCTGCGAGAGCGCAGAAGCGCTCGCCCCCACGCTCGCGGTCGATCCGGAGACCCCCATCCCGCCGGCCGCTCGTTCGGGCACCTGCCGTCCGACGTAGGTGAACGCGGCGCCGACGATCGAGGCGGCGAGCACCCCTGCCATCAGGTACTTCGTGCGTCCCATGCCGCTCGCTCCTGGCTCGGATCGGCCGGCGCTCCGGGGACGACGGACGTCCCCGGAGCCGGCCGATCGTGTCGATGACTAGGCGTGCGGCTCCCCGAGGTACGGGAACGCCCGCTCGTAGTCGTCGTGTGCGCCGACGCAGTCGCCGGCGATCGCGCCGGTGCCGTCTCGCCCGTCGAAGGCGAAGCCACCCGTCACGATGTTCAGCTCGGCGTCGATCACGTCGTCGGCCAGTGCGCGGCCGTTCAACGGACCAACGGCGTCCGTCCGCGTGTCGTAGGTCACGACGTCGGGAAGGAGCACCGTCGCCAACGTGCGTGTCTCCGCCTTGCTGTACGCGCCTTCGGCGTCGAGCGCCGAGAACGTGGCCAGCACGCCACGCACGTTGCCACCGAAGCGTCGATAGTCCGACGCCGGGTGACCGGCGTTGAATCGGTCCTTGTCGACTCCGGCAGTTGAACACCGTGTTGATCGCAGGACGACCCATGCGGTCGATGCGATCGCCGTCGTCGGTGGTCGTCACGGCCCAGACACCGATGTTCCGGCCGAGCGCCGAGTCGGGCACCTGCAGCACGATCGCGTTGGCGTTGAGGGACTCGAAGAAGTCCACCTCGTCGCCGTCGCAGAACGCTCGTTCGCCCATGCCCTGCACCGATCCCTGGAACGCGGCGAGGTCGAAGAAGAACGGGTCGGAGCGAAGTCCTGCGAAGGCCTTGCCACCGCCCCGCACGGCGGCGATCCTGCCGGTGAGGCCGTGGGCCACGCGGCGCTGGTCGTCGCCAGCCCTCCACACGATCGTGTACGGCTGACGTCCGCTGTCACGTGGTTGACCGAACGTCGCCGTGTACTGCGAGTCGGCCTTCGCGTCCCCGTTGCGGTCGATCTTGATCGTGTAGTGCAGATCCGTCGCGTACTCGAGCGGCGCGATCGCACCTGCCGCCGGGTGCGTCGAGACCGCGATGGCCGTCTGGCTCTCGTTGCGGCCCTCGAGGACGTAGACGTCGTTGATGTCTCCGTCGGATCGCGTCGCCGGCGACGTCAGGCCCGGTGCGTCGAGGTGGTCCGCACCGAACCCGATCATCGGCGCAGCACCGAGAGCGAGCACGAGCGCCGAGCCGGCGATCGCACTGCCAAGCAGCGTGGTGCGCTTGGGGTTCATCCTTCACCTTCCTTCCTTCGAGCAGCGCGACACCAGGTTGCGTCGCGTGAGGGTCTCGCCACCGATCGGTGAGCGATCCACCTCCTCCCTTCGAGCGGGTCGTCGCCGGCGAGCACCCCCTCTTCGCGGGTCGAGATGCATCGGATCACCGCTGTTAGCGTCGGGGCGTGTCGGGTAGTGGCGCGACGGCGACGGACGAGGCTTCTCGACGGACGCTCGGCATCGTGTTGCTCTCCTTCACGACTGTCGTATGGGGTCTCGTGCCGCTCGTGCTGAAGCAGGTCGAGATGCCGACGCTGGCGTTCGCGAGCTACCGGCTGTGGATCGGGGTGGCGTTGTACGCCCTGATCTACGTGGCGACCGGCCGGCGTCCGACGTGGGCGGCGCTCAAGGCGACCGCGCTCGGCGGTGTGTTCTTCGCCGGGGACATCGCGCTCACGTTCACGGCGTTCCGCCTCACGAGCGTGGCGAACGCGACCATCATCGGCGCGCTCGCGCCCGTGTTCATCACCCTCGGCGCCGTCCGATGGTTCGGCGAGCGGCTCGACCGTCGTGACGCGATCGTGATCGCTTCGTCGTTCGCGGGCGTCGCGCTCGTGGCGGTCGGGTCACAGGGCTCGCCGACCTGGAGCCCGGTCGGCGACGCGGCGGCCGCGCTCAGCGTGCTCACCTGGACCGCGTACTGGCTCTTCTCCAAGCGCGCGCGAGCCACCGTCGACGCCATCGACTACATGGCCAACGTGATGTTGGTCTCGGCGATCGTGGTGACGGCCGCGTCGCTCGTGACCGGCACGTCACTGCGGCCCCCGGACGCGTCGGACTGGGCCTGGATCGTGCTGATCGCGATCGTGCCCGGCCTGATGGGCCATCTCTCGGTCGCCTGGTCGCACCGGTTCGTGGAGGCGTGGCTCGGCTCGTTGCTGCTGCAGTCGCAGCCGGTGATCGGGACCGTCGCGGCATGGGTGGTGCTCGACGAGCGCATCACCCCGCTCACGGCGCTCGGGGGCGCGATCGTCGTGGCGGCGACGGCGTTCATCGTGGTGCGTGCGGCTCGGCGCGATCCCGTCTACCCCGAGCCCGAGACGCTGCCGCCGGCGGGGTGATGCCCGCGGCCACGCGGTCAGACGGGTCACCCGGGGTCGACGAATGGCGTCACCGGCAGTCCGGCGTCGTGCCACGCCTCGAAGCCGCCGACGATGTCCGTGGCCCTGGTGAGTCCGATCGCCTGCAACGAGGCCGCCGCGAGGCTCGAACTGAATCCCTGACGGCACATCACGATGATCCGAGCGTCGGCGCTCGAGACCTCGGGGATGCACCAGGGACCGGTCGGGTCGAGCCGCCATTCGAAGACGGTGCGGTCGATGCGCAGCGCGTCCGGAACGTCGCCCTGCACGCGTCGCTGCTCGAAGGTCCGGGTGTCGACGAGCAGGGCGCCGTCGCGCACCTCGGCGAAAGCTCGCTCGGGGGTCAGGCGATCCAGGGTCGCCCGAGCGCGCTCGAGGTGTCGCGAGATCGCGCTCTCCTCTGCGTCGCGGCGCGCCGCTCGCTCGGATGCGTCGGTCACGGGTGCCAACCTAGCCGAGGGCGATGGGTCCGGCGAGGTCAGTCGCACGCCGGCTGCTCCGTCGCGGCGGTCCACCATCGCTGCAGCATCGGCGCGACCAGGGTGGCCATCGCGTCCTGGTGTTCGGGGTCGGGGTGCACACCGTCCGAGAGGTACTCCTCGGGCACCTCGTCGTCCCAGTCGGCGATCGCCACGTTCGGTCGACGCCCGGCGAGGGCCTCGATCGCGGCGTTGATCTCGTCCGCGGGCACGACGTCGGGAGGGCCCTCGACGTTCTGCCAGAGCACGAGCGGGACCTTCCGGAACGCCGACAGGATGCGGCCGGCGTTGGCGGTGAAGGCATCGACACCGCGATCGTTCGTGCCGAGCTCCACCACGACCACCTGGTCCTCGGCGGTCCTCGCCTCGGAGATCGAGGCGCCCGTGGCCGATCCTCGACCGTTCGTGGCGTCGATCTCGAGCGACCATTCGGGCAGCGCGGCGATCATCGTGGGCGTGCCGCCGTCGAGCAGGGAGTCCCCGAGCATGAACGCCTGTGCCCCGCCGACGATCGACGACGGCTCCGGCAGCGCGAGCCATCGCCAGACCGACGATCCGCGCACCGTGTAGAGCCGACGAGGATCGTCGGGCACGGCGACCAGCTGCGCGCCGTCGCCCACGCCGACCACCTGCGCGTCGTCGGGCAACCCGGGCACCGGCACGGTGAACGTGCCGCCGAGGAAGCGGCGTTCCGACCCGCTTCCGGCATCGAACACCACGATCGGGTCGACACCGTCGCACCGATACCCGACGACGCGCCGTCGCGGGATGCAGTTGCCTCCCGGGCCCTGGTACACGGTGATGCGCGGAGATCCTCGATGACAGACCGGCGAACCCGACCGTCCCGGCTCCTGGCAGGACGTCGCGACGAGCGCGAGCGCCGCGAGCACGACGAAGAACGCGGCTCGTGGTGGGCGCCGGGATCCGGGGGACGTCATGGGTCGCGGCGAGCGTAGGTGGCTCTGGGTGCCGCCGCAACGAACCCCGCCCTCCTCGCGAATCTTCCGCCGATGCTCAGGAGTGCGACTCCGTAGGCCGATGGGAGGGGGACAGGTTCTGGCGAGCGTGAAGGTGGCGAGGTTCTCCGAGCGTGAGTGGTGGCCGCGCGTTGAATGCGATCCGCAGGGGGCGACGGAGGTTCGTCACCCTCTTGCTGATCTGCCTCGCGCTCGTGGCGGGGGCCACGGTCTTCGGCTCCCGCGCGCTCGAGCAGGCCGAGACCCAGGCCCAGGTCACCGCGAAGGGCCTCGCGAACGCGGGGGTCGCATCCGTGCTCGTGGCAGAAGACGTCGCAGGCACGGTCGGCGGATCGGTCGCCGGCGACCTGCTGGCCCGCCTCCAGCGGGGGGTGCTGGCCGACGGCACCGCGTTCCGGGTGCGCGTGTGGTCGCCGTCGGGGGACCTGCTCTTCTCCACGGACGCGGCCGACGAGTCCGATGCCGTGAGCAGTGACCTCGATGCCGTCTACGCCGCCACCCGCGGGAGCGGAAGGCTCAACTCGATCACGACCGACGATGGGCAGGTGTTCGCGACCTTCGTGCCGCTCCGCTTGGGTGGGGACGGCTCGCTCGGAGCGGTCGAGGTGGATCAGGGTTACGAGCGCATCGCGACGAGCGCCGCCTCACCCTGGTCGCTGCTGCGCACGATCGGTCTGGTGGGCGCGGTGGTGATGCTGCTCCTCGTGATCGTGGCGTCGCTCCCGGGAGTGGGGTCTCGCACCGGCGGCTTCATCTCGCCGAGTCGAGAGATCGCTCTCGCCAAGCAGCGCGCCAGGTCCGACGAAGCGGTCATCAGGGCCGAGGAACGGGCGAAAGTCGCCGAGGAACACGCGCAGGAGATCGAGCGTCGAGCGCGCGATGCCGAGACACGTGAGCGCGACGGGCAGGCACGGGCCTCGCGCGCCGAGAGCGATCTCGAGGCAGCGCGGACGGAGATGGAGCGCCTCCGGAAGGCAGCCGCGGACGCGACCGAGGTCACCGTCGCGCGGCCGGACCCCGAGACCATGCGCCGGCTCGAGGAAGCCGAACATGAGGTCGACGAGCTGCGTGGCCGACTCCGAGCAGCGGATGCCCTCGCCGTTCCCGACGCCGCGACCGTTGCGCGCATCGAGGATATGGAGCGTGAGCTCGTCGCGAGGTCCGCGGCCCTGGCCAAGGCCGAACGGGTGGCCCAGGAGGCGAACGCTCGTGCGGCGGAACTCGCGGACGGACTGCGCCTCGCCCAGGCCGGCGCCGACCGCGATCGCGCCGACGACGACGAGTTGGTGACCCTGCGCGCCGCGGCCACGGAGGCCGAGGGCAGGGCCGAACGAGCCACGCGACGCGCAGACGAGGCGGAGCGACGGCTCGCGGAAGCGGAGTCTGTGGACACCGTCGACCCATCCCTGCTGGCCGAAGCGGAACGGCGGGCCGTGACCGCCGAGCGTGAAGCTGAGAAGGCGCGCGAGTTGGCCGTGACCGAACGGTCGAAGGTGGTCGGGGCCGAAGCGCAGCAAGGCGAAGCCGAGCGCCGAGCCGAGGAAGCTCAACTCCGGGCCGAAGAAGCGGAACGCCGCGCGGCCGACTTGGAAACACGTTGGGCGGCGATCGAGTCGGAGTCCGCGCAGGCCGAGGCACTGATCCGCCATGCGGAGATCCGCGCCACCGACGCGGAGTCGAGGGTGGCCGAGCTCGAGGCCGAGATCGTCACCGAGCGCGACGCGACGAGGGAGCTCGAGCGAGCCGTGTCGGACGCGACCACAGAGGTGCAGGATGCGCGGTCGCGCGCCGACGAGGCAACGGCCCGGGCGAGCCACATGGAATCACGGGCGGCCGAGGTCGAGTCACTCGCCGCCCAGGCCGAGGCTCGTGCGGCCGAGGCAGAAGCCCACGCCCTCCAGGCGCAGGAACGGTTGGAGCATGCGGTCGCGAGCGGGAGCAACGCGGAGCGGCTGGTCGGCCAGCTCGAAGGCGAGCTCCTCACGGTGAACGCGTCCGTCGCCGAGCTGGAGGGCGAGCTCGAGTCCGCGCGCGCCGAGGCCGAACGCGACCGCGCCCGAGCGTCCGATCTCGAGTCCCGTCTCGACAGGGCGGCGGCTCGTGCATCCGATGCTGAAGCGACGTTGCAGGCCACCGCGACCGACCTCGCCGAGCAGCAGGCCGTCGCCCACCGCGAGCAACGCCGGAACGAAGAATTTGCCGCCGAGATCGACGGGCTGCGGACCGGGCTCGAGGAGGCGGAACGTGCGATGGCCGCCGCGCGCGAGGAGGCCGGGTCCGTCGCGGCATCGCAGGATCGTCGGCGCGAAGAGCTCGAGCAGGAGTTGGCGTCGAGCGTCGGTCGCATCGTCGAGCTGGAGACCGCCCTGGAGGCAGCCGCCGAGCGAGCCGGCGACGACCTGGAGTCGGCTCGGAATCAGGCGTCCGCGGAGCACGAGTTGCTCCGTGCCCAAGCCGCGGCGGAGCTCGACATGGCCCGGCGCCAGACCGAGCAGGAGATCGACGCGATACGCGCGGCAGCCGACGCCGAGGTCGCCGCCGCGAGGGCAGAGACCGACGCCGCCCGAAACGAGGCACAGGCGGCCCGGATCGAGGCGCAGGCCGCATTGAACGACGCCCGGGCCGCGCAGGCCGTGATCGACGCCGCCACGGTCGAGGCGCGTGAACACATCGAGGCCGACCGGGCCGCGGTGCGAGGGCGGTTGGCCGACCTCGAGGCATCCCTCGCGGAAGCGGAGGGGCGCGCCCGCGCTTCCGAGGAGCTGGCGACCCAGAGCGCAACCCGCGCCCAGGAGGTCGACGACGCCGTGCGCGAGGCACGGGCGCGGGCGCAGGACGCCGAGCGGGCGGCCGAGACCGCGCAGGCGGAGGTCGCTGCGGCCAACACGCGTGCGGAGGAGGCGGAGCGGCTGGCAGCGGGGCGTTCGGAAGCAGCCGACACGCACGCGTCCGAGGTCGAGCGGGCCGTGCAGGAGCTCGAGATCCGGGTCGCCGAGGCGACGGCGTCGGCGCAGGCGTACAAGGCCGAAGTCTCCGAGGCTGTCCGTCGGGCGGAGGCGGCCGAGGAACGGGCCGAAGCCGACGTCACGGCCGCCAAGACGGAAGCTCGAGAGGCGATCGAGCGCGCCCGGGCCGAGGCGGTCGATGCGGTGCGCCGGGCAACGGGCCATCGCCCCTCATCCGAGGCGTCGGGCGACCGGCCGGCGGATGGTGATGGTGACGAGCTCAACGATCTCCGGCGCGAGGTGCAGCAGCTGCGGCGCGCGCAGGTGGAGATGGCCGGGCGCATGCGCGATGCGGAGCGCCGTGCCGAGGGTCGGTTGACCGCCTCGCCCAATGGCAACGGGGATATCGCGGCTTCCGACCTCGGTGTGACATCGGACGGCGACGACGATCCCGAGAGTGAGGGCGTAGGCGACCCCACCCAGCCCGTTCGCAGCCTGCGATCGCGTCTGGCCGATGCGGCGGCACGGAAGAAGGGCGACAAGCTCGATCCCAGCGCGGGTGTAGAGCGCTGATCGCGACGCGTCAGGACGACGTCGCGTCGCCCGTGTCCTGGGGGGATCCCGCGAGCGCCGCGCGGAGCCGCTGAACGGGACCCCGCAGGCCGTTCACCTCGGCGAGCTCGTCCGCGACCTCGTCGTCGGCCTCGCCGGTCCACACCTCGAGCGGTGCGTCGGACTTGATCGGCACGAGCCGGCGCATCGCGTCCAGGTAGTCGGCCGCGTCGAGCAGCCGGGAGCGCAGGGCGGGCGAGCCTTTCAGCGGACCGGGTTGAGGATGGTCGTTCGCCGCGTCGGCGAGCATCGCGTCGAGGTCCGCATACGTCTGTACGAGCGCGCGGGCTGTCTTCTCGCCGACCCCGCGCACTCCGGGCAGTCCGTCGGACGGGTCGCCGCGCAGGATCGCGAATTCCGCGTAGCGAGATGCCGGTACCCCGTAGGTTTCCTGCACGGTCGCCTCGTCGAACTCGCGGAGCTCGCTCACGCCTCGAAGCGTGTAGAGCAGCCGCACGTCCGGATCGTGCACGAGCTGAAGCAGGTCCCGATCTCCGCTCACGATCCCGAAGCGATCCGACGGCCGGCCACGGGAGCAGATCGCGCCGATCGCATCTTCTGCTTCCCAATCCGGTGCGTGCGCCTGCGTGGCGCCGGTCGCTTCGAGCACCCCTCGAAGCAGTACGAACTGGGGCGTGAGGTCGTCGGGCTCGGGCGGACGGTCGGCCTTGTATCCCGCATACAACAGCGTGCGGGCCGTGGGGCGCCAGTCGTGGTCGTACACGTGCACGACCGAGTCGGGACGGCGCGCGACCACGAGACGTGTCACCATGCCGAGGTAGCCGTGCACGGCGCCCATCGGGCGTCCGTCGGGGGCGCGCACGGAGTCCTTCAAGGCGAAGTAGGCGCGGTAGGCGAGGCTCGACACGTCGAGGAGCAGGTGGGACGCCATCAGATGCGATCGATCGCTCGCACATCGGCGCGTGGTCCGAACCTCGGCGCCCCGATGCCGCCCGCTTCGAGGAGCATCTGCACGCGTCCCCGCTGACCTTCGTACGGCGCGAGCAGCTCCAGCATGCGCTCGTCGTCGCCCCGCGGCTCCCCAGCCAGCGCCCACGCCACGACGTTGGGCAGGTGGTAGTCGCCGACCGAAACGGCGTCGGCATCACCGAGCGCGAGGCGTGCCACCTCTGCCGCCGTCCAGGGCCCGATGCCGGGGAGCGTCTCGAGTCGTTCGCGCGCGGTCGACGCCGGCGCAGCAGCGAGGGCGTCGATCTCCTTGGCTCGACGACAGAGCCCTATGAGTCGCTCGGCTCGGCGCCGCTCGACGCCGAACCGATGGAACCGGAACGACGGCAGCTCCGCGACGGCGGCGGGGTCGGGTGGCATCACGAGGTCGATCGGTCCGGGGGCGGGCTCACCCAGGGCGAGCGCCAGTCGCCGGTAGGCGCGCCTTGCCTCGAGCCCGGTCACCTTCTGTTCCAATGCGGCGGGGATCAACGCCTCGGTCGGGCGTCCGGTGCGCGTGAGCCGCACCCCTCGAAGGCGTCGGTGCAGGTCCGCGACCAGCGCGTGGTGGGCACGGAACCCGCGGTCGTCGTCGAGGAGCCCGGCCGATCCCGGCGCGTGTTCGAGAGCCTCGTCCGCGCCTGGGCCCCACGCTTCCGCGATCAGACGCCCGTCGTCTCGAGTGAGGCGCAGGGTCGCGGGTCCCTCGGACATCCGGGATGCCCGCCAGACATCGTCTTCCCGCACGCGCATCGTTGGATCGCCGGTGCCGCGACGAAGGGGCAGCATCGTGCGGCGCAGGTCCAACGGCCGAGTGATCGGGAAGGCGCGCATCAGCGTGGTCGCCACGGCCGCAGCCTAGCCCGGTGGCCGGGTTCACGGGTGCCGTACGCTCGCGGGGTGACCGTCTACGACCTGTCGCTCGACGAGTTGACCGACCGCCTCGGCTCGTGGGGTGAACCGTCGTTCCGTGGGGCGCAAGTGTATTCGCAGCTCTGGAAGCGCGCCGCTCGGTACGACGAGATGTCGGATGTCTCGCCGGCATTGCGGGAGCGGCTGGCCGACGAGCTTCCGCTCCTCGTCGAGGTGCTCGACGAGCGCACGGCCGATCGTGGTGCGACGAGGAAGGCGCTGGTGCGTCTCGGTGCTGCCGGGCACGTGATCGAGACGGTGCTCATGGGGTACCGAGACCGGGTCACCGCATGTGTCTCCTCCCAGGTGGGGTGCGCGATGGGCTGCGGATTCTGCGCGACCGGCCAGATGGGGTTGGAGTCGAACCTCACCGCCGGCGAGATCGCCGCACAGGTCGTGTGGGCCCGTCGCGAGGCGGCGCGGCTCCCCGACTCCACCCCGCAGCGGCTCACGAACGTGGTGTTCATGGGCATGGGCGAGCCGATGGCGAACTACCGGCCGGTGCGCGACGCCGTCGCGCGGCTGGTGGAACCGCGCGGCATGCGTCTCGGCGCTCGCCACATCACGGTGTCGACGGTGGGGCTCGTGCCGGGGATCGAGCGCCTGGGCGTCGACCATCCGCAGGTGGGCCTCGCCGTGAGCCTGCACGCCGCGGACGACGAGCTGCGGAACGAGCTCGTGCCACCCAACCGGCTCTACCCGCTCGCGGAGCTGGAAGCCGCGATCGCAGCCTGGCGCGATCGCACGCGCCGCCGCCCGTCGATCGAGTGGGCGATGATCGACGGCGTCAACGATGCCGACGAGCAGGCCGGCAAGCTCGCCTCGATCGCGTATCGGTTGCGCGCACACGTGAACCTGATCCCGCTGAACCCGACCCCCGGGTGGCCGAGCCGCCCGAGCGGTCCGCGCCGGATCGAGTCGTTCGTGCGCGTGCTGGAAGCCGGTGGTGTGAACGTCACCGTGCGCGACACGCGCGGTCGTCGCATCGATGCTGCCTGCGGCCAGCTCCGCCTGGAACACGCGAACCGGGCGGTGTGACCCGCCGGGGAACGAAACGGCGACGGGCCGCGCCCGCATGGGGCCCGCCGCCGTCCCGGATCGGCCTCAGTGGTGGCCGTTCCCGTGGGAACCGCCGTCGTGGGGGTTCCCGTGTCCGCCGGCACCGCCGTGTCCCTTGCCGTGATCCGGTGTGCCGGCGTGCTTCTCCGCCTTGCGCGCATCCTTGGCCGCTTCCTTCTCCGCCTTGCGCGCATCCTTGGCCGCTTCTTCCTCCGCCTTCCACTCGTCGTGCGCCTCGTGGCGCTCGCGGTTGGCCGCGAGCCGCTCGAGGGCGTTGAGCAGCCCGGGCGCCTGCGGGTTCTTCACGCAGTTCGCGAGGACATGCTCGATCGCGTTGTCGAGGCCGTGTGCCTTGGTCGCGTCGCCATCCCCGTCGGAGTCTTCCTCCGACGGCTCGATACCGGCCGCGTCCAGGCAGGCAGCCTCCCGCTCGACGTCGACTGGGTCCTCGTCGGTCTCCTGCGGGTCCTCACCCTCTTCGGTCTCGCCGCCGTCGTCGCCGGTGGCGTCGACATCGCACTCGTCACCCTCGTCCGTGGTCTCGTCACCCTCGTCCGTGGTCTCGTCACCCTCGTCCGTGGTCTCGTCACCCTCGTCCGTGGTCTCGTCACCCTCGTCCGTGGTCTCGTCACCCTCGTCCGTGGTCTCGTCACCCTCGTCCGTGGTCTCGTCACCCTCGTCCGTGGTCTCGTCGTCGCAACCCTCTCCGTCGTCGGTCACGACCACGTCGTCTCGCTGGCCGCTCGCGCGCCCGAACGAGCCAGGACCGGCCAGGCTCACCGAGGCGAGCACGGCGAGGACGAACACGGACATCAGCAATGTGAGGAACCGCTTGGATCTCTTCATGGTCGCCGTATCGGCGCGTACGTAGCTAGTCCTTGAGTGCTATGTACGTATCATCCGTCCGTGGGAACGGGGAGCAGCTCGACGGCCGCCGGCACGGACCTGATCGCATCGTCGAAGAGCGCCTCGGCCGCCACCACGTTGGCCTCCGCGCCGGAGTTCTCGCTCACCCGCCCCTCGTCGACGCCGTCCGCGACCCGGCCCGCTTCCCGGTCGTAGACGGGCCGACCGTTCCCGTCGACATGGTCGAACCACGTGCGGGCGACCGTGGCGAGCTCGGACCATTCCCCGTCGTCGATGAGCGCGAGGCGGTCGAGCGAGTACACCGCACAGGCGACGTCGTAGGGAGTCACGCTCGGACGGCTGAAGCCACGTCGCACGACGGGGGCCCACAATGCCCTCGCGCTCGCCCGCGCTACCTCGATCAGCTCATCGTCGCCGAGCGTTCGTCCGGCCTCGGCGAGCACCCCTTCCTGCACGTGTGCCCACAGGTGCGGCTCGCCCCGTTCGTCAGGGTTGTTCATCAACACGTCGTCGATGCGACAAGCCGCGATCTCGCGGGACCAGTGATGTACCGCCGGCGCGATGCCGGCGATCGAGCCCTCCTCGAGGAGTCGCAGCCCCACGAGCACGTGCAAGGCCCGAACGTCGGCCGGGGCGGGCATCGTGACCGCGTGGTCGAGCCCCCGATGCATCGCCGTGAGGGCCGAGTCGTCGCCGAAGGTCAGCCACGCGTGGCTCACCCCCGCCAAGGCGCGAGCGTGCCAGAAGTTCTCGCCCGTCGACGACGTGATACCCGTCTCGTTGGGCGCGCCGGACCAGTCGTAGATGAAGTTCCACCAGCGGCCGTCCTCGCCCTGCATGGCGAGCACGAAGTCCAGCAGGCCACGGGCCCACCGTTCCACGTCCGGGTCGCGCGTGCGGGTCCACACGTCGCACAGCACGTCGAGCACGCGTGCGGCATCGTCGACACAGGCGACGCCCTCGAACCCGGATTCCTTGGCGACCACGAGCTCGCCACTTGGATCGGCGTACACCGCGATCGCCACGGCGTCGGGCCCGGCCGCCGGCACGGGGCGAGTGAGCCGCGCGAGCTGTCTCAGCACGGATCGAGGTGGGCGAGGATGTCCTCGACCGAGAAGTCCGCCGCCGCGAGGCTCGAGTCGGCGGCGCCGTAGTAGACACGGATGCGGCCCTCCTCGAGGGTGATGTGGCCGCTCGGGAACACCACGTCGTGCAGGAACCCCGACCGCTCGTAATCGAGCTCGGGTCCGAGCAAAGGGTGCGCCGAACGAGCCAGGACCCTCGCGGGGTCGTCGGCGTCGAGGAGCATCGCGCCCATGCCGTACCGGTTCGTGCGGTCGGCCCCGTGGTAGATCTCGAGCCAGCCGTCGTCGACCCGGAACGGCGTGAGGCTCGCGCCGATCCTCGCCTCGTCCCACATGTCCGGACGGGGCAACGCGACCGGGCGGTGCTTCCCCCAGTGCGTGAGGTCGGGCGACTCGGCGAGCCAGATGCCGAGCACCCGGCTGAACGACCCCGGCATCGGGCGCGTGAACGTCAGGTAGCGGTCGTCCACCTGCTCGGGGAAGAGCACGACGTCCTTCTGGTCGGGGAGCAACATCACGCCGCGGCGATCGAACGTGCGGAAATCGACCGTGCGCAGCGTGCTCGTCGTGATACCGAGGCGGCTCACCGAAACGTACGTGACGTGGAAGACGCCGTCGATCTCCGTGACGCGTGGGTCCTCGACGCCATAGGCCTCGAGGTCTGACGCGGGCAGGACGGCGGGGGAGGGCTCGACCTCGAAGTGCTCCCCGTCGGGGCTGCGGGCGACCCGCAGGTGCGACGTGTGTGTCAGGTAGTCGGTCGTGCCGTCGTCGCCGAGGTGGCCGTCTGCGAGATCGCGGAAGCGGATCGTGCGAGGGTCGTCGAGGTCGACACCCGGCTCGTCGCGCCGCACGTATCCGAGCACGATGCGGGGAACCTCGCCCGATGTGTCGAAGAACGGCATGCCGACCAGGTCGCTGAGGTCGAGGCCGTCGGGCATCGGCGCGAGCGTCGGATGATCGCCGCGCAGGTCGACGAGCCGCGCGCCCTCGGGAAGGTCACCTTCGCTGCTCGGCCGTTCCGCGACACGCAGGAGCAGCACGACCTCGTCGCCGACACGGGCGGCGCCCGCGTTGATCGTCGAGATCACCTCCATGCCGGGCTGCGACGGCGTCACGTCGGCGGGCGTGATCAACGGGTTGGCGGCCAGGCGTGCCCCGATCGGCACGGCCACCCACTCGCCGGGCCGCGCCTGCGTCGGACGCTTCGCAGGCGCCGACGTCTCGACGTCGCGCATGACCTCGATGAACCTGGCGCCGGTCTTGGGCCAGGTGAACTCGTTCGCGTAGGCGTACGCGTTGTGCTCGAGCCGCGACTTCAGCTCGTGGTCGTCGAGGATCGAGTTGACCGCCGTCGAGAGCTGGTCGGGATCGCGGAAGTCAACGAGCAGCCCGCGCTCGTCGGCGAGCGCCTCCTTCGCGTGCAGGTATGGCGTCGAGACGACCGCCTTGCCGGCACCGAGGGCATAGCTCAACGTGCCGCTCGTGATCTGGTTCGGATCGAGGTACGGCGTCACGTAGATGTCGGTCGCGAGCAGCAGCTCGATGATGTCCTTCTGTCGCAGATATTGGTTCAGGAAGGCGACGTTGTCGTCGAGCCCAAGGCTCTCGATCATCTCGGTGAGCTTGTTGCGGTACTCCTCGCCGTGGTGGCGGAGTAGCTCGGGGTGGGTCTGTCCCGCGATCAGGTAGAGCGCATTCGGGTGGTGCTGCACGACCCACGGCATCGCTTCGACCACGTACTCGAGGCCCTTGCCCGGGCCGACGAGGCCGAACGTCGCGACGATCTGGCGTCCGGCCAGCCCGAGCTTCTGCTTCAGCTTCCGGCGCCCCCGCGGTTCGATATGGGGCATGCCGTGTTGGATCACGGTCGTCGGCGTGGCGACCCCGTACACCCTGCGCAGGATGTCGACCGCAGTCTCTGCCATCACGATCAGGTGATCGGCGTTGGCTGCGATGTTGCGCACGGCGTCGCGCACCGCCTCGCTCGGCTCCGGCAGCACCGTGTGCATCGCCACGACGACCGGCTTCCCGATCTCCTGCAGGAACGGGGTGAGGTGGTCGATGTAGGTGCCTTCGATCCACGTCTCGCCTTCCCACGATTCGTCTTTCCAGAGCCCGTAGAGACCGAATTCGTGCTGCACGCAGACGACGTCGGCATCGGAGCCACCGATCGCTCGTGCCGCCGCCACGTAGCCGTCGGGCGAGCCCTGCCGGATGCGCCAGCGCACCTCGGGCCCATATGCCCGGACGGAGTTCCGCTCGTCGATCGCCGCGACCTCGCAGACGACCGACTCGTCGGCGGCGTGCACGGCCTCGATCAGGTCGCTCGTGAACGTGGCGATGCCGCAGCGCCGCGAGGGCCAGGTGGAGACGAAGGCGATGCGCATCAACCCAGCGTACCGCGGTGGGTGACGCGCCCGTCCTGTGGTCCCGCGGGCAGCAGGCCCGGATGCCCTGTGTCCGACACCCGGGCGCGCGTAGCGTGATGGTGGACCGGTATCCCTGGCTCGGAAGGGGTGAGGGAGATGAGAACGACGCAGGCTCAGACCGGCGTCACAACGGCCGGTCGAACGAGGAAGCTCGGTCGTCTGGGGTTGTTCATGGCCGTGGCCCTGGTGATCGGGAACATGATCGGTTCAGGTGTGTTCACGCTGCCGTCGGCGTTGGCGGGTGTGAGCGTGACGAACGGCGTGGGCTCCTTGCTCGCATGGGTGTTCACGGGCATCGGTGCCATCTTCTTGGCGTTGGTGTTCGCGAACCTGGGCCGTGCGTATCCACGCACGGGAGGCCCTTACGTCTACGCGAGACGTGCGTTCGGTGATTTCATCGGGTTCCAGACGGCATGGGGCTACTGGATCGCGGCGTGGGCGGGCAACGCGGTGCTCGCGATCGCGTTCGTCGGCTACCTGGCCTTCTTCTTCCCGGTGCTTTCGGAGACCGCGCTGTACGGGGCTCTCGTGGGTATCGGCCTGGTCTGGCTGCTCACGCTGGTCAACATCGTGGGCGTGCGCGAGTCCGGGTGGGTGCAGGCCGTGACCACGGTTCTCAAGTTCGTTCCCCTGCTCGCGATCGGCCTGATCGGCATCTTCTTCGTCGAAGGCGGCAACTACGGCGCCTTCGCCCCGAATGGGATGGGCATGGGCGACGGCCTACTGGGCGGCGTGACCGCCGCGGCCACGCTCACGCTGTGGGCGTTCATCGGCCTCGAGTCGGCCACGGTGCCTGCCGAGGAAGTGGCGAACCCTGAGCGGAACATCCCGCGCGCGACCGTGTTCGGCACGATCGCGACCACGCTGGTCTACATCTTGGCGACGGTTGCGATCATGGGAGTGATCCCCGTCGCCGCGCTGCAGGACTCGGCGAGCCCGTTCGCAGCCGCAGCCGCGGCGATCTTCGGCGGCGCCGGCTACTGGGACGACGCCGTGGCGCTTGTCGCGTTGGTCAGCATCTTCGGATGCCTGAACGGCTGGATCCTGCTCCAGGGGCGGGTGCCCCTCGCGGCAGCACGCGACGGGCTGTTCCCCAAGCGGTTCGCGAAGGTATCCAGGCGGACCGGCACGCCGGTCTTCGGGCTGGTCGTGAGCTCGCTGCTGATGAGCGGCCTCTTGCTGATGAACTACACGAAGTCCCTCGTGGACCAGTTCACGTTCATCCTGCTGCTGGCCACCCTGACCACGCTGATCCCGTATGCCTATTCGGCGGCGGCGCAGATGTACCTGTTGTTCGCGGACCGTGCCCGGTTCCAGGGCAGGCGCCTCGCGATCGACGCGAGCATCGCGCTGCTGGCGTTCGCCTACTCCGTGTGGACGATCGCGGGAGCCGGGTCCGACATCGTGTTCAAGGGTTTCATGCTCCTGATGCTCGGTGTCCCCGTGTACGTGTACATGAAGTGGCGTGACAGCAAGGAAGGGCTGGTCGCGGAGCCGGAAGCGGAGCTGACGTCGAAGGTCGCCCCGATCGCGGCCACGGCGCCGGCGGAGCCGGCGCCTCGCGAGCCGGTCTCGGTCTGACCGCGGCCGTCACTCAGAGGGGCCGGGCCTTGGGCCCGGCCCCTCGTCCGTTCCGGAACGTCAGTACCGAGTCCGTTTCTTCGGATCGGCTGCGCGGCCTATCGCCCACAGGCCGCCGCCGAACAGCACGACGAAGAGCGTCACGAGTCCCACGATGCCGATCAAGACGGTCCCGGCGTCGGCAGTGTCCGGGCCCGAACCGACCGCCTTCACGATCGCATAGACGGTGATGAAGGTGTAGACCCCGATCGCGAGCAGCACCGGCAGGACCATCAGGTACGCCACGCTGAAGCCTGCGACCGCGAGCGAGACGCCTTTCGACCCCTGGGTCTCGGTGCGCTCGTCCCACGCCGCGACGTGGTCGTCGACGTCGTCGAGGTGATCGACGACGCGATCGCCGGCTGCATCGAGATCCGTCGCGACCGCGGCCGCCCGTGCGCCGAGTCGCTCCGCTTCGGCCCTGGCATCGGCCTCGTCGGGCTCGGGCCAGGGTCCGGGCCCGTTCGTATCGCTGCTCGAACTCACCCCGCGAGTATCGCAGTATCGCCGTGTGGGCGCGCAGATCGATGAACTGGTCGCGAGGACGCCTGCGTCTCGCGACCGCGTCGTCGACTTCCTGCGGGCCGCCAGCATCATCGCGGTCGTCGTCGGCCATTGGATGATCGGGCTGATCTTCTGGCAGCACGGCGTGATCCGCACCCACAGCGCAGTGGGGGTGACGTCGTACCTGTGGCTCGCGACGTGGTTCCTGCAGGTGATGCCGATCTTCTTCTTCGTGGGCGGCTTCTCGAACTACGTTGCGTACGAAGCATTCATGCGGCGCGGCGAGAGCAGCGGCGCCTTCGTGCGGAACCGGCTCGACCGATTGCTGCGGCCGTCGCTCGTGTTCCTCGGCGTCTGGGCCGTGGTGATGGGTGCGATGCATCTGTTCGAGATCGGGGCGCCGACCGGTCCGCGGCTGTGGGGCGACACGACGCTGCTCCGCGGCCTGCTGCCGCCCGGCGCCACGGTGCCCTTCGGGCCGCTGTGGTTCCTGGCGGTCTACCTCGTGGTCGTGGCGATCGCGCCGGCGACGATCCGTCTGCACCAGCGGTTCGGCCTGTGGGTGCCGGCGGCGATGGTGCTCGGCGCGATGCTCGGCGACCTCGTCGGCTTCGTCGGCGGCATCTCGCTCGCCCGGTGGGCGAACGTGGTCTTCGTGCTGCTGCTGCCCCACCAGCTCGGCCACGCATACGGCGACGGCTCGATGCTCCGGTGGCCCCGCCGCGCGTTCTGGGCGATGGTGGCGGCCGGGCTCGGTGGCCTGGTACTGCTCACGAACCCGGACGCGTTCCGCCCGTTCGGCGACGTGCGGTTCGATTGGTTCCCGGGCATCGGGCACTACCCGAAGAGCCTGCTCGGCACCGACGTGGAGCGTGTGTCCAACGCGTACCCGCCCACCCTGTGCTTCCTGCTCGGAGGCGTGTGGACGATCGGCGCCGTGATGCTGCTCCGTCCTGCCCTCGGCCGTTGGCTCCAGCGGACCCGGGTCTGGGCTGCCACGATCGCGATCAACGCGGTGATCATGACCGTGTTCCTCTGGCACATGACGGCGTTCCTGCTGGCGGTGCTGCTGCTGTGGCCCCTCGGTCTCGGCCACGATCACGACAGCACGGCGAGGTGGTGGCTCGAGCGCGTGGCCTGGGTGGCGGTGCCCGGCCTGATCCTCGCCGGACTGGTGGCGATCTTCGGGCGCTTCGAACGGCCCCGCCGGCCCAGGACCCCGGGGGCCCGGACCACCCCGACGCGGTGATACCGTCGGCGCCGTGCAGCGTCCCGGTGCGGCCCCGTCCGGCTCGCCGCGTCCCGATGCTCGCTCCTCCGAGGCGTCGTCGCGAGGCGCGACCCGAGCGATCGTGTTCGCGGTGGCCGGGTTCCTGGCGGGTGCCCTCGTCGCGGCCGCGCCGGGCTCACCGTTCCAACCGGTGCTCCCCGCAGGCGCCGAGCCGAGCGGGCCACTCACGGCCTTGTCGACCGCGGCCGGCCTCGACCGACTGACCGGTTCGTGGCTCGTCGCGGCCGGCGTCATCGCCGCCGCTCTCGCGGTCGCCGGATTCCTGGTGCTGCTCCGCGAGACGTGGCGCGGCACGGTGCGACTCCGCGTCGTCATCGTGCTCGCCGCCGTCGCCAACCTCGCCGCCGTCGCCTTGGTGCCGTTGCTCTTCTCGCGCGACGTCTACTCCTATGCGTTCTACGGGCGCATCGCGGCCGTCTACGGCGAGAACCCCTACGTGCACACGCCGGTGGAGTTCGGTGGCGACGCGCTCTGGCCGCTCGTGGGGCCGAAGTGGGTCGACACCCCTGCCGTGTACGGGCCCGTGTTCACGACGATCTCCCGCGGCATCGCCCGCGCGTTCGACTCGCCGGCCGGGCAGATCGGCGCCTATCGGTGGCTGGCGGGGCTCGCGAGCCTCGCCACGATCGCGGTGATCGCGTTCACCGCCGTTCGGCTGCGTCCGGGCCGGGCGGCGTTCGCGGTCGCCGCGTTCGGGCTGAACCCGGCGGTGCTGTTCCACGCGGTGGCGAGCGGTCACAACGACGTGCTCGTTGCCCTCGCGATCGCCGCCGGGTTCCTGCTGCTCGTGCACGACCGGAGCCTTGCGGCCGTCGCGGTGTTGGCGCTCGGCGCACTGATCAAGGCGACCGTCGTGTTGCCGCTCGTCCTCGTGGTCGTGTGGTGCGTGGCACGGTCGCCCGGGGGGCAACGGGGGCGTACCGCGCTGACGCATGCTGGCCTCGCGATCGCGATCGGTCTCGTGTTCGCGCTGCCGTACCTGCAGACCGACGACCCGACGCTCGGCATGCTCGAGCTCGCCGGGCACGAGGGGTGGCTCGCGCCGTCGGTCCTCGTCCGGAAGGTCTTCGGGTGGCTCAGTTTCGGCACGCTCGGGTGGCTCGCACGCGTGGTGTTCGCCATCGTGCTGCTGGTGACGTTCGTCCGCCTCGCCCATGACGTCGCTCGCCGGGGCGCCGGCCGCGAGTCGGTCGAGGCCGTCGGCGCCGCGATGGGGTGGTCGCTCGTGGCCCTGACGCTGCTCGGGCCGGTGCTGCTTCCCTGGTACGTGGCGTGGGTCCTTCCGCTCGTGTGGCTGCTGCCCAGACCGCCGAGAGCGACCGTGATCGTCGCGGGTGCGACGCTCGCCCTCGCCCAATGGTCGACCGAGCCACTGCGCTACCCCGATGCGTTCGCCGTGAACCTATGGGTCGGGCACTGGATCGTGACGCCCGCCATGCTCGTGCTCGTGATCTGGTGCCTCGTCGACCTGCGACGTCGGATCCTCGACCGCCTTCCCCTGCACGATCCGGAGCGCATATCCGCCGAGACCGGCGAGCGCTGAGGCGAGCGCCGGACCCCACCAACCGTCGAAGGGCACCCCGAGTCGCTCGAGGCTCAGGGCGACGATCGTCAGGGCGGCGACGCCGAATGCCGGGGCAGTCGCCGCAGCCGCGACGCGATCGTCGAACGTCCATCCGGCCCATCCCGCGCCGACGATCCAGAGGAGCGCGAGCACCGCAAGCCCGCTGAACGCGATCGCCACCGGGGACGACGACGCTAGCTCGTCGTCGCCCTCTGGCAACGGGCGGGGATCGGGCACCGACGACCGCACCTCGGCTCCGGCCGCCTGGTCGATGCCTTCGGCCGCCGCCCGCCAGGTCACGAGCCGGTCGTCGACGAGCGGGGAGGGATCGAGGTTCCACTCGGGGGCCACGAAGATCGCGCGGTCGCCCTCGGGGATGTCGGCGAGCGTGATGCGCGACAGCGTGTCGTACTCCTGCTCGCCTCGCTCGGTCGCGCGGCCCGCGATGAGGTCGTCGAGCGATCCCACGAAGACGTACACGTCGTCGGCGCGCTCGGCCGGCACGGCGGCCCGCGCGAGGTTCGCGACGTTCGTGGCATTGAACGTCACGAACCGGTCGGGGTCGTCGACCACGAAGACGATCGGCGTGTCGGGCGGCAGCGTCTCGGCGATCCTGCCGGCCAGCGTCGCCGCGGCGAGATCCTCGCGAGTCATGAAGGGTTGCTGTGAGCGCTGGGTGTTCAGCGCGGGCATCGCGAACAGCCCGACGATCAGCACCGTCGACGCGACCGTGAGCCAGCGGCGTGGCTCGGTGCGTTCCCAGATCCAGGTGATGCCTTGCGCGGCCAGGATCGGGAGCGCGAACCCGAACGTCATCACCCGCTCGGGAGGGAACCACCCAGTGGCGATTCCGAGAGGCACGCCGACCACGGTGAAGACCGCCCAGGCGATCAAGAAGCGGCGGGTGAAGCCGTGCACCTGCAGGGTGCCGATCGCCGCGAGGGGTAGCGTCACCCAGGGCGCGAACCGTCGGACGCTCCCGCGGAACCGGTAGAGGTAGTTGCGGCTGAGGGCGTCCCCGAGCCCCGCTCTCCGCAGGAAGCCGTCCTTGGACGTGTCGACCGACAGCCGCGTCGGCCCGAGGAGCATCGAGAGCAGGCCCGCGCCGACGACGAGACCACCGCCGGCGAGCGCCACGAGCACGCGGCCAGCGTCCGATCGCCATCCGTGCTCGGGTTCGAGCGCCCACGCGACGGCCGCCGCCGCGACGAGGATCGCCGCGCCGGCGAGGAAGAACTGCGGATGCGAGAGTCCGCCACCCCCGAGCAGCAGCGCGGCCGCGATCACCCCCCGCCGGGTGCGTCTCGCGAGCGCAGCGGCCGCCGCCAGGAACGCGGTCGCGAACGCGAGGTTCGCGACGTACCCACCGGCGAGGTGCACGGCGAAGACCCCGGCCATCAACCCCACGAGTGCCCAGCCCGGGCGACCGCCGTGCGCTCGACCGTGCACCAGCGCGACGGCGGCGAGTCCGATCGACACGCCGAGGGCCTGCTGGAGGCCGGCCAGCGCCGGGATCAGCGGCACGCCGAGGGCGCCCGCCACGGTCGCGATCAGCGCGGGCACACCCGGCCTGGCGCCCACGAGCGAGATGCCCTCGGCCGCACCGAGCCGGGTCCACCAGAGGTAGACGGACTCGTCGGGGCCGGGACCGAAGGTCCATCCCCGGAAGAGCCCCGGCCAAGCGAAGATCGCGACCAGCACCGCGGTGAGCGTGCCGAGCCAGATCAGCTCGCCGCCCCTGTGGCCTCCTTTGCTGGTCAGGCGGCCGTCGGGAGCGCGGCGTACGTCGGGCGCGTCCGTGGCGTCACTCCGCCGAGAACGTTCCCTGTGCGGTGACCGTCACCGTCGATCCGTCGTCGGCCACACCGTCGATCGACGTGCACAGGAAACTGCCGCCCATCTCGTCGGGCAGCGCGGGCGAGATCGTGACGAGGCACTCACCGCCGTCGGAGACGAACCCGAGGGGTCCGTCGGCGCCCCGCACGGTGAACGTCAGCACGCGCTCGGGCGAGGTGGGTTGCTGGGCGGTGAACGACACCCCGCCGAGTGTCATCTCACGCTCGGGCCCTCGCCACGTCATCGCGAGATCGCCCGGCGGGGGCACCCACAGCGCAGGCAGCCCGAGGTTCGGGTAGGTCTCCGACACGGTCACCGCGCCGGTGATGGTGACCGCCGCCGTCCCGGCCGCGAACCCGGTCTCGGCCTCGGGGTCGACCGACGGCGTGACCGAGTCGGGAAGCTCGATCGGCGAACCGGTCTCGATGGGGGCGGGGAGCGTCGTGGGTTCGTCGCGTCCACAGGCCGCCACGAGCAGCACGAACGCCATCACCACGATCGTCGTCGCGTTGCGCATGCGCATCTCGCCCCTCCGGGCGCTGACTGTACCCCCTGTTAGCATCGCCGCCATGCTCGACCGAGCCCTCGTCGAGGAAGTGCTCACTGCCGCCCGCAGACGTGGTGGTGCGTTCGCCGAGGTCTTCGTCGAGGAGACGACGAGCACCTCGATCCGACTCGACGACGGCAAGGTCGAGGAGCTCACGACGGGGCTCGACCGAGGCGCCGGCGTGCGCGTGACGCACGGCACGAGCTACGGTTACGCCTTCTCGAACCGGCTCGACCGCGACGCCCTGCTCGAGGCCGCGGAGGCTGCGAGCGCGGCGTTGCGCGCGGGCGAGCCGGGGTCGGTGATCGACCTTCGCACACTCGAGGGCCCCCTCACGAACCCCGTCGAGCGCCCGGCGGGCGGGGTGCCCGCCGCGGAGAAGGTGGGGTGGCTGCGCGACCTCGACGACGCGGCGCGCGCCTACAGCCCCGAGGTCGTGCAGGTTGTGGGCGTCTACGGCGACTCGCTGCAGCAACGCCTGATCGCCACGAGCGACGGGCGATGGGTGGAGGAAGACCGCCCTCGCATCCGCCTCGTGTCGCAGGTCGTGGCCAAGCGGGGCGACAACATCCAGACGGGGTTCCATGGGCCGGCCGCCTGTGCCGGCGTCGAGTTCATCGACGCGAACACGCCTCGCGTGACCGCCGAGGTCGCGGCCAGGCGTGCGGTCACGATGCTCGACTCCGTGCCGGCGCCGGCGGGGGAGATGACCGTCGTGCTCGCCCCCGGCATGGGAGGGGTGCTGTTCCACGAGGCGGTGGGGCATCCGCTCGAGGCCGATGCGGTCGACAAGGAGGCGAGCGTCTACCGGGGGCTCGTCGACACGAAGTGTGCGAGCGAGCTGATCAACGGCGTCGACGACGCGACGATCCCCAACGGCTGGGGCTCGTTCACGTTCGACGACGAAGGCACGCCCGCCCAGCGCACCGTTCTCTTCACCGACGGGGTGCTGCGGTCGTTCCTCTACGACCGGTTGCGCGCCGAGAAGGACGGCGTCGAGTCGACCGGCAACGGTCGTCGGCAGTCCTACGCGTCGCCGCCGGTCGTGCGCATGACGAACACGAACATCTTGAACGGCGCGTCGACCCCTGAGCAGATCCTCGCCGACACGCCGAGCGGCGTGTACGTGACCTCGCTCGGCGGCGGCCAGGTGAACCCCGCGACCGGCGATTTCGTCTTCGGGGTGAGCGAGGGATACCTGATCGAAGAAGGGGAGGCGACCACGCCTGTTCGCGGCGCGAACCTCATCGGGCGCGCGATCGAGGTCATGACCGCGGTCGACGCCGTCGCCGACGACTTCGACACCTGGGAAGGCGTGTGCGGCAAGGACGGCCAGAGCGCGCCCGTCGGCAGCGGCTCGCCGACGCTCCGCATCTCGAAGATCACGGTGGGAGGAACGGGTGCCTGACCTCGGCGAGCTGGTGCGCGCGGCGGTCGACGCTGCGCAGGGCGATGAGGCCGTCGAGGCCTACGCCCAGGAGTCGCGACAGACCGAGGCGAGCGCGCTCCGCGGCGAGGTCGAGGGACTCGAGTTCGCCGAATCGCGCGGCGTCGGCGTGCGGCTGATCCGTGACGGACGGCTCGGGTACGCCTACGCCGCCGACCCGTCGGTCGAGGAGGTGCGCGTCGCCGTCGCCCGCGCGCGGGAGAACGCCGCCCTCGCCGAGCCCGACGAGTTCAACGTGCTCCCCTCGGCCGAGCCGACCACCGCGATCCCTGCGTTGTTCCGGGAGGACTCCGCCGACGTCGCCACCGAGGACAAGGTGCAGATGGCCCTCGACCTCGAGCGCCGGCTCGTCACGACCGATCATCGGGTGACCAAGGTCGACCTCGCGCAGGTCGGCGACGCGGTGTCGCGCGTCGCGATCGCCTCGACCGCCGGGGTCGACGACGAGTACGCGCGCACCGACGCGTGGGTCGTCGCCGTGACGCTCGCCGTCGAGGGTGACGAGACGCAGACCGGCTTCTCCTACCGCATCGCCCGTGCGCTCGATGAGCTCGGTCCCGATGCCATCGCCGACGAGGCGATCGAGCGTGCGGTACGCATGCTCGGCGCGACCAAGCCCGCCGACCGCAAAGGTGGCGGTCGTGCTCGACCAGTTCGCCGCCGAGGAGTTCCTCGGTGTGCTCGCCGCCGCGCTCAACGCCGAGAACGTGCTGAAGGGGCGGTCCCTGTTCGCCGACATGGTCGGTCAGCAGGTCGGCTCCGAGCTCTTCACGCTCGTCGACGACGGCACGATCCTCGACGGGCCCGGTGCATCGCCCTTCGATGGGGAAGGCGTGCCGAGCGGGCGCACCGAGCTGTTCACGGAGGGCAGGCTCAACGGGTTCCTGCACGACACGTACACCGCGGCCCGCATGGGGAGCGGTCAGCGCTCGACCGGCAATGCCAAGCGCGGCTCGTACAAAGGCTCGCCGGGCGTGGGCACGTCGAACTTCTACCTCGACAACGGGTCGACCTCGTTCGACGAGCTGCTCCGGCAGGCCGAGGGAGGCGTGCTGATCGCCGAGGTCACCGGTGTGCACTCGGGCGCGAACCCGATCTCGGGGGAGTTCAGCGTGGGCGCGACCGGCATGCGCATCGAGGGCGGGGCGCTCGGCGAGCCGCTCCGAGAGATGACGATCGCCTCGACCCTCCCGCAGATGCTCGCCGGCATCACGGGGCTCGGCGACGACTTGCGCTTCTTCTCGAGCGTCGGAACGCCGTCGGTGCTGATCGGCGAGATGACGCTCGCCGGCGTCTAGCCGCCCTCGGTCACGATCTGCGGGCCCGCCGGAACAGCACCGTCAGCCCGACGATCACGGCCGTCAGTCCCGCCGCCGACGCGATCAGGAACGCCTGTGCTCCCGCCTGCGGATCGTCGAAACCACCGGCCAGCATCAGCAGGAACATCGACGCCACTCCCACGCCCGCACCCAGCACCAGTGGGAGCGCGACCGCGAGGCGGTGACCGACCGGCAGGACGAGGCCGACACCGCCCGCCGAAGCCGCGCCGAGGCCGACCAGCACCATCGCCCACGACAGGTAGGTCTCTTCCATGGTCGAACCCTCGCACGGCGTCCGGCGGGGAGGGAACGCCTCCTGATGCTTCGTCGCGGAGTCGTCACACCACCGCCACACCGTCGGCATCGCCGGTATCGTGTGGCCTATCGAGGGAGGCCGCCACTGAACGTCGACCGGAAGCTGGTGCGTGACGAGGACCGGCTCTGGGGTGAGCTGCGTTCGACGATCGACGCCTTCGAGCCCGAGCAGACACTCGTGCCCGGGTACTTCGCCGAGGGGTGGACGGCGAAGGACGGCCTCGCCCACATCGGAACGTGGCTCGCCGAAGCCGGCGCCGCTCTCGAACAGATCCGCGGCGGTACCTATGTGGAGCTGCGCACCGACGAGCTCGACGAGCTGAACGCGCGGTTCCTCGACGCGATGCGCGATGTGCCACTCGCCGACGTCAAAGCCCAGGCCACCGCCGCACGGGCCAGGATGCTCCACGCGTGGACCGAGCTGTCCGACACCGGCGAGACCGCGCTGGGTTGGATCCGGAAGTCTGGAGCCGAGCATTACGAGGAGCATCTGCCCCGCTTGCAGGAGTGGCTGCGCGAGCTCCGTGGAGAATGACGCCGATACGGTTCAGCCGGCCGACGACCGCTGACGGAACCACTCCGTGAACCTCGTGCAGCGGCCGTCCTCGTCGAACTCCATCACGAAGACGTTGTCGTAGACGCGCTCGGGGCTGCCGTCGGCGTCGAAGTACGTGCTGACGCCGGTCGCGACCCCGCGAGCACCCTCGACCGCGAACGGTTCGTACCACGCGTCCCACGTGCCGGGCTCGTCGGGTTCCTCGAGCCAGGAGGCGACGATCGCGTCGCGGCCGAACACCGGCTCGTCGGCCGGGTGGTAGCGGTACTCGGCGTCGGCCGTGAAGAGCCCGCCGATCGCCGCGGCGTCGTTCGATCGCCAGGCCGCGACGTAGCCGTCGAGCCAACGCTGCAGTGCGGGTCGGTCCATGGGTGCGCCTCCTCGCGTGACCTGGGTACGCTCGGGCAGTCGTGCAGGAGCAGGGTATCCACATCGTGAAGGTCGGCGCCGAGCGGGTGGACGACCTCGAGCCGCTCGCGCGGTCGATGCACGCGCACCACCTCACCGTCGACCCGGCGATCCCGGGCATCCCCCCGCGCGACGAGGACGGGTGGTGGGCGCTGCGCCAAGAGCGCTACCGGCGGTGGCTCGAGGTGCCCGACGCCTTCGCCCTCCTCGCCGAGACCGGCGATGCTGGGGCAGGGCCGGTTGGGTACGCGGTCGTCTCGATCCACGGGGGGCCTGACGACTCCCACGTCACCGGTGAACGCTTCGCCGAGCTGCAATCGCTTGCGGTGCTCGAGGGCATGCGCGGCGCGGGTGTCGGGACGGCGCTCCTTCAGGCCGTCTACGCGGAGCTCCGCGCGCTCGGCATCGAGGAGCTTGCGATCGGCGTGCTGGCCACGAACCACGACGCGCTGCGCCTCTACGAACGGGAAGGTTTCACGCCCTGGGTCGTGATCGCGCTCGGGAAGGTGCCCTCGGAGCCCAGCGGCTAGTCTCGTTCAGAGTACCGGAGGACGGTCGGTCGGCGAGGCGCATGTTTCAGAGAGGCAGCTCGACCGCGAAGCGAGCGCCGACGGGTGACGCCGCCTCCGCGCTGATACGACCGCCGAGCGCCTCCACGATGCGCTTGGCCAAGGCCAGCCCGAGCCCGGCCCCGGCCCCCGAGTCGCGCCGGATCCGCGCCGGAAGAACGGGTCGAAGACCCGGTCGATGTCATCGGCCGCGATGCCGTCGCCGGTGTCCTGGACCGCGAGGTGCACACGATCGCCCCGGCGGCTGGCCTCGACGCGTACGGTGCCATCCGCGGGCGTGTGCCGGACGGCGTTCGAGAGCAGGTTCTGCAGCACCCGGGCGACGCGAGGCGAGCACCTGATGCCGTCGACCCCGTCGGTCGTGCTGACGAGGTGCAGCCCCTTCTCCTCGGCCTGCAGCGCGACCGCCGCCACCGCGTCGGCGACGATCTTCGCGAGATCGGCGCGTGCCGTCTCTGCCTCGATCGCGCCTGCATCGAGCTGGGTCAGCTCGAAGAGATCGTCGACCAACTCGGAGAGCTGGCGGCACCGAGCGCCGCATCTCGCGCGCGTATCGCTGCAGGCTCGGCGGGTCGGCGACCACACCGTCGTCGATCGCCTCCACCATCGCCCGCAGCGAGGCCAACGGCGTCCGCAGGTCGTGGCTCACGGTCGTCATCAGGTCGCGGCGCATCGCCTCGGCCTCACGTTCCCGCGCTGGGCGGCCTGCAGCTCCGACGCCATGTCGTCCAGGGTCGCGCCGAGCGTGTCGAGCTCGGGCCCCGCGTCGAGTCGGCCGACCCGCGTCGTCGAGGTCGCCCTCGCCGAGCGTCGCGCGGCGTCGGTCGAGCCTGGTCGACGGCCGCCGAGGAAGTCGGGCGACCACGAGCGCCCCGGCGACCCCGGCGGCGGCCGAGTAGAGGAGCAGCACGGTGACGAGGGTCGCGTCGTGCTCGCTGACCGTCATCCGGAGGTCAGCACGCCGAGGTTGGCGACGCGGTCACGGCCGCGGGCAGCGACGGCCGACGAATCGCGCCGCATCGAGCGCGCGCCGCAGGAACCTTGCGAGCACGGCCGCGACGCGTGACGATGCCGGCCGGCACGAGCAGCACGAGAAGGTCGGATCGCTCCCCGGCGCCCACGCCCATCGCGGCGCCGACGACGAGGGTGCCGGCCACCCCCGCGGCGGCGACCGCGACGAGCGCGATCGCCCGCCAGGTCCCCCCGGCGCCGGGATCGCTCATGGCTCGAACCGGTAGCCGACGCCCCACACGGTGACGAGGCGGGTCGGGTCGCGACGGATCGTCTTCGATCTTCTCGCGGAGCCGCCGGATGTGCACCGTGACCGTGGGCTGTCGCCGTCCCACGCGAAGTCCCAGACGTCCTCGAGGAGCTGGATCCGCGAGAACGCCACGCCGGGCCGCGCCATCATGTGGGCAGCAGCGTCGAACTCCTTGCGGGTGAGCTTGACCGGGGCTCGCCGTTCGCGCGCCTCGCGCCGCTCGAGGTCGATCTCGAGGTCGCCGGCGACGCAGCAGGACGTCGGTGCCGTCCGCGGCCGGCGCCGGTCCGGCGGAGCACGGCCCGCACCCGCGCGACGACCTCACGCGGCGAGAACGGCTTCGTCGACGTAGTCGTCGGCGCCCAGTCGAGCCCCACGATGCGGTCGGTCTCCTCCCCCCGGGCGGTGAGCATGATCACCGGCACATCGGCCGCTCGCGCGCATGCGGCGGAACACCTCGAGCCCGTCGATCCGCGGCAGCATCAGGTCGAGGAGCACGAGGTCGGGCGGTGTCGGTCGAACCGGTCGAGCGCCTGCTCGCCGTCGCCCGCGGTCACCACCTCGAAGCCCTCGGTCTCGAGGTAGCGCGCGAGCACCTCGCGCACCATCGGCTCGTCGTCGACGACCAGGACCCGCTGTCGTGCATCAACGCAGCATGCACCACGGTTCTTTCCGGAACCGTGACGGAGACGGCGGGAACCTGGGCGACCCGTAATCGGGCCGGTAATGCCGGGTCGTGAGACTGCCCCGTGATCGACGTGGTGCTGCCCGTGCTCAACGAAGCCGACGCGTTGCCGTGGGTCCTCGGGCGCATGCCGCGCGGTTTCCGGCCGATCGTCGTCGACAACGGATCCACCGACGGCTCCGGCGCGATCGCTCGATCGCTCGGCGCCGTCGTCGTTCACGAGCCCGCTCGCCGGGTTCGGCTCGGCATGCTTCGCCGGGCTCGGCGCGGCCGAGCGACGACGTCGTCTGCTTCATGGACTGCGACGCGCCCCTCGACCCCGGCGAGCTTGGCGGGTCGCCGACCCGGTGCGCGAGGGTGCGGTCGATCTCGTGCTCGGGCGTCGTGTCGCCGAGCCGGGTGCGTGGCCGCGCATGCGCGCGCTCGCCAACCGCGCGATCGCCGCGGAGATCGGCCGCCGGGTCGGGGTGCCGCTCGCGACCTCGGCCCGATGCGGGCCGCCGCGCGGGACCGCGCTCGTCGCCTCGACCTGCGCGACCGCCGGTTCGGCTGGCCGTTCGAGATGGTGCTCGCGGCCGGCGCGGCCGGCTGGCGGATCCGCGAGGTGCCGGTGCCCTACCTTCGCGCGGGTCGGCACAGCAAGGTGACCGGCACGGTGCGCGGCACGGCGCGCGCATCCCGCGACCTCGTGCGGGTGATGCGATGCACCTGTCGTGATCGCGAAGGCGCCGCGGCCGGGCCGCGTCAAGACGCGCCTCTGCCCGCCGTGCTCGCCGGACGAGGCGGCCGCGATCGCCGAGGCGTCGCTCGCCGACACCCTCGAGGCCGTCGGTCGCCGGGCGGCGAGCCGGTCGTGGCGCTCGACGGCGAGCCCGGCGCCTGGCTGCCCGTCGGGGTCCGGGTGATCCCCCAGCGCGGCGACGGTCTCGACGAGCGGCTCGCAGCCGCCTTCGACGACGTCGGGGGCCCGGCGCTGCTGATCGGCATGGACACCCCGCAGGTGACGCCGCGCCCTGCTGGCCACGGCGCTCGTGCGCCTCGCGGTCCGCGCGTCGATGCCGTGGTCGGCCCGGCCGTGCGACGGCGGCTGGTGGGCCCTCGGCCTGCGCCGGCCGACCCCGGCGTCTTCGTGGGCGTGCCCGATGAGCAGCGCCGGACGCTCGCAGCGCAGCGCGCTCGGCTCGCGGCGCTCGGGCTCCGCGTCGCGGAGCTCACCCCGATGCGCGACGTCGACACGCCGCCGACGCCGTCGCGGTGGCGGCCGAGTCCCGGAATCACGGTTCGCGCCGCCGTCGCGATGAGCGCGATCACGACGCACGATGCGCGGGGTGATGGCATGAGCGCCGTCGGCGTGGAGCGTGGCGCACGGCGGCCTCCGTCGCCTCCGTTGCGGCACGACCGCTCGGTCGAGTTGCGGGCGGGTATCCCGTTGCCGAGCGACCGATGGTGGGCCGACCCCGCTCGAGGAGGAGTCGCGGTGCTGGACTGGCCGTCCTGCCCGCGCTCGACCTCGGCTGCGGACCGGGCCGGCACATGGTTGCCCTGCAGCCGTCGGGCATCACCGCGCTCGGCGTCGACTCGTCGGCGGCCGCCGTGGCCGCCGCTCGCGCGCGCGGCGCCGCCGTGACGCATCGCTCGGTCTTCGATCGGCTTCCCGAGCGAGGGTCGGTGGGGCAGGGCGCTGCTGCTCGACGGCAACGTCGGGATCGGCGGCGATCCCGCACGGCTGTTCCGTCGGGTCCGCGAGCTCTTGCGACCCGGCGGCCGAGCCGCTCGTCGAGGTCGAGGGCGCCGGGCGTGCGCGACCGAGCGGCTCAGCGTCTGTGCGGAGCTCGACGGCGGCGCCGACCGAGTGGTTCCCGTGGGCGCTGGTGGGGGTCGACGGGCTGGGTGAGCTCGCGGGGTCCGGCGTCCGCTTGACGGCCTCGTGGACCGAGGGCGGCGGTGGTTCGCACGGCTGGACGCGCGATGAGCGGACGGTCGATGCCCGCTGCAGCGGCTGGCGCCTCCGCAGGGTCGGGCCGTTCCGCGAGGGCGCGTTCCGGAGCCCGCTGCACTCGGTGCGGGTGGCCTCGGTCTCGGCGTCGCGCTCGGCGTCACTTTCACGGTGTGCTTCGTGACGGGCTTCCTCTCCCACATGATCCAGCACCCACCGTCGTTCTTCGACGTGGCCGCCGCGGCCGGCGCTGGCTCTACCGGCGTCACGCAGGGCGTGCACGTGACCACCGGCATCGCGTCGATCCCGTTGCTGCTCGCGAAGCTCTGGACGGTGTACCCGCGGTTCTGGACGTGGCCACCGTTGCGGAGCCTCGCTCACGCGGTCGAGCGCCTCGCGTTGCTGCCGCTCGTCGGGGGATCGCTGTTCCTGCTCTTCACCGGCGTCGGGTCGATCGCGCGGTGGTTCCCGTGGAGTTCTCGTTCCCGCCCGGCGCACTACGCGGCCGCGTGGATCACGATCGGCGCCCTGATCGTGCACGTGGGCGCCAAGGCGGGCGCCGCCCGGCTCGCGCTCTCGTCGCGATCGCCCGAGCTCGGCGATGCTCCGTCGCCGCCGAGCGCGGATGGGGCGGCCTTCGCGGCGCGGGTTCCTCGGGGCCGCCTTCGGCGGCGCCGCGGCACTGTCGTCGCGACCGTCGGGCAGACCGTGCGCCCCTTGGCGTCGATCTCGGTGCTCGCGCCGCGGGACCCCCGCGTCGGGCCGCAGGGCGTGCCGGTGAACAAGACCGCCGCCTCGGCGGGGGTCGTCGAGGCCGCGACGAACGACGCGTGGCGGCTGGCCGTCGAGGGGCACGTCGCCACCCCGCTCTCGCTGTCGCTCGACGACCTCGCGGCGATGCCGCAACGCGACGCCGACCTCGCGATCGCGTGCGTCGACGGCTGGAGCGCGACCGGGCCGGTGGCGCGGGGTGCCGCTGCGCGATCTGCTCGCGCTCGCCGGGGCCCTGCCGGGGCGTCGGCGACGGATCGTCGTTGCAGCGTCCCGGCGCCGCATACGCGTCGAGCGAGCTGAACGCCGGCCAGCATCGCCGACCCCGACACGCTGCTCGCGCTCGAGCTGAACGGCGCGCCGCTGCACTCGATCACGGGTTCCCCGTGCGCCTGATCGGGCCGAACCGTCCCGGGCGTGCAGCAGACGAAGTGGGTCACGACGGTGGTGGTGTCGTGACGGACGAGCTCCGGGCTCCGCGCGCCGACCCGCTGAGCAAGACGAGTCGGTACGGTCCGCTGTTCTGGACCTGCCTCGCGGTCGGCGGGGTCGTCATGGGTTTCGGAGTGGTGGCGCTCCTCTCGAAGGC